>CAVRYV010000026.1:0-13013 GCA_963725555.1 uncultured Pseudomonadota bacterium | reverse complement strand
TCAGTATGGCGGCTCCGCGAGGCCGCCCCGATGGACGCTGCCGATTTGCCGATCCAGCGGGACAATTTGCGGCGACCGCTTATGGCTTTTCCCAAGGGGTTCCCTTAACATTCCCTCTCTTCGCCAAACACAGACAGTCGCGTGAGATGGTGGGCAGCCAGATGCAGCGGAAAATCGTCGCGATTCTCGCCGCCGACGTGGTGGGATATAGCCGCCTTGCGGGGGCTGACGAAGATCGCACGCTGGCGCGGTTGCGAGCACTGCGGAGCGATCTGATCGATCCAACCATCGCCGTCCACCACGGGCGTGTGGTAAAGCGCACCGGAGACGGAGCTCTGGTCGAGTTCAGCAGCGTAGTCGATGCCGTGCGTTGCGCCATCGAGATTCAAAACGGCATGGTCGAGCGCAATGCCGGGCTGTCCGCCGACCGTCGCATTGAATTTCGCATTGGCATTCATCTCGGCGATGTCGTCGAGGAATCCGACGGCGACCTCATGGGCGACAACATCAATATCGCCGCGCGTCTTGAGGGGATCGCCAAGCCCGGCGCGATCTGCCTTTCCGAAGACGCCTATCGCCAGGTCAAGGCGCGGCTCGATCTCGTGGTCGGCGATCTCAGAGAGCAGAGCCTCAAAAATATTGCCGAGCCGGTACGGGCGTATTCGCTCGAAGTCGGCAGGCCTGTACAGACGGAGCTTGCCGTGGCTTCGGCGCCACCGCGACTCTCGATCGTGGTGCTTCCCTTCGCCAATCTGGGGGGCGATCCCGAACAGGAATATTTCGTTGATGGCGTTACCGAAAGCCTGACTACGGACCTATCGCGCATTAGCGGCTCGTTGGTGATCGGCCGGCATACTGCGTTCAGCTTCAAGGGCAAAGCTCTCGACCTCAAGCAGCTCGGCCGGGAGCTCGGCGTGCGCTATGTACTCGAAGGCTCGGTACAGCGTGGCGGAAGCCGATTGCGGGTAAACGTGCAGCTCATCGATGCCGAGAGCGGCAATCACCTGTGGGCCGAGCGCTTTGACAAGCCCGTCGCCGATCTCTTCGACATGCAGGACGAAATCGTGTCGAGGCTCGCCAATACGCTTAATGCCCAACTCATCGCCGCGGAAGCGCGCCGCGCGGAATTAGCCCCGCACCCCGGCTCGATGGACCTTTATTTCCAGGGGATGGCTTGCGCGAACAGAGGAGCGAGTCCTGAATACATGATGCAAGCGCGCAGCTACTATGAACGCGCGCTCGCGCTCGATCCTGACAATATCGAGGTGCTGGCCGGAATGGCATTTTCCGACGCATCCATTGCTGCGTGGTTTATGACCGACGATCGCGCTTCCCGCCTTGAGATGGCAGAAGCAGCTCTGACCAGAGTGCTGTCGCTTGCACCAAATCATGCCATGGGCCACTACCTGTTAGGCATAATCCAGATCTCCTCCAACCGTGCCGCGCAAGGTATCGCAGAATGCGAGCGGGCACTATCGCTGGATCGAAATTTGGCTGCTGCTCACGGGTATATTGGCCTCGCCAAATATTTCACTGGTCATAGCGAAGAAACCGAGGCTCACATACAGATTGCGCTACGCCTTAGTCCCCGCGACACGAATGCATATCTCTGGACATTCTTCGCTGGCACCGCCAAGTTTGCCCTCGGTAACGACGAGGAGGCGGTCGCGCGTTTTCGGAATACCATCGAGATCAACCGAAATTATCCTCTCGTACACTTCTATCTCGCCGCTACATTGGCCCTCCTCGGCCGACCAAGCGAGGCGCAGGCCGCCGCGCGGGCGGGACTTGCGCTCGATCCGACTTTCACCATCCGGCGCTTCCGCGTCGGCGTGTCGAGCGACAATCCGACCTATCTTGCGCTGCGCGAACGCATCTATGAGGGTATGCAAATGGCGGGCGTCCCTGAAGGGTGAACCCCTGAAGCAGGGAATGCGATGCAGCAACGATATTGAGCAGCAACGCGGTGGGTCGCATCTCTTTTGAGGGAAACGAGGCAAAGGCCATCAACGCAAGAAACGCGGTCCCGCCGGCTTGGCCGACCGTAGCGTACAGCAGAGATGCCGCTCCGATTAGCGCAGACATGATTTCGGCCATCGCCATTCTACCCGATGAGGTTAGGGGCCGGATTGAAAAACAGCAAAATGCAAAGGGGACTTTGCGGCCAGTGACAGGCTGCGCCGTGCCACAGTTCGTTCTGGCTGGCCTGGTTCAAAGAACGCCTCTGGCAATCTTTCTGAGCGCGATAAGGGAACTCGTTGCTGGGGACGCCGTTGTGTTTGTTACAAGAGATTTCCAAGGAGGAAATGATGTACAAATTCGCAATTGCGATATTGCTGTTTTCGGCGCCGGCATTTGCCCAAGACAACAGCGCCAACCCTGCTGTGCTTCAGAAGTGCCCGCCGATCGGCCAGACCGCGAAAGGCGAGCTGATTTATTCGCTCGATTGCAAAGCAATAAGCACCGACTACACCGTCGGGGAAGTTAAGCCCAATATGCCGAAGACCACTTTGAAGGAAACCGTCATTCCAAAGTCAGGCGGCGGGCAAAATCCAGAGGCAACGCCGACAAAGGCTGACGAGGTGCCGAAGCAGTAATCGAACTGGGCCGCTCGCCATTCACGTCGGCAATCCGAGTGTTTTGCGCCAAACCGTGACATGCCTTGCTTTGCCGTAACGACCTGTCGCTCTCAGGCGGCCCCGGTGTGCTTGCCCCACACCGGGGCCATTTTATTTCCCGCCAACTGAGGCGTCGGTGAAAAACCCCGCCCGAGGACTCTGTGCAGGGCTAAGTATAAGTGGAAAGCTTTGAGGACTTTGGGACGAGCGGGCGGCAAGGAGCCCCGGGCCTAAGCGGGAAAGCCTCTCAGGCCGGAGTTTCGTGGAGGGAGCGACCCGGCGAAGGCCGTAAGTCCAAGCGGCGGGCCTAACCACACTGCAAGGTCAAGGCTGCTGAGCGCCGCGCGGCTGGGTAGAGCTTACCGATCTGGTTCGGCCTGAGACAAGCCGGATTTTTTTGAGATGCTACCTCTGGCAATTCCAAGTTCGCGCTTGGCCTTTCGCACGAGACCCTTTGCTTTCTCTAACTTGTCGGTCACCGCATACAACGTTCGCTCGCCGTTATGTTCGACGTAAATCTGGTGGCTGCTTACGGTTTTGATGACGACGCGGGGCTTTTTCATGGGCTCCACTATGGCCTGCCAGTCGTTCGGCGAAAAGGCACCACGGAAGCAGGAGTTAAACTGGCCCGGCCCACCGCTGTTTTTAAATTAGCCCGCTCGGTCGATACGGGCCCGTTTGGGCCGGATACCGGTCCGCGTGGTTGGAAAGAGACGCCGCCGAAGCGAGGGGCCTCTTCCGGGGCTCGCTGATGCGGCGAAGGGCCCCGCCTGAGGGAGGAGTGCCGAGATCGGGACCAAGTCGGGAGCGACCCGGCGTAAGCCGCAAATCCATGCGCCCAGCCTGACGGATCCGAGATCAAGGCCGCTGGGCATCAAGTGACTAACGCCACACTATCCAAAGCAGGCCAACATCGCAAAGGTCTTTCCAAGAAGTCAGGCCATTAGATCCGGGTCAATCTACTACGAAGATAGCGATTACAAATGGGTTGTCGGCATGATCTGATTGGATCCAGACCGACTAAACCTTTGGGAGGATTGAGCGTGTCCAACATTAAACTCACGGTCAACGGCAAGCCGATTTCGGCTGACGTCGAGGACCGGACGCTGCTGGTGCATCTGTTGCGCGATCACCTGGGACTGACCGGGACCCACATCGGCTGCGATACCAGCCAATGCGGTGCCTGCACGGTTCATATCGACGGACAATCGGTGAAATCCTGCACCGTGCTGGTGGGACAGGCCAACGGCTCCAGTGTCACCACCATCGAGGGGATCGCCAAGGGCGACGAGCTGCATCCGATGCAAGCGGCCTTCCGCGACAATCACGGGTTACAATGCGGCTACTGTACGCCAGGCATGATCATGGCCTCGATCGATATCGTCAACCGCCATGGCCGGAACCTCGATGAGGCGACGTTACGTCAGGAGCTCGAGGGCAATATCTGCCGCTGCACTGGCTACCACAACATCGTCAAATCGGTACTCGATGCCGCCGGCCGAATGAACGTCGCGCAGGCTGCCGAGTAGCGCTCCTGCGAAGCGCTTCGATAGCGGCCTAGCCGGCTATATCGGTATGGGCCGCAGAATGCAGATCAGAGAAGAAACCAAATAGCCGCAGGCGTGCCAGTCAAGTTCTCGCGCACGGACCGAGACAGGGAGATCACATCATGGGAATCGAAGGCATCGGCGCACGGGTCGTTCGCAAGGAAGACAAGCGCTTCATCACCGGCAAGGGCCGCTATGTAGATGACATCCGCCTCCACGGCATGACCTATGCCGCATTCGTACGCAGCCCGCATGCCCACGCCAAGGTCAAGAGTATCGACTCGTCCGAAGCGATGAAGATGCCCGGGGTGGTGGACGTGCTGACGGGGCGGCAGATCGTCGATGACAAGATCGGAAATCTGATCTGCGGATGGATGATCCATTCCAGGGACGGCTCGCCGATGAAGATGGGGGCATGGCCTGCGATGGCGCCCGATACCGTGCGCTTTGTCGGCCAGGCCGTCGCGGTGGTGATCGCCGAGACCCGCAATCAGGCTCGCGATGCCGCCGAGGCTGTCGCGGTCGACTACGAGGAATTGCCGGCGGTGGTCGATATGCGCGACGCCGTGGCAAGCGGCGCGCCGCAGCTTCACCCGGAGGCGCCCAGCAACATTATTTACGACTGGACCATCGGAGACGAGGCCGCAACGGACGCGGCATTCAAGAGCGCGGCCAACGTGATCGCGCTCGATATCACCAACAACCGACTGGTGCCGAATCCGATGGAGCCGCGTTCCGCGATTGCGGATTATGACGCGGCGGAGGAACACTTCACGCTCTACACCACGTCGCAGAATCCGCACGTGGCGCGCCTGGTGCTTTCAGCGTTCTACAACGTAGCCCAGGAACACAAATTGCGGGTGATCGCACCGGACGTCGGCGGCGGCTTCGGCTCGAAGATTTTCATCTATCCGGAAGAAATGGTGGCGTTGTGGGCCTCCAAGCGCACCGGCCGGCCGGTGAAGTGGACCAGCGACCGCACCGAGGCTTTCCTCACCGACGCGCACGGCCGCGATCATCTGACCAAGGCCGAGATGGCCTTTGACAAGGACAACAAGGTCACCGGCCTGCGGGTCAAGACCTACGCCAATCTCGGCGCCTATATGTCGCTGTTCTCGTCCTCGGTGCCGACTTACCTCTACGCCACATTGCTGTCGGGCCAGTACAACATTCCCAATATCTTCGCCGAAGTAATCAGCGTCTACACCAACACCACGCCAGTCGATGCCTATCGCGGCGCCGGAAGGCCGGAGGCAAGCTTCGTGGTCGAACGGCTGATGGAGACCGCGGCGCGGCAACTCAAGGTCGATCCGACCGAGTTGCGCCGCAAGAACTTCATCACCCAGTTTCCGCATCAAACGCCGGTGATCATGGCCTACGATATCGGCGACTTCAACGCGTCCCTGGACGCGGCGATGAAGGCGATCGACTATGCCGGCTTCCCGGCGCGCAAGGCAAAGGCAAAATCCGAAGGCAAGCTGCGCGGCATCGGCGTGTCCTGCTACATCGAAGCTTGCGGCATCGCGCCCTCGAAAGCCGTCGGCAGTCTCGGCGCCGGCGTCGGCCTGTGGGAATCCGCTGAGGTGCGGGTCAATCCGGTCGGCACCATCGAAATCCTGACCGGCTCGCACAGCCACGGCCAGGGCCACGAGACTTCCTTTGCGCAGGTGGTCGCCGAGCGGCTCGGCATTTCGATCAACCAGGTCCAGATTGTCCATGGCGACACCGACAAGGTGCAGTTCGGCATGGGCACCTACGGCTCGCGCTCCGCGGCAGTTGGATTGACCGCCATCGTCAAGGCGATGGAAAAGATGGAAGCGAAAGCCAGGAAGATCGCGGCCCATCAGCTCGAGGCGTCGGAAGGCGACATCGTCATCGAGAATGGCGAGTTCAAGGTTACGGGTACCGACAAGTCGATCGCATTTCCGATGGTCGCACTGGCGGCCTATACCGCGCATAACCTGCCTGAGGGCATGGAGCCCGGCCTGAAGGAAAGCGCATTCTACGATCCGACGAACTTCACCTTTCCGGCTGGCTCCTATATCTGCGAGGTCGAAGTCGATAGCGGCACCGGCAAGACTCATTTTGTCAACTTTGTCGCGGCTGATGATTTCGGGCGGCTTATCAATCCGATGATCGTCGAAGGTCAGGTTCATGGCGGCCTCGCCCAGGGCATCGGTCAGGCGTTGCTGGAAAACTGCGTCTACGACAAAAGCGGCCAGCTGCTGACCGCAAGTTTTATGGACTACGCCATGCCGCGCGCCGAGGATCTGCCCTCGTTCAACGTTCAGCACACCTCGACGTTGTGTCCGGGCAATCCGCTCGGCGTCAAGGGATGCGGCGAGGCCGGCGCGATCGGCGCTTCAGCGGCGGTGATTAACGCCATCACCGATGCGATTGGTTCCAACAAGATCGAAATGCCTGCATCTCCCGATCGCGTCTGGCACGCAATCCACGGTTGAGCCCTAGATAGAGGAACGCAAAATGTACCAGACCACCTATCATCGCGCCTCAAGCATCGACGAGGCGATCGCGCTGTTCGCCAAGGGCACCGAAGCCAAATATCTCGCTGGCGGCCAAACCCTGCTTCCCGTCATGAAGCAGAGGTTGGCAGCGCCGTCCGAGGTGATCGATCTTGCGAAGGTCAAGGAGCTCGTCGGGATAGAATTGTCCGGCGATACGCTGACGATCAAGGCAGCGACGACCTATCATGAGATCATGAGCAATGCCGACGTCAAAAAGGCGATTCCTGCGATCGTACATCTCACCTCGGTGCTGGGGGATCCGGCGGTGCGCTATCGCGGCACCATCGGCGGATCAATCGCCAACAACGATCCGGCGGCGGATTATCCCGCGGCGGTGCTGGCGCTCGGCGCGACCGTGAAGACCAACAAGCGTTCTATCGCGGCTGAGGACTTCTTTCAGGGCCTATTCACGACCGCGCTGGAGGACGGCGAGATTATCACGCAGGTCGCGTTTCCGATTCCGGCCAAGGCCGGATATTCGAAAATGCGCCATCCGGCGTCGCGCTTCGCGCTGACGGGCACGTTTGTGGTCAAGACCAAAGCCGGCGATGTCCGGGTCGCCGCCACTGGCGCGTCACAGAACGGCGTGATGCGGGTGCCTGCGATCGAGACCGCATTGAAGGCCAACTGGTCGGCGGCGGCGCTCGATGGCGTGACGATTTCCGCAGACGGCATGCTGACGGATATTCATGGTTCAGCGGTCTATCGCGCCAATCTCGTCAAGGTGATGGCGCAACGTGCGGTGACCAGCGCTGGATGATATCCTTCGCGGAGTTTTGTCGGAATAGCGTCAGAAAGCCCTGAGAGTTGACAATGCGGTCGCGCAATGCGGCCCTCGGCAGGGAAACCTTCAGTGACGGCGAAGCGGCCGTCCCTGATGCCGATATTCCAGTTGGGAAGTGCCAGTTTCCTAAAACAGAGAGATGGCCGAAGGCCCTCTAGGTTGACTGAGTGTATTGCTCAAATCGCAGCCAGTCATGTTTCTGCTCCCAATCCGATGCCGGCGGCGCGTGCATCGGCCGAATGGACCGGCAGCTTCGCTGCCATGCCTTGTGAAAGCACAGGAGCGGCGTGATAATGCGAAATATTTCCGCTTAAAGGCGTTAAAATATGTCCCTGGCGTGAACTCAATCTTTACGATCGTTTCGACGCTCGCTCTGTTCGGCGAACGATTTCCATAAAATGTACGCCAGTTCACATTAGCGCGTTGTCAAATCTGCTAGATGCTCATGCCGCAAGCAAAGCACGTAAGCTCGCTCAGAAGCCCTCCGAACCGTAGTGATGTGAGACGACGACAATCACGGGAGGCACGAATTGCGGCAGTCTAAGCCAAGCGCAAATAGCTGCGGCGATACAACTTTCCTTTTTACTTTGCGCCCGCGTGACGACGCCGACTTGTGCTGCCCGGCGTAACTCCCGTTGAAGCCGGTTGAGCGACGAACGACTGCCAGCCTTTCTAGAAGATAGTTTCTCGCAAGTTAGTTGGAAATATTCTCTCTCTGCGAAGGGATCCAGTCATGGCGAATTCGGAACAGAATATTGTCCCCCTGCCCGATAGCGATCGCAGGCATGCCGGCGAGGTGCAGCGCATTGGCCCGGCTCCGCACGGGCAAATTTTGGCCGTAAGCATCATTGTGCGACCGGGGAAAGACGCCCCGGCTTTGCCTGACATGGATCATTGGGAAAAGACGCCGCCGCAGCAACGCCGATACCTGCCTCGATATGACGACGGCACCGCCTACGGCGCAGATCAAGCGGATATCGAAAAGGTCATTGATTTCGCCAAGAGGCAGGGGCTGTCCGTCGTCGGTAGCCATCTCGCCCGCCGAAGGGTTGATGTCACCGGCACCGTCGCTCAATTCGACGCGGCATTCGGCATCTCGCTCGGTCTCTATCGGTCGGACATCGAGACCTATCACGGGCATGAGGGACCCCTGCATGTGCCCCGCGCGCTAGCAGCGATCATCCGCGCGGTTTTCGGTCTGGACGGCCGCCAAATGGCGCGGCGCATGGGCACCGGGTTGACGCTGAGCGCCTTGACCCCGCCCGATGTCGCACGCCTTTACGGATTCCCGTCCCTTCCCGCCAGCATGGCGGGTCAGACCATCGGCATCTTTGAATTCGGCGGCGGCTTCACGGTCAATTTAAGCGGAAATGCGACTGACGTCGATACGTTTCTCGCGTGGTTGCACCCTGCACTGCCCAAACCCAAGCTGCTCACTCCGAAGGTGCCGCAAATTCCACCTGATCCTCCAGTGTCCAACTCACCCGGCAGCGCCGCGCACCCCAACGGGACCGATGGAGAGGTTGTGCTGGATAATCGACGTCGTCAGTTCTGTCGCGGTCGGCGCGACCATCGCGGTCTATTTCTCGAATTTCTCGGAAAATGGCTGGCTAAACGCCATTCAAGCGGCCGTCTTCCCTGGCGCCGGCGATCCGGCCCCATCGGTCATCACCATCAGTTACGGCATTGACGAAGCCTTCTGGAGCGCGGGCCAACTTCAGACCCTGAGCTCTCACTTCCAGCACGCCGCGGCGAAGGGGGTGACCGTATTCACCGCATCCGGCGACGACGGATCGATGGGAAATGCCCCCGAACCGGACGGCCGGGCTCATGTGTGCTATCCGGCCGTCGACCCCTGGATCACCACCGTCGGCGGGACCACGATCGGCAACGTCTCCGGTTCGGCATTCGATGAGGTAACCTGGGTCAACCCTAACGGTGTCCGGGGCACCACCGGCGGCGGCATCAGCACAATGACCGACTCCTCCGGCAATCTGGTCTTCCCTTTGCCCTCCTGGCAAACCGGCGCCGGCGTTCCGCCATCCATCAATGACGGCAAGACGCGTGGCCGCGGCGTGCCCGACATCGCGGGCTATTCCAACGGTTATGGGGTCGTACTCTATGGAAGCAAGGCAGGCTTCGGCGGCACCAGCGAGGCTTCCCCGCTTTATGCCGGGCTCGTGGCGATCCTCAACGCCAAGCTCGGCTTCAATCTGGGCTGGCTCAATCCAACGATCTACCAGCTGGCCGAGACGGTCGGCTTCGACATCTTCCGTGATATCGACGACGGCGCCAGCAATTCCGTCAGCTATACCTTGCCGCCGCCGCATCCGCCCACGATCATCACGTCGCCGGGCTACAAGGCCATCAAGGGTTGGGACGCCTGCACCGGTTGGGGCAGCCTCAAGTCAAAGCGGCTTTTCGCGGCTCTCGCGCATCTGCCCCTAGTGGCGACGGCGATCGCTCACGATGGGCAATTCGGCAATGCTTGCGCGAAGTCCTGGGTCCAGCAGACGCTAACCCTCAACAACAGTGGTTTCGGCCTGCTGTCGATAACCGCCATCACTTCGTCCTCGCCGGATTTCCTGGTGCCCAGTGTCAGCGCCTTTCCGCTGCTAGTGAGCGTCGGTGACTCGATCGACGTGACGATCCGGTTCCAACCGGGCAGCACCGGGGCTAAATCCGGCCAGATCACCATCGTCAGCAACGATCCGTCCAGTCCACACCTCGTCAATGTATCCGGCGACGCGGTGACGCCGCGGCTCGATCTGGCGATCGCCGGCACCGGAGATTTCGGCGAGGTGTGCTTCGGAGCGTTCAAGGACGAGTTTCTGGTTCTGAGCAACGGCGGAAAATGCGTCCTCTCCGTCACGGGCATCTCCTCTTCCGCCACGGATTTTCGTGTCCCCGAGGTCCTCTCATTCCCGCTTTCCATCGCACCGGGGACGGCGCTGCCGCTGCCGATACGCTTCGCGCCGACCGGTCTCGGCGCCAAATCCGCAACGCTCAGCGTTTCCAGCGACGATCCTGCCGGCGAGCGCAAGATCAAAGTCAGCGGGTTCGCGCCCGCCGGAACGCTGACTGTAACCGGTTCGGCCGATTTCGGCGGCGTGCCATGTTGCACGCGCGCGCACCGCACCGTGACCATCTGCAACACCGGAGCGTGCAACCTTGAGATCGTCGAGGTCGGGCTGAAGCAGATCGGTCACGCCTACCGGATCGACAATAACCCGTTCCCGGCGACGTTGCGGCCCGGATCATGCCTCGGTGTCGCGATCGAATATTACGCGAATGAGAAAATCGCACGCGCCGCGGAACTGGTGATTTACAGCAACGATCCGCATACGCCCGTCAGACACGTGGAAATCCTCGCCTATACCGATTGGGAAGCCTGCCGCCCGCGTTGCGAGGAGGCAGCAACGTCCTGCTGCAAGCAGCGGCCGAAATGCGGCTGCGAAAGATCCTCGAAGTCCTGCCGCGAGGCGCCGCACAAATGTTGCTGCGACGATCAAGATGCCGCCATCGAGGCCCATAGTCATGCGTAGCTAGTTGCGTTTCCCGCCAATTTCCGACCGGGGTCAGCTCGGACATCATCAAGTTCCGGGTCGACGGTGACGGCCGGCCGATCTCGTTCTTATTCGCGTCACCAGCCTCAGCTGAATTCAGCAACCTGCCGATCGCGATCGGACGGGTAAAATCGGCTTGATGCGCGGGGTGAACAGCAAGGAGCCGCCTGGTCGATCAGGCCGCCCCCGCCCCGGCGCGGAGCCAATCAAACAAAATCCGAATTGATAAGTTGAAAGCGATCGAAGCGTACGGTGGGCTCGTCAGTAGTGAAATCGCGCAATTGAACGAGCACCGGCTTGCGTAACCGAGCTGGCAGTGCCACTCCCGGAAGTCTGGAAAGGCTGGTGTTAATACCGGCGTAGACAAAAAACAAATGCTTCCAGAATTGGCACGCGGCACGTATCAGCTCGCGGACTGCGCTTGGGGTTGCTTTGATCTGCGATCGCACAAAGAAGCCACAGAGCAACGCATATTTGATGCCCCTGGTTTCGCGGGACGACGAGATCAAAAGCAGGTCATCCGTGGCATGAAGGGCATAGTCGCACGTCGGATCGTTCATACGCTCAAACAAGGTCTCACCATTCCAAGACACCCCATTGTCCGTTGCGGCAGTGCTGAAGCTTGAAAGGAGATTAACCGCTTGATCCCTGGTCATCGATTTGAGGTTAGCTGAATATTTCAGCTTTGAACGGCCGGGCGGCAAAAGTGCGACACCGGCGCGGATCTGCAACCACACAAGGGGCTTGAGTTTGAGAAAACGTGCGTTGAGCTGTGTGGCGTTCTCATTCGGTAAGGCGACGATAAAACGGATGTTTTTATCCAGGCAAAGGCGCTCAACCTCCTTGTAGATGCGGCGGACCAATTGAGCCGAGCGATAGGGCTGCAAAATAAAGTGGTCGACGAGTTGAACAGCGCTACCGGATTTGCCATTCGAGCAAATCCTCTGATGGATCAGGCCAATTTGGCCAACCTTGATGCCCTCGTCGAATACCGCGAGGATCGCGCTGCCCTCACCAAAACTGCGTTCGTAAAGCCACCTCATCCGTTCCGCAGAAAAATTCCCGCCCTTTGAGCCGAACGCTTCGGCGGCAATCCGAGCCGTGAGCTCGTAGTCGACGCTCTTTTCTTCCGAAACCGTGATCATGAAAGCAAGCTGGCGTTTGGCTCTCGTCGCATGGAAATCAGCTCAGGTTATGAAATGTTGCGCGGGTGAATACCCGCGGCTTTTCCGATGTGCAGAAACTGCCCCGTTAGGGTCATAACGCAAATCTCGACTGCGTTCTAGCATCGGAAAAGCCCGAAATAGGATGGTGGGATCTAACCCGACAGTTATCCGCGGAGCTCTTCGGCACTTGGCATTCACTCGGCATTCACTTGGCATTTGTAAACGGACATAGCCCCAACACGGCGGATTTATCTGCCGGATACTGGGGCCGGTTCGATTGCGTTCGCGTTCGCGCGACGACCCTGCGCAGGTTCACCGCCCCGGGGGGCCGCTAGCGCACGCCCAAAAATTTTGCGAAGGCATCGGCGTAATCCGGATGCCAGCGTGACAGCGCTGGCCGGTTCTCGACGATATCTCCGCGGCCCATAGAATCCGCCCCTCATCGACATGCCGAGCCACATCATTATCCGGACACAGAATATAAAAATCTCCGGCCGATAACTTGTCGATCATGAAGTCCGCAGTTTGCTCCGGCGTCCATGCAGCGGCGGGCTTCTCGGTGCGGCCTTTGGCGGTCAAGCCGGTGAATACGAAACCGGGGATGAGCAAATGCGCGCTAAGCCGGGCGTTCGGGAGGTTCCTCAATTCATGTTGCAAAGCTTCGGTGAAAGCCTTCACACCGGCCTTCGAAGGTCATCAAGTTGCGCCGCATATCGTTTTCGACGCTACTTAAGCGACGTATATGGTCTGAAATCCGATCAAGACGCAAAGCGGCCTCGCCGCTCAATCGCCTGCCGCGCGTTGCCC
>CAVRYV010000025.1:0-533355 GCA_963725555.1 uncultured Pseudomonadota bacterium | reverse complement strand
GCACGCCGTTGACTTTCAGCAACTCGGGGATGCGACATCATTCTTTTCTCGGAACTGGGCATAGCGGTCGTTGCGGAGGAGACATCGACAGGGCCTCTAGCGATGCACTTGGCTTCCGCCGGGGAGACAAATAGCCCTATCTTTTAATCGACCGAGACATTTGTTTTTGCAATCAACGTGAATTGGGAATCCTATCTTCGAGGCTTTAGCGCAACTGCAGAGCGGTTCCTGCAGGATGTGAGCCAGGCCCCTGAGGGTGTTCCTCTCCGGACTCCACGCTTCACGAGGAGGAAGCAGCCATCGCGGGCGCTACGTGGGGACTAATCGCGATTAAGACTGTCAGTAGCCAATTCAGTGGGGCCGAAATCAAGGTCGCGATGTTGGACACCGGCCTCGACTTGCGCCATCCAGATTTTCGAGAATCGGATAAATTCAGCAGTCCTTTGTCCCAGGCGAAGCTACGGCGCAAGACGGTAACGGCCACGGTTAACCACACGACGGGCACCGCATGCGGCCCGAAAGGGCCAACCGGAGTGCCGCGCTATGGCGTCGCGTTTGGCTCGCAAATCTGTGTGGGAAAAGTCCTTGCGAGCTCTGGCGGCGGGACAACAGCCACTGTCCTGGCTGGGATGAATTGGGCTATCGCCAATCGCTGTGAGGTCATTTCGATGTCGGTGGGCGCCGACGGTGTTCCGCCACAAGTATCATACACGCAGGCAGGCCAAGCCGCACTTGACGCCGGATGCTTGCTATACGCTGCAGCCGGCAACGCCAGCCGGCGGCCAGGATATATTGCGCCGACTGGATCACCTGGTAATTCTCCAACAATTTTCTCGATTGCCGCGGTTGATGCAAACTTCAGATCGCGGTCTTCTCGTCAGGCGGAAAAGTCCGGATCGCGGGGCCGGGTTGTCGACGTGTTCTCTAGCTGGCCCATGCCACAGGGTCACAGGATGAACTCAGGTTCGGAGCGTGGCCACCCCGCATGTTGCGGGCGCGGCCGCCTTGTGGGCACAATCCAATGCTGCTCTCCGGGGCAAGGCACTAGGGAACGTCCTCCTGCAGATGCCAAGGCCCTCGCATATCCCGCTACGGACGTGGGTTCGGGCTTGGTGCAATGCCCTTGACGCCGGATCAAATCGGCGCCATCTCGCTGCTGGCAGGGTAGATTGACGAGCCGGATCGACCCTGGTTCGAGGCGATTAGCCAATATGGAGCGCGCTAATGGCCGATCTGGTCGTTACAGTTAAGCCGGGCGCCGACCTGAGTGCCGTTGCAAAGCAACTGGCGGAGGCTGGCCTTGAGATACGAGACAGATTTGAAGCAATAGGCTCAATTGTGGGATCTGCATCGAATGCGGATACTGAGAAAATCCGCAGCGTGCCCGGGGTAATAGCGTATGCGAGAATGTCTCGTTTCAGTTAAATCCGCCAGGGACGCCTCGCTAGCTTTCGGAGGTCTGTTGCAAGCACGGCATATTGGAGCGACGTTTGCGCCTGGCTCGGGCCGCAGCAATCAACTCACGCCGCAGCGAAGCGACCGCGCTTCCACCGCGCGCAGGCTGATCACGATGTATTTCTTCTCGCCCAACTCCTGGCGAACCAATTCGCGTTGCCAGCATGCTGACGAAAACGTTCGTGCAGCCACTCCGACAAGCCATCCGGCAATCGCCCCGTGCCAACCAATCCAGCACTGTGTTCCGCGAACAACCAAGCTCAGTGGCAATCCGCTTCGACCCCCAACCCAGTGCCTGCCGCAGCATCGCCGACACCTCGTCCGGCGCCTTCATCGCATCCTCCGCTGGTCGTGCATAAGCGAAAGAACCTTCGAACTCCTCTCTCACATTCAAACCTCCTTCAGCGGCTGAATCGGGTCAATTCTTCATGTCGCCAGGGGGCAGTTTGTCGTGTGTCGCCCGACGCTATCGGGCGTCCCTCCACCCAGTATCAGTAGGTCAGGTCGCGACGAACAATCTCGACACTTCCGGCAACTCAGGCATTTACCGGTGGCATTACGTCGAGTAAGCGGTCATTCAAACTATCGTCCGATGCCCAGAAGAAGAAGTAGAGGGCGCAAAGGGTCAACCCGCTCGCTGCTCTGGGCCAAAGTAGGCACACGATCACCCTGACTATCCCGGTGTACCGTGACCTTCACCAACCCTGGGCAACTATTCGAGAGGCGGTGCCAAATCCAAGCTGATAAATTCTCGATGGTGGCGGGACCCAGGTCCGGAACCTCGTCCAGAAACCTATGGTCCAATACATCGCGAATCTGCTCAAGCGCCCGCTCGAATAATCCGAGGTCGATCACCATGCCGGTCGTTGGTTGAGCCGGGCCTCGCACCGTGACTTCTGCCCTGCACGAGTGGCCGTGGATCCGCCGGCTGGCCTCTGCGTCGACTTGGCGCTGCAGTGTGTGCGCTGCCTCGAACCGGAACTGCTTGCAAAGTTCAAACATCACGGAATCCCGATCAGTTTGTGAGTTTGGAGACTTAGGCGCCAACGAGGATGCCTTAGGCAATAATCAACGACTTGAGCGGTGTTGCGGACGCGGTCCACTCCATCCATCGGCTGGAGCCAAAAATGCTCAAAGTGTAGCGCTTCGATGTCGTCAGGCGACAATCCAGGCTGCGGGTAAATAAGCTTCAATTCCTGGCCCGCTTTTAGCCGCCACGGAGCGCGGCCTTGGGACTTACGCAAATCCAATCAATGCCCGATGGTGGTTCGAGCGTGCCATTGGTCTCGATAGCGATCTCGAAACCGCGCGCGTGCACTGCGTCGACCACAGAAGCATCCAGTTGCAGCAGTGGCTCTCCGCCTGTGAAGACCACGAAGCGGCGTCTCTGCGCTGCGCCCCAAGCCTGCTCAATCGCATTGGCAAGTGCCTGCGATGACGCGAACTTGCCACCACCATGTCCATCAGTCCCACAAACTCCGTGTCGCAGAACCGACACGTCGCTTCTGCGCGGTCGACCTCGCGGCCAGACCAAAGATTGCAGCCGGAAAAGCGGCAGAAAACAGCAGGTCGGCCCGCCTGCGCGCCCTCGCCCTGTAGTGTGTAAAAGATCTCCTTGACTGTGTAAGTCATGATGCTGCGACCGTGGGTTCAGCGGGCCCGCGCGGCCCTCGCGGGATTCGCGTTGCCGCAGCTGGCTGAACATTGGGCTAGACATGCGCCAACTCCTCTGTCTCGGCGCATGCTGTGGCGTACGCCTCCCATCCCTTGCGTCTCAAGTCGCATGCCGGACACTTGTCGCAACCATAGCCCCAGGTATGCCGTTGCGTGCGATCACCCATATAGCAAGTGTGCGTTTGCTCGATGATGATCTCAACGAGCCTTAGCCCCCCTAGCGCGTCGGCCAAGCGCCAGGTAGCAGCCTTGTCCGCCACATCAGTGGCGTATGCAGCACGAAGCGTCGCTCCATGCCGAGATTTAGGGCTACCTGCATCGCTTTGATGGTGTCGTCGCGGCAATCTGGATAACCGGAGTAGTCGGTTTCGCACATGCCGGCGACGAGGTGACGCAGTCCGCGGCGGTAGGAGAGCGCCGCAGCGAAGGTCAGGAAAATCAAGTTACGACCAGGCACGAAGGTGTTCGGTAGACCGTCCTCGCGCATCCGGATCTCGGCTTCGGATGTCAGCGCGGTGTCAGACATGGCTCCGAGAGCGCCGAGTGCCAGGGTGTGGTCATCCCCGAGGCGCTCCGACCACCCAGGGAACAGTTCCAAGAGGGCCGCGCGAAATGCGTCACGACAAGCTAGCTCGACGTTGTGGCGTTGACCGTAGTCGAAGCCGATCGTCTCAACGCGCGCAAAACGATCGAGCGCCCATGCGAGGCATGTGGCGCTGTCCTGACCGCCGCTGAACAACACGAGGGCGCCTTCTTCCATCATGGTCTGCCTCCTGTCCAATCATTCCCAGGCTCACAGTGCCGCACGATTCCAACAGCCTTTTTCCTCTTCGAGCGAGCAGCCTAACCAACCCAACAACGAGTTGGTCGACTGAGCGGATAGCCAGGGTGCACCGATCGCTCCTCTAGGCTTTGGCCAGACGCAAAAGTGGCGCTTCCTCGACCTTGATGGCCTGCCGGATCCTCGCGTCGGTGCGCACGATGCTGACCAAGTGCTGTGCGAGGGTAACGATGTCGCGGCTTGTGTTCTGGATAGCTTTCCAATGGCGGCAATCACCGCCGCCGAAGTCCCACTCGCCGGTTGTCCAGCGGTCCGCCCGCTGAGACACCCGAGTCCGCGCCGGAACTCGTCGCTGGTGTCTGCGCCACGCTTGTGGAGTTCCTCCATCACGAAGCCCATTGCGACGATGCCGGCACCGTGCACGAGGCGTGAGGTCCGAGGCGTATGGTCCCTCCATTCGCTGAATACAGTGACTGGACCGCGTCGTAGAATTCGCTGATCAGGGCGAGGCAGCGATCCAATCCCTGCCTTCGAGCGGTTAGCCGCAGCGCGCCGTCGCTAAGAGAGTTCATGATCACCTTCTGCACCGCGATGTCGCTGAGCAGGCCGTCCGGATTTGTGTGCTGGTGTATTTGCCCGCGCAGCGAAGATCCAGGATCGTGGTTTAGCCGCGCAGTCAAATCGGCAGCAGTAGAACGGTCGGATAACCGCTTCGGTAGTCCCCCAGCCACAGTAGGCAAGAGTTCGTAGATCAAGGTCTTGGGTAGGGGCGTGTATTGTTGATGAGTACGAATTGGCGGCGCAACTCGACGTCGTCGCGGCAGATGAGTGCCGAGACAAATACCTCAAATTCCTTTTCCTTCGAGTTGCATAAGAGCCGAGAGACGCTGTTGTCCGTCAACCACTAGCCCAGGCGGTCCGTCCGAGACGTCTATCGTAACTCGACAGAGACCGTCATCCACCGCCTCCACTGACACGCCCGACGTGAATGCGACGACAATTGGGTTTGGCAGCACCGCCTCTGGCGTCTCGAGGTAGTCACGGATCTCCCTGATGTGCGCTGCGATCTGCGGGCGCTGAAAGCCACTCAGGGACCCATTGGCGTCGCGGGCAACGCGCTCGATTGCAGCGAAGCGCACGACGTCGGAGGCGCTAGCTGCAAAGGAAAGCACCGCGCTCGATGGGTTCTGGCGGGCCTTGACGGCCAAGAAGGTCAGCTTGTCCATTCGTTGGGTTCAGCTCCGTGTCTTGGAGTTCGTCGACGAGTGCTTTGAATACGCCGAGGTTGTGTATGCCGCGCCGCTTGTTGCGGTTGCTAGCACGGAACAACACCACCTCAATTGATGCCTCTAGGCAGACGGTACAGCCGCACCGCTTCCAGGGTCGCTCGCGCAGGGTCCGTCTGTAGCGGGCGCGCAATTCAGCGACCTTCTTTGGAGAGGCGAAGCCTTCCTCATTCTCGAGCATCGCGGGCGTGCCTACCCCATAGCTGCGTCGAGCGCCTCTTCAAGGCTGGCACGCTCGCGGTCGTAGGCGCGCAGCGTGTTTAGCGCACGCCGCTCCAGCGCGAGCAGGTCTTCCTGCCGCCGCACGCCCCGCTTGGCAAGGCGCTGTAGCTTTGATTCTCGATTGCCTGCGGCACGCGAATTGCAGTGTAGTAATCGAGCCGCCCATCTCGCCGCCGCAAATAGTAGTTGCTTTTCGCGTCCTTGAACGCGCGCAGGAGCGGCGAGGTCGTGTCAAAGCTGGTTATTCGGAACGACCGAAATTCTGCGATGTCGTCCGCCTTGGCGAAGCCGAGCACGTGGAGTTCACGTCCGGCGAAATTGCGTCGCGCACCGCCAGCAGGCACGCTTTGATCTGTGGCGTCTTCAACGGGACGGTGCCGCCAACGGCGAGATAGCGATACCCCATTTGGCATAGCCGTCTGGCCGCTTCCGCCATGCTGCCTGGCGACCATCCCTGGATGACACCGAGCGGCGTGAATTGGTTGGACAGGCGCTGTGCCGCTACGAGGAACGCCTCGGCGTTCGCTAGAGTGATTTCAAACCGCCTGTGCGCCTCTGGCGAGCCACCCGCTAGCCCAGAGGTCAGGTTGTCGTCGAAGCCGAAAATGATGTGGTCGACCGAGCATCCGTGTGTAAAGCCCGCGTCTTCGTAGAAGGCAACCGTGTCTTCGGGCGTGTACGGCGGTATCTCCTCGCGATGATAGGCGAAGGCCCCGCAATCGCCGAATATTGGCATATGTACGAAGCACGGGCTATCGAGGCGGAGGAAGGCCCGGGCGCCCTCACGCCTGAACCGCTGCGCCTGTGGTGGCGTGTCCTTGCCCCCACCAACAGGCCCGCCGCCAACTATCGCACGCCGAGACCAAAACCCCATGGTAGGGCGGTTTTTCCATTATCTCATGTGGGTACAAATCGTCCCAGTACGCCCTGCGCCCGGGTGAGTTGCGGTCTTCAACGAAGTCATAACCGGGATCGACGTAATCCAGACTGTCGGCATAAATGAATTTCACGCCGCTGCGCCTCGGCTGGCCTCATAATAGAATCTGATCAGCAGATCGGCGAGGCCCCGAATGTGGCGCGGCACGCTCTGAACTTCGTCCCAGGCGAGACCGAGGCCCTCCCATTCACCTTCGGTCCAGGCACATCGTGTTCGGATGTGGCGGAGCGCCGCCAACACTGCCTTTGCCGATGTGGTGAGCCCTGGCGTACGTGCAATCAGACGGTCCATCAAATAGCCCATGGCCTGGATGCCCGCCGAGTGCATGAGACGACTTCGTGTCGGGGCCAAACCCCAGGCTTCGGGAAAGGCGTCCTTCGCAGCACGCCAAAACACGACGAACTGATGATACATCCCCTCAAGGTCCGCCGGAGCACCGCCGCCGCCTTTGTAGGGAGACAGAGCGCCAAGCGGGGAGTTAAGGCTGTTGCGAATAACCGTGATGAGAGCGCTGTCGACAATAACGCCCTTTGCATCGTCAGCATCGGAGATCCGCCGGATAAGACCTTGGAACGGTGATCCTTGGCGTCTGTTCAGCCAATTGACGAGTTCGCTCGGAATGCGACGGACGGAGAGGTCCCTTGGTAGAAAAGCCGAAGTCTCGGGCAACAACTCGTTAATCAGGCGCGCCGGCAGAGGTTTAGCTTTGTTGACCAGTATGAATTGCTCTCGGTGGATCTCGATATCGGCTGAAACGAAGCCAACCACAGGCACAACGATATCGTGGTTCTTCGTGCGCGCGAGAGCTAGTGACCGCTGCTGACCATCCACGATCCAGGCTGCGCGCCGGCCTTCTGGCCGGATGGGAATGGTGAGTGTGCCCGCCTGCGCGATGTCCACCAACCCGGCCGGGTCCGGACCACGCGCGGCACGGAATTCGACTTCAGGGGCTAAGGCCAAGATAATTGCATTTGGGAACAGAACCGGACCGTGATCGAGGAAGTCCGCTATCTGCTTCACGTGGTTGCGTATCTCTGGGCGTTGAAAACCATGGAGGGCTCCGCTGCCATCGTCGCGATGCACGCGCTCTATGTCAGCCGCTTCCAGCACCGCGGGACCGGGAAGGAAGAACGCGAATACGTCCACACGTTCGCCTTGCCGCGTCCGGACGGCTCGAACAACGATCTTGCGTGCATGTGCGCGCCGCCGGGTCATGCCGAGGGAGCCATTCCGGCAGCCACTGCGAATAGCCGGCGAAAGCGACTCTGTTCGCAAGCGCGGTTTTCTTCCCGCCGCAGCAGTTGCAGGGTTATTCCCATTTTACCGCGGCTACGTGGCAATAGCCGGCGGATCACTTCGACGAGTTCCGCGTCGGTCCCGGCATCTCGGCGCGGCATCAAGCGGGGCCGGCGGTGCTGCAACTCAGCCTCGACCCGCGCAGCGTGTACATTGGCCGATGCCGCAGGTTCGGCGGGCAGTGACTGTCTCAACGAAGTGCCGAAGTGCCCGCTGGGCGAATCCGACATGGTTCCAGGCAGTGGCGCCCCCTCGCCGTCGAAGCGCAAGTCATAGGGCATTCGGTATTGCCGGAGCGCTGTGGGGACTGTGGCAGACGGTGGGCCGACCAATCTCAGGCGTTGAAGCATGCCAGTCGGGAGTTCGCATAACTCCCGCTCGACCAACGCGAGATACGAACCGCTGAGGCCCGCGATGCAGTCCGCCGAGCGCTCCATCACCGTTCGGACCGGATTATCCCCCCGTCCGATGGCGAGGTTCACGGCACCCCACCAGGCACTGGGAAGAAATTGCCCAGTCACCCGCTGAGCGATGTCATCCGGGTCGCCGCGGACGGCAGTAAGGCTGTAGGCTGGGACTAATTCCTCACCTGGCACCAGGCCGAGGCCGGCGGACACGAAAAAAAGGCGAGCCCGGGCGGACGCGGCAGTTGCCGGGCCTCGGCGCTGCCTCGGCCGACATAGAGTTCAGAGGCAGTTACGACGCGCGGCGCCGCAGTTAGCTGTAGCGCCCACCCGCCCGCCACTTGAACTCAGATCGCCGCGGGGCAGGTCAGCGGCGCGGAGCGGGGCGGCGGGCACCGCGCGTTTCCGCCGTGAGCACGGCGCTAAGATAAAGGGAGCGTCAGTTTCCACCAGAAATAGCCACCCGATTGTCGTAGTTTCTGCCACCTATGCGGATTCGACACAAGCAGAAACGCGCACGAGTCGATTGACTGAATAGAATAACTGTATCCAGCCTGGCGGGACCATGAAACGCCGAGAGTTGCTGACAATGGCCGGCCACTAGTGGCCACCAACCCGTCATTAGACCAACCGCTCACCGTCTGCCCGGCCGGGAGGTTGCCAAGCACATGTCGAGCCCGGCGCATCGTCCTGGCCACTTGATCTGGATCAATGCCGATCCCTTGAAGGCATGCTGGGATGGGCTGTAGCGGGATCGTAACCTCTGGTTGATACGCATAATCGAAGGTGTTCGACGAAAGGTATCCGTCCCCCCTCGGAGCCGCATGAGCTAAATGTGGTGCAGTAAGTTTCTCCCTTCATCTTCGTCTGATACTGCCTTCATTTGTGGATTTTGCACAGCTTTGCCGACACAAAGAGCGCGGCATCGAAACTGCTAATTGGTTTGATTTTTATGCTGCGGGAGGAGATGTTTCCTTCGTGACGCATTCAGCGTCTGGCCAGGCATGCTGGTGTCGTTGCCCGGGCGGCGAGGCGTCGGCACAGTGTTGGCCGTCAACGGAGAAACCAGCCAGGTCTCGCTGTTCCATTCTATAGAAGAGAGCGTCGTCGAAAGAGTTACCCGACGACCGCGCTGTCGCGGGCGTTAATCGGGCCCGAAACCCGTGTCTACGTTGCCGCCAATGGCGGCTGGCTGGTCGGACGTATTAAGGACTTCGACACCGCCGCCCACCCGGTGATCGAGTACAGTGGTGCGCTTCCCAAACGGGAAGACACTCGACCTTACGGAAGATCGGCTGCGAGTACGGCATCTTCGAGCCGCACGCCGACCCTTCCGAAGTCTTGGCGAGGGGCGGCGGCGAGAGCCAATACCTGCACGACGGCGCTGGGTGGCGCTGGCGAGCATCGTTAGGTGCGGGCGGCCGCCGAGGGCCTCGCGGGCACTCTTTCCAGCAAGATCGAACTCGTCCCGCACCAACTCGCTGCGGTGAGACGGGTTATGACCGATCCCACTCCGCGGTTCCTGCTCGCCGACGAGGTGGGCATGGGGAAGACGATTGAGGCGGAAATCATTGCGCGTCAGTGCCTGATCGACGATCCGACGCGCCATGTCCTGGTTGCGGCGTGGGCCCTCGTCCCCGATGGCGCCGAGAGCTTAGTGATCGTTTGACTTCGGCGATTATTCCAAGGCCGGGTGACGGTGGCTGCGCACGACCTTGGCCGCGGGGGTCCACCACCCCAGACCTGCTTATTGTCGACGAGGCGCACAACCTACTCCGCGAACCGTCGGCCCTCGCCCGGCTGATCGCTCTCGGGCACGCCGCGCCGCGTCTGTTGCTCCTATCCGCCACGCCGGCATTGGGCGCGGCGCAACAACTCCTCGACCTCTTCTATGTGCTTGACCCTGCGGCCTACGGCCGGCACGACCTTGCCAAGCTAGAGGCGCGGATCGCGCCTGGCCGCGACCTGGGTGGATTCTCTAAGTTTGGCTGACGACGCCCCGGCCTTCCTTGTGAAACGGTCCGCCCGCGACATCGCCGCCCGGTTGCCGGAAGATTCGTTGTCGCCCAACTGACTCAGGACCTGGAGCGCGATCACGGCGCGCCGGCGAGGCGCTTGCGGACCTGCGCCAACATCTCGCCGACACCTATCGTGTGCACCAGCGCCTGATCCGGGCGCGTCGGCGTGACGCGATGGTTTACTTTCGGCCGCGCGGCGCGCTTGTCGAGGGCCGGCGCCAGCACGTCCGGGCGAGGTCGATGAAGACCTACGGTGGGCCGAGATATTGGTGGGGCTCGAGGACTGGCGCGATGCCATCCGGCAGAGCGCCGCGGCGAACAGTGCCGCTTGCGGCCGAGGACGCGCTCGCCCTGATCGCCGCGATTGACGCCGTTGGTTGCGGCATGGCGCCCGCCAACCTCGCTGATGCGCCGGGCAGCCTTCGCGCCGCGCTGACACAAGGTGCCGGCGAGCGCGCAGCGCTGCGGTCGCCGGAGACATCATGCAGGCCCTGTTTCAAAGGATTCGGCAAGACGGATCACGCAATCCGAAGGTCGTGGCGTTCGGCACCACGGCCGGGAGCGTCGAGGCTATGCACGCCGCCCTTACAACCGAGGGAATCAGGGCGCTGCGCCTACAGGACCATGACGACCCAGATGCCATCGACGCAACCGTGGCGGCCTTTCGAGAAATCATGATGCCATGGCACTTCTTTGCGACCGGTCCGGCGAGGAAGGAGCTCGAACTTGAACTTTGCCGACGCGATCCTGCACCTCGACCTACCCTTCTCGGTCACGCGGATCAAACAAGAGAATAGGCCGTCTTGACCGCTTCGGCCGCTCGAAACCCGACTGCGCCAGCGGGTTCTCTTGCCCAGTGATGACGATATCAGCCCGTGGGCCGCCTGGCTGAAGGTGCTCGCGGAGGGCTTCGGGATCTTTGAGGCCTCCACCAGCGATGTGCAGTTCGCGCTACCCGAAATGAAGGCGGACCTGGCCCTCGCCTTCGTCTCCCGTGGCGCTGACGGGCTGCGGGACATGATCGTGCCCGTACGCAAGCTCGCCTCGCGCGACTGGCGGCCGACGAGCAGTACGCCTTGGACGCGTGGCCCTCGGCGACGACGGCTCGGGCTTTGCTGAGCGGATCGAGGACGCAGAAATCGATGAGACTGAGCTACAGGCTGCGGCTGAGGGATGGCTGGTCTCGGCGCTCCAGTTTCGGCGCCTTAGCCGGTTACCCGACCAGGTATCTTACGCCTGGACCCGCGATACCCTCATTCCGCGTAACCCCGTGGGAGTCAGAGTTCGGCCTGCAGGCCGACCGTAGCTACGCTTGGCGCCGGACTGTCGCCACGCGGCGGGGGCGCCACCCTGCTTCGGCCGGGTTAGCTCTGCTGCTTGACGGGATTGAGCGGCACCTCCGTTGGGATGACCGCGGGTCATCTTTCGCTACCTGGCGGGTCGAACCCTCGCTCCCTGATGACGACATCGCATGGTCGGTTTCCGCTTCTGTTTTGTGATCGAGCCGTCGCTCGATAGCGGCCTGAGCGTGTTCCGGGACGCCGACGTACATGGCCTTTCGCGACGCGCCCAATCGTTCCTGCCATCCTGCACCCAAGTCATATCGTTGACGTCGATGGCGACCAGCCACCGCCGCGATCCTAGAGATCCTCAAACAAGCCCTACACAATCAGGCGCGCCCACAGGGTGGGCGCGACATCAACCTCTGTAGCCGTCCCGCGTCTTGGCGACGGTCATGACCCCCACCGCGTTTGAGAAAGCCTGCCGCGCGGCGCGGGCTTCGCCGAAAGCCTGGTGCGGCAAGACCCGGCCTTTCAGAAGCGAGTTCTCACCGCCACGCGAGCCGCCGAGCGAGACCAGCGGCGGCGCATGCGCGCTGCGGGCACCATGCCTGGGGGCAGCGCCGAAGTGTTGGAGGCCGTCCGTATTCCCCGCCTGCGACTCAATTCGATGGGGTTCTTCGTCCTTTCCCGTAACCCACCTGCGAGGGCCACGTGATCCCGGCAGGGAATGACGCCTTCTCTGCGTTGCGGACTATGCTCCGGGGCGATCCGCAGCCGGCTTGGCGTGCGCCGGACAACCCGGCTTTTGATCGGCTGCGTCGGGCATGGACCGCGCCACACCAACGATCGCCACTTGAACTGGCCGTGCTCTTGAGGCAGGCCCTTGTCCACGAAGCAGCTCGTCGGCAGGCGGACGGCGTCAGTATCGCGCTCGCGCAAGGGTCGCCGTTGCAGGACTTCCAGGAATGGAATGAGGTGGGATTAGACGCCAAGCGGCTGGCCGACGGCTGGCTCGTATCAGAGCGTCCTTGGGCGCCCGATTGGGCTGCGGGTCAGCCGGCGAACCTCTAGACGCGTTCGCTGCGGCCGAGCGGTCCCGGCCAGCGACAGCGCATGCAGCCTGCGCAGGCGATCCCTTTCTGGAACGGCTTGGCCATACGCAATACCAGAGCGTGGGCCAGCGGGCGGCCGTCCGCTCTGCGCTAACGACCCCGGCCGGAGCGACCTCGCTGTGAGCCTCGCGACCGGCGAGGGCAAGAGCCTGATCTTCCAGTTGATCGCCCAAGTTGGGTTCGCAGGCACCGACCCGTCCGAGCCCGGTCTGACGCTCGTGGTGGTGCCCACCGTGGCCTTGGCCATCAACCATGAGAACGCCGCGCTTGAAAAGGGCCTCAAGGAGCCGATCGCCTACCGCAGCGGGAACAATGAGAACAACCAAGCCCTCATCGCGCGCATCGATCACGACGCACAAGCGCTGTGTGTCGCCTCGCCGGAGGCTGTATGCGGTCCTCTGCGGCGATCCATAGCCGCGGCGGCTGAGCGTGGCCGCCTGCGTGCCGTCGTGGTGGACGAAGCCCATCTTATCGACGGCTGGGGGACCGGCTTCCGGACCGAGTTCCAGTCACTTTCGGGTCTACGACACCAGTGGATGCGCGCCGCCCCGCCCGGGACCGCGCCTCGCACGAATCTTCTCTCTGCGACTCTGACCGCCGCCACCGTCAACTTGCTGCGGACCCTGTTTGCCGGGCCCGGCGAATTCCAGTTGTTGTCAGCGCTGCGATTGCGCGGCGAACCCGACTATTGGACGGTCGCTTGTCCCACCGAGGTGCACCGCGCGGCGCGTGTGCTCGAAGCGTTCTGCCATGTCCCCCGGCCGGCGATCCTCTATGTGACGCGCGTTGTCGACGCGAAGACTTGGCGTGAGCGCCTCAAGGCCGAGGGTTTCGAGCACGTGGAGATGGTTCATGGGGAGACCGGAATCAACGAGCGCGACCGCATCCTAAGGGCCTGGCGCGACGGAGAGATCGACCTTGTGGTTGCCACCTCTGCCTTTGGCCTGGGGATAGACTACCGCCATGTCCGCGCGGTGATCCACGCCGTGTGTCCCAGAGACCCTAGACCGGTTCTACCAGGAGGTGGCCGCGGTGGCCGCGACGGACGCTCGTGCCTAGCGCTGACGTTCCATACGCCTGGAGACATCGCCATCGCAGAAAGGATCAGCGCGGCGCTGGTGATTAGCATAGACCGGGGACGCCAGCGGTGGGGGGCGATGTTCGAGCAGCGGATCCCGACGGACGAGCCGGACACCTACATCCTGCCGCTGGATATTGCGCCCAGTCAGGAACCCGAAGATATTGACATGCGCGGCGAACGCAACAGCGATTGGAACGCCCGCGTCCTGACCCTCATGGCGCGTGCCGAAATGGTGCAACTCTTCGGCGTTCCGACGTCGTCCGAGGAACGCCTTAGTCGGCAGGAGGTGGTCCGGGTGCTCGACCTGGAGCACGACCGCAAATCCACCTGGCGGCGGCGCGTGCAACCGGTCCGCCAAAGACTCGCTGCGGCCAGCCAGAACAATCTCGACCTGATGCGGCGGTTTCTCACCGGCCAAACCTGCCCCGCGCCGCTGCTCCTCAGCCTCTACAGCGCCGGCCCGGAAGCCCACGCGTGTAGTCGCTGCGCGGCCTGCCGAAGAGACAGCCGCCAACGCCAGCCTGAGCGTCCCCGCCTAGAACCGGCCTCGCCCTGGCCCCCGCCCCGCGCCCTCGCCCCAGCGCTCGCGACCGCATTTCCGCGGACCAATCTCGGTCATCAACAACCCGAACGGCGGAAGCGATCAGGCGGTTCCGGCCGGGTCAGGTCGTCGCCGGCGCGGACAAAAACTGATGGCGCTTTCAGACGCGATCGGTTCTGGCCCGGATTTCACCATCGCGCTGCTCGATCGTGGCAGACGGGATCGATCCTGCCCCCCCCAGGACCAGGGAGGCTTAACGTGTGTTTCGGAAATTCTCAGACCAGCTCTACCAGCACACGACGCCTTCGGCCGCCGTCACCTCGGCTGCGAACAGCAATCTTAATTTTGTCAATCAGCTCCAGAGCAACGGCTTTCGCCCTACACCGGCCAGCAGGTTGCCAATCTGGCACCGGCTCAACAGCCATCGATCAACGCCACCGAGAATATAGCCAACAACGGCACCGGCACCACAGCCGCAAACCTGATCGGCGGCTATGCGTCGGCACCGGCGCAGAGTGTCAGCGCGAATTCGATCTCCTCGAATATGTCGCCGTACATGAACCAGTACGTCACCGATGCGCTGGCGCCCCAGCTTCAGCAGATGGACTGGCAGAACTCGGCGACGAAGCAAGAGACCGATGCGGCGGCCACGGGATCAGGCGCGTTCGGCGATGCGCGCACCGGCATCCAGCAGGCGCAACAACCAGCACAACGCCAACGTCGCGCACGAGGGCCTGATCGGCAACGCTTACAATTCTGCCTTCAATACCGCGATCGGCGCCGGCGCGCAGGACGTCCAACAATCGACGGCACAGACCACGAATGCCAGCCTCAACGAAAAGGCGCTGAACCGATCGCTGGGTGGCGCAAGCGCTCGAGGGCTTGCAAACTCAGCAGCTCGGCGTCGCCGGTGAACACCACGGGCCAGCAGAGACAGCGCAAAGCCAGGCCAGCCTCACCGCGCAATACAATCAATGGCTTATGGCGCAGCAGTATCCATTCCAGACCTCGGCGCTGGCGGATTTGGCGATTCAGGCGGCAAACCCCGCCAATCCGACCACGACCACCTCCACCCAGCCGGACAATGCCGGCTACGCGATCCTGGGTGCCGCGCTCGGCACCGCGGGGCCCGGCGTCAGGCCCTCAAACTCCGACCGCCGATTGAAAGAAGACATCGATGAAGTCGGAGAGACTGAAAGACGGCACGCCGGTCTACAGCTACATCTACAAGGGCGATCCGCTAAAACGCATGGATGATCGGCCTGATGGGCAGGACGTGAAAAAGCGCCGTCCCGACGCTGTGGTCACGCTCGATGATGAGGATGGCACGATGGCTGGTGAATTATTCTCTCGCCACGGAAAATCCCGCCTGATGTCGATGGCGATCTAAAGCACGACATGGGCTTGTTGACTGCCTGCCGGGCCAGGGATTGCACTTCACAAACCAAATGTGGGAGAGGCGGTCTTTGGCACTCGGCGTCGGGGTTGGATTCCGCTAGATTGATTGGATCAATTTTCCATCAACCGGAGATTTTCCTTTGACAGAGCCAAAGACCGCCGAAGCCCCCTCGCTTCCCGGAATTTGTTGACATCAACACGGCTCCATACCTTTATTTCGATATGGCCCCGACCTACGGCGTTATGGCCGGGATTGTTCAGATTGAGTTGGCCGCACGCACCCTTAATCCGATGCCTGACGGATCGGTTGAGATAAAATATGTCACTGTTGCGCGGCTGCGATGCAGTTCTGTTGCCGCTGGACACCTGCGCGATGCCGTCAATGCGTCGTTGAAGATGCTCGAGAAGCCGCAGGAAGGTCCCACGATAGGTTCTCAATTGAACTGACCAGCAACCGGCATGCCTCGTAGCCGATCTCGACCCTTTCAAGGCACAACGCCCGCGCCGATAGAATCAATTCGTGCGGCGGTTATCTGAACAAGGCAGGGCTTCACTAACGCGATGATTTTTGGTCCAACTAGCAGGGATGTCACATTTATAGTTTCGTAGTTTGATCCAATCCTCCTGGCTCTTCACGAAGACCCGCCGGGACTTGAGGATGGACTGCGCAGACCTTTTCCTAAACGCAACGCCAAGTCGATTGTCCCACGACGCGAGATCAGCATCCGCACATATAATCTGCTCAACCGACTGCGACGCTTTTTTACAATCGAAGCTCGGTTTTTTCATTAGTGCGCGCGACGTATTCCACGTGATCATGTCCATCTAAAACGCTTATTGGATTATCAAACGGAGTTCCGTATCGGCTAAAATCCGGCAACGAAGGAGGATCGGCGACCCGATGGCCTTGCTCCCAACCCCTGCTTCATCGATGGGAATCCCGAAGCGGCTAGATGTCGCGGCGCCTGGTTGTTAGGCGGCGGCTATTCTCTGGCTGGCCAAGCGCTACGCTAGTGCTGCCAGGAACATGGGGCGCCAGAGGTGAGCGATCTTGTCACCATCGTCACTACTCGGCCCGCGATCAGTTCTTGGGCTGTGGGAAACCACATACGATCAGGAGACGCTAACATTACCCTCTGTGCAAACGCTCGTGTGACACCTTGTTGATACAACCGCTCTTGTTCTTCGGAGAATCAATTGCGCTCTCTGATCGTCAGTCAGTCCGGGAGAAGTCGGCTGATGAAAACCAAGTCGGGCGTTTGACGTAATGGATCGCTCTCGACCACTTAAAAAAACAATGGTACAGGCAGACATACATTGCTGGGTAACCCGGGTGTTGAGCCCGCGGTCCTTGATTACTTTGCCGGTTCGCGCAGCTTCAACAATTCGCCCTCCAGGAGATTCCAAAAGGACCATCTGTACGAGAGGCATCGCGTTTAGAAATTGCTCAAACTCTTTGGCTACACCGAAGGTGATTCCGCCCGAAAATTTTAGTTCTCTCCCCTCACGCAAAACTTGAAAAGAGTGTTTTCCTAAACGCTGATCCCCTTGGTAAATTTGCAGGAGTTCTTCTAGCCTCGGTAATCCTAACTGCAAGAAAGCAAGGGTCAGTCTCGCTGCACCGATGATCGTAAAAATCTTTGCCGCACCTCCCCAGAATCGCTTGACCTGCTGGTAGTTAGTTGCCGACCGCCAGCTGCCGACCCCCTGCCAGATTGCCGTGCCTAAAATGATCGCCCAAACCAGAACTACACTACAGAGAGCGACGGCAGGATAGAAGTTGTCCCTAAAATCGACCCTATTGCTTATTGTAACAACCACGACGGCGACAAAGATATTTCCGAGAAATCCATTGACCCAATAAGACAGTGGAAGCGAGAATCGCCGCGCCAGTGTCTGACGAAATAGTTTTGGTCCCGGCCACGCTCTTTCTGTCCGGAGGTCCGCTGATCGAAACTTGCGCAGCTCGCCTCGCGTTCCCGCCGGACCTTCCTTAGATAGTTGGCCGCAAATTCCCTTTCAGGAAGGGTTAGGTAGCCGGCTACCCAAACCTTGTTAATTGAAGCTGGCAGGTTACATCGAAATTCTCGAAACCCAAGATCATCGACGTCAGATCGACAGCTTTCTCATCCTCTTGCAATTTGTGACCTATCGAGAATAGGACAACGTGCGACACTCATGCGCAAAACCGGCAACTAACCAATCGAAAGGCTTGGTATTGATGGTGTCGTTCGTGACATTAACGGTTACGTAGGTATTTTTGAAGTCGCTCGTTCCGATGGTAGGGATCGGCTTTGATATTTCGATCCACATCGGATGATCGTCGTCTATCTTGTCTGTGACCCTGAGGCCCACTCGCAACTCAAGACGCATTGAGTTTTTTATCCATCCCAACATCGCGGGATAATTTTTTTGTTTGTACAGCGCTCGGAGAACATCGGGCTGGATCGTTGGAATGACACCACCGAAGGAACCTAATAGGTCGTCGATATATGCTTTAATGGGTAGGTACTCTTGGTCGGGACTTGTCATTCTGGATCGACCCGGTTGAAATCATAAATCACGCGCGAGGTGGTATTCTGCGACCACGCCGGTTAAAATCCCAGCCGCTAACTGCAATTTTTTCCTCCTGCACAAGCATTTCATAGGTGAAGCACTTCATCTCATAGTATGAGCCGGCGACGTGCTGAACCGCCTGGACCTGGCTCACCCGAAAATCGCTCGGTTCTTTTCCTAGATTATTGTGGCCGACGATGAAAACTGGGCGACCGTTCGCCTGAAGTTGGCGAAAGGCTGATAGCACCAATACGAGCGAGTTCTTCTGGCGCGACACGAGGGCAGGCTGCTCGTCGCGCATCATCGTCTGCTGGTTAGGATTTAGCGGGGATGGAAAGGGGCCAGTACCCCGCGCGGCATTAGATCATACGAAGAACCCGCCGGGGTTAGCCGGCGGGTGGGAGGCGCGATCTGTCACCTGAGCACGCCGGCGGTGTCGGCGTCGCTGGTTTCGCAGTTCATCGGACCAGCACTCCACCGGTATTGCCGACGCGCATCCGCTCCCGAAATGCCCGCTGCTGGTCAGGGGTAAGTCCGCGGATAAACCGCCGGTAGGTGGTCTCAGTCGAGACGCCGGTTCCGAGGTCGGTGCGGTGTTGGGGTTGAACGGGTGCGTGCTCCAGGAGCTCGGCGTCGCATCCAGCTAGGCTGGGGCTTTGGGTGCACCCGTCCACGGTCCAACCGAGAGACGGCTCGTCATCTTCGTGGACGGCGTCGCCGCCCTCGTCCTCCGGCTCGGCGCCGTCGTGCTCATCTTCAAGTTCGCCAGGACGGCCATCGCAGATGCGTTCCTGGTTGCCGGTTTGATCTCGGCCGTTCCCGTACAGGCTGGCGTGCCGCTCCAGAAACCCGAGACTTGCTTCTTCGTCGCCGACCGGCTCCCGGCCGTCGTGCTCGTCGCCCTCGCAATCATGGATCATGCTCACCGCCGGCACTGACCACCGGAATCATGTAGGAGATCGGGCCGCCGCTGCCATGACCGGTCGACCCCAGCGACGGCTCGTCATCGCCTTCCGCAATTTCGAGTTCGTCCGTGTCGCACGGCCCGTCATCAATCGCTGCGTCCTGGTCGGTATCCTCAAGCCCATCCAGGAAATCGATCAGGCTTTTTGCCAGCTCCCGGGCTTTAGCAATGTACTGGCTGTCTGTGGTGTCCGGCAGCTCATCCAGCTTTGCGGCCACGCGCTCGGTTGCCTTGGCAAGGCGCAGGATGGCCTCTCCCCATTTGGGCGGTACAGCCATCGCAAGATTGTCAAGACCGCTGAGCGGCTCGCCCTCGGGCGGTGGGACATGTTTCATCGCTCAGCCCTCCACCATCGCCAGAATGCGCCGGCCGGTGTCGCCGATAACCTCGGCTGCCCCGCCATCGAGGGTCTTGGGGTGATCGTCCGCGACGAACGCGCCCTAGTCATCGCCACCGTCGTGTTCGGCGCGCTCGAAGGCGTCACGGACGAAGGGGTCCCGCATTAGGTGGGACAGATGGATGCGCGCGACGGCGTTGAGAAACGCGGTGGCTGGAGATTGGATTTTGGACGTGTTTGTGGGTGGCGTGCCAGGCACGCGGTCAGATGGGATCGACATTGCTGTCTCCGTCGAATTTTAAAAAGAAGGGTGCTCGCAGCGTCGGACCGCGAGCTGTGAAGAGCTCGGGATCGCGCTACGCCGCGCTTGTGATCCGCTGAACGGACTTGATGCGAATGACGGTCGAGACGACCGTATTCTCGAAGCGGTGATAGGATTCGCCGAGATATTCCTTCACGGCCTTGGTATCGAGCCGACCGGCGATCTGCTCGGTGGCTGTGACGGTGAATTGGCCGCCCGCAACCTCGACAAGGCCCCGGCGCTTAAATTCGTCCTTGAGCAGTTTGCACTCGGCCTCTGCACCTTTCAGGACGGCGTCGGCATGGCCGAGCGCGTCGGCAAGCGCTGGGTCGGGAAGGTTGTGAAAGCGGGATGGGGATATGGTAGAGACGTTGGTAGCCTGGGCCATGGGTAATCTCCGTTGGCTTGGGTTAGAGCCGGGGCGGAAGCAGCAACTTCCCCTCGGCTTGCACTCGTGATACCATGACTCCATGGCTAAAGCAACTCGTGATACCATGGAATCGCGAAATCCACGTCCCAAGGTCACTGGTGACCCCGTGATGGTGCGCGTTCAACCGGATATGGCGAAGCAGCTCGACGACTGGCGCCGTAAACAGCAGGATCTACCCGGCCGGCCCGAAGCCATCCGCCGCCTGGTCGAGATTGGGCTGAAGGCGAAGAAATGAGCAGCGGTCCGTGGTCGGCGGAAGACGACAAGCAACTGCGTGAACTGGCGAGGTCAGGCCACAGCTTGGTCGAGATCGCTCGAGAGATGGGACGAAAAAGTCCTCTGTTTTACACGCGGACAACGAAACTGAAAATCGCGGTGGCGCGCGATCGCAATCCGATGCGAATCGGGCTGAAGGCGATGGGGAAATGAAGGAGCCAGGTCGGTTCTCCGCCCGGCCGTGGACACGCGCGGACGACGACAAGCTGCGAAAATTGGCAATTGCTGGGGCAAGTTCGAGAGCAATTGGGGTGCAGATGGATCGGACCGAAGCGGCAATTCGATCACGTGCTTCTCGGGTGAAAATAATTCTGAAAAAAGCCACACAGCGCAGCCGGCAGATGGGCTGAAGGCAAAGGGCGACAGGCATGGTTCAGGTGGGTCCGGCCGAACTCGGACTGAAGGCGAAGAAATGACGCCATCCGAGGCCAAGCTGCGGATACTTTGCTGAATGGCGAACGTGGGTCGGCCACCAGCAGTCGGTGGTCTCTCACACCACCGCGGAGGCGCTGGCGTTCTTCAAGGAGATCGAACAGAATAAACCTGAGCTGCTGTCATTTGACAGCGCCGACAAATGGAAATTTGTAAAAGGCTGGTTGCTGAACGCGGGCCTCATCAAACCTTAACAAGGGCCAGTCATGACGCATCGACGTTGGGCTTATCTAATCGGCATTCTCTTAATCTGCGCCATCGTTGGCGGTGGGTGGGTCTACTCCCGCAAGTGCCACGGCGTCGACGCTTGCGCGGCACAATCGGCGGAGGGTCATGAGCGGGACGTACCGAAGGAGACACAATAGAAGCGGTAGCCTGGTTGACGGGTTGAAAGCGAAGGGGAAATGATCAGTAAAAATGCAGACCGGCGGGTCTTGGCCAGTGAGCGGCAAGTCATGCAGTATCTAAGATCCGGCGACTGGAATATCGTGGCCAAGCTACCGGTCTCGGCCACCGTTGGCACGCTTAACCGGCTCAACGGTTATGGGTGGATCGAACGGCGAGGCGGTGGTCCACGGTCCGAGATTAAACTCACCGCCGCCGGGCTCGCGGCGCTGCAGGCGCCTATCTGATCAATCGCCGGTGCTGTAAAAATCCATCCCCTTTTGGGTCGCTTTCGCGTGTCTGCCATTGCCATCGCCCTGAAGCTGCGGTTGGATGGCGTCGGTTCTGGGAGGGACTGAGGATGCGCAACTCTAAAATCGCGATGCTTGCTTACGGTCTCGCCGTCGCCTTCATCTTGGCCGTCGCGTTTCATTCTCCAGCAAAAGTGCTGATGGCGTCAGATGCGCCGGCACCAACGACGGCCTTAAGCGCGAAGTAGCTTGCTCGGGCGACGGAAGTGGCGGCAGATCGCGGCTGGTCGAGCTCGGGGTGAGGGACATGAAGATCAAGGCTTTGCTTATTCTCGCGCTTGCGATGCTGACCGTGACCTGCCTCTGAAGTTTCATCCAGTGGCGATTAGAGTCTCGGGGGATGTTACGCCGTTTGGCGCGGGTGGAGCAACGTGCGATCGGCGGAGCTGGTCGGGGTTGCGCAGCCGATCGCACGTTGCGGTGAGGTTGGCGGCATAGGCCGCAGGCGTCAGGTAGCCCAGCGAGGAATGCGGGCGTTGGCTATTATAGTCGTCGGCCCACGCCGCAATCCTGGCCTGGGCGTGATCGAGGCCGAAGAACAAGGTTTCGTTGAGGAGCTCGTCGCGCATCCGGCCATTGAAGCTTTCACAAAAGCCGTTCTGCATCGGCTTTCCCGGCACGATGAAGTGCCAGGCGATCTGGTTGTTCTCCGACCAGGTCAGCATGGCGTTGCAGGGGAAGCCCGCGCCCGCGAATTTGGCGGTCACGATTGCTCAGACGATTGCTCCGGTCACGCCGCTGGCTATCGATGGGCAGAAGCGCAAGGCATCACGGACGAAACGGATTGCCCGCTGCGGGGTGGTGCTATTTCTTTTTATGAACGTTGCCTAGTGTACGTCGAGGATCCGAACCGTGGCGCCGACGAGGATGATGACGGGGACGACGTCGTCTGATTTCTATAACCACAAACGCCTCAGAGCGGGACGGCTGGTGCGTGAGGCTAGCTGAAAGGCGAAAGGAAAATAGGTGCCCGTAGGAAAATTGAAAATGTGGAACGCCGATCGCGGCTTCGGATTTATCGCAGTCGACGGCGGCGGCCCGGAGTTGTTTTGCACCTCATGACTCCTCGGCGATCAAAGATCCGGAACAAGGGGCGGACCACTGATATGCGGCGAAGCGAGCCTCCGAATTTGCTCGTCTATTTCATCCCAATCTGGGGTGAGCGACGACCAGTCGAAATTATCCAATCTGATACCGCCTCGATCTTTCGCCATGAGACGCGCGCATACGAGAAAGCTGTTCGATTTTCTAATAAACAGCTCGCGTTCGGCGCCGGTCCGCCCGATTCCGCTCTCGCGCGCTAGCTTTGCCGCAATAAGATGTTGTTCGGCGAGGAATGGCATCAGTCTCATGTGCTCGCTTAGCAATTCTGGAATTTAGAAACCACCAGATCTTGGCAGCATGCGTGGAAAAGTCGATCAGCCTCGATAAATTAATTCTCGCGAAATAGAATCCAGGCCTCTACACGGAGACCTTTGGCGATACGTGCAATATTATCGACGGAAACGTTTCGCTCCGATCGTTCGACACTGCTCAAATACGTCCTGTTAATACCGCACTCATGGGCCAAAGCTTCTTGGGTGAAACCGCGCTCGGCCCGTAGGCGCCGCATGTTCCGCGCCAAGATATCTCGAAGTTTCCCTTTGTGCGTCCTTTTCACCTGAGCAATTTCGGTGAAATGACTGTTTTAAGGCGACCGCTTTTAAGTTACATAAAGACGACCCGATACTCCACCAGACCGATTTCAGACGATTTTGAATGATATGGGGGTCGATAAGTATCAAGATGACTACTGACCCTAGTTGCGGGACCGAAAAATCGCCATCCGGCGCGTCGCGAGATGTTGTTTCCACCTCTGACAAATCCTTATTTAATATTGCAATGGATTCAGAATTAACCGCGCCGGAAGATGAAGCTCCGAGCCCGGCCACGCGCCCGTCAAGCTTTCGAAAATGGATTAACGGATACTTGCTGGTCGCGGCGTTGGCATGTGCGCCGTTAGTTTATTGGGTATTTGTTCGCGACGACGCTGTTCTTCTCACCCAGATGAAACCCGCGGTTCCGGGGTGGGATGACCTTATTCCTTGCTCACTTGTGACATCTTTCGAAGGGACCAAACAGCTTACCCTGTTCGAAAATCATCGTGTCAAGCTGTTGGAGGAGGCGCGGTCGAAGGATGGTCATCCGCAAAATCAAGATGAGGGCCTGTGGTCTTTCGACGGCGATTCCAAGCGTTATTCGCTGACGTTGAACGGAGTGACGATGGTCTACACCCTGGTTTCACCGGAACAAACGGATACGTGCATAATGATCAGCGGCGACTTAGAAGCCGCCAATCTCCGTCGAAGCTGGTTCTCAACCACAAACCCCGCCACAAAATCTGACGATCAAGAGTCGCGCGATCGCGAGTGAGGGTCAATGAATTTGTCATCGGCGCCGCGCATCGTCTGGCTTTTACCGATTATTTTGTTAGTCATGGCGATCGCTCACCTCCCGCATGGCTACTACACTTTTCTTCGTATCGTCACCTGTAGCGCTGGAATTTTCCTTGCGGTTCTCGGTTTCCGAGAACCACCGATCGCCAGCATGGTCCGTTTTACTTCTTGTCATCGCTGGGTTGTTCAATCCTTTCACGCCAATCCATTTACACCGCACGACATGGTTCTATCTAAATTTGGGGAGTGCCGCACTTTTGGTTAGCCACCTTGTCTGGTTGGGCCGCATACCCATCCCTGGAGGGGGGCAGATGAACAAAGACAAAGATACCGTGCGTCAGAGAACATGCGAAGCGTGTGGCGCAATCAATCGGATTTCTCATTATCCCTTTGGTAGCAAACCTGTGTGTGGTAAGTGCGGGACCCCTTTGGCGCAGACGACTGCCGAGAAAATTGCTCGAACGGCATCCATTATGGGAAAAATTGATCCTAAGTTTCTCATCGTAACCGGCTTCGTGGCGACCATCGCGGGATTTCTACTACTCGATGGCAGTTTGCTTCCACGAGAGTCCGAGCATCATTAGTATTATCGAATGCCGCCTCATCTTCGCGGACATCGAGTATCGCTATGTGTTGATAGGATCCGTTTTGTTGATCGGCCTGGGAAGTTACCGATTATATTCGACCGAAAAAACCGCAAGCTTAGATATTCAAGCGCACGGCGGTTATCGGACCCAAGGCGAGCGCCATATTGTTCGCATTACTATTTTTGGTGAGAACTCGCATGCAGCCGCCAGATTTCAAAGCACCGCCCGATCTATTCAACTCGTTTTCAAAGAAACTCTGGGAGCAGGTTCCGGAGCTGATTCGTAAGGATGTTGAGCAGCATGTCTTAGCTCATCTTCCAGCAGACCTGCTGGCGAAGTTGCGGGACCAACACGCTCGGGGAATTCCTATCGGTTCTGATGATGCGTTCTTCCATTTCAGCGGCGGCATGGTTGTCCGGAACCTTTGCCGAGAACAACTCAGTGACGACGAACTGGCCGGGTATTGCCTCTTTGGCGATTGGGACGGATGCTACATCGCGGTTCTCACCGCGATCGCAGCGATCCGCCAGTAGGAGTTCATCAACGTCAGCCAACGTCGAGCCGCAGCGCCGCGGCTTGGGCTCATTCCGGATCACCCACTTGAACAATCGCTCTCTCAAATGCGGTCGTGACTTCCGAGTCGCGAGAGCTGCGAACAGAGCGCCGTTCAAACCTAACCAACATATCCCGATAGTGCCGAGGACTGACATAGCGGTACTCCAGCCCGCAACGATTAAAGGGAGGTAAAGTGTCGGTTTGTCGCGCGCCGTTGCTCGTCACTTTGTGGTGACACGGTGAAACGGTTTAGATGCTCAAGCGCCTGCAGGATTAGGGGCAGAAGTAGGGGCACCCGATTCCCAAACAAAAAAAACTAATTTAATCAAGATGATAATTTCAATCTGATGCGGACCGCCAAGGATGCCTTCCTGCTGAAAGAATGGCTGGCAGCCGACGCCGACAGCAGGCAGCCTGCGGATGCTTCGTTGCCCGCGGGCGTCTCATGCGACGAAGCGGGCTGCGTATCAGCGATGGCCGATGGCGCCTTGGTCGCACTCTCACTGCGGCCCGATGCGCTGGCGGACGATTGCGAACGCGCGGCAGTTGTGGTAACGGCACACCTGCCCCCGCCAGCGTGTCCACCCCCCGTGATCGACCTTGATCGTTTGCGAAGGCAGGGCGCGATGGCTCTGCGGCGAACCCGAAACGGCTTGGTGGTCGACGCCGTTAAACCGAGAGGCGTTGATCGGCCGTGGTCACCAGCGCTTGCAGGCGGCAATGAGAACGAAGCAACGCTCGCTTCGCGTCCGCTGGCCCCACGCGCTGTCGATGCGACGCCCCCGGAAGCGGACCAGCAACCGGAAGATTGAAACGAAATAGACGTCAGTACTTCCGATAAAGCCCGATCAGCTTGCCCTGAATCTTCACCCGGTTCGGCGGCAGGATGCGTACTTCATAGGAGGTATTGGCCGGCTCAAGCGCGATCGACGCGCCGCGGCGGCGGAATCGCTTTAAGGTCGCTTCCTCTTCGTCGATCAGCGCCACCACGATATCGCCGGTCTCCGCGGTTTCGTTGCGCTGAATCAGCGCCATGTCGCCGTCAAGAATGCCGGCATCCACCATGGAATCGCCGCGCACCTCGAGCGCGTAATGCTCTCCCGAGCCGAGCATGTCCGGCGGCACGCTGATGGTATGGCTGCGGGTCTGCAACGCCTCGATCGGCGTGCCCGCGGCGATGCGGCCCATCACCGGGACAGCAACCGGACGATTGCCATCGTCCTCGGAGCCGCCGCTGCTGCTGCTCCGGACTTTGCCGAGCGTGCCCTCGATGACGCTGGGCGTGAAACCGCGACGGCCATTGCCACTGCCGCTGGAAGAAAGCTCAGGAAGCTTGATGACCTCGATCGCTCGGGCGCGATTAGGAAGGCGGCGAATGAAGCCGCGCTCTTCCAACGCGGTGATGAGCCGGTGGATACCAGATTTCGACCGCAAATCCAGCGCGTCCTTCATCTCGTCGAAGGAGGGGGAACGCCGGACTCTTTCAGACGTTCGCTGATGAATTGCAGCAGTTCATATTGTTTGCGCGTGAGCATCTCGACCAATCCCCATATTTGCCGTCCCGAAAGCTGTGTCGTTCGATCCCGAGACGTCGGAGCCAGAGGGTCCCGTTTACAGGCATCAATACTCGAAACAAATCATGAACGAACACTATATGTTCCATATGTGTTCCGCAACCACTTAATTTCTCGTCAACAAAGCGAAGTCTTGCAAGGAAGGAAGTCTTGCCAGGAAGGATGGCTTGGGGATCAGTTCGGCAATCTCAGGATGACGCAGGGCGACCCCGCCGTTGCGGCTGACTCGAACGGCGCACGGATCACAAGTGCCCGTGCCGCAGCGAGATTTCCCAACAGCGAACTGTCCTGATGATCGACGGTCGTGGCGATCAGGGCGCCGTCGCTGCGCGCCTCAAGACGAGCGCGCAGATAGTCTTCACGCATGTCGTTGGCGGCGATGTCGCGCCCGAGCAGCGCGGATTCTCTGACGTGGTCGACGACGGCGCGTCCGGACAAAGCGCGAATCAGCGGCACCAGGAACAGGAATGCGCAGACATAGGAGGACACCGGATTGCCGGGGAGGCCGATCACCCGCATGGTGCCGAGTCGTCCGTGCATCATCGGCTTGCCCGGACGCATCGCAATCCGCCAGAACGCCATCGCGACACCCTCGGCCTCGAGCGATTGCTTGACGAGGTCGTGGTCGCCGACCGAGGCGCCGCCGGTAGTGATGAGGATGTCGGCACCGCTGTCGCGGGCGCGTCGAATGCCGCGCGTTGTGGCCTCGACGGTGTCGGCGGCGATGCCGAGGTCGATCGTGTCAGCACCCTCGTGTCGGGCCAGCGCCCGCAGCGCGTAGCCATTGGAATAGACGATTTGCCCCGGGCCCGGGGTAGAGCCGGGCATCACCAGCTCGTCCCCGGTGGCGAGCAACGCGACCTTCGGCCGGCGGCGCACCGCAAGCTCGGGATAATTCATACTGGCCGCGAGCGAGAGATCACGGTCGGTGAGACGGGTCCCACCGGCCAGCAAGACATCGCCTTTGCTAAAGTCGACGCCGGCGGGACGGATATGGCGTCCGGGGATCGCCGCCTCGGTGACGGTGATGCTGCCACCGTCAACCACGGTGTCTTCCTGGATGATAACAGCGTCGGCGGCATCCGGAATCACCCCGCCGGTAAAGATCCGCACCGCCTCGCCCACCCCAACAGGCCTTTCGAACGGGCGGCCCGCCGCGACCTCGCCGATCACTTTGAGCCTCACCGACGCGCGCGAGGCGTCGGCCGATCGCACGGCATAGCCATCCATCGCCGACATCGGCAGCGGCGGCTGGGTGCGTAACGCCGCGACATCGCGCGCCAGAACGCGATGGTGGGCGGCGTCGAGCGCGATCATTTCGTCGGATAGCGGCTCGACCCCCTCGAGAACCGCTGACAGCGCGTCGGCAACCGGCATCAATGCCAATTCAAGCTCCTACCGTTCAACATCTGAGCACTTAAACGCAAAACCCTACAGCCCAAAACCTTCAAAAACCAAGTGCTGCGAGCGCCTGCGCCACGTCATCAGGCGATGTCACATGAACGGCGGTCAAGCCCCGCGACCGCGCGCCGTCGATGTTCTCGGCAAGATCGTCAAAGAACACGATGCGCTCGGCGGGAAAGCCGATCGCCTTCACCACGTGATCATAGGCCGCCGCGTCGGGTTTCCGAAGGCCCATGACGGAGGACAGGAAGATGTAGCGGAAATGGTCGAGCACCTCGGCGTAGGCCCGCGAGAAATGCTCGACATGGGCGTTGTTGGTATTGGAGAAGGCGTAGAGCGGCACGCGCGCTCCGGCGCGCGCGAGCAGGGCAGCGATGCCGGGCATTTCGCCGGCGAAGATCGCGTTCCACCCCTCGATGAATTGGGCATCCGACAGGTCAATGCCGAGCGAGCTACGCAGACCGGCAAAGAATTCCGCGTCGCCGATACTTCCGGTCTCGTGGCGCGCATAGAGTTCGTCGCGCGCAAATCGACCCACGAGTTGCGCGGGTTCGCAGCCAGCATGGTCCGCCCAGCATGTCAGCGTTTTGTTGAAGTCGATGTCAATCACCACGCGGCCGAGGTCGAACAGAAGCGCGTCGGCCATGCCGGGGCGGAGTAGGGAATGGGTCATCGCGAAAGCGCCGCCATCAATATCGATACGGCTCGATGTGCAGCAGCGGGAATGCGCTGAAGACATCCGGCAAAACAGTCGGCGTGGCTGCGTGCAGATAGGATTTGTCGAGCTCGGTGAAATTCCTCACCCCGAGCAGCCCCAAACACCTGATCACTTCGTCTTCCAAGACCTCGAGCATCCGCACGATCCCGGCTTCGCCAGCAGCGGCGAGCGCCCAGCATTGCAGACGTCCGATGCCGACGAGATCGGCGCCCGCGGCGATCGCCTTGACGATATCGGTGCCGCGGCAGAACGAGCCGTCGACCATGATCCTGGCGCGGCCGGCGACGGCGGCGACGATCTCGGGCAGAATCTGCATGGTCCCGCGGCCATGGTCGAGTTGGCGACCGCCGTGATTGGACACATAGATCCACTCAACGCCATGATCGAGTGCGATTACCGCATCTTCGGCGGTGGCGATGCCCTTGATGATCAGTGGAATATTGTATTTCTCCTTGATTAGTTTGACGGTGCGCCACTGAAGTCCCATCTGGAATTCACCGCCACCGGCGCGCACGCGGCTGGCACGGACGTAACGCTTGGCGATATCGCGTTCGCGCCGGCTGTAATGCGCGGTGTCCGCCGTCAGGCAGAACGCGGTATATCCGGATGCGATCGCCCGGCTGACATGGTCCTCGACGAAGGCGTCGTCGCCACGCACATAGAGTTGATACATGCGCATGGCGGTAGGCGCGGCCTCGGCGACTTTCTCCAGACCGGGCTCTGTCACCGAGCTCAACATATGAGCGACACCGAAGCGGTCCGCTGCGCGCACGACAGTGGCGGCGCTGCCAGGATCGAATGTCTCAAGCGCGCCGACCGGAGCGAGCAGCACTGGCAAACGCAATTTGCGGCTGAATATCTCGACCGACGCATCGACCTTGCTGACGTCGCGCAGCACGCGCGGCCGGAACGCAATCTCATCGAGGGCCATGCGGTTGCGGCGCAGCGTGGTTTCGGTTTCGGCAGCGCCGACGATGTAATCCCAGGCATTCTGATTGAGGTTGATCCGAGCTTTGCGCACGAACTCGTGAAGATTTTGGAATTCTTCGGCGCTTGCGCCGAGTTCGGCGGCAACCGCAGGCCGGATCGCTGTGGTGTCGTTCATGATCTCCTCCGGCGACTGACTGTTTCGCCTTGGTCCTTCGGGTAACGTCTTCGAAGCTTTCATGCCATCCCGAAAATTGCTATGGCTGGTATCAGCGGGAAGAGGTCAAAAATCCCGGTTCATCGAAGGGGAGAATTGCCATGACGAAACTCGGAATTTGCGTTGCGGTACTAGGCATAAGTGCGTGGGGGGCAGGTGCTGCGAACGCGCAGAAAATGACGTTGACCAGCGCCGACATCAAGGAAGGCGCGAGCATCGTCAACGAGCAGGTGTTTAAAGGATTCGGCTGCACCGGCGGCAATCTATCGCCGGCACTGAGCTGGAGCGGGGCGCCCGCCGCCACCAAGAGCTTCGCAGTCAGCATTTATGATCCGGATGCGCCGACCGGCAGCGGCTGGTGGCATTGGGTTGTGTTCAATCTTCCGCCGGCCACGACGTCGTTGCCCAAGGGAGCCGGCGACGTGACGAAGAAGCTGATGCCCGCGGGCGCGATCCAGAGCCGAACCGATTTCGGTACCGGCGGATATGGTGGTCCCTGTCCGCCCGCCGGCGACAAGCCGCATCATTATCAGATCACGGTGTTTGCGGTCGATGTCGACAAGCTGCCGGACGCCACCAGCGATGCGGCTTCCGCGGCGCTGGTTGGCTTCGACCTGAATTTCCACACCTTGGCGAAAGCGACCTTGACCGGCCTCTACGGCCGCTGAAGTTTCGTCCGCCATCACGCGCCGATCTTTAACGTGCAGCGTCGATGTCGTTGATCATCGGATGCGTGTTGTGCATTCGCTGAAGATTGTCTCGATCGCGTAAAAGCGGTCCGCCGCTCGACCAATCGTCGATCGGCGGACTCTTTAAGTCGCTCGCCAGGCTAATTACAAATTGGACAGAAAGCTGAATTCCGGCTTTGCCCGGGCTGGGGAGCCCGTATATCGTTGCGGTTTCGCAGAACGCTGGCGGCAGGATGCCGGGATACGGTGTCGGGCGCTGAACAGACCATGAAGATGTCCGGGATGCTGCTGTTTTCACCGTTGACGATCCGAGGCGTCGAGCTGCGCAACCGCGTTGTGGTGCCGCCGATGCACCAATATTCCGCGATAAAAGGGTTTCCAACCGACTGGCATCTGATGAATGCCGGGAAGTTCGCGGCAGGCGGCGCCGGTCTTGTGGTCGTCGAATCCACCAAAGTCGAGCGGCGCGGATGCGGGACGGTGGGCGATCTCGGAATCTGGGACGACGTCTTTGTTGAGCCGCTGAAGCGCCTGGTTAAATTCATCAAGCAGCAGAACGCGGTCGCAGGAATCCAGCTCGGGCATTCCGGCCGCAAGGCGCGCGCAGCGCGTCCGTGGGAAGGCGACGGGCCGTTGCAACCAACGCCTGAGATCGACGATTGGGAGGCGTGGTCGCCGGTCGCACCGAGCGCGATCGCGCATAGTGAGAAATGGCCGGTGCCGAAGGCGCTGGAGCGCCACGAAGTAAAGGATCTGGTGCAGGCTTGGGGCCGTGCCGCGCAGCGCGCCCATGAGGCCGGCTTCGATGTGCTTGAGCTGCATGGCGCGCATGGCTATCTGGTGCACCAGTTCCTGTCCGAACGCTCCAACCAACGCACCGACGAATATGGCGGCTCCGAGGCCAACCGGATGCGTTTCCTCGTGGAGATCACCGAAGCGGTACGTGCGCAGTGGCCCGACAACAAGCCGCTGTTCGTCCGGCTCTCGGTGGAAGACAGTGCCGGGTGGGGGCCGGAACAGAGTGCGCGGCTGGCGAGAATTCTAAAGGGCAAGGGTGTCGATGTCATCGACTGCTCGTCCGGCGGCATCACTGAACTGGCGCCGATTTTAGGCAAGGAAATCAAATACAGCTATCAAGTGCCGCTGTCGGATCATGTCCGCCGCCACGCCGATATCATGACCATGGCGGTTGGCTTGATTATTCATGGCGACCAGGCCGAGCGGATTCTGCGCGACGGACAGGCCGATCTGATCGCGGTCGGCCGCGAAATCCTCAATAATCCAAATTGGCCCATGGATGCCGCTTTGAAACTGGGCGTTGAGGGCCCGTTCCGCAGCGTTCCGCCGCAGTTTGGCTATTGGCTTGGAACCCGCGCCAAGCGCGGTTTCGGTACCCAGCCCTCAACGTGGCAAAACGGCCTCAATGACACCAGAAATGTGTTGTGAGGTTGTTGATCGAGTTCCAAGGCAGCAAAGACGCCTCATTATCCGGCCCCATATTGGGCAGCAACTGACAGCGAGAAGGTTCGCGAACAATGCGCAAGAATTCCGTCTTTTTCCTCGGCGCCGTGGCAGGTACCTGCCTGACCTTTCTCGCCACCGGGCCTCGGGGCGAGCTGTGGGTCGCGGCCGCCAAGGCTGCCACCAGCGCCAGCACCTATTCGCAGCTGAACCTGTTCGGCGAGGTTTTCGAGCGCGTCAGAACCGACTATGTCGAAAAGCCCGATGACGCCAAGCTGGTCGAGGGCGCGATCGGCGGCATGGTCGCGGCACTCGATCCGCATTCGCGCTACATGAACGAGCAGGCTTGGCGCGAAATGCAGGAAACCACGCATGGCGAGTTCGGCGGCCTTGGTATCGAGGTGACGATGGAGGACGGCCTGATCAAGGTGGTGTCGCCCATCGACGATACCCCCGCGGCGAAGGCCGGCATCCTGTCAGGCGACCTGATCGCCTATATCGATGACGAAGCCGTCCAGGGGCTTACTCTGGAGCAGGCCGTGAACAGGATGAAGGGCCCGATCAATACCAAAACCAAGCTGAAAATCATACGCAAGGGCAGCGAGCAACCGATCGAGGTTTCGCTTGTGCGCGAAGTCATCCGGGTGCGACCGGTCACCTTCCACACCGATGGCGGCGACATCGGTTATATCCGGATCAGTTCGTTCAACGAACAGACGACCGATGGGCTGAAAAAAGCCCTCAACGACATATCGAAGGAGATCCAGCCGGAGAAATTAGCCGGCTACGTCGTCGACCTGCGCAACAATCCTGGTGGACTACTTGATGAAGCAGTCTCGGTGTCGAGCACGTTCATGGCACGAGGCGAGGTGGTCTCAACCCGGGGCCGTACGCCCGAGGAAACCCAGCGCTTCACCGCGCATGGTGGAGATCTCACCAAGGGCAAGCCGCTGGTGGTTTTAATTAACGGTGGATCGGCGTCGGCTTCCGAAATCGTGGCCGGCGCGTTGCATGATCACAAGCGTGCGACCCTGATCGGAACTCGCTCGTTCGGCAAGGGATCGGTGCAGACCATTATTCCGCTCGGCGCTGGCAACGGCGCCTTGGCGCTCACCACCGCGCGCTACTTCACGCCGTCCGGCCATTCGATCCAGGCCAAGGGCGTCACCCCTGACATCGAGGTCCTGCAGGATGTGCCGGACGAATTAAAAGCTCGCTCCGATACCAAGGGCGAGGCGTCGATGCGGGGCCATCTCTCGGCCGAAGGCGCCGAACAAACCGGCTCGCAAGCCTATGTTCCACCGGTGGAAAAGGACGACAAGGCGCTTGCGGCGGCTTTCAACTTTCTGCGCGGCGTCACCGTCAATGCAGGCGTCCCATCGTCTCCGAAGGCGGCCATTCCGAATTAGTCTGCGACGCAGCAACGACAGGTACCGTCGGGGCCGCCAGGAGCCGCCTCGATGGTGCCCAAGGCTCAGGCCACCGCAGGTGACTTCTGCCGGTGCGAGAGCAACAGTTGCTTGATCAACGCCGCCGGTTTTGCCGGACTGAACAGATAACCCTGCATTTCGGCACAGCCCAGCGCGCGAAGCAGTTCTCGTTGCTGCTTTGTTTCAACTCCCTCGACTGTCGTCGTCATCTGGCGCGCCGCGGCGATATTTACGACAGCTTGCACAATACAGGAGGACCCGTCCGGCTCCGCGATATCGTTGACGAAGCAGCGGTCGATCTTGATCTTGTCAAACGGGAAGCGCTGCAGGTAGCTCAGCGAGGAAAATCCGGTGCCGAAATCGTCCAGCGCGATGTGGACCCCGATCGCGCGAAGCTGATGCAGAATAGCGAGCGCGGCCTCGTCGTCGCGAATGAGGACCGCTTCGGTGATCTCCAACTCTAGCCGGGCTGCCGGAAGACCTGACGCGGCAAGCGCTGCCGCGATTCTCAGGGCGAGGGTGCCGCTCTTGAACTGCACCGGCGACACGTTGACCGCGAGCTTGATGTCTTCCGGCCACGTTGTGGCTTCCGCACATGCTGTCGTCAGAACCCATTCGCCAAGCTGATTGATCAAGCCGGTATCTTCCGCGATCGGAATGAACTCGGCGGGCGAGATCATGCCGCGTTCGGGATGGCGCCAACGCAGCAAGGCCTCACAGCCGGTGATCGTGTTGTCTTGCAGACTGACGCAAGGCTGGTAGTGAACTTCCAGCGCGCCGTCTGATATCGCCTGACGCAGGTCCATTTCCAGCACGTGGCGTGCCTTGGCCTGCACCTCCATGTCCTGCTTGAAGAAACGATAAGTCCGGCGTCCGGCGGATTTGGCGGCGTACATTGCCAGATCCGCGTTCTTCAGCAGCTGGTCCAGATCCGTACTGTCTCCTGAAGCGAGAGCAATGCCGACGCTGGCATCTGTCGTGATGAGATGACTGGCGCACTCATAGGGATCCCTGATTGCTCGATAGATTTTTTCCACCAGATGCGCGGTTTCGGATGGACTCTTTACCGCCGTCTGAAGGACTGCAAATTCGTCACCGCCGAGCCGGGCCGCCACATCGGTCTTTCGGAGACAGCCGCGCAGGCGATCTGCCACCGCCTTTAAGAGTTCATCGCCGATGGAATGTCCCAGAGCATCGTTGACGCTCTTGAATTCGTCGATGTCGATATACAGAATTGCCAGCTGTTCGTCCGGCCGAACCTGCTTCAGGGCATGTTCGAGCTGCTGTCGAAACAATACGCGATTTGGCAAATCGGTAAGGGCGTCGTAGTGAGCCAAATGGGCGATGCGCTCCTCCGAGCGCGTGCGCTCGGTGACGTCTTCGATCGTGGCGACCCAGCCGCCGGTTTGCAGCGGTTGGTTGATGATCTGAATCGCACGGCCGTCTGGCGCTTCCGTGATCTGACGCGTGACTTTCCCGAGCGACACGTCACGTATGATGGCGTTGCAAAAATCATCAATGTCGCCGTCGAAAGATCCGGTCGCTTTCCGGTGCGCGATCAGATCCTGCATGGTGTGGCCCGGCTTGGCTACGTCCGGGGACAAACCGAACATCTCGATATAGCGCTGGTTGCAAACCGTAATCCGTGCCGCCTTGTCATAGACCACAAGGCCCTGCGGAATATTATTGACGGCGGTGTCGAGGCGCTGCTTCTCCATTTGATGTTGCTGCGAAAGCTTGCGGACGACGAAAAACAGCATGCCTGCGATCACGAGCACCGAGAGGCCGGCCGCGGCGATCATATAGCTGAGTTGTTCTCGCCAATCGGCCAGCGCAGCCGATACCGTCGTGGTCGCAATGATTCCGATCGGAAAGTCGGTCAACACGCGAGCCGAAGCCAGTCGGCTTAGCCCGTCGATCGGGCTAATCATGCGCATCGTCCCGCGGCCGGACTTTGATAGGATCTGTTGATGGACCGGAGCGTTTTTGAAATTCTGTCCGATCATCGCCTGAACGTGCGGATAGCGCCCCAGCAGTGTTCCGTCACTATGGTATATTGAAATCGAGGCAGCGTCTCCGAGCGCAAGCGATTCAAAGAAACTTTCGAAGCTGGTGGGCTTGATCGCCCGGGTGACCAATCCCAGAAACTCGCCATTGGTCGCCGTGATCCTGTAGGCAACGACGGTCGCCCAATCCTTGGAAAAACGGCCCTGCACCAGTTCAATCGAGACCGGCGCTGTCGCGGCCCCCGATTTGGCGGCTTTGAAATAGGCTCGATCGGTGATCTTGATATCTGGGGTCGGCCAGCTATCCGACGAATTGACCAGCATTCCGTCTGAATCAAATATGTGGACGGCTGCGACATCAGAATCCCCGCCGGCTCTGCCTTTCAGTGCCTCGTGCGCTTCAAGGGTAGACATTTGAGCTTTGAAGCCGGCCGGCGAGGCGATGCCGGTCAACCGGACTTGCACGGCAATGTCTTTTTGAACGGCGATGAAGTCAGCGAGTTGCTGATCGAAGTGCCTCGCCAGTAGAAGCACCGTGTTTTCCAGTTCGCGTTTCGCGCTATTTAGCGCGCGCTCGCGGAAGTTGTCGGCCATGATCGTCGTCCCGATCATGATCGCGCCGATCAAAAGTGCGCCGCCGAGGATAAGCCAGCGGATCGGGTTGCCGCTGCCGAAACGACGATAATTAAGAAAGATCCCGGTTGCCGCCATGAGTTGTGACTGCCCATCCGCTGAATGCCAGTGGCAAATTCTTGCGCTCTGGCTCGCAAATAGCTATCGCGTCGATATGGAAGCGGCGTTAGGAATTTCAGTTAATAAAAGATAAAACTGCGGCTGATTTAAGTTTAGGTTGTATGTGCTATCTGACTTATGGGCTCTTTTGATGTTGCGGCCACGATCGCGGCGGCGATGATGTTGGCGCCGGCGCTGGCGAGGATTGGCAGCGTGTAACTGTGGGTGAGATCGAAGGCGAAGCCGGCGGCGCTGGGACCGATCAGGGTGCCGAACGCCACGCTCGTGTAGAGTATGCCGATGATCCCGCTGACATTGCGGCCACCGAAATAATCCATCACCACGGCCGGAAGTATGGCGACCCAGCCGCCATAGAACACGCCATAGACGAACGCGAAGGCGGCGAGCGTCCAGACGTTTATTGCGATCACCCAAACGGCCAAGGCAAGCGCCATGCCTGTGAACATCAGCAACAGTGAAAGTTGACGCCCGATCCGATCCGCGAGGCCGCCGAGGAAGAAGCGTCCGGCCGTGCTGCCGACGCCGATCACGCCCAGCAGCAACACCGCCGAAGCGGGCGCAACGCCGTGATCTCGCGCGTAAGGCACCAGATGCACGAACGGCACGAAAACTCCAAACGAACAGATCAAGCATGCGGCGTATAGACTGATGAAACGTCGTGACCGGATTGCCTGGCCGACGGAAGTGCCTTCCGGCCGCGCCGGCTCAGCGCTCGATCGCAGCGCGTCACCGTCGGGACCGATACCAAGGTCGCGCGGATTGTTTTCGATCAAGAGCGCCAGGCCCCCGCCCACGACGGCGGCGAGAGCTCCAAGCGCAAGATAGGCGCCACGCCATCCCAAGGCATCAATGAGGAGTGAGGCCAGCGGCGGCATTACTAGCGTGCCGACACCTATGCCACTGACGGCAAGACCTGAGGCAAAGCCGCGCCGCCTAACGAACCATCGCTGCACCGCACCGATGGTGGGAACATACGCACAGCCGACGCCAAGTCCGACCCCCAGTCCATATGCCGCGTAGACCTCCAGAAGATTGCGCGCAGCACTTGCAGCAGCGAGGCCGAGGCCAGTCAAAATCATGCCGCCGACGGCGAGGCGGCGGGAACCAAAACGATCGGCGAGGGGACCGCTGATGATGCCGAGCCCGAAATAGAGAAAACCGGCCAGCGAGAACACCAGCGACACCGAACCGCGCGAGGCGCCGAAATCCCGCTGCAGCGATTCGACAAAGGCGCTGAAAGTGTAGGCGCTGCCGAAGCCGACAAAGGTCACGGCGAACGCGGCCAGCACGACGAACCAGCCATAAAAGATCCGAGGAGCGGACGATGTATCGCGACTCATGACAGCCTCCTTCTTGTCAACACCAGTATAAGTGGTATAGAAGTGTTTCATTCTGTCAACGAGTAAATCCAATTAACTGGTGTTGAAGTGTCCAAACAGTCCAAAAAGTTCCAGGTTCCGGATGAATTGGCCAATCTCTATGATTTCGCCAATACGCTCGATGTCCGGCATTTCACCCATCACGGCGTTCAGCATGTGCAGAGCGACGAACTGACAGGGCCACGAGAACTTGGCGCGTGGATGTCGCAGCGGGGATTTTTGGGCGAGGACACGAAGATTACGCCTGCCATGTTCGATAGCGCGCTGCAGCTACGAGCCGGCGTTCGCGCCTATCTGGAATGCGATCCGGTGGACCGGTGTAAAAGCAACGAAGCCGTTCAAGCGTTAAACAAAGCGTTCGAGCTTTTTCCTCTGGTGACGGAGGCGCGGGGTGGTGGCGGAATGACGCTCCGAGCCTCGCGCCGCGACGCTCTGGCTGGACTGTCGCTAGTTGTTGCCGAGTTGTATGACGGTTCCATAAAGGGAACTCTGGGGCGCCTGAAGACCTGTGCAGCCAGCGAATGCCGCCGCGTGTTCTTCGACCGGTCGAAGCCCGCGACCAGGCGGTGGTGCATGTCCACGTTGTGCGGGAACCGGATCAAGACCCGGGCCTATCGCGAGCGCCATCGCGGCGCGGACTGAACGGCGCAGCGGAATTATTTGCCGGTATGGACAGGATCGGGTCGGAACTAAATTCCTAAACTCCAGCGATCAAGCAATACTTAACTATCTAACGCTTTGAGGTCGCTCGTTCTCACTCTGGCATGCTATTTGCGAGTTGTTGCATGCTATTTGTGAGTTCTGTGGGTATCGTGCCGAACAAACCTAGGAAGCGATGACGATGATGAAAGTATTTAAGGATTTTCTTGCCGATGAATCTGCCGCAACGGCGATCGAGTACGGTCTTATCGCCGCCGGCATTTCGCTTGCGATTATTGCTGCCGTGAACGGGCTTGGCTCAAAGCTCAACACCAAATTCGCTTCGATCAGCAGTTCGCTGAAATAGCTACCTGCAAGCGCTCAAGGAAGAACGCGGCTCAATCCGCGGCGCGATAGTGTCCGGACTTGCCGCCCTTCTTTTCAACCAGGTGAATGCCTTCAATGCGGACGCCGCGCTCCACCGCTTTGATCATGTCGTAGATCGTCAGACACGCGATCGATACCGCGGTCAGTGCTTCCATTTCGACGCCGGTCGGGCCCGTGACCTTCACCGCGGCGCGGACAATGCAGCCCGGGAGCTTTCTGTCCGGCGTGATGTCCAGTGTCACCTTCGACAACGCGAGCGGATGGCACAGCGGAATCAGCTCCGAGGTGCGCTTTGCCGCCATGATGCCGGCGATGCGCGCGGCGCCGAGTACGTCGCCCTTTTTCGCATTTCCTGAAACGATCAGTTCGAGCGTCGCCGTGCCCATGACGACGCGGCCTTCCGCCACCGCCACGCGTTCGGTTGCGGGTTTGGCCGAAACGTCCACCATCCGCGCTTCGCCCTGGGCATCGATGTGGGTGAGGGTGGAGCTGGTTTTGGCGGATTTGCGTGCCATGCGTCAGTGGGTCCCGGTCGCGTGCGGGATCTCGCCACGCGCGAGAAGCGCGCGCGTTGCCGCCGCCACGTCGGCTTGCCGCATCAGGCTTTCGCCGACCAGAAAGGTCGACATGCCGACGCGCGCGAGCCGGGCCAGATCGCTGGGCGCGAAGATACCGCTTTCGCCAACCATCAGCCGGTCGTGGGGGATGAGCGGCGCCAGGGTCTCGCTGGTCGTCAGCGTGGTTTCGAAAGTCCGCAGATTGCGGTTGTTGACCCCGATCATCGGCGAACGAAGTTTCAGTGCGCGGTCGAGCTCGGCGCGTTCATGGATTTCGATCAACACATCCATGCCGTGCGCCAGGGCCGCGTCCTCGATGTCCCGGGCCTCGCTATCGTCGAGCGCTGCCATGATGATCAGGATGCAGTCGGCGCCATGGGCGCGGGCCTCGACTACCTGATAGATGTCGTAGAGGAAATCCTTGCGTAGCACCGGCAACGTAGTAGCCGCGCGTGCCGCGACCATGAAATCGAGATGGCCCTGAAACGACGGTGTATCTGTCAAAACTGACAGACATGCCGCGCCACCGGCCTGGTAGGCGCGCGCCAGATCGGGCGGATCGAAATCGGCGCGGATCAGGCCTTTGGACGGCGATGCCTTCTTCACTTCAGCGATCAATGCGTACTCGTCGCGCGCGAGTTTTTCGCGGATCGCCCGAACGAAGCCTCGCGGGGCGGGCGCAGTATTCGCAAGGGTCTCCAGACTGGCCAAAGGATGTGCACGCTTGGCGGCAGCAATCTCCTCGCGCTTGTAGGCTTCGATCTTGGTCAGGATATCGGACATCGTGGGCTCCTGCGGTCACCCATTGGAGACCATGATCAGCTGCTTCAGCCGCGCGGCCGCAGCTCCACTGTCGAGCGATTGGGTTCCGAGGGCCACGCCATCCCTCAAATTCCTCGCGCGTCCTGTCACGATCAACGCTGCCGCAGCGTTCAACAGCGCAACATCCCGAAACGGGCTCGGCATCCCGTCGAGGACGCTCTGCAGCGCGATCGCATTGGCGGCCGCATCGCCGCCCTTCAATGAATCACCCCCGACGCGGGTCAGACCGGCTTCTTCCGGGCTCACCTCAAAAGTGCGAATATTGCCATTCTCCAGCGCTGCGACGAAGGTTGGACCGGTAAGGGTGATTTCGTCGAGGCCGTCGGAGCCATGCACCACCCACACGGATTCGGCGCCGAGGTTCTTGAGCACCTGCGCCAGCGGCTGCACCCATTGCCGCGAAAATACTCCGACCATCTGCCGCTTGACGCCAGCCGGATTCGACAGTGGCCCGAGCAGATTGAAGATCGTGCGGGTTGCCAGCTCAACGCGGGTCGGGCCGACATTCTTCATGGCGGGATGGTGCGACGGCGCGAACATGAAGCCGATCCCGGCGGCCGCGATACAGTGGCCGACCTGCTCGGGCGTGATGTCGATCTTGACCCCGAGCGAAGACAGTACGTCTGCGGCGCCTGAGCGCGAGGACAGCGCTCGATTGCCGTGTTTGGCGACCGGCACGCCGGCGCCCGCGACGATGAAGGCGGCGCAGGTCGATACGTTTACCGAGCCGGACCCATCGCCGCCGGTACCGACGACGTCGACGGCGTCGGCGGGCGCCTTGACGCGCAGCATCTTGGCGCGCATCGCCGAAACCGCTCCGGTGATTTCATCGACGGTTTCGCCACGCACGCGAAGCGCCATCAGGAGTCCGCCCATCTGTGAGGGCGTTGCCTCGCCCGACATCATGCTGTCGAAGGCCGATGCGGCTTCGTCACGCGACAATGTCGCGCCGGTGGCGATTTTTCCGATGATAGATTTGAGGTCGTCCATCGCGTGCTTTCAGGAGGAGAACGTGTTCACGGCACTATGGTCTTGCGGACGAAACGAAGTCGGCGTCCGCAAAGCCAGCACCCGGCTTTGCTCAGTTGTTCGCGCCCGTCACCTGCGCGAAGGCGGCCTCGTTGATGGTAGTGCCGATCTCCGATTCAAGCTTCACGACGTATTGGCTGATTTGTTCATCGTTCAGCCCGCGCTGAAGGGTCTCCTTCAATTTCTTGACGTCATCGGACGCAAGATCGACCGGCGGCACGCTGATGTCGGTCACGCGAAACACGATCCACTCGTTGGCGCCGGCGCCGGCGGTTTGGCCGGAACCGTCCTTGACGGTGCGAAACGCCGCTGCGACCGCGCTGGCGGGCAACCCGGGCGGGGACGCATCGCGCTTGAAGCCGGCGGTGGTTTCGACTTTCAATCCAGCACTGGCCGCCTCGTCGGCGAGTTTGCCGCCCTGATCGAGTTTTTGAACCATCTCGGTCGCTTTGGTGCGCAGCCGGCTGACGACCTGTTCGTCGTGCCATCTCGTCTCGACCTGCTCCTTGACCTCGTCGAGGCTGCGTTCGCGTGACGGGATGATGCCGAGTACGTCATACCAGACATAGCCGCCATTGAACGAAATCGGGTCGTTATCGACGCCGACGTCGCTGGCAAAGGCCTGCGAAACGACTTCGAGGCCACGCGGAATGCTGCTCACCATCTGGCCGTTAAGCTGGCGGCCGGAGCGATCGACCGCGTCGATGGTGACGGCGGTGAGCCCCAGCTTCTGCGCGGCTTCGATGACACTGGCGCCGCCGCCGCGCTCGTCTTCCATCTTGTCGCGCAGATCGGCGACCGACTTGCGCGCCCGCTCGATCGCAATTTCCTTCTTCAGGCTTGCGGCAATGCTCTCATAGGATGCCTCAACCCCCGGCTCGATCTTGCCGATCTTGACCAGCACGACGCCGAAGCTGCCTTGCACCGGCTGGCTGATCTCGCCGGATGGCAGTGAAAAAGCCGCGTCAGCGATCGCCTTGTCGATAATTTCCGATTTCGTGATCTGACCGAGATCGATGTCGGCCTGCGTGAGCCCGCGCTCCTTGGCCAAATCGTCGAATGACAATCCGGAAGCGATTCGATTGCGGGCTGCCGCGGCTTCGTCCGGATTAGGAAACACGATCTGCGATACCTCGCGCTTTTCCGGCGTTCCAAGCTTGTCGCGACGCTGCTCGAACAGCTTCCTGGCATCTTCGTCGGAGACTGCCGACCATTTGCCGATGTCTTCCGGGGTAATCGCAACAAAGGCTATTTTACGATATTCGGGCGCGCGGAACTGGGCCTTGTGGTCGTCGAAATAGCCGGCCAGCGTCTCAGGAGACGGCGGATCGATGGTTCCGGCCTGCGCGGCGTCGAGCTTAACGTAATCGATCGAACGCTGTTCATTCTGATAGCGGCTGAGGGCTTCGATCATGACTTTCGGCGGTTCAATGCCGGCCGAGATCGTTCCGGCGATCTGACGCCGCAGCGTCACCCGCCGCTGGTCGGCGATGTAACGCTGTTCAGTAAACCCGAATTGCCGGATCGTGGCTTCGAAGCGAGCCGGATCAAACTTGCCGGCGGCGCTCTGGAAATTGGGGTCGCTGAAGATCAGGCGCATGGTTTCGGCATCGGACTGCCCGAGACCCAGCTGTCGCGCCTCCTCATCAAGTGCTGCCTCGGCGATGGTTTGCTGCAGCACCTGGCGGTCGATGCCGAAGGCGCGGGCTTGCTCCATCGTCAAGGACTGGCCGAACTGGCGGCCGATCTGCTGCAGCTTATCGGTATAGAGCCGGCGGAATTGTTCGGTCGAAATCTCGATATGGCCGACCTTGGCCAGCCGCGACTGTCCGAACCCTCTGAAGATGTCGGCGATGCCCCATACGCCAAAACTGATTATCAGCACGCCCATCACGACGGCCATTATGGTTTTGCCGAGCCAGTTTGATGAGGCTTTCCGCATTCCTCGAAGCATGGGTTCGTCTTCTATCTAAAAGTTAAGAGGCTGATATTATTGGCTTTTCGGTTTCCCGCCCGCGCCTCAGCCGGAGGCGCGGGGTCTATTTTTGGTCTCAGCACGGTCTAGCTTGCCGATGGCCCCCGCGGCAAGCCTGCCTCGGTTCGCGCCTTTGGTATAGAGGGTTGCCAATCTCCCCCCGGACCAGCCGAAGATGGCCTGCAGCTTCGGCCCGGTTGCCCCGTTCTCGGCTACGTGGGTCGCGGCGGCCTTGCGCATTGGTGGCGCGTGTCTTTGACGGCGCTAGCTCCGTAGAATCTGAAGAGCGCGTCCTCGCGCGACCGCTGAGGTCCGGCTTTTTACCCCCAGCTTGAGATACAGGTTCGATAAATGCCACTTGACGGTCCGGATCGAGACGCGAAGTCGATCGGCGATCTGGGCGTTATCGAGCCCGGCTTCGAGCATGTAGAGAAGCTCGAGCTCGCGCCGCGTTGGCCGGTCGGCCAATGGTTCGTCCTCATCGTTCCGGCGTGATGCGGCAGTGGAAGCACCAACCATTCTGAGTACGTTGCCAAAGACGATTTGCTCGTCGCGATGAACCAGACCCAACTCCTTCGGGCCGATATTCCCAAGCAGCTGTGCAACGAAGCGGCCATGGCGCAAGAACGGTGCGTATATCCCCTGTTTGGCCGTCAAGCCGATGGCGCGAGCGATAGCGCGCAGCGAAACGTTGCGCGAAGACGCCTGGGATAGAAGTTGGGCGTTGAAGAGATGAAGCTCAATTTGATCTTTTCGCCGGCCGGTTTTCTCTGCCAGTTTGATCTCCTCTTAAATCAAGTCGCCGGCCTCACGCAAATGACCGAATCTCATGAATAACCCTGCGCTTGCGATGCGCGCGGCGGTTCGTTCCACTTCCAACATGCCGTCGAGGAAAGGCTGCCTCCAGCCGGCTTTCGACGTCCAGCCCATGCCGACCGCCTGTGCCAGGGCCTCGTCAATTCGGTCCGACAACATTAGCGTATCCAAAATCGCCAGATCGAACAGCGTGCCGATACGTTTTGGATATTCGCGTGCGATGGCCCCCAATTGCTCGACTGTGAACGAACCCGTTCCGGCAACTGCCGAGGGAATCAAAACTTTGATTCCGGACCACGTCGTGTCCGGAACCCCATTCTTGGCGGCACGGCAGAGGTTATCGGCAGCCAGTTGCTGCGCCTCGGCGAACGCGCCGCACTCGTGCAGGGCGCGTGCTCGAACCACGGCGACAACGGAAACAATGCTCGCGGTTGGAGCGATATCGTTTTTCGCGCGCTGCTCAACCTCCATTAAGCGCGTTGCGGCCAGCACCGGATCGCCTTGTGCAATCTCACGCAGGCTCTCGATAATTGTTATCCAACAACGTCCATAGGTGCTGTCCGATTGCGCTATCGACGCCTGCGCGATCCGCAGCGCGTCCCGTGCCGCGATGTAATCATGGCGACACAGGCGCGAGCAGGCAAGCGCGCCAGCGGCAGCGGCAACGTCGAAGGCCTCGGCGTCCTGGTTCCGCTGCAGCCAATCCTCGGCGAGGGGCTTCACGATATCTGGCGTATCAAGATGAACACCGATGATAATTTCTGCGAGCAGCAGCTTGACAGAGAGCTGCTTCGAAACCGTCTCCGATTGTGATTCAGCAAGACACGTGAACGTCGTCCGGATCTCCTCTTTCGCCCGCTCGAAGCGCCGCTCAAACAACAAGGCCCAGACAAACCAGAAGCTGGCTTGTGGCCCTCTGCGAGCGCCGATCGTTTCGGCCTGCTCAATGAAGTCAATGAAGGTGGACGTATCCCCTTGCTCGCGGACAAACATGCCCGCCGTTATCTCGAGCAGCTCACCAACGAGATCCAGATCGCGCGCGCTGACGGCCAGTTCGAAGGCGCCCTTATAATCCCTTCGTTTGGTCAGCCATCGCGCAGCCGTCGTCAGTACCTCGTTGCGACGGCTGGCGGAATGATGGCGGCGTGCGTCGTTGATGAGAAAATCCCGGAAAAGCCCGTGGAAGCGGAACAATTCATTTTTCTGATCGAGGGGAATGATCATGACATTTCGATCGAACAGAAATTTTATCCACTGATGCGCTCGGTCATTTCCGGTGGCGGCGATGGCCATCTCCGCGGAAAACTGCCGGAATTCCGCGATCTCGTACAGGAACGCGACGAGACCAGGTTCGAACGTCGACATCAGCCGCCGCGTGAGCAGATCGGCGATATGTCCTTCATGGTCCGGCAAAAGATCCAGACCCGGCTCGATTGGCTTTGCGGGATTGATGGTCAACTGCAGCAGACGGAGCGCGGCGGGCCAGCCCTCGGTCTTTTCGACGATCGCGTCGAGGACCGCCTGGTCGATGTCGGTCAGCCCGACTTGCGCAAAGAGCTCGCGTGTCGCCCGGCCATCGAAGCACAGGTCAAGGGTGGTTATCGTCTGCAGATTGAGTTCGAGACGGGCGCGAGCAGTATTCATGGTAACGAGCATCGACGACGACGACATCACGAGCTTGATACCTTGCGGCGTATCGAAGGCGATCGCATCCAGCAGGCTGCCCACGCCCGGGTCTTTGCAGAAGTCGATGTTGTCGATGAACAGAATACGGGGCCGGGAGGTCTCCGCGAGAGCGATTCTGATGAGTTCGATTCTGTCGGTTACATCGGATGTCGGAAATGTCTCGGCGGTGCTCAGCGCCGGTGGCGACAGTCCGATCGCCGTTTCGAATCGGCGTATCAGGCTCATGAGGCTCCCATCACTTTCATCGAGGGCGAGCCAGTGGGAGTCGATTCCATCCGCAACGTATCTTCGATGGAGCTGCGACATGAAGACTGTTTTGCCGTAGCCCGGCGGCGCCAATATTGTCGTCACTTTGGGCAGGCTCTCGCGTGCCGAAAACGCTGAAAACAATGGGGTCACAACCGGCTGAAACGCGTAGATTGGAGGGAAGTTGCGACCTCCAGCTCGCGGTTGGTTTTGTAAAGCCGGCCGTTCACGCGCTGGATGGATCCCGGGGTCGTCGGCCCGGGACGGCGCTGAAGTCCGACGAACCCGTGCGGCGGTGCGCTCTGAGCGATCCGATTGATCTGTCACGGAACGTTTTCCATTTGTATGTGGTCCCCGCCCCGGGACCACCGACAGCCTACCGAGATACCACCTTCGCGTGCAAGCCCGGAATAACCGGATCGTGGCGTACCCCCAACCCGACACCCGCTAAGAGCACCCTTGCTACAGCGATGATCCGAAATCCTGACGACCCGTACTTTGGTCTGGTTTCTTTCCGTGCGTCCGGCGAGACGATCCACGGTTTCCCGGGACCGAGCCGAATGAGCGGCTGATGGCCTGTGGCTCGCGACGACGTGACTCTGCAGCATTCGGTGCAACACGAAAAACTCAACAGGAAGACGGTGACTGCGTGATTGAAGAAGGTGGCGACCTGCGGCCGAGGTTTGGTGCCCACAGTTGGGCTTCGGCGCCGGGGCATGGTGAGCGATGCTCGTAATCGCGCGTCAGATCAGGGCAGCAAGACATCTGGTCGGATGGGAACAGCTCCAACTCGCCGCCAGCGCCGGGATTGCGATTTCGACGCTGCGTCGCCTGGAAAGGCTGAACGGTCCGATATCCGCGCACCCCGGAACCGTCGAAAAGATCCGAACGGCGTTTGAGCGCGCCGGCATCCAATTTATAGGGAACCCGAATCCCGGTGTTCAGATCATGTTGCATCTGAACGGAGATCGAGACTGGGAAAAATCGAAACTCTGAAGAAGCCGGTGTGGGAAGCGCCCAAATAACCGTAGCGCTTTCAAAGGATCGATATTCCCTCACGTTCGCCTGAGCCGTTGCGATCATTAAAATCGCTGACTTTGGGTTCGGCTTGTTGGCAGGAGGGAACTGGTTCGCGCCCAAGACGATATCGAATTCCGCAAAAGCGCGTCACCGAGTTGATAAACCATCATAAAGTGGCAGCCGCCTTGTCGCAACCTCAGTGGGAGGGCTGCTGAGGCGATGAGCGGCGGGATATCCGCCCAGCGGGCGGCTGGAACTGGTGCCCGGGCTCTGCTAGCGCATACCAAACCAATGTTCGTGAGAATCCCGATATGACTGACGCCATTCGGCCGCTGATTGCCGGCAACTGGAAAATGAACGGCCTCAAGGCCTCGATGACCGAATTCGAGGCCATGCTTTTGGGTGCCCCCGGGGTCGCCGACAGGGTCGATCTGTTGGTTTGCCCGCCGGCGACGCTGATAGCGGCCTTCGCCGATAAGGCGCGCAGCTCAAGCGGCTTGGCAAAGACTTTGGCGATTGGCGCGCAGGATTGCCACCCCAAGGCATCAGGGGCCCATACCGGCGATCTTTCGGCCGAAATGCTGGCGGATGCCGGCGCCAGCGCCGTCATTGTCGGCCACTCCGAACGGCGCGCCGATCACGGTGAAGGTGACGCGCTGGTTCGGCACAAGGCAGAGGCGGCTTGGCGCGCCGGACTGACGGCAATCGTCTGCATCGGTGAAACCCAACAGCAGCGCGATTCCGGACAAACCCTGGAAATCTGTCGCGGGCAGCTCGGTGGATCATTGCCGGATGCCGCGACGGCCGGCAATTTGGTGGTGGCTTACGAGCCGGTTTGGGCTATCGGAACCGGCTTGACCCCGACTGTAGGAGATGTTGAGCAAGTTCATAGCTTTATAAGAGGTATCTTGACTGTTAGGTTTAACGATGAAGGAAAGCGGATTCGAAATCCTCTATGGCGGCTCGGTGAAACCCTCGAACGCGACGGAATTGATGGCGGTCGCGAACGTCAATGGGGCGTTGATCGGCGGCGCTAGCCTCAAGGCAAGCGACTTTCTTGCGATCGCGGCATGCTGTCCCTAGTTAAAACCAGGCGGTGCGGGGGTGACAATGCCCCTTGCAATCGTGTAACACCGCGCGAATTCAAACCCCGCAAGCGCAGTCGAGCAGCCGGATGTCGGCGTTTTGGGCTTGTGACGGAAGGTAGAGATGCAAACTGTCATTATCGTCGTCCATTTGATGATTGTTGCGACCCTGATCGCGACCGTTTTGCTGCAAAAATCAGAGGGAGGCGGCCTCGGCGTCGGCGGCGGCGCCGGCTTTATGTCGAGCCGCGGCACCGCCAATCTGCTGACCCGCACCACGGCGGTTCTCGCCGTCGGCTTTTTTATGACCAGCCTGCTGTTATCCTGGCTTGCCAGCTACGAGCGCAAGCCGAATTCGATCATTGGCAGCACTCCAGCCTCCCAGTCGCAACCGGCCGAGCCGGGGACGCCGATATCCAAGCCGGCGGGCGGCGGCATTCTCAATTTGCTGAAAAAATCTGACGAGCCGCCGGTGCCTTCCGGGCCGCAGGCGCCGCGCTCGCAATAAGCAGGGTGGTCATGCAGGGCCAAAGTCTGGCGTTCTGCATCAGGACTACCCATCATCTCTTTGACGATACTCTAAATTTCAAGTCACCCACAGCCAAACAAGAATGTTCGATGCGGCTGGCGATTGGCTTTGGCGAATCGCATCGGTGGCCTTAAAGGTTGGGTCCCATGGCGCGGTATATCTTCATCACCGGCGGCGTGGTTTCCTCGCTCGGAAAAGGTCTGGCTTCGGCGGCGCTCGGCGCCTTGCTGCAAGCGCGCGGCTACAAGGTTCGGCTTCGAAAACTCGACCCTTATCTCAATCTCGACCCCGGAACGATGTCGCCGTACCAGCACGGCGAAGTGTTCGTAACCGACGACGGCGCCGAAACCGATCTCGACCTCGGTCATTACGAGCGCTTCACCGGGCGTCCCGCCACCAAGGCCGACAACATCACGACCGGCCGTATCTATCAGGACATTCTCACCAAGGAACGGCGTGGCGACTATCTCGGCGCCACCATCCAGGTGATCCCGCACGTCACCAACGCCATCAAGGATTTCATCCTCGACAGCAACGACGATTTTGACTTTGTGCTCTGCGAAATCGGCGGCACCGTTGGCGACATCGAGGGGTTGCCGTTCTTCGAGGCTATCCGCCAGATCAAGAACGATCTCCCGCGCGACCACGCGATCTACATCCATCTTACGCTACTGCCGTTCATTCCGAGCGCGGGCGAATTGAAAACCAAGCCGACCCAGCATTCGGTCAAGGAACTGCGTTCGATCGGCATCCAGCCGGACATCCTTTTGTGCCGCACCGACCGCTCGATCCCCAGGGAGGAGCGGCGCAAGCTCGGCCTGTTCTGCAATGTGCGCGAAAGTGCTGTGATCGAGGCGCGCGACGTCGACAACATCTACGCAGTCCCGGAGGCCTACCATGCCGCCGGTCTTGACGACGAGGTGCTGGCGGCCTTCGGTATCGAGCCGAGAGTACCACCGGCGTTGCAGAGTTGGCACGTCATCAACGAGCGGGTGCGTAACCCCGAAGGCGCGGTCACCATCGCCATTGTCGGCAAATACACCGGCATGAAGGACGCCTACAAATCGCTGATCGAGGCGTTGTCACATGGCGGCATCGCCAACAAGGTCAAGGTCAATCTCGACTGGATCGAGAGCGAAGTGTTCGAGAACGAGGATCCGGCGCCGTTTCTCGAGCACGTCAATGGCATTCTGGTGCCTGGCGGTTTTGGCCAGCGCGGCGCGGAAGGAAAGATCCGCGCGGCGCAATTTGCCCGGGAGCGGGACGTGCCTTATTTCGGGATTTGCTTCGGCATGCAGATGGCGGTGATCGAAGCCGCACGCAATCTCGTCGGCATCGAACAGGCGAATTCCACGGAATTCGGGCCGACATCCGAACCGTTGGTCGGCCTGATGACGGAATGGCTGCGCGGCAACGAGCTGGAAAAGCGCTCAAAGGCCGGTGATCTCGGCGGCACCATGCGCCTTGGGGCGTATCCTGCGGTCCTGAAGCGCGGCAGCCGGGTGTCGGAAGTTTATGGTGACGCCATCGAGATTTCCGAGCGCCACCGCCACCGCTACGAAGTCAACACCGCCTACAAGGATCGGCTCGAGCAGCACGGCTTGCGATTTTCAGGTCTTTCGCCAGATGGGGTGCTACCGGAGATCGTCGAATATGAGGACCATCCCTGGTTCATCGGCGTGCAATTCCATCCCGAACTGAAGTCGCGGCCGTTCGAACCGCATCCGTTGTTCGCGTCCTTCATTCAGGCCGCCATGGTGCAGTCGCGGCTGGTGTAGGCTGCCGCCATCATTTCTACCTTTGATTGTAATTGGCCTTTGAGCTAGATTGCACGCTCCAAGTCGCGGGGGCGTTGAATTATGACCAAAATCAGCGATGGTGATCTGGCAGCGTTAGAGGAGGCCGGTCCGCTGCTACGGTTCGCCGCTGAACGGGTGAAAAATCTAGATCCCGACCTTCCTCTGGCAATAGCCGAAGCGCGGGCAGTGGCAGGCAGCGATGGATGGTCGCCCCAAATTTCGCAAAGATTTTGGAGTGCGTTTGCGAAGTTGTGCGATCTGATCCAACCAGTAACAATGGATTGTCTAGCGGCCGCGCAGCCGAACATCGAGCCGTCACGGTGGCTTCGATATCTCGTTCACGATAAAAAATCGATCGCGGAGCGTTCTTCCAGCCGATATTTGTTCGTGCTGTCGCTGTTACTTTTGCTGATTTTGCCGATACAATTATATGTGTGGACCTGCACCAACCTGTCCAAGAGAATTGACGATCTCGTGGCCGGCGAGAAGGTCAAACACGCTGCGCTTGTCGAGGATTTCAACAAACTCGACGCTGAAACGCGAACAATCCTGGCAGAATCCTGGTCGGTTGATCAAAAGGCGAAGGCGTCCAAGATCATCACGGATTTACCTCAATTCAAGACGACCTCGATCGAATTAACGCCGAAGCGTATTTGCTCGAACGAGTATCGACTGGACACCAAGTCGGTATCGCAGCCAGAAAGTCGGTCACGCAGTGGTACGACTACTACGACAGCGTGACTGAACAATCTAGCAAGACACAATTGACGGTGGTACAGATTCAAGAGAAGGCGAATCTGATCGTGGGGGTCATTGGCGCTTACATTTTACCAATATTGTTCGGGGCGATTGGTGCCGTCGCCTATATTATCCGCACCATCTCAGAGCAGATCAGAACTTCGACATTCTCGACCAGCTCCCCAACTCGCCACATTATGCGCGCAGCGCTCGGCGCAATGGCCGGGCTGGTGGTTGGGCTCTTTAGCGACCTGTCAACAAAATTCAGTCTGCCACCGCTGGCCGTAGCATTCTTGGCGGGATATGGCGTTGAGGCCTTGTTTTCAATGTTCGATGGCTTCATCGCGAAATTCAAGTAAGGTGAGATGGCGCCCCGAATTACTGGCCATGCAATTCGCGCAGCCAACCACGCCCCGTCTGACCGAGACAACATTTGAGGCACCAGCTATAAACACCTCCGCAATAATCGGAGGAAATCATGATTTACGAAATCCGCGTCTATCACTGTGTGCCGGGCCGGCTGCCGGCGTTGTTGAACCGCTTCGAAACCATCACGCTGAAGCTGTGGGAGAAGCATGGCATCAGGCAGGCCGGGTTCTTCACCACGCTGGTCGGCGAATCCAATCAGGAACTGACCTATCTGCTGGCGTGGGAATCGCTCGCCGAGCGCGAGAAGAAGTGGACTGCATTCCAGACCGATGCGGACTGGATCGCCGCGCGCGCGAAAACCGAAGCTGACGGCCAGATCGTCGGCAACATCGTCAATCAGTTGTTGTTGCCAACTTCATTCTCTGCTGTGAAGTGATCGGCATTTGAGAGCCGAGGTCCTGCCGGATGCCCCACGGTCTTGACCACATCGTGCACGCGGTTCGCGATCTCGACGCGACGGCGGAGTTTTATCGCCGCGCCGGCTTTACCGTTGGCGCGCGCAACCGCCATCCCTGGGGTACGCACAACCGAATTGTGCAGTTGAGGAATTGCTATATCGAAATTCTTGAAGTCGCCGAGCCCGAAAAGATTGCCCCGCACGGCGCCCATTCGTTTTCCTTCGGTGCATTCAACCGCGACTTTCTTGCTTCGCAAGAGGGTTTCTCGATGCTGATCCTCAATAGCACCAATGCGGTTGACGATGCGCGATCATTCGAGGCGGCCGGCATTGGCGGCCCCAAAGTATTCGATTTCACCCGCGAGGGAACAAAACCGGATGGCACGCCGGTTAAACTTGCATTCTCGCTCGCTTTCGCACACGATCCGGTGTCGCCGAATGTTCGCTTTGCGGTATGCCAACATCATTTCCCGGAGAATTTCTGGGACCCGGCTTTCCAGACCCACAGCAATGGCGCCCGCGCCGTTCCTGGGGTCGCGATGGTCGCCGACAATCCGACCGATCATCACATTTTCCTGAAGGCGTTCACCGGCACGAGCGACCTGAATTCGACTTCGATCGGCGTCAAGGCTCGTACCGGGAATGGTGATGTCGAGATCATGGAACAGGTGGCGTTTCGCGATCGGTTCGGCGTGCTCCCTGACATGAGCGGCGAGGGCATGACGCTCAACGGGCTGCGGTTCGAGGTCTCTAATTTGGCGCAGATCGAGGCCTTGCATCGGCAGAGCGGCATTGCCGCGCAGCGCCATGCCGGAAGGCTCGTGGTGCCCCCTGAGGTCGCCCACGGCGCAACTCTGATATTCGAAGCCGCGTGATTATTTGCACGTATTCTCCGCAAATAAGTCTGCGCAATCTGAGTAAACTTGATTGTGAGGTAAAAACGAGTACCAGTTTTATCCGCGCCTGGGTCGATCCGGCCGTCACTGCCCGGCACAGTCCGGTCCGAAACAGGGAGAAAATCTTGAACGCGAATATGCCTGCAGCATCGGTGGTTGCCGCCGGATCCGTCAAATTCGGCAATGATTTGCCAATTTCGATCATAGCCGGTCCGTGCCAGCTCGAGAGCCGCGCCCATGCGCTCGAAGTCGCCAGTGCGCTGAAGGAAATAGCCGCGCGCTTGAAGATCGGCCTCGTCTTCAAGACCTCATTCGACAAGGCCAATCGCACCAGCGTATCGGCGACGCGCGGCATCGGACTAAAGCAGGCGCTGCCGATCTTTGCCGAGATTCGTTCGTCGCTGGGAATGCCTGTTCTCACCGATGTTCACGACGCCTCGCAATGCGCCGAGGTGGCGCAGGCCGTGGATGTGCTCCAGATCCCGGCATTCCTGTGCCGGCAGACCGACCTGCTGTTGGCGGCAGCCGCAACCGGCAAGGTTATTAACGTCAAGAAGGGTCAATTCCTGGCACCGTGGGACATGGCGAACGTCGTTGCCAAAATCACCGGCGCCGGCAATGGCGATGTGCTGGTTACCGAACGCGGCGCGTCGTTCGGCTACAACACCCTGGTGTCGGACATGCGCGCATTGCCGATCCTGGCGCGCACCACCGGCGCGCCCGTGATCTTCGACGCCACCCATTCGGTACAGCAGCCCGGCGGCAAGGGCACCTCGTCCGGTGGGGAGCGCGAGTTCGTGCCGGTGCTGGCGCGCGCCGCGGTCGCGGTTGGCGTCGCCGGCGTGTTCATCGAAACCCATCCCGATCCTGACAACGCACCGTCGGACGGTCCCAACATGGTGCCGCTGCGCGAGTTCGAAGCGTTGGTACGGAGGTTGATGGCGTTCGACGGGCTCGCCAAAAGCAACGCGCATTGATGTCGGGGACAAGGCTGCGGCCGCGATGAGTTGCGCATGCCGCCGGTCCTGAACATCATTGCGCTGGCGACCTTCGCGGCGAGCCTGTCGGCGCGAGCGCTTGACCCGGTGCTGCCGCATATCGCCAGCGATTTCGGCGTCACCATCGCCGCCGCGGCAGGATTTGCCGCGGTGTTTGCCTTCACCTTCGCCATCGTTCAGCCGGTGCTGGGTGCGGCTGCGGATTTGTTCGGCAAAGCGCGCCTTGTGATCGTATGCCTGGTGCTGCTGGGCCTCGCCAACATTCTCGGGGCGCTGTCGTCGTCGTTTTCGCTGTTGTTCGCCACCCGAATTCTCGCAGGCATCGGTGCCGGCGGGGTATTTCCGATCGCGCTCGGGCTGACCAGCGATTTGGTGGCGCCCAACAAGCGTCAGGTCGCGATCGGCCGCACGCTGGCGGGTTCGATGACGGGTAACCTGCTCGGGGCATCGTTGTCGGGCCTGATCGGTGATTTGCTTGGCTGGCGCGGTGTGCTCGCCGTTCTTGGATCGCTGGCGGTGGTGGCATCGGTCGCCGTCGCCATCGGTTTTCGCGGCGGTGCGCTGACCCGGGCGCCGGCAAAGGTCGATCTTTCGGTGCTCCGGCACGGCTATCGCACGATCTTTGCCAATCCGAATGCGAGGGTCTGTTACACGGCAGTGTTTATCGAAGGCTGCTGCGTACTGGGATTGTTTCCCTTCGTCGCGTCATTTCTGTTCGAACTTGGCGCTACCAGCCTTTCGATCGGCGGCCTCGTGATCGCGGGCTTCGCGGTCGGAGGACTATTTTACACGTTGAGCGTGTCGCGCTTACTGCCGCGGCTTGGCGTCAACGGCATGATGATTTCCGGTGCTGTGCTGATGGGCCTGCAACTGACCGTCATCGCCTTCGGCCCGCGCTGGCCAATTCAGGCCGTCAGCTTCGTTCTCATGGGGTGGGGCTTCTACATGTTGCACGGTTCGCTGCAGGTGTTTGCCAGCGAACTGTCGGTGGAGGCCCGCGCAACCGCGCTATCACTGCACTCGTTCTTCTTTTTCATGGGCCAGACCGTGGGGCCGATCGCCTACGGGTTTGGCATTCCAAATGCCGGCAAGATTCCGGCTTTGCTGACAAGCGCGGTGATCATTGTCGCAGTTGGTTTCGCCTGCACACGCCTGCTGCGGCAGAGCAGGCCGGCGGATGTGCAACTGCGGCCCGATGTTCAGCCTTGACCCGGCTCGCGATAATTTCAATGCATCCGATGTTTCTTCAAAGCCATCTTCTTTCTTGGTATAGCACTGACGCCGCACCATCTTGACCGCAACACATCTTGCGACCGTCCAGCCTGCCCCGGGAGTAATCGCCTTGAACCGCCAAGCCGTTTTTCTATGCGCGATCGGGATAGCAATCGTGAGCGCAGGGTCGGCTGCCCAGGGCGAGTCCGCGCGGTGCCTGGAACTCGGCCGCCGGTTCGAAATTGCCAAACCACAGATCACAGCGACCGAAGTTTCGTTGACGTTGTTTTCGGCCGTCGACAGCAATTGCGGGGTTCTGACAACCGAATTGCTTGATTTTGGCGCGTCGGTCGATGCGCGTGACCGGCTTGGCGCCAAGCCTCTCAGTCACGCCGCGCGGTCCGGCCATCTTGAAATGGTTGACTTGCTGCTGGCGCGAGGAGCGCCGATCGACGCTCGCAATCTCGCCGGCGCCACCGCGCTGTACTTCGCCGCCGAGGCGAGCCATGCAGCAATTGCAGCTCGGCTGATCGAACGCGGCGCAGACGTCAAACTGACGGGGCGCAGTGGGATTTCCCCGATCGCCGCCGCAGCCTATGCCGGAAATGATGAGATCGTTGAAGCGCTGCTAACGCGGGGAGCTGACGAGCGGGCGCCGGACGAGACCGGAAAGCCGCCGATCGTTTATGCGGCGGCCGGCGCGCGCCTCGATATTGTGAAGCGTTTGCTGGCGCGAGATATCGATATCAACACCCGCTATCCCAATGATCTTACCGTACTGATGTGGGCGGCGGGACCGGATGAGCAAGCGCCGGAGGCACAAGCGCTCAAAGTCGTTTCGTTTCTGCTAGACGCCGGCGCGCATATCGATGATCGGGATGCACGGGGCCGCACAGCGCTGATGATTGCGGCCGAAGGCGGTCATGGCGAGATCGCCGATCTGCTGCTGGCACGGGGGGCGGATCCGTCCCTCAAGGATAAGGCCGGAAAACGCGCCGCCGACCTCACGGTGCTATCTGCGCTGCGCGAACGGCTAACGCCGCGCTAGCTCTCATAGGCCAGCAAGAAACTGCACTAGCGCCGCCAGGTCGTCAGGTGCGGTGGCCAGCATCAAGTCGGACATGCCGGGATTGTTGCCGCGCGCGCGGGTGCGGAAGTCAGCGATGGTCTTGGTGAGGTAGTCGCTGCTCTGGTCGGCCAGACGAGGCACAGTGCCGTCGCCCTGAAACTGATCGAGATGACAGCCCGTGCAGCCCACGGAGCGATTGGCGCTCTGGGCGCGTTCCGAGACATCCTTTGGCGCCCGCGGCTGACCCAGATCGGGCCACGGCTTGCTCGAGAAATATGCCGCAAGCGCAAGCATGTCCTCCCGCTCCATCGATGAGACGATCGGTTGCATGATCTCGTTCTTGCGGTCGCCTCGCTTGAAATCGCGTAGTTGGATGTAGAGGTAACCCTCTTTCTGCCCCCAAATGACCGGAAACATCTTGTCGACCGGCTTACCATCGGCGCCATGACAGCCGGCGCAGATTTGGGCCTTTTCTTCGATGCTTTGCGCGTTCGCCTGCGAGATGGAGAGGCTGCAAACTGCTCCGAACATCATAGCGACAAAAAACAACCGATCCAACTTGCCGCGCATCCATTCATTCCAATCAGGGCTTTAACAGAAGCGGGGCCGTGACCGGCCCCGCTTTTTACTCGATCGCCCGTGCGCTCAGTTGAGCGAGAAGGCGATAATGTTGTTGCCGCGATGAAAGTCGACCTGGGTGTTGCCGCCCGCGCCGACCACGATGTATTGCTTGCCACCCAGCGTGTAGCTGGAGGGGGGAGCGTTGACACCGGCCCCGGCGCGGAAACTCCACAGCTCCTTGCCGTTGGATGAATTGTAGGCCGCGAACTTGCCGTTGCCTTCACCCGTGAATACGAGGCCGCCCGCAGTAGCGAGAATGCCTCCGATCATCGGCTCCGGCGTCTTCACCTGCCATTTGATCTTGCCGGTGTCGTAGTTGACGGCGGTGATGTTGCCCGACTGCGCCTCGCTCGGGATTACCTTGAAGGCGCCCCCAAGCCACAACTTGCCGTTCGGATATGCCGAGTTCTCGACGTGGTAGGTCATCGGCTGATGCAGGTTGATCGCATAGGCGAGCGACTGCCCGGGATCTGTGGCGATCGGTGACCATTCGACGCCGCCGTTGGCGCCGGGCAGCATCCGCGCACCATCCTTGGTGGGAAGAACCCACATGTTCTCCTGCGGCACCATGGCCTCGGAGAAGCGGATCAGGCTGCAATCCTTGCGGTCGTGAACATAGATATGCCCCGTCTTGCCAGCATGGATCACGCCCGGAACGGTCTTGCCGTCCTTGTCCTTCACGTTCACGAGTACCGGCGGGCTTACAGCATCGAGATCCCACACGTCGTGGGCGATGTACTGGAAATGGCAAACATATTTGCCGGTATCGAGATCGAGGGAAACCAGCGAGTCCGTGTAGAGGTTGTCGCCCGGTCGAATCGACCCGTCGAGATCGGGAGAGGGATTGCCGACCACAAAATAGATCCGGTTGGTCGCCAGATCGATGGCGGGATTCTGCCACACGCCGCCGCCGAGTTTGGCGAAGGGGTCGCCGGTTTTGGCGAGTTGGTCCTTTTCGGCCTGGATGTCACGGTGCATGTCGCGCCCGGTGGCGTCTTTGGTCGCCCAGACGCCGACTGACTTCTCCGGAATGGTGTTGAATGTCCAGAGCAGCTTGCCGGTCTTGGCGTCATAGGCCTTCATGAAGCCGCGGATACCGTATTCGCCGCCGTTGGTGCCAATCAGCACCTTGTCCTTGATCACGGTCGGCGCCATCGTCTCGCTGTATCCAGCTTCCGGATCGGCGATGTTGCTCTGCCAGGCAACTTCGCCCGTCTTGGCCTTCAGGGCCACAAGTTTGGAATCAAGCGTGGCGAGGTAGACCGTATCGCCGAGAACCTGGACCCCGCGATTGTTAGGACCGCAGCAGTAGGTCGTGATAGGTCCCATCTTGTGATTATAGTGCCAGAGCTGCACGCCGGTTTTGGCGTCGAGCGCATAAACATGGCTGAACGACGTCGTCACATACATGACGCCATCGACCACGATTGGCGAAGTCTCCAGAGATTCCTTGACATCGGTCTGGAATATCCAGGCGACGTGCAGGTTTTTCACATTGTCGCGGTCGATCTGTTTGGCAGGATAAAAGCGCGTCTGGGCATAGTTGCCGTTGGTCAGCAAGAAATTGCTGGCGTTCTTGTCTGCCTTGTCGAGTTGGTCCTGCGTGACGGGAGAGATCGTGACGTTGCCAGACGCCGACTTGGCGTCCTGTTTAACCTCTTGTGCGCCGACGGGCGTTGTCAGAAGACCTACGACGCCAAGCAAAGCAGCGCCTGCAAAGGCATGTTTACCCATGTACTACCCCCCATGTTATGTTTGGCATCCAAGGCGACGCCCCGGATGCTCGTCGTCCTGATTGTATTCGGACACCTCCAATCTGAGCCGATCGGCGCGATTTAACAAGACGAAAGCGCGATGCTGCAAAGCAGCATGGCCAACGCTGGACACCAGGCTAAAAATTCCGGGCTAAAGACGTGGAAAGTCGTTCGCGCTCAGGCAGGCGAGATTAACCCCGGCCCCGATAGGGTGCGACGCCTTGATCGGGGATCCACATGCCCTTCGGCAATTTGCCGGTCTGCCAGAATACGTCGATGGGTATGCCGCCGCGGGGATACCAGTAGCCGCCGATGCGCAGCCATTTCGGCTTGATCTCGGCCGATATTTTTTTGCCGATCGCTACCGTGCAGTCCTCATGGAACGCGCCGTGATTACGGAAACTCGCGACATAGAGCTTCAGCGATTTCGACTCCAGCAACCACTGGCCCGGTACATAGTCGATCGTGAGGTGAGCAAAATCCGGCTGGCCGGTGACAGGGCAGAGCGATGTGAATTCCGGCGCAGTGAACCGCACCACGTAGTTCGTGTCCCGCTGCGGGTTAGGCACGCGGTCGAGCTTCGCTTCGTCGGGCGTCGTGGGCCACGCGACAGCGCGGCCGAGTTGCAGACCCTTCGATTTCGACATTGATATCGATAGTTTTTTGCGGGGCTTTCTGGACATAGCGGTCTCCGTTGCCGCGTTATTAGACAATTGTAATGTCAACGTCACGCCATGACGCGGCCTTTTCCGCTTCCTAACCTTGCTGTAGAAGCAGCGCCAACTATCCATCCGCGACATTTCCCGAAGAGGTATCCCCATGACCGCCATCGTCGACATCATCGGCCGCGAAATTCTTGACAGCCGTGGCAATCCCACAGTTGAGGTCGATGTCGTGCTGGAAGACGGTTCGACGGGCCGCGCGGCGGTGCCGTCGGGAGCTTCGACAGGCGCGCATGAGGCGGTCGAATTGCGCGACGGCGACAAGGCGCGCTACCTTGGCAAGGGAGTACAAAAGGCCGTCGAGGCGGTGAACGGCGAGATATTCGATGCGCTCGGCGGCATGGATGCCGAGCGGCAGGTCCAGATCGACGAAGCCATGATCGGGCTCGACGGCACTCCAAACAAGAAGCGGCTCGGCGCCAATGCCATTCTCGGCGTGTCGCTCGCGGTGGCCAAGGCTTCCGCCGAGTTCGAGCGACCTGCCGCTGTATCGCTATGTCGGGGGCACCTCGGCGCGAACTCTGCCGGTTCCGATGATGAACATCATCAACGGCGGCGTCCACGCCGACAACCCGATCGACTTCCAGGAATTCATGATCATGCCGGTCGGCGCCAAGACCTTCGCGGAGGCATTGCGCTGCGGCTCGGAGATTTTCCATACCCTGCGCGCCGAACTGAAGAAGGCCGGCCACAATACCAATGTCGGCGACGAAGGCGGCTTCGCGCCGAACCTGCCGTCCGCCGACGCAGCCCTCGAGTTCGTCATGGCTGCGATCGGCAAGGCGGGCTACAAGGCCGGCGGCGACGTCATGCTGGCGCTGGATTGCGCGGCGACCGAGTTCTTCAAGGATGGCGCCTACGTCTATGGCGGTGAGAACAAGACGCGGTCGGCTTCCGAGCAGGCCAAATATCTCGCCGATCTTGCCGCGCGTTATCCGATCGTTTCGATCGAAGACGGGATGTCTGAAGATGACATGGATGGCTGGAAGGAATTAACCGACCTGATCGGCGGCAAATGCCAACTGGTCGGCGACGATTTGTTTGTCACCAACGTGACCCGGCTCGCCGATGGCATCAAACACGGCCGCGCCAATTCCATTCTGGTCAAGGTCAATCAGATCGGCACGCTGACGGAGACGTTGAGCGCGGTCGAAATGGCCTACAAGGCAGGCTACACCGCGGTGATGTCGCACCGCTCCGGCGAGACGGAGGATTCCACCATCGCGGACCTTGCGGTCGCCACCAATTGCGGCCAGATCAAAACCGGTTCGCTGGCGCGCTCCGATCGCACCGCCAAGTACAATCAGTTGCTGCGGATCGAGCAGGAACTGGGAACGCAAGCGAAATATGCGGGCATGGCGGCGCTAAAGGCACTGGCGTGAGACCGCAATACGCTTAGCTTCACCACGCGTCCAGATCTGAAAGAACATCAACGGAGGGTTGCCATGAGCGCCGAAAAGACCGGGTTTGAGCTTCGTTCGCTGATCAAGAAGAGCGGCGAATTGGAGATATCGCTGGTCAGCGTCCCAACGCCTGAACCGTCCGCCGACGAAGTCGTGGTCCGGGTCGAGGCCTCACCGATCAATCCATCGGACTTGGCGCTTCTTGTAGGTGCGGCCGATATGACGACCGCCAAGGCGTCCGGCTCGAAAGAAGCGCCGGTGATTACCGCCAAAGTGCCGGAGGTGGCGATGAAGGCCATGGCGGGACGGCTCGACGAGTCGATGCCTGTGGGCAATGAGGGCGCCGGCGTGGTGATCAAGACCGGGTCGTCCGACGCGGCCAAGGCGCTGATGGGCAAGACCGTCGCGATGATCGGCGGGGCGATGTATGCGCAATACCGCACCATGCGCGCCAAGGATTGTCTGGTGCTACCGCCGGGGACCACGTCTGCCGAAGGCGCCTCGTGCTTCGTCAACCCGCTGACCGCGCTCGGCATGGTCGAGACCATGCGCCGTGAAGGCCATAAAGCCCTGGTGCACACCGCGGCCGCTTCCAATCTGGGCCAGATGCTCAACAAGATCTGCCTCAAGGACGGCATCGGCCTTGTTAATATCGTCCGCAGTCCGCAGCAGGCCGAAATCCTGCGCCAGATCGGCGCGAAACATATCTGCGATTCCAGCGCGCCCACCTTCATGGATGATCTTACCAATGCTTTGGTCGAGACTGGCGCGACGCTGGCCTTCGATGCGATCGGCGGCGGCAAGCTCGCTGGCCAAATACTCACCTGCATGGAGATCGCTGCCAACAAGACCGCCAAGGTCTACAGCCGATACGGATCGAGCGTGCACAAGCAGGTCTATATTTATGGTGGTCTCGATACCCGTCCAATCGAGTTGAACCGCGCGTTCGGCATGATGTGGGGGGTTGGCGGCTGGCTGCTGACCCCATTCCTGCAAAAGATCGGGCCCGCTGATGGCGAGCGGCTGCGCCAGCGGGTCGCTGCCGAGCTCAAGACCACCTTTGCCAGTCACTACACGAAAGTGGTTTCGCTACAGGAAGCGCTGCAGCTTTCAAACGTGGCCGCCTACGCCAAACGCGCTACGGGCGAAAAATTCCTGATTAATCCGAGCAAAGGCGGGTAACGTTCGGCTGCCCGCGCGTGGTCGAACGACCCGCGCGGGCTTATTTTCTGACCGATCGATTATCGATTTACGGGAGTTGTTGAACGCTTTCAAAAGAAGGGAAATTTCCATGTCGACGGATTTAAAATATCTCGCTCTTACTGCCGTTCTCACCGCTTCGCTGTGGATTCCTTATGTGATTGCACAGGTGACGACCAACGGCCCTCTGACGCCACCGAACTATTCCGATCCCACGCCGCGGGCGCTGCCGCTGTGGGGCAGACGCGCCGACCGAACCTTTGTCAACGCGGTCGAAAGCTTTGCGCCGTTTGCGGCACTGGTGATCGTGGCTCATCTGACCGGCAAGGCCGAAGCGACGGCGTTCTGGGCCATCTGCTTTTTCTGGCTGCGGCTTGCCCATGCGGCGGTTTATCTGCTCGGCATTCCCTATGTGAGGACGTTGATCTTCACGCTCGGTTACGTGGCGGTTATCGGGATCTTCTGGGAAATCGTCAGGTAGAGGCGAGCCCGTCATCGACGAAGTATCCTATTCCAAATCGCGGCGTGGCTCGCGGTTTGAACGACATCAGGGCAAATTTTTGCGCCGGAGCAGCCATGCTCGACCATGTGACGATCGGAACCAGCAATCTGAACCGCGCGACGGAGTTTTACGATCGCGCGTTAAAGCCACTCGGCATCGAGCGGCTTTTCGCGGATGGCGAGACTGCTTGGGGATATGGCACGGGCAACAAGGCCTTCTTCTGGATTGGCGCGCGTGATGACGCGATCACCGGCGTCCACGTGGCCTTTGCCGCGCCAGACCGTGCGACGATAGACGCTTTCCATGCGGCTGCACTTGCCGCGGGTGGGCGAGACAACGGCGCGCCAGGCCTGCGACCGCATTACCATCCTCGTTATTACGGTGCGTTTGTGCTTGATCCCGATGGCCATAATATCGAGGCCGTATGCCATTATTCACCTGACGCTGAGGCCGCGGACGCGGGTTAAAATCTTAGCCCTCCTACTAGTTTCATGCACTTGCATCTTTTTCGAAAAGAAGCTTAGGTGGTGGCGCGCAAGCCGATTGGCTCACCGAATTCAGCAAAGGATTTCTCCATGTCCACGCCCCACAGTGTTGCCGTCATCGTCGGCAGCCTTCGCAAAGAGAGCTACACCCTCAAGATCGCCAATGCGCTGGCGAAGCTCGCGCCCGACACGCTGAAGCTCAATATCGTGACCCTGCATGGCATTTCGTTTTTCAATCAGGATCTGGAAGCAACACCTCCGGCCGACTGGGTGAAGTTCCGCGAGACGCTGCAGGCGTCGAACGGCGTGCTGTTCGTGACACCAGAATACAACCGGGCGATCTCAGGCGTGTTGAAAAATGCCATCGACGTCGGGTCGCGGCCTTATGGCAAAAGCTCGTTCAACGGCAAGCCAACCGGCATTGTCAGCAATTCGCCGGGTCCGCTGGGTGGTGTGAGTGCCGCCAAAACTTTGCAGAATATCCTGCCGGGCATCTGCGGGCCGATCATGCAGCAGCCCGAAATTTACCTGAATGGCATTGGCGACGCCTTCGACGACAAGGGCGAACCGGTCAAGGAAGCGCTGCAGAAAGTGTTGAAGCAATACATCGACGCCTTTGCGGCCTTTGTCGACAAGCACAACAAATAGCCGGAGCGAGCACGGGGCTTGAGCGCGGGGGTGGGTCGCGTCTTAGGATTCCATTAACCTGGCCATCGCATGCTGCGGGTTATGGTTTCTCGCAGCCGACTCAAATCCGTGCTCACCGGCCTTGCCCTCTATGCGATAGCAGCGGCGATGATCGGATATTTTGGTGTCAACGCCTATACCGGCAAGTATGGGCTGAATGCGCGCCAGGAACTCGATCAGGAAATCATCGCACTGACCTCGGAGTTGGCGCGGTTGAAGCGGGAGCGTGCCGAAGGCGAGCAACGCGTCTCGCTGCTGCGGTCTGACCGCGTCGATCCGGATATGCTCGATGAGCGCGCGCGATATCAGCTGGATTACGCCAATCCGCATGATTTGGTTCGGATCGCCAACCCGAACTGAGACCGCCTCCGATTAATCCAAATGGCATACCAATCCCGCTAATTTCAAAACGCGACGGAATTGGATTCGAAAATTTCACGCGCATTGCAGTGCGGCATAGCCAAATTTCCTGGGCGTCACACAATCCTTCCACGGCGGTTTGAGTTGGGTTAGAGAGGGTTACCCACTCTCTCATCCGGAATTGCCATGGCCGCACCGAAGAAAAGCGTCGCTCAGGAAAAAGGCGGAGAAAAAACTGGAAGCGGCGCCGGCAAGCCGTTGGAATTCACCAAAGATCAGGAGCTGGGCGCGTTACGCGACATGCTGTTGATCCGACGCTTCGAGGAAAAGGCCGGCCAGCTTTACGGAATGGGTGCGATCGGCGGCTTCTGCCATCTCTACATCGGTCAGGAAGCCATCGTTGTCGGGATGCAGATGGCCCTGAAAAAGGGCGATCAAGTCATAACTGGGTATCGCGACCATGGGCACATGCTGGCTTGCGGCATGGAAGCCAAGGGCGTGATGGCTGAACTGACCGGACGCCACGGCGGTTATTCCAAGGGCAAGGGCGGCTCCATGCACATGTTCAGCAAGGAGAAGAATTTCTTCGGCGGCCATGGCATCGTCGGCGCCCAGGTTTCGCTCGGCACCGGTCTGGCTTTCGCCAATCGTTATCGCGGCAACGATTTCGTCAGCCTGGCCTATTTCGGCGACGGCGCGTCGAACCAGGGTCAGGTCTACGAAAGCTTCAATATGGCCGAGCTGTGGAAGCTCCCGGTGATCTATGTCATCGAGAACAATCGTTACGCGATGGGCACGTCGGTAACGCGTTCTTCCGCCCAGACCGATTTTTCCAAACGCGGTATCTCTTTCAACATTCCCGGCGAACAGGTCGACGGCATGGACGTGCGCGCGGTGAAGGCGGCTGCTGACAAGGCGGTTGCTTGGTGCCGTGCCGGCAAGGGACCGTTCATTCTGGAAATGCAGACCTACCGCTACCGCGGCCATTCCATGTCGGACCCGGCGAAATATCGCACCCGTGAGGAGGTCGACAAGGTACGGCACGACCAGGACCCGATCGAGCAGGTCCGCAACCGATTGCTGGCGGCCAAGATGAGTGAGCAGGAATTGAAAGCCATCGACGCCGAGGTACGCGAGATCGTCAACGCGGCAGCCGACTTCGCGCAGCACGATCCCGAGCCCGACCCGACCGAACTTTACACCGATATCTATCGCTGAGCGCGCAGCTTAAACAGCCTGAAGAGTAAATCTCTGGAGCCACTATGCCAATTCAAGTGCTGATGCCTGCGCTGTCGCCGACCATGGAGAAGGGCAATCTCGCAAAATGGTTGAAGAAAGAGGGTGAAACGATCAAGTCCGGCGATGTTATCGCCGAGATTGAAACCGACAAGGCGACGATGGAAGTCGAGGCCACGGACGAGGGCACGCTCGGAAAAATTCTGATTCCCGAAGGCACCGCTGATGTCGCGGTCAACACTCCGATTGCGACCATTCTAGCCGACGGCGAAAGCGCTGCCGATCTCGGCAGGGAACCGGCCCCGAAAGCTGCCGCGCCCGCGCCCGATGTCGCGGAGGAAGTTAAGGAGTCGCGCGCCCCGGTCGGCGAGGGCAAGCCGGTGATCAACGCGCCGAAGGCGCCCGCGGCGCCGAAAGCCGCCACTGAGCCGGATCCGGAGGTTCCCGAGGGCACCGAAATGGTGACGATGACCATCCGCGACGCATTGCGCGACGCGATGGCCGAGGAGATGCGGCGTGATCCCGATGTTTTCCTCATGGGGGAGGAGGTCGCCGAATATCAGGGCGCCTACAAAGTCAGTCAGGGCCTGCTACAGGAATTTGGCGCCAAGCGCGTCATCGATACGCCGATCACCGAGCATGGCTTTGCCGGCATTGGTGTCGGCGCGGCGATGGCGGGGCTAAAACCGATCGTCGAATTCATGACCTTCAATTTCGCGATGCAGGCCATGGACCAGATTATCAACTCCGCGGCCAAGACCCTGTATATGTCCGGCGGCCAGATGGGCTGCGCCATCGTGTTCCGCGGACCGAACGGCGCCGCTGCCCGCGTTGCCGCCCAGCACAGCCAGGATTACTCGGCCTGGTATTCGCAGGTTCCCGGGCTCAAGGTGATCGCGCCGTTTTCAGCCGCGGATTACAAGGGCCTTCTTAAAGCCGCGATCCGCGATCCGAATCCGGTGATCTTTCTCGAAAACGAAATGCTGTACGGGCATTCCGGCGAGGTGCCGAAGCTCGATGATTATGTGATTCCGATCGGCAAGGCGCGGATCGTGCGATCAGGCGGTCACGTCACCATCGTGTCATGGTCGAACGGAATGTCCTACGCGCTGAAGGCCGCCGACGAGTTGGCGAAGGAAGGTATTGAAGCGGAGGTGATCGATCTCCGCACGCTCCGCCCGATGGACACCGATACTATTGTCGCTTCGGTGAAGAAGACCGGCCGAGCGGTCACCGTGGAGGAAGGCTGGCAGCAAAACGGCGTCGGCGCCGAAATCGCCGCACGGCTCATGGAGCACGCCTTCGATTATCTCGACGCGCCGGTGGCGCGAGTATCGGGCAAGGACGTGCCGATGCCCTATGCAGCGAACCTCGAGAAGCTGGCATTGCCCTCGGTGGCCGAGGTGGTCGCGGCCGCCAAAGCCGTCTGTTATCGGTGACGCATGCCAGGTCCCAAGGAGCAGCCATTGCCGCCGGATGTCATGGGCCGCGATGACGCCACGGAGGTGCTGCGCGCCTTCGTCGTCGACGGCGGGCTTTCGATCGCGTTCACCCGTGCCTTCGAGGAGCCCGATATGTGGGGCCTGTTGCTGGTGGATATCGCACGCCATGCCGCGCGGGCTTATGCGCGTGAGAGTTCCTACACCGAGGTCGAAGCGTTGGCGCGCGTCGTCGAGATGTTCGAATCCGAAATCGCTCGACCGACCGACATCGGCAACACCACGCCGAGATCGCAGCAAGGACACTGACCGTGACCGTTGAACCCTATCATTTCGAATTCATGGCCGAAGCCATTCGCGAAGCGGAGACCAGCATCTCCGAGGGCGGACTTCCGATCGGGGCGGTGCTGACGCGCGACAAGAAGATCATCGCGCGGGGCTATAATCGCCGGGTGCAAGAACAGAACGTCATTCTGCACGGCGAGATGTCATGCATGCGCAACGCCGGGGTGATCCCGTTTCATGACACCGTCATGTACACCACGTTGTCGCCATGCTCGATGTGTGCGGGCGCGATCGGGCTTTTCAAACTTTCGCTTCTTGTCATCGGCGAGTCCGTGACATTCCCGGGAAGCAAGGACATCCTGACCCAATTCGGCATTCCCTACATCGATCTCGACGACCAAAGATCAATCAACATGATGAAATCATGGCGATCGGTTCCTGCTAATGAGCGCCTTTGGCAAGGCGATATCGGCAATTGAGGCGGATCTTCGAATTTTCATCGGGTGCCGATGACACCCAAACGGTCTTTGGTTGGCTTCCCTGCGCATGGAAGATAACCAGCACGAATATCTTGTGAGGTCGTCATGCCGATCAATATTCTAATGCCCGCGCTATCGCCGACGATGGAGAAGGGCAATCTTGCGAAGTGGCTCAAGAAAGAGGGCGACCAGGTCAAATCCGGCGACGTGATCGCGGAAATCGAGACCGATAAAGCGACCATGGAGGTCGAAGCGGTTGACGAGGGCACGCTGGCCAGGATTGTGGTGCCCGAAGGCACCCAGGATGTGCCGGTGAACGACGTGATCGCGGTCCTGGCCGGCGACGGTGAGGACGTCAAGGCGGCGGGGGCAGGGGCGGCAAGCGCGCCGCCGAAACCCGCTTCATCTGCCGAGGCGCCAGCCGCTGCGAAGCCGGTGCCCGCGCCGGTCGCCGCTCCTGCGGCAAAGGTCGCAGCGCCCGCCGCTGCAACACCTGCGCCCCAGGCGGTCGCGGCCGCGCCGCAGGCCAATGGCCAGGCGCGCACGTTCGCCTCGCCGCTGGCCCGCCGCCTTGCCAAGGACGCCGGTATCGAGCTTGCGCGGATCAACGGTTCCGGTCCGCACGGCCGCGTGATCGCGCGCGATGTCGAGGGAGCTAAATCCGGCAAGGGGCTGAAAGCGCCCGCGGCCGCTCCGGCCGGCGCGCCGAGCATTGCGCCTTCGATGTCGGACAAGCAGATCCGGGCGCTGTTCGAAGAGGGCAGCTACGAGGTGATCCCGCATGACGGCATGCGTCGCACGATCGCGCAGCGCCTGACCGCGTCGGTGCAAACCGTTCCGCATTTCTATCTGACGATGGACTGCAATATCGGCAAGCTGGTGGAGGCCCGCGAGGAGATTAACGCCGCGGCGCCCAAGGACAAGGACGGCAAGCCGACCTACAAGCTCTCCGTCAATGACTTCGTCATCAAGGCGCTGGCGCTCGCGCTGCAGCGGATCCCCAATGCCAACGTCAGCTGGACCGATGGCGGCATGTTGAAGCACAAGCATTCCGATGTCGGCGTCGCCGTCGCGATGCCCGGCGGCCTGATCACGCCGATTATCCGCAAGGCCGAAACCAAGCCGATCTCGGCGATCTCGGCCCAGATGAAGGATTTCGCGGCGCGGGCGCGGGCGCGCAAACTCAAACCCGAGGAATATCAGGGCGGCACCACCGCCGTTTCCAACCTCGGCATGTACGGCATCAAGGATTTTACCGCCGTGATCAACCCCCCTCACGCCACCATCCTCGCGGTCGGCACCGGCGAGGAACGCGCCATTGTGAAGAACGGCAAGATCGAGGCCGCGCAGATCATGAGCGTGACGCTGTCCTGCGATCATCGCGCGGTCGACGGCGCACTTGGCGCCGAGCTAATCGGCGCGTTCAAGATGCTGATCGAAAACCCGGTCATGATGGTGGTGTGACATGCCGCTAGTGCAGGTTTCGTTGCGTCAGGGAAAATCCGCCGACTACAGGCAGGCGATTGGCGATGCCGTTTACAACGCGATGCCGGAAACGTTCGATGTGCCAAAGGAAGATCGGTTTATCGTCATTTCCGAGCACGCAGCAAGTGAATTCCAGTTCAGCCGAAATTACCTCGATATCGCGCGGTCCGACGACCTCGTGATCATCCAGATCACCGCCAATAATACCCGCAACGTCGAGCAGAAAAAGGCGCTGTTCGCGCGGATTGCGGAATTGCTGTCGCAGGATCCGGGCTTGCGCACAGAAGATGTATTCATCAATCTGGTTGAGGTCGCCAAAGAAAACTGGTCGTTCGGCAACGGCATCGCGCAATATGCATGAGTTTGCATTCTTTCATATGCAATAAAGGCGATCATGCGGCTCGCAGCGTTTTTGATCCTGGCTTTTGTCGCCTCGGCCATCGCCGGGATGCTTAGCTATGCCGCGGTATCGCTGCTGCCGGATTGGGATGACGCCGCCGGGCATGGCCTCGGTGAGGCCTTTCGCGCGCTGCTGATCGCCGTCTATCTGATCCTGAGCATTCTGCTCTTTGGTTTGGCGCTGTGGCGCAACGATCGAGAGCGGCATCTGAATCGCGCGCTTTCTATTTTGTTTCTGGCGCCGCTAATGATCGTTGTCCTCGGCGTCGTCAACAACGGTATCTATGGCATCAACTGGCTCAGGGAAATTCTCGGCGCGGTGCAGATGTTCGTGCCGCTGTGGGCGGTCGCGCTGGTGCAATGGCTGATCCTGCATACGTATCTTTCGCGACAGACCGCGCCGGCGGAAACCGCTTCCACAAACCATTGAAACGCCGCGCCCGCGGCATTACGACTGTCTGAGTTAACGGGAGCCTCGTATGGCCGATACATCCTTCGACATTATCATCATCGGCTCCGGACCCGGCGGCTACGTCACGGCCATTCGTGCCGCACAACTCGGGTACAAGACCGCCATTGTCGAGAAATCCTATCTTGGCGGCATTTGCCTGAATTGGGGTTGCATCCCGACCAAGGCGTTGCTGCGCTCGGCGGAAATTTTTCATTATATGCAGCACGCGAAAGATTACGGGCTGTCGGCGGAGAACGTCTCGTTCGATCCGAAAGCCGTGGTGCAGCGCTCACGCGGCGTGTCGAAGCGCTTGAATGATGGCGTCGGCTTTCTCATGAAAAAAAACAAGGTGACGATCATCTGGGGCGAAGCCACGATCGATGCGCCCGGAAAGATCACAGTCAAGAAATCCGCCGTTGAGGCGCCGAAGGGCGCTTTGGCCGAGGGCGCTTACCAGGCCAAGCACATCATCCTTGCGACCGGCGCGCGGCCCCGCATATTGCCGGGGCTCGAGCCCGACAAGAAACTGATCTGGACCTACTTCGAGGCGATGGTGCCGGAGAAGATGCCGAAGTCGCTGCTGGTGGTGGGTTCCGGCGCGATCGGCATTGAATTCGCGTCGTTCTTCCACACCATGGGCGCCGACGTGACCGTGGTCGAGGTGCTGCCGCAGATCCTTCCCGTCGAGGACGCCGAGATCGCGGGTCTTGCGCGCAAACGGTTCGAGAAACAAGGCATCAAGATTCTCACCAATACCAAGGTGACGAAGCTTGAGAAGAAGAGCGACAGCGTGGTCGCCACCATCGACGATGGCAAGAAGCCGCAGGCGGTCGAATTCGACCGGGTGATTTCGGCGGTCGGCGTGGTCGGCAATATCGAAAATCTGGGACTGGAAAAACTCGGCGTCAAAACCGATCGCGGCTGTGTCGTGATCGACGGCTACGGCAAGACCAGCGTGCCCGGCATCTACGCTATCGGCGACGTCGCGGGACCGCCGATGCTCGCCCACAAGGCCGAGCATGAAGGCGTGGTCTGCGTCGAAGCCATCAAGGGCCTGCATCCGCACGCGATGGACAAGAACCTGATTCCGGGCTGCACTTACTGCAATCCGCAAGTCGCCTCTGTCGGTCTCACCGAGGCCAGGGCAAAGGAGGGCGGTCGCGAAATCCGCGTCGGCCGTTTCCCATTTGTCGGCAATGGCAAGGCGATCGCGCTCGGCGAGGATCAGGGACTGGTCAAGGTGATCTTTGACAAGAAAACCGGCCAGCTGCTGGGTGCACATATGATCGGCGCCGAGGTCACGGAACTCATCCAGGGCTATGTGGTGGCCATGAATCTCGAAACCACGGAAGAAGAGTTGATGCACACCGTATTCCCGCACCCGACGCTGTCGGAGATGATGAAGGAAGCGGTGCTGGATGCGTATGGCCGGGTGCTGAATATATAGCGCGACTACCACCTCATCCTGAGCAGCGGCGCGGCCTAGATCTCACTCAGTCGATTTCTTGGAGACTGACTTAGCCCTACCTCTTGCCTTCATGCGCATCGCATCGTCGGCGCCGGGCCCAAGTGTGAATTCGATATCGTCGGCGCTGACAAGCTGATTGCGGCCGCCACGCAGGCGCACCGGCGCGACGGCTTCGCCTGAGGTACGATGCTTCAGGATGATTGGCTCGTTACCCGCGCCGCTGATCCATTGGTCGCCCCATTGCATCAGCGCGACAAGCGCGGGCGCCAGTGCTTTGCCTTTGCTGGTCAGACGGTAGTGCGAGCGGCGAGCGTCCTGTTTGTCGTCGCTTCGCTTCATCAGGCCGTCAGCGCAAAGCTGATTGAGTCGCGCCGCAAGAATGTTTCGCGCGATACCGAGCAACTCGAGAAACTCTTCGAAGGAATCGAGACCGCGGAGCGCGTCGCGAACAATCAGGAACGTCCACCAATCCCCTGCTTGATCGAGCGCGCGCGCCAGCGAGCAGGTGATCTTTTCAAATCGATTGCGCGACATCTCGAATCCAGTTCGTGCCAAGGCAACGCAATTGCAGAAATGCGTTGCGTAATGAAACTTATCAAGATAGTATAAGTTTTGTTACGAAACTAAAAGTGGAAACGACTAAAAAGACCCAGATGACGGCCTCTGGGACACTGCAGGCCGGTGCCGCCTGAGCCATCGGCAATGTTGCTGCCGAGGGCTGACCGTTGAGATCATGCTGACGGCGTCAGGAACTCTGATATGACCAAGCTGCCGTTTCAAATAGTAATGGCCGTGTTAGCCGTTATTCCGGTACTGACCGGCATCATCACGATGTTCGGGCTCAAGGATCCAATTTACGCATCCGCGGCGCTGCCACCGAACCCGCTGCTCGACAGCAATCTCCGTTTTTTTGGCGGCGTGTGGGTCGGCCTTGGTTTGGCACTGTACTGGATCATCCCCGACATCGAGAAACAAGCCGTCGTCTTCCGGATGCTTTGGGGGATGATCTTTCTCGGCGGTATTGGTCGCCTTCTGTCGATGAGGCTGCTCGATTGGCCACCAATGCCGTTCGTGGGATTCACGGTGCTCGAAATTGTCGGGGCTCCCGTATTCATCGCCTGGCAGGCGAGCCTGGCGAAATGAGGCGTAGCTATTCGCCTCATACGATCAAGATGGTTGGTCGTTCATTTTCGCCGACTGGTCCAGTTACCCGTCACGCGGGGACGATACTTACAACATGATCCAGCTCCTTGATCGCATCGTCCGGCAACGCGAGCTCCGCTGCAGCAAGATTTTCCCGCAAATGCGCCACAGACGAGGTGCCGGGATCAGAAGAATGTTCGGCGAGCGCTGAAGGAGCCAGGCAAGGGCTACTTGCATCGGCGTAGCGCCGAGGCGCGCCGCTACGGCGGACAAAGTAGACGACTGCAGCGGTGTGAAACCGCCAAGCGGGAAGTACGGCACATAGGCGATGCCGTCCTGGGCCAGATTGTCGATCAGGGCGTCGTCGTCGCGATGCGCCACATTGTAATGGTTCTGCATGCAAACGATCTCGCAGGTCCGCCGCCCTTGCGGGCGTGTCGCCAACGGCCGTCAACTCACATGGGAATATCCTCGCGCGACACCGGACGGCGACCAGATCGATCTGGTTGAGGTCATGGACGTGGTAGGCGGACTCATCACGCATCATCGCGTCTATTGGGGTTGGGTCGGATTCAAAACGCTAGGGGCGAAGTAAGCGCAGATGGACAAGGCAAGGACCGAACGCCGCCGCATCCTGGCCGCCGCCAGGGTCAGCTAAGGAGCGCGACTCACAGCCATTATGGTTGCCGTCACGCCACGGTTGTTGCTCGACCGCAACACCGAGCGAACATTTAACGGTTATACCGGTCAGCTTTCGCTTGCGCCGCTTTTTAGCCACACCCCTCCATGAAATCATTGCTTCGTAAGCTGATGACCGCGGCGCTCGCGACGGCGACGGAAAATCGGGTCTTTTTCAGATCTGCGTTTTTCCGGGACCAACAAGAGATGGCTGGGGAAACAGGTTCGCGATGGACGCCAAGACCAATATCAAAAATAGGCTGCCAAGCCGTCACGTGACGGAGGGCCCGGAACGGGCGCCCCATCGCTCGTATCTTTACGCCATGGGGCTGACCACCCAGCAGATCCACCAGCCTTTCGTCGGCGTGGCATCGTGCTGGAATGAAGCCGCGCCGTGCAATATTTCACTGATGCGGCAGGCCCAGGCGGTCAAGAAGGGTGTTGCTTCGGCGGGCGGCACGCCGCGCGAATTCTGCACCATTACTGTGACCGACGGCATTGCCATGGGCCATGACGGCATGCGTTCGTCGCTGCCTTCGCGCGAATGCATCGCCGATTCCGTCGAATTGACGATTCGCGGCCACGCCTATGACGCGCTGGTGGGTCTTGCCGGCTGCGACAAGTCGCTTCCGGGCATGATGATGGCGATGGTGCGGCTCAACGTTCCCTCGATCTTTATCTATGGCGGCTCGATCCTCCCCGGCAATTTCCGCGGCCAGCAGGTCACGGTGCAAGACATGTTCGAGGCGGTCGGCAAGCACTCCGTCGGCGAGATGTCCGACGCCGACCTCGACGAAATCGAGCGGGTGGCGTGTCCGTCTGCCGGCGCGTGCGGCGCACAATTCACCGCCAACACCATGGCGACGGTGTCCGAGGCCATCGGTCTTGCGCTGCCGTATTCCGCCGGAGCACCCGCGCCTTACGAAATCCGCGATGCATTCTGCACGACCGCGGGAGAGAAAATCATGGAGTTGATCGCGGCCAATATCAGGCCGCGCGACATCGTCACTCGCCGTTCGCTTGAAAATGCCGCAGCCGTGGTCGCTGCCTCCGGCGGATCGACCAATGCTGCACTGCATCTGCCGGCGATCGCCCATGAATGCGGCATCAAGTTCGATCTGTTCGACGTTGCAGAAATCTTCAAAAAGACACCGTATGTCGCGGATTTGAAGCCGGGTGGTCGTTATGTCGCCAAAGACATGTTTGAAGTTGGCGGCATACCGCTTCTGATGAAGACGCTGCTCGATAACGGCCATTTGCATGGCGACTGCTTGACGGTCACCGGCCGGACGATCGCCGAAAATCTCAAGAGCGTGAAATGGAATCCGCATCAGGATGTGGTGCGATCCGCCGACAAGCCGATCACCGTTACCGGCGGTGTGGTTGGCCTGAAGGGGAATATCGCGCCCGAGGGCGCGATCGTGAAGGTTGCGGGTATGTCGAATTTGAAATTTACCGGACCGGCCCGCTGCTTTGATCGCGAAGAGGATGCCTTCGAGGCCGTCCAGAAAAAAACCTATAAAGAGGGCGAGGTGATCGTGATCCGCTATGAAGGGCCGCGCGGTGGTCCCGGCATGCGGGAAATGCTCTCGACCACGGCGGCACTTACCGGCCAGGGCATGGGCGGCAAGATCGCTCTCATTACCGATGGCCGGTTCTCGGGCGCGACCCGCGGCTTCTGTATCGGCCATGTCGGTCCAGAGGCGGCAGTGGGCGGCCCGATCGCCCTGCTGCAGGACGGCGATATCATCGAAATCGACGCCGGCGTCGGGGCACTTAACGTAAAGTTGACCGACGCGGAGCTGGCCGAACGTAAGACCAAATGGAAGCCTCGCGCGACCAACCATACGTCAGGTGCGCTGTGGAAGTATGCCCAACAGGTTGGGCCGGCGGTGGACGGGGCCGTTACCCATCCGGGTGGCGCGCACGAGAAACAGTGTTATGCGGATATCTGAGCGTATCATTTTTGCGTTGATTTTAGGGGCCACGCCGGTGGCCGCCACGGCATTCGCCTTTGACGGGGCGCCGGTCACCCACGATGATCAGATTCCAGTAGCTACGGCCCAGGCCGGTGCTGGCGCGGCGGCGGCGCTAAAGAAGGCGATCCCGTCGTCCACGAGCGAAACCTCGTTGACCTCGCTGCAATATGCGGCGGAAGGCGGCCATCCCGTCGCGCAATGGAAACTGGGGCGGATGTACGCCAATGGCGACGGTGTCACCCAAGACGATCTTCGCGCCTTCGAATATTTCAGCCGCATCGCCAATGCCCATGCCGAAGACAGCCCGTCAGCGCCGCAATCGGCGATTGTCGCCAATGCCTTTGTCGCGTTGGGGCGGTATTACCTCAACGGCATACCCAATTCGAAGATCAAGTCCGACCCGGAGCGGGCGAGGGAGATGTTTTCCTACGCCGCGTCCTATTTCGGCAATGCCGACGCGCAATATGATCTGGCTCGGCTCTATCTCAAGGGCGCCGGCTCGTCGCGGGATGACTTCCGTTACGGCGCACGCTGGCTCGGCCTCGCCGCCCAGAAGGGCCAGCACGAGGCGCAGGCTTTGTTGGGCCAGATGCTGTTCAACGGCGACCAGCTGCCGCGTCAAGCCGCTCGTGGGCTGATGTGGCTGACGCTGGCGCGGGACAGCGCCGCGCCGGACGAAACCTGGATTAAGGAAAGCTACAACAAAGCGATCAGCAAGGCATCCGAGGATGACCGCGCGATGGCACTGCAGATGCTGGAGCACTGGGTGCAGGGCCGCAAGGACTGATCGGCCCGACCGTCGAACATTCCCAAGGGGCAGAGCGCGCGGCGAATCGTGATCGCGATATGCGGCTTGGTGACGGCATGCTGGTTGCGGCGTCGATGACGCAAACGTGGCGCCGGCGAGGGCGATAAGCCGCGGCCATGACGCGAACGGAACTTAGGAAATGCCGACGCGAGAAGCCCGATCAATGAACCTATAAATGAAATGTTATGCCTGATCGGGCTTCTTCGGATCGCGATATAACGAGGCTTGTCAGTGCCCCGGAGGCGGCTTCTTGGGCGGCGGGGGTTTCGCCGCTGGAGGCTTGGGTGGCGGCGGAGGGCGCGCGGCGACCGGGTGCGGCGGCGCTGGAGGTTTTGCGGCGCGCGACCGGATGCGGCGGCGGAGGCGTAGGCGGTTTCACCACCACATTTCTGACCGGGGCCGGGGGCGGTTTCAATGCCGGGGTTTTGGGTGGGACCACCGTAGCCAGCGGCTTAGCGGGCACACTCGTCGGGGCCACACCCGTCGGTTTGGGTGGAGTTCCGCCGCCTCGGCGGGACGAGCGTTGGTAATCGGTCGATTTTTCTCCAGCGCCGCCGCGCCGGCAGGCGCCGTAGCTGGCTGCGTGGCGCTTGGCTTTAGTTGTGTTGCTGCGGGCACCACAGCGTTGCCTGCCTTCGCCGGCACCACGCCCTTGCCTTCGAATTGGCCAGGCTTGGAGGTGGCCGCGATTGCCGGGTTGCCGTGGTTGACCGAGGCGAGCAGCGCCTTGTTGGTGCTCGCCGCATGCTCGTGCTGGGTTTGCAGAGGCGTGGCCGCCACGTGTGGTTGGCGCGCCGCTGCCTGCTCCTGCGGCGTGGGCTTGGCAGTCGTTCCGCCGGTGCCCCCGTTGAAGCTCGCTCTCGTTGCGTTGCTATTGATCGTGACGGGCTTGTTGTAGACACTGGTGATCGCGACGCCGCCGAAATTATTGACGGTTCGGTTATAGGCGAACACTCCGTTGTTCCAATATCCGCCCTCGTAGCCAAGGCCGCCGTAGCCGTAACCATAATCGACACCACCATAGAAACCGACCTGCGGTCCCCAATAGCCTGCGTTCCAACCATAATTGCCGTCTCGCCAGCCCCAATAACCCGGGGTCCACAGTAGGCCGACGGTTGGCGGTTCTACCCAAGTGCCCGGAACCCAATAATATCCTTCCGGGCCATAAGCCCAGAAGCCCGGCGTCCAGATGTAGCCGGGATCAGGGATGGCCGGTTGCTCGTAAACCGGCAGCTCAGGCGGGGCGACCGTGATGACCAGATCCTGAGCTCGGGCACCAAACGGCACCGCCAGCACGATCATGACGGATAGAAGCCAACCAACGGACAGATAGCGTCGCATGTTTCTCTACCCCTAGGAGTTGAGTTGATTCACGAAACAAACTCACGACTCAATGACGCCACATTAAGGCGTACGCGCGTATTTCCGCTAAATGGAGAGCCAATCTTTCCATCACCGCAGGCCAGCACAATCGTGCGTTCTTACGCTGTCTCCAGGTCGAGGTCGATCCAGACCGGTACATGGTCGGAGGGTTTTTCCCAGGCGCGTACATAGCGATCGATTTCGACATCGACGAGCCGGTCGCTGGCTTGCGACGACAGCAGCAGATGATCGATGCGCAGGCCGTGGTTCTTTTGCCAGGCGCCCGCCTGATAGTCCCAGAAAGTGTACTGGCCGGGTGCGTCGGTGACGGCGCGCAGTGCGTCGGTCAACCCGAGCCCCAAAAGCGTCTGGAAGCTTTCGCGGGTAGCGGGACGGAACAGGGCATCGTTGACCCAGGCGGCGGGATTGTGAACGTCTTCAGCGGCGGGAATGACGTTGAAATCCCCAGCCAGCACCAGCGGTTCTTCCGTCTTAAGTCGCTCTTTCGAATATTCAAGAAGCCGCGACATCCATTTGAGCTTGTATGGATATTTTTCAGTCTCGGGCGGATTGCCGTTAGGCAGATAGAGGCAGGCGATGCGCAGCACGCCGTGCTTCAGCGTCACCACGCCTTCCAGAAAACGGGCATGAATGTCTTCGTCATCGCCGGCCAGTCGCGGTTTGACTTCGTCGAAGGGAAGCTTCGACAGTAGCGCGACACCGTTGAAAGTCTTTCTGACCGTGAGTGACCACGTTGTAGCCAAGCGCCTCGATGGCTTCCCTTGGGAACGCCTCATCGAGGCATTTGATCTCCTGCAGGCAGACAATGTCGGGCGCACAATCCTTCAACCAGACCAGCAGGTGGTCGAGCCGCTGTCGGACCGAATTGACGTTCCAGGTGGCGATACGCATGAAGGCGTGAAGGTGTCAGATCGAAAAACTGGTGCCGCAACCGCAGGAAGCGGTGGCGTTCGGGTTGACCACCCGGAACGACGCGCCGATCAGGTCGTCGACGAAATCCACCTCGGAACCAGCCAGAAACGGCACCGAGGCCGGATCGACCAGAACCACCGCGCTGTCGCGCGCGATCACGAGATCATCTTCGGCCTGCGCGCGCTCGACGTCGAACTTGTATTGAAAGCCCGAGCAGCCGCCGCCCTCGACGCTGATCCGGAGCATGGCGCCATCGCCCTCGGTCTTGAGGATCTCCCCGATGCGGCGGGCAGCCCGCTCGCTGATGGTGACGGCTGTGGTCATATGCGAGATCTCCGATAGCCGCGCCGTAGCCAAATCTGGTATCCGGCGCTCAGCATAGTTAAGTGCGCCAGGCGCCGGAATCAAACCTTTAAGGGATTAATACACTGTGTCTGTCGGAATGGCTGCTCCTCGTTCGGCCTATGCTTGCGACCCGGACCGTAGCCGCGGACGGCTGTTCGCCGAGCCGCCGAGCAAGACCCGTAGCCCGTTTCGCCGCGATTGCGACCGGGTGATCCATTCCACCGCATTTCGCCGCCTCAAGCACAAAACCCAGGTATTCGTGTTCCATGAAGGCGATCATTACCGCACCAGGCTGACACACTCGCTCGAAGTAGCGCAGATCGCCCGTGCGCTGGCCCGGCAACTCGGTCTCGATGAGGACCTCACCGAAACGCTGGCGTTGGCGCATGATCTCGGCCATCCGCCGTTTGGCCACGCCGGCGAGCGGGCACTGGATGCCTGCCTGCAAGCCCATGGCGGCTTCGACCATAATGCCCAGACCCTGCGCGTCGTCACCTCGCTGGAGCATCGCTATCCCGATTTCGACGGGCTCAACCTGACGTGGGAATCGCTCGAAGGCATCGTCAAGCACAATGGCCCGCTGACCGGATCAAATGGCGCGCCGGTTGGTCGTTACCGCGACCACGGCATTCCCTGCGCGATTTCGGACTACATCGGGACTTATGATCTTGAACTATGGAGCTTTGCCTCGCTGGAAGCCCAGGTCGCCGCGATCGCCGACGACATCGCCTACAACGCCCACGACATCGACGATGGCTTGCGAGCCGGCCTGTTCAGGGTTGACGATCTCAAGGTCATGCCACTCACCGCCGAAATGATCGGGGACATTGACAGGCATTATCCCGGTCTCGACGACATCCGGCGCGGTGCCGAGCTGGTGCGCGAGCTGATCTCGTGCCTGATTGGGGCGGTGGTGTCGGAAGCACGCCGGCGCCTCGATCTTGCGCGACCGAAATCCGTCGATGATGTCCGCAAAGCGGGCAGTGCGCTGGTCGCGTTTTCGCCGGAGGTGGCGCGCGCGGAAGCCGGCATCAAGGCCTTCTTGAAAGAGCGGATGTACCGCCATTCGCGGGTGATGCGTGTCATGGGCGAGGCCGAACAGATTCTGTTCGACCTGTTCGCACGCTATCAGAGCAGTCCTGGCGATCTGCCGCCCGAATGGCTGCCGCCGGAGGGCGGGCATCTTGAGACCGAGACCGGGCGCGCCCGCCGGATCGGCAACTTCATCGCCGGGATGACCGACCGCTTCGCGTTGACCGAGCATCAAAGGCTTTTTGACTCGACCCCCGATTTGCGTTAGGCGGCGGCCTTGCCGCTGATGCGGCACCACCCCCGGTCCAGTCACGCCATGGTCGATAACGCTTCACCGCTGCATCTGTTCGCCAATGTGCTCGCCCGCGTCCATGGGGTCTGCGGCGCGCTCGCGGCCGAAGGCGGGTGGGCCCCGGGCATCGATTTGTCGCGTGTGGTGGTCGAGCCGCCGCGCGATGCGGCGCACGGCGACATGGCGACCAACGCAGCTATGGTGCTGGCCAAGGAGGCGAAGGCTAAACCGCGCGATCTTGCCGAGCAGATTGCGGCCCGGCTGCGCACCGACGATCTGATCTCGTCGGTCGAGGTCGCCGGTCCCGGCTTCATCAATCTCACGCTGAAACCGTCGGCCTGGTCGGAAGCGCTACGCACGGTGTTGCGTGAGGACAATTCCTACGGCCGTAGCGCGGCCGGCGGGGCCGAGAAGGTCAACGTCGAATACGTTTCGGCCAATCCGACCGGGCCGATGCATGTCGGGCATTGCCGGGGCGCTGTGTTCGGCGATGCGCTGGCCAGCCTGTTGGCGTTTGCGGGCCATGATGTAGTCAGAGAATATTACATCAACGACGCCGGCGCCCAGGTCGACGTGCTCGCGCGCTCGGCATTCCTGCGCTATCGCGAGGCGCTGGGACAGAACATCGGCGAGATTCCGGAAGGGCTCTATCCCGGCGACTATCTGAAGCCGGTGGGACAGGCGCTTGCCGCCGAGCACGGGGACAGGCTGCTGACCATGTCGGAAGCCGAATGGCTGCCAGCGGTGCGGGCCAAAGCCATTGCGATGATGATGGAGGAGATCAAGGGCGATCTTGCCGCCCTCAATATCAGGCATGAAGTTTTCTTCTCGGAACGGTCGCTGATCGAGGGCGGCCTCGATCAGGTCGCCGCCACCATTGCCTATTTGCGAGCAAAGGGGGACGTCTACGAAGGTCGCCTGCCGCCCCCGAAGGGCGCGCCGGTCGAAGACTACGAGGATCGCGAACAGACACTGTTTCGGGCCACCGCCTACGGCGACGATGTTGACAGGCCGCTGCTGAAGTCCGACGGCAGCTATACTTACTTCGCTTCCGACATTGCCTATCACAAGACCAAGTTCGACCGCGGCTTCCGCAATCTTGTCGATGTCTGGGGCGCCGACCACGGAGGCTACATCAAGCGCGTGCAGGCGGCGATCAAGGCTATCACCGCCGGGAAGGCCGCGCTGGACGTGAAGATCGTGCAGCTCGTGAAGCTTTTGCGCAACGGCGAGCCGGTCAAGATGTCGAAGCGGTCCGGCGATTTCGTTACCTTGCGTGAAGTCGTCGATGAGGTCGGCAAGGATGCCGTCCGTTTTATGATGCTGTACCGCAAGAATGACGCGGTATTGGATTTCGACCTCGCCAAGGTGATCGAGCAGTCACGCGAGAACCCGGTATTTTACGTGCAATATGGCCATGCCCGCGGCAACTCGGTGTTCCGCAATGCCCGCGAGGTCATCCCGGATCTGCCGGAGGATGCGGCTGCGCGGGCGGCGTTTCTCAGGGATGCGGCGGTGGAGCGGCTGACCGACCCTGCGGAACTCGACCTGCTGCGGAGGCTGGCGCTCTACCCCCGAATGATCGAAGCAGCGGCGATCGCACATGAGCCACACCGAATCGCCTTTTACCTGTATGATCTTGCCAGCGAGTTTCACGCGCTTTGGACGAGGGGGCGGGATTTGCCCTATTTACGCTTCATTATAACTAATGATGCAGAGATCACGAAGGCGCGGCTGGCTTTGGTTCAGGGCGTCGTCTCGGTTCTGGCATCTGGGCTCGCCGTTCTCGGCGTCCATGCTCCGGACGAGATGCGATAGACAGGGGCGAAGGCCCTCACATGGGGATCTGTGAGGGCATCTGGCAGGGGTCGGCTCGTTCGTAAGAGCGGGTTGGCGGCTTTCCCGAAGGGGACGCATCATCACGATGGCTGATCGATATCAGGACAGACCTTTTCCCGCGGACGACTACGATGATCGCGGCGATGACGCGCATGCGTCCGCCAAGGGCGAGAGCGATCCGTTGGCTGAGCTGGCGCGTCTGATCGGTCAGACCGATCCATTCGCCGGCATGGGCCGGGCCAATCAGCCGGTACAGCCGCGCGGCAGTATACCCGATCCGTACGACGCTCCCGAGGCGTCAGATTCTGAGGACAGCCCTTCCATTGGGCCGCCGCCGTGGATGCAGCGCGCTGCCCGGCAGCAGGACGTTCCCGCGCAGGACTACCCGAGTGCGGTGCATCCGCTGCATCGTTACGCAGCCGCGCATCCCGCACCTGAGCCGGACTACCATCAGGCGCCACCTTTCGCCGATGACACTGATCAGCAGCTCGATCCGGCGCGCTATGATGATGCGCTGTATGGCGAGTCCGATCCCGGCGCGCAGCAGGAAGTTCAGCACGGCCAAGCCTATTCAGACGACCCCTACGCCTATCAGGACGGCTACAGCGAGGGCGACGAAGAGCCGGTGCAGAAGCGCCATGGCGGCATGGTCACGGTCGGAGTCGTGCTTGCTCTGGCGGTTTTGGGAACCGGTGCTGCGTTTGCCTATCGCACCTATGTTGGTTCGCCCCGTAGCGGCGAGCCTCCGGTCATCAAGGCAGACGCCGGCCCGACCAAGATCGTGCCGGCGCCGGCCGATGCCAATGCCAAAGTACCTGACCGCTTGGCGGCGGGCGATGGTACCGAGAAGATTGTTCCACGCGAAGAAGCACCGGTAGACGTCAACGCCAAGTCCGCGCCACGCATGGTGTTTCCGCCGCTGAACCAGAATGCGAATCCGCCGTCCGCAGCAAGCGTGGCTCCGGCCGGGCCGCCACCGGCGAGCGCCGGGAATGGCACGTTGCCGAACAACGAGCCGCGAAAGATCAAGACGTTTTCTGTCCGCGGCGAACAGGATGGCGCCGCGGCCCCCGTGACGTCCGCCCAGCCTGCGCCGCCGGCTAAACCAGCGCGGGCGACCGCCACGCGAAACCCGTCCACGGCCCAGGCGGCCGTGAATGCGAATGCCTCCACCGCCAATGCGCCGCTGTCTTTAACGCCGCAAGGCGCACAATCGGCCCCCGCGGCCGACACCCGGGCGAGGGTCGCGACCAACACGCCGGTTCAGGCCGCGCCCAGTGGCGATGGTGGCGGCGGCGGGTATCTCGTCCAGGTCTCGTCGCAGAAAAATGAGGCCGATGCGCAGGCTTCCTACCGGGTGCTGCAGGGCAAGTATCCGGCGGTGCTGGGCTCGCGCGCTCCCGTGATCAAGCGCGCCGATCTCGGCGACAAGGGGATTTACTATCGCGCCATGGTAGGCCCTTTCGGCTCGCACGATGAAGCCTCGCAGTTCTGCGGCAATCTGACCACGGCCGGCGGAAAGTGCGTCATCCAAAGGAATTAACGGCTGTTTTCTCAACCGTTGTTGACCCTTGGCGCGGCAGCGGGCTAATCGGCCGGCATGAACACGCGCGCATTCATCACAGGCATAGCCGGACTGGAATTGAGCGCTGCCGAGCGCGAATTCATTCGTTCGGAGCGTCCGTGGGGATTTATTCTTTTCAAGCGTAATATCGAAACAAGACAACAAGTATCTGTTCTTGTTAATCAATTGAGAGAATCAATTGGAACGGATGCGCCGGTTCTGGTCGACCAAGAGGGCGGCCGGGTGCAGCGCTTCGGGCCGCCGCACTGGCCGGTCTATCCGCCGGGGGCGGTCTTTGGCGCGCTCTACGATATCGATCATGCACTTGGCCTGTCTGCGGCACGGTTGAGCGCGCGACTGATCTCGGCCGATCTCGCTGAGATGGGCGTCTCCGTCGATTGCCTGCCGCTAGCCGATGTCCCGGTCGACGGCGCGGATGCCGTAATCGGGAACCGGGCCTACGGAACCGACCCCGTTAAGGTCGCCGAGATCGCCCGCGCAGTGACCGAGGGGCTCGAGCAGGGCGGCATTTTGCCGGTGCTCAAGCATATTCCAGGGCATGGCAGGGCCACCGCGGACACCCATTTCAAGCTTCCGGTGGTCGATACGTCGCGGGAGGAGCTCGAAAAGGTCGATTTCGCGGCGTTTCAGCCGCTCGCGGACTTGCCGATGGCAATGACCGCACATGTTGTGTTTAGCGCGCTGGACCCCGCCCATCCGGCGACAACTTCTGCGACAATCATCGAACAGGTGATTTGCGGCGTGATCGGGTTCCAGGGTTTGTTGATGAGTGACGATGTGTCCATGAACGCGCTGGCGGGATCGATTGCCGAGCGGACCAGAGCCATCGTCACCGCCGGCTGCGACATGGTTCTGCATTGCAACGGCAAGCTCGACGAAATGCGGCAAGTCGCCGCCGAGACGCCCGAGTTGTCAGGTAAGGCGCTGGAGCGGGCCAGGACGGCGTTGGCGTCGCGCAAGCCTCCGCAGCCATTTGACCGTTTGGCGGCGCGGGCTGAATTGGATGAGTTGGTGGATCGGGCAGGGATTGGCGGGCGCATGACCGCGGAAATTCTATCGTTTGAAACGGGACGCCCCGCCGAGATCGCGGATGGCGAACCTTCGCTTGTCGTCGATGTCGAGGGCTATGAGGGCCCGCTGGACCTTCTATTGGCGCTGGCGCGACAACAGAGGGTCGATCTCGCCAAGATTTCCATTCTGGCACTGGCCGATCAGTACCTCGTTTTCATCGAGGCCGCCCGCAAGATCCGCCTCGAGCTTGCCGCCGATTATCTGGTGATGGCGGCTTGGCTCGCGTTTCTGAAATCGCGATTGCTGCTGCCCGAACCGGCGACAGCGGACGGCCCCAGCGCAGAGGAAATGGCCACCGCACTGGCCAACCGTCTGCGCCGCCTTGAGGCCATTCGCGAGGCATCGAACCGGTTGATGAACCGCCCGCAATTGCAGCGCGACATTTTCCCGCGCGGCAATCCGGAATCCATCGCCGAAATCAGGCACCCCAAGTTTACCGCAACCTTGTTCGACCTGTTGACCGCTTATGCCGTGCAGCGCCAGCAACGGGTGCTGGCGACGGTGCACCTGGCAAAACGCACGGTTTGGTCGCTGAGCGAGGCGAGGGCGTCGCTCGAGCGCCTGGTTGGAATGGCCGAGGACTGGAGCCGCCTCGACGAGTACCTGATCACCTACGTCGTCGATCCCTCGCAAAAGGCCACCGTCTTCGCGTCCAGCTTTGCTGCGGCACTGGAACTGGTTCGGGAAGGCGAGGTCGAATTGCACCAGAAAGAGGCGTTCGCGCCGCTGTATTTTCGAAAGCGTCCGCCGCAACCAGGGCCTGACGCGATGACCGCGCCGGATCTGCCGGCCGAGTAGTGGAAGAAGGAGACCGTGCCATGGCAAGCCTGGCGGAAAAACGCATTGCCGACGTTGAAGAGCCTGCTGTCGATCCGGAAGCGAGGCCCGAGGAGTTGCGGCTGCTGGAAGCGCTGCTGTTCGCCTCAACGGAGCCGCTCGATCAGGCCACGCTCGCAAAGCGCATGCCGGACGGCGTAGATATCAAGGTCGCGTTGGCGCAGCTGCAGGCGGATTACGCCTCGCGCGGCGTCAATCTGGTCCGCGTCGCCAATAAGTGGACCTTCCGGACCGCGGGCGATCTGGCCTGGCTGATGACGCGGGAGAGCACCGAGACGCGACGGCTCTCGCGCGCCGCGATCGAGATGCTCGCGATCATCGCCTATCATCAGCCGGTGACCCGCGCCGAGATCGAGGAGATCCGTGGCGTGGTGACCTCCAAAGGCACGCTGGACGTCTTGCTGGAGACGGGGTGGATTCGCCCGCGTGGTCGTCGCAAGACGCCGGGCCGGCCGCTCACCTTCGGAACCACAGAAGCCTTCCTGTCGCAGTTCAGCCTTGAGGCGCTCGGCGACCTGCCGGGCCTCGAAGAGCTGAAGGGCACGGGTCTTTTGGATTCGCGGCTGCCGTCCGGCTTCAGTGTTCCAGCGCCGTCGGATGACCCGGCGTTGCGCGATGATGAGGATCCGCTGGAGATTGGCGATCTGGAACTTGCGTTGGCGCCGATCGCGGACCCGGAAACCGGCGAGGCGAGCTAGTTCCGCGCCTGCTGCGACGGTGTGCGCCCAGCCCTGCCCAAGCAGATTAACAATGGCGCGCGACCCCCGATTTACCGCGGCTTAAGTCCTTGTTTTTGACACCTCCTGAGCCTACTTTCGGGTAAGGATCAGGCTGGTTACCAGCCTCGCGTGTTTGGAGGGTTGCAGGATGGGTTCGCTTAGCATTTGGCACTGGATCGTGGTGATCGCAGTCGTCCTGCTGTTGTTCGGTCGTGGCAAGATTTCGGACCTGATGGGCGACGTTGCGCAGGGCATCAAGGCCTTCAAGAAGGGCATGCAGGACGACGAGAAGACTGCGGAAAAGCCCGAGCCCGTGAAGACGCTCGACCATAATGCAACGCCTGCGGCGGCGCGGTCGGATGTCGGCAGCAAGGCCGTTTAAGCCGCAGCTTGTTGGACGAGATTCATCTTGCGGCAACGCCGGTTGAGGGTGGCGCGGACGCCCGAAATCTTGATTGAGGCCTTGCCGGCTGAAATCGCCTCGTGCGAGCGGAATCTCTGATGTTCGACATCGGGTGGAGTGAGTTTGTCGTCATCGCGGTTGTCGCGCTGATCGCCATCGGCCCGAAGGAATTGCCGGGCGTGCTGCGCATGGTCGGGCAATGGATGGGCAAGGCGCGCAAGATGGCCGCCGAATTCCAGGGCCAGTTTCAGGAAGCGATGCGGGAGGCCGAAATGGCCGACCTCAAAAAGAGTTTCGACGAGGTCAAGGAGGCTGCATCCGGCTTCACCGGCGGCAACATCATGACCTCCTTGCAAAAAGACGTCGGCGCCGCGCTGCGGATCGATGATGTCGACAAGCCGGCGCCATCGGCGACCGATACGCCGGCGATATCGAGAGCCGATACGCCGGCGATACCCGGCATCGATATGCCCGCGATCGCGGAAGCAAGCGCGCCCGCGGTCGACCTGCCGGCAATTCCGACAACACCCGAGGCGCCCACCCCGGAAACCTTCGCCGAGGCTGACGCCCGTCCGGCTGCCGGTGAGCTTCCCGCCAGGGACGCCAAAGCGTCATGAGCGCCGAAGATATCGAGGCCAGTAAAGCGCCGCTGATGGATCATCTGATCGAGCTGCGCTCGCGGCTGATCAAGGCGTTGCTGGCGTTCGGTATCGCTTTTATCTTCTGCTTCTTCTTCGCCAAACAGATCTACAACGTGCTGGTGTGGCCGTTCGTCTGGGTCGCGGGTGCCGAGAATTCCAAATTCATCTACACCGCCCTTTTGGAATACTTCCTGACCCAGTTGAAGTTGGCGCTGTTCGGCGCTGGCTTCATCTCGTTCCCGATTGTGGCCGCGCAGATCTACAAATTCGTGGCACCCGGCCTCTACAAGCACGAGCGCGGTGCGTTTCTGCCCTATCTGATCGCGACGCCGTTTTTCTTCGTGATGGGGTCGATGCTGGTTTATTTCGTGGTGATGCCGATGCTGGTGCGGTTCTCGCTCGGCATGCAGCAGGTAGGCGGCGCCGAGACCGCGCAAATCCAGCTGCTGCCGAAGGTCGGCGAATATCTGTCGCTGATGATGTCGCTGATCTTTGCCTTCGGCATCGCGTTCCAGCTGCCGGTGATCCTGACCTTGTTGGGGCGGATCGGCATCATCACCTCGAAGCAGTTGCGCGAGAAGCGCCGCTATTTCATCGTGGTCGCCTTCATCATCGCCGCCGTGCTGACGCCGCCGGACGTGCTCAGCCAGGCTTCGCTCGCGCTGCCGCTGCTGGCGCTCTATGAAGGCTCGATCATCGCGGTGCGCATCGTCGAGAAGCGGGCTGCCACCGCCAAGACCACGGCCACCCCGCCATCCGCGGCCCCGCCGCCCCCGGCTGCCAATCCGGCGGAGTAGGGCGTAGCTCCAACACGATCGTCATACTCCGCGAAAGCGGAGTATCCAGTACGCCGCAGCTTCTTCATTGGATCTCTGACGCCTCGGAATACTGGATCGCCCGCCTTCGCGGGCGACGACGGATGTGGTACGGGGGGCGCATCGTCAAATGTCAACGTAATGCGTTGGCGTTTGACGCAGACGCTTGAGGACCATATCGACCATGCACGACATCAAATCGATCCGCGATAACCCCGATGCCTTCGACACCGCGCTGAAGCGGCGCGGGCTGGAGCCGTTGTCGGCGTCGTTGCTGGCGATCGACGAAAAGCGTCGTGCTGCGATCCTGGCGTCGGAGCAGGCGCAGGCGCGGCGTAATTCGGCTTCGAAGGAGATCGGCGAGGCCAAAAAGGCCAGGGATGACGCGCGCGCGGCCACGCTGATGGCCGAGGTCGCCGAACTCAAGACCACCATGCCGCAGTTGGAAGCCGCGGCCAAAGCGGCGAACGAAGAACTCGCCAAAGAGCTCGCAGCGATCCCAAATCTTCCGCTCGATGAAGTCCCCGAGGGCGCCGACGAGCACGGCAATGTGCAGCGCCACGTGTTCGGCGCGGTGCGCAACTATGCGTTCACGCCAAAACCGCATTTCGATCTCGGCGAGGCCATGGGCTTCATGGATTTCGAGGCCGCAGCGAAACTGAGCGGTGCACGATTTGTGGTGCTGAAGAAGGGCCTTGCCCGGCTGGAGCGCGCGATCGGGCAATTTATGCTCGATTTGCACACTAATGAGCATGGCTATGCCGAGATCAATCCGCCGTTGTTGGTACGGGACGATGCGATGTTCGGCACCGGCCAATTGCCGAAATTTGCCGAGGACGATTCCTTTGCCTTTGATACGAAGGTCTCGACGAAAAGTTACGAACTACGCTATCAGGGAGTCATTCCTGATGACGTCAAGGCCTTGTTGCGAAGGAGCTTTTAAAGCGGAAATACTGAAGGGATTTAGGGCAATCGTCTGGCTCATCCCCACCGCCGAAGTCCCCCTCACAAACCTCGTCCGCGAATCCATCCTCGACGAAAAGGAATTGCCGATGCGCTTGACGGCGCTGACGCCGTGCTTTCGCGCTGAGGCCGGGGCGGCCGGGCGCGACACTCGGGGCATGATCCGCCAGCATCAATTTACGAAAGTCGAACTGGTCTCGATCACGACGCCCGAGAACAGCAAGGATGAGCACGAGCGGATGCTGGCCTGCGCCGAGGAAGTGCTGCGCCGGCTCGGCCTTCATTACCGGGTGATGACACTGTGCACCGGCGATATGGGCTTTGCCTCCCAGAAAACCTACGACATCGAGGTATGGATGCCCGGCCAGGGTGAGGGCGGCGCCTATCGTGAAATCTCAAGTTGTTCGGTATGCGGTGATTTCCAGGCCCGGCGCATGGACGCGCGCTATCGCGGGCCCGACGGCAAGCCGCGTTTCGTGCACACCCTGAACGGCTCCGGTACGGCGGTTGGCCGCGCGTTGATCGCGGTCATGGAAACCTACCAGCAGGAAGACGGCTCGATCGCGGTGCCGGACGTGCTGCAGCCCTATATGGGTGGCCTGAAAGTGATCGAGAAAGACCGAGTGTGACTGCAATTTATTCAGCGGGGCGCGCGTTCGATGTTGCGGATGCGCCGCGCCCCGCTATCTTGATTTTTGGCTGCGGCGAGAGCGTCCCAGGAATTGAAGTTCAAAATGGCGCTGCATCGCGACATCTATTGGGTGGGCAAGCAATGGGCCGTCACCGGCTACGGCGTCCAGGCTTGCGATCAGAAGAAAAAGGGCCAATTCGATATCGAAGCCTCCCGGTTATGGGAAGACGGTGTGCTGGAAAGCCTCCGTGCCGAGCCGTGGTTCAATAGCGAGGACTTCGACAACGCGCTGGTCGCGGCTCGCAAATATTATCCCGAACCGCCGCGAAAGGCCGCGCCCCCTGTAGCGAGCGTTTCGAGCCTGCCGGAGAGCACTCCCGTGGAGCCACCGAAGCCCGCGGTTCAACCATTTGACATGCGAATCGAAAGTGGATCCGCAAAATTCTTGCAGCTATGGCGCATACGCACTCGGCGCTGAGCGCATCGATTTTGTCGGGTTTGCGTCAATGGCGATAGCCCGATAAAGACGGCTGGCCGGGATTGAATCGTTCGAAATAGGCATTTGACGTATGCGAATTCTTTGCACCAATGACGATGGCATCCACGCGCCGGGCCTGAAGATCGTCGAACAAATCGCCCGCGCGCTGTCCGACGACGTCTGGGTGGTGGCGCCCGAGCTCGATCAATCCGGCGTCTCGCATTCGCTGTCGCTCAACGATCCGCTGCGGCTGCGCGAAGTCGGTCCGCGCCATTTCGCGGTGCGGGGCACGCCGACCGATTGTGTGATCATGGGCGCGCGCCACATCCTCGGCGAAACGATGCCAGACCTCGTGCTGTCCGGCGTCAACAAGGGCCGCAACGTCGCGGAGGATGTGGTCTATTCCGGCACCATCGCCGGCGCGCTGGAAGGGACCATTCTGGGAATCCCGTCATTCGCGCTGTCGCAGGAATTCAGTATCGAGACCCGCCACGCGCCGCTGTGGGAGACGGCGTTGAAGTTCGGCCCTCCGATCCTGCGCAAGGTAATCGCCGCCGGCGTGCCCAAGAATACCGTGATCAATGTCAACTTTCCTTCGTGCGGGCCGGAGGATGTAGCGGGCGTGCGCGTGACACGGCAGGGCAAGCGCAATCTCGGATTTCTGAAAGTCGACGAGCGCCGCGACGGCCGCGGTAACCCGTATTTCTGGATCGGGTTCGAGCGCCTCGCGCAGATCGACGTACCCGCCGAAGGCACCGATCTCGCCGCCTTGGCCGCGCGCTACGTTTCGGTGACGCCACTGCGCCTCGATCGTACCGACGATGAGTTCTCGCAGGCGCTGACGACCACGCTGAAGTGACGCTGCTAAACCGTGGTGCCCTTGAGCGCGGTATCGAGCATCCGCGCCAGAGTTTCGAGCTGGAAGGGCTTTTGCAGCGCCGGACGGTCGCGGTATTGCTCCGGAAGACCCGACGAGCCATAGCCGGTAGCGAAGATGAAAGGCCGATTGCGGGCCATGATCAATTCGGCGACCGGCGAAATGACCTTGCCGTTGACGTTGACGTCCAGAATGGCGATATCGAATTCGGCGGATTGCGCCAGCCTGATCGCCTCGTTGATCTCGCCGGCCTCTGCTGCGACGCTGTAGCCCAATTCCTCCAGCATGTCGGCGACCATCATCCGGATCATGACCTCGTCCTCGACGAGAAACACCGAACCGCCCGGCGGCCGATCTGCAGTCATGATGATGTCCTTGCCCGTCCCGAATCCAAGGTTCGCAAATAAGCTCAATCGGCGCAACGTCAACGTGAGTGCAGTTTATCCGACCGCCGCGGCCATTTCGCGCTGATACGGGGCTATTGGGGTACGAATTGCCGCCATTCTGCGCTAGTGCGGGTTCCATGGCGGCCATGCCGATTTAAGGGCAAGTTATTCCTTAACCGGGCTGCTCGTATTGGATCGATCTGGCCGGGGCGCGATTGACCGCCTGATCGGCGTTTGACGAGATTGCCATGCCCACACACCAAAATCCGCCGGAAAAGATGAGGTTTCAGCTCAACCTGCGGCGGCGCGGGATCAGCGATCAGGCCGTGCTGCGTGCCATGGAAGAGATTCCACGCGATCTGTTCGTGGCGGCCGCCGATCGCGCCGACGCCTACCGTGACAGCGCGCTTGCCATCGCCTGCGGACAAACCATCAGCCAGCCCTTTGTCGTGGCGTATATGACCGAACAGCTGCAGCCGCAAAAACATCACCGCGCCCTGGAGATCGGCACCGGTTCAGGCTACCAGGCCGCCATCCTGTCGCGGCTCTGCGGGCACGTCCTGACGATCGAACGCTACCGGACCCTCGCCGATGCCGCCCGGGCACGGCTGGCAACGCTGGGTTGCGAAAATGTCGAGGTGATGCTGGGGGATGGGTTCGAGATTCCGGCCGATGCCGGCAGTTTCGACCGCATCATAGTTACCGCGGCCATGGAGCAAATTCCAGAGGCGCTGACGCTGCGGCTTGAACCCGGTGGTGTCTTGATCGCGCCGGTTGGCCCGCACCAGGGGACCCAGACCCTGATCCGTATGGTCAGGACGGAGACGGGACTGGCACGCAAGGATCTGGTGGAGGTCCGGTTCGTGCCGGCGCTGCCGGGCATCGCCCGCGAATTGTGAAATCCGGATTGGCTGTCCCGCCAAGGTCTTATTCGCAGGGTTAAGCGGTTGTTTACTGGGGACGTGTTTACTCAAAACAGTAATTTGTTGCGTACGAGTGAGTAACCATGTCCCGTGTCGTCGAGTTGCTTTGCTCGCGTCGCGTACCGCAGGCGGCGGTGCTGACGCTGATGTCGATTGGTTTCGCCGGCTGCAGCGCCGATATGTCGACGCGGCTCTCGCAAAATTCCTTCTCCAATCCTTTTGCGTCCCAGCCGGAAGCGACGGGTTCAGTCCCGACGCCCACGGTCGAACGCCGTGAGCTTCCGCAATATTCCCGTCCGCAATATCAACCGCAGTATCAGTCATCGGCGTTGCCGCCGCCGATCGCCGCGCCGCAGTCTTATCCGACCGCCAGCGCCGGCGTATCCGGAGGGGGGCGCGGCCTGGCCTCCTACACTCCACCGGCCCATCCGATTGAGGCCACCGGCAGCGCCACGCCGCACTCGGTCGCGGCAGCCCACGGTCCCGGTCAGGGCACCACGATCATCGTCGGCACCAGTGACACACTCGAAATATTGTCGCGCCGCTATAACGTTTCGGCCGCCGCGATCATGCAGGCCAACGGCTATAAAGGACCGCGCGCTTTGTCGCCGGGTCAGCAGCTGATCATTCCGCATCAGGGCACATCCGTCGCCGCAGCACCCGCCCTTGCTGCGCCTGTGAGCAAGCCGGTCGTCAACGCAAGTGCCGCATCATCCGTTCATGTGGTCAATCACGGCGACACATTGCTCAGTATCTCGCGCAGCAATCACGTGCCGGTCGCCGAGCTCGCAAGGGCGAACAAACTCGATGCATCGTCAAAGCTGAAGCTCGGCATGAAGATCACGGTGCCGGGCGCGAAGACCGCGGCCGCGGCACCTGTTGCGCAGCCGACGGCGGTCGCAGTTGCTGCCGCGCCGGCGGCTGCTCCGCCGGCGCCCCCCGTCACGAAAGTGGCTGCGGCGACAGCAGGTCCGCAGCAAACCGCGCATCTGGCTCAGGCCACAGCCAAGATGGATGACGCGCCCGCTGCCGAAACGCCGGTCAAGGCCAGCGAAGCAACCGGAGCGCTACCGACATTTCGTTGGCCGGTGCGCGGCAAGGTGATTACCGCATACGGCGCCAAGGCCAACGGCAAGGCCAATGACGGCATCAACCTGGCGGTGCCAGAAGGCACCCCGGTCAAGGCAGCCGAAGACGGGGTCGTGGCCTATTCCGGCAACGAACTTAAGGGCTATGGCAATCTGGTTCTGGTTCGCCACTCCAACGGCTACGTCACCGCCTATGCCCATGCGAGTGAACTGCTGGTCAAACGCGGCGACACCATCAAGCGTGGGCAGGTCATCGCCAAATCAGGTCAGTCCGGCGAAGTCGGATCGCCGCAACTGCACTTCGAGATCCGCAAAGGCTCTTCGCCGGTCGATCCGCTGCAATTCCTCAACGGTGCGTGAGCGACGCATGTCCCAGACGCGGTTCAGCGTCCGGGGAAGGCCGAAATTTATTAATTCGCCGTCATCCGTACGCCGAGCCGGCCCGCCAGTTCCTGCGTGAACTGCCAGGCGACGCGACCGGAACGCGAACCGCGTGTGGTCGACCATTCCAGCGCTTCACGCTCCAGTTCGGCTTCGTCGAGCTTGATGCCGAAATGGCCGCAATAGCCTTTCACCATCGCAAGGTATTCATCCTGACTGCAGCGATGAAAACCGAGCCACAATCCGAAGCGGTCCGATAGCGAAACCTTTTCCTCTACCGCCTCGCCGGGATTGATCGCGGTCGAGCGCTCGTTTTCGATCATCTCGCGCGCGAGCAGATGTCGGCGGTTGGAGGTTGCGTACAGGATGACATTGTCGGGACGACCCTCGATTCCGCCCTCCAACACCGCTTTCAGCGACTTGTAGGAAGCGTCATTGCCATCGAAAGACAAGTCGTCGCAGAACACGATGAAATGGAAATTCGAACTGCGAAGCAGGTCCATCAACCCCGGCAGGCTTTCGATATCTTCGCGGTGAATCTCGATCAGCTTCAGGCGGTCCGCCGGTTTGCGGTCGGCGTTGATGCCGGCATGGGCCGCCTTCACCAGCGAAGATTTTCCCATGCCGCGCGCACCCCACAAAAGCGCGTTGTTGGCGGGCAGGCCGTCGGCGAAGCGTTCGGTGTTTTCGATCAGGATGTCGCGCATGCGATCGATTCCCCTGAGCAGACCGAGATCGACGCGGCTGACGCGAGGCACCGGCGCCAGCCGTCCGTCCGGATGCCAGACGAATGCGTCGGCACTCGCGAATAAATCGGCCGTAGCGGCGGGCACGGGCGATGCGGCCGACAGGTGCGCCGCGATGGCTTCGAGCGCCCGCGCGATCCGACCGGCGGTGTCGGATTCGGATGCCGGACGCTTGGTCGGCGATTTCCGCGAGGCCGCCTTGGATGCAGCACGGGGACGGGTTTTGCTGGGCTTTTTCGGCATCGCTGCGGTTCCTGATCATGCACCCATATCGGGCCACAAGGAGGGCCGCAAGCCACTCAAATGAAGGGCAATTGTGGGGTCCGGCAGCGTTGCAATTGGGACCGCGGCCGCTATAGTCCGCGCGAATTTGCCCGATCCGGCCTGACGCCAATGCGTTGCCGGTTCATTCCCGCTCCACGAGGATTTGCCCGAATGCTGATTACTCCTGCGTTTGCCCAGGCCGGGGCCGGCGGCGATACCAACAGCATGTTGATGTCGCTGCTGCCATTCGCGCTGATCTTCGTGATCATGTACTTCCTGATTCTGCGGCCGCAGCAAAAGAAGGTGAAGGATCACGCCGAACTCGTGAAGAACATCCGCCGCGGCGACACCGTGGTGACGTCAGGCGGCCTTGTCGGCAAGGTCACCAAGGTGGTCGACGACGACCAGATCGAATTCGAAATTTCCGACGGGGTCCGCGTGCGGCAGATGCGGCAGATGATCTCCGGCGTGCGCGCCAAGGGCGAGCCAGCCAAGGAAAAAGCCGAAGTCGCCAAGGATAACGGTTCGGCGAGCTAGCGCGTTTTTCAGCCGGCCCACATTTCCAGAATCTGACAGGTCAACTCGATGTTGTATTTCACGCGGTGGAAGGCGCTGGCGATCATCCTGATAGCGCTGGTGGTGTGCCTCTGCGCCGTGCCGAATTTCTTCCCCGAAGCCAAGGTAAAGACGTGGCCGGTATGGGCACAGCGGCATCTGGTGCTGGGCCTAGATCTGCAGGGCGGTTCCTACCTCCTGCTTGAGGTCGATTCCAACTACGTCAAGAAGGAGAAGCTCGATCAGGTACGTGACGATGTGCGCAATGCGCTGCGCGTCGCCAAGATCGGCTATACCGGCCTCAATGTCCGCAACGACACGGTCGAGGTGCGCATCACCAAAGATACCGACCTGCAGACCGCGCTCACCAAACTGCGCGACTTGTCACAGCCGCTGGGCGGTTTGCTCGGATCCAACGGCCAGCGCAGCCTCGACGTTACCGATGCCGGCGGCGGGTTGATCCGGTTGACGGTTCCTCCGGCGGCGATCACCGAGCGCATCCGGCAATCGGTTGAGCAGTCGATCCAGATCGTCGAGCGTCGCGTCAACGAACTCGGAACCGTTGAGCCGTTGATTCAGCGTCAGGGCAACGATCGCATCCTGGTGCAGGTACCGGGCCTGCAGGACCCGACCCGCTTGAAAGAGCTGATCGGCAAGACCGCCAAGATGGAATTCCGGATGGTCGATCTCACGGTTTCGCCGGATCAGGCCCAGCGGGGAGGCGTGCCGCCGGATTCGGAATTGCTTCCCAGCGCCGATCCGGCCAACGCGCAGCCCTATGTCATCAGGAAACAGGTGCTGGTCTCCGGCGGAGACCTGATCGATGCTCAGCCCGGCTTCGACCAGCGCAGCGGTCAGCCGATCGTGTCGTTCAAATTCAACTCGCAGGGCTCGCGGAAATTCGCGCAGGCGACCTCCGAACATGTCAAGGAACCGTTCGCGATCGTGCTGGATAACAAGGTGATCTCAGCGCCGGTGATTCAGGAACCGATCACCGGCGGCTCCGGCCAGATTTCCGGTAGTTTCAGCGTCCAGCAAGCCAACGATCTGGCGATCCTGCTGCGCGCGGGCGCGTTGCCGGCGCCACTGACGATCATCGAGGAACGCACCGTCGGTCCAGGGCTCGGGCAGGACTCGATCGAAAAGGGTGAACTTGCCGCCTATGTCGGCTCGATCATGGTGATCGTGTTCATGCTGCTGACCTACCGATTGTTCGGCGTGTTTGCCAATATCGCGGTCGCCATCAATGTCGCCATGATCTTCGGCGTGCTGTCGCTCTTGAATGCGACGCTCACGCTGCCCGGCATCGCCGGCATCGTGCTGACGGTCGGTATCGCCGTCAACTCCAACGTGCTGATCTATGAGCGTATCCGCGAGGAATTGCGTGGCGGGCGCAACGCCATTTCGGCCATCGATGCCGGTTTCAAGCGGGCGCTGTCGACCATTCTCGATTCGAATATCACCACCTTCATCGCCGCCGCGGTCTTGTTCTACATCGGCACCGGACCGGTGCGCGGCTTCGCCGTGACGCTCGGCATCGGCATTATTACGACCGTCTTTACCGCGTTTACGCTGACCCGCCTGATTGTCGCGGGCTGGGTACGATGGAAGCGGCCGCAAACCGTGCCGATCTAGGCCATGATCCCGAAAAATGGATACCGGTTTCCGGAACGAAATCGTGCCTCACAACAAGATAAAGCGACGAATATGATCGAGCCTGGCTGGGTCATATTCCGGGGAATGCGGAGCCGTTCGTGACATATCTCGTTCTTCTGGGGCTGGGCGCTCTGATCGTCGTGCTGACGGTCGTGAGCTGTTTGGGCTGGCTGCCATCGCTGCGGATCGTCCCGGACGATACCCATTTCGACTTCACGCGCTTCCGCCGCATCAGTTTCCCGATTTCGGCGCTGCTTTCGATTCTCGCGATCACGCTGTTCTTTACCCACGGGCTGAACTTCGGCATCGATTTCAAGGGCGGCACGCTGTTGGAAGTCCAGGCCAAGTCCGGCGCCGTCGACATTCCGTCGATGCGCGCAAACCTGGGCGGACTTGGTCTCGGCGATGTTCAATTACAGCAGTTCGGCGGACCCGCCGAGGTGCTGATCAGGGTTGCCGAACAGCCCGGCGGCGACGCCGCGCAGCAGGCGGCCGTGCAGAAGGTCCGCGGCGCGCTCGGCGATGCCGTCGATTACCGGCGCGTCGAAGTAGTAGGTCCGCGCGTTTCCGGAGAATTGCTGGCTTACGGCATGCTCGGGCTCATGCTCGCGATATTCGCGATCCTGATCTATCTCTGGTTCCGGTTCGAATGGCAGTTCGCGCTCGGCGCCATGATCGCCAACGTCCACGACATCGTGCTGACCATCGGCTTCATGTCGATCTCGCAGGTCGATTTCGATCTGACCAGCATCGCGGCGTTGCTGACGATTCTCGGCTATTCGCTGAACGACACCGTCGTCATCTACGACCGGATTCGCGAAATGCTGCGGCGTTACAAGAAAATGCCGATGCCGGAATTGCTCAACGAATCGATCAACTCGACGCTGTCGCGCTCGATCATTACCCACGTTACGGTGACGCTGGCGTTGCTGGCGCTATTGTTGTTCGGCGGCCCGGCGATTCACAGCTTCACCGCGGTGATGATGTTCGGCGTGGTTCTGGTCGGCACCTACACCTCGATCTTTATCGCGGCGCCGATCCTGATCTATCTTGGCGTCGGCACCAACCGTGCCGATGCGCCGGACAAGCCGTCGAAGAAATAGCGATGGCCGCTCGCTCGGACGCTCCGCATCTTCCGAGGTCGGCGCCGATCGAGGCTTACGGCAAGGGCGGATTCGCCTTCGCGGATATGTCGCATCGTGGCTCGCTGTTGTGCCTGCCCGATGCGATCTGGGTCGTGGCCAGTCACCAGACCGGACGAGATCGACGGAGCTTCGCTGGCCCAAGTGTTTGCCGCGGCCGCGGGCATCGATACCCTGATCATCGGCACCGGCACCGATGTGTGGTTGCCGCCTGCGGCGCTTCGTGAAGCGCTGCGCCGGGTGAGGGTGGTGCTGGACGCGATGCAGACTGGTCCAGCTGTTCGGACCTACAACATCATGATCGGCGAGCGGCGGCGTGTCGCGGCGGCGCTGATCGCCGTGCCATGAGCGGAGCGGAAGGCAAGGAATCCGCTGATTTCTGCGCCGAGCTGGTGCGTACCCATGATTTTGGCCGTTACGCATCCACGCTGTTCCTGCCGGCGGACCAGCGCCGCGCGCTGTTGTCATTGTACGCCTTCAACGTCGAAATTTCGCGGGTGCGTGAACAGGTGAGCCAGCCGCTGCCCGGCGAAATGCGCCTGCAATGGTGGACCGACATGCTGGCGGGCGCCGGGCACGGCGGTGTCGAGGGCAATCCGGTTGCGGCCGAATTGCTGTTGGTGATCCGGAACTGGCGTCTTCCGGTCGAGCGGCTGTCACGCCTGATCGACGAGCATCAGTTCGATCTTTACAACGATCCGATGCCAACCATGGCGGCGCTGGAGGGGTACATCAACGACACCTCGTCGGCGCTGCTTTCGCTCAGCGCACGGATTGCCGGATGGCAGTCCGACGAGATCGAGCATCTGGCGAGCCATGCCGGATTGGCGCAAGGTATGGCTCACGTGTTATCGACATTGCCGCTGGATGCCTCGCGGCGTCAGCTTTTCGTGCCGCTGCAACTACTGGAGAGTAATGGCAGCGATCTGGAGGAGGTGTTCGCGGGCAAGCAGACACCGAAATTGCGCTCGGCGCTGAATCAGTTGATCGGCGAGGCGCAGGCCCATCTCAAGACGGCGTTGGCATTGCTCGCGACCGCGCCGCCGCAAGCGAGACCGGTGTTCCTGCCGTTGGCACTGGTAAGCCGCGATCTCGACCGCCTGTCGCGCGCGGACAACGATCCCTTTGTGCCCCAGGTCGGATCGAGATTCCGAACGCTATGGACATTGTGGCGAGCGTCGCGGTCGCGGCGGTTTCGAACGTGATGCGGTATCAACTGATCGTCATTGGGAGTTCAAATCGGCCGCTTCGAAATTAAATCGATCGCGGAGATTTTTGCGCGATTCCAGAATGCTCTTCAGAAACACGCGATCGGTCTCGCTGGTTATCAGGGGCTCGATCAGATCGAGTTGATTCATGGCCACAAGCTGCAGGATCTCGGTGCGCGGTTTTCCGGCGCTGTCGCGTGGCAGTACTTGTACCACCTGGATATGCTCCGGCGGTTTTGGGCCTTTGGCCGCGCCGAGTTCGTCGCGCAGTTGGGTTTCGAGCGAGATCTGGTCGGCCTCGACGAAGGCATAAAGCCCGACGCCAGTGCGACGGTCGGCGAACGCGACAATCGCGGTGTCGCGGACGGCCGGATTCCTCCGGATCAGATCGATCAGCACCGGAGCGTCATTGACCAGCCGCCGGCCGCCGCCTTCGCGATCCGTGAAGTTGAACAGGCCGCGGGTGATGGCACGGTAGACCCTCTTGCCGGTCGCAAGCCAGACGTTGGCGACCACTGACTTGCGCGCGAGAATCTTCCGTTCCATTGGCGTCAGCGCCTCCGGTGCATAGCTGCGCTTATGCTTGAGCAGATGCCGGAGATCCTCATACGCGGCGATACGGAACAATCGGCTGCGTGTCTTGAAGCAGACCGCGAGTTGAAAGTCCGTGACATAGGCGCGACCGTCGCTGCCGCGCAGCCAGTTCTGCTCCTTGGCAAGATCATTATGGCAAACGCCGGCGCGATGCAGCTTGCGCAGCGCCACCTTGGCGGAACGGAAATAGCCGACGTCGCCTAAGGGCTTGGCCAGATGCAGCGCCACGCCGTCGATGAAACCGCGCACCAGCGCCTGCCGGCCGGCCCACAATAATCGCGGACCGACATCGAGATCGCGTGCCAGCTCCAGCGCATGGCGCTCGCGCGCGAACAGATGACGCGCGACGATGTAGGACCACCACGGCACTTGATCGAGCCGGCGCAACACCGCGTCGACTTCGCCGTCGCGCCCGCGAAAGCGGCCGCGCTCGACCGTGGAAAATACGTCGCGCTTCAGCAGCACGCCTTCGGTCCATTGCGCCGACAGAACGGCGGCGTCGTCTTTGGGCAAACTCATGAAGGACTCATGCCGCCGCAGCAATATGCAGGCTGTCGGCAATCCATCGATCGAGATCGGCCAGTGCGCGGGCGCTGATCGCCTGCTTCTTCGCAACGGTCTTTTCGTTGCCACGCAGCCGCGTGCCGTCGGGATTTTTGGTGGGTGGGGAGGCCAGCGGTGGAAACAGCCCGAAATTGACGTTCATCGGCTGGAATGACCGCGGGCCGGCATCGATGGTTTCGATGTGGCCGCCGGTGATGTGGCCGAGCAGCGATCCGAGAGCAGTCGTCGCTGGCGGTGGCGCCAGCGACTGCGAACGCGCATCGGCCGCGGCATAGAGACCCGCAATCAGCCCGATGCTGGCGGATTCCACATAGCCCTCACAGCCCGTCATCTGTCCGGCAAAGCGTAGCCGCGGCTGCGTACGTAAACGCAATTGCATATCCAGCAGTTTCGGGGAATTCAGAAAGGTGTTGCGATGCAGGCCGCCGAGCCGGGCGAATTCCGCCGCCTCGAGCCCCGGAATGGTGCGGAAAACCCGCTGTTGGGCGCCGTGCTTCAGCTTGGTCTGGAAGCCGACCATGTTGTAGAGCGTGCCGAGCTTGTTGTCCTGACGCAGCTGCACGATGGCATAGGCTTTCACGGTCGGATCATGCGGATTGGTCAGTCCAACCGGCTTCATCGGCCCGTGACGCAGCGTTTCGCGGCCACGCTCGGCCATCACCTCGATCGGCAGACAGCCGTCGAAGTAGGGCGTGTCGGTTTCCCACTGCTTGAAGTCGGTCTTTTCGCCTGCAATCAGCGCGTCGACGAACGCGTCATACTGCTCCTTGGTCATTGGACAGTTGATATAATCGGCGCCGGTACCGCCAGGACCGATCTTGTCGTAGCGGGACTGAAACCATGCCGCTGACATATCGATGGAATCCCGGTGCACGATCGGCGCGATCGCATCGAAGAATGCCAGCGCGTTCTCGTCGGTAAGTTCCCGGATCGCGTCGGCGAGCGGTGCGGAGGTCAAAGGCCCGGTTGCGACAATGACGTTGTGCCAATCCGCGGGCGGCAGGCCGTCGATTTCGGCTCGATGAATTTCGATCAGGGGATGGTCGTGCAGCGCCTTGGTGACGGCAGCGGAAAATTCGTCGCGGTCCACCGCCAATGCACCGCCGGCGGGAACCTGATTGGCGTCGGCGGCGCTCATGACCAGCGAACCCAGCCGGCGCATTTCAGCATGCAGCAGTCCAACCGCATTGTTGGCGGCATCGTCGGAACGAAACGAATTGGAACACACCAGTTCTGCGAGACCATCGGTACGATGGGCTTCCGTCATCCGGCCGGGGCGCATTTCGTGCAGAACAACCGGAATGCCCGACTGGGCCACCTGCCAGGCCGCTTCCGAGCCGGCGAGGCCCGCGCCGACGACATGCACGGTTTCAAAGGAGGATTTGATAGCTGTCATAGCCACAGAGGTAGCGCGTTTTCCGGCACAGTGGAATGCGAGTGCCCTGTGGATATCACAACGCCCGCAGCGAAGCGGGCGTTATCCGTTCGTTAGTCGGCTGAAGGTCGTCGTTCAGCCCTGGTAGGTACCAGCTGCAACGCGCGGGATGTCCGAGCGATCAAGGCCGATATCGGCCAGTTCGCGATCACTAAGCTGGGACAGTTCGGCGACATTGCGCTGATAATCCCGGAACGCCTGGATCATGCGGAAGAGCGAAAGCAACATGTTTAGTCTCCTTGTCTTAACGATTCAGCTCTTGGAAGGACGCGTCATCGTTGGAGTGAACATAGAGACGAATATTGCAGTGCGAAAGTCACGATGTTGCGATGCAGCTAATCTCCAAATGCATGGCGCTGGCAAGAAATGATTAACCTTTTTGCAGGCTGATCGAGCACGAGGCAGCCGCCCTCAAAACCGGGCAAAAGTGCAACAAATGACAACTAAACCATACTATTGCTACGATATCTTTTAGTATGAGATGAAGCTGCTGAAGCGAGTATCAGCAAAGCTACAGTCAAGGAAACATGAAAAATTCCGAGACAAATTTGATTACCCTGTCATGCAGATTCGCATTCGATTCATACAAATGAATTTATGATCATTTTTTGACGGCGCCTCGATATTTTTTTGATGGGGCTTTACGGAATCGGCGACGAGATCCGGCAAGTACGGTGCCCGGGCGGTTGATCTGCGACGGAGTTCCGCTGGAGTGTGTCAGGGCGCGTGGGCGAGCTGCGTCGCAAAATGGGCGATGGTCTTGGCGTAGACCTCGCTCTTGTTCCACTCCTGGATCACCGCAAAATTGGGACTGCCTGGCTCCCAGCCCTTGCCGCGCTGCCAGCCGTGACTGGCCAGGTAGTTCGCGGTCGATGCCAGCACGTCGGCCGGGCTGCGCAACAGGTCGCGGCGGCCGTTGCCGTCGAAATCGACGGCGTATTTGATGTAGTTCGAGGGCATGAACTGGGTCTGGCCGATTTCGCCGGCCCAGGCGCCGTGCATTTCCGCGGGCGTCAGGTCGCCGCGATCCACGATGCGCAGTGCGTCCATCAATTCAGCTCTGAAAAGCTCTGACCGGCGGCAATCGTAAGCCAGCGTGGCTAGTGACCGGATGGTTGGAAATTTTCCGATGTTGACACCGAAGTCCGTTTCCAGCCCCCAGATCGCCACCAATACCTCGCCCGGTACACCGTAAGTTTCTTCGATACGGCCGAGCACAGACCCGTACTGCTTCATCATATTGCTGCCGCGCGTTAGACGCGGCGGCACCATACGACCCGAGAACTCCTCAAAACTCTGGCTGAAGACCGCCTGCGAGTGATCCCGGGTGAGCACCGCCTTATCCTGCGTCACGCCGTTCAGGCCGGCGGTGACCGTGGCTTGGGAAATGCCCTTGGCCACGGCATCGCTCTTAAAGTCGGCGAGCCAAGCTTCGAAGGTACCAGTACCGCAGGCTACCGCCGCCAGCGCCGGCGCGCCCGGTATCATCAGGGCGGCGCACACGGCGAATGATCTAAAAATGAAAGGAAGGGTAATTGGAGCCGCTCGCACGATTCGCCATGATGAGAAATAAACGGGCAGGTCCATAATATCGGCAATAACCGCGGCCAAAACAAGGCTCTCATTGAGAGCTGACGGCGCCGCGCGAAGAAGTGATGCGATGAAAATATCGGCATCGCGGCAACGCAACGGAGGCACTGCCGTAGTTGCCGCCGGTCAGTGATCGACCGGCGGCAAAAATCATTACACTCCTTGTCCTTGCTGTCATGCGCTGTCTTTGCGCCGCCATGGAAACAACGCGGCGGGGAAATCCGCCGCGGAACGCCGCTCGCGCGTCGGGCGGGGCGGTAGCGGGCGCGGATTCGGATCCGGGGCGATCACCTTGCGATAAAGATGCCAGGTGGCGTGGCCGAGCAATGGAATCACGATGGCGAGGCCAAGGAAAAATGGCAGCGATCCCAACAACAGCAATACGGCGACGATCAATCCCCAGGCTGCCATCGGCACCGGGTTTCGCGCAACGGCGCGGAGCGATGTCACCATGGCATCGCCGGCACCGGCGTGACGGTCGAGCATCAGCGGGAACGATACCACGCTGATACAAAGCGCGATGACCGCGAACAGGAAACCGACGCCGCAACCAACGACCATCAACCACCATCCCTGCGGTGTGGTCAGCACGCGTCTGGCGAAATCCGGAATTCCCGCCGCCGCTTCGTAACCGAATGCCGCGACATAGATCGCTTGCGCGGTCGCGACCCAGGTCACAAACAGAGCCAGCAGCAGTGTGCCGAGCCCGAGCATGCCGCCAAACGAGGGCGAGCGCACAACGTTCAACGCATCCGACGCCGAGGCTTCTTCGCCGCGCTCACGGCGACGGCTGAGTTCATACAGACCGAGTGCGGCGAACGGGCCGAGCAGTGCAAAGCCCGCTGCGAGCGGAAACAGCAGTGGCAGCACAGAATAACCGAGTACCGTGCGAGCCAGCACCAATCCGAGCACGGGATAAATCACACACAGGATAATGGCGTGGCTCGGCACCGCCTTGAAATCTTCCCAGCCGAGCCGCAGCGCTTCGCGCAGGTCGGACAGGTGAATGGTTCGGATGATCGGAGCAGGCGCGACTTCTTGCGCGGACGGAACCAGTGGTGCGACATTGCCTGATGAGGTAGCCATGGTTGTTGTCTCCCTGACGGCAACGGCCTCGCCGATGCTGGGCACAAGCGGACCGTTTGCGTAAATTGATAACGATCAGGCCAGACGCGCAGACAGAAAACCAAAGCTGGCCATGCCGCGAACTCAGTCACAAGCGTACTCCCAATCGTCATCTTCGTCGCTCACGCTTCGGTGAATGCGCGTATTGTCACAACGCAGCGCCGGATGTGTCATCCCGGCGTCATTTCGCCTCAGCTAAGCTAATTGCTGCGGCGCAATCCTGCATTGGCAACTCAGCCTCAGGTGGCTAAGGTCGCGACAATCCGGTCCGGTGCTGCCGGTGGTCAGGAAAAGTGCCGTTCAAGTCCTCGACGATCTTGGTTCACAGGAGCATACGATGAGTATTTTCGGAAAAATCATGAGCGCGATCCTCGGCACCCACGCGAGCGCTACGCCCGCCAGCGCGCCGCCGGCAAGCAGCAGCACCGGATCCAGCGCTGGAACCTCCACGGCCACCGCGTCATCCTCGCCGGCGGCAGCTCCGGCGCAGACCGTCGATGTCGCGGCCATTGTTGACAAGGCCGCCGCTGCGTCCGGCGAAAAGCTGGCGTGGCGTACGTCGATTGTCGACTTGATGAAGGCGCTCAAGATCAACTCCAGCCTCAGCGCGCGGAAGGAGCTTGCGAAGGAACTCGGCTATACCGGCGATACCAATGATTCGGCGAGCATGAATGTCTGGCTGCACAAGCAGGTGATGGCCAAGCTCGCCGCGAACGGCGGCAAGCTGCCGCCGGAAATCAAGCATTGAGTTTTGCCGTAAGCTTTTTGATTTAAACGAGAGCAGAGGCCCGCATTCGCTGCGGGCTTCTTTGCGTTTTCGAGGCCTAGTCCGTAGCCCGGATCAGTCTGATCACCCCACCAGATCCGCAAACTCAGGATGCTTGCCCAGGTAATCCACCACGAAACCACAGCCGGCGACTACCTTCAGACCTTCGGCACGGATGATTTCCAGTGTGCCCTTCACCAGCTCCGATGCAATGCCGCGGCCGCGCAGCTCGCGCGGCGTCTCGGTATGGGTGATGATGACGATGCCTGGCGTCAGGCGGTAATTGGCGAACGCGACCTTGCCCTGGACGGCGAGTTCGTAGCGGTGCTGCGAAGGGTTATTGACGACTTGGCTTATTTTATCTGCTTGCGACATCGTCAGGCCGCTTGCTTCAGAGATTCGGTGAGAAGGCCGCGGATCGACCAGGCTTCGCCATCGACTGTGCTGCTAATATCGTCAATTTTCCATTTTCCGTCCTCGCGCGCGAAATTGTAGCGGACGATGTCGTCGGAGGCCTTGGCCCGCGCGGTGTGGCCAATGATGGTGACAGCGATGACGGCATTGTCGGCTTCGAGCTTCTCCGCGACCACCTTGAACGATTTGACATCGGGCTCCTGCGAGTTGGCGACGGGATCGAAATCGATCGGCCCGACGTCGCCTTTCGCCGTATTGGCATCGGCCTTCGCCCACAATGCGACCAGCGATTTGGACAGGTACTTTGCCTTGGCGGTCTTGGTCTCGATGACGAACGCGCCGCCGCCGTCGCCCTTGCCCTTTGCCGCACGCGTGTAGATCGCGTTGATGATTTCTACCGGACCGCTTTGGGACGGCTGCGCGGCCCCGGCGGGATGCGCGACGGCGCCAGCGAGCAAGCTGGTCGTGCCGGTCAGCAGGAGCGAGCGTCGGGTGATCATGGCGGTCCTCATATCGAATATGCCTTGCTTATAATCGCGAATGCGACTTTGTGTGTGCGCGAAAATCATCTCCGGGAGACTATCATGGCCAATGAAAAAGGCCCCAACGTCAAGAAAAAGCAAAAATGCAAGAATTGCGAGGGCAAGGGCTTGCTGAAGAAAGGCGACAAAGTAGTAAAATGCCAGCGCTGCGGCGGGACGGGGTTGCGCTGAGCGTCGCCGGTTGACGGGTTGTAATAGCGAACTGAGGCCGACCCCATTAACAAGCTCCCATGAATCTGGTTCAACTCTTGCGAACGGCCGGATCCACCGCTTGGTCGTTGACGGTTCATTTAAAAGGATCAATCCATGAAGCTCATCCTTACTGTACTCGGCGTCGTCCTGCTGATCGTTGCCGGGGTTTATTTTATTGTGCCGGCGGATCAACTGCCGGGCTTCTTTCCCGGACACCAGGCCGGCGTGGCCCACGCGCACATCAAGCATGGCATCGTCGCTGCCGTCGTCGGCGTGGTGCTGCTGGCAGCGGGCGTGTGGACAGGGCGGAGGTGAGCACCAAGTGACGGAATCCGTCACCCCGGCCGTACCTTCCGGCGACGTGACCCCGATGTCGCGTCGCGTCATGAATCTCGCGCATTTCCTGACCCAGAATGCCCGCCGGCATGGTGAGCGCGTCGGTTTCATCTGGGGCGAGCGCGCCTGGACCTGGCGCGAGATCGACGCCCGCGTCTCGGCGCTGGCGGCGGCGCTCGCCGCGCGCGGCATCGTCAAGGGCGACCGCATCCTTGTGCACTCCAAGAATTGCGACGAGATGTTCTGGTCGATGTTCGCGGCGTTTCGTCTCGCAGCGGTCTGGGTGCCGACCAATTTCAGATTGATGCCGGACGAGGTGGCGTATCTTGCCGTGGCCTCCGGCGCCAAGGCGTTCCTGTGCCATGGCGATTTTCCCGACCATGCAGTCGCCGTGAAAGCGGCCAGCCCGGCGATCGCTTTTACCTGGCGGATCGGGGAGGGCTCGCTCGGCGAGACATCCTTGCGCGAAGCGATTTCGACGCATGCCGGCGTCGTCATCGACGACGCGCCGGTCGAACGCGACACGCCTTGCTGGTTTTTCTTTACGTCAGGTACCACGGGGCGTTCCAAGGCGGCGGTGCTGACTCACGGCCAGATGGCCTTTGTCGTGACCAATCACCTTGCCGACCTCATGCCTGGCACCACGGAGAACGACGCGTCGCTGGTTGTGGCGCCGCTATCGCATGGCGCCGGCGTGCATCAACTCGTGCAGACCGCGCGCGCCGTGCCGACGATCTTGTTGCCATCGGAGCGATTCGATATCGCAGAGGCCTTCCGCCTGATCGAGACCCACGGCGTCAGCAACCTCTTCACGGTGCCGACCATCCTCAAGATGATGGTCGAGCATCCCGCCATCGATCGGTCGGACCACTCATCGCTGCGTTACGTCATCTATGCCGGCGCGCCGATGTACCGTGAGGACCAGAAGGCCGCGCTCAAAAAACTCGGCCCGGTGCTGGTGCAATATTTCGGGCTCGGCGAGGTCACCGGCAACGTTACCGTGCTGCCGCCGGCGCTGCACGATCCCGAGGACGGCCCGCATGCGCGGATCGGTACCTGCGGCTTCGAGCGCACCGGCATGCAGGTTTCGATCCAGGGCGACGACGGACGCGAGCTGGAGCCGCTCGAGACCGGCGAGATCTGCGTCATCGGCCCCGCCGTGTTCGCCGGCTACTACAACAACCCCGAAGCCAACGCCAAGGCGTTTCGCGACGGCTGGTTTCGCACCGGCGATCTCGGCCACATGGACGCGGAAGGCTTTGTCTACATCACCGGCCGCGCCTCCGACATGTACATATCGGGCGGATCCAACATCTATCCGCGCGAGGTCGAGGAGAAAATCCTGACCCATCCCGGGATCGGCGAGGTCGCGGTGCTGGGCGTGCCCGATCCGTTCTGGGGTGAAGTCGGTATCGCCGTCTGCGTGCCGCGCAACGGCGCTGGCGAAGTGAGCGAGCTGGAGCTGGCGACGTTCCTGGCCACGAAAGTGCCACGCTATAAAATGCCGAAACGCTTCTTCTTCTGGGATGCGTTGCCGAAGTCCGGTTACGGCAAGGTGCCGAAGCGCCTGGTCCGCGACGAACTGGAATCACGCGGCTTGCTCGATGCCATTTCCAAGAAGTCCGATTGATGATGCGAAGCATCGTCCAGCCCGGCTCGCCCATACCCGAACGCATCCAATGGGTCGAGGCTCGCGGCCGGGCGTTTTTAGCGACGCTTGAGGCCGGTCTGCCGCTGCTCGAAGCCGCGCGCCGGGCTTTTGCCGCAGAGGGCTTTGCCGGCGGTGTGCTGAACTTCAAAGGCGGCGCGCTCGGCCCGTTCGCCTACGTGATGCCGGCGCTTTCCAGGACTGGCGACAACGCGGCGTTCTACAGCGATACGTTTCGCCCCGACGGCGTCGCTCGGCTGAAGATCGGTGCGATGACGCTCGGTCAGCGCGACGGCGCGCCGTTCTTTCATGGCCACGCGTTGTGGACTGAGGCCGGCGGTCGCATCAATGGCGGCCATATCCTGCCCGAGGAAACCATCATCGCCGAGCCTTTCGAGGTGGAAGCCTTCGGCCTCGATGGCGTCATGTTCACGGCTGAGCCGGACCCCGAGACCAATTTCAAATTGTTCGGGCCGGTCGCCTCGCTATCCGCCGGTGCAACGACGACGAGCCGCGCCTTCGCGCTGCGCTTGCGTCCGAACCAGGATTTCGCTGAAAGCCTGGAGGGGTTCTGCCGCGCGCGCGGAATTTTTCGCGCCCGGCTCCATGGCGGCGTCGGCAGCACCATCGGCGCGCGCCTCACCGATGGCCGAAGCGTGGTGCCGTTCGCCACCGAACTGGCTGTTAGCTCAGGCTCCGTCGCATCTGGGGCCGGAGGCACGCTGGAAGCCGCACTCGATGTCGCGCTGGTCGATTATCTCGGCGGCCTTGCCCAAGGACGGCTGGTGCGCGGCGACAATCCGGTGCTGATGACCATGGAGCTGGTGCTGGAGGTACTGGACGAGGGCGCGCCGTAGGGTGAGGTCGCCCGTGGTACGAGTTTCAGATTCACCTAACGTTCGTCATTCCGGGTACGCGAAGCGCAGACTCGGAATCTCAGCAGCGCGTTTCGCGCAGACGAAGGTGACGGCTTGCAACAACGTTAGAGCATCACCCGCCTAAGTAGAGGAAAGAAGTTGCTATTCACCGTTTCCCGTAGTATGTTGTTGCCATGATTAGGTCGTGGCTAAATTCGGCAACCCGCAAAGTCTGGGATGGCGAACGACCGAACCAATTTCGTGGACTGGATTTCGAGGCCGCTATCGATCTGTTACTGGCCTTGAACGTCGCCAAGTCGCTTGGCGATCTCAGTCCTCTGAAAAGCGTCGGCCTGCACAAGCTTAAGGGCGACCGACGGGGACAATGGGCGATGACGGTGAACGATCGTTGGCGCATTTGTTTCGAATTTCGCAAGGGCGACGCCTACGAGGTTGAAATCGTAGATTATCACAGAGGTTGAATGCCATGGCTCCTGTTGTACACCCCGGCCGTTTATTGAAGCGCGAAATGGTCGCTCGAAAGCTCAGCGCCAACCGGCTGTCGCTGGATATCGGTGTTCCTTCCGGTCGGATCACCGACATCCTGAACCGCCGCCGCGCGATCACGGCCGATACCGCGGTGCGGCTCGGCCGTTACTTCGGCAACAGCGCGCAGTTCTGGCTGGATCTGCAGGGTCAATATGACATTGGCATGGTCGAGAGGGAGAAGGGCGCCGAGATTGCCAGGCGCGTCCGACCTGCGGACGCGGCCTGAGCCGCCAGGCGGTGCGCCCGCCGCACATAGGCAAGCCAACCCGTGATTCCGCTTGAACGATGTTCCCGATACGTACTATAAATAGAAACTGTATCTAGTCTCAACCAGTGAGCGCGAGGCAGTGGCATGAGTTCAAGGCGACATCGCACCATCAACCTGCCGGCCCCTTACCTGAAGCGAGTCTGGCTGGATCCGTCGCGCATTGAGGATCGAGACGCCTATCCGTTTTGCCTGCCTTTTCTGCTGGATGATTTCGAGCTGAGTTTCGATCGGTCGATCACCATCATCGCCGGAGAGAACGGCACCGGCAAATCGACTTTGCTGGAAGGGATCGCGGTGCTCGCCGGATATGACGAAGCCGGTGGGGGCAAAGGCTACCGGGCGGTCGATCATTCCAGCGCAACGGAGGTCATGGGCGGTGACCTTTCCGAAGCTCTTCGCGCCAGCTGGTTGCCAAAGATTACCAATGGCTGGTTTTTCCGGGCCGAGAGCTTTTTTTCGATTGCCCGATATCTCGACGAGGCGGCGAACGATGTCAAAGCTCGACCGCCGGATTTCCTTTCGCATTCACATGGCGAAGGTTTCTTACGCTTCTTTGAGGAGCGCTGTCAGCGGCAAGGCATCTTCATCTTCGACGAACCGGAATCGGCGTTGTCTCCCGCGCGCCAGATGGAATTCCTCAAGCTGATGCGGCGGATGGAAGAGTCCAGGATATGCCAGGTCATCATGGCCACGCATTCGCCAATGCTGATGGCGTATCCGAACGCACGGCTGCTGCGGCTTTCGAAATACGGACTGGAGCCAGTGACCGTCAAGGACACCGATCACTACAAGGTCATGCGCGAATTCTGCGCCGACCCGGCGGGATTCGTGGAAGCGACGCTAGCGGAGTGAGGTGACGCCCCTCACTTGCCGGATCAATCTGCGTAGCACCATTTTATGTCGCACGTTCTCGACTCGTTGGCCGCAGGCTTGCCGTAATTGTACCCTTCGCGCACTTGCGGGGCTGCGTAGGAGGGATCCCTCAACTGATTGTAGGTTCGATCCCACCGGTGATGGCCCCGACCGGTGTGATGTTGTGACGCCGAGGCCATTTGCAGCGTCGATCCGGCAATCAGCAACGCCCCGAGAATAGTGAAAGCTGCTTTTCGCATCCTGGTCTCCGCTATTAGCGCTCGGTTGAGGCAAACCAGGCCTTGCGTTGTGAGCCCGGTCTTTCGAGAAATAGGATCGGAGAATGCCGTCGCTAGGTATGCCGAGGTAGTAGCTCTTCACGTTTTGGTGGTCGCTGCGCACCGGCAATTATGATTTCCTTGAGCTCTCAAAATGATTGTCGATTCATGCTATTTTGGCTTGGCTTAGTCGTAGTTTTGTACGACCTCGCTCTGAGCCGTCGGCAAAAGATTGCGCCCTGCAACCCGGGTTGAAACCAAGGGGCAGGGCGAGCAGCGACCGAAGCCGCTGCTCGTCCTACCTAGTGGCGAGCTCAGGAGAGGTGATGTACCTTTTGCAGGTCATAAACCGGCGTCGATATTCCTTCCTTCCGTGCTTTGAGCTGCAATGAAAGATATTGAGAATAGTGACGCGACTGATGGAGATTGCCGCCGTGAAACCACAGAGCTTCCTGCTGCGTCGGCTTCCACATGTTGCGCTGTTCGCCTTCCCACGGGCCGGGGTCTTTCGTTGTGCTGGAGCCTAGTCCCCAGCATTTTCCGACCCTGTCGGCGACATCCTTTGAGATCAAATCAGGCCGCCCAGCCATTCATCGAACCGTAACCAGTAGCATAGACGATCAAATCTGCCTGCAACTCCCGGCCGTCCTCCAACAAAATTGAATGCTCCTTCAGTTCACGGATATTCACCGCCGCTCACCAGCTTGATCCTGCCATCGGCCACGAGATCGCTGGCCCCGACGTCGATGTAATACCCTGAGCCACGACGCAGGTACTTCATGAACAGCCCGGACCATCGTCGCCGAAATCGAGCATGAAGCCGGCCTGTTCCAGACGTTTGTAAAAACCGGCATCCTCTTCCGGGATTGCGTTGTAAATCGGAATCTGGAATTCATGCATGATACGATAGGGAGGGAGGCGAAAATCAGATCGCGCCTTCCGGGTCGTCATGCCGGAGCGCGACGGCCGTCTCCGAATAGAGATCGCCAAGTCCGATCTCCATCAGCGTGTCCGACTTCACGATATGGGTCGTTGAGCGCTGCAGCATGGTGACATCGGCTCCTGTTTCCCAAAGTGCCGCGCAGATATCATGCGCGGAGTTGTTGGAGCCGAGCACGACCACTTTTTTGCCTTTAGGCATCGGGCCCGGGATGCTGCTGAGAGTGCTGTTGTTCGCCCTTGAAGATATCTCGACCCCTGAATCTTGGAATGTTCGGCTTTGCCAGACATCCCGGTCGCCAGGACCAGCTGCTTCGGCCTCAGCTCGATTTCCTTGCCGCCGCGTTCGACGATCAACCGTCCATTCCTTTTTCTTTTCATCGATATTTGGCGCGATTTGCATGTCGTCGAATGCCAATAGTTCAACTCCATGACCTTGGTGTACATTTCCAGCCAATCGCCGATCTTGTCCTTGGGAGCGAACACCGGCCAGTGGTCGGGGAACGGAAGATACGGAAGGTGGTCATACCAGACGGGATCGTGCAGGCAGAGCGACCTGTAGCGATTGCGCCACCTATCACCGGGCCGTTCGTTCTTTTCGATAATGATCGCCGGCACGCCGAGCTGCCGTAGGCGCGCACCAAGCGCGATGCCACCCTGACCGCCGCCGACGATGACGACATAGGGCTGCGTCGTATGACCGAGCTCTGCAGCTTCCTGCTCGCGCTTTTCCTTCCATGTCTTCCGGCTCGGATCGCTGCCGTGTTCGGCTCCCATCGGCCGCATCGGGCCTTTCGGCTCCTCGTGGCCTTTCAGTTCCGTCATGGTTGTCAGCAGCGTCCATATCAAACCATTTTTCAGGCGCACATGGCCGTAACCTCGCGCCACATCCGTCTCAAACTCGAACCAGCCGTCCGTGACGCCGTCACCCTCGCTCGCCGGGTTGATTTTATCCTGACGGAAATGGCTAGGCCTGATGTCGGCAAGCTGCCTCGTCAGCATTTCACGGATTTGATCGTGGCCTTCGAGGGTCCGTAAGATTCCAGGTGAAGGTCACCAAATCCCGCCAATAACAATCGGTCTGAAACAGATTTACCGCGGCATCGATGTCGCCGCTGGAGAGCGCGCCCTCCAGTTTATCGAGAGCGGCGTCTACCTTGGTATGAGGGCTATTATCCAGCATGGTCGTCTCCTTTTTGCGCTTGGATCTTGTTTTTCGGGAACGGGCGCTCGTCGTGCTTCACGGGCGGCCGTGGCGGGCTATTGCCTGTTGTACTTCGCGCTCATGCCACGTCATCCCAGGAACCAGCCGTCTTCTGGCCCCTCCAGAGATAGGTCCCGTCAAGTCCGAGACCGAACAGCAGCGCGACGATGAAGGACCAGTGCGTTCCCATATAGCCGTAGGTCAGCGCTTCGTTCATATCGCTGAAGACGGGACCGACGAGGCTGAACAGTGCGGCGGTCACCAACGACGTGAGCGCCGCGCAAAACAGACAAGCGAGCATACCGCCCCAAGGCATCGGCACCAGCGAGAACGGCCAGTTGTAGAGTTGAATGAGGAAGCCATAGGAAATCGAGCACGCTACCATGAACCACAGCAGCCAATAGGGATCTGAGAAGTAACCGATGTTCCAGAAATCTCCGACGCCGGGTTTGGCTGCGTCCCACAAACCCAGGTGACGACTGAGCCACAGGAAACCAAGGACGACGATGAACAGGATGGCGATCTGCGTGAAGCCCTTGCCCGGTTGCTTCATGCCGCGCGTCAGATAGGCCAGCAAACCCGAAGCCGATCCCATTTCTATGAACGGAAACCACCAGGCTGGAATTCAACGTATCACCGAGTTGGTGACCGCATAGGTCAGAAATGCAATCAACGTCAGCAAGAGGAAAAACTGTCGGTGCGGCGGCATATTCGCCACGATCCAGTTCTCTCCCGCAAAGGAGAAGAACGCGATGAAGAAAAAAATGCAGCCGACGATCGGAAATACCCAGTCGGCACCGAGGCCTGACCAGTAAATGCCCTTTGCTGACAACCAACCGACGATCCAGCATACCGCGAGCGTTACGAAACCACGCATTCGCGTGTCCCGGATGCGGTTGAAGGGCCAGCCGCCGCTCACGACGCATAGCAATACCCACCACAGGCTGAGTAACTGCCACGTGACGTTGTCGAGCCAGAAATTTTTTGAGACGGCGTCGCCGAGCCACGGCCCGATTGGCGCCACGCGGACGATGGTGTTGACAAGAAAGCAGGACACGATTGTCAATCCATAGATGACTGCCAATCCCTTGAATGAATTGCCCAGACGCGCGGGCGCGATCTCGATAGCTTGCTGCATTGCTTCCTCCAATTGTTTCAGTTCTGACGGCTTCTTGTTTTAGCGAAGCCCGCTTCGATGGCTGCAGCGGGCTTCGCTTGTCGTCTCGTCAGATAAGAACCATCCCGCCGTCGACGACGAGGCTTTGACCCGTCATGTAGTCGGACGCAGAAGAGGCAAGGAATTGCGAAACGCCGATCAGATCTTCCGCAGCTGAAGGGCGCCCGAGCAGGATACCGGCTGAAAAGGTTTCGAAGGCTTCGTTGTCGCGCGAAGTCAAACCTTCGTCCTTGAAGCCCTTGTCGATCAGCTTCCACATGTCTGTCGCGACGACGCCCGGACAGATGGCATTGACGTTGATCTTTTGCCCTCCGAAGGCGCGGGCGGCCGCCTGCGTCAGCGCCACGACGCCGAATTTACTGGCGGAGTAGTGGGCGAGCGGTTCATAGCCCTGCTTGCCGGCAATCGAGGCCGTGTTGATAATCTTGCCGCCATGGCCCTGAGCGACCATTTGCTTGATCGCTTCCTGCATGCAGATGAGAACCCCGAGGCCGTTGACATCCATGACCCGATGCCAGTCGTGCTCAGTGATGGACAGGAAGGGCTTTGTTTGCGCGATCCCGGCATTGTTGAAGATCACATCCAGCTTGCCATGCGCCTTGACTGTTGCCGCCACCATCGCCTTGACGCTCGCACGGTTGGCAACATCGACGTCGACAGCGATCGCTCTACCGCCCTCGGACCGGATGGCTTCCGCGACCGTGCCAGCATTGGCCTTGTCGATGTCAGCAATCGTCAGCCACGCTCCCGCTGCGGCAAGGCCACGAGCGATGGCCTCGCCAATACCGCGGCCGGCTCCGGTTACGACGACAGAACGTTCTTGAAGTTCAAACGACATAGATCCTCCCATTTTTCTTTCGCTATCTTGCGAATGCAATGAGAAGAGCAAACGCTGTGCCAGCAGCGATAACCCGGAAAATCTTTCGTTTTCAAAGGAAACGACGATCCGCGCTGTTGCATCGCCTGCAACATTCGCCACACCTGTTGCAAACAGGATGCAACACCCGTCAGGTGCGCGATTTAAGGCCGTGGCGTTTCATCTGACGATGTACGGTGGAGCGGTCGACGCCCAGTCTACGTGCGGCTTCCGAAACATTGCCGCCACAGGCCGCGAGCATCGTTCTCAGCTCCGACTCTCGCGAATTGAATGCCTCCGCCCTCGCTACTCCTGGCGCCTTCAGCAATGCTTCCGGAAGATCGTGAATTTCAATGACGTCATTTTGACAAAGCGCTGCGGCAACCGAAATCACATTGTCGAATTCCCGGATATTACCCGGCCAGCGATATGTCTTGAGCGCGAGAAGTGCTGCGGGCGCGACCGTCAGAGCAGTTGCCTTCGCGTGATATCTTTCAAGGATGATATTGAGCAGCCAGTCGAAGTCGGAACGCTCGCGCAACGAAGGCAAGGACAGCGTCGCGGTATTCAACCGGTAGAACAGGTCTTCGCGAAATTGCCCGTCCTTCACGAGCCCCTCAATCGAACGATGGGAAGCGGAGATCACGCGAACGTTCACCGGTTTCGGACGGGCCGCGCCGATCGGCAATAATTCCTTTTCCGCGAGCACGCGCAGCAGGCGGCTCTGAAGCGAGAGTGGCATGTCGCCAATCTCGTCGAGAAATAGCGTGCCGCCGTCGGCTTCTTCGATCAGGCCCCTGCGGCCTTTCGCGGTCGCACCGGTGAAGGCCCCCGGAAGGTGGCCGAACAACTCACTTTCAATTAGCTGTTCGGGAATAGCCGCGCAATTGACCGCCACGAACCTGCCTTTGACGCCACTGCTGTCGTGAATTGCCCGGGCCAGATACTCCTTGCCCGTTCCAGTCTCTCCCTGGATCAAAATCGAGAGCGGCTTTGCCGCAAGTTTGGCGGCCTTGGTTTGGAGGATCGCGAGTTGCGGGTCGCCTCGGCCGAGATTTCGCAGTGAAGCCGGAAGCTCATGACGGATGCCTGTCGGTGCACGCGTCGGAATGTTCGGCTCGATCGCATGGGCAAAAAGCGCATTGCCATCGCGGGCAAAGACAAGGCGGTCTTGTGTTCGGTGCTGCCGGGTTAGATCAGGGAGGTCGTTAATTTCCATATCGAAGAAGCGTGAGATCGGCTGCCCAATCAGGTCGTCAGGATTGCGCCAATCGAGGTTGGCTGAACGCGCCAGAATCTTTGCACCACCATTCGTCATGCCGATGACCCGTCCAGATCCATCGATCGAAACGGCCGCCTCGGGATCGACGTCCAGAAATTCCGGTGACCGGGCAAAGCGCAGCACCCATTCCCGGCTTGCCCTCGCCATCAGATTGGCCAGTTCGATCCGTCGCACCGTCGCGGTAACGAGATGCAGCGCCAGATTCTGGCTCGCCTTCTTGATCGGTGAGCTCAGAAGCGAAATATCGAGCACCGCGGAAAGTGCGCCCCGCACATCGTAGATTGGCGCCGCGGTGCATGAAAGCGGCGTATGCGTATTGTCGAAATGGTCAGTCTGATGAATGCTCAGGGCTTCCCCGACCTCTAGGCAAGCGCCGACGGCGTTTGTGCCGGCTCTGGACTCCGACCATTCCGAGCCGAGATAGAGTCCCGCTTTGCGCAAATTGTTATCGAACAGCGGGTCGCCCAGGAATTCGACTGTCACGCCTTCCCGGTTTGCGAGCAGCAGCACGTAGTTCTGTCCGGCCACCTGCCGAAACAAATTCTCAAGGCCTGATCGTGCGATCGCAATAAGTTCTTCCGACTGCTGGCGGTGCTCACGCAATTCCGTGTCGGGCAGGATGTAGGCTTCACAAGCCTGCGCGGGGTCCAATTGGTGCTGGTTGATGCAGCGCAACCAACTCTGAACGACCGTCTCATCACGACCGGTCGTCGCGCCGAGACGGACACTTTCGATTTCGCGGATATGGTCAGAATGCGAATCCATTTAACGATATGATGGCCGAGTTCCGAGCGCGCCATCCCCCGTTTGTAGGTGAAGCAGTCTGCACGAGTTCTATCAAATGTAAACGATACTCATTCGGGTCAATCTGGAGTAGCTCGCACTACCGCAATCGCCGACGCTCGGTGTGCTCCGCGTCAATCAAATCACTTGATAGGCAAAATGCGCTGGTTCCGGCATAGCGCAATATCAGCAGTCGCCGGCGCCGCGGATCTTCGAGAATTGAACGTTATTTGCGCGGTGTCGCTTTCACTCCGCGGCCTCATCCGTCCTGCGCTTCTTCGGCTTCTCCATCTTCGCCAGCACCGGGCCTAAAAACTTGCCGGTGTAGCTACGTGGCGCTTTCACGATATCTTCCGGCGGACCCCAGGCGACGATTTCGCCGCCGCCGTCGCCGCCTTCGGGGCCGAGGTCGATCACCCAGTCGGCGGTCTTGATGACTTCCAGATTATGCTCGATCACCACCACCGTATTGCCTTGCGACACCAGCTCGTGCAGCACCTCGAGCAACTTCTTGACGTCGTGGAAATGCAGGCCGGTGGTCGGCTCGTCCAGGATGTACAGCGTACGTCCGGTCGCGCGCTTGCTCAATTCCTTGGCGAGCTTGACGCGCTGGGCCTCGCCGCCGGATAGCGTAGTGGCCTGCTGGCCGACATGGATGTAGTCGAGCCCGACGCGGTGCAACGTTTTAAACGTTTCGCGCACCCGCGGCACCGCCTTGAAGAATTCGGCGGCTTCCTCGACCGTCATGTCCAGCACGTCGGCGATCGACTTGCCCTTGAACAGCACTTCGAGCGTTTCGCGGTTGTAGCGCTTGCCCTTGCAGACATCGCAGGTCACGTAGACGTCGGGGAGAAAGTGCATCTCGATCTTGATGACGCCGTCGCCCTGGCAGGCCTCGCAGCGGCCGCCCTTGACGTTGAAAGAAAACCGCCCGGGCTCGTAGCCGCGCGCCTTGGCTTCCGGCAGGCCAGCGAACCATTCGCGGATCGGCGTGAACGCGCCGGTATAGGTCGCCGGATTGGAGCGCGGGGTACGGCCGATCGGCGACTGGTCGATGTCGATGATCTTGTCGATATGCTCGAGGCCCTCGATGCGGTCGTGCGGGGCGGCGCCCTCGCTGGCATTGTTGAGCTTGCGCGCGATCGCCTTGTAGAGCGTGTCGATCAGCAGCGTCGACTTGCCGCCGCCGGAAACGCCGGTGACGCAGGTGAACAGGCCCAGCGGAATTTCCGCCGAGACGTTTTTCAGATTGTTGCCGCGGGCGTTGATCACCTTGATGGTGCGGCGATGGTTCGGCGGCCTGCGCTCGGGGATATCGACCGACAATTCGCCGGTGAGATATTTGCCGGTCAGCGACTTCGGATTGTTCATGATGTCGGCTGGCGTGCCCTGGGCAACGATATGGCCGCCATGCATGCCGGCGCCGGGGCCGACATCGACCACATGATCGGCGAGCCGAATGGCGTCCTCGTCATGTTCGACCACGATTACGGTGTTGCCGAGGTCGCGCAGCCGCTTCAGGGTTTCCAATAGCCGCGCATTGTCGCGCTGGTGCAGGCCGATCGAGGGCTCGTCCAGCACATAGAGCACGCCGGTCAGTCCGGAGCCGATCTGCGACGCCAGCCGAATGCGCTGGCTTTCGCCGCCGGAGAGGGTGCCGGATGCGCGCGCCAGGGTCAGATAGTTCAGGCCGACATCGAGCAGGAACGACAGCCGCTCGCGGATTTCCTTCAGCACCCGTGCGGCGATCTCGTTCTGCTGCGCGTTGAGTGCCTTCGGTACGGTCTCGAACCACTCGCCGGCTCGGCGCACCGACAGCTCTGAAATCTCGCCGATGTGCTTGCCGCCGATCTTGACGCACAGCGCCTCCGGCTTGAGCCGATAGCCGTGGCAAGCCTCGCACGGCACGTCGGAGAAATACTTGCCGAGTTCCTCGCGCGCCCATTCGCTGTCGGTCTCGCGATAGCGGCGGTCGAGATTGGTGATGACGCCTTCGAACGGCTTCTTGGTGTCGTAGGAACGCACGCCGTCTTCGTAGGAGAACTTGATCTCATCCTCGCCGGAGCCGTGCAGGATCGCATCCTTTGTCTTCTTCGGCAGGTCTTTCCACTTGGTGTCGAGGGTGAACTTGTAGAATTTGCCGAGCGCCGTCAGGGTCTGGATGTAATAGGGCGAGGATGATTTAGCCCACGGCGCGATCGCGCCTTTGCGCAAGGTCAATTCCTGGTCGGGGATCACCAGGTTTTCGTCGATGTGCTGCTCAACGCCAAGGCCGCCGCATGCCGGGCAGGCGCCATAGGGATTGTTGAACGAAAACAGCCGCGGCTCGATTTCGGGAATGGTGAAGCCGGAGACCGGGCAGGCGAATTTCTCCGAGAACAGAATCCGTTCCGGTCCGCTCTTGTCGTGGATTTTGGCGGTTTTCTTGTCGGACCTCTTGTCGTCGGAAGCTGCAGCCGGCGCATCGGCATATTCAATCACCGCCAGGCCCTCGGCGAGCTTCAGCGCGGTCTCGAAACTTTCCGCCAGCCGCTGGCCGATGTCGGGCCGCACCACGATGCGGTCCACCACCACGTCGATGTCGTGCGGGAATTTCTTGTCGAGCGTCGGAGCTTCGGCCAGTTCGTAAAACGTGCCGTCGATCTTGACCCGCTGAAATCCCTTCTTGAGATACTCGGCGAGTTCTTTGCGGTATTCGCCCTTGCGCCCGCGCACCACCGGCGCCAGCAGATACAGCCGTGTCCCTTCCGGCAGCGCCAGCACGCGATCGACCATCTGCGAGACGATCTGGCTTTCGATCGGCAGGCCGGTCGCGGGCGAATAGGGCACGCCGACCCGCGCCCACAATAGCCGCATGTAGTCGTAGATTTCGGTGACGGTGCCGACGGTCGAGCGCGGATTCCGCGAGGTGGTTTTTTGCTCGATGGAAATCGCCGGCGACAGCCCGTCGATCTGGTCGACGTCCGGCTTCTGCATCATCTCCAGGAACTGGCGCGCATAGGCCGACAGCGATTCGACATAGCGGCGCTGGCCCTCGGCGTAAATGGTATCGAAGGCGAGCGAAGATTTTCCCGAGCCCGACAGCCCAGTGAACACCACCAGCCGGTCGCGCGGAATTTCCAGATCGATGTTTTTAAGATTGTGCTCGCGCGCGCCGCGAATGGTTATCGCGCGCATGCCAGACCCCGTGGTCTGTTGGCGTTTCGCCTTGATCACTTCATCCATGCCGGCAAGTCCAGATGCGTCGCGCGCAGGGTTTCGGGCCGCGCATCACCGGAAAACGGGGGATCGGGCGCCAAAGGGTGCGTCCGGAACGTAGGAAGAACGCGCGCCGATTTCCAGTGCTGCGCGCAATCCATCAACGGTTTGTTGCGTGGTGGCAGCAGCAGGCAGCAGCGAGGCAAGAACGAAGACAAAAAAAGCCACGGGGGCGGGCCTTTTTCGCTTAGCTCGGCCGATATTTCCGAGGCCGGTGGGCACGGTTCCCAAGCGGGCGAATGTATGGAACAAAACTGGAACATGGCTGTCCGTAATGCTATATGTGGATAACCCCGGGAATCCCGGGGCTACCGGGATCGGCGAGCGTATAGGGTCGGTCCAAGGTGGTCCCAAAGGACAATCACGGGAAATCGAAGGCAAAATCGACGCTCGAGCCGGCAGGTGGGAGCGCAAGATCAGTGCAGTGAATTCCAGGAGTGGAGAGCGGCGATGGCGGGAAGCGTGAACAAGGTTATTCTGATCGGCAACCTCGGGGCAGATCCGGAAATCAAGCGTACTCAGGATGGGCGGCCGATCGCCAATCTGCGGATCGCGACCTCCGACACCTGGCGCGACAAGAACACCGGCGAACGCAAGGAAAAGACCGAGTGGCATCGTGTGGTGATCTTCAGCGAAGGCCTGTGCAAGATCGCCGAGCAATATTTGAAGAAAGGCGCCAAGGTTTACATTGAAGGCCAGTTGCAGACCCGGAAATGGACCGACCAGAGCGGCGTCGAAAAGTATTCGACCGAGGTGGTGCTGCAGAACTTCAATTCGACGCTGACCATGCTCGACGGCCGCGGAGGCGGTGGCGGCGGCAATTTCGGATCCGATGATTCAGGCGGCGATTTCGGCTCCGGCGGTCCGTCCAGTGCGCCGCCGCGCCGCGCGGTAGCGGCGGGCGCCCGCAACAGCGACATGGACGACGATATCCCGTTCTAAGACCGCTAGACTTTAGGTCCGGTACTGGCGTTGACGAGCGGCTCGTTTGGTCACCAGATCGCGTCGTCTGGATCACTTGACTGTGCTGCGCGATAGCGCTTGACCGGCCGGCCGTAAGGACGGGCCGAGCTTAACTTGACATTGGAAAGATAGATGTAAATAATCTTTACAACCTCTGTTTGCGTTTGCCCGGTGTTTCAATGTCGCTTGCACCGCTTTTGATGCCGCTCCCGCGATCCCACTTCATGCCTTCGCCGCCATGGCGGCGTTCGCTCTGGGCCTATCCAGTTCGCGGCGCCGAAGGGAACGTTGCCCCATCGCACCGTCGGGTGGATTTGGGTCGGCCCTGATGATGCGGGTGGCCGTCAGCTCCTTCTGGATCAATCAGGTCAAGGTTGGTCGGGTCCGCTGGGCCCGATCCATCTGCTTTCGATCCTGGCGCTGGTATCAGCTTCCTTTGGGCGTCTGGATGGCGCACCGTCACCAAGTCTCCGACTCATCGCCGCATCATGATTTCCGCTTTTCTCGGGTGCGCTGGTCATCGCCGGGCTGTTCACATTACTGCCGGGACGGATCATGCACGCGGTCGTGTTTGGTCATTGAAAAACGCTGTCGGAACAGGGGTGTTTCAGGTGCCGAAACAGGAGCGGCCAGCGAGGTTCCAACAACCGGTTCGGTGGCCGCTCAAAAATCGCCCGTCGGCCTCGTAAGCCTCTGGAAAAACGAAGGGAAAAACCACCGGCGTAAATCGTTTAGGGGTGGTTTGGAAGGCCCCGATACGCTATATAATTCTGAGCTAAAACTGACCGGATTTCCCCTTTGTCTGAACCTGAAGATTCGAAGCCCGGAGAGCCGCCGGCGCCCTCGGACATTCGTCCCGTATCCATCCTCGACGAGATGAAACGCTCCTACCTCGATTACGCGATGAGCGTGATCGTGGCGCGTGCGTTGCCCGATGCGCGGGACGGTTTGAAGCCGGTGCATCGGCGCATCCTGTATTCGATGTACGAGCAGGGCCACACACCGGACAAGAAATACGTCAAATCCGCGCGCGTCGTCGGTGACGTGATCGGTAAATATCATCCGCACGGCGACCAGTCGATTTACGACGCGATGGTCCGGATGGCGCAGGATTTCTCCATGCGCCTGCCATTGATCGACGGGCAGGGTAATTTCGGCTCGGTCGACGGCGATCCACCGGCGGCCTATCGATATACCGAAGCGCGACTGACCAAATCGGCGCTCGCCGTACTCGGGGATATCGACAAGGACACGGTCGATTTTCAGGCGAACTACGACGGTTCCGAGACTGAGCCGAGGGTTCTACCGGCGAAATTCCCCAATTTGTTGGTCAATGGCGCCGGCGGCATCGCGGTCGGCATGGCCACCAACATCCCGCCGCACAATCTTGGCGAGGTGATCGACGCCTGCGTCGCGCTGATCGACAATCCCGCGCTGACGATCGAAGAACTCATCAACATCATTCCTGGACCGGATTTTCCGACCGGCGGCATCATTCTCGGCCGCCAGGGTATCCGCTCGGCCTATCATCTCGGCCGAGGCTCGATTGTGATGCGCGGCAAGGTGAAAATCGAGCCCTACGGCAAGGATCGCGAAGCCATCATTATTTCGGAAATTCCATACCAGGTGAACAAGGCCAACATGGTCGAGCGCATCTCCGATTTGCAGCGCGAGAAGAAGATCGACGGCATTGCGGCTCTGCGCGATAAATCCGACCGCGATGGCTACCGGGTTGTTATCGAAGTAAAGCGCGACACCATGGCGGAAGTAGTGTTAAATCAGCTCTATCGGTTCACGCCGCTGCAGTCCAATTTTGCCGCCAATATGCTGGCACTCGATTCGGGCCGTCCGCAGGTGATGAACCTGAAGGATATGCTGACGCTGTTCATCGCTTTCCGCGAACAGGTCATCACTCGCCGCACTAAATTCCTGCTCAACAAGGCCCGCGACCGCGCCCATATTTTGGTCGGCCTTGCGATTGCGGTGGCGAATATCGACGAGATCATCCACGTGATCCGGACTTCGCCCGATCCCAATACGGCGCGCGAAATCCTGATGTCACGCGACTGGCAGGCCAAAGACGTCGCCGCCATGATCACGTTGATCGACGATCCGCGGCATCGCCTTGCCGAAGACGGCACCGCGCGGCTGTCGATGGAGCAGGCCAAGTCTATCCTCGAACTGCGGCTGGCGCGGTTGACCGCGCTCGGGCGCGAGGAGATTTCCGAAGAACTTGACAAGCTTGCGCTTGAGATCAGCGATTATCTCGACATCCTGCGATCCCGCGCTCGCGTCCAGACCATCATCAAGACCGAACTGGCCGAGGTGAAGGACCAGTTCGCGACGCCGCGCAGGACCGTCATCATCGAACATGAGGATGAAGTTGAGGACGAGGACCTGATCCAGCGCGAGGATATGGTGGTCACGGTCTCGCATGCCGGCTACGTCAAGCGCGTTCCGCTGTCGACTTATCGCGCGCAGCGCCGGGGCGGCAAGGGCCGTTCGGGCATGCAAACCCGCGACGAGGATTTCGTCAGCCGGCTGTTCGTGGCCTCGACCCATACGCCAGTGCTGTTCTTCTCGTCGCGCGGTCAGGTCTACAAGGAAAAGGTCTGGCGGTTGCCGGTGGCGCCGCCGAACGGACGCGGCAAAGCCCTGATCAACATCCTGCCGCTGGAGCAAGGCGAGCGCATCACCACCATCATGCCGCTGCCGGAGGATGAATCCTCCTGGGCCAATCTTGACGTGATGTTTGCGACCACCGGCGGCACCGTCCGCCGCAACAAGCTGTCGGATTTCGTCGATGTCAGGCGTTCCGGCATCATCGCGATGAAGCTCGACGAAGACGAATCGATTGTCGACGTGCAGATCTGTACCGAGCACGACGATGTGTTGCTGACCGCGGCCGGCGGACAATGCATTCGCTTCCCGGTCACCGATGTGCGGGTGTTCCAGGGCCGCACCTCGATGGGGGTGCGCGGCATTGCCTTGCCTGAGAAAGACCGACTGATCTCGCTGACGATCCTGCGTCACATGGATGCCGATGCCGAAGAGCGCGTCGCCTATCTGCGCCGAGCCAATGCGGTGCGGCGCGGCGGCGTCGAAGAGGAGGCGGGCACCGACAGCGAGGATGCGTCCGGCGCCATCGAACTCGGTGAGCAGCGCTATGTCGAAATGTCCGCCAGCGAGCAGTTCGTTCTCACCATCAGCGAAAACGGCTATGGCAAGCGTTCGTCCTCGTTCGAGTACCGGACTACAGGCCGCGGCGGCAAGGGCATCGTCGCGATGTCCGTGAATGACCGCAACGGCAAGCTGGTGGCGTCATTCCCGGTCGAGGACTCTGACCAGATCATGCTCGTGACCGACAAAGGTCAATTGATCCGCTGCCCGGTCGAGGGCATCCGGATCGCTGGCCGCTCAACCCAGGGCGTCATCGTGTTCGACACCGCCGAAGACGAGCATGTGGTGTCCGTCGAGCACATTGGCGAGGACGCCGAGAATGGCAATGGCGGCTAGCGCGCTTTCCAGCGAGAGCCTGCCCCGGACTTGATCCGGGGTGAGTACAGGTTGGCGTGAAGAAAACGCTTCAAACCGACTAAGCCTCCGTTCCAATTCAATCGGAACGGAAAGGCTCCGACCTAAATCTCGATCTCGGTGCCGAACTCGACGACTTGCCGGGGCGGCACGCCGAAGAAGGCCGCGGAACGTTCGGCGTTGCGCTGCAGGAATGCGAACACCGTTTCCCGCCACAGCGCCATCCCCGCCACGTCCTGGCTCGGAATGATGGTCTCGCGGCCGATGTAATAGGTGATGTCGGTGAGATCGATGCCGGGCAGCTTGCCCTGCTGGCAGGCGAGCCGAAGGCCCTCATAGATCGTCGGGTATTGCATGAAGCCGTAATGCAGGATCACCCGGGTGATGCCCTCGATCACCTCGATGACCTCGGCGCGGTCTTCGCTGGCGATGCGCGGGGCTTCCTCGATCAGCACGGTAACCAGCACCACGCGCTGGTGCAGAACGTGATTGTGCTTGACGAATTGCGTCAGGGCTAGAGGAACGCCGTTCGCCGCTGACGCCAGAAACACCGCTGTTCCCGACAGCCTCGCATGGCACTTGGTGATAGCGGTCTCGATCAGATCCTCTTCCGGCTGACGCAGCGCGCCGCGCGCCCCTTCGACCAGCCTGACGCCGCTTCGCCAGGTCAGCATCAGGAACGCGACGATGGCCGCCAGCAGCAGCGGAAACCAGCCGCCCTCGATCAGCTTGGTGGAATTCGCCGCAAAGAAGATGCAGTCGATCACGAAGAAGAAGCCGTTGACTGCAATCACGATCGGCGGCGGATATCCCCACTGAATCGCGACCAGGGCCGCCAGCAGCGTCGTGATCGCCATCAGCAGCGACACCGCGATGCCGTAAGCGCCGGCAAGCGCATCCGAGGTCCCGAAGCCGATCACAGCGCCGAGCGTGGCGGCCGCCAGCAACCAGTTCACCAGCGGCACATAGATCTGGCCGATGGCGCTTGAATGGGTGTGTCTGATCTGCATGCGCGGCAGGAAACCGAGCTGGATCGACTGTTGCGTCAACGAAAACACCCCGGAGATGATCGCTTGGGAAGCGATCACGGTGGCCACGGTCGCAAAAGCGACCAGCACGTAGTGCAACCAGTCCGGCGCGAGTTGATAAAAGGGATTCTCGATCGCGCTGGCGTCTGTGATCAGCAATCCAGCTTGTCCGAAGTAGTTGAGGACGAGCGCGGGAAGGGCGATGGCGAACCAGGCGAGCCTAATCGGCACCCGGCCGAAATGGCCCATATCGGCATACATCGCTTCGCCGCCGGTGACGGCGAGAAAGGCGGCACCGAGGATGGCGAAGCTGACGCGGAAGTCCTGATGGATCAAGAAATCGAAGGCGTAAAGCGGGCTCACGGCAGCAAGCACGCCGGGCGCGCGCAAGATGCCATCGATGCCGAGCAGCCCGATCACCACGAACCAGGCGAGCATGACCGGCCCGAAGATTTTGCCGATAAAGCCGGTACCTTGTTTCTGAACGACGAAAAGCCCGATCAGGATCACGATGGTCAGTGGCACCACGGCGGGCGCCAGCGACGGCGCGTCGACCTTCAGGCCTTCGATCGCGCTCAGTACCGAAATGGCCGGCGTGATGGCGCCGTCGCCGTAAAGCAGTGCTGCGCCGACCAGACCGACGATGAGAAGCTGGGCGCGCCAGGTGCCCGGTTGGGCATTGCGGGCGGAAAGCAGCGCCAGCAACGCGACAATCCCGCCTTCGCCGCGATTGTCAGCGCGCAGGATCAGCAGCGCGTATTTGAGTGAAATGATCAGGATCAGCGCCCAAAGGATCAGCGACGCCACCCCGAGAATCGCATCTGACGTGAGCGGTCCGCCATGAGCGGCCGCCTTGGCCGCTTCCTTCAGCGCATAGAGAGGGCTGGTGCCGATGTCGCCGTAGACGACGCCAAGCGCCCCCATCGTTGCAGTGATGGGAAGGGCGCTGGAATGGCTTGAATCTGCAACTGGCGTAGCGGTCACTGGCGGCCCCCCGGCTATCGCCGCCGACGACAGAAGGCCGACGACGTGATCAGGCGCCAGTCTGCGACGTCACGCCGTAAATTACCAATGGTTTAGCCCATCTTATTCGCCAGAGGTCGGCTGAGAGGTTGGCGAGCGTGGTGTAAAGCGCTGATGCGGCGTAGGATTCGGTTGCGAAGCCAACCCCATCACCTTCAACCGCGAACGCCACGCCCGCCATGACCGATGATACAATTCTGCTCTTCTCATTTCCAGCCGTTGACACCAAGAAAGTCACCGCTGCCTTCGATGGTGGGCGCCTGACCTCGAACGGGGGCGTGATGCTTCTGGCGATGGCCGAGCGGCGTCTCGGTTTGGCCGACAAATTGGCCCGGGTGTTCCCGGATCGGCGCGATCCGACGCGGGTCGTGCACAGCCTTGTCGATATGTTTCGCGCTCGTATGTTCGCGATCTGCTGCGGCTACGAGGACGCCGCCGACCTCGATCACCTGCGGTCCGATCCGGCGTTCAAGTTGGCCTGCGGACGGCTGCCGGACAGCGGTCGCGATCTGTGCTCCCAACCAACGCTGTCGCGACTGGAGAATGCTCCGCGCCTGCGCGACGTGATACGACTGACCTACACCTTGGTCGACGCATGGATGGATAGCTACCCGTGCGAGCCCGCATCCGTCACCCTGGACATCGACGACACCTGCGATGTCGTCCACGGCCAACAGCAGCTCTCGCTGTTCAACGCTCATTATGACGAACGCTGCTTCCTGCCGATCCACGTCTATGACACGGAGAAGAGCCGGCCCGTGGCGGTCGTGCTACGGCCCGGTAAGACGCCGGGCGGCGTCGAGGTCCGTGCTCATCTTCGCCGCCTGGTACGGCGCATCCGCACGCGATGGCACAAGACGCGAATTACGTTCCGTGGCGACGGGCACTATGCTCGGCCGGAGGCGATGACGTGGTGCGAGAACAACGGCATCGACTACATCTTCGGCCTGTCGGGCACCAAGCCGCTCGCCAGAAAAGTCGACGAAGTCGCCGACGACATCCGCACGCGACGCGCCATCGAGAACCTGCCTGTTTTGCGCGGCTATACCGAGACCCGCCACCAGGCAAAGTCCTGGGATCGCGAACGGCGCACCGTCGCCCGTATTGAGGCGACCAAGCTCGGCCTCGACATCCGCTTCATCGTCACCAGCCTCGATGTCGGCTCGGCCGAGTGGATCTACGACAGCCTGTATTGCGCGCGCGGCCAAGCCGAGAATCTGATCAAGCTGCATAAGACACAGCTCGCATCCGACCGCACCAGTTGCCGTTCGGCACTCGCCAATCAAGTCCGCCTCGTTCTGCACACCGCCGCTTATTGGTTGATGCTGACCGTGCGCGACGCCATTCCCAAAGTCCAGGAATTGGCCACTGCCGAGTTCGCGACGCTGCGTCTTCGTCTCTTGAAAATCGCCGCCCGTGTCATCGAGACCGCGAGCCGCATTCGCCTCGCGTTCGCCGCAGCATGTCCCGAAGCCGATCTCTTCCGCAGCTTGCCCGGAGCGCTGCTGCCGCTCGGTCCTTGACCAGCGGGGCATCCGCCCCCGTTCGCCCAACCCGTCCCTCAAGCGCGTTGCAAAGTACCGGTCGACAGGCGGTGAAAAACCGAAGGCAATCCTGTGCGCCTCGCCAGACGAGATCTGCGGCCTGCATCAATCAGACCAGAAAACCGCAGTCTCACGAATAGGACGGGTTAGTTACGCGGATGGCGCGCCCTACGGTGTGCGGTCGGCGGTTACCAGCCGGGCTTCCCGGATCAGCATCTTGGAGCCGGCGACGCGAAGGCAAGACGCTTCGAAGTTGGGCCAGGCCTGTTGCGAGCAATTGCCCCCCACCTGATGGATATCGAGCCGATCGCCCTTGGCCAAGGGCGCGGGTACGCTGGCTTCAACTTGCGGAGCGAAGCCGAGAAGAACGGTGAGGGCGGCGGCGACAAACGCAGCGACGGCAATTGCTGAAAGAGCTTTGATCATGACGGTCCCCTGTCATCGGCCTTTGCGGCCTTCGTTGATGGTGGATTGATACCCAGCGCCCGTTTCCGGACGTCTTCGCGAGAATGCGAAATGGTTTCGTCCCACCGGAGTTTTGTGTCGTCCCCGCCCAGAGGACGAAACAATGTCGGCTGCATAGGAGACGCCGTGACCCCGCCGCAGGTTCAGCCAGTGCTGGAATAAATAAGCCGGCCGGGACGCGGAACCGACCCGGCTTGCGGGGCCGCCCGAGGCGCGGTAGACGGGGTTTATGCCCCGTATCGCCCTGTATCCCGGCTCATTCGACCCCGTTACCAATGGCCATTTGGATGTGGTCAGGCAGGCCGTCGGTCTGTGCGACCGGCTGATTGTTGCAATCGGCATCCATCCCGGCAAAGCGCCGCTGTTTTCGGCGGAAGACCGCCTCGAAATGCTCCAGGAGGTGTTCGGTCCGGTGGCCGCACAGGCAGACTGCGCCTTCGAGGCCATTACCTACGAGGACCTCGTTGTGACCGCGGCGCGGCGCGCCGGCGCGACCATCCTGATCCGCGGCCTCCGTGACGGTACCGACCTGGATTACGAGATGCAGATGGCGGGGATGAACGAATCCATGGCGCCGGAGGTCCGCACGGTATTCCTGCCGGCTTCGCCGACCGTTCGCCCGATCACCGCCACACTGGTGCGTCAGATCGCTGGCATGGGTGGCGATGTCTCGAATTTCGTGCCCAAGGCGGTGGCCAAACGCCTCAAAGCCAAATTCGCCAGCTAGCGCCTAATCCGCAAAAAATGGGAACCGGTTTTACGACAACAATATGCGGCGGCTCTCAACTGTCTTCCTTTCTCTGATCCGGAGTTTTCATGATTAGAATTCTAGCCGTTGTCGCCGCGCTGATCTGCGCTGCCCCCGCGATCGCGCAGCCGCTTCCTGCCAATCTCGACAAGCAGAACGCGATTGTCATCGACACGACCCAGGGCCGGATCGTGGTCAAACTTCGAACCGATCTCGCGCCGAAGCATGCCGAGCGGATCAAGCAGCTGGTGCGCGAAGGCTTCTACAACAACGTGCCGTTTCACCGCGTGATGGATGGCTTCATGGCGCAGACCGGCGACGGCCAGAACTTTAACGGCACCGGCGGTTCGAAATATCCGAACCTGAAGGCTGAGTTTTCCAGTTTCCGTTCAAACGCGGCGTGGTCGGCATGGCGCGGCGTGGCGATAGCGTCGATTCCGCCAATTCCCAGTTCTTCTTCATGTTTGGCGATGCGCCCGGCCTGAATGGCCAATACACCGTGATCGGGGAAGTGGTATCGGGAATGGATGTTATCGACAAACTGAAGAAAGCGCCGCCCGGGTCGCGCGGCGGCGAAGTCACCGATCCCGACAAGATGGTGAAGGTACAAGTCGCGTCCGACATCAAGTGAGCCGTAAAGGCTGAGTTATGGCAACGACACGTAGCGGGCTCGTCTGTTGTACGGCGGCTGTTGCTGTCGATGGCCTCGGTGCGGGCCGAGCCGGCGCGGGTCGATAGCATCAAGGATGTTTACACGCGACTGCGCACCTGCTGGAAACCGCCGGCTGCTTCGCGCGCCAAGCCGGGGATCGACATCACCATGATTGTCAGTTTCAACCGCGATGGCAATATTTTCGGCCACCCGAAAATCACCTATGAATCCCAACAAGCCACCGATGACGACCGGCTGAACTACCGCATCGCCGTCATGGAGACGTTGCAACGCTGCACGCCGATGCCATTTACCGAAGGAATGGCCGGCGCCGTTGCCGGCCGCCCCTTTGCTGTCCAATTTCGAAACCGCAAATTTCCACCACAACCCGTAGAGAAGAGAGCATGGCTGACACCGAAAATACTTTGATCCTCGAAACCACCCAGGGACCGGTCACGATCGAGATGCGGCCCGACCTTGCACCCGGCCACGTCGCCCGGATCAAGGAACTGGTGCGCGAAGGCTTTTACGACGGCATCGTGTTCCACCGCGTGATCGAAGGCTTCATGGCGCAGACCGGGTGCCCGCAAGGCACCGGCACCGGCGGTTCCGGCAAGAAGCTCAAGGCCGAATTCAACAAGGAGCCGCATGTGCGCGGCACCACCTCGATGGCGCGGGCGGCAAGCCCGGATTCCGGCGACAGCCAGTTCTTCATTTGCTTCGACGATGCATCGTTCCTCAACAACCAGTACACGGTGTGGGGCAAGGTGACCGCAGGGCATGGAGAACGTCGACAAGATCAAGCGCGGCGAACCGGTGAAAAACCCGGACAAGATCGTCAAGGCGCACATGGCCGCCGACGCGGCGTGATTGAACCGTCATTCCGGAGCCTGCGAAGCACGTATCCGTAATCTGGAGATTCCGGGTTCGCATCTGCGATGCGCCCCGGAATGACGTGACGCGACAACGATAGGGCGCATCGCGCCATGCGCACCGATCTCTTCGATTTCGAACTTCCCGCCGCCAACATCGCGCTGCGCCCGGCGAGCCCGCGCGATTCCGCGCGGATGCTGGTGGTGCAGCCCGACGGCGTGCTACGCGACGGTATTGTGGCCGATCTTGCCGCATTGGCTGGAGCCCGGCGATCAGTTCGTGGTCAACGACACCAAAGTGATTTCCGCCCAGCTCAAAGGCCGCCGGATCGGCCGGGACACCGAACCGAAGATCGAGGCGACGCTGATCAAGCGCCTCGATGGCTCGCGCTGGCAGGCGCTGGTTCAGCCCGGCCAAAAAGCTGGCGCAGGGCGACATGGTACGCTTCGGCAATGAGGGCAGAGTATGCCTGCTCGGTCATCTCGATGCCGAGGTCGAGCACAAGGGCGACGAGGGCGAGATCACGCTGTCATTTTCATTTCACGGACCCGCGCTCGACCAGGCGATCGCCGAACTCGGTGCGCCGCCGCTGCCGCCTTACATCGCCTCGAAGCGCGCCCCCGATGAGCGCGATGCCGCCGACTACCAGACCATGTTCGCGGCCAATGAAGGCGCGGTGGCGGCCCCGACCGCGGGACTGCATTTTACGCCCGCGCTGGAAACCGCGTTGCGCGAACGTGGCATCGGGATTCACCGGCTGACGCTGCATGTCGGGGCAGGGACCTTCCTGCCGGTCAAGGTCGACGACACCGCCGGGCACAAGATGCATGCCGAATGGGGCGTCATCTCCCGCGTCACCGCCGACGCGCTGAATGCGGCAAGGGCCAAGGGCGGCCGCATCGTCGCGGTCGGCACCACCTCGCTGCGGCTATTGGAAAGCGCCACCGCGGAAGACGGCGCCATCGAGCCGTTCGCGGGCGAGACCGCGATCTTCATCACGCCGGGTTATCGTTTTCGCGCGGTCGATATCCTCCTGACCAATTTTCATCTGCCGCGTTCGACGCTGTTCATGCTGGTGTCGGCCTTCAGTGGTCTCGACACCATGAAGCGGGCCTATGCCCACGCGATCGAGGACGGCTACCGGTTCTATTCCTATGGCGACGCCTGCCTGCTGTTTCGCGCGCGGCAGTGAAATGAAAGCGCAGGGGTTGGGCAATCACCCCGCGTTGCTCCAAATGGTCCGTGTGCCGGAAAGCTTGGCCGGGCGACAGCTGTTTTTGGATGCAAAATAAACCTCAACGAGGTTGAAAAGGACGCGCGTCTCGCGCCATAAGCCACCCATGAGCCTTCTTAATCATTTCGAGTTGCTCGGGCGTGACGGCGAAGCGCGCACCGGCCGGCTGACGACGCCGCATGGCGTGGTGCGAACGCCCGCTTTCATGCCCGTCGGCACCGCCGGCGCGATGAAGGGCATGCATTGGCGGGAGGTGCGAGAGGCCGGCGCGGATATCGTGCTCGGCAATACCTACCATTTGATGCTGCGGCCGGGCGCGGAGCGCATTGCAGCCCTCGGCGGCCTGCAAAGCTTTACCGGCTGGCAAGGCCCGATGCTGACCGACTCCGGCGGCTTCCAGGTGATGTCGCTGGCGGAGCTGCGCAAGGTGAGCGAAAGGGCCGTCACCTTTCGCTCGCATATCGATGGCGCCAAGGTCGAATTGTCGCCGGAGCGTTCGATCGAAGTCCAGCGGCTGCTCGGCTCCGACATCGCGATGCAGATGGATGAGTGCGTGCGGCTGCCGGCCGAGCGCGGCGATATCGAGCGGGCGATGCAGCTCTCGTTGCGCTGGGCGGAGCGCAGCAAGCGCGCGTTCGAGACCGCAGCCCCAGGATACATGCTGTTCGGCATTGCGCAGGGCGGCGACCTGCCTGAACTGCGCCGGGCCAGCGCGCGAGGTCTGGTCGATATCGGCTTTCACGGCTACGCCATTGGCGGCCTTGCCGTCGGCGAACCGCAGGCGGTCATGCTCGGGATGATCGAAGAGGTCGTTCCGATCCTGCCGCAGGACCGTCCGAGGTACCTGATGGGCGTCGGCACCCCCGAAGACATGCTGGAGGCGGTCGGCCGCGGCGTCGACATGTTCGATTGCGTGATGCCGACCCGCAACGGCCGTCATGGGATGGCATTCACGCGGTTCGGTCAGATCAATCTGCGCAACGCCCGCCATGCCGACGATCCCAGGCCGCTCGACGAGGAAAGCTCATGGCCGTCGACGCGTGGCTATGCGCGCGCCTATCTGCATCACCTGGTAAAATCAGGCGAGACGCTGGGCGCCATGCTGTTGTCGGAAATCAACGTCGCGTATTACCAACGCCTGATGCACGACATCAGGGATGCGATTTCAAAAGGAGCGTTCCAGGAATTCCGCGATCGCACACGCGCCGAATGGGCGAAGGGCGACATCTTGCCGCGCTGAAGCGACGAGAGTTTCCGTTCCGATGGAAACGGAAGGCGACTCTGTCCTTTTTTACTTATTTTAATTCTTGATTTTGCCGCGTTCAGTTGCAGACAACTCGGTAGAGCGCGTGCTTGGTAACAAAACCATAGCCGCAATTGTCGCAAGTCCAGAGATAGCTGACGAGGTTCTCGGGAAGGTACGCGGAAGCCTCCGCTGCCACCATGGAATCGGCGCAAACCGGGCAGGTCGGCAAATCGCATCCGCGCGGGTCGCGGTGACGAGCGACGGTCGAGAGGACTTCAGCAACTGCTGACATCGTGACCTCCTTGCGATTTGAACCTGAGCCTCAACATACACCAGATTGTTTGACGATGTCGCAACACAAATGCGTTGGTTTTACGTTATTTTATCAGTTTCGAATTTTGCAATGCAGCGAATGTGAGGCTCGACGAATTCTGGCTTGCGCATGGGCATGAGCTGCCCCTAATGGGGAAGAGCCTTCAACTTCACACAGTTTTCGCCACAGGAGTTTGTCATGGACGCACCGTCAGCTACGGGTGCAGTGCACCGTCCGGGCCGAGGTCGTGTTTTCGATAGTATCGTCGACGCGGTTGGCGATACGCCGATCGTCCGGTTGCGAAACCTGCCGAAACAGCACGGGGTGCATGCGACAATTCTGGCCAAGCTGGAATATTTCAATCCGGCGGCGAGCGTGAAAGACCGCATCGGCGCGGCGATGATCGTGGCGATGGAAAAAGCCGGCGTGATCCATGCCGATACCGTGCTGATCGAGCCGACATCGGGAAATACCGGGATCGCGCTAGCGTTTGTCGCTGCCTCGCGCGGCTATCGGTTGAAGCTGGTGATGCCGGAATCGATGTCGATCGAGCGGCGCAAGATGCTGGCGTTTCTTGGCGCCGAAATCGTTCTGACGCCGGCGGCCCAGGGCATGAAGGGCTCGATCGCCGCTGCGGAAGAACTGGTGCGCACGACGCCCCACGCTGTCATGCCACAGCAGTTCAAGAACCTCGCCAATCCCGAAATTCACCGCCGCACCACGGCCGAGGAAATCTGGAATGATACCGGCGGCAACATCGATTTCTTCGTGGCCGGCGTCGGCACCGGCGGCACCATTACCGGCGTGGGCCAGGTGCTGAAGCCGCGGAAGCCCTCGCTGCGGATCGTTGCGGTAGAGCCCGAGGAAAGTCCGGTCCTTTCCGGCGGGCAGCATTCCCCACACAAGATTCAGGGAATCGGAGCGGGGTTCATTCCGGACATTCTCGATCGTTCGGTGATTGACGAGATCATCAAGATCAACAGCGCGACCGCTATCGAGACTTCGCGCGCGCTGGCGCGCAACGAAGGTATTCCCGGCGGTATTTCCTCGGGTGCTGCGATCGCCGCCGCGCTTGCGATCGGCAAACGCCCCGAAAGCGCCGGCAAGACCATCCTTGCGATCGTGCCGTCGTTCTCCGAGCGGTATTTGTCGACGGCGCTGTTCGAGGGAATTTGATTGTTCAAATGAGGTAATGACAGATGTCTCAGCCACCACGACGGCCAAGGACGTTGAACGATGCGCGCACCGAAGCTGAGGCTGCGTTCAAGCAGACCACCACAAAGGTTCCGGAGCTGCCGCCCAAGAAGGTGGGCCTTCCAAATGTGAAGGAGCTGGTTTCGCTACGGATCGATCAGGACGTCCTCGAACACTTCCAGGAGGGCGGCGCGGGCTGGCAGGATCGGATCAACGACGCGCTGCGAAAAGCGGCGGGGAAGTGAACCTGATCGAATAACGCCAGCGCAGCTGGGCCTTCTGGTTCACTCAGGTTCCGGCGCGCGCAGGCACCGGCTCGGCTGCTTTCAGGTTCAGAAGATTGCCGGTGAGGATCAACGTTGCGCCTAGCACCGTGAACAGATCCAGCCGCTCCGAATAGATCAGCCAGCCGACGGTGGCAGTCAGCGGAACCCGCAGGAAATCCATCGGTATCACCACCGTCGCGTCGGCATACAGCATCGCGCGCGCCATGCAGTAATGCGAAAATGTGCCGCAGAATGCGATCACGACGATCCAGCCCCAGACATAGGCGGATGGCCAGGTCCAGACGTAGAGCGTAGGAAAAAACCCGGCTGCGGACTGGATCACCAGCATCCAGAAAATGATGGCAAGTGTACTTTCGGTTCGAGTCAGCGACTTCATCATGGTGACGGAAATGCCAAATCCAACGGCCGCGGCGAGCGCGATCAGTTGACCCGGATTGATCTCGCCGGTCGCCGGCCGAACGATGATGATGACGCCGATCACTCCGAGCACGATCGCCGAAATCTTCCAGACGGTCATGCGCTCGCCGAGAAAGCTGGCGGCAAGAATGGCGGTCCAAATCGGCATGGTGAATTCGATCGCCACCACCTGACCGAGCGGGATCAGCGTGAGCGCGAAGAACCAGCCCAGCTGTGCGCCATAGTGAATCAGATTGCGTCCGAGGTGTTGCAGCGGCCGCGACGTCTTCATCGCCGCGAAACCGCCATTGATGCGGATCAACGGGTACAGCATGAAGAAGGCGATGACCGAGCGCAGCTCCATGATCTGGAACACGTTCAATTCGCGCGTCGCCTCGCGGCCCGCTACCACCAGGATCAACATCAGGGCGAGCCAACCCGCCATCCATAGTGCGGCCCTTGGTTTGGAGGGTGTTCGGTCCATCAGCGGGAAGAGCCAGTCATGCCGGGGTACGGCGGAACGTCGGGGGAGTGGCCGGTATCGGCGACCTCAGGCCGGTTTGCAACGGTCAAATACGCCAATGCAGTGATGCACTCCTGATTACGATATGAGAGTGTTGACCCGATCGATGCTAAAGGATCGACGCTTTATTTTTTGGAGGACAGCACATGCTTACCTTGCAGCCGGCAGAATGGTCCAAGCCGCGTGGCTTTTCCCACGGCATCGCGGTTGATGGTCCTGGCCGATGGGTCGTCCTTGCCGGCCAGACCGGAGGCGACGAGAAGGGAGACTATCAACCAGACATGGCCGGGCAGGTCGGGGTAGCGCTGCGACGGATCATCAAGCTGCTGGCTGAGGCCGGAGCCGGCCCCGAGCATATCGTCCGCCTGACCTGGTATTTGACGAGCCGCAGCGAATACGAAGCCGCGGGCGCCGGAATCGGTGGCGCTTGGCGCGAGACGCTCGGGCGGAATTTCCCGCCCTCGACGCTGCTCTATATCGATGGCTTGGTCGACGTCCGCGCCAAAGTCGAGATTGAGGTCACCGCGTTCGTTCCGGCGGCGTAGAAGGCCCAACGATCTAGCAGGCAAGTGCAACACGCTGTCAGGTAGCGTCTCGCTGCCAGTGTGCCGGAAAAAGGCCCTAGGGGCGGGTCAAGGTAATCGTAGCGCCCTTGAATTGGCTGTCGGGCTTGATTACGACGGACTGCTTGTCGCCGCGCGTCGTCAATGAAATGTTCGCCGTGAAACCGGCGGCGGTCGCCACGACCTGGAAATTACCATTGTTGCCGTGTCCTTGGAGGGTGCCGCTGATACCCCGGGTGCTTTCGCTCCAGCCTCCGGAAAGCGCTCCCTGTTCGGCCTTCACATTGGTCTTGAAATCGAACTTGTAGCTGTCGCTGGCACAGAGCAGGGTCTGATTGAGGCCAGTCCCGCTAGAACTGACAGCATAGGAGGCGCGGCAGCGGATACGCTCGCTGGATCCGTCGTCGAGCGTGACGGTGCCAGCGCCCGACCAAAAGCCGGCCATATCGCCAAAAGGCGTCGACTGCGCATAGCTCGCCGAGCCGAACGCAAAGGCCGCGAACAATGTCACAGCCCCGAAGATGAGCCGTCTGACACCCGCTGAGGTGCCGGACGTCCGGCTTGTTCTACTGCCGCGACGCTTCCCAGCGACCGCTGCAGGGTATGCCTCCTGATGCCCCATTCCACTTCCCCGATCCGGCGTTACCGTTGAGTTGACCATTTGCGTATGCCCCATTGATTGAGACGCGCACAACACCCTCGCGTCCGATACTACCGGAAACGTCTGCGCCAGCAGCAGACACCTTTCCGTCCGTCACTGTAAGTGTGGAGCGGGTCGACGGTTCGCAACTACCGGTCTTGGTCACAACGGTGACACTCCAAAGCCCATCATACGGTGTCTGAGCACCGGCCGGAGCAACGGCACCAGCCGCGAGAACAATACCTGAAAACAAGCAGCAAATGCGGCTATAGCGCATGAAACGAAATCCCCGATTTATGGTGATGAAGCGGCTTATTCAGCCAAAATGTGTTCAAAATTTGCTGCATCGCGGCATCACAAATAGTTCCCTATGAAATCAAACAGATGAGAGAAAATTAAGTTCCCGGACGGGAACAAGAAATTTGCGCAGTGGATCGAAGTATGAAAACCCGACCCACAGGGCGCATTATTCCGAAAGGCTCGGCGCGTTGGTCGCAAATTGCTCGTCCTGAGGTTTGGCCGGCAGCGATTGGTGGGTTTTGGCGTAGTCGATGACTTCGCCGAGCAGCTTCTGGCCGAGCGGCGCCAGCGCGCGTTCCCAGAGCTCGCGAGCGGTTTCGCCTTTCCTGACAAAACACCACTCCTGCGCGGCAATGGCGCCGGCATCCATGCGATCGGCAAGATGATATACGGTGCCCCCGGCGATCGGATCGCCTTCCCGGATCGTCCATTCGACGGCCGCGATGCCGCGATGCCGCGGCAGCAGCGAAGGGTGGTAGCCGATACCGCCAAGCTTTGCCGCGGCGAGGGCCTCCTTGCTGACGCGGGCATGGCTGTGTGCCGTCACGATCAGATCGGTGCCATCGGCGATTTCCTGTGGCCCGACCAGTTTGGGACTGGCCTGCACCGTGACCTCGATGCCCGCGGCGCGAGCCGCCGCCGCCAGGCGGTCATCGGCCTGGGCCACCACCACCCTGACAATTTGCGACACCGTGTTGCCGCAGCGTGTCAAAAGTCGTCACGCCAAAATGGCGGGAGCCGACAAGGGTGATGCGCATGGTTTTCTGTCCGTCATGGGCGATGGCTGTGTTCCAGTCGATAACACGTCGCGGTCGCCTGTCACGCCACGCGGCTACGGGTTATCAACAGGACCCGGCGCGCGATCTGGGGCCGCGGGTTCAAAAGCAGAAAAACCGCCCGAGGGCGGTCTCCATGTTCGACAGGTCAGTCGACCTCTTAGTTGCAGACCAGCGCGCCGCGACCGCCAGGATAGCAAACCTGACGTCCACTCGGCTGAACGGACGTCAATGAAAATCGTACGGCAATAAATCGCGGCCTAACCGGTCAACGTTAGCCTGCGAATTCTTCAGTCAATACCTCAGCCCGTCGCTCCCGCTCGGCATTATCGTTTACTGCGCCAAATCTTGGCTCAATTCGGCCGTCTTTCGTGACGGGCTTAATCAAGCTCCCTGTATTCCGGTCAAGCTTTGGCTGGAAACGCTGAATTATCAAAACAGCGATCAAGACGACCGTCGGCGCCAACAAAAACAAAAATGCAACCATCGAGATGCATTCCTCCGTCATTCCATTGCGCTGGCGAGTTGAACCCAGGCGCCATGAATTGCGTTCCCTCGGAGAATTGTCAAATCACCAATCGGGTAAACACGAGGCAATCGGAGACCGTGGTAGGGAGCAACGAACTCCTGGGTTTGGGTAAGCCATAATAGAACGACCCCAGCGCTGGACAGAGCTGAGGCCGTTTTGGGTAGCAGTGCCGTGAGGGTAGCGGCACGCTGATCCAACGCGGCGAATACAATATCGTTCCCGGACATCGGCATTCCGCAGGCCTTCAAGGTCGACGATTGGGCGCGGTTCAATGGCCGCGTCGCAACCGATCGACGGCGACGAGGACCGAGGGTCGTTCAAGCACCTCCACCAACCTGTCGAGCAGCCGTTCATTGTCGTGATGTGTTGGCTCGAGATATTCTTCGAGAATTTGCTGGGCTTCGCTGATGGCCTGAACCGCCAGTTCTTGATCGCTCATTGCTTGGCGCTCCAGCCTATTGAACCGCCTTTTCAATTCAGATCCCCGAATCTTGTTCCGCTGCGGGAATCAGCACATCATCAAAACAACCCATGGGCCTCGCCAGAGCACGGCAAAATTGTCTGCCAACACGGCGCCCGCGGGAGCATTCTCGAAGACGATCAAAATCAACTAAGCGATTGATTTCATTGGTCAGCGAAAACTGCCTATCGCCACATCCCGCGCATGCGAGCACCGACGTCGATATGCGGACGCTGGCTTGCGGCCCGGGCAGCAGCGCCGACAGCGGCGAGGGGCCATGTGGCCTTCTCGAACAGGCCGAGCAGCCGGTCTGGAATAAACCGTGTCCGTGACGCATAGACGTGGCGGTCGCCCTGCGGATGTTGGCCGTGCGTGAAGAAGCGCTGTGGCACGATCAGGTGCAGATCGTCCTTGGCGCGCGTCATCGCGACGTAGAGCAGCCGGCGTTCTTCCTCGATCTCGGCCGACGTTCCGGTCCCGAGATCCGAGGGCAAGCACCCATCAACGACATTGAGCACAAACACCGACTTCCATTCCTGTCCCTTCGCCGAATGGATCGTCGACAGGATCAGGTAGTCCTCGTCAAGTAACGGCACGCCGGCCTGGTCGCTGGTGGCGTCGGGGGGATCCAGCGTCAATTCAGTGAGAAATCGCTCGCGGGAGGGATAGCCGCCCGCGATCTGTTCAAGCTGGATCAGATCGGCGCGCCTGCTCTCGGCGTCCTCGTGGATACGCTCCAAATGCGGCTGGTACCACAACCGCGCTCGCTCCAGATCGGACGGCCATGCCGAATAGCGCAAGTCGCCGATCGTCTGCGCGAAGGTCTTCCAGTCATCACCGGCGCGCGGAGGCGACGGCATCTTGCAAATCGCCTCAATGGGGTCGGCGGCCTCCGCCATATGGTCGAGCACGCGTTGCGCGGATGTGGGTCCGACGCCGGGCAGAAGATGCAGTACCCTGAAGCCGGCGACGCGATCACGCGGGTTCTCGACAAAGCGAAGCAGCCCCAGCATGTCCTTGATGTGCGCCGCATCGAGGAACTTCAGACCGCCGAATTTCACGAACGGGATGTTGCGGCGGGTGAGCTCGACTTCGAGCGGTCCGCTGTGGCTCGATGTCCGGAACAGCACCGCCTGTTGCTTCAGTAGCGCGCCGGCTTCACGGTTCTCCAGGATGCGTTCAACAATGCAACGGGCCTGGTCGGCTTCGTCCCGGACGGCGATCAATTGTGGTTTCGCTCCCGACGCCCGCTCGGTCCAAAGGTTTTTCGTGAACCGCTCCCGCGCAAGATCGATGACGCCGTTCGCGGCTGCAAGGATGGCTTGCGTGGAGCGGTAGTTCCGGTCGAGGGTAATGATGTTTGCCGGCGGTGAGAACTGGCTCGGGAAGTCGAGGATATTGCGCACGGTCGCAGCCCGGAACGAGTAGATCGACTGTGCGTCGTCCCCTACGACGGTCAAGCCATGACCGCCGGGTTTCAGCGCCAGCAGTATCGACGACTGCAGGCGGTTGGTGTCTTGGTATTCGTCGACGAGAATGTGATCGAAGCGGCCACCGATATCGTCGGCGAGCGCTGGATCGCTCATGGTTTGGGCCCAGTAGAGCAGAAGGTCGTCGTAATCGAGCACGTTCTGCTTCTGCTTAGCCTCGACGTAGGCCGCGAAAAGCTCCCGCAACTCGGCGGCCCAGCCCGAACACCACGGAAAGAATGATCCCAGGACCTGCTCGATCTCGATCTCGGCGTTGACGCAGCGGGAATAGATCGAAAGGCAGGTTCCCTTGTTCGGAAACCGGCTTTCCGTCTTTGAGAAACCCTTCTCGTGCCTGATGAGATTGATCAGGTCGGCCGAGTCTTCGCGATCATGGATCGTGAAGGCTGGATTGAGGCCGATCTGTTCGGCGTAATCCCGTAGCAGCCGGGCGCCGATGCCGTGGAAGGTACCGGACCAGGCCATGGCATCGGTCATCATGCCAGCCCTGTCACCCATCACCTTGCGAGCGATCCGCTCGACCCGATTTGTGAGCTCGGACGCCGCGCGACGCGAGAAGGTCATCAGCAAGATGCGACGCGGATCGGCGCCGTTGACAATCAGGTGCGCGACGCGATGGGCGAGGGTGTTGGTCTTTCCGGATCCAGCACCAGCGATCACGAGCAGCGGGCCCCCGATATGACCAGGGGGCGCAATGCCGTGTTCTACCGCTTGCCGCTGCTCCGGATTTAGCGTCTCAAGATATGGAGCGGTTGCTGTTGCCAACACAAATCATCCCCCAAACAAGCGGGGACGATATAGATTCGTGGTTTGTTCGCAATCAAAGCTGATGCATGGCGTTGACCCGCCATATGGAGTTCCGGCGCTCGAACCACCAACGCTGCATGGCAGGATAGTGATCACCGCGAATTTCGCCTGATTTAGCTGTCTCCTTGCATCCCTGGTAAGGAGTCCATGATGCGAATCGCGCTGGTGATCATTGTGCTTGCGACAATCTTGGCCGCGCCGGCCGTCGCTGATGAGGTTCGCATTCTCAGCAGTCGCGGCGGAGAGGTCGGACAGTTCATGGATATGTTTGAGCAGTTGCGCAAGTCCGGTGATCGCGTCGTGATTGACGGTCCGTGCCTGTCGGCCTGCACGTTGGTGCTAAGCGCCGTGCCAACTGACCGCATCTGCGTGACCAGCCGGGCGGTGCTGGGATTCCACGCCGCGCGATTGATCGATCGGCATGGTCGGTTTCACGCGCAGCCCGAGGCGACCGAAATCATGTATGCGACCTATCCGACCGCCGTTCGTGGCTGGATCCGTCGGCACGGCGGGTTGAGTTCGCACCTGCTGTTACTGCGTGGGCGTGACCTGGCCGGGTTTTATCGAGTTTGCCGTTAGCTGCTGACTTCACCTGTCGAGCTTTCATTCCAGGATGGTGATCAGCATATTCCTTGCCGTCGATCGGTGCCACGTGCGGGGGGTCCCTATCCAGGTAAGGCCGTCCGATTCCGAACTCGTTCCCGTGCGCATCGATCCATTTCCAGAATGTTTCAGTAGACGTCAATCGCTGTGCCCGTGTCGTGCCATTTACACTGACGAGATCCGCCGCGAGCCCGTGGCCATAGCCTCCGTGGGAGCTGCCTCCATGGTAGGATCTGTTATCGGCCGCCTTGAGGCCGGTTGCGATCGATTGGCGATAATCATCCCGGAAGGCACTGGTTATGCCAGGCGCCAGGCCTGCCTCTTCGGCCGCGTGCAGCATATGAAAGAGCTTCGACTTGAAATCCCGATCCATGCCGCCAATGACATAGTCGACCATGGACATCCCGGCCCTTTCGGCGGCCTTGGGGTCCTTCCACGAAAAATCCTCATCGGTAAGTGTTGTGAAGGTCTTCGTGACAGTAACAAGTTTGCCCCTTTTCCTGACGGTCACTCTTCTCTGTTCTCGGATCTTGACGGCGTCTTCCTTGGGCGCGCGTCGGTAAACCGCCCAGAGGTAACGATCGATACAGGTGTCTGCGACAAAACACTCGTCGAGAACTTCGGTAAAGTCGAGACCCCGATTGGCGTCGGCGGGTTTTCGAGTTCGGCGTGTTCGTGCTCGCCGTGTCCGTCTTTGCTACCTGCTCCGGTGGTGTTTCAGGGGGCAGCGTTTCCGATGAATCCGTCAACGCGGCTATGACGATCGGTTCAGGCTCTTGCACCGTCGGCTCTTGCACCGTCGGCTCTTGTACCGCCGCCTCTTGCGCAACCGGCTCTTGCGCAACCGGCGTTGGGTCAGCGGGCTCCGTCTCCGTTGTCAAGCTGACGGCAGTCACTACTTCGGCGCTGTCGAACGCAATCGGCGGCGGTTTGTCGGAGAACGTGGCGTTGGCGGCAAGGAGCGGCACGAGGCGGTCAACGATTGGCGCCGCGCCGCTGTTATCGAACCCTGCAGAACCAAATGCAGCGATCGATGCAAGAACCGACGCAGGAATTGCGAGCTCCCGGCCCAATGCCGCTATTGCCGCCAATCGTGGTTTCATGATCACCGTCTCCAACTGGTCGAATTGCTAGCCAAGGTGACGCGGACCATTCTTGGAGCCGCAATATGCGCTAGCAATGGCGGAAACGCCGGATATTCAATTTTGAAAGAAGTTGTTGCCTAAATGCAACGCGCCGCCCGTTACGTGTTTCGGCCGTTATTCGCAGCAGACCTTGCGCCTGCAATGTCCGTTACTGAGATAAGAAACCGGCATAGACGCCGAGATCGTTGGTCGCTACCGCCCGTCAGTCCAAGCCCGTTACTGAAACGGAAGATGAAAGGCGACGGCGCGACCCATTAGGTGAAAGCGAAAGCGACCAAGCCGGAGCAAAGCAGTACAACACCTGCAACGGTCACCGCGAGGAAGCCCCTGGAAGCAAATTCATCGCTCATGGCGCACTACCTTTCGCATGCCTCTGCTCCGATGGAAGGACTGTGGAGGTGCACAGTCAAAGAATTTTCTTTCCTGCGATGCAGTTTCGACTCGGACTGATGTTTTGATGCAACATTAGGACGTGCCGACGTTTCGGCGGCTCCCGCCATGCTTCGCCGGATGTCGCAGGAACGCCAAGTGAAGCGGCGACGACTTCTTGTCTCAGCTGGTCAGGATTCGAAGCTCTCGGCCGACTGTGATCTTCCCGACAGGTGATTACTGATTGCGATGGCAATCTTGCAGTACCTGAAACGTCTTCAGGTGCATCAGGAGGTTTCGATGGCAAAATCCAAAACCCCGAACAAGACGTCAATCACAAAGTCCAGGCTCAACGTCGATACGGAGCTCACCGATCTCGAACTCGACAAGGTCGCCGGCGGGTTTTCGACCGGGGGCGTTGGGTCCGGCAGAATAGCGCTCGATGGCAGTAGCGGCTTGCCCACCGGCAAACTAACATTCTCGAGCGGTGGTGGCGGCGGTTCCGGCAAATGACACCCGGTCCGTTTGCGATCTCGTAACTCCTGATTGACCGTTCGAGATCCCGCTCGGCGTGACCTTCTGGTGGTCAGTGTGTACGCATGGAAAGCCGCTGTCGAATTGCAACTTAGCTGCGGCCCTTCCATTTCGTGGGCGTTGGGAGGAACCGGACATCATTGGCCCGCAATGCTGGTGGAACGACCGTCGATGGGCATTGCGGATGTATCAAATGAGCAAACGATATCGTCGTTGGCGGCGGCAGTGCTAATACTGTCGAGCCTTTCGTTGGGCGAGTGCGCGGCTTCAAGTGGAGTCTCGTTATCGATGGACGCGCGGGCTCAGGCGGCGCCTCCGAAAACAGGCATTTTTGACTCGCCGCCGAAACGCGAACAGCCCGCCATGACGCCACAGCAACAGTTGAACCTTCAGAAAGACCTGACCGCCGCGCGCGATCGGCATGCGCCTGACGCCAAAGCCGGAGCTCACGCAGCGCCGCCCGACAAACCCGTGAAGCCCTAGATAGGAGAGAGCCGGCCGGTCCACCGGCAGATTTTTCGTCAGTGATCTGCATCACCGAACTTGAATTGAAGCTGCTTCAGCCTGCAGGCCCAGGGAGCGACGGCCGCTCCCGTCCTAACAGGAGACAAGACATGCAAAACCAGGAATGCGAGCTTTCAGTGGGAAGCAATCTGCTGTCGGATGACGAACTCGACGCTGTTTCCGGCGGAGACGAGGTGGCTCATCTTCCGCAAAGCATCCACATCGACTACGGCAAGCTGAGCATTGATCAGAATCCGACCAGGCTCGCTTGATCCCCGAAGAAAATAGCGGCACGGGCTCAGGTCCGCGCCCGCGGCATTACTTCACGGTGCCGAGTTCGCCCTTGAGCCACGCCTGCGTTTTTGCGTTGCGTATCGGATCAGGCTGGCCGCAATCAGCACAGCGAAACACTTTCTGGCGTGCTCCTTTTTCCAGCACAAGCTTCATGCCTTTTTGGCATTGTGGACAGACAGGTGGATAGGGCTGGATCTGAGGCATAACGCATCCGTGCGTCAGGCGGGAGCGTGCAGCACTCTCAGTCACCGATTGTTGCCGATGACGGTGCGGTGATGAGGGAATTAGATTCCCTTTATGTCCGGTAGTCGACTTAATTCGTGTTCACCCTGGGAAGCATTCCGAAATCGAATTAAGCGCGGGCTATTGCAGCAGCACAACCAATGAGGCCGGCGCCGACCAGTCAGGAAGCGCAACCGGCAACGGCGGGGGACAAACCGTCGCCGGTTGGCATGGCCGGGCAAGGCAAGCTACGGCTTAAAAAAATACGCCGTCGGGCTCGAAATTTCGTGTCCCGGCGGCGCCTATCACTGGGCCCCTGAAATCCCCAGCACGAACAGCATAGCAGGGGGTATTCCGAGCAAATGTGAACTGGCTCACAATCCGGCTCATTCTTTCCAAACTGGCGCCGGCTCTGGTCCGCGCCTGAAGAATCCTCAGCTCTCGCTGGCTGTGCTTAATCTTTCATTAACCAAGGCGATGCAGCCTTGCAGCCAGACCGCGACGGAACCGGAAGTCGAGCCGGCAGTCGCAAGAAAAAGCCGGCGGTGTAACGCCCGCCGGCTTTTTCTGTGCTCCACGATCGACTTAGCGAGTTCGCCGTCTTCTGCTTATCTCTCAAGGACAGGGATGACGAAATCCGTCGTTCCCGAGATATGTGCCGCTGCCTGGATCAAAAGACCTAAACCGCTGCATGCAGTAAGCGATCGCGTCACCGGGAGGAGGACCGTACGCCACGGGGGGCGGCGCGCCGTAATAGCCAGGACCATAATAGCCCGGGCCGTAGGGGGCGGCCAACGCACCGCCCACGATTGCCCCGCCAATAATTCCTCCGGCAACCGCCGGGCCCCATCCCCAACCTCCGCCCCTCCATTGCACCGGTTGGGCAATATTCGAGGCGGCTTTGGTGATCGCAAGCGGCTCGCCAATGGGTGCCGCATAGGCGGCGCCGCCGAGCACAACGAAGCTGCTGGCCAACAAGGCTGACGCGGCGCGGGTTCGAAGTGAAGTCGACATGGTCGTTCCCTTCAAGGTTGGATGCTCAATAGCCCCACAGCATGATTAGCGAAATCGGTGGTTACTGTCAGATAAACTTTCTACACAATCAGAGTCCCTGCCGGGCTCGCCGGCCGAGCGCGCTCCGATGCCGACGGACCCCGAGCCGACAGCAACCCCAGCCCACCAGCGGGCTTCCTGGAGTCGCGGAGGGGCTATCAGATGGCCGCGCCCTGGACATCTGAATTAAAAATGGCTCCGATGCACCGTTGCAATCTGCTGACTATTTCTTGTCGGCGTCCAATTCTGGCAAGATCCAGTGCTTATCGGAGATCTCGACGATGTTGGCGGGGTCGACGTTTTCCCACTGGATAGTCGCCGCCTTCACTTTTGAAAACTTTACCATGACGGCGCGGTCAACATTATCGTTTCCGTGCTTATCGCGCAGCGCCATGTTGCCAATGAGCTGGACACTCTTGATTTTCGGGAATTTGCTGAACGCACCTTGTGCGATTTTTTTGGTTATCTCGCCAAAAGCCCGGACCGCGGTTGCTTTGCCGGCTGAGTAAGGCTCGAGCCGGAACTCGACGATCAAGCTCCTGTCCGGATAGCTCACCGTCGCAAAGGTTTGAGAGCCGCGCTCGGAAACGACGCTCTTCGCAAATGCGACCGGGGAGGGTTCGGTAGCCCAGGCGCAGCGGGCGAGTAGCATGGCTCCGACAAGTAGAAAGCGGGCAAACGTCTTCATGTCGGCTCCTTATGCCTTACCCGCGCCGCGTCGTCCGCCAGCTTTTGGGCTTCGTGCATCTGCACCATGACTGCAAAACCTGCGGGCAGCCCGCCGGGCACCGGCAGCGGATCGCCGCGGCAGTCGATTGTAGCCACAGCGGAGATACAAGCAATCGCGGGGAAGGGCACTTATTCAATAAGTACCTGTGAGCGGCCCGAGACATAGGTGACATTTGGCACGCATACTTACAGAGATGTTCGCTGAGTGATCGGCGGCCCGTCCTCGGCATGCATAATGTCGAGGGTTGTGCTGGATTGCCGGCACAGAGCCTCAAGCATGGAGGGCGGGCCTGATGAACGATATCACATACGTTGGATTGGATGTGCACAAGGCGACCGTTTGCGTGGCGACTGCCGAGAGCGGCCGCGGTGGGGAGGTACGAGAGGTTGGCGTATTCGAGAACCGCCCCGACGTCCTACGCAAAATGGTGGCTCGGCTTGGCAGGCAGCGGCGTCGCCTCAACTTCTGCTACGAAGCTGGTCCTTGCGGATATGGACTTCACCGTTTGCTGATCGGTTTGGGGCACGACTGCGTCGTGGTGGCACCGTCGCTGATTCCGATGAAGGCGGGCGACCGGGTAAAGACCGATCGCCGTGACGCTTTGATGCTGGTGAAGCTGCATCGTGCCGGCGAATTGACGCCGATCTGGATACCCGACGCTGCTCATGAAGCGATGCGCGATCTGGTGCGCGCGCGGGCGACAGCGGTGCGAGCGGTGTCGAAGGCGCGGCAACATTTGCAAGGCTTTCTGCTGCGCCACGACCGAATTTACCACGGGGCTCGCGCCTGGACCCTGGCCTATCGACGCTGGCTCACCACGGTGCGCTTTGATCATCCGGCGCAGCAGATTGTGCTGCAGGACTATATCCATGCTGTCGAGGATGCCGAAGTCAGACGCGACCGGCTGACGCGGCAGATCGAAGAGCTGATGCCGAGCTGGTCGATGGCGCCTGTCGCCGCGGCGCTCCAAGCGATGCGGGGGGTCGCTCTCATTGTCGCGGTCACGGTAGTGGCCGAAGTCGGCGACTTTCGACGCTTCGCCAATGCTCGCCAGTTGATGGCCTATCTCGGCTTGGTGCCGAGCGAACACTCGTCCGGAAGCAGCATCCGGCGCGGCGGGATTACTAAGGCAGGCAATGCGCTTGCGCGTCGCGTCTTGATCGAGGGCGCCTGGACCTATCGCATGTCGGCCCGCGTGAGTCGGAAACTTCACGATCGCCTCGAGCCACTATCCCCGGCGATCAGGGACATCGCCTGGAAAGCGCAAGTCCGGTTGTGCGCGCGATATCGGCGCCTCGCTGCAAGCGGCAAGCCGAAGGTCGTGGTCACCACCGCGATCGCCCGCGAGATGGTCGGCTTCATCTGGGCGATCGCCCGCGTTACGCAGCCTGAGCTGATCTGACCAAACCGCCGAAACTGAACCAACGAAAAAGGAGGTCGGCTAAAATCCGAGGTGCACATTGCTGGAGGCAGGACCACGGTGGGGAACCCTCGTGCCTGTTATGAGCCGGTCTCCGGACCGATGCTCGACCCTAGAGCGAGGCAGCCCCAAGACGGAACCACGGTCATGCGGTACCCAACCCGCGCATGAGAGCTTGTTTAACCGGCGTCTTAGAGTCCTGTCTCCTGCTGTGCGCACCAACGATCGGCGCAGTCCGCGGCGGCGGAGTAAAAAACTGCGCGCCGCCCCTTGAAAGCGAACATGAGAGCAGGCTGTTGAAGAACTCAGCCGCTTTCGCAAACGTAGCCTGATGCCCATTTCGACGATGCGCCAGCGGCCGGCAATGGGCTTGGCGAAGCCGGGCACCTTGGCCATCAGCCGGCCTCCGCTATCAGCTTGGGCAGTCGCACCAGATTGTAGGCGGCGGCAGCCAAGGTAAAAGCCCATCCGACGCGATCACGGCCACGGAACCTGGACTTCTCTTGCCCGGCGATGGTCTTGATCCAGCCGAATGCCTCTTCGATGCGCTTGCGGATGCGCTGGCTGGCGGCATAGCCGCCGTGCCGGGTCGTTCGCCCATCAATCGCAGAACTGCGGCCGCTGGTGTTCTGTGCAACATGCGGTGTCACGTTCATCGAGCGCAGTTCGTTGACGAAGTCTTCTGCATCGTAGGCTTTGTCGGCGCCAAGCGTGATCGCTGTCGGCCGGTCGGCACGAGGCTCGATCATATGCAGCGCGGCCACCCGTTCGGCGTGCCCGTCAGCCAGGGTCAGGCAGGCGTCGACCAGCAGGCTATGACGGTTCTCCATCAGCCCATGCCCGATGAAGCAAAGCTTCGTCTCCTTGCCTTTGCCCTTGCGGTAGAGCCTGGCATCGGGATCGGTGGTCGAAGCATGGCTATCGTTCGAGCGTTTCTGGCCATGGAAGTCCGCTTCGGCATTGCGCCCGCCGCCTTGTGCCGGCGGCTCGCCAGGGCCGTCCTTCGGTTTGACGCTCTTCATCGAGGCCCAGGCTTCGATCAGCGTACCATCGACCGAGAAGTGATCGCTCGACAGAAGCTTATTTACCTTGGGCTGCGCCAGCACCGCCGCGAGGAACTTGGCCGCGATGTCGCCTTCCAGCAGCCGGTCGCGGTTCTTCGAAAACACCGAATGGTCCCAGACCGCATCGTCGACGCCGATTCCGGCGAACCAGCGGAACAGCAGGTCGTATTCCAGCCGCTCCATCAGAAGCCGCTCCGAGCGGATCGAATAAAACGCCTGCAACAGCATTGCCCGCAGTAGCTTCTCAGGCGGGATCGACGGTCGCCCGATCGGCGCATAAAGCCCGGCGAACTCGCGCTCCAACCCCAAAAGCGCCTCGTTCACGATCGTCCGGATCGCTCGCAGCGGATGATCCCGCCGCACCCGCGCCTCCAAGTCAACGTAGCTGAACAACTTCCCCGTTCTATTGTCGCCGCCGCGCACGCGCCACCTCCGAATCTCCGTCGGAGCAAGTGAATCATCGACTTCAGTCTACGCCGCCAGCCGCCTTTTTCAACAGCCTGCTCTCATGTTCGCTTTCAAGGGGCGGCGCGCAGTTTTTTACTCCGCCGCCGCGGACTGCGCCGATCGTTGGTGCGCACAGCAGGAGACAGGACTCTAAGACGCCGGTTAAACAAGCTCTCATGCGCGGGTTGGGTACCGCATGACCGTGGTTCCGTCTTGGGGCTGCCTCGCTCTAGGGTCGAGCATCGGTCCGGAGACCGGCTCATAACAGGCACGAGGGTTCCCCACCGTGGTCCTGCCTCCAGCAATGTGCACCTCGGATTTTAGCCGACCTCCTTTTTCGTTGGTTCAGTTTCGGCGGTTTGGTCAGATCAGCTCAGGCTGCGTAACGCGGGCGATCGCCCAGATGAAGCCGACCATCTCGCGGGCGATCGCGGTGGTGACCACGACCTTCGGCTTGCCGCTTGCAGCGAGGCGCCGATATCGCGCGCACAACCGGACTTGCGCTTTCCAGGCGATGTCCCTGATCGCCGGGGATAGTGGCTCGAGGCGATCGTGAAGTTTCCGACTCACGCGGGCCGACATGCGATAGGTCCAGGCGCCCTCGATCAAGACGCGACGCGCAAGCGCATTGCCTGCCTTAGTAATCCCGCCGCGCCGGATGCTGCTTCCGGACGAGTGTTCGCTCGGCACCAAGCCGAGATAGGCCATCAACTGGCGAGCATTGGCGAAGCGTCGAAAGTCGCCGACTTCGGCCACTACCGTGACCGCGACAATGAGAGCGACCCCCCGCATCGCTTGGAGCGCCGCGGCGACAGGCGCCATCGACCAGCTCGGCATCAGCTCTTCGATCTGCCGCGTCAGCCGGTCGCGTCTGACTTCGGCATCCTCGACAGCATGGATATAGTCCTGCAGCACAATCTGCTGCGCCGGATGATCAAAGCGCACCGTGGTGAGCCAGCGTCGATAGGCCAGGGTCCAGGCGCGAGCCCCGTGGTAAATTCGGTCGTGGCGCAGCAGAAAGCCTTGCAAATGTTGCCGCGCCTTCGACACCGCTCGCACCGCTGTCGCCCGCGCGCGCACCAGATCGCGCATCGCTTCATGAGCAGCGTCGGGTATCCAGATCGGCGTCAATTCGCCGGCACGATGCAGCTTCACCAGCATCAAAGCGTCACGGCGATCGGTCTTTACCCGGTCGCCCGCCTTCATCGGAATCAGCGACGGTGCCACCACGACGCAGTCGTGCCCCAAACCGATCAGCAAACGGTGAAGTCCATATCCGCAAGGACCAGCTTCGTAGCAGAAGTTGAGGCGACGCCGCTGCCTGCCAAGCCGAGCCACCATTTTGCGTAGGACGTCGGGGCGGTTCTCGAATACGCCAACCTCTCGTACCTCCCCACCGCGGCCGCTCTCGGCAGTCGCCACGCAAACGGTCGCCTTGTGCACATCCAATCCAACGTATGTGATATCGTTCATCAGGCCCGCCCTCCATGCTTGAGGCTCTGTGCCGGCAATCCAGCACAACCCTCGACATTATGCATGCCGAGGACGGGCCGCCGATCACTCAGCGAACATCGGGTCTAGGGACAAGCACAAATTGCGGTAATCACCGTAAATCTGCTATGGCCGAGGCTAGCGATCCGCCGGCAAATCAATTAAATCCATGGCCAGCGCGGCTAGGCTGATCCCCGAACACCCGATTCCGCATCGGGCCGCCGCGTCTTCACTCAATGCGGAAGCGCCGGCGGAGGTGCAATGCCTAAGGCCCGACGGACCATTCCGGAAAGTGACGTTGACCGCGTCTTCGACGCGGAGTGCATCCGAGAATTGGCAAAGGAATCGAAATTCCCGAAAGACACTGATCTCGACAAGCTCGGCAACGAAATCCGGCAAAATGCTCACATTTACGTCAAGGCCGCGAGTGAGCCCACGGCGAATGAATTACATGATGAAATCAAAGCTCTTCACGACGCCTCCGATAAAAATCATTTCGAGCGAACGGGACTTCTGATCGATAATCTATCCGCAAGAGCCCGTTCCTCATTAACCGGGCGGTGGGAGCACGCAAACCCCGGCGTCGAATTTCCACGCGGAAGAGATCTGAACAATATTGACTACCGCGCGGCCGTCTGCGCGAAGATTGCCAGTCTCTGCAGGATGGGCGGCAAAGTAGCAGAAGCTCGCAAGCGGCCATCAGGAAGGCGATCCAAAACCTGGGAAGTTTTCTATTATGCGCCCGAAAAAACCAAGCATTTCCGTAAAACGGTCGCTGAGGATCAACTCGTTATGAACCTCGCACTGACCTGGTGCCAGATGACAGGCGAGCACCCGCCGAAAGTTGTCCACCAGGAGATGCTGGGGCCGTTCGGTAGATTGGTGAAAAGGTGCCTCAGACTTTCGGGCTCTTCAGCAAATGCAGCCAATCTAATCAATAAATACGGCCGCCTTCGAGACGACTGATCAGGACCGCGCATCGCCTTCAACCAGATTGAGTTGGGGAACGTCTGTCAGGCATCAATAGGTGATGTCCCTATCGCCTGGTGACGCGTATTTCCGTCCGTGACCGCACAAGCTTGTGCAACCACGACGGAGACCGACAATGTCGAAAGCGGCATTCAGTATCGAAGAGTTTTGCAACGAATACAGCGTCGGAAAAACCACCGCGTACGAAGAAATCAATGCGGGAAGGTTGCACGCCGTCAAAGTTGGCAGGCGCACTCTAATTCCAGAGCAATCCGCGTCGGAATGGTTGCAGTCGCGGCTCCCGGTTGCTGAGGCGCACCGATGAGCGCTCTCACATTTAATCAGCTTCGCGACCTGATTCCAGCTGGCCGATCCGCTGTTGCCGACGCGCCCTGCCCGCTCTGTGGTCCGGATCGGCGAAGTGCCGTGAACCAACGCCGTAAGACACTCAGGTTGTGGTGCGGAGATCCCGGCTTCATCAGCTACCATTGCGCGCGCTGCGGTGAACGTGGATGGGCGAGCCATTCCAACGGTGACCGTCCCTCGTCACCTTTGAGGGACAGCGCAGCTATCAGAGAACAAATCGATCGTCGAAACCGCGAGGAGGCCGAGGACCGTCTGAAGGTCGCCCTGTCTCTCTGGCGTCGCCGGATCCCGATCGGTGGCACTCCGGCCGAAACCTATCTGCGCGGCGCTCGGTGTTATGATGGCCGGCTCCCGGCAACACTCGGATTTCTCTCGGCCTCCGGTGAATATGCCCCGGCGATGATCGCCGCATTCGGCATGGCCCGGGAAACTTCCCCAGGCGATCTCGTCATTGACGACGCCATGGTTCGCGGCGTGCACATTACGAGTTCAAGAGCGACGGCGGCGCCAAGGCCGGCACAGACCGCGATAAGCTCATGATTGGAAAGTCGGCCGGCTATCCGATCGCCCTCGCCCCGGCCAACGATTTGCTCGGATTGGCAATAACCGAGGGGATCGAGGACGGCCTGAGTATTCACCAAGCAACCGGTCTTGGCGTTTGGGTGGCGGGATCAGCCTCTCGGTTGCCGGCACTCGCCCCGCTCGTCCCGCCGTACATCGAGTCCGTCACTGTTGTCGCTGACGCAGACGGCACCGGTCGAGCGAATTCACATGCGCTTGCTGAATCCTTGATGCAGGGCGGCCGCGATGTCCGGTTGATTTGCCCTTCAGATCGGATCGCCGCATGAATTTTCCACTTAACCATCTGAGCGACGTTATCCCACTGGACGCCAACGCCATTCATCGGGAAAAGGGTGCCGCCGCGTTGCGAGATATTCTTGATGTCGCACCGGCACCAATCGTTCTTGCGCCCTCGAACAAGTCAGGAAGTAAGTCGGGGCTTGAGGTCGTTTGTATGGCCGATGTCAGGCCGTCGGCAATTGAGTGGCTCTGGCAAAACTGGATAGCGGTTGGGAAGGTCCACGTCCTTGCTGGGGAAGGAGGCCGCGGCAAATCCACTATCCTCTGCGACCTGGCCGCGAGGACAACCACAGGCGACAAGTGGCCCGACGGTGCGGCAGCCAGCAAAGCAGGTGGCGTCATCATTCTCGCTGCGGAAGACGATATCGCAGACACCCTCGCGCCGAGGCTCATGGCGGCCGGAGCCGATATGACCCGCGTGTTCGTCATCCAGTCGGTTCGAGATGAAAATCAAAGAAGGCGCGGATTCAGCTTACAGGCCGATCTCGAACGATTGGAAAGCGAAATCCGAAAATGTGGAAATATACGATTGATTATAATCGATCCCGTTTCGAGTTATCTGGGTCAGGTGGATTTACACAAAAACTCCGATGTGCGGTCTGTCCTTGAACCTCTTGGCGAGATGGCGGCGCGAATGCGCGTCGCAATCATTTGCAACAACCATTTTAGTAAGGGGGGAGGAAGCGCAAACAGCCGCGTTATTGGCAGCGTGGCTTTTGTCAATCAGGCACGGGCGGCGTTCATCGTTACCCCTGACGAAGACGACGAGACCCGCGTGCTCTTGATCCCGTCTAAGATGAATATTGCGCCGATCGGTCATGGTCTCGCCTATCGCATCGAGGGCTGCCAGATCCCGTTCGACGGCTTGGAAATCCCGACTTCCCGCATCATGTATGAGAGCACGCCCATCTCAATTAGTGCTGACCAGGCCTTGGCGGCTTTGAACGGTGCCGGGGAAAACAACTCCGATAAATCCGAGGCAATTGAGTTCATTCAGGGAATACTCAGTGGTGGTCCGGTCGCGGCCAAGGACGTTAAAAGGGAGGCTAGCGAAGCCGGCATATCATCGAAGCAACTTCGACGCGCCCGAGAGGCCCTGAAAATCAAGCCTCAGAAGGCCGGCTTTGAAGGCGGTTGGGTCTGGAAGATGCCCAATGAGACCGAAGATGCCCGTGAACTTTGATGGGCATCTTCGGGGGTTGAAGGGCACCTTCGGTGTTTTCCACGCACGGATCGGCGGTTATGGGACCGGGCGGAGCGCGGCGCCATGACCCGCCCTGCCCGCCCTTCCGCCATTCCAAATGGGTCATGGCCCCGTCGGATGGCCGCCGACTTGGCCGCCGGCTATGTTGGGGAATTGACGATTGAAGGGTTTCTCAGGCGCATCGGAAAAGACTATCCTCAGCCCCGCGTTTGTGAGGGACGGCGTAAACTATGGCTCAGGGACGATCTGGATCGGGCGATAGAACCGACAGCATATCCGGCGGACGCGGCCGAGGATCTCTGACAGTGAAGCTCGCCCTGCCGCGCTACGTTTCCCAAAGCGGCTGGCTCAGGCCGGACGGCCTTCTACTTCAATGTGCCGAAACTTTACATCAAGGCCGGATGCCCGCGCCTGAATGAACCGTTGGGCGACGACTACACCGCTGCCTGCGGCCGTGATGGCAAAGGCGGAAGAGCTGAAACGTTGAATGGTTTGTTCGACGAGTGGGATCAAATGCGCAGAGGGGCTCCCATCTCATCCGAGAAGGCACCCTCTATCGGTAGCGTCGATTGGTTGTTCAGAGAATACAAGCAAACCAAGGCTTACACCGCGAAGGTCGCCATACGGTCACGTAAGAATTACGAATGGGCTATGCGAGAGGTCTGCAACAGCCTGAACAAAAAAGGGATCCGGATTGGGAATTTGCCAATCAAGTCGATAACACCGCGGGCAGCCGACAAACTATATGATCTATTCACTGTCGGCAGTTCGGGTGAGCGTCTCAGGACCGCCGAAAAGATGGTCGCCTTGTGTCGCAAGGCTTGGCGCGTTGTCCATCGTCTTTACCCGACAGAGTTTGCAAAGGATATTCCAAACCCTTGGCATGGCGTTACGATGAAAACGCGCGTCAAGCTTATCAAAGCTGCAGCCAGCCGCGCAGAGGTCTACACATTCGTGAGTGGATGTCTTGCCTATGGCGAAATCGAAATAGCTGCTGCGGCTGTGATCTGTTTCGAGTGGCTTCAGCGCCCCGAGAATGTAATCGCTGGGCATTTGAAATGGTCGGATTATCGCAGCGGACAATTCCCAACAGCGATAAGGATCGTGCACCACAAGACCGGGCAAATTGTGTTGCATCCTTTAGAAGAGCAATTGCCCAACGGAGAAGTCGTTAAGTTCTATGCCGATGCTGAAGCGGTATTGGCTAGATTAACACGGCGGGGCTTGCCGATGATTTTGCGCGAAGTCGAGGATGGGGTGTCAAAACCGTACTCGACCGGCGGCATCCAAAAGATCGTCCAGAGAATGCGCAAGGTGTTAAATTTGCCAACCACATTCACACTCGATGCCTGCCGGCATGGTGGAATGACCGAGCTTGAGGAGGCCGAATTAACTGACGGTCAGGGCCGCGCCCTCTCAGCTCACAAGACCCAGCAATCCTATGAAGGATATGCAAAGCGGAACCTGCCAAGGGCTTTGTCTGCTACTCGAAAACGCTACGCACATACCCTGGCGAACGCAAAGGCAACAAACATTCAGAATGGAGCGTCTGACCTCATTCAGAATGGAAAAGATACGAATGAAAGAAGTGCCTGATCTGAAAGGCTAAATGCTGGCTGGGGCGGGAGGATTCGAACCTCCGTATGGTGGAATCAAAATCCACTGCCTTACCACTTGGCGACGCCCCAATAAGCTGTCCGGAAAGCGGCAGGACAAGCCTCGCTGCGGATTCCTTTCAGCAACGACGGTCTATAGAGGGAGTTGAGGTATTTCAACAGGCTGGAACCCCTATTCCGGTGGAATTGGACTTCCGGATTTATCCCGCCAAAACGCCGCATTTCGCCGCGGAAATCGCGCGCTTTTTGATCCGGAACGCCCTGGCTCCAGGTTTCGCGCGGCGCGATTCCACCCCCAGGAGAGTTGAGAGAACCGCGGTTTCGTGGGAAGACGGCAACCCAATATTTCAATCCTAGGGCGAGACACCGATCATGACCTACCGCGCGCCGATCAACGACATGCTGCTGGCCCTCAATCACGGCGCGGGCCTTCAGGCCGCCGTGCAAGCCGGCCACTATGGCGATTTCGACACCGATATCGCCGCCGCCGTGCTGGAGGAAGCCGGGCGCTTTGCCAGCGACGTGTTGGCGCCGCTGAACCGGATCGGCGACGAGAAAGGTATCAAGCTCGATGCCGGTCAAGTGACCACCGCCCCCGGCTGGCCCGATGCGTATAAACGCTGGACCGCGGCTGGCTGGAACGCGGTATCGGGATCGGAAGCGTTCGGCGGCCAGGGCCTCCCTTTGGCAATCAACGCGGCCTGCACCGAAATCTGGAGCGCGTCGAATATGGCGTTCGGACTGTGTCCGTTGCTGACGCTGAGCGCGATCGAGGCGCTCGACGCGCATGGCAGCGAGACGCTGAAAAAGATCTATCTGGAAAAGCTGATATCCGGCGACTGGACCGGTACCATGCATCTCACCGAGCCGCAGGCCGGATCGGATGTCGGCGCGCTCCGCACCCGCGCTGAACGGGCATCGGATGGCAGCTATCGCATTTCCGGCACCAAGATTTTCATCACCTATGGCGATCACGACATGACCGACAACATCGTGCATTTCGTGCTGGCGCGATTGCCCGATGCACCCGCGGGAACCAAAGGTATTTCGCTGTTTTTGGTTCCGAAATTCCTCGTCAATGCCGACGGCTCGCTCGGCGCGCGCAACGACATTTACGCCAGTGGCGTCGAACACAAGCTCGGCATTCACGCCTCCCCGACCTGCACCATGACCATGGGCGACAAGGGCGGCGCTATCGGCTACCTGATCGGCGAGGAAAATCGCGGCATGCTGTGCATGTTCACGATGATGAATCAGGCGCGGCTCGGCGTCGGCCTTGAGGGCGTCGGAATCGCCGACCGCGCCTATCAGCAGGCATTGGCGTTTGCCCAGGAACGACGCCAGGGCCGAGTTGTCGGCAAGGCAAGCGACAGGCCCGGCAACGGAATGGACCCCATCATCGTTCACCCCGACATCAAGCGGATGCTGATGCAGATGCGCGCGCTCACCGCGGCGGCGCGGACGATCTGCTACGCCACCGCGGTGGCGCTCGATATTTCGGTGCGGGCGGCCGACAGCAAGACCCGCAGCGCGGCCGCAGCCCGCGGGGCGTTGCTGACGCCGATCGCCAAGGCATTCTCGACCGATATCGGCAATGAGGTGACCGCGCTCGGAGTGCAGGTCCATGGCGGCATGGGATTCATCGAGGAGACCGGCGCGGCGCAGCATTATCGCGACGCGCGCATCACCACCATCTATGAAGGCACCAACGGCATCCAGTCGATCGACCTCGTTACCCGCAAGCTTGCCGCCAATGGCGGCGCCGCGGTTTGGACGTTGCTCGGCGAACTCACCGAGATCGTGATCCGGGTCGAGACCTCGAACGATCCGGCCTTCGGCACCACCGGCGCCAAACTGCGCGACGCCCTGGGATCGCTTGACCGCACCAGCCGATGGCTGCTGGAGCGCGTGACGTCGGCGCCGAACGAAGCTTTGGCGGGTGCTACGCCTTATCTGCGGCTGTTCGGCGCAACGCTCGGCGGATGCATGCTGGCCGGCGAAGCGCTCGCCGCGCGCGATCTCGGCGAGGACGTCGGCGATCCGCAGCGCTACGTGACGTTGGCAAGATTCTTCGCCGAAAACATCTCGGTGCAGGCGCCCGCGCTGGAGCGCACCGTGATGGACAGCGCCGAAGCCGTCAACGGCGCCGACGCGGTACTGCTGGCGTAGGTTTGCACTTGGTCGTCCCTGCGAAAGCAGGGACCCGTAACCACCGATGGTCATTCGGCAGGCAACGGTCCAACAAAAACATTTGATACTACCCAGAGCATCGGCGACACGGACTATGGGCCCCTGTTTTCGCAGGGACGACCCGCCGAGGGTTTCTCGATTCAATTTCAAGCAGCTAATTCCGTCATCGCGAACGCAAGCAAAGCAATCCAGAAATCTCGACGGAAAGGCAGTCTGGATTGCTTCGTCGCCCTGCTCCTCGCATGACGGCGAGACACATTTCCGCCTTCTCGCGACGCGAAGCGCCCGAGTTGTGCAAAATTCCTTCGCCTTCTGAAAATCAGAGGGCGCAGGGCTGCCCCAAGAGCGGAGCAGGGCTACCCCAAGAGGGGAGCAGGGAAAGCCGGGTGCCCGTTGCACCCGCGGCCTCGCGTGTAGAAAAAACACGCGAGTTAGACCACAGGTTCACCGGAATCACCCGGCCTTCCCTGCGCGATGGTTTTAACGGTTTCCTTCGCGCTCTCCCTGGTGACCGGGCTTTTTTGTCACCATCGCCGGCGGAAATTCTTCCGCCGACTTGACGCCAGCGTCGGGGCGTCAGGACCACACGACTTCGCCGTCCGCGTCAGCATCGTTCGTCCGCGCCAAGTGTTTGCGCTGCGCTGCTGCCGCGTCCATCGCATCCCGCACCAACGTCCGTGACGATCGCGAAACGCCCCTCTGTGTGAGGCGGGATGGCAGGGGATGTAGAGGTGATTTGGGTCAGAAGGGAACGGGAATATTTTTGCGAACGGGGCTGGACAGGCAAATCACCGATCAGCCCGTCCGGGCAAATCGGCCGGTCATCGAAAGGATCGGCTGGATTCAAGTTCAAATCACGTTTTGGTGGGGATTCCGAAAGTTTTAATCAATTGGTCTGCACCATCTCTTTTCGAAGCAAGGGGTGTGTCATGGGTAGCCTTGATCGCGTTTCCGGAAGTTTTCTCGCTGTCATGGTCGGAGGTCTGGCCATCCTGTGCGGCGGCCTGATTGCCATCGCTATCGGTTACTGACGCTTCAATCTCGGTGACGCCGAAAAGGCCCGGCATCACGACCCATCCTTCCGCCTTCGGGCAGTCGTCATGCCGTCGCGGAATAATCCGCTCACGGCCCAACGCCGGATGACAGGCTCCGGCACAACCCACCCTTCGGCGGCACAACGGTGGGTTACGCCTTTTGGCCGACCCGCCCGCCAAATCTCGCTTAATCGGCTAAAGTCCGGCCTCAATCGCCGCCCGGTGCGGTTTCAGAGAAGGTGACATAAGCCGTCAGGGGGGCTCCTGAGGCTGCATCCTCAAAGCGCCTCAGTCTTGCCAGAGACCTCGGAAATTGACTATCTCTGAACTGCGATGCGGGGAAATATCATGCGAGCTTATATCGTTGCTGCCAGCCTGGCGCTTTCGGCCATTGGAACTGCCAGCGGCACAGTTGTCGATACAGGCGCGGATGCGCAGAAATATTGCCGGGCGCTTGTTGAGGGCTCGTTTAGCGATTCCGACGAGGCGCGGTCGGCCGGCGCATGCGAAGGAATGATCGAGACCGCGACGATCTTTTCACCCAATCTGCCCGCTGAGCTGCGGGCATGCCCCCCCGCGCAGGGTAGCACCTTGGCGAGCGTCAAGGTCCTGTTGCAGTACCTCGACAGGAATCCGGATCGACTGAGCGAAGCCGGGATTACGCTTGCGATCGAAGCCCTCCGAGATGCGTGGCCCTGCGATGGCGACGATACCGCGGCGACGGCCAGATCCGGGCCGAAACCAAAAAAACACGCCGCGAAGAAGCCGAAGCAATAGGCTAGTCGGAAGCCACGCGGCCGTTGAATACCCCTGACGCGAAGGCGTCCTTATCCGATCTCAATCCAAGCCGTCATCCCGGGGCGTGCGTAGCGCGAGCCCGGAATCCATAACCACGACAGGGCGTATGGATTCCGGGCCCGCGCCAAGAAAGCGCGTCCCGGAATGACACGATTGAGGTGTTGTAGTTCGTAGGGCCGATTAGCTAACCCGCCCTACCGATCACATCACTCGATCGGCTTCAGCCCGGCTTCGATCTGTGCGCGGCGCGGCTCGAGGAAGGGCGGCAGCGCCAGTTTTTCGCCCAGCGTTTCCATCGGCTCGTCGGTAGCAAAGCCCGGACCGTCAGTGGCGATCTCGAACAGGATGCCGTTCGGCTCGCGGAAATAGAGACTGCGAAAATAGAAGCGGTCGATCTCGCCGCTGTGGCGAATCTCGAGTTCGCTCAAGCGCTGCGTCCAGGCATGATATTGTTCGTCGTTGGGCGTGCGAAACGCGACGTGGTGCACGCCGCCGGCGCCCTGGCGTGCCATCGGCGAACTCCTGCTCTCGATCACATGCAATTCGGCGGCAGGTCCGCCCTCGCCCATTGCGAATACATGAACCTGCGCGTCGGCCTCGGGCGCGGCATAATCGCGTGCGCGGCGCATGTTCATCACCCCGGTCAGCACCTGCTCGATACGCGCGAGATCATGCACGTTCAGCACGATCGGACCGAGGCCGCGAATCTGGTGCTCCGCCGGCACCGCGCTCTTCGCCCATGGCGAGGCCGGACCGGCGCCGCCATCGTCGATCAGCACCAGACGCTGACCTTCTTTGTCTTCAAACGGCAGCGTCAACCGGCCATCGACTTCGGTGACGTCGCCGGTGTGGCCACCGGCTTGTTTGAGACGATCCCTCCAATAGCCGAGGCTTTTCTCGCCGGCGACGCGCAGGCCGGTGCGCGAAATGCTGTTGGTACCGCGCCGCTCCGGGGCGGCCGGGAAATCGAAGAAGGTGAGATCGGTGCCGGGATTGGCCTTTCCGTCCGCGTAGAACAGATGATAGGCGCTGACGTCGTCCTGGTTGACGGTCTTCTTCACCAGCCGCATCCCGAGCAGGCCGGTGTAAAAGGCCAGATTGTCGCGCGGCCTCGCCGAAATCGCGGTCAGGTGATGAATGCCTGTCAACTGCATCGCATGGTCCATTTGAGAATCCCTTTTCATCACTTTCCGGAGAAGGCCGGCGGAGACATTTGGGCGTCACCGGGGTTCATGTAGGGTACGGCTCGCCATTCGCCAGCAAACCCATTTTCACATCCGAAGCATAACACCGCCCAGCCCGGAAAAATGTTGCCGACTATGCCTAGACCCATCCTGCCCGTTCTCGCCGTGCTGCTGGCGCTCTTGTGCCCAGCCGCCCGTTCGGCCGCCGAAACAGTGGACTTGCGAATTCTCGCCATCAACGATTTCCACGGCTACCTTCGCCCCTCCCCGGGCGGAATCAAAGTCGCCGATCCCGCCGACAAGACCAAAAAGCTCATGGTCGAGGCCGGCGGCGCCGAGCACATGGCGACGCTGGTCAAGCAACTGCGTGAGGTGAACAAGAACAACATCTTTGTCGCCGCCGGCGATCTGATCGGCGCCAGCCCGTTGCTCTCGGCAATGTTCCACGATGAGCCCACCATCGAGGCGCTGTCGATGATGGGGCTTGCGGTGGCCTCCGTCGGCAATCACGAATTCGACGAAGGCAAGGACGAATTGCTGCGCATGCAGAACGGCGGCTGTCATCCATCCGAAAAATGCCGGGGGCCGCATCCGTTCACCGGCGCGACGTTTCACTACCTCGCGGCCTCTACCGTCGAAAAGGATACCGGCAAGACGGTATTTCCCGCCTACGAGGTCAGGGAGTTCGAAGGCATCCCGGTGGCCTTTATCGGCCTGACCTTGAAGGGCACACCGAACATCGTTTCGCCCGTCAGCGTCGCGGGCCTCGAATTCAGGGACGAGGCCGATACAGTGAACGCACTGGTGCCGGAATTGAAGGCGCGCGGGGTCGAGGCCATCGTGGTGCTGATCCATGAAGGCGGCTTTCCGACCGGCGATTATAATGAGTGCCCGGGGATCTCCGGACCGATCGTCGACATCGTCAAGAAATTCGATCCCGCGGTCGACGTCGTGATCAGCGGCCACACCCATCAGGCCTATGTCTGTAACATCGGCGGACGTCTCGTCACGTCAGGCGATAAATACGGAACCATCGTGACCACGATCGACCTCAAGCTGGATCGGGCGACGCGCGATATTGTCAGCGCCAAGGCCGACAACATCCTCGTCCGCACCAGCGTCTATGCCAGGGATCCGGAACAGACCGCGTTGCTGGAGTCTTACGACAAGGTCGCCGCGCCGATCGCCAATCGGTTGGCTGGATCGGTCACCGAAACCCTGTCGCGTTCCCCCAACGAGGCTGGCGAGAGCGCGCTCGGCGACATCATCGCCGACGCCCAGCTGGCGGCAACCCGCGCCGCGACAAACGGCGGCGCCGTGGTCGCCTTCACCAATCCGGGCGGCGTCCGCACCGATATCGCAAAGAAAGAAGATGGCGCGGTGAGCTACGCCGACGTGTTCGCCAGCCAGCCGTTTCGCAACCAGCTGGTGACGCTGACGCTGACGGGAAAGCAGATCAAGGACGTGCTGGAGCAGCAATGGGTCGATCCGAAGCGGCCGCGGATTTTGCAGGTCTCAAAGGGTTTCACCTACACCTGGGACAACGCCAGGCCTTATGGCGACCGCGTGGTCCCCGATCGGATGTCGCTGAACGGGCAACCGATCGATCCCATGGCGAGCTATCGGGTGACGGTGAACAGTTTCCTGTCGGTCGGGGGCGACGGCTTCACGGTCTTGAAGGACGGCACCGCGCCGCAATTCGGCGGCTATGACGTCGATGCGCTCTACGGCTACTTCCAGGCCAATAGCCCGATCGGGCCCGCCATCGCCGATCGCATCGCGCGGATCAACTAGCGCCTTGCACACGTGCTCGGGCTCTTTCGCTGCTGCTGCCTACCCGAAAGAGGCCCCGTTCCGATTGAATCGGCACGGAGCCTCTATTATTTATTTTTGACGCGTTTTCTTTGCGCGTAACCGTTGGAAAACGCTCTAGATTAGCGCTTCCTCGCAAGCGCGGTCGGACGCGCCAAGGTATTGCATGACGACACTTCTTCTCAGCCACCCAGCCTGCCTCGAACACGTCACACCTCCCGGACATCCCGAACGTGCCGACCGGCTGCGCGCGGTGACCGAGGTGCTCGCGGCGGATCGCTTCGCGCCGCTGGTGCGCGTCGAGGCGCCGGAAGGCAGTCTGGATTCTGGTCACGCTCTGTCACAACGAGCATTACGTAGAAGAACTCCGGCATATCGCGCCGTCGAGCGGCCTGATCTATCTCGACGGCGATACGTCGATGTCGCCGGGCACCTGGGAGGCGGTGATGCGTGGCGTCGGCGGCGCGGTCGCCGCCACCGATGCGGTCATGGCGGGTACCCACAGCAATGCGTTCGTGGCGGTGCGCCCTCCCGGCCACCACGCCGAGATCAACAAGCCGATGGGCTTTTGCTTTTTCGACAATGCCGCCATCGCCGCGCGTCACGCCCAGCGCAAATACGGCATCGCCCGCGCCGCCGTGGTTGATTTCGACGTCCATCACGGTAACGGCACCCAGGATATTTTCTGGGCGGATTCCACGGTGATGTATTGCTCGACGCACCAGATGCCGCTGTTTCCCGGCACCGGCGCCCGCGGCGAGCGCGGCGAACACGACACCATCGTCAATGCGCCGCTGGCCTCGGAAGACGGCAGCACCCAATTCCGCGCCGCATTCGAAAACGTGATCCTGCCGCAGTTGGACAAGTTCAGCCCCGAGCTGATCATTATTTCGGCCGGCTTCGACGCGCACTACCGCGATCCGCTGGCGTCACTTAATCTCAAGTCGGACGATTTCGGCTGGGTGACACGCAAGCTGATGGATGTCGCCGATAAAAGCGCGGGGGGCCGAATTGTGTCGGTACTGGAGGGCGGCTATGATCTGCAGGGCCTGAAGGAATCAGTCGCGGCTCACGTCACTGCATTAATGGGCGTGTAAATTCCCGCCACAATGCCTCCGCATAGATATTTTTGAATCCGCATCAACTAACGTGACCTGGTTCGGAAATTTCCCGTCGCTTCGAACATTGGCGCCTCTTGCACATCCAGGAAAGCAATATGGCCGAAAATACCCAACTGGACGTCAAGAAGCTGAGCTTCGAGCGCGCGATCGAGGAGCTTGAATTGATCGTCAAACGGCTCGAGGAGGGCAAAGTGCCGCTGGAGGAATCCGTCGCGATCTACGAGCGGGGCGAAGCCTTGAAACGGCGCTGCGAGGAATTGCTGCGGCAGGCGGAGGCACGGGTCGACAAGATCACGACCGACGCCAGCGGGCAGGTCACCGGCACCGAACCGCTTGACGTTCAATGACACTAGCGATGGCCGGCGCGCGATGCGCGTCGCTCTTTAGCAACACTCAGAAACATTCGGCAAATCCGGCGATCGAGACCCGGGCGAAGGCTGAACGAGCCCTTCACCGGGTTGCGACGTGCAAAATAAGCTGCGACCGGCAGGGAATTTGAGGCGGATGCCGATACCCGCACAGGGTGAAGCTCGGGTTCCGCGACGTCAGTTCCATGGTGTCCCCAAGCCCGTTGGGTGGCTTTGACCACAGCTTTAGTGTAAAGCTTAGGGGTTATGTGCTGTTGAGGGCAACCTGCCGCCAGTTTCTGGCGTCGGTAAGCCATTCAAATAGCTTACAAAAATGATCGAGAAGGGCGAAGCCGCCAAGAGTGATATATATCACATTGAACGATCCGGAACGCATCTAGGCTTCAAAAAGGCCTCGGCATGCTTAAGTGGCATCCGGCGTCTGGGTTTTCGCTGCGCAGATATCGCGCACCCGTCCGACGTCGGGCCGCTCGTACCGACATGCAAAATTGGAATATCGCTGTGACCATGTTCAGTAAAACGCCGCTACTCGATACCATCCAGACCCCGGCCGATCTGCGTCGGCTTAAGGTGGAGCAAGTCCGGCAAGTCGCCGATGAACTGCGTCAGGAAACCATCGACGCGGTCTCGGTCACGGGCGGACATTTTGGCGCCGGCCTTGGCGTTGTCGAGTTGACGACTGCCTTGCACTACGTGTTCGATACCCCCCGCGATCGCCTGATCTGGGACGTTGGCCATCAGGCCTATCCGCACAAAATCCTGACCGGCCGTCGCGACCGCATCCGCACCCTGCGCACCGGCGGCGGACTGTCCGGCTTCACCAAGCGGACCGAAAGCGATTACGATCCGTTCGGCGCCGCTCACTCCTCGACCTCGATCTCCGCGGCGCTCGGCATGGCGGTGGCGCGCGATCTCTCCGGCGCAAAGAATAATGTCATCGCGGTGATCGGCGACGGCGCGATGTCGGCGGGCATGGCCTATGAGGCCATGAACAATGCCGGCGCGATGAATTCGCGGCTGATTGTCATCCTCAACGACAACGACATGTCGATCGCCCCGCCCGTCGGCGCGATGTCGGCCTATCTGTCGCGGCTGTATTCAGGCAAGACCTATCGCTCGCTGCGCGAAGCCGCCAAACAACTCGGCAAACACCTGCCAAAGGTGATTGCGGACCGCGCCAACCGCGCCGAGGAATATTCCCGCGGCTTCATGGTCGGCGGCGGAACGCTGTTCGAAGAACTCGGCTTCTACTATGTCGGCCCGATCGACGGTCACAATCTCGACCATCTGCTGCCGGTGCTGAAGAATGTCCGCGACGCCGAAACCGGACCGATTCTGGTTCATGTCGTCACGCAAAAGGGCAAAGGCTACGGCCCGGCGGAAGCATCCGCCGACAAGTATCCACGCGGTGGTCAAATTCGATGTCGCCACCGGCGCGCAGGCAAAAGCCAAGCCCAACGCACCTTCGTATCAGAACGTGTTCGGCCAAAGCCTCGTCAAGGAGGCGCAGAAGGACGAAAAGATCGTCGGCATCACCGCGGCGATGCCGTCGGGAACCGGGATCGACATCTTCAACAAGGCGTTCCCCGACCGCACTTTCGATGTCGGCATCGCCGAGCAGCATGCGGTGACATTTGCCGCGGGGCTCGCGACCGAAGGCTACAAGCCGTTCTGCGCGATCTATTCGACGTTCCTGCAGCGCGGCTATGACCAGATCGTGCATGACGTCGCAATCCAGAGCCTGCCGGTGCGCTTTGCGATTGATCGCGCCGGTCTTGTCGGCGCCGATGGCGCCACCCATGCCGGCTCGTTCGACAATGCCTATCTGGGCTGCCTTCCCAATTTCGTGATCATGGCGGCCTCCGACGAGGCCGAGCTGGTGCACATGGTGGCGACCCAGGTCGCGATCAACGACCGCCCCAGCGCGGTTCGCTATCCGCGCGGCGAAGGCCGCGGCATCGAGATGCCCGAAGCTGGCGTGGCGCTCGAAATCGGCAAGGGCCGCATCGTTCGCGAAGGCACCAAGATCGCGTTGCTGTCGTTCGGCACCCGTCTCGCCGAATGCGAAAAGGCCGCCGACGAATTGGCCGCGCACGGACTGTCCACCACCATTGCCGATGCGCGCTTCATGAAGCCGCTCGATCTCGACCTGGTGCTAAAGCTCGCGCGCGAGCACGAAGTCCTTCTCACCGTCGAGGAAGGCTCGATCGGCGGCTTCGGCTCCCATGTCATGCAGACGCTGGCGGAGCACGGCATGCTCGACGGCGGCTTGCGGATGCGCTCGATGGTGCTGCCCGACGAATTCCTCGATCACGATTCGCCGAACGCGATGTACGCCCGCGCCGGCCTCGACGCCAAGGGCATCGTCGCCAAGGTGTTCGAAGCGCTCGGCAAGGACTTCAAGGCCGAAACGGTGAAGCTGGCCTGAGGCAAGGCCGAACGAAGGGCGCTTTGCGTCGCCATTGCGAGGAGCTCTTGCGACCACGCAATTTCGTGCGGCTATGGATTGCTTCGCTTCGCTCGCAATGACAGCTTGCATGACAAAAGTCTATCTGGCGGGCCCCGACGTCTTTTTGCGCGATGCTATCGCTATCGGGCGGCGAAAGTCGGAAATCTGCGCGCGTCACGGATTGACCGGTCTCTATCCGCTGGACAACACCGTTGACCTTGCCGCGCCGGACGCCTCGTTGCGGATATTTCGTGGTAACGAAACCATGATGATCGGGGCCGACGCGATTATCGCCAACCTCACACCGTTTCGCGGACCGGGCGCGGATGCCGGCACCGTCTACGAGCTCGGTTACATGGCGGGACGTGGCAAGTTGTGTCTCGGCTATTCCAACGATCCTTCATCCTATGCCGATCGCGTACGTGAATTCACCGAGGTGACTTCGCGCGATGGGCGCCTGGTCGATGCGCAGGGTTTGACCGTCGAGGACTTCGGATTGACCGACAATTTGATGATGATCCATGCCCTCGATCAGCACGGCTGCGCGCTGGTGACGCCAATGCATGCGCCCGCCGACGGCTGGCATGACCTGGACGCTTTCGAGACCTGCGTGCGGATGGCCGCCGAGCGGCTTGCCATCACGCGCGCGCCGGCATCGGGTCGAATTTGACCAAGAGCGAACCAGGCGCTCCCCGTCCCCGCAAGCGCGCGGACCTGTTGCTGGTCGAGCGCGGGCTGTTCGAAAGCCGGGCGCGCGCGCAAGCCGCGATCGAAGCGGGCCTGGTCGTGGCCAATGACAGGCCGGTGTTGAAGGCGTCCGAGGGAATTCCAGTTGACGCCGCGCTGCGCGCGCAACCGGCGCACCCCTATGTCTCACGCGGCGGCGTCAAGCTGGCGGGCGCGCTGGAGCGCTACGCTATCGACATCGAGAATCGCGTCTGCCTCGACGTCGGCGCATCGACCGGCGGCTTTACCGAGGTATTGCTCGCCAACGGCGCCAGCCTCGTATTCGCGATCGATGTCGGGCATGGCCAGTTGCATCCGTCGCTGCAAGGACATCCCAAGGTGGTTTCCATGGAGGAAACCGACATTCGCAACTTCGAGGGCAAGCGCCTGCCGATGCGGCCGGAGGTGGTCGTGATCGACGTCAGTTTCATTTCGCTCAAAGCCGTACTGCCGGTTGCGCTGGCGCTGGCCGCAGCACCGATGCATCTGCTGGCGCTGATCAAGCCGCAATTCGAAGCAGCAGCGCGAAAGCATTCCAAGCGCGGCATCGTCCGCGACGCGACGGTGCACCGGCAAATTTGCGACGACATCGCGGCCTTCGCCGCCTCGCTCGGGTGCACCGGCATCGAGGTGTTTCCGTCTTCGATCGCGGGCGGTGACGGCAATTTGGAGTTTTTCATCGGCGCGCGCCGTGGGTGAACGTCTCGTCATCGACCATGTCGGTCACCGCGGTGACGGCGTCGCCTTCGCCGGCGGCCAGACCGTGTTCGTGCCCTATACGCTCAGCGGCGAGGCCGTCGAGGTCGAAGCGGTGGCCGATCATCCCGACCGCCGGCAGTTGTCGCGCATCGAACGTGCAAGCCCGGAGCGGATCTTACCCTTCTGCGGGTATTTCGGCGATTGCGGCGGCTGCGCCATTCAGCACTGGGAGCCGGAAGCCTATCGCGCCTGGAAGCGCCAGATCGTTGTGGATACGCTTGCGCATGCCGGCATCGAATGCGAGGTCGACGGCCTCGTTGATGCTCACGGCGCCGGCCGCCGGCGCATCACCGTCCATGCCCGCCGCGGCAACGATGGCGAGTTGCGTGTCGGCTTCGCCGCGGCCAACAGCCACGCGATCGTTGCGATCGAGGATTGTCCGATTCTCGCCCCGGCGCTGCATGGTGCGCTCGACGCCGCCAGGGCGTTGGCCGAGATCGTGAAGCCGGCCGGCAAGCCGCTGGATATTCAGGTCACCGCAACGAGCAACGGCCTCGACGTCGATGTGCGCGGTTCGGGCCCGCTGCCGGCTGCCATGATCGCAACCTTGTCCGAGTTCGCCGAACGGCATCGTCTGGCGCGGCTGACGCGCCATGGCGAACTGGTGCTGAAGCGCACAGCGCCGACGATCGCGATCGGCGCGGCGCAGGTCATCTTGCCGCCAGGTTCGTTCCTGCAGGCGACGGTCGCCGGCGAGGAAGCGCTGGCGGCGCTGGTGGCCATGCATTGCCGGCGCGCCAAACACATCGCCGATCTGTTTTGCGGGGTCGGACCGTTCGCGCTGCGGCTGGCGGCGAAGTCGCGGATCTCGGCCTTCGACAGCGATGCCGGCGCGATCATGGCGTTGCAGAAAGCGGCGACATCGACATCCGGGTTGAAGCCGGTCAAGGCCGAGACGCGCGATCTGTTCCGGCGCCCGCTGATGCTGCAGGAGCTGCGCGACTACGATGCAGTGGTTTTCGATCCGCCGCGTCAAGGCGCCCAGGCCCAGGTCCGGCAGCTGGCGCTCAGCAAGATTCCCGTGGTGGTCGCGGTGTCCTGTAATGTCGCGACCTTCGCGCGCGACGCGCGGATCCTGATCGATGGTGGCTACCGGATCGAGGGCGTGACACCGGTCGACCAGTTCCGACACACCCCGCATGTCGAACTGGTGGCGCGGTTCAGGAAATAATCTACGCGTGTCCCGGACGCGGTGCAGCGTCCGTCACGAGGTATCGCAGAGCCGGGACCACATTCCCGCGGGACCCCGGATCAGCAGCGCACACGCCGCCAAAGAGCGGCGTGTTGCGCGGCATCCGGGGCACGTTGCGTCTCATCTCCCCCAGCGGTCCTGCCAGATTTTCTCGCCGATCAGGCAGGAGACCCGCGGCTCCTTCTCGGCTACCGGGACGATCGGCCGCTCGGGCGCGCGGCCGGCGACCTCGAGCAAGAGCTTGGTGCGGATCGCCTCCTTGAACTTGTCGCGATCCTTGATCGAGACCACGAACGAACCCGGGCCGCCGATGACGCAGTCCTCGTAGTAGAAATCGAGGTTCTCGATATCCATCGTCGAATAAGACGGCTCCTTCACCATGATCGGCAGGCCGTTGATGGTGATGCCTTTTTCCAGCGCGGCGTCGCGCGCGCCGGTGACTGGCGTGCCGTTATTGTTGGGGCCGTCGCCGGAAATATCGATGACGCGGCGCAGCCCGCGATACGGGTTCTGCTCGAACAACGGCATCGCGAAATTGATCGCGCCGGAGATCGAGGTGCGCGACGCGCGGCGGATCGGGGTCTTCAGGATTTCGTCGGCCACAGCGTCCGCCGTCTCCGGACCATCGATCACCCGCCAGGGAATGATGATCTTCTGGTCGTTTGTCGCCGCCCATTCGAAATAAGTCACCGCGATCTTGCCACTGGGACCGGCCTTCAGCGCCTGCAAAAACTCCTTTGAGACGATCGCTTGCGCGTAACCTTCACGCTGGACGGCCAGTTCGTCCATGTCCATCGAATAGGAAACGTCGACAGCTAATATCAACTCGACATCAACGGAGGGCGTCTTGTCCTTGCTGTCAGATACTTCAGTTCCCGGATTCGGCGCGGCAAAGCTCGCGACGTCACCGCCGGCCACCGCTCCCGCGATCAGCGCCGCTCCGATCGAGACATACCAGCGCATCGCGGTCCTCCCATCGTCCGACGCGATGGTGACATGCAAACTGCGTCGCGAAAAGCGAGAACACGGATTGTCGTTCACATTCAAGTCAGAGCGCTTCCAGCGAAAGCCTGCCCTGCATGTGAGACGGGACGAAATCGGCTCGCCGAAGAAAACGCCTCAAAATAAAGGAAATCGAGCACCCGTTGCGATTCCACCGCAATGAAGCCATCACCAAACGGCCGGTTCCACCGTGGACCGCGAGGCTGTATCATAGTGCGGCAACCCGCGCAGGTGTCAGGAGGTGCCGCCGGAATGATTGACACGACCACCAAGCCGAAAACCAAGGTTCGGACCAAGACCGAACGACCGCGCCTGCACAAGGTGATCCTCGTCAATGACGACTTCACGCCCCGGGAATTTGTCGTCTCGGTGTTGAAGGCCGAGTTCCGCATGACCGAGGACCAGGCCCACAAGGTCATGATTACCGCCCACCGGCGTGGCGTCTGCGTGGTCGCCGTCTTCACCAAGGACGTTGCCGAGACGAAGGCCACACGCGCCACCGACGCCGGCCGCGCCAAAGGCTATCCGCTATTATTTACCACCGAGCCCGAGGAATAACCGGCGCGGCGAATTGAGCGGTCATCTTCAAATGTCAGGCGTTTCGTCCTGCAAGCCGTAGACGCGCTCGGCCTTCGAAAACCCGGAGATCGGGAATTCGCCCAGGTCTCTCCATTCGCTTTGGCATATTCTGACAAATCCGGCGGAAGCCACGATCGTGCGATGCAGGCGGCCGGCGATTTTCTCCAGCCGCGCCGCGAGGTTGACGGCAGGACCAATGCAGGTGAAGTCGAGCCGGTTGCCGCCGCCGATATTGCCGTACAGAATTTTTCCGACATGCAACGCCACCCCGAACCTGAAGCGCTCGATGGTTTCCCCGATCGGGTAATGCATCGCATCGACGCTGGCGCGGGATTCCCGCGCCGCCTCCAGCACGTGGCCGCAAACATCCTGGGCGTCTTGTATCGTTTCCGCGATCGGAAAAACCGCCAGCAGCCCGTCGCCCATGAACTTCAGGACTTCCCCGCCATGGGTCTTGATCGCATGCACCTGACAATCGAAATATTGGTTGAGAATATCCACCACGGTTTCAGCCGGCAGCCGGTCGGAGAGCGCGGTAAAGCCGCGCAGATCGGACAGCCATATCGCGGCCTGCATGGTATCGGCGTGGCCGCGGCGAATCTGGCCACCGAGGATACGCTCGCCGGCGCGGTTGCCTACATAGGTGTCGAGCAGGTTCGAAGCGGTACGCGTGAGGTTGACGATCTCGATCACGCGCGTCAGCGGCCGCACCATCGTCTTCAATGCAGCTAGTTCGTCATCGCTAAAGCCACCCGGCTGCTTCGTGCTCCAGCTCGCTCCATGAATTGAACCGCTGGTAAACCGAAGCGGCAGCGCGATATAATCGGTGATGCCCTCCACCCGCATCTCATCAAAGAACGGGAACCGCTTACTCTCTGGATCATCGAGGCGATATCTGACCTCCCGTCCCTCGTCGTACAGGACGGCCAGCGGGCTGTTTTTAAATTGCGCTAAGTCGCGAGGATCAAAATCGGCACTCCCGAAGACGACCTCGGCACCCTGCCGCCAGATGAAACTGACGCCAAAAATACCCGGATGCAGGGTTTGAACGAAAACGCCGACACGCCAGAGTGGCAAGCCTGCTTGCACCAGGCGTTCGCAGGTTTCCGCCATCATGTGGCTCGGACTGGCGGCGGATCTCGCGCCATCGATCAGCCAGTCGGTAGTCTTCTGCAACTCGGAGAGGTTTATCATCGCTGCATTTGTCGTCCAAGTTGCCGGCGCGTCAAGACGGCTCGGGCACAAACATCTCCCGCGCGGTCGATGAACTCGATGTTCGAAGCGCCAGCTCCCGCCTGATACAAAGCTGGAAAACTCGGATAAGCTGTGATCCAATTGATCTCACTCTATCAATCGAGCACACCGATGCGTCTTTGCCGGCAAGCCTTCGCCATTGCCGCCATCTTCTTTGCAACTCCGTCTGGCGCCAATCCGGCCCATGACAGCCGGCTGTTGCAGCATGTCCGGAATTTGCGCACCGTCATCCTTGTGGCGAACGAAGATAAGCCACAAGAACCGGACACCGACATATTGGCGTTACCGAAAGGCAGGTGCAGCAAACTCAAAATCGCGGGACACGATTTTGCGTGTCGGGCCGTCGCGTTCTTCCAGAATGAGCAGGGCCGGGCAAATTTTGTGATTGCTCTCGACGACCCCGCCGACGGCAGCCATATCATCACGTTCTCCGGCGACAATGCCCGGAGGGAAAAAGACGATCTGTACGAACTGCAAGTCGACCGCATGCTGCTGAACTCCAAGGACAGGCCGAAGGTCGATGGCCTGCCGGTTCCGGTCGTTGAATTATCGACCGGAAGCTGCACGCAGCTTGGAAACCTGAGGACGGCGGGCATTTCCAGCATCGCCTGCACCGCGACGGATCGAAACGGCAAAACCTACGAACTGAAATTCGAATCCGATGGCTCGCCAACGACGGTGCGGAGGATCAGGCGATCCTCGTTGGCCAATGAAAAGCGCCGCGCCAAGCAAATCGAGCAACTCGAATGCCGCCACAAGGCCGAGGCTGCAAAGATACTGCCGAGAGATCGCACCGCTTACATTATTGGATGTCTGGAAAAAGAGGACAGCCAAATGCCCGCGCCGGCGACGGATCAGTAGAGCGATCGGCTTTCGAGCCAGTAAAGCAACCCACAAGAGCCAACGGTCACGCGATTGCGTGCCCGACGACGGGCGCATCCATGAAAGACAGAAATCCAAAGTCACGCTCGGGAGCCGGGTCGACAAAGACATCCACGTCAAAATCTGATTTGGCTTCATCGCGGGCGTGTGACCCAAACAGGTAAAGCGCTCCCACCCCAAAATCCCGCAGGGCGGGTTCAGTTTCTTTCAATTTTGCAATTATTTCATCGCGGCGCATGTCCAGAGTATAGGCCAGGGGCCCTGGATTTTCCAATGCCACCGCATTCTTCATTTCCGGGCAAAATCAATACTGGAGCACTTGGGTCAAACGCGTAACCCGTCATCTCGCCGGTGAAGACCGCAGATTGCGGCAGTCCTATCCGCCCACCTGCCCGCGATGGCGCAGGAAATGATCTGCCAGCACGCACGCCATCATGGCTTCGCCGACCGGCACCGCGCGGATGCCGACGCAAGGGTCATGGCGGCCCTTGGTCATGATCTCGGTGTCGGCACCCTTGCGATCCACCGTGCGGCGCGGCGACAGGATCGAGGAGGTCGGCTTGACCGCGAAACGCGCCACCACCGGCTGCCCGGTGGAAATGCCGCCGAGGATGCCGCCGGCATGATTGGACAGGAAGCTCGCGCCGTGATTGCCCATCCGCATTTCGTCGGCGTTTTCCTCGCCGGATAATTCGGCAGCGCCGAATCCGGCGCCGATCTCGACGCCCTTCACCGCGTTGATGCTCATCAGGGCGGCGGCCAGCTCGGCATCGAGCTTGGCATAGATCGGTGCGCCCAGCCCCGCCGGCACGCCCTCCGCTGTTATTTCGATGACCGCGCCGATCGACGATCCTTTTTTTCGGATGTCGTCGAGGTAGCCTTCGAAGAACGCGGCTTTATCCTTGTCCGGGCAGAAGAACGGATTGCGCGCGATCTCGTCCCAGTCCCATTTCTCGCGATCGATCTTGTGCGGACCCATCTGCACCAGCGCGCCGCGCACCGTCACCTCCGGCAGGATCTTGCGGGCGATGGCGCCGGCCGCGACGCGGGTCGCGGTCTCGCGCGCAGAGGAGCGCCCACCGCCGCGATAATCGCGCAAACCATATTTGGCTTCATAGGTGAAATCGGCATGACCAGGACGAAACTTGTCCTTGATGTCGGAATAATCCTTCGAGCGCTGGTCGGTGTTCTCGATCAACAGTGCGATCGGCGTGCCTGTCGTTACCTGCGCGCCGGTTTCGGGATGCGTCATCACGCCGGAAAGAATCTTCACCGCGTCCGGCTCCTGGCGCTGGGTGGTGAAGCGTGACTGTCCGGGACGGCGGCGATCCAGATCGCGCTGGATATCCTCGCTGGTCAGCGGCAGCTGCGGCGGGCAGCCATCGACCACGCAACCGATCGCGATCCCGTGGCTTTCGCCGAAGGTCGTGACCCGAAACAGGTGGCCGAAGGTGTTGAAGGACATCGGAGTTGCATTCGTTGCTTGACGTTGACAATCCACGTTAACGCAAAATGTCAACGTTTCGTAACGCGCCCAGAGAGAGGGGTCAAATAGCCTCTCGTTCGTCGTTAGCGAGAGTTAATTTTCATTGGCGCGGCACGCACCTGCCGGCTCTCTCCCCCCACGCAACCGGGGTCCACCCGGTTGCGCATTCCAAATTTGCGCAAATCGGGCAGGCCCGACTTGCGGTGGGGGAGAGTTGGAGAGGGGGTGTTTCAGGCCGGGGAATCCGCACCTGCGGCCCCCCTCCTAACCTTCCCCCACAAGAGGGAGGGAAAAATCCTCACGTGACGCTCCGTTTTCGGGAAATTCGTCTCAACCATATTTCGTCACTCCACCGCCACTGAACACGTAAACCACGCCCTGCCCGATCGGGGTGTCCGCGGCCTCAAGCGGCGTCGCGACGCCCAGCGCCACCATCAGCGCCCGCATAGTGCCGCCATGCGCGACGGCCACGGTATCGGTGAGCAGGGAATCGAGCCAGTCGCGCATCCGCAAGGTGACGCTCGCATAGGTCTCACCCGACGGCGCGGCGACGCCCCATTTATCGGCGTCGCGGCGCGCGAAGGTCGCGGCGTCATTCAGTTTCATCTCGCTCAGCGTCAAGCCTTCCCATTGCCCGTAACCGATCTCGCGCAGCCGATCATCCACGCTGTAGTCGGCCGGCGGCAGTTTGAGCGCGCCGCGCACCAATTCCATCGTTATCCGCGCGCGGCCGAGCGAACTCGCGACAAAAGGCAACGCCGACGGCTCGTGCCCGTCACGCGCCAGCAAACCGCCAAGGATTACGCCGGCAGCGATCGCCTGGCTGCGCCCGAGATCGTTGAGGGGGATATCCTGCGTTCCCTGGAAACGTCCCTCCGCATTCCACGCGGTCTCGCCGTGACGGATGTAATAGATCGTCGGCACAGGCATCGGCGCCGGCAACTATTCCTTGCTCGCCGAATTGCTCAGCGAGATATCCGGCGCATCCGGACGCTTCATGCCGACGACGTGATAGCCGGAATCGACATGATGGACCTCGCCGGTGACGCCGCGCGACAGCTCCGAGAGCAGATACAGCGCGCTGTCGCCGACTTCCTCGATGGTCACGGTGCGGCGCATCGGCGTGTTATATTCGTTCCATTTCAGGATGTAGCGGAAATCGCCGATGCCGGACGCCGCCAGCGTCTTGATCGGCCCCGCCGAGATCGCGTTGACGCGAATGTTCTTCTCGCCGAGATCGGCGGCGAGATAGCGCACGCTTGCCTCCAGCGCCGCTTTCGCTACTCCCATCACGTTATAATGCGGCATCCATTTCTCGGCGCCGTAGTAAGTCAGCGTCAGAATCGAACCGCCGTCGGTCAAAAGCTTTTCGGCGCGCTGGGCGATCGCGGTCAGCGAGTAGCAGCTGATCAGCATCGTCTTGGAAAAATTGTCGGCGGTGGTTTCAAGATAGCGGCCGTCGAGCTGATCCTTGTCGGAGAACGCGATGGCGTGGACCACGAAGTCGATTTTGCCCCACTTCTCCTTCAGCACGTCAAACACCGCGTCGATGGTGGCGGGATCAGTGACGTCGCAATGGCCCAGCACGAGGCCGTCGAGCTCCTTTGCCAACGGCTCAACGCGCTTTTTCAGCGCGTCGCCCTGCCAAGTGAGCGCGATCTCCGCGCCGGCCGCGCGGCAGGCCTTGGCGATGCCCCAGGCGATCGAACGGTTGTTGGCAACCCCGAGGATCACCCCACGCTTGCCCTGCATCAGACCTGAATTTGGCGCCATCCGGTTTCCAATCGACCTTGATCAGGTCTGGGGGTACACCAGCGCTTTGGGCCGGTATAGTCCAAATCCACCCCTGATTGGCCGGTTTGCCCGGCAGCCTTAACGCCGGAATAGCTGCGCCATAGCGGTGTTATATTCGGTGAGGCGTTCACGTGGTATCCACCGTCGCCCACCGGACCAAACCCGGGATCGAACGTTCAGGACCGGACTCCCAGGATCGGGCTTCCATGACCGCGTTTCGCCAGAATGTCGAGGCCATGATTCCGGCGCTGCGCCGCTATGCCCGCGCGCTCGCGCGTGATGTCGACGTCGCCGACGATCTGGTGCAGGACACGCTGGTGCGGGCGCTGCGTTCGGAACAGCTATTTCTCGGGGGCGACGTCAGGAGTTGGCTCTATACCATCCTGACCAACCTCAACAAGAACCGGCGGCGATCGCTGGCCCGGCGACCCCAACTCATGCCGCTGCTCGACGACAATCCCGACGCCAGCGGGACCGAGGCGGAAGGTCGCGACATCGCCCGCGCGCTGGCAACGCTGGTGGAGGAACAGCGCGCCGTGCTGCTGCTGGTGATGCTGGAAGGATTGAGCTACCGCGAAGTCGCCGACATTCAGGGTGTGCCGATCGGCACGGTGATGTCTCGCCTCGCGCGCGCGCGCGCCCATGTGAAGGCTGCCCTTGATGGCGAGCGCCCCGCGCTGCGGCGGGTGAAATGATGGCAGGCGACAGGCATTGTAGATGCGGCGGGGCGCACCAGAGCGCCTGCTGGCCGGAACCAAGACAGGATGCAAAGACATTGATCAGAACCAGACAGAGACCACGACCATGACCGATCCGCAGATTCCCGTCACGGAAGACGAGTTGCACGCTTTTGTCGACAACGAGTTGCCGGCGGAGCGGCGCGGCGATGTCGAGGCCTGGCTCGCGGCGCATCCCGACGATGCCGGGCGGGTGCAATCGTGGCGTGCGATGGCGGAAGCGCTGCATGCGCGTTACGATTCGGTGGCCGACGAGGCGGTGCCGAAGCGGCTGGAGATCGAGCGGCTGGTGCGGCCGCCGCGTCGATGGATTTACGGCGCCGCTGCCGCGGCGCTGGTGGCGTTCGTCAGCGGCGGCGGCATCGGCTGGGTGGCGCGCGGTGTGGCGGCCGCGCCATCTGTGTTGCAGAGTCTGACGCTGGATGCGATCGACGCGCATCGGCTTTATGTCGTCGAGATTCGCCATCCGGTGGAGGTCCCGGGAAGCGAACGCACGCATCTTCAGCAATGGCTGACCAAGCGCTGCGGCTGGGACGTCCGCGCACCGGAACTGGGCGCAACCGGACTGAAGCTGGTCGGCGGGCGACTGCTGCCCGGCCCGACCGGGCCCGCGTCATTTCTGATGTACGAAAGCGCCTCGGGCGAACGCTACACGCTCTATGCCTCGCGCGCCAAAACCGACACCGCGCAGATGCGCTACACCGCCGCCGAGAATTCAGGCGCGATGTACTGGTCCGAAGATGGCGTCGGCTATGTGCTGAGCGGGCCCACCGACCAAGATCGGCTGAACCAGGTCGCGCGGCTGGTCTACGACCAGACCGAAAAGAACGGCGGATGAGTTATGTACGGAACCAATGTCCTAATTCTGACATTGAAAATCTGAAATCAAGACACCGAAAATCTGGAATCAAGACATCGAGCCGTCTTAATATAGTACCGGCTGATCACGCGAAAATGAAAAGCGCTCGATCCGCCGATCGACGCAAGCGGCCTCGATCGGGGTTTACCGCGCTGGTCCCCCGGTCGAGGCTGCACCGTTTGAGGTGACGTGATACCGAACGTGTACGCTAGGCTAGATCGCTTCGCGGGTTATAGGGGTGTCCGTCGCGCCACTTTTGCATCAACGCCTCAAGTTCGGAGTCGTTCCCGTCAGGCAGCATGATGCGGGTGGTGAAGAACAGGTCGCCGGTCGCACCCGCCGATTTCGGCAGCCCCTTACCCTTGAGACGAAAAGTCCGGCCGCTCGAGGTATTCTTCGGTATCGACAGTTCGACCGCGCCGCCCAGAGTAGGCACGCGGATCTTGCCGCCGAGTACGGCTTCATACAGCGTGATTGGCAGATCGACCCGCAAATCGCTGCCATCGACCTTGAAGAATGGATGCGGCGCAACGCTGATGGTGATCAGCAGGTCGCCGGGCGGATGGCCGGGCGCGGTCTCGCCCTGTCCCTTCAGCCGGATCTGCTGGCCGGCGACTACGCCCGCCGGAATTCGGACATTCAGTTCCTTGCCGGTCGGCAACCGCACGCGCTTCTCGGCACCCTTGACCAACTCTTCCAGCGATACTGTCATGGCGACGCTGAGATCGAGGTCGACCGCGATGCCGCCCGGATCGAACTCAAAAGTGTTGCCGGCGCCGGGCCGCGCGCCCCGTGCGCCGCCGCTGAACATGCTGTTGAGGATGTCCTCGAACCCGCCGCCGCCAAAGCCGCCGGGACCGGCACCGCCGGTACGGAAGGTGTGAGATTCGAAACCGCCTCCGGGGGAGCCGCCGCGGGCCCGCGGATCGCCGCCGCCACCCGGAAAGCCCTGGAAGCGCGGCTTGCCCTCGGCGTCGATTTCGCCGCGATCGAACTGCTTGCGCTTGTCCTCGTCGCCGATAATCTCGTTGGCCGAATTCAGCTCGGAAAACCGCGCTGCGGATTTCGGATCGTTCTTGTTGGCATCAGGGTGATGCTTCTTGGCGAGCTTGCGATAGGCGCTCTTGATCGCCGCAGCGCTGGCGCCCCGCGGCACCCCCAAGACCTCATAGGGGTCGCGCATCCGTCACGTCTCCTTCAGGGAAATCAAAATTCGCCGGGCTGGCTGCCCTTCCGCCTTCATCTGGTGTCTTCGTGGCATTTTTGCAACGGGAACTTATCCCGGGATTTAGCCTTGCCTCCACGGCTTTAAGCTATGGATTTCCCATTGACCCTGGCCGGACTGGCAGGCGGCGCCGTGCAGCCAGCTTTCCGAACTGCCATTGACATAGCTCGCCAGAAAATCCCGGCACGTGCGGCCCTCTGACGAATAGGCCTGGGCCAATGGCGTCACCGAACCTCGCGCGCCGGTTTCGGGATTTTCCCAAGGCTGGCTAAAATCCTTATCGCCCTTGGTCAACACGTCGGAGGCTGCATTTCGCGCGAAGGCCAGGTCGCCCTCGGTCGGCACCGGCGCGCTGGACCGGGCCACGCTAATCGAACCTGTAACATCGTTGTCGTCCATCCTGGCGAAGCTGGAGTCGGCACGGGACAGGCTGCAGCCGCCCGCGCTCACGCCGATTAGAATCAATGTCATCACAGCAGCCGCTGGCGAGATCGCCGATAGGCCAACGCGTCCCCATGTCTTATATAGGGCGAGCCTATACTGGGACTGCAACGCGCTCTGGACCGCGGGCGGACGCAACTCGGACTCCTGAAATGACCGACACGAGCTCCATCAGACACCCGACACCGTTAACATCCGGTGATTTCACCGCGGCCGAGGAGCCGTTCGCGCTGTTTGCCGACTGGTTCGCCGAAGCCGTCAAGGCCGAGCCGAACGATCCCAACGGCATGGCACTGGCCACCGTCGACGACAGCGGCCTTCCCGACGTGCGCATGGTGTTGATGAAGGGTTATGACAGCAATGGTTTCGTGTTTTACAGCCATATCGCCAGCCAGAAGGGCCGCGAACTCGCCACAAATCCTAAGGCGGCTTTACTGTTTCACTGGAAATCGTTGCGCCGGCAGGTGCGCATCCGCGGCAACGTGTCGCCGGTGACCGAAGCCGAAGCCGACGCCTATTTCGCGAGCCGGCCGAAGCAGGCCCAGATCGGTGCCTGGGCCAGCAAGCAGTCGGAGCCACTGGAGAGCCGCTTTGCCTTTGAGCAGGCGATCGCCAAGGTCGCCGCCCGGCATCTTGTCGGCGAGGTGCCACGGCCGCCCGGATGGAGCGGATGGCGCGTCGCGCCACGACAGTTCGAATTCTGGCACGATCGTCCGTTCCGTCTGCACGACCGCATCGAATTCCATCGCCCGGCGCCGGACCAGCCGTGGACCAAAACGCGGCTTTATCCCTGAATCCAGAGCCTGAAGGATCTCCATGCCGAACTCCGCCAATACGCCACGGCGCACGCTGCTTCTGACCGGAGCCAGCCGCGGCATCGGCCATGCCACCGTGATCCGCTTTTCCAGCGCCGGCTGGCGCGTCCTCACCTGCTCGCGGCATCCATTCCCCGAAGAATGTCCGTGGGGCGCCGGCCCCGAGGATCACATCCAGGTCGACCTCGCCGACCACGACGACACCACGCGGGCGATTTCGGAAATCCGCGAGCGCCTGGAAGGCGGCGAGCTGCACGCGCTGGTCAACAACGCCGCGATTTCGCCGAAGGCCGCCGGCGGCGGCCGGCTCGGCTCGGTCGATACCGACATCGAGACCTGGAGCCATGTATTCCGGGTGAATTTCTTCGCGCCGATCATGATGGCGCGCGGGCTGATCGAAGAGCTGAAGGCAGCGAAGGGCTCGGTGGTCAACGTCACCTCGATCGCCGGGTCACGCGTGCACCCCTTCGCGGGCGCGGCCTATGCGACCTCGAAGGCGGCGCTGGCCTCGCTGACCCGCGAGATGGCGTCGGATTTCGGCCGCGTCGGCGTCCGCGTCAACTCGATCGCGCCGGGCGAGATCGATACCTCGATATTGTCGCCGGGTACCGAGAAGATTGTCGAGCAGCAGATCCCGCTGCATCGGCTGGGGACGCCGGATGAAGTGGCGAAGATCATTTATGTGCTGTGTACCGAGACGAGTTCTTACGTGAACGGCGCCGAGATTCACATCAACGGCGGCCAGCACGTCTAGCCGAAACCCTCATCGCCACGTGAACACGCGCTCATCGCCGAAGAAGCAGGCGGCTTCTGAGGATGAAGGTCGGCATTTGCGGCAATGTCATCAATCCGCATAAAACTTGCGCATGCCCGGCGCCTTGACGTTGAAGGCGCTGGAGCAATCGTCCTCGCTTTCGCCTTCCATCAGCGCAGCGCCGCAGTGCCGGCAGGCTCGCGCCGTCACGGCGAGGGCCTTGTCGGCAGCGGCGCGGCCCGCTTGATAGCGCGCGAAATCGACGATGTTGGGTCTGGGGGTTATGACTTTTTCAACCATTGGTTTCCTCGCGGCTCAAGATCCGCGTTATCGCAGAAAGCCGTCGCGTAAACGTTCAGCCCAACGCTCAAATTTTAGCGGAGCAATTGAGGCAGAACCGCTGCCCGCCCGCCCCACGGAATCTGTTGCATCGGCGGTAAATCGTTAGGCGGCCTCGCAAAAGGCGGTCTTTCCCTCAAGATCAATCGTGGCGGTTGATGGTCGGGCGGCCGAACGCGTCGACGCCTATAACCATCTTTTCCATTTAAAAAACAAATAAGGCAGCACGGCCGCGACCAGCATCATCACGAGCGCAATCGGATAGCCGTGGGACCATTCCAGCTCCGGCATGATCTTGAAGTTCATGCCGTAGATCGACGCGATCAGGGTCGGCGGCATCAGCACCACCGCCATCACCGAGAACAGTTTGATGATGTTGTTCTGCTCCAGATTGACGACGCCCAGCATTGCGTCGAGCACAAAGGTGATCTTGTTGGAGAGATAGGAGGCGTGGTCGGTCAGCGACGCCACGTCGCGCTGCATGGTTTTCAGCTGCGCGCGCATTTCCTTCGACCATTCGACGTTGTCGGCCTCGGCGGTCACGAACGTGACGAGGCGACCGATCGAAACCAGGCTCTCGCGCACCTTGGAGGTGAGATCGCCCTTGCGTCCGATCGCAATCAGGATGTCGGAATAGCGTTTGGCCTGTCCGGTGCGCGCCGTACCCTCGGGCTCGAAAATAGCATGGCTGACGGCGTCGACGTCGGCGCCGGCACGCTCCAGAATATCGGCGCAGCGGTCGATCACCGCATCGAGCAGTTCCAGCAGCACGAGCTCGCCGTTGATGCCGGCAACGGCACTGCGCGCCAGCTTGTTCTCCACCAGCGTGAACGGTTTCGGCAGATCGTAGCGCACCGTCACCAGGCGATGGTCCGACAGAATGAAGGTCACCGGGGAGATCCGAGGCGAATTGGTGTCAGCCGCGCACATCAGGCTTGCGGTCATGTAGCGCGCGCCGTTCTCGATATAGAGCCGGCTCGAAATTTCGATCTCCTGCATGTCCTCCCGGGTCGGCACCGCGATACCGGCCAACCCCTCAACGGCGTGGTCCTCGGCGGCGGTCGGCTTGAACATGTCAATCCAGACCGCACTGTCCGGCAGGGCACCGGCAGGATCGATCTTCTTGAGCGACGAATTGGAAGGGACGAATACCGAAAACATGGAGAGCTCCAGGACCGGGCGGGAAATCCAGCAACAGGACTTAGCTCGATTCGGGCAAGCGCTTCATGAAGGCTCTGGTCCGCCGCGCAGGATTGCGGCAGTCCGATGGCAGGAACGCGGCTGGCTTCGGCGAAACGAGAGCCGGCCTGCTCCAAAATGAGCCGAAAATCAAAAACTAGCGGCAAAAAAGTCACAGGAGCGTACCGCGTCGCGGGAAAAGCATCTAAGTTCTGGAATTCCGGTCGATTTGGACGATAGTGTGAATTGTGAATTTCGACGATTACGTGATGAACCGAATCGCGGCGTTTAGGTCTTTGATCGGCGCCACGACGGTATGGCTTTGGATTGGACGCGCACAATGTGGCCGTTAAAACTAAATCTGGTAATTCTGGCCGCCGGCCTGATGCTTTCCGGCTGCATGGAGACCACGAATTACGAGGTGGCCAACCAGGCCGTTTTCAAGCCGCGCGACAAGGAACTGCTGGCCAAGGTCCGTTACGACAACACCGCCGTTCCGGAAGCGTACCGCCGCGCGATCGTCGACTACAAGCGCAAGGAAGCGCCCGGCTCGATCGTGGTCGATTCCGACAATCACTATCTCTATTTCGTGCAGAATGACGGCAAGGCGATTCGCTACGGCATCACGGTCGGCGAGGAAGCCATGGCCTGGTCGGGCATCGCCAAGGTTGGCAGCATGACCGAGTGGCCGCCCTGGCATCCGACCAAGAGCGAGATCGAACGTCTTGGCGTTCCGACATTCGTGCCGCCGGGGCCGGACAATCCGATGGGATCGCGCGCGCTGTATCTCTATTCCGGCGGCAAGGACACCCTGTTCCGGATCCACGGCACCAATCAGCCGGAATATATCGGCTCGTCGATCTCCTCCGGCTGCATCCGGTTGACCAACGAGGACGTGATCGACCTGTATAGCCGCGTCAAGATGGGAGCCATCGTCGTGGTGCTCGAACCACACCATAGCGACTTGTCGTTCAATTCTAAGATGGCGCTGGGGGGCAGCAGCACCGAGGTGCAGTAAGCGACCATGGTTCACAACGTCTCAAAAAGCGCCGGTTTACCGGCGCTTTTTTGCTGGCGGCGCGCTATCACCGGTATCCGGCTCGGCGGGGCCGGCTGATTTGGCAGCGACGGCTTGGCGCGGCGGCGCGTCATCCGGCCGGGGCGCCGGCAGCAGCGGCGCAATTCGCGGCAACGGGTCCCACACGTTCCACTGGCAGATCCTGTAATTGCTGTGGCGTTCCATCAGGTCGAGATGGATGTGATCTTCATGATATCCGTCCGACCCCGGCCCCAGCACTGTCGAAAATCGCGCGCACACCGAGTGCAGCACGCTCTCGCGGAGCTCACGCGACACCGTGCGGTCGGTGAGCGAAATGGACTGGCCGTTGGCAAGTTTCAGGGCGCGTACGTCGAGCGCGTTAGCGCGGCCGTGCTCGGAAAGTGGGGCACCGACGACGCGGTTGCGGCTGCGGCATTCGAACGAGTCGAAATTGTCGAGGCTATTGAGGACACTTCCGCCGCTCGCCGTCAGCGGCGCGATGTCGGTGCGGATCCAGTCCGAGATCGCCGAGGCCATGGCGCAACGGAGAATCGCCGCCGGTTTCACCGAAACCTGCCGCTTGTCCGGCAGCACCACTGCCTCCAGCCGTACCAGATCCTCACCGCCGCAACCGCCGGCGCCGTGGATGTCGGGAATACTCGGGGCGATGGCGATGGCGTCGGTCAGCGCCACCCGGCAGGCCGAAGGCGGCGAAGGTGGCGGGACGGCAGCCTGTTCGGCCGGCTTGTCGCTCTGGGCGGGCGGCTGACCTACGGCCGTAGCCTTATCGGGCACGTTGGCCGGCGCATCGACCGGCCGGGGCTTTGGCAGGGGCACCGATGAGGCCCGGACTGCGGCCCGGCGCGGCTTCGGCCTGGTGACGCCGAACAGGTCGCCCCAGGGACCGAGGCCGGAATTTCGCCCCGCCGCAGCCAGGTCGGGCAGCGCGCAGAGCATCAGCAAGACAGCAGCAACGGTAACCATTGCCGCTCCAATGCGGCGGGAGCCGCTACAAGGCCATTTGCGGCGTGCGTTCCCCGGGCTAAAGTTCATTACAATTGCATAGAGCGCGATCGGCCAAAGTGGAAACCGGTTTTGCATCCGATAGCGCGCTAAATTACTTAACGGGCGCATGATCTTTTCGCCAAACCGCGCTTCGGCGGATCATGCGTGAGGAATAACCATCGGGAGGGACTTTGGTATGCTTGGTTTGATGCAAGACTGGCCTTTGCTTTGTCACCGGATTATCGAACACGCCGCAGCGGTTCATGGCACGCAAGAGGTCGTGACGCGATCGATCGAAGGCCCCATTCATCGCACCAATTACGCCGAAATTCGTGATCGTGCGCTGAAAGTGTCGCAACGGCTCGATCGCGACGGCATCAAGCTCGGCGACCGCGTCGCGACCATCGCCTGGAACACCTGGCGCCATCTCGAAGCCTGGTACGGCATCATGGGCATCGGCGCGATCTGCCACACCGTCAATCCGCGGCTGTTCCCCGAGCAGATCGCCTGGATCATCAACCATGCGCAAGACCGCGTGGTGATGACCGATATCACCTTTGTGCCGATCCTGGAGCAAATCGCCGACAAACTTCCGAGCGTGGAACGCTTCATCGTGTTCACCGACCGGGAGCATATGCCCAAAACCACATTGAAGAACGCAGTCGCCTATGAAGACTGGATCGCGGAGGCCGACGGAAAATTCAAGTGGAAGACCTTCGACGAAAATACCGCGGCGGCGATGTGCTACACTTCCGGCACCACCGGCGACCCCAAGGGCGTATTGTATTCGCATCGCTCCAACGTGCTGCACGCGCTGATGGCCAACACCGGCGATGCCCTCGGCGCCAATGCCAGCGAAACTATGTTGCCGGTAGTTCCGTTGTTCCATGCCAATAGCTGGGGGATTGCCTTTTCGGCGCCTTCGATGGGCACCAAGCTGGTTCTGCCCGGCGCGAAACTCGACGGCGCATCGGTTTATGAACTGCTGGATACCGAGAAAGTAACCCATACGGCCGGCGTTCCGACCGTCTGGCTGATGCTGCTCAATCACATGGCCGCCAATCACCTGAAGCTCCCTCATTTGAAGATGGTGATCTGCGGCGGCTCGGCGATGCCGCGCTCGATGATCAAGGCGTTCCTCGACATGGGGGCGAAGGTCCGTCACGCCTGGGGCATGACCGAGATGAGCCCGCTCGGAACCCTCGCCGCGCTGAAGCCTCCTTTTGCCGACCTCACCGGCGAGGCCCGACTCGACATCCTCCAGACCCAGGGCTATCCGCCGTTCGGGGTCCAGATGAAGATCACCGACGATGCCAATAAAGAGCTGCCATGGGACGGCAAGACCTTCGGGCGGCTTAAGGTCAGCGGCCCGGCGATCGCAAAGGCTTATTTCCGGATCGATTCCGACATTCTCGACGAGGACGGCTATTTCGACACTGGCGATGTCGCCACCATCGATCAGCATGGATACATGCGGATCACCGACCGGTCCAAGGATGTGATCAAATCCGGTGGCGAATGGATCTCGTCGATCGATCTGGAGAATCTCGCGGTCGGACATCCCGCGGTCGCCGAAGCGGCCGTGATCGGCATCCATCATCCAAAATGGGACGAGCGTCCGCTGCTGATCGTTCAGCTCAAGCAGGGCCAGACCGCCACGCGCGAGGACATCCTGAAATATATGGATGGCAAAATCGCCAAATGGTGGATGCCGGACGATATCGCGTTCGTCGAAGGCATTCCGCACACCGCGACAGGGAAGATCCTCAAGACCGCGTTGCGTGAACAATTTAAGGCGTACAGTTTCCCCAACGCGGCGGCGTAGCGATCGGTGATGGCCGGGAAGAAGCGCGTCCTCGCGCGAGGTGGTGCCCGGCCATTCACATCCTGGAATTGCGTACCGGGAATACGTGGCTGCCCGGGCATCATGATTTCTGAGGTGTCCCGGCCGGCAATCCACCCTTGAATTGGTCGCAGGTCCGTGGTCTCAAAACGGACCAAGGCGCCGTCCGGCGCATGTTGCCCCCTAGAGGTTTCAACCCGGCAGAACAGAAGCGATGGCCCGCAGGTTTTCTGCACCCTATCAGTCGGAGCCCGTGTCCAGCCTGGCCTCATGGGCGCGCAATCTTGCGGTGTTCTCGGTGGTCGCGGTGCTGGTCTCGATCATCATCGTGCGTTTCGGTTTCCTCGAAATAAAGCCGGCGCTGGCGACCTTCTTCGGCGCACTGGCCTGCGCCGGCCTTTCGATTGTGGTCGGCCTCGGCGCCTTTGTCGCAATCTGGCAGAACGGATCGCGCGGCATGAGCCGCATCCTGCTGGCGCTATTGATCGACGTGGCTGTGCTCGCCTACCCGGCCTATCTCGGCCTGCAATATCGCAAACTGCCGCCGATCCATGACATCACCACCGACCCTATCGATCCGCCGCGCTTCGATGCGCTGGCGCGGCTGCGCACTGGCGATGGCGCCAACACCGCCGTCTATGCCGGGCTGTATTCGGCGGAACAGCAGCGGCAGGCCTATCCCGATATCGAGACGGTGGAGCTCGAGATCCCGGTGCAGCGGGCCTATGAGCTCACATTGCAACTGGTCAACAAGCGCAAATGGCTGGTGATCGACGAACGCGCGCCGCTGCCGCCGCGCCGCATTGGCCGCATCGAGGCGGTGGCGCGAACCCCGATCATGGGATTTCGCGAAGACGTTTCGATTCGCGTGACGCCTGATGACGAGGACTCGCGGGTTGATATTCGCTCGTCATCCCGCTATTTCGAAAGCGATCTCGGCAGCAACGCCGCGCGCGTCAGCAAGCTGATCGACGACATCAACAGTGCCGCCGAGAATGCCAGCGCCAAGCCGGTCAAGAAACCGCCGGCGCCGCCCAAACTTCTGCCGAAGACCGTAAAGAAGTAGGCATCCCGTTCCTCGTCACGCCAACCGGTACGTCCCGCCGATCACCGGGTCGCCATCGGTCGCAACGATCCCGCGCCCGACCAAATCTTCCAGATGCGCGAGCACGGAATAGCCGGCCGCCGTCGTCAGCCGCGGGTCGATGCCGATATAGATCGCGCGCACCATGGTCGGAATATCGGCTTCGCCCTTTCCGAGGCGATGCAGGATCGACGCCTCGCGCGCCTGGCGATGCCGGATCAGGAAACGCACATAGCGTGGTCCTTCCGGGATTTCCGGGCCATGACCCGAAAAATACAAATCCTCAGGCCGCGCCGTCAGTCTTTCGAGCGAGGCCATGTAGTCGACCATCGATCCGTCCGGCGGCGCCACGATCGACGTCGACCACCCCATCACGTGATCGCCGACGAAAAGTATTTTCCTGTCCGGCCAGGCAAAGGCCAGATGATTGGCGGTGTGGCCCGGCGTCGCTACTGCCTGCAGCGCCCAGCCGGAGCCTTCGATGGTCTCGCCGTCGCGCACCGCGATGTCGGGCTTGAAGTCGCGATCGGCGCCCAACTCCGGATTGTGCTTCTCGCTCTCATAGCGGGGCCGCGACGCCCGGTGCGGACCCTCGGCGTAAACCGGAGCTCCAGTGGCCGACTTGATCCGCGCGGTGTTCGGCGAATGGTCGCGGTGGGTGTGGGTGACCAGAATATGCGACACGGTCTCGCCGCGCACGGCGTCCAGCAACGCCGCCGCATGGGCTTCATCGTCCGGACCCGGATCAATGATCGCAACCTTGCCCTGACCGACGATGTAACTCACCGTACCGGTGAACGTGAAAGGGCTCGGGTTGTTGCAGAGAATCCGCCGCACGCCCGGCCGGACTTCATCGACCACGCCTGCCTTCAGCGGGAAGTTGCGGTTGAACGGGACATCGTCATTGTCGGCCATGGAATATTCACCCGTAACTCAAATCGTCATGGCCGGCCTTGTGCCGGGCATCCACGTCTTTCTTTCAGGGATCCAAGACGTGGATGGACGGGACCAGCCCGGCCATGACGGAAATTGGAGACCACGCCGTGTCCCACGCGTTGGAGCGTACCTTTTACGAAAACGCCTGGATGCCGGTGATGGCGCGGCCGAGGATCAGCGCATGGACGTCGTGGGCGCCCTCATAGGTGTTGACGGTTTCCAGGTTAGCGGCGTGGCGCATCACGTGGTACTCGATCTGGATGCCGTTGCCGCCATGCATGTCGCGGGCGACGCGCGCGATGTCGAGCGCCTTGCCGCAATTGTTGCGCTTGACGATGGAAATCATCTCCGGCGCCATCTTGCCTTCGTCCATCAATCGGCCGACCCGCAGTGATCCCTGCAGGCCGAGCGCGATATCGGTCTGCATATCAGCGAGTTTCTTCTGCACCAGCTGCGTTGCCGCCAGCGGGCGATTGAACTGCTTGCGGTCGAGCGTGTATTGGCGGGCGCGGTGCATACAGTCTTCCGCGGCCCCCATCGCGCCCCAGGAAATGCCGTAGCGGGCGCGGTTGAGACAGCCGAACGGACCCTTCAGGCCGGACACGTTGGGCAAGAGCGCGCTTTCCGGCACCACCACGTCTTCCATCACGATCTCGCCGGTGACAGAGGCGCGCAGCGAAAGCTTGCCGCCAATCTTCGGTGCCGAAAGACCCTTCATGCCTTTTTCGAGGATAAAGCCGCGGATCTGATTGTTGTGTTCCGACGATTTCGCCCACACCACGAAAACATCTGCAATCGGCGCGTTAGAGATCCACATCTTCGAGCCGGTCAGCCGATAACCGTCCGAAACCTTCTCGGCGCGGGTTTTCATGCCGCCGGGATCGGAACCGGCATCCGGCTCGGTCAGGCCGAAGCAGCCGACCCACTCGCCGGTCGCGAGTTTGGGCAAATATTTCTTGCGCTGGCTTTCGTCGCCATAGGCATAGATCGGGTACATCACCAGCGACGACTGCACCGAATTCATCGAACGATAGCCGGAATCGACGCGCTCGATCTCGCGCGCCACCAGGCCATAGGCGACGTAGCTCGCATTGGCGCAGCCATATTCTTCCGGCAGCGTGATGCCGATCAGGCCGAGTTCGCCCATCTCGTTGAAGATCTCGCGATCGGTCTTCTCTTCCATATACGCCTTGACGATGCGTGGCAGCAGCTTGTCCTGCGCATAGGCCCGCGCGGTGTCGCGGATCATGCGTTCGTCTTCGGTCAGCTGTTCGTCCAGCATGAACGGATCGTCCCACTGGAAATTCACAGCGGACGGCTTGTCCTTGGCCTGAGGGCGCACGCTCATGAAAATCCCTTTCGCGTCTCTGTCCTACGGAACTTTTCACTAAGTTAAAGCGCTATGGGCGGAAGCGCAATTGAATTGGAAGCCTTCTCTCTTCCGTCATTCCCGGGTTCGCAATCGCGGATCCGGATGCGCAATCGCCGATCCGGGTGCGCGAACGCGCGAAACCCAGACATGACGACGCCCTCAGCCCTCGAGTAATTCGTTGGAGACGATCTCGATGCCGAAACCGGACAATCCCTTGTAGTCGTGCACCGACGACGTCAAATGGCGGATCGAGGTGACGCCGAGATCGCGCAGGATCTGAGCCCCGACACCGACTTCGCGCCATTGCCTGTTGCGGTCGGCCTCCGCGGTTTTCTCCTCGGCGAGCGGTGCGACCGGAACGCCCGCGGCGCCGTCGCGCAAATAGATCAACACCCCGCTGCCAGCCTTCTTGAAATGCTCGAGCACGGCCTGCATGCGCTTCGGTCCGGTGAAAATATCCTTGATGATATTGGGCTTGTGAAACCGGGTCAGCACGTTCCTGCCGTCGCCGATCCCGTGATAGACGAAAGCGACATGGGCGATGGAATCGAACGGCGAGCGATAGGCATAGCCCTGCAGCGGCCCGATCGGGCTTTCCGTGATGAAGGTCGAGACCCGCTCGATCAGCTTTTCACGCGCCTGGCGATAGGCGATCATGTCGGCGATGGTGACGTGCCTGAGCTTGTGGGCAGCCGCGAACCGCGCCACCTGTTCGCCCTTCATGACCGTGCCGTCGTCGTTCATCAACTCGCTGATGACACCAACCGGCGGCAGGCCGCTGAGCTTGCAGAGATCGACCGCGGCCTCGGTATGGCCCGAGCGCAGCAGCACGCCGCCATCGCGTGCAATCAGTGGAAACACGTGGCCCGGCCGTGCAAAATCATTGGCGCCGGCGTTCGGGTTGGCCAGCGCGCGGCAGCATGACGCGCGCTCGTCCGCGGAAATCCCGGTGCCGCCGTCCGGCTTGTAGTCGATCGACACCGTAAAGGCGGTGGTGTGATTGGAGTCGTTGTTCGCGACCATTGGATCGAGGCGCAGCCGCCGTGCATCCTCCGTCGTGATCGGCGCGCAGACAATGCCCGAGGTGTGCCGAATGATGAAGGCCATCTTTTCGGCGGTGCACAGCGACCCCGCGATGATGAGATCGCCTTCGCCCTCGCGATCGTCATCGTCGGTGACAACAACCAGTTCACCATTGGCAAAGGCTTGCAGAACTTCCTGGATCGGATCGGCCATTGAGGTCTCGCTCTGTGGGAGGCGAGCAATAGCCGGAACTCGTAGGTCCGCGCCAGCACCAATACGCAGGGCAGAACGGCGCTGGCGGCGCAGCGACGCGCGGCCGTTCAGCGGGTCGAGAACGGAAAGTCATTGACGAGGTCCGACCTCAATCGCCATGGTCGCGATCATAAAAAGGTTAGGAGACGCCGTTCATGACCTCCGCGACGTTCGATTTCGCGCCGTTGCTGCCACCGGGATTGCCCGCGCCGGCGGCCAGGTGGTCGGGGCTGGCGAAATACAGCTTCATCGGTGGCAACAACGATCCCGACCAGGTTCCGGTTGAGGGCCTGATCGAGGCGGTGAACGCCATTCTCAGGCGTGAGGGCAAGACCCTCGCCACCTACGGCCTCGCCAGCGGTCCGCAAGGTTACCGCCCGCTGCGCGACTTCCTCACCGCCAAGCTCAAGCGCGACGCCGGCATCAACTGCGCCGCTGACGATATCCTGATCGTCTCCGGATCGTTGCAGGCGCTCGACCTCGTCAACCAGACGCTGCTGGCGCGTGGCGACACGGTGATCATCGAACGCGACACCTATCAGGGCGCCTTGACGCGGTTGACGCGGCTTGGTGTCAACGCCGTCGGCGTTCCGCTCGACCATGAGGGTATGCGGATGGACGCGCTGGCGGCGGCGCTTGCGGACCTCACACAGCGCGGCATCACGCCGAAATATATCTACACCATCCCGACCGTGCAGAATCCGACCGGCACCATCATGCCGGAGACGCGCCGCGCCGAGCTGTTGAAGCTAAGCCAGGAATATGGCGTGCCGATTTTCGAGGACGATTGCTACGCCGACCTGATCTGGGATGGACGACGCCCGCCCGCCCTGTATGCCATGAGCCGGAACGCCGGCGTCATCCATATCGGCTCCTTTTCCAAATCCATCGCGCCGGCATTGCGGGTTGGCTACATCGTGGCGCCCTGGAATGTGCTGTCGCGAATGCTGGCGTTGAAGACCGATGCCGGCTCCGGCGCGCTCGAGCAAATGGTGCTGGCGGAATATTGCGCGCCACATTTCGCAGCGCATGTGCCGAAACTGACGCGCGGCCTGCGTGCCAAGCTCGGTACCTTGATGGAAGCGCTCAACGAGCAGTTCGGCACGTCGGCGGAGTTTGAAGATCCCAAGGGCGGCATCTTTCTGTGGGTCAAGCTGCCCGATCATGTCGATACTCTAAAACTTTATCAATCCGCCCTCGCCGCTGGCGTCGCCATCAATCCCGGACCCGAATGGTCCACCGACCCGGCCCATGCCGGCAGCCGGCTGCGTTTGTGCTTTGCAAGTCCATCTCATGAACAAATCCGCCAAGGCGTCGCCGTACTCGCCGAGGTATGTCATCGGGAATTCGGCGTGCCGGCGCGCAGCGCCAATGTGGAGAAGCAGGCCGGCGGATAGCATCGGCCGCAGCCCTTCACCTCACTGCGAACGGCGCTTGATACGGCCTTCCGAACGGCACGCCGTTGATCACGGTCTGAACCGGCTTCAGATAGGCCTTGCCATCGCGCCGGTTGTTACGGGTATCGACAAACGATACCGGTCCTTCCACCAGTTCCATGATCGCCACATCGGCAGGCGCGCCGATCTGCAGCGTGCCGATCCCGGGCGCTCGGTTGATGATCCTGGCCGGCGCCGTGGTGGTCATTGTCACCACCTCGTCCAGCGAATAGCCCATCGCCATGAACTTGCTCATCACGTTCGGCAGGAACGGCATGCCCGGCGTATTACCCGAAAAGACGTGCATGTCGGAGGAGATGGTGTCTGGCGTGCAGCCCGCGGGAATAGCGATCTCCGCCACCGTGAAGTCGAAGCTGGCGCCGCCATGACCGACATCGAAGATCACGCCGCGCTGCTTGGCCGCGAGTGCCGCCGGCAACAGCTTGCCGTCCTTGACGATATTGGTGAAGACGCCCTCCATGTTCGGAGCGCCGGAATAGGCGTGGGTCAGCACATCGCCGGGCCTCAGAATATCCAGGATGCTAGACATCAGCTCGGTGGTTTCGACGCCGCCGATATGCACCATCATCCTGGCCGGCCAGCCGCACATTTCGCAGGCCTGGATCGCACGCTTCAAGGGCTCGATGCCGTGCTTGAAGCTCACGTTCTCCGACATCCGCACCTTGACGCCGATCAGGAAATCCGGATTTTCCGCCAGCGCCATGGCGCAAGCCTCCACCTGCGCGTTGTCGATGTTGTAGAGTTCGGCGACCGGAAAGGCTGACAATCCGTTGTTGGCGATGTGCAGGAACGCGTACATCCACGTCCGGGTCTGCGCAACGATGTAGCGGCGCAACGCCGCCAGATTATTGACGCCGGCATCGCCCGCCGACACCACCGTGGTCGTGCATTGATACGGCACCAGTTCGTCAGCCGGGATGCCGATCGCGGAACCATAGGGATAGACATGGCAATGCAGATCGATCAAGCCGGGCGTCACCAGCTTTCCGGCGGCGTCGATGGTCTTCAAGGCGCGAGCGGCAGGAATTTCGGTCTCGATGGCTTCCACCATACCCCAGCGGATGCCGATGTCGCGCTTGCCGCGCAGCGACTGGCTGGGATCGACCACATCGCCGCCCTTGATCACGAGGTCGAACTTGTCGGAAGGCGCCATCGCCGCGGCGGCAGGAGTTGCAAGATGGCCCGACATGCCGACCGCAGCGGTCGATCCCGAAAGCGCCAGAAAATGACGGCGCGACAATGCAGACATCCAGCTCCCCAATCTTCTTTTTATTTACGGGGATGATGCGCCGGGCGTCGATTTTCCGCAAGCCGCCGGTTCATGGCGTGCGTCACTCGTTTTTCAATCCCACGCCGGCGCAAAGCCGGGATTCACAAAGCGTTTGTCCTTCGGCAGCGCCGCGATGAGTTTTCTGTCCTCATCATCGAGCTTTACTTTCAGCGCGCCCAGATTGGCCTGCTGGCTTTCCGCGCGCGACGCTTTCGGGATCGCGGCGACGCCGTCCTGATCGAGCAGCCACTTCAGCGCCACCTGCGCCGCGCTGGCGTCGTGCTTGCGGCCAATCGCGATCAGCGTCTCATCGGTGGCGGCACGGCCCTGCGCCAGCGGACAATAAGCCACGAGCGGGATCGACCTGGCGCGGAGATATTCGCGCGCCGGGGTCTGGTCGAGCATAACGTGATATTCGATCTGGTTGCAGGCGATCGGCGCCTTGATCTCCTCGACTACCTTCTTCAAGAGCGCGACATTGAAGTTGGCGACGCCGATGGCGCGGGTACGGCCCTGCTCCTTCAGTTTGACCAGCGTCTCGAACACCGCCGGCAGCTTCATGCTGTTCGACGGCCAGTGCACCAAATAGAGGTCGACATGATCGAGCTTCAGCTTGGTGAGGCTGGCGTCGAACGCTTTGCGGATGGCGTCAGGAGCGAGATTTTCGTGCCAGACTTTGGTGGTGACGTGCAGATCTTTGCGCGCCAGGCCTGAGGCAGCGATTGCCGCGCCGATGGCCTCTTCATTGCCGTACATTTCGGCGGTGTCGATATGCCGATAGCCGAGCGCCAGCGCGCTCTCGACCGCTGCGCGGCAAAGGTCGCCCTGCATCCGAAACGTACCGAGCCCGAGCCGCGGCAGGCTGATGCCTTGCGTTTGCAGATTTTGAGTTTTCAGATCTTCCAAGGTGGCTCCTAAGGCGAGATGGCCGCGCTGTGGGATAGCCGGTCAGTCCGCAGAGTCCAATCAACACATGATTGAAACAGCGATGGTCATGGCATCGCCGCGATGGGAGGCCACGTCATCGGATCTTAGCGCCCGGGAACAGGGCGATGCCAGTCACAGATGCCGCCGGACTTGCAAGGCCAGACCTGAATCCGCGTATCGGACGCCTGCGCATCGAGCGGATTGCCATGCCGGTGCGCGAGCTTTGTTCGCGCCGCACCTTTTGGCTTTTTCACGCCAAAATGTGCAACCCTGTTGTGGGGCGCTATTTTGCCCGGAACCGCTTCCGGCTGCGCGCTCGCCCGCGGAGCCGCACCTTCGTGATCGGTTCCGGCCTCGACCGGAAACGGCGCGAACTCCGCGGCGGGCCCCAGCGGCTTCGGCGACAGCACCGCCTTCGACAGGTCAAGGTTGAAGAACTCGCCGGCGCGGTGTTGATCCGCGATCGACGGCCCACTCCATGCCAGCAAAGCCGTGGCCATTGATGCTGCCAAAACATTTTTCAGGAACATTCGGGGGCCTCCTGAATACCCGGGAATAATACTCTTATTTAGGAAGCGGAATGCGCAATTCCAGCGGATGTTCCCCGTCAAGGTTACCGTGCGTCATAGTCGGGCGGCGATTTTATCCGCCACGCGAAGGGCATTGGCGATGATGGTCAGGGTCGGATTGACCGATCCGATCGACGGAAAGAAACTGGCGTCAGTCAGGTAAAGGTTGTCAAGCTGGTGGGCTTTGCAATCGAGATCGAGAACCGAGCTTGCGGGATCCAGCCCAAAGCGCGCGGTCCCGGCCTGGTGTGCGGTGCCGCCGATCGGGATGTTCTTGCCAAGATACAGGCTTCGCTCCAGAAAAACCGGATGCGCGCCGGCTCGGTTCAATATCTGCTCCAGCTTGCGCTTGAGCCGGTGGTGCGCCTCCATATTATTTTCCTTGAGGTCGAGGATCACCCGGTCGCCGTCATAGAAGATGCGATTCTCGGGGCGCGGAAGATCTTCGCTCGACAGCCAGAAATCCATCGAATGCCGCGCCATTTCCTCGAACGGCATCTTCGGAACCCATTCAAGCCACGATGGCAGCGCTTCGCCGCGAATTTGCGCGCCGTGGGATTTCGCACACATCTGAATGAGACCGAGCGGATAATCCCAGTCGTCTGAACCGAAATAGTAATCGCTGACGGCGAGCGTCTTCTGAAACACGGTGTCGTCGGGCTCGCGCATCAGCGCCATCAGGATCGATTGGTTGTGGCGCATGTAGTTGCGTCCGACCTGACCGGAGCCGTTGGCGAGCCCGCTCGGGTGGCTATCGTTGGCAGATCGCAACAGCAACAGCGCCGACGACAGGGCGCCGCAGGCGACCACGACGATGTCAGCGGAGTATCGTTCCTCGTGGCCGTTTCGGGTGACATGAACGCCGGTCACGGTTCCGCCCGGCGCGTCAGTCTCCAGTTTGGAAACATAGGCGCCGGTCATCAACGTCACATTCGGATGCGCCTTCAAGGTGGGGTCGACGCAGATCACCTGCGCATCGGCCTTGCCGTTCAACAAGCAGGGAAAGCCATCGAAGGCATCGCAGCGGATGCAGATGCTGGTCGGGGTTGGCTTGCCATCTTTCTCGTCCAACAAAATCCCCAATGGAAGATGAAATGGGTGCAGGCCGTCCTTGGCGAGGCTCTCGCTGAGGGCCGCAATCCGCGGCTCGTGCGACACCGGCGGATAGGGAAAAGGCCCGCTCGACGGCGGCTCGTTGGGATCCTCGCCGCGCTGTCCGTGGACATGGAACAGCCGTTCCGCCGCGGCATAATAAGGCTCAAAGGCGTCATATTTCAGCGGCCACGCCGGCGACAGGCCGTCTTTGTGCACGATTTCATCGAAATCCCGTTCGCGCATCCGAAACAGCGCCGCGCCGTAGACCTTGGAATTGCCTCCGACATAATAATGCAGGCCGGGGTGAAAATTCCGGCCATCCGCGCCGTACCAGGTCTCGGTCGCTTGATAGGCGCCGTCGACGAACACGGTCTGCGAATCCCAGTTGGCGGGCGAGCGCGGCAGATAGTCGCCGCGCTCCAGCAGCAAAATCCGCTTGCCGGTCGACGCCAGCCTGTGCACGACCGATCCGCCGCCGGGACCGCTGCCGATAACAATGACTTCATAGTGGTCCGACATCGCCCGTTCCTCAGCCGCCCGTCGCAAATCCCGGGTAGAGCGTCATGCCGCCGTCGACAAAGAGCGTGGTGCCGACCACATAGTCGGAATGATCCGACGCCAGCCAGACCGCAGCGCGCGCGATATCCTCGGGCTCACCGATGCGCCCATACGGCACCAGCGTCATCAGCGCGTCATAGGCGGCCTTGGTTTGCCAGGCCGAGGTATTGATCGGCGTTCGGATCGCGCCAGGCGCGATGGCATTGACGCGGATCCGATTTGGCGCGAGTTCCTGCGCCATGCTCTCCATCATCAATTTGATGCCGCCCTTGGACGAGGCATAGTTGACATGGCCGCCCCACGGAATCTCCTGATGCACAGAACTCATGCAGATGATTTTCCCCGCAGCGCTCGATACCGACGGCACCACGCCACGACGCAGAAATTCCCGAACCGCCTGGCGCGCGCACAAGAACTGTCCGGTCAGATTGACGCTTAGAACCGTGTTCCATTGCGCCAGGGTCATGTCATGAAAGGCCGAATCCCGTTGCAGGCCGGCGTTGCTGACGAGAATGTCGATGGTCCCGAATTCCTGCATCATCCGCGCAAACATCGCGGCGACCTGATCCTCCGATGAAACGTCGGCCTTGTGCGCATAGGCTCTGGCGCCGGATTTCTTGATCTCGTCGACCACCGCTTCGGCAGCAGCGTCGTCGGCGACATAGTTGACGACGACATCGGCGCCCGCCGCGCCCAACCCGATCGCCACCGCCTTGCCGATCCCGGAATTGGCGCCCGTCACCAGCGCCTTCTGGCCGGTCAGAAGCTTGTGAACCGCAACCGGCGGCGCGGTCGATGCGGCGGGAGGGGTTTCGGTTGAACTCATGGGACTTACTCCGGTTTGGCGGATGCCGGCGGCGCGCCAGCATTTGCGGTAACTTTGGCGTGTAAAGATACGTTGCTTTTGACGGACTCGACGATCACAAGATGATGGCCGTCCGGATCGATCAAGGCTTGCCGATTTCCCTTGTTTCCGGAGGCGGCCCCGCCGGCCTCGAAGATCAGACGGGTCGCGGCGACGTCGTTGGAACGAAGGCTGATGCTTTCGTGAGTCACCGCCGCCCGGTAGCACAGCAATTCGACATGAGGGGTCGCGCGTCGCGGCGTCAGCGCCGTGACTTCGACGTGCGGGTGAGTGACCCCGTCGAGGCGCGCCTGCTCATCTCCGACGTTCAGCGAACGCCCGGCCAGCTGCAAACCCAGGGATTCATAGAATGCGATACTTCGGGCGCTGTCGGAAACGCTGATGGCCGAATGGTCGATGCCAAGCGCAAGATCGCCGTTCGACCGGGCTTGCCAGGGCTCCGGCCATGCGCCGTCCGGAAATGCCAGCAATTCAAGCGGGTGCCCGTCGGGATCGCGAAATTTGAAGGCGGAAACGCCGCCGGAGGAAGGTGGCAGCCGCTGCGGGCCATCGATCGAGATCGCGGTCCATCCGCTCACAGAACAAAGCCGCCGATAGGCCTCCGCCATATCGGCGACGACGATCGCAAAATGCTGAAAGCACAAATCCGAAGCCGATGCCCCATCCGGATAGAGCCGGCCCGTCGAATCGAATTGCAGCAATTCGACGATCTCGCGCCCAAGGCCGAGCGTGAAGCATTGCCCATCCTCACCCGATTCGATGGACGGCCCGAGATCATGCGCCAAACGACGCTCATCTGCCATCACGCGAAATCCCAACGCGGCCTGATAAAACCGGGAAAGCCTCGCGGCATCCGGCGTGACCAAGCCGACGCACGCCAGCCCTTCGATCCGGTTCTGCGGCAGCGGCGTCACGGCCACAGAACTCCGCGACGATTGAGAAAGATCGAATACAGCGTATGCGATCCACCAATGAAGAGCCTGTTCTTCAGTGCGCCGCCAAAGGTCAGGTTCGAAACCCGCCAGGGAACCAACACCTTGCCAAGCAGCCGCCCATCCGGATCGATGCAGTGAACGCCATCTGCCGCGCTTGACCACAGATTGCCGTCTTCATCGACACAAAGCCCGTCGGCATAGCCGGGCTCGATCTTGTGAAAGATGTCGCCGCCGGATAGCCGGCCGGCCGCGCCCACATCAAACACGCGAATGTATTGCTTCGGATCAGTCGGTGGTCTGGTCGCCGGTCTCGGCCACGTAGAGCCGGCGCTCGTCCGGCGAGAACGCAAGACCATTGGGGCCGTCGAAGTCTCCGGCCGCGATGGCGATTTCGCCGGTCTCCGGATCGAAGCGATAGAGCGCCGGCGGCTGTTCCGAAACTTGGCGGCCACCCTCATAGTCCGATTGAATTCCATACAGCGGATCGGTGAACCAGATCGTCCCGTCGGACTTCACCGTGACATCATTGGGCGAATTGAGACGTCGCCCGTCATGTCGATCGACCAGCCGGGTGATGCTGCCGTCAAGTTCGGTGCGGAACAGAGCGCGCTCGCGGTGTGAGCACCACACCAGCCGTCCTTGCCGATCGCGTTTCTGGCCGTTGGCATAACCCGCCGGGCTGCGATAGACGGAAACGCCGGCGTTCTCGATCCAGCGCATAGTGCGGTCGCGCGGCAAGTCCTGAAACAGCAGACAGCCGGCATCCCCGATCCAGACCAGCCCTTCGATCCAGCGAAAGCCGTCGGCGAGCGCCTCGAGCGGCGCGTTGGCGAGGATGTAGTGGGCAAACCGCGCATCGCGGATTTCGAATCCGTCCATGGAGGTCACCGCCATTGGCAGGGCGATGCAGGCGCCGGCGCGTCGTCGAACTGGATCACCATCAACACCGCCGGAACATCGCCGATGGTGCCAGACCGGTGTCCGCGCTTGCCATCGACCTCGCGGCAGTTCTGATCGCCCCCGAACGATAGCTCGCCCGCGCCCATCTCGACCCGGGTGCCGTCCATGGCCTCGACGAACCAGCGACCCGACAGCGGCACGATCCATTGCGGCTTTGGATTTTCGTGCCAAATGCCGATCCAGCCGACCGGTTGCACCGTGATCATGGTCGTCATTTTGCCGCTGGTCGGAATGCCCTGCCATTGCGGGTCGGCCGGGGGTTTCATCGATTTCATGGCAAATTCGGTCATCGCGCACTGTTTCTGCCGACTTACTCCGTCGGCATCAGTCCACAGGTGCCAATAGGAGACGCTCGGCCGCTGCTCCATCATGCTCCTCCCTTGGCGATCGGCGCATAAGGGTGCGAGGACGCCAAAGGATGGGCCAGGAAATGCCGGAAACCATCCGCGTTGGCGCCGAACGCCAGTGCAAGAAAGCCACCGGCCACGGCAAGATTTTTCAGAAAATCCCAGAACACATCGCGGCCGCGGCTGGCGCCCTTCAGCCGAAAATCCGGCTGCGTCCAGAATTGCTTCCAGAGCAACGCGGTGACAATGCAATAGCCTGCAAGAATGAGCGCGGCCATCCGATCGGCAATTCCTGTCAGAATCGCCAACGACATCAAGACCTCGACGCCGAGGCCGGCGAAGATCGCGGCGGTTGCCAGAAACCGGTTTGGGATTGCTTCGGCTGCCTGTCCGACCGCCGGCTTGAAGTTCAGAATTTTATCCAGCGCGCTGAACGGCAAAAACAGCATCACCAGCAAGGCCCGGGCGGCAAAGGCAACGGCTACGCTGAGCAAAACCATCTTGGCGCCCTAACCCCAACGAATTGTCCTCGAAGCCCGAACGGACTGCGAAAGATATCGAAGATCGAAAAAACTTCCGGTCGATGCTACCCCGAGATCATAACTCCCGCGGCAACCGAATGTGCCCGGTATCGGCCGATTTTTCCGCCGACCAGACCGCGAAGTCAAAGCAAACATCATCAATACGACGTCAGCGACTTTCCTTCCTGCTACACTCCTTCCGGCGACACTGAAAAAGGCCAGGCTTTGGGCCTGGCCTTTTCCAGTTACACCGAGTTCACTGATCGCGCGACATTGGCGCGAGGGGCGAATTATCCTTTCGCCAGCGGCACCGCGACAAACCGCGTCGCATCTGCCGTTTTGACGTGCATCAGGACGGTATGCTTGCCGCCGGCTTCGGCCGCCGTCAACGCCGCGCGGACATCGCCGGCGTTGGAGACCGTCTTGCCGCCGACATCGAGAATGACGTCGCCGGTCTGGAGGCCGTGCTCAGCGGCAGGACCTTCCGGATCGACCGCCGTCACCACGACACCCTTTTGGCCGGCGCCTTCGACCTCACCCGCCGGAGCAAGCTTGAGGCCGAGATGGGGCGTGCCGGCTGTCGCCTTCGACGACATATCGTCCGCATTCGCCTGGTGGTCATTCGGCATCTCGCCGAGCGCCAGCGTCACTGTCTTGGTTTCGCCCTTGTGCAGAACATCGAGCTTCACCGAACTTCCCGGCGCCATCATGCTGATGTTGCGGGCGAGATCGCGCGAGTCCTTCACCGAGGCGCCATTGACGGCGGTGATGACGTCACCCGCCTCGATTCCGGCCTTGGCTGCCGGACTGCCGTCTTGCGGGTTATCCACCATCGCGCCCCGAGCCTGCTTCATGCCGAGGCTGTCGGCGATGTCGGCCGTCACCGGCTGCACCTGGACGCCGAGCCAGCCGCGCGTGATGAAGCCCTTGTCCTTGAGCTGGGCCACCACGAGCTTCGCCGTATTGGCTGGAATGTCGAACCCGATTCCGACCGAACCGCCCGACGGCGAGAAGATCGCGGTGTTCACGCCTATGACGTTGCCGTTCATGTCGAAAGCCGGGCCGCCGGAATTGCCCTTGTTGATGGGAGCGTCGATCTGGACGTAGTCGTCATACGGTCCGGCGCCGATGTCCCGTCCGCGCGCGGAAACGATACCAGCCGTGACCGTGCCGCCAAGACCGAAGGGATTGCCAACGGCAACCACCCAGTCACCGACACGCGGCGGCTGGTCAGCGAAATTCACGTAAGTGAAGTCCTTCTTGCCATCGACCTTGATCAGCGCAAGATCGGTCTTCTTGTCGGTGCCAATGACCTTGGCCGCATAGATCGTACCGTCATCAGTCGTGACCTGCACGGACTTGGCATGATCGACCACGTGATTATTGGTCACGGCATAGCCGTCCGGCGAGATAAAGAAGCCCGAACCTTCGCCGGTGATGACTTGGTGGCGATGCGGCATGGCGTTCGGCCCATGGAAGCCGAATTGCTGCGAGAAATGCTCGAACGGCGATTCGGATTGATCCTGATTGCCGTCGTCGTCGCGCTGGGAAACCGCGGTGTTGTCGCTGTCGCCGTCGATCTTGACGCGAACCGATATCACGGCCGGTTTGACCTTCGCGACGAGGTCGCCAAAGCCGGGGGCATTTTGAACGGCCTCGGCCGCATTGGCCGACGCGGTCCACGCCGGAAGGTTGAACGGCCGATAGCCGCCCGGGCCGACCGCAAGGACGGCCATGCTGAGAGCTGCAACCGATGCCAGCAACGTGAGGCGGCGCGGCTTGAGGATTTTTAGTGGCGCGTGAGGCGAGCTATTCGACCGATTGTCCATAACGACATCTCCAATGTTGGGTGAGGGAAATCCCTGGCTCCAACATGGAGCACGCACATTACGTGGTCCTGTTCGCCGGATTAATCTTTCGAAAGAACCCTGCGGCGAACGACCGCAGTCGCGTAGCTGTTCGATCGGGCGGCGCGAAACGTGACGGCGAAACGAAAGGCAACGGATCTTTCGATTGGGATTCGAATGATCGACCGAATGTGAAAAATCTTTAACGATGGCGTTTCATCGCAGCACTGGAATTGTGGCTCGTCAATGAGCCGCAATATGGTTCGGGCTGACCTCGCGGCAAGCTCCAAGCATGCCCGGCACCCGTGCCATAATAATTTGATGGCGGGATTGAACGATTCTGCTGGTCACGGAGTTAGACCGCCGACCGCAATCTTGCGAGCCGGGGAGAGTCGCTGCTTGTCATGATGAACTCAGCGATTGTCCGGATTGTAGATTTCTGTGCGCGCTATCGATGGCCAGTCGTCGTCGCCGGTGTGGTGTTGATGCTCGGAGCCGCGGCCTTCGCGGCCGCGCGATTCTCCATCAATACTGACGTCGAGGGCTTGATTTCCCAAAAGCTGCCCTGGCATGCACGCCAGCTGGAACTGTCCCGTGCCTTTCCTCAAAACGGCATTTCCGCCGTTGTGAGAGCACCGACCGCTGAAAACGCCGAACTTGCTACCAACGAACTGGCGCAGGCGCTCGCAAAGAACACGAAATTGTTTCCGATGGTAGGGCAGCCCGATAGCGGAGAGTTCTTCGAGCGCAATGGCCTGCTATTCGACGCTATAGGCGACGTCGAAAAAAGCGTCGGCGGACTAACGCAGGCGCAGCCTCTGATCGCGGAGCTGGCGGCTGACCCGAGCCTGCGTGGCGCGATGAACGCGCTCTCGCTGGCAACCGAGGGGGTAGCGGCAGGCAAGATCAAGCTGGATCAACTGTCGTGGCCTCTTGCACTGGCGGATCGAACGCTGAGTGACGTTCTGTCCGGACAGCCAGCGACGTTTTCCTGGCAGGAGTTGCTCCAGGGCCGCCCGTTGCCGGCGCAACAGCTCCGGCACTTTCTCGAAATCCAGCCGACGCTTGATTTCGCAGCGCTTCAACCTGGCCGCAAGGCCACAGAAGGGATTCACCGCGCAGCGGCCGATCTCGACCGGAAGAACAAACTCGGCGCCACCGTCGATCTGACCGGTCAGGTGCCAATGAATGACGATCAGTTCTCGGTCATCAGGGACAGCGCGCTGCGCGATACATTGACGGCGGTGCTCGGCGTGCTGATCATTCTCTGGCTGGCGCTTCGCTCCTGGAAAATCATTGCCGCAGTGTTCTTCAGCCTGATGGTCGGGCTTGCGGTGACGGCTGCCCTCGGCCTCGTGATGGTCGGCTCTTTCAATCTGATCTCCATTGCGTTCTTCGTGCTGTTTGTCGGCCTCGGGGTCGATTTCGGCATTCAACTCAGCGTACGCTATCGCACCGAGCGGCACGAACATGGCGACCTGCGCGAAGCGCTGCGAAGCGCTGCCCGAAAGGCTGGTGATCCGCTCGCCTTGGCCGCCGCGGCCACCGCCGTCGGGTTCTTTGCGTTTCTGCCCACCGATTATCGTGGCCTTTCCGAGCTGGGGCTGATTGCCGGCTGCGGCATGCTGATCGCATTCTTCTGCAGCATCACGCTGGTGCCGGCGATGCTGGCATTGCTGAACCCTCCCGGCGAGGCCACGGCGGTCGGCTTTCAACGCCTGGCGCCGCTCGACGATTTCCTGCAACGGCATCGTATCGCGGTCATCGCGGGCACCGTCCTGATCGTTCTGGCCGGAACGCCGCTGTTGCTGCATTTGCCGTTCGATTTCAATCCGGTCAATTTGCAAAGCCCCGCCTCGCCCTCGATCGTGACCTATCGTCAATTGCAGCGCAATCCGGAGACCAGCGCCAACGATGCCGAGATATTGGCGCCGTCGATCGAACAGGCCGACGCCAGCGCGAAACGTCTGGCCGCGCTTCCCGAGGTCTCGCGCGTTTTGACGCTGAGCAGCTTTATTCCTGACGATCAGGACCGCAAGATCGCCACGTTGAAAGCAGCGTCGCAACGCCTGGGTTCGGTCCTTGATCCACGAAAGCCGCAGCCGGCCCCGAGCGATCAGGAGGTCGTTGCCGCGATCCAGAAGACCGCCGCGGATCTGTCCGGAGTTGCCGGCAAAGAGACTGGCTCCGCCGCCGACGCGGCGCGTCATGTTTCGGATTTGCTCACGCATCTCTCCACCGCGGATGCGGATGTCCGGGCCAAGGCGGCGGCTGCGATCGTGCCGCCGTTGATTTACGATCTCGACCAGCTTCGCAAGAGCCTTGCGCCGCAGCCGGTGACAATCAAGACGCTGCCGCAAAATCTGGTCCGCGATTGGTTGCTGCCCGATGGCAGAGCCCGCATCGAGGCGCTGCCGAAGGGCGATCCGAACGACACCAACGTGCTGCGAAGATTTGCGACCGCCATTCTTCGCGCCGAACCAACGGCCACGGGACCTGCGATCAGCTATTATGAATCGGGTAAAGCCGTCACCGCAGCTTTTATCGAAGCCGGCATTCTGGCGCTGGCTGCCATTGCAATTCTGCTCTTTGTAGCCCTGCGGCGTGTCACAGACGTGCTGCTGACCCTGATCCCGCTTCTGCTCGCCGGTGCCGTGACGCTGGAGATTTGCGTGCTGGACCGCTTCGCGCTCAATTTCGCCAACATCATCGCGCTTCCGCTCCTGCTCGGCGTCGGCGTCGCGTTCAAGATCTACTACATCATGGCCTGGCGCGCCGGAAAAACCGGTTTATTGCAATCGACGCTGACCCGGGCGGTGATATTCAGCGCCATGACCAACGCGGTAGCGTTCGGCAGCATGTGGGCGTCGAGCTATCCGGGGATGTCGAGCATGGGCAAGATGATGGCGCTGGCGCTGTTATGCACGATGGCTGCCGCCGTGCTGTTTCAGCCGGTTCTCATGGGCCGCCCGCGCCAGGTGAATGCCATCCCGGAATTGCCTGCGGAACTAGCTGAAGCCGCGGAATAGGATTTTGGCCTTTACGGGAAACGGCTTGCTCGCACCGAATAGCATTTAGCCACAGCCGTATTGTTCATGATTTGTTCTTTTTCGCAAATCTTACGGCAATCTCTCTAGGCCTGTCCGTCCTCGAGGCCGTATTCTTGATAAATGGCTGCCCGATCAATGTCGGGAAACAACCTGCATTTTGCCTGGGCCAGGTGCAGGTTGACGGTGCCGGTTTGGCAGGCGGCGACCAGAAGCTTGCTGATCTCGTCCATCTGAATGCGCGGCTGATGTTTGGGCGGAAGCTGCTCAAGCGCAATCAGCGCCGTTGCCAACGCTTCCGTGACAACCCATTCGTCGTGACCTGTGATTCCTTTTCTCGGCATTCAGGCCGTCCCTTCCGTGTGGCCCCTTACATGCTCAAAGCTGCATTGGTTACCGGTTGCAGAAACGTCTCTGTCCCGATAACTGTCCCGGTAAGGGTCTGACAACGTGAAAGTCTGGTCGGAGTGGCAGGATTTGAACCTGCGACCCCTGCGTCCCGAACGCAGTGCTCTACCGGACTGAGCCACACTCCGACAAGAACGCGGCTTATAGCCTTGGGTTTCGCGCACCGCAAGAAGCCGAATTGAGGACGCCAATTCCCGTGAATGTGGGCCTGACAACGCCAATTCTGCCCGCCAATGCGGCCTCTGTGGCCACCGCGGCGCGCTGTCTGGCGGAAGGCGGCCTGGTCGGGTTCCCGACCGAAACCGTCTATGGCCTCGGCGCCGACGCCAGCAATGCAGCAGCGATCGCGCGGCTCTATCGGGCCAAGGGCCGGCCGTCCTTTAATCCCCTGATCGCCCATGTCGGTGATCTCGAAGCTGCTCAGCGGATCGGCCGTTTCGACGCGCAGGCGACCGCACTGGCCGAGGCGTTCTGGCCGGGTCCGCTGACGCTGGTGCTGCCCCGAACAAAACACTGCGCGGTGGCCGATCTTGCCACCGCCGGGCTCGATACCGTCGCAATCCGGGTGCCGGCGCATCCGCTGGCCCGGAAGATTTTACGCGCCTTCGGCGGGCCTGTGGTGGCCCCGTCGGCAAATCTGTCGGGGCATGTTTCGCCGACCACCGCGGCGCATGTGCAAAGCGACCTCGCCGGCCGCATCGATTTGATCGTCGATGGCGGCGCGGTCGCGGTCGGCGTCGAATCCACCATTGTAGGATGCTTCGAGACGCCGCTGCTGCTGCGTCCTGGCGGCCTGACGCGCAGCGCGATCGAGCGGGTATTGGGCCGCGCGCTGCTGCTGCCGCCCGACGATACCCGCAGCGACACCAGCAAGCCTTTGGCGCCGGGCATGCTGGCCTCGCATTACGCGCCACGGACGCCACTGCGGCTCAATGCCGGGAGCATCGAGCCCGGCGAGGCCTTACTGGCGTTCGGTTCGGGTCAGGTCCCAGGCGTCAATGCGGCGACCGTGACGATGAATTTATCGGCGCAGGGCGATCTGAATGAGGCCGCCACCAACCTTTTCGGCTATCTTCGCACCCTCGACACGAAGGGCGCGCGCGCCATCGCCGTGATGCCGGTCCCGCATCACGGGCTCGGCGAAGCGATCAATGACCGGTTACGCCGCGCCGCCATCGGTCGGCAATGATCCATCAAGGATGAGGACGCTTAGTCGTCATCTCCAAGGGATAGCATAAAACCAACAATAACTCTCCGAGACCCGAATGAATATCGTCCAGCCCTCCGCTCCGCCGCTCTCACCCGAACTGGTCGCGCGTTTCCGCGCCATCGTCGGCGACAAATATGCGGTAACCGATCCAGCTGACATCGCGCCCTACCTCACCGAGGAACGCGACCTGTTTCATGGACGGTCTCCACTGGTATTGCGGCCGGGCTCGACGGCGGAAGTCTCGGCGATCTGCAAGCTTGCCAGCGAGCACCGGATTGCGCTGGTGCCCCAAGGCGGCAACACCGGCCTTGTCGGCGGCCAGACCCCGCACCATGGCGAAGTGGTGATTTCGATGCGGCGGATGGACAAGATTCGCGACGTGGACATCGCGTCCAATACCTTGACCTGCGAAGCCGGCGTGGTGCTTCAGATCGCGCAGCAGAAGGCCTCCGAGGTCGGCCGGCTGTTTCCGCTATCGCTTGGCGCCGAGGGAAGCTGCACCATCGGCGGCAATCTCTCGACCAATGCCGGCGGCACCACCGCTTTGGCCTATGGCGTGGCGCGCGAGATGGCGCTGGGGCTGGAAGTGGTGCTGGCGGACGGGCGCATTTTGAACGGCCTGTCGAAGCTGAAAAAGGACAACACCGGCTACGATTTGCGCAACCTTTTCATCGGCGCCGAGGGGACGCTCGGCATCATCACCGCGGCAACGCTAAAACTGTTTCCAAAGCCGCGCGCGGTAGCGACCGCCTTTGTCGGCCTCAAATCGCCCAGCGAGGCGCTGAAGCTGCTGGCGATTTCGCAGAACGAGGCCGCGGGCAGCCTCACAAGTTTTGAATTGCTGTCCGATATCTCGGTCGATTTCAGCGTGCGCCACGGCATTGACATCCGCGATCCCCTCGCGAGCAAGCACCCCTGGTATGTGCTGATGGAGCTATCGTCCTCGCGCGACGATGCAAGCGCCGCGCTGGAATCGATCCTGACGCAAGGCTTTGACGATGGCATCGTCGATGACGCCGTGATCGCCGCCAGCCTCAGCCAGCGCCAGGCGTTTTGGAAACTGCGCGACGAAATGTCGGCGGCGCAGAAGCCCGAGGGCGGTTCGATCAAGCACGACATTTCGGTGCCGGTGGCCGCGGTGCCTGATTTCATCGCGGAGGCTAACGCTGCGGTGGTGAAACTGATCCCGGGCGCGCGGCCGGTGCCGTTCGGCCATCTCGGCGACGGCAACATCCATTACAATGTCAGCCAGCCGGTTGGGACCAACGCCGCCGATTTTCTCGGCCGATGGCATGAGGTCAACGCCGTCGTGTTCGCGATCGTGCTGCGAATGGGCGGATCGATTTCCGCCGAGCACGGCATCGGCGTGCTCAAGCGCGACGAATTGCCTGACGTCAAGGACAAGGTCGCGATCGAGTTGATGCGCGGTATCAAGGCGATGCTCGACCCATCCGGCATCATGAACCCCGGCAAGGTGCTGTAATTCTCATGACTATTTCCGATCGTGTCCGGGTCCAGAGCGTTCGCGTACTTTCCGATAGTCATTACACACTCAGGACCACCACCTTTCAGTGGCGGCGCGCCAACGGCGAGTGGCAAACCCAGCACCGTGAAACCTACGACCGCGGCAACGGCGCTGCGCTGTTACCCTACAATTTGGCGCAGCGCACCGTGGTTCTGGTGCGACAGTTTCGCTATCCGGCTTTCGTCAGCGGTTACGACGATTTGCTGATCGAGGCCGCGGCGGGATTATTGGACAATGAAACGCCGGAAATCCGGATACGGGCCGAGGCGGAAGAGGAAACCGGCTATCGACCTGGCGAAATCCGGAAGATTTTCGAAGCCTTCATGAGCCCGGGCGCCGTCACCGAGAAGCTTCACTTCTTTGTCGCGGAATACGAGCCAGCCATGCGGGTCGGCAGCGGCGGCGGCATCGCCTCCGAGGGCGAGGAGATCGAGGTGCTGGAATTGCCGATCGACCAGGCGCTCGCCATGATCGGCGATGGCCGCATCGCCGACGCCAAGACCATTATGCTGTTGCAATATGCGGCGCTGAATATTTTTCGGTAATGCACGGACGAAAGAACGTTCGGTAGAGTTTCAAAACAGCGACCCCTGCCCGTCATCCTCGGGCGCCGACGATTCAGGCCTGCGCGGCTCGGCCTTCTTTGCCGGGGCCGACTGCTCCGCCGCCATCTGCTCCGCCGTGATCGGCAGGATCAGTTGCGCGTCATCATTGGCGGTGCGGTTGACCCTGGTCGATATCTCGTGCCAGACGAATTCGCCTTCCTCGGGCGCCGTCAACAACGCCATCGCCGTCTCCGCATCGTGCGACCGGCAATCGAGCCAGCGATCGAAATCGTCAGGCGAAATTGTCACGGGCACCCGATGATGCAGCACCGCGAGATCCACATTCGCCGGTGCGGTGACGATGGCGACGGTATCCAGTTCCTCGCCGTTCGGGCCGATCCAGGTTTCCGCCAAACCGGCAAGGCCGATCGGCGCTCCATCGCGGCGATGGATGAAGTGCGGTCGCTTGTGCTTTCCAGAAGCCTGCCATTCATAGTAACCGTCGGCCGGGATCAGGCAGCGACGCCGTTTGATCGCGTTCTTGAAAGCCGGCTTTTCGAGCACCGTTTCGGCGCGCGCATTGATCAGCAAGGTAAATTTGCGCGGGTCCTTGACCCAGGCGGGTAGCAGCCCCCAGCGCATCAGCCGGAAATGCCTGATGCCGTTCTCGATAATGACCACAGGTATCGGCTGGGTCGGAGCGATATTATACCGCGGCGGAAAATTGGGCTGATCGAGATAGCCAAAGATCTGCCGCAAGGCCGCCGGCGGTGAGGTAACTACGAAGCGTCCACACATTCTATGGTCCAGATGGGCATCCGTTCAGTACCTTTTAACCCCGAACGTTAAAACTGCGGCCGATGACATCAACAACTCCACAACCAGCGCGACCCGATCGCCAGACCGATCCCGATGCGGAGGCGCGGGCCGCGCAGTTGTTGGCTGCCAACATCAATCCCCGCACCGGCCTCGCCACCGATTATCTGAATCACTTCAACGAAGCCATCATGCTGCTGGAGATGATTCCGGATATTCCGGAATGCGCGGAGGACTTCCTGGTATGGCACCCGCGGTCCTATCGCGAGCATTTTGCGGCATCCAATTTCAAGGCACGCGAGCTTGCGATTGAAGCCTATGATTCGGCGAACGCCGACATTCGCACCGAGTTCGACAATATCACCAGCGCCATGACCTCGATTCTCACCGTGGTCGGCGATGCGATGCGCGAAGTCCGCCATGACACAACCCGCGCCGCGCTGGCCGAACAGGCCACCGGCTGGGTCAAGCCGCTGGTGACGCTGGCCGGCGGCATCATCAACGGCCGCGGCGCCGATACCGATGTCGACTACATCATGACCCATTGAGCGCCCTGGTGTCGCCCGTTCAGCCGTCGCATCCCCAGCTTGCCGTCAGCGCGGCGATTTTTCGTGACGACAAAATCCTGCTGGTGCGGCGCGCGAGATCGCCGGCCAAGGGCCTCTACTCGTTGCCCGGCGGACGGGTCGAATTCGGTGAAGCGTTGCACACCGCTCTGCATCGCGAAGTCGACGAGGAAACCGCGCTGAAAATCGAAATCGTCGAACTCGCGGGATGGCGCGAGGCGTTGCCGGAAACCACAGGCGGCGGCCACTATCTGATCATGTCATTTGCGGCGCGATGGATCGCGGGCGAGCCGCTCCTGAATGACGAACTCGACGATTTCAGGTGGCTCGCGCCGGACGGTCTGGGCGATCTCAGGCTCACCGATGGCCTGCGGGAAATCATCCAGTCCGCCCAGCGCCTGCTCCGGGCCTGAAGCGGTTGCATCTTTGGGCTCCCGCGCCTTGCTTCGAGCCCATTGAAAAGGCATATCGGCGGCACACTTGCCCCCGGACCCTTGATGTCGAAGCATTTTCTGGCCGCCCTCATCGTCATTTCGGCATGCCTCCTGAGCCCCTTGCGGGCCCAGGACGCGCCGGCGCCGTTCGACGGCGACCTGCAGCGGTTGGCCGAGATACTCGGCACCCTGCATTATTTGCGGGGCATTTGCGGCACCAATGAAGGCCCCAAATGGCGCAACGAAATGCAGGCGCTGATCGATGCCGAGACCCCCTCGGGCGATCGCCGCACCCGCATGATCGCCGGTTTCAACCGTGGCTATAATGGCTTCCAGCAGACCTACCGAACCTGCACGCCGGCAGCTACCGTCGCGATCCGCCGGTACATCGAGGAAGGCTCGAGGATTTCGCGGGATCTGACCGCCCGCTACGCCAATTAGGGCCCAGAAATCTGCGCGCCAAGCTGCGAGTTCCACGCTTGGTCGCTATTTATCCACGGCATTAACCTTTCCTAAAGAAGTGGCCTAGGCGGCTGCGCGCCACATGCTAAACCTCGCGCATTCGAGCGTTCCGCCCTGGATCGCGCACAGCCTGTTGGGTTTCATGAGCCATCCAGCGTCCTACACAACCGCCCGCGCCCCGCTGCCCGATCAGGAACAGAAGCAGGCAGCCCTGAGCTATCTCAACGAGGCCTGGGCGGAAGCGCGGCACGATGGCGTCGACGGCGACTGCCTGGCGCAGGCCAGCCTGTTTGCGGCGTTCGCCGAACTGGTCGGGACCTACGGCGAAGACGCGGTGGCGAAATTCGTGGAAGGTCTTCCCGGCCGCGTCCGCAACGGCGAGTTCTCGATCGCGCTGGCGAAGCAGTAATCTCTAAGCCCTCAGCGTTTCCAGAAACCGCACCGGCTCGCCGCCCGCCGGCGTCACCAACTCGCCCTGCCACATTACACGGCGGCCGCGCACGAAAGTGCCGACCGGCCAGCCGGTGACTTGCACGCCGTCATACGGCGTCCAGCCCGCGCGGGAGGCGACCCATTTGTTGGTGATGGTCTCGCTGCGCTTGAGGTCGACCACGGTAAAGTCGGCGTCGTAACCTGCCGCAATCCGGCCCTTGCACGCAATATTGAACAGCCGCGCGGGACCCGCGCTGGTGAGATCGACTAACCTCGCCAGCGACAATCGTCCGGCGTTGACATGATCCAGCATCAGCGGAACCAGCGTTTGTACCCCGGTCATGCCCGACGGCGAAGCCGGATAGATTTTTGCCTTTTCCTCCAGCGTGTGCGGCGCGTGGTCGGAGCCGAGCACGTCGACAATGCCCTGCTCGATGCCGCGCCAGATACCGGCGCGATGATCGGCCGATCGTACCGGCGGATTCATCTGGGCGCGGGTGCCGAGCCGCTCATAGCATTCCGGCGCCGCCAGCGTCAGGTGATGCGGCGTCGCTTCGCAGGACGCGACATCCTTGTGATCGCGCAGGAACTCGATCTCCTGCCTGGTCGAAATATGCAGCACGTGAATCCGCTTGCCGCTTTCGCGAGCGAGCTTGACGAGGCGCTGCGTCGCCATCAGTGCCGCAATCTCGTCGCGCCACACCGGATGCGAACGCGGATCGCCTTCGATGCGCATGCCCTTACGATCGTTAAGGCGGTATTCGTCCTCGGCATGAAAGGCGGCGCGGCGCCTGATCACCTTGAAGATCCGCCGCAGACTTTCGTCATCCTCGACCAACAGCGCGCCGGTCGACGAGCCGATGAACACCTTGACGCCGGCGCAGCCCGGCGCACGTTCCAGTTCCGGTAAATCCTGCACGTTGTCGCGAGTTCCGCCGATGAAGAACGCGAAATCGCAATGCATGCGATGGTGGCCGCGTTTCACCTTGTCGGTGAAGGTCTGTTCGGTGACGGTCAGCGGATCGGTATTCGGCATTTCGAACACCGCCGTGACGCCGCCCATGACGGCGCTGCGCGATCCGGTTTCGAGGTCCTCCTTGTGGGTCAGGCCGGGCTCGCGAAAATGCACCTGGGTATCCATCACGCCCGGCAGGATATGCAGGCCCTTGCAGTCGATCACCTCGGCGGCGGAGGCCTGTCCGAGGCCGCCAATTTCAGCGATGCGGCCGTCAACGACGCCGATGTCGCGCACGCCCTCGCCATCCTGATTGACCACGGTGCCGGATTTTAGAATGGTATCAAATCGCTGATTCATCGGTTCTCAGATCCGATTCTAAGGATGAGGTCTCGCCGCCGCGCGGGCCTTGTTCTGGGCATCTTAGCGGCTTACCTTGATCTGTGATATCCAGCAGCGGCGTTTCCCCAGAGACCTTGGTATGAAAGCAGCGTTTCTTCCCGACCGGGGCGTGGTCAAGGTCAGCGGCAGCGACGCCCGCGACTTTCTCAACGGCCTTGTCACCACCGACGTGACGCTGCTGCGGCCGGGCTTCGGCCGCTTTGGCGCATTGCTGACGCCGCAGGGCAAGATAACGGTGGATTTTCTGATCACCGAAGCCCCTTCCGGCCACGGCGGCGGCTTCCTGATCGATTGCCCCCGTGCGCTGGCGCAAAGCCTCGCCGACAAGCTCGGATTCTACAAGCTGCGCGCCAAGGTCGCGGTGGAAAATCTGTCCGACAGCCTGGGCGTACTCGCGGCATGGGACGGCGATCCTTCGGTACAGCCTGATCTGACATTCGCCGATCCACGCAATGCCGCGCTCGGCTGGCGGATTCTTGTACCCGAGGAATTCGCGAAAAAAGTCGCCGAGCTGATTGGCGCGGATCTGGTCGATAGCACCGGCTATGATGCGCATCGCATCGCCTCGGGCGTTCCACGCGGCGGCCTCGACTTCATGTATGGCGACGCGTTTCCACACGACACCAATATGGACCGCCTGCACGGCGTCGACTTCGACAAGGGGTGTTACGTCGGACAAGAGGTGGTATCGCGAATGCAGCATCGCGGCACCGCGCGCACCCGCACAATTCGGATTGCTCTTGATGGCCCCTCGCCGGCGCCGGGCGAAGCCATTCTCGCCGGCGAGAAAACGGTGGGCACCATGGGTTCGTCGGCTGGCGGTGCCGGCATCGCACTGATCAGGATCGATCGCGCCGCCGACGCGCTCGATGCGGGAATTCCGCTGACGTCGGGTGGTCTTGCGGTCCGCCTGGCGGTGCCCGCTGACGTTCGTTCTTCACCGAGGCAGACCGTGGCATGACGAGATCGGCGCGCCGCCATGCCGATGGCCTGACGCGATGCCCATGGCCGGGCGAAGACCCGTTTTATATGGCCTATCACGACACCGAATGGGGCGTGCCGGAATATGACGACCGCGCGCTATATGAAAAGCTGATGCTCGACGGTTTTCAGGCCGGGCTGTCCTGGATCACGATCCTGCGCAAGCGCGACAATTTCCGCCGCGCGTTCGACGATTTCCGTCCTGAAAAGATCGCGCGCTACAACGCGAAAAAAGTTCATGCGCTGATGAATGATGCCGGCATTGTCCGCAATCGCGCCAAGATCGAGGGCGCGGTCAATAGCGCGAAGTCCTATCTGAAGATCATGGAGGAAGGCCCGGGTTTTTCGAAATTCCTGTGGGACTTCGTCGATGGCAAGCCGAAGGTCAACCATTTCAAGACCACCGCCAGCGTGCCGGCCTCGACGCCGCTCTCGATCAGGATTTCAAAGGAACTGGCCGGGCGCGGATTCAAGTTCGTCGGCCCGACCATCGTCTATGCCTTCATGCAGGCCACCGGCATGGTCAACGACCATCTGGTCACTTGCTTTTGCCATCGAAGCTGCGGCGGAAAACATCGCACCCCGCGCTTCCAGATCACATGACGGCCGGAAGAAAACTATCCACGCCTGACACATCCACCCGCGTCTGGCAGCGGATGCTGTCGGGGCGGCGGCTGGACCTGCTCGACCCCTCACCGCTCGATATCGAGATCGCCGATATCGCCCACGGTCTCGCACGCGTCGCGCGCTGGAACGGACAGACCCGCGGCGCGCATATTTTCTCGGTGGCGCAGCATACGCTGCTGGTCGAAGCGGTGATGCGCGAGCAAACGCCGCGCGTTGATATCGGCTTGCGGCTGGCGGCGCTGCTGCACGACGCGCCGGAATATGTCATCGGCGATATGATCTCGCCGTTTAAAGCGGTTCTCGGCGGTGACTACAAGGCGGTAGAAAAGCGGCTGCTGTCGGCGATCCACATCCGTTTCGGACTACCGCCGAAGCTCGGGCCCGAGATCGAGCAGCAGATCAAGGATGCCGATCGGGGCGCGGCCTATCTCGAGGCGACAGAGCTCGCGGGCTTTGCGCAAGCCGAGGCGAAGCAACTGTTCGGCCGCGATCCCGGCCTGTCCGCGGCGATCCGAGCGGATTACCTGACGCCCTGGTCGGCAGCCAAGGCCGAAAAGCGGTTCCTGGCAAGGTTCAAGACATTGCACATGTGAAGGCCGAGGCTTGAACCTGCTTTCGCGACCCCGCGCGCAGGCCTATAATCGATGTAAGAAAAGGTTCGCCATGATCCACGTCTGCTCCCTCGCTGCCCTTCCCGACACGGTCAAGGCCACCGGCGCCAGCCACATCCTCACGGTGATGGCCAATGTCGCTCAGGTGCAGCGGCCGAAATCGGTGCTTCCGGCGAATCATCTGAGGGTCCAGATGGATGACATTACCGAAGCGATGGACGGCTTTGTCGCGCCCTCGGACAGCCATATCGAGCAGGTTCTGAACTTCGTGCGGGGCTGGGACCGTAGCGCGCCGTTGGTGGTCCACTGCTATGCCGGCATCAGCCGCTCGACGGCGAGCGCATTTGCCGCCGTCTGCGCGCTCAATCCGCATCGCGACGAGATTTCGATCGCGCGGCAAATTCGTGCAGCCTCCCCGATCGCGTCGCCGAACCGGCTGATTGTAAGCTTGGCGGACAAGGCGCTGGGACGCGAAGGACGCATGCTGCGCGCGCTCGACGAGATGGGTCCGGGCAACATGCTGATCGAAGGCCGCCCGTTCCGCGTCGATCTCGATTGAAGTTCGCGAATGCTACCTGTTCCGCCGATTTGAAGTTCCTGCATCACCTGCGGCAAACTCGATCAGGAATTTCAAGTCGGAAAGCGGCGCCAGAAATGTTTTTTTGCTAGTGTCGCTTCGGCTCTACCATTTGCAAGAGCCTTTCCGTTCCGATGGAATCGGAAGGGAGGCTCTATTTTCTTATTTTGACGCGTTTTCCAAGCGCGAACCGGTATCCACTTCGCTGGAAAACGCTCGAGAGAGCTGACTGCAACGGGATCCGAATGTCAGGGCCGGAACACTAGATGAGCGAAAAGCCTCTGACACCGATCGAAATCGGCCTGACCGCCGCTATCGTCGCGATCGAAGGCAACGAGCCGCTGATACTTACCGCCTCGGGCGGCGATGGCGACAAGCTCGCGGGCCTTCCGTTCGGCCCGTTCGAGGCGGTCGCACACCGCACCTTTGAAATCGGCCTGCGCGCCTGGGTGGAAGAACAGGCCGGATTGCGGCTCGGTTACGTCGAACAACTCTATACGTTCGGCGACCGCGGCCGGCACACCCAGGCCGGCGACACCGGCGCCCATGTTGCCTCGATCGGCTACCTGGCGCTGACCCGCGCGGCCGACAACGTATCGCGCCGGCCTGGCGCAACGTTTGAGCCTTGGTATCGGTTTTTTCCTTGGGAGGATTGGCGGGAATCGCGCCCCGACATCATCGAGCGCGATATCTTCCCCGAGCTCACGAATTGGGCGGCGCAGACCGAGCAACCGGACACCGCGCGCGCGCTCAGCCGCAGCGACCGGGTCAGGCTGTATTTCGGCACTGAAGGCGCGCATTGGGACGAGGAACGCGTGCTCGACCGCTACGAATTGCTCTATGAAGCAGGATTGATCGAGGAAGCGCGGCGGGACGGACGCCCGGCCGCGTTGGCACGCAAGTCGATACCGCGTCTCGGCGTCTCGATGCGGTTCGACCACAGGCGGATTCTCGCCACCGGGATCGCGCGGCTGCGCGCGAAACTGAAATACCGCCCCGTAGTGTTTGAACTTCTGCCACCCGAATTCACGCTCACTGAACTGCAACGGACCGTGGAAGCGATCTCGGGGCGGCATCTGCACAAGCAGAATTTCCGCCGCCTGGTGGAAGCCGGCGCTCTGGTCGAACCCACCGGCGTCATGTCTACACAAACGGGTGGACGGCCCGCAGCACTGTTTCGCTTCCGTCGTGAGGTGCTGCAGGAACGTCCGGCGCCGGGCCTGCGCGTACGGGGGCGGCGCTGACGATCTGAACGTTTGGGGACTTAACGCGGTGAGCTCGGTATCGGGCCGATCGCCTGGAGGCTTGATGCTCGATTTTCTTTCGTTGATGATCGCCCTTGTCGCGCTCATCGTGGCGCGCAAGGCGTTCAATCAGGCAGCGGTGCTGCGGGCCCGGCTTGAGACGATCGAAACGACAGCGTTGCAGCCGGGGTCTGGCCCGCCGCCGCTTCCGCCGCGCGAAGAGCTTAAGCCGGCGCCTTCCGCTGTTGCTGGAGCACCGGGTATTGCAAGCGAACAGCCGGCAGAGATCGCCGAGCCCGAACCCGCCGCCCCGCTCACGACGAACGACGCCGTCGGCGTCCCGGGAGTTTCGCCGCCACCGGTCCCGGCACCCGGCCCCGGCATTGAAGAACGCATCGGCACCCGCTGGGTGGTTTGGGTCGGCGGGCTGACGCTGGCGCTCGGCGGATTCTTCATGGTCCGCTATTCGATCGAGGCGGGGTTGCTCGGACCCGGCGTCCGCACCTTGCTTGGCGGCGCATTTGCTCTGGCGCTGCTGGCCGCTGGCGAATGGACCCGCCGCAAGGAAAGCATCTCTGCGATCGCATCGCTTCCGATAGCCAACATTCCCGCCATCCTCACCGCCGCCGGCACCGCCGTTGCGTTCGCGACGGTTTATGCTGCCTACGCGCTTTACGGCTTTCTTGCGCCTGCGACGGCGTTCGTTCTGCTTGGCCTTGTGGCGCTGGGCACGCTCGCTGCCGCCCTGTTGCACGGGCCGGCGCTGGCGGGCCTCGGCATCGCCGCCGCCTTTGTCACCCCGATACTGGTTTCTTCCAGCAAGCCGGACTTCTGGGCGCTGTACATCTATCTTGCCATTGTCACCGCAGCAGCGTTCGGGCTTGCGCGGATCAGGCTGTGGCGTTGGCTCGCGATCACAACCATCGCGTTCGCGTTGCTCTGGACTTTCCCCTGCCTGGAATGCGGGCCTTCGATGCTCGGACCGCATCTTTTCCACGTCATCGCCGGATTTGTTCTCGCCGCATTGCTGGTGGTGTGCGGTTTCATGTTCGGGCCGCCCGCGAATGAAGGCCGAATTGAACCGATCTCGTCCGGATCGCTCGCAGCTTATCTGCTCGGCGCAACGATGATCGTATTGAGCAGTTTCCACGCCGATGCGGCCATCATCGTGTTCGCACTTCTGGTAGCCGGCACCTTATTCGTAGCATGGCGCGCGCCGGCCGCGACTGGCGCGATCGCCCTCGCCGCTGTGTTCGTTGCCTTCGTATTTCTGGAATGGGCGGTTCGCGGCAATCCGGACATGCTGGTGCTCCCGGGCGGCCCGCTGCCCGGCATCGGACCCAACGCCACCGACGGCTCGGTATCGCTGCATCTGACTACCGCGGCGATCTTCGCGGTCGCATTCGGCGCCGCCGGATTCCTGGCGCAGGGCCGTTCGGTCAGCGCCATCATCCCGGTGGTATGGTCGGCCGCGGCGGTGTTCACGCCGCTGGCGCTGTTGATCGCGCTCTACGCCCGCATCGCACAACTCGACCGATCCATCCCGTTTGCGATCCTGGCGGTGATACTCGCAGCCGCTTACGGTGCTGCGACCGAAACCCTCACCAAGCGCGACAGCAGGCCGGGACTGGCGATTTCGACGGCGCTGTTTGCCACCGGAACGCTCGGCGCATTGGCGCTGGCGCTGACCTTTGCGCTGGAAAAAGGCTGGCTAACGATCGCACTGGCGCTGATGTCGATGGGATCGGCCTGGATTTCGATGCAGCGACCGATCCCGTTTCTGCGCTCGCTCTCGGCCATTCTCGCAGCAATTGTGGTGCTGCGCATCGGCTATGAACCGCGCATCGTCGGCGATGCGGTCGGCACCACCCCGATCTTCAATTGGCTGCTATGGGGCTACGGCATTCCGGCGCTGTCATTCTGGGTTGGAAGCATTTTCCTGCGCCGCCGTGGCGACGACGCGCCGTCGCGAACGGTGGAATCGGCGGCGATCCTGTTCACGGTACTGCTGGCGTTTATGGAGATCCGGCATGCCGTCAACGGCGGCGATGTCTATCGCGATACCGCCGGCCTCACCGAGACGGCGCTACAAGTCTGCGTCGCATTGGCGATGGCGATCGGCCTGGAGCGGCTGCGGATTCGTTCTGGCAGCATCATCCATAATGTCAGTGCGGTGATGCTGACAGTGTTTGCCGGATTGGCAATTGTAATCGGCCTATTGTTCCTGGACAACCCCGCGCTCTGGCGCATGGGCACGGACATCGACGGCGCATTCATTAATCCCCTGCTGCTTGGCTATGCGCTACCGGCGGTGCTCGCGTTGCTTTTGTCTTATGCGGTGGCAGGCCGGCGGTCCGCCCGCTATGCCAACACGATCGCCGCAAGTGCGCTGGTGCTCGCGTTGAGCTATCTGACGCTTGAAATCCGCAGACTTTATCACGGCCCACAGCTGACCGACGGCATTACCGGAGGGGCCGAGCAATACAGCTATTCGATCGCCTGGCTGACGTTCGGGGTAGCGCTACTTGGCATCGGCATATTCTTCAATTCGCAGCGCGCGCGGCTCGCATCCGCCGTCGTTATCGCGTTGACGATCCTCAAGGCGTTCCTGATCGACATGTCGACGCTGACGGGTGTTTACCGCGCGCTGTCGTTCATGTGCCTCGGCCTGGTGCTGGTGGCGATCGGCTGGCTGTATCAGCGGATCCTGTTCCGCAGGCAGGTTGCGGCGCCCGGTGCATCGGCTGCCGGTTAAGGAAACCGGAAACGCCGTCGCTCAGTCGGTCGAGTGGCGCAGTTCCGGCGCAGGTTCCGATTTCGCCGGCTCGGATTTTGTCTCGGATTTGACCGGCTCGATTTTGGCGCTCTCGACCGGCGGGGTCTCGACCCGCGCCGATACTTCGGTCCGTGCCGTTGCAACCGTCCCGGTCTGCTCTGGCGCCCTCAGCGACCGTGGCCTGGCTACCGCCCGCGCCATCAGCATCTGCGCCGCGCCCTGATGGCGGAAATCGCAATAAGCGAAACCCATGCCCGAGACCGATCCGCGGAAGTTGCGCTCGTCCTTCTTGTCGAGGTTGAAGCACGGTTCGAACGGAAGGCCCTTGATCGACGCGCAGACGGCCTGGCCCCGGACCTGAAGCGTGTTGCCGGGCAGCCGGACGTGGCGCACCGGACCTGAGCCGCTGAATTGCACGGCGCCCGCCGCGCCACCGTCATCGAGCAAGCGACCTGCGCCGCGGGTGCCGTCGAAGCAGGTAAACGCGAACACCTTGCCGCTCACAAACTTGCGGGCCTCATCGGCATTCATCTGCCCGGCCAGCGCCGGCGCCACCAGCGCTCCGGCCGTAAGGGCTCCCCATACGAAACGCGCAAGCATGCTGTAACTCCAACTTACTGAGCAGGGGCAACTGCCTGAGGTCTTTACCCGCTGCTTACCATACTAACCGTGGCAACATTGGAGCAGGTTGGTTGGTAAAGTCTGAACAAGGTTAGAGAATTTTTACCACGATTCGACCCCGGACCTGCCCGGCGAGGATTTTGGCGCCCGCCTCGACGACCTCGCCCAAGCCAATTTCATGAGTAATTTCAGCTAGTTTCGTCCGGTCCAAATCCGTAGCCAAGCGGCTCCAGGCGATTTTTCGCAGCTCGATCGGGCACATCACCGAATCGATGCCGAGCAGACACACGCCGCGTAAAATGAATGGCGCCACCGACGATGGCAGGTCCATGCCGGCGGCGAGGCCGCAGGCGGCGACCGCACCACGGTATTTCGTCATCGAGAGAACATTGGCGAGCGTAGTGGAGCCGACGCTGTCGATCCCCCCCGCCCAGCGCTCCTTTGCCAACGGCTTGGCCGGTCCTGACAGTTCCGCGCGGTCGATCACCTCGGCCGCGCCAAGGTCTTTCAGATAGCTAGTCTCGGACATCCGTCCGGTGGAGGCGATGACATGGTAGCCGAGTTTCGACAGCACGGCCGAGGCGACCGAGCCAACGCCGCCCGCGGCGCCGGTGACGACGATCGGACCATCCTTTGGCGTCAGGCCATGCTTCTCGAGCGCGAGCACTGATAGCATCGCGGTGTAGCCGGCGGTGCCGATCGCCATCGCTTCGCGCGCCGACATGCCCTCGGGCAGGCGCACCAGCCAATCGCCGTTGACGCGCGCCTTCTCGGCATAGGCGCCGAGATGGGTCTCGCCCATGCCCCAGCCGTTGCAGATGACCTTGTCGCCGGCTTTCCATTGCGGATGCGACGATTGCTCGACGGTGCCGGCGAGGTCGATGCCCGCGATCATCGGAAAACGCCGCACCACCGGCGCCTTGCCGGTGACGGCAAGACCGTCCTTGTAGTTCAGCGTCGACCATTCGACCCGAATGGTAACGTCGCCGTCCATCAATTCGGCATCATCGAATTGCGTCAAAGCGACATGGGTGCCTTTTTCGGCCTTGTCGATCCTGATTGCCCTGAACGTTCCCAACACGAACTCCCTGATGCTTGCTGTTGAATTTGCGAACTTTGAACGGTCTATGCCGGTTGTGCAACCCGGCGAACCACCGGCGCTTCGACGATCGGCAGGTTGATCAGCGCCGATAACACACCTAACAGCACCGACAACCACCAGATCGGCGTGTACGATCCGAATTTCTCGAACACGATGCCGCCGAGCAGCACGCCGAGGAAGCCGCCGACCTGATGGCTGAAGAATGCGAAGCCGTAAAGCGTGGCGAGCCAGCGCGTCCCGAACATCAAGGCTACCAGGCTTGAGGTCGGCGGCACCGTCGACAGCCAGGTGAGCCCGGTCACGACGCCGAAAGCAATCGCGGAGAACGTCGTGACCGGAAAGGAGATGAACGCCACGATCGACAGCGCGCGGGCGAAATAGATCGCGGACAGAATGTAACGCTTCGGAAACCCGCCCTGGAGCCATCCGACGCCAAGCGAGCCGACGATGTTGAACAGGCCGATCACGGCGATCACCCAGCCGCCGATCTGAACCGGCACGCCGCGATCGACCAGATAGGCCAAATAGGCCATGCAATTTCTTGACGGTCGGTGCGGATCAAATCAGAAATTTCGGCGAGCGGCGAAATGCGAAACCGCCATATATCACCGTTTGCCCAAGTTAATGCATCGGCATGAAAATCCCAATGGCGGTGTGGGCTGATCGGCGCACCGCAGCGTTGCAAGTCAGGACGGGCAGCCGCGAAGATTTAGATGTCCGGGCATCTAGCGGCGCCAGGGGATGCATGCTATATTTGTTTTGCTCGATATGAGTATAATAGTACAGTTATCGGGCACCGGACCCTCTGCGTTGCTGCGGGTCGGTTCGGACCATCGTGACGCAGCTTAGAAAACGCCGGCCCTTTGAGGCCGGATTTCTAAAAGCCAGAATATGCTCATATTGAGTATATTAGACTTCGAGGAGGCAACCATGCCGATCGCTGGAATTTACGGCCCCGACGATTTCGGAAATGCTGTTCATCGGCATTCCGCCGCACCGGCACGTATCCGGATCAGTCCCGCGGAGCGGGCTCGGGCACTGCCGATACCCTCGCTGGAGTGGAACGCCGAGGTCGAGCGCGATACCGCGCATCTTTACGAGCGGGTCAAGAAGGTGATCTCGCCGATCGAGTGGCCGTTCATGGCGCCTTATGTCAAGGCTATCAACCAACTGAAGAAGGCGCGCGGCGCGGTCATCCTGGCGCATAATTATCAGACGCCGGAGATTTTCCATTGCGTCGCCGACATCGGCGGCGACTCGCTGCAGCTCGCGATCGAAGCCACCAAGGTGAAATCCGACATCATCGTGCAATGCGGCGTGCACTTTATGGCGGAGACCTCCAAGATCCTGAACCCGAACAAAACGGTCCTGATTCCGGATTCGCGTGCCGGCTGCTCACTGGCATCGAGTATCACAGGCGCGGATGTGCGGCTGTTGCGCCGACGCTTTCCTGGCGTGCCGGTGGTGGCCTATGTCAACACCTCGGCCGATGTAAAGGCCGAGGTCGATATCTGCTGCACATCTTCCAATGCAGTGCAGGTGGTGGAGAGCCTCAATGCGCGGACGGTGATCTTCCTGCCGGACCAGTATCTGGCGAAGTATGTCGCCTCCAAGACCGGGGTGAAGATCATCGCCTGGAAGGGCGCCTGCGAAGTGCACGAGCGCTTCACCGGCGACGAGTTGCGGGCCTATCGCGAGGCCGACCCGTCGGTGCAGATAATCGCCCATCCGGAGTGCCCGCCCGACGTGTTGGCTGAGGCCGATTTCACCGGCTCGACCGCACACATGATCAACTGGGTGCGCAACAACCGTCCCAGGCGCGTGGTGATGATTACCGAATGCTCGATGGCCGACAACGTCCAGGCGGAACTGTCCGACGTCGAGATGGTGAGGCCGTGCAATCTTTGCCCGCACATGAAGCGGATCACGCTGCCCAAGATTTTGGACAGCCTGATTTACCTGCGTGAGGAAGTCACCATCGATCCCGTCATTGCCGAAAAGGCGCGGCGTTCAGTCGAGCGGATGATCAACCTGAAGAACTGATGCCGTCGTCCGCGCTGAACGCGGTGACGAAAAAAAGGGAAAGCTGATATGTCTAGCCGGGATCAAGATTTCATCGACAACGCCGGCGACGTCGTCATCGTCGGCGGCGGCCTCGCCGGACTGTTCTGCGCGCTGAAGCTGGCGCCGCGTCCCGTTACCGTGATTTCCGCAGCACCTCTGGGCGAAGGCGCCTCGACAGCCTGGGCGCAAGGCGGCATCGCAGCGGCGGTGGCCGAAGGCGACAGCGCGGAGGCGCACGCCGCCGATACCATCGCGGTCGGCGCGGGCCTGGTCGATGCGGCAGTGGCGCTGGGACTGGCGCGTGAGGCCGGCCCCCGTATCCGGGACCTGTTGCATTACGGCGTTCCGTTCGATCGCGACCTCGAAGGCAAGCTCGCAGTCGGCCGGGAGGCGGCGCATTCCGCGCGACGCATCGTCCATGTGCGCGGCGACATGGCCGGCAAGGCGATCATCGCCGCGCTGATCGAAGCCGTCCGCAGCACGCCCTCGATCAAGGTGATCGAAGGCTACGTCGCCGAGGCGCTGTTGACCGAGGATGGCGCGGTTACCGGACTTCAATTGCGTGAAGCCGGCGACGCCACCGCAAAACCCGTCATCGTTGCGTCGCGTGCGGTGGTGCTGGCGACCGGCGGCATCGGGCATCTCTATGCGGTGACGACAAATCCGCACGAAGCCCGCGGCCTCGGGCTTGCCATCGCCGCGCGCGCCGGCGCCGTAATCGCCGATCCGGAATTCGTGCAGTTTCACCCCACCGCGATCATGGTCGGCCGCGATCCGGCGCCGCTGGCGACCGAAGCGCTGCGCGGCGAAGGCGCGACATTGATCAACGACAAGGGCGAGCGCTTCATGCTGGCCCGGCATCGGCTCGCCGAACTCGCGCCGCGCGATATTGTGGCACGCGGCGTGTTTGCGGAAATCACCGCGGGCCACGGCGTGTTCCTCGACGCGACTGCTGCCCTTGGCACGCATTTCGCCGAACAATTTCCCACAGTCTATGCCAGCTGCATGTCCGCCGGCATCGACCCGACGAGACAGCCGATCCCGGTAGCGCCGGCCGCGCATTATCACATGGGCGGCATCGCCGTGGATGTTCATGGCCGCACCTCGTTGCGGGGGCTGTGGGCCGGCGGCGAAGTGTCGTCGACCGGCGCACACGGCGCCAACCGGCTGGCATCGAACTCACTGCTTGAGGCGGTGGTCTATGCCGCGCGCATCGCTGAGGATATCGCGGGTCATCCCGTCGCGACACCTGCCCGCCAACCGATGGTGTCGATCACGCCGCGAAATTGCGCCATGCCCCCGCTCACCGAGGCGAACCTTCGGGCGATGATGACCTCGCATGTCGGCCTGATCCGCGATGAGGACCGGTTGGCGCAAGCCGTGCGCCCGTTCGCGGCCATCGAGCGCGACACCGGCAATATCGCGCTGCGCAACATGGCCACTACCGCGCTGTTGGTCGCGGCGTCGGCATGGGCACGGCGGGAAAGCCGCGGTGCGCATCACCGTTCGGATTATCCGGCCGAAAAACCCGCACTGGCTCATCGCACCATGACGACGCTGGCGGCGGCGCATGAAATCGCGGCCTCACTGTCGGAGCGCATTCCGGCGCGCTCTACGCAACCCCTGAACGCTTGATGGGATACCCGCCATGATAACCGCAGCCTCGCTCCAGCAGCCGGACGCCTTTCTGTCGCCGCTCGCCATCGACGAAGCCGTGCAGCGCGCGCTCAACGAAGATCTCGGCCGCGCCGGCGATATCACCTCGATCGCCACCATCCCCGAAACAACCCACGCCCACGCCATCCTGGTCGCGCGGCAAACAGGAGTGATCGCCGGACTGCCGTTGGCGGTTGCGACGTTCCAGAAACTGTCGCCGGATATCAGCATCCAGGCGCATTTTCGCGATGGCGGCACCGTCGCCGCCGGCGTGCATGTGCTGACGATTTCCGGACCGGCGCGCGCGGTGCTTGCCGGCGAGCGCACCGCGCTGAATTTTGTCGGCCGGCTGTCCGGCGTCGCCACGCTTACCGCCGATCATGTCCGCCATACCGCGGGCACCAAATTGCGCATTTGCTGCACCCGCAAGACCACGCCCGGCCTGCGCGCGCTGGAAAAGTATGCGGTGCGGTGCGGCGGCGGTTTCAACCATCGCTTCGGGCTCGACGACGCGATCCTGATCAAGGACAATCACATCGCGGTCGCCGGCGGCATCACCGCGGTGCTGCAGCGCGCACGGGCCCATGCCGGACACCTGGTCAAGATCGAGATCGAGGTCGATACCATGGCGCAATTGCGCGAAGTGCTCGACACGGGTTTAGCCGACGTGGTGCTGCTGGATAATATGGATATTGCCGATTTGGCCGAGGCCGTGAAACTGGCCAACGGGCGCGTGGTGCTGGAGGCTTCCGGCGGCGTCACGCTAGACTCGATCGCGAAGATCGCGGCAACCGGCGTGGACTATGTCTCGTCCGGCGCGCTGACCCATTCGGCGCCGAATTTCGACGTTGCGCTCGATATTGATGCGTAAGCTTCCGTCATCTGCGCGCTAACGCCGCACCGTTGTCTCGGACATCTCCGCGGTGCTCTTGGCGGCTTCGGCGAGTTGCGCCGAAATCTCCGCGGTCTGAGCCGGCGTTCCCCAACTCGGCGCTTCGCTGCCGTCACCCCAGGCGCGCGGCCGATAGAAGGTGTGCACGCCGAATTTGTACATCTTCTTCATCTCGCTCACCCAGGATGGGCGCACCCAATAGGCGTGATAATGCGTCGACTTGTCGACTTCCGGCAGCCAAAGCTGGCCGTCGAGCATCGCCTTGGCGATTTTCTTGGCGCGGTCCCACATGTCGGGTTCGCGGACAACGTCGGCGACATTGTCGCAGGCGAAGGTGAACTGGCAGGCCATATGATGGTGCTTGTTCTGGTAGACCACACCGCACACCGTGGTCGGATAGAAGCCCGAGAATGCCCGGTTCATCACCACTTGGGCCACCGCGATCTGGCCGCGCACGGCTTCGCCACGCGCTTCGAAATAGATGGCTTCGGCGAGGCATTTCTCCGATTTGGCGCGGGCCTTCTCGTCGAACAGGCCAAGGCGTTCGGCCGGGGTCTTGGCGCGCTGATTGTCGGAATTGACTTCGCCCTTGGCGGCGACGCTCTCGCCGCTCGCGGACGGCTTGGGAAGCTCGTCTGTGGCCGACGGCAGCGATGCCACCACCTTCATGTCCGGATCGGGCAACGCCTCCGGCAGCATCACCACCATCGGCTCCTCGCCCGGTTGCCAGCGCTCCATGCTCTCCGCTGAGGCGCCAAGCGATGAGCTTCCGAAAAACAGGCTGGCGGTCTTGACCGAAAAACCGTCATGCGACGGGGTGGGATCGAGCGGCACGGACGCTGCATCCGATGGTATCTTCAGGTCGTCGAGCGGCTGGGCTTCGAGCGACATCGAAACATCGTATTGAGCAAGCGGCGGCGCGCTCAATGCCGCCTGGAGCTCCGGATCGAGCGGCATGCGATCGGCCGATGGCGCGGCGTCGACGGTCTTGGCGCCCCTTACCGACGCGTTGGACGTCGCGGGATCCTCGGCCGCCGGCGCAGCATCCACCGGTGCTGCCGGCTCGGGCGAGAGCTGGACGAGGCGGTCGCCCTTCAGCGTCCGATCGACCTTGGGGAAATCGGATGCCTGATAACGCTGCGGCGGTTGCGCAATCGGATTGCGCGTCACCGTGCCGGTGATGTCCTGATTGTCGAGGCTGGCCAGCAGATAGGTCGCGGCCTGCGGAGATGACGTTCCGATCGGACGGCCGAAGCTGTAGGTGGCGAGCTGGATGTTGCTGGCCGCGGAGAAGACCCGCTTCTGCCAGCGTTCAGCGACGCCCGGCTGCCGCGCCAGCAGCGATGCGATATCCTGATATCCAATCTCTGTCGGGATCAATGCGAAGACGCAAAGACCAAGGCCGAAGGACGCGAAACGCACGCCCTTCGGCCGGTTACGCAACTCTAACATCGATACGCTCACGCAACGCTACACACAGGGATCGAACCCAGTACATCCGTGCAATTCGATCTTTTTTGGTAATATCTAATTTAGGTTGCGAGGGAGTTAACCGGTGGTGCCCGCAAGACACATGCAAGCAAACACCCGCCGCCTTGCGCCAACACATCGAAAACGTTGGTAAACGGGCGCTCGAATAAAGTGGTAAATATCGCGTCAACAAAAATGATGAAGAAAAATCATCGAACAGGACGCAAACGACTTTCCTTGCGAAAAGCGAAATCCGATTCCACGATCGTAGATGCCCGGGACAAGCCCGGGCATAACGCCGTCGATTCCCAAATGCAGATCAGAACTCACGCCTGGCTGCTGGTCGCCTTGCCGAGCGCGGCCTGGGCTGCCGCGAGCCGCGCGATCGGCACGCGGTAGGGTGAGCACGAGACGTAATCCAGTCCGATCTCGTGGCAGAACGCGACGGACGCGGGATCGCCACCATGCTCGCCGCAGATCCCGACCTTGAGATCGGGCCGCGTCTTGCGTCCGCGGGCGACGCCGATCTTGACCAGTTCGCCGACACCGTCGCGATCGACCGAGATGAACGGATCGATCTCCAGGATTCCCTTGGCGATGTAGGTACCCAGAAACCCCGCGGCGTCGTCGCGGCTGATGCCGTAAGTGGTCTGCGTCAGATCGTTGGTGCCGAACGAAAAGAATTCCGCGGTGGTGGCGATATCACCGGCCATCAGGCAGGCGCGCGGCAATTCGATCATGGTGCCGACCTGATAGCTCAGTTTGGTTCCGGTCTCTTTCATCACCGACTGCGCCGTCGCGTCGATCCGGGCCTTGACCAGATCGAACTCCGCCCTGGTCGCGATCAACGGCACCATCACCTCGAGGCCGACGGCCTTGCCAGTGCGCTTGCCGGCTTCGACCGCGGCTTCAAAGATGGCGCGCGCCTGCATCTCGGCGATTTCGGGATAGGCAATCGCAAGGCGGCAGCCGCGGAAGCCGAGCATCGGATTGAATTCGGCGAGATCGCGGGCACGATCCGCCAGCCGCCGCGGATCGGTGTTCATCGCACGCGCCACTTCCTCGATCTCGGCCTGGGTGTGCGGCAGGAATTCATGCAACGGCGGATCGAGCAGCCGGATCGTCACCGGCAGACCTTTCATGATCTCGAACAGTTCGACGAAATCCGCACGCTGCATCGGCAGCAGCTTCGACAGCGCGGCGCGGCGAGCCTGTTCGTCCTCGGCGAGAATCATTTCGCGCACGGTGCGAATCCGGGTCTCCTCGAAGAACATGTGCTCGGTGCGGCAAAGCCCGATACCTTCGCCGCCGAATTTGATGGCGGTGCGCGCATCCTCCGGCGTATCGGCGTTGACGCGAACGCCGAGCTTGCGGACGGAATCGGCCCAACCCATCAGCGTGCCGAATTCGCCCGACAGTTTCGGCTCGATCATCGGCATCCGCCCGGCCAACACCTGCCCCACCGAGCCGTCGATGGTGATGACGTCGCCGGTCTTGAAGGTGCGCGAACCGATGCTCATGGTGCCGCGGCCGTAATCGACGCGGATGGTGCCGCAGCCGGAGACGCAGGGCTTGCCCATGCCGCGCGCGACCACCGCGGCATGCGAGGTCATGCCGCCGCGCGTGGTCAGGATACCTTCCGCGGCATGCATGCCGTGAATGTCTTCGGGGCTGGTCTCGATCCGCACCAGGATCACCTTGCGGCCGTCGGCCTGCAGTTTGGCGGCCTCATCGGACGAGAACACGATTTCACCGGCCGCAGCCCCCGGCGAGGCCGGAAGGCCGGTCGCGATCACATCGCGCTTGGCAGAGGGGTCGATGGTCGGATGCAGCAATTGATCGAGCGACGCCGGATCGATCCGCGACACCGCGTCCTTTTTCGAAATCAGGCCCTCATTGGCCAATTCAACGGCGATGCGCAGCGCGGCTTTCGCGGTGCGCTTGCCGCTGCGGGTCTGCAGCATCCACAGCTTGCCCTGCTCGACCGTGAACTCCATGTCCTGCATATCGCGATAATGCTTTTCGAGCTGCGTGTAGATCCGCGTCAGTTCCTTGAACGCATCGGGCATCGCGACTTCCATCGAGGCCTTGTCGGAGCCGGATTCCTTGCGCGCATGTTCGGTGATGTCCTGCGGCGTGCGGATACCCGCCACCACGTCCTCACCCTGCGCGTTGATCAGAAATTCGCCGTACAGCTTGCTCTCGCCGGTCGAGGGGTTGCGCGTGAAGGCAACGCCGGTCGCCGAGGTCTCGCCCATATTGCCGAACACCATCGCCTGGACGTTGACCGCGGTGCCCCAGGATTCGGGAATGTCGTGCAGCCGCCGATAGGTCACCGCGCGCGCGTTCATCCACGATGAAAATACCGCGCCGATCGCGCCCCACAATTGCGCGTGCGGATCCTGCGGGAAATCCTTGCCGGTTTCGCGCGCCACCGCATCCTTGTAGCGGCCGACCAGATCGACCCAGTCGTCGCCGGTAAGGTCGGTGTCGAGCGTATAGCCCTGTCCGTCCTTGAAGGTATCGAGAATGTCCTCGAAATGATGATGCTCGAAGCCGAGCACCACGTCGGAATACATGGTGATGAAGCGGCGATAGCTGTCATAGGCAAAGCGACGATCGCCTGACATTTCAGCCAGCGTCTCGACTGTCTTGTCATTGAGGCCGAGATTGAGCACGGTGTCCATCATGCCCGGCATCGAAGCGCGGCCACCGGAGCGCACCGAAACCAGCAGCGGATTGCGCGCGTCGCCGAAGCCCTTGCCGGTGAGCTTGCCGACATGGTCGAGCGCCTTTTCGACCTGCGCCTTCAATTCCTTCGGATAGGATTTGTCGTGCGCATAAAAGTACGTGCATACCGACGTTGGAATGGTGAAGCCCGGAGGCACCGGCAGGCCGAGATTGGCCATCTCGGCAAGGTTGGCGCCCTTGCCGCCGAGCAAATTGCGAAGGTCCGCTTTGCCCTCGGCCTTGCCGTCACCGAACGTAAACACCCATTTGCCGGACTTCGCCGCATCCACCGCGGGCTTGCTTGCCGCCGCCTTGCTGACGGACTTCGGCGCCGGCTTTGGCGGGCTCTTCTTCAAGGCCTTGCGGGCGGTCGCCGGCGGCGCGGCCTTGGCCCGAACCGGTCCGGATGACTTTGATTTCGCTGCGATTTTCTTTGATTTCGCGACAGCTTTGGCCATGACTGCAAATATTCCGGGAGGAGGGAAGAAGGTGCGCGCCATACACCACGTTTGGCAGGTTCCGCGCAAGGCGCGAGGCGCGTGTCGACGCTACATGTGGAGCCATTTGAGCAGCCCAAGACCGATCAGGCCGTTGAGAATCAGAAAGACCGCGACCACCAGATTAAGCAGCCGAGGCATGATCAGAATGAGCAAGCCTGCGATCACCGACATGATGGGAGAAATGTGAGCGACGGTCAGGGTCATTTAAAATGTCTCCGCTTGGGTGCCGGGAAAGTCGAATCGAGGCCGGCATTTTATCCGCTCGTGCGGTTCCCCGATAGGAGACGCCCGCGGCTTGATCGGGTTCCCGTGCACGCAAAAAAAGCCGAAAATGGCCCAGAATGTGATCGTGATTTTCGCGGAACGATGCTCCAAGCGATGAATTGGTCGAGCGAGGCGCCGGCGAAAGCGGGCGTGTATCATTGCGAAGGAGCTGACCATGCGAAACAAGATCCTGGCCATTGCGGCGATCGCTGGCGCCATGAGCGCACCGATCGCGGCGCAGGCGCAGAGTGAGATCACCACGGGCGCCGTTCGTGGCGGTGCGGTGATCGTCAACGACGACGAGGGCATCGCCGTCGATCAGCGTCCGGCATTCCGTCAATATATCATCCGTGAACACGTGCCGACCTACACCATTCCAGAGCGCGTGGTCGTGGGCGGCGTGCTGCCGGACGACGGCGTCACCTACTACGACGTTCCCCAGACGTTCGGCGTGACGCCTTATCGCTACACGGTGGTGAACGGCGAGACCATACTGGTCGAACCGCGCTCGCGCCGCATCGTTCAGGTGGTCGAGTAGGTTGAGCCATCTGAATAGTCCGGGCGCCGCAACGGCGACCGGACATCAAGGCCTCGTCCGGTCCCCCCGCCGGGCGGGGCTTTTGTTTGGGTTGATGGCAATTCGAATTGAACTGCGCCCCCATAAACTCAGAGGCCGTCCCCGCGAAAGCACGGACCCATACGCCGTGCAACCGATGTTCTGAGTGACGTCAAACTCGTTGTTGCACCATCGCGCCGCACCCATGAGCACCTGGGGTTATGGGTCCCTGCTTTCGCAGGGACGACGAAACAGAATATCGTCATTGCGAGCGCAGCGAAGCAATCCACGCTTGCTTTCTTGTTGCATCCTGGATTGCTTCGCTGCGCTCGCAATGACGTTGCTCTAATTCCGCATACACGCCCGCGATCTCGCCGCATCGCGTAAGCGGAACCCGGAATCTCGGGATTCAGGGTTGTGCGCGCGCCCCGGAATGACACTTCAATCCTGTATCTTGGAAAAATCCGCCACCGCGCGCGTTGCGGCGCGGATTTCGTTGAGTAGCTTCAGACGATTCTCGCGCACTTTCGGATCGTCGTCGTTGACCTTGACCTTGTCAAAGAATGCATCCACCGCCGGACGCAGTTTCGCCATGGCGCTCATCGCTGCGGCAAAGTCTTCCTTGGCGACGGCAGCGCCGGCATCCACCTTCACTTGCTCGATCGCTTTTGCGAGAAGTCTTTTCCTCTTCAAGAACGATAGAGCGCTGAATCCGGTGCGCCGTTGAACGCTCCGCTTGTCCTTCTTTTCCTCGATGGAGAGGATATTGCTGGCGCGCTTGGTACCCGCGAGCAAGTTCTTGCCGTCGTCAGTGTCGAGGAATTTGCCGAGTGCCTCGACACGGCGGACGATCATCAAGCAGATCATCCTGGCCCCCGAGCGCGAAAGACGGCATCGACGAGATCATGGCGCGCACCCTGTTCGCGAAGTTGGACCTTCAGGCGGTCGGCAAAGAAGGTGAGGAGATCAGTTCGCTGGTCGAGAATTTATTGCCAAAGAGACTTCAGTTCGGCCAACTGCGTCAGCCATAGCGCCGCCGGAGATCCCTAGGCTTCTCGCGGCATCGTTCTCGAGCGCAGATTGCGCTGCATGTTCGAACTATCGATCCGCTCAAATTGCGATCTCGCCAGTGAACCGACACTGATGCGAAGTCGATTGTCCACTACTAGCCTGATCACCCCAAGCGCCGCCCGTCCGCAACGCATACGGATCCTTGCTCCCCGTCGGCTTCTCATCGATCGCCCAGAATCCCACCAGCGTATCGATCTTGTCCGCCAGCGCCACGGCAATACTTACCGGATCGGTCGGCACGCGATCCGCCGGCCCCTGCGGCTTGTAGTGCTCCTCGCTTGCCGCGGCGACGGAGGCATCCTCGCCCTGCGCCAGCGCGTAATATTTCCCCATCAAGCCCTGCAGCTCCGGAAATTCGCCGACGACTTCGGTCAATAGATCGGCCTTCGCCAGACGCGCGGCGCGTTTGGTCTTTTCGACATCGGCGCCGACCAGCGGCGCAATTTCGGCGGCCAGGCGTTCGATGCGCGCGATGCGCTCGGCTTGCGTCCCGAGCTTTTCGTGAAACACGATGTTCTCGAATTTCGGCAACCGGTCTTCGAGCCTCGTCTTCAGATCGGTCTCGTAGAAAAACTTCGCATCACTCAATCGCGCGCGGATCACGCGCTCGTTGCCGCCGACGATGGTCTTGCCGCCGTCGGGCGCCTCGATGTTGGCGGTCGGAATGAATTTATTGGTCAGCTTGCCTGACGTGGGATCGCTGACCACAAAACACTTCAGGTTGGTTCGGATCGTGGCGCGGATGATTTCGTTCGGAATTGACAGAAATTCCTTTTCGAACGATCCCATCAGCACCACCGGCCATTCGACCAGGCCGGCGACCTCGTCGAGCAGCCCCTGGTCCTCGACCAGTTCAAAGCCTTGCGCCTGCGCCAGGGTCTTGGCGTCGGCGAGAATGATATCCTTGCGGGCCTGCGGATCGAGCACCACCTTGGCCGCCTGCAATTTGGCCTGATAATCCTCGAAGCGGCGCACATTGATCGCCGCCGGCGCCATGAAGCGATGGCCATAGGTGGTTTGTCCGGCCTCGATGCCATCGATGGCGAACTTCACGACGTCAGGGTCTTCGGTGTCGATCCCGAAGGTGGCGACGATGGCATGCAGCGGCCGCACCCATTGCAGCGCGCCGGGTCGCGCCGAGCGCGCGCCCCAGCGCATCGATTTCGGCCACGGAAATGTCCGAACGATTACCGGCAGTATCTCGCCGAGCACATCCAGCGTGGCGCGGCCGGGCTTCTCGATCAGCGCGATGTAAAAATCGCCCTTCTTCGGATCGCGCTGGATCCTGGCCTCGTCGAGCGAGGCCAGGCCCGTGGCTTTAAGAAAGCCTGCGATCGCCGCATCCGGGCCGCCGACGCGCGGTCCCTTGCGCTCTTCCTTGAGGTCGGATTGCCGCGCCGGAATGCCATGCACGGTCAGCGTCAGCCGCCGCGGCGTCGCGAATGCCTTGGCGCCTTCATAGACCAGCCCCTCGGCGACCAGTTTGTCGGTCACCATCCGGCGCAGATCCTCGGCCGCCTTTGCCTGCATGCGGGCGGGAATTTCTTCGGAGAAAAGTTCGAACAGGAGATCGGGCATCGCTAGTCCTCCCGCACCGATCCACCCTCCCCTTGAGGGGGAGGGTCGCCTGCCGCAGGCAGGCGGGGTGGGGTGACAGCGATCATGTCATAGATCGCTTCAAGTACAGCATCGGTCTTACTCATCACATCGTTGTTCCAGAATCGCATCACGCGATAGCCTTCTAAGTTCAGCCAGCGCGTTCGAACTTCATCGCGGCGGCTGTCGACATCATTTCCGTGTTGCGAGCCATCGACCTCAATGACGAGACGTTCTTTCAAGCAAGCAAAATCTGCAATGTAAGGGCCGATCGGCACCTGTCTTCTAAAGTGGCTCCCCTTTATCTCAATCCGTCGAAGATGGCGCCACAATATGTCTTCGGCGGTCGTGGTATTTTCCCTCAACGCCTTCGCTCGTTTTCGTTTGAAATCGCTGATCGGTTTTTTGACCATTCGCCACCCCACCCCGCTCGCACCGGACGATGCTCCGCATCGCCGAGCGCAAGCGACCCTCCCCCTCCAGGGAGGGTGATCAACCGCCGCTTCTCGTTGACATATTCACGCAGGCCTCGCCGCAGGCCTTTGCCAAAGTTCCCTCAACGCCTTCGCTGCTTTTCGTTTAAAATCGCTGATCGGCCTTTTGACCATTCGCCACCCCACCCCGCTCGCACCGGACGATGCTCCGCATCGCCGAGCGCGAGCGACCCTCCCCTCCAGGGGAGGGTAATCAACCGGCGCCGCCCGCTTGCGTATGCACCCAGGCTTCGCCGCAGGCTTTGGCGAGTTCGCGCACGCGCATGATGTAGCTTTGGCGTTCGGTCACCGAGATCACGCCGCGCGCGTCGAGCAGGTTGAAGGCGTGGCTGGCCTTGATGCACTGGTCATAGGCCGGCAGCGCCATCAAATGCGCCTCGCGCTTGCCGTCCTTCCAGCCGACATCGAGGTATCGACGACAGGCCTGCTCGGCCATTTTGAATTGCTCGAACAGCATCACGGTATCGGCAAATTCGAAATTGTGGCGGGAATATTCCTGCTCGGCCTGCAGGAACACGTCGCCATAGCTGACGCGCTCGTCACCTTCGCGGCCGTTGAAATTCAGATCGTAGACGCGGTCGACGCCCTGCACATACATCGCGAGACGTTCGAGTCCGTAAGTGAGCTCGCCGGCGACCGGCGCGCATTCCACACCTGCGACCTGCTGGAAGTAAGTGAACTGCGATACTTCCATGCCGTCGCACCAGCACTCCCACCCCAACCCCCAGGCGCCGAGCGTCGGGCTTTCCCAGTCATCCTCGACAAAGCGGATATCGTGCAGGCTTGAATCGATGCCGATGGCGGCGAGCGACTTCAGGTACAATTCCTGAAGGTCCGGCGGCGATGGCTTGATGATGACCTGAAACTGATAATAGTGCTGCAGCCGGTTGGGGTTTTCACCGTAGCGGCCGTCTTTGGGCCGGCGCGAGGGCTGCACATAGGCGGCCTTCCACGGCTTCGGCCCGAGCGCGCGCAGCGTTGTAGCCGGATGAAACGTGCCCGCCCCCATTTCCATGTCGTAGGGCTGCAGGATCACGCAGCCCTGATCGGCCCAGAACCGCTGCAGAGCGAGAATGAAGCCCTGGAACGAACGTTCCGGGCGCATGTGCGGAGGCAAGACTTCCATCATCAAATCAGGTCTTCGTGGGGTGTTATCTTTTTGTTCGAGCGTGGTCTTTTTCGGAAAACCGGAGCCCATTTTTCCGGACCATGCGCTGCCGCGCGGGACCGTATCGGCGGGGGAACCGATAATCAAGGCGACGTCCCGAAGATCAAGCGCCGGAGTTCGTGATCGGTCGCGACCGGATCGTGACTGGCGATAATCGTGGCGCCCTATATTACGTAATCTGTTCCAAGCCTCCAGGCTTGCTCGCCGGCTCTCAAGGGTGTGCCCCCGCCCTGAGGCCGGCGACGTCTTTTTGGCGCTAGAAACTAGAAATACGACTGATATCAGCCGGGCCGATAAGCGCCGGTGGCGGGGTCTCGCCGCAATGTCGGAATCTCGTTCGGCCTGACGGTTTCGGCGACCCGCGAAAGCCGCGCCTCTTCCAATTCCCTGTTGACCCGCAGGGCTGTCCGGTAAGCCCAGCGGACCACCGCCAGACCACCCAGGGCACCCGCGAAAGCGATCAGCGGCGGCATCGGTCGATCCTCATTCATTCGTCACGCCCCCGCCTGACATTCTCGCCCAAGCCGGGCCGGGCCGCAATCGCATTTCTGGGGCGAAATGGCGCGGTCTAAAATCCGAATTTGGCCCAAATTGCCCTTGTCTCCAGCGCCGAAATCAGCTCGTCCGGAAGCCCTGCGAAACCGTCGAACTGGTCCAGCGCCGATGCCCCGGCCGACCGGCGGCCCAACAGGCCCGACAGCATCCCGCTCGCAGGCGCGACCACTGGCGTCAGTACCTTGTCGCCATACCGGGCGCGCAAGGTCGCGCGCATGTCGCCGATCGCATCGGCAAGTCCCAGCGAAACCGACGTCTCGCCGGCCCAATATTCGCCGGTGAACAAGACATCGTCAGCGCCCTTCAATCGGCTACCCCGGCTCTGCTTCACCAGCGCGATGAAGATGGCGTGAATTTCGCTCTGAAGCGCCTTGATGCGCGCCACATCATCCGGATCCTCCGGCTTGAACGGATCAAGCATCGCCTTGTGCGCGCCGGCGGTATACAGCCTGCGCTCGACGCCGATTTTTTTGATCAACTCCTGAAATCCGAACGACCCGCCGACGACGCCGATCGAGCCCAGGATCGAACTCGGGTCGCAGAAGATTTCATCGCCCGCGCAGGCGATCATGTAGCCGCCCGAGGCCGCGACGTCCTCGACGAACACCAGCACCGGCAATTTCTTTTCGGCCGCGAGTTGCCGGATGCGCAAATAGATCTGGCGCGACTGCACTGGCGAGCCGCCGGGCGAATTGATCACCAGCGCCACTGCCTTGGCATTTCGGGTGGCGAAGGCGCGCTCCAGCGTGCGGGCGACGCCGGCCAGCGACATCCCGGGCCGCAGTGGCGTGACGGCGCCGATCGTGCCGGAAGTCGTACCACCGGCACCACGGCAGAGCCGCGCCGCAGCCGCGCCGGAAGGAATTCCTTCAACCTCTCGATCGCACCCCACCATCCGCTGCGATCGCTCGTTTGTTCCGTCATACCGTTACCTCGAAATTAACCACTTCTTATTGTCCGGCTGTCATTGAAACGATGGAACGCCATTTGCATCGCGGCTGTTGTTGGCTGCAATGGCGCAGCGGGGGGACGACATGAAAATCTATCTGCTGATGATGCTGATCGGTACACTTTTAACCGCGATTTACTTCACTTCGACGCCAGAACAGCGCTCCAAAACGCATCCGTGATGGCCGCTCTGCTGATGCTTTTGAGCGATTGAACTGCATCAGGGTATTGCCAATGGCAATACCCCTTTCCCGGCCAGAACATCTTGCACCTGATTATTGGGCATTGCTGACTGATCATTGAGCATTAGCGCGGCATGGATTTGCGTTGGCGCCTTGCCGCCCTTGAGCGCGCGAATCAGCAATCGAATTGCGGGTGTTGCCGCATCACCATGCACCGGAAGGATCGCAAGGCTGCCAAAGCCGCGACCGAGTGCGGCCAGCACCTCCACGAGACCATCGGCGCGCCAGATCAGGGTCAGGATACCGCCGGATTTCAGGGTTCGTCGTGCCGCATGAATCCAACTCTCGAGTGTCGTCGACGTCGCCACATGAGCGATCTTGCGCGCTCCGTCCGGTGAGGCGCGGTGTCGCGCCGGATCGTTGAACGGCGGATTCATCAGCACGACATCAACACTGTCGGCCGACAGGCCGGCCGCGGCAAACGCGTCAGCGGCCGCGGTCACATCCAGCACAATGACGTCAGCAGCAATCGCGTTCGAAGCCGCGTTGTCGCGCGCGACACCCGCCAACGTCGAATCGATCTCGACCAGGACAAGGTCGATTCCGGTGACGCGTTTGGCGACCGCGAGTCCAGCGGCCCCGACGCCGGCGCCGAAATCGACCACGCGATCACCCGGGCGGGCCGACGTCGCCGCGGCCAGCAGCATCGCGTCATGGCCGGCGCGGTGACCCGATTTCGGTTGCCGCAGATGCAATTGCCCATCGAGAAATGCATCCTCGGTGAATTCGCCTGACGGCTCACTCATCGGCCCGCAATTCATGCGACAGGCCGGCATCGCTGAGAATCTGACGCGCCTCGCGGTTATCGTCGTCATGAACCAGAATTCGGCGAGGAAGCACCCCGAGCGAGCCTTCGATAATGCTCATGTTCTGGTCCAGCACCAAATGGTGAATATTGGCGCCGTCGAGCAGCGCGCCGATCGCCGAAACCAGGACGATATCGTTGGTTCGAACCAATTCCCGCAACTTCTATTCTCCTCTGCCGGCCTGTCACGGGCTGCGCGGCGAATGTCAATCGCTTCGTGCCCTTGCCGCGCTACCCGGCACTTTCTATTGTTATATCCAAGGATAGTGCGAATTGGGCAAATGTGGAGACCGGCGTGGCGGTTATTGTACCATTCGAGAGCCCCTCGGGCGCTTCGATAGATCAACTGGTCGAGCTTGTCGCCGCCGATATGGAGCGCGTCAACGCTACCATTCTGTCGCGGACCGGTTCGGAAGTCACGATGATCCCCGAGGTCGCCAACCACCTGATTTCCTCGGGCGGCAAGCGGCTGCGCCCGATGCTGACGCTGGCGATGGCCGGTCTTACCGGATATTCCGGTGACGGCCATATCAAGCTCGCGGCATCCGTGGAGTTCATGCATACCGCGACTTTGCTGCACGACGACGTGGTCGACGAGAGCGAATTGCGCCGCGGCAAGCTGTCGGCGCGCATGCTGTGGGGCAACGAGGCCAGCGTCCTGGTCGGCGACTTCCTGCTCGGCCAGGCCTTTCGCATGATGGTCGAGGTCGGCTCGCTGCGCGCGCTCGACATTCTGTCGTCGGCCGCGGCGACCATTGCCGAGGGCGAGGTCATGCAGCTGGCGGCGGCAAAAAACACCGCGACCACGGAAGATGAATATCTCGCCGTGATCCGCGGCAAGACCGCCGAGCTGTTCGCCGCGGCCTGCGAAGTCGGCCCGGTCATCGCCAATCGTCCGAAGGCCGAGCAGACCGCGTGCCGCTCGGTCGGCATGAATTTGGGTATCGCCTTCCAGCTGGTCGACGATGTTCTGGACTATGGCGGCAAGGCCGCCAAACTCGGCAAGAACATCGGCGACGATTTCCGCGAAGGCAAGATCACGCTGCCGGTGGTGCTGGCGTTCCGCCGCGGCAATGACGTCGAGCGCGCGTTCTGGGTCAACGCGCTGGAACGGGGCAAGATCGCCGACGGCGATCTCGATCACGCCATCGGCCTGATGACCAAGCACCGCGCGCTTGAGGACACTATCAACCGCGCGCAACACTATGGTGCGATGGCGGTCGATGCGCTGGCGCTGTTTCCGGCCTCACCGATGAAGACCGCGCTCGAGCAGGTGGTGGCGTTTTGCCTGGCGCGGTCGCATTGAAATCGTGATCGCGTCACGGCTTCGCCTTATCGCAGGGGGCGCGCGCTCTTCGCGCCAGGCGCTTGCGCTAGCTCAACACCCCGGCATGCACCCACCATTGGGGGTGATCGAGCTGAATTTTATGCGCCGCGCGCTGCGCCTCGGCGGTGTTCTCAAAGATCGCAAAGCAGGTCGCGCCCGAGCCCGACATCCGCGCCAGCCAGGTGCCGTTAGCGGCGTTGAGCGCCGAGATCACTTGCCCGATCACGGGCTGGATTCGCGTCGCCGGATCTTCCAGATCGTTGGAACTGGCGGCGAGGACTTCCACCCAGTCCTCGACCGAGGCGCCCTGCTCCGGCCACGCGGTGGCCCGCATCACGTCGCTGGCTCCGACCAGCAGCTCGCCGTTGCGCAAGCCGAGCGCCGCGAACACGGCTTTGGTCGCCACGGGAACACGCGGGTTGACCAGCACGCACGGCATGATCGGCAGGCTGAGCGGCAATAACGTCTCGCCGACACCGGTCATATCGCAGGCGCGCGAGGCGAGGCAGACCGGGACATCCGCGCCGGTCTCCAGCGCAACACCGAGCAGACGCTTATCGTCGAGCGCCAGGCTGTTCAACTGCGCCAGCAATCGCAGGGCGGCCGCAGCGTCAGCCGAACCACCGCCAATTCCGGCCGCCACCGGCAGCACTTTATCCAGCGTAAAGCTGCCGACCTTCAGATCCGGCACTCGCTCACTGAGCAGGCGTGCCGCTTTGAGGATGAGATTGTCGCCGACGTCGCCGCAGGCGTCCGCCAGCGGTCCTGTCATTTTCAGTTCAAGGCTGGATCCGGGGGTCAGGCTGAGGCGATCGGCGCAATCGGCGAACGCAACCACGCTTTCCAGCTCGTGATAACCATCGACGCGCCGCCCAATCACCCGCAGGGTCAGATTGACCTTGGCGCGTCCCTCCTCGATCAGCATCGACGACCAGCCCTTCGATCAGCCGCCTTTGCCGTCTTCTTTTTTCTTGTCCGCTGAGGCCGCGGAGGAGGTGTCATCCGGCAGCCCGTTTTCGATCTTGGCCTCGATCTTCGGCAGATCATCCGGCTCGGGTTTCAGGTCGCGGGCATGGGCCCACTGGAATTTTGCTTCCAGCGTGCGACCGACGCGCCAATAGGCGTCGCCGAGATGGTCGTTGATGGTCGGGTCTTCCGGCTTGAGATCGATCGCACGTTCGAGATTCTTAACCGCGTCCTCGTAATTGCCGATGCGGTAATAGGCCCAGCCCAGGGAGTCCACGATGTAGCCGTCATCCGGGCGCTGATCGACCGCCCGCTTGATCATCTTCATGCCTTCATCGAGATTGATGCCCTGATCGATCCAGGAATAGCCGAGATAGTTCAGCACATGGGGCTGCTCCGGCTGCAAATCGAGCGCCTTGCGCATATCCGCCTCGGCCTTGCTCCACTGCTTGGAGCGCTCCTCGCAGATGCCGCGGTAGTAGTAATAAACCGCGTTGGACTTGTCCTCGGAGGCCTTGTCGTCGTTCTTCGGCAAGGCATCGATGCCCTGCGAGTAGGTCACGACGCAATCGGCGAACTTCTTGCGCCCGCGCTCGATGTTGCCGAGCGCCATGATAGCCTCGAGGTCCTTGGGATCTTCCGCCGTGACGCTCTTGAGGATCTTGATCGCCTCCTCGCTGCGGTCGGCGGCGTCGAGGTCGGTCGCGAGCTGGATCTGCGCATTGCGCTTGAGCGGCGAACTCGCCGGCATCCGCTCATAGACCTTGATCGCCATCGCCGGCTTCTTCACCGACTCATAGAGGTCGGCCAGCGACAAGAGCGCCAGCGGATGATTTGGCGCGAGGTACAGCGAGAGCTGCAAATACACCAGCGCGAGATCTTCGCCGCCGCGGCGCGTCAGCGTCGCGCCGATACCGTAAAGCGCTTCGGCAGCACCGGCTTGCGGCGAATCCGCCAGCGGCGTGAGCTTCTTGCCGGCCTTGGTCTCGCGCAGGCCTTCCAGCACCAACGGATGCCGCGGCAGCTTCTTGTCGAAGGCTTCGTAGACGGCCGTCGCCGACTGCTCATCCTTGTTGCGCGACAGCCAGCGCGCATAGGCGTCGGCCACGCGCAACATCGAATCGTCGAGCTTGTAGGCCCGCTCCAGGCGCGTGCCGGCGTCCTTTTCCTTGCCGGCGAGTTCGAGGATCATGCCGGAATGCAGATCCTTGAAGATCGGATACCATTCCGGTCCGGTCAGCTTGTCGATGTTGGCGACCGCCGTCTTGGCGTCGCCGGCGCCGTAACTGGCCCACCCCGACAGCAGCGTCGCCACCAGATCGGTGATCGGCCCGCGGATCGACTGATTGATGTTCGCTTGCGCGCTGGCGTATTTCTTCAGTTTCAGATCGCGCACCCCGACCACAAGCCGGGCCACGCGATTGGATTTGTCGATGGTCAGGATGCGGTCGGCGAGCTTGACGGCCTCGTCAATATCCCCATCCGCGAGCGAAGAAATGAAGGCGCGGTCGAGCAATTCATTGTTCTTCGGGTCGGTGCGAAGCGCCGAGCGATAGAACGTCGCCGCCGAACTGGCGTCCCGCTCCACGCTGGCATGGCGGGCGGCAAGATAGCTGCCCGACATCGTCAGTGATTTCAAATCATGGCTGGTGGGAAATTGCGCCGAATTGTCGGCGGGATGATCGGGGGTCTGCGCCGAAAGCGACCCGGGTATCGCCAGCGCGGTGAAGGCAAACGCGGCAATCGTCCAGCGAGTTAAACGTATGGAAAACATCACGGTTCGCCCTAGCTCCAGGAATTTACGGCAGGAATTTGCGATCGATCTCGAATGCGAACCCAATCGTCGGCATCAAGCCCTGTGACAATGCCGCGTTTGGCGTTCAACCGCAAGGATACGGCAAGGATATGAGGTGCCGAATTGATCGGCAGCAGGCCCGATGGCCGCCGGTTTTGCCAGCCTGGCCTGAAAACGCTTCCAGTGTGGCGGTATCGTGGCCGGCACGGATGCTCGGCCCGGCTCACGCAATCGTGGTCACATCGCCTCATAATTGGGGCCGCCGCCGCCCTCCGGGGGAACCCAGGTGATGTTGCCGTTCGGATCCTTGACGTCGCAGGTTTTGCAATGGACGCAATTCTGGGCGTTGATCTGGAAGCGCGGCCCGGCCGTCTCCTCGACCCACTCGTAGACGCCCGCCGGGCAGTAGCGATTGGACGGGCCGGCATAGACGTCGTGCTCGGACGTCTTCTGCAGATTCATGTCGGCGACCTTCAGATGAACCGGCTGGTCCTCTTCGTGATTGGTGTTGGAGAGGAACACCGACGAAAGTTTATCGAAGGTAAGCTTGCCGTCCGGTTTCGGCGGCGCGATCGGCGCATGCGCCTTGTGCGGGATCGAGCGTCTTGCGATCGGGCTTGGCATGCGACAGCGTTCCGAACAGCGAGAAGCCGAGCGTATTGCACCACATGTCAAAGCCACTCATCGCCATGCCTAGCATGGTGCCGAACTTCGACAACATAGGTTTGGCATTGCGGACCGGGTATAAATCCTTGCCAACCGGCGAACTGCGCCACGCATTCTCGTAGTCGACCAATTCGTCATTGGCGCGGCCGGCGCCGAGTGCGGTGGCGACGTGTTCGGCTGCCAACATGCCGCTTCCCATCGCGTTGTGCACGCCCTTGATGCGCGGCACATTGACAAAGCCCGCGGCGCAGCCGATCAGCGCGCCGCCGGCGAAGCTGAGGCGCGGCACCGACTGATAACCGCCCTCGGTAATGGCGCGCGCGCCATAGGCCAACCGCTTGCCGCCTTCGAACAAGGTGCGGATCGCCGGATGGGTCTTGAAACGCTGGAATTCATCGAATGGCGACAGATACGGATCGTCGTAATTGAGATGTACAACGAAGCCGACCGCGACCAGATTGTCGTCGTAGTGATAGAGGAACGAGCCGCCGCCGGTCGAATTGTTCAGCGGCCAGCCTAACGAATGCTGGATTAGGCCTTTTTGGTGCTTGGCCGGATCGATCTGCCAGACCTCCTTGAGACCGATGCCGAATTTTCCCGGTTCGCTGTTGGCGTCGAGCGAAAATTTCGCGATCAGCTGCTTGCTCAGGCTGCCACGCGCGCCTTCGGCGAACAGGGTGTATTTGCCCAGCAGCTCCATGCCGCGCGTGTAGGACGATTTGTGCGAGCCGTCCTTGGCCACGCCCATGTCGCCGGTGGCGATGCCGCGCACCGCGCCCTTGTCATCGTACAGCACTTCGGTCGCCGCGAATCCCGGATAGATTTCGACCCCGAGCGCCTCGGCCTTTTGCGCGAGCCAGCGGCAGACATTGCCGAGCGAGCCGATATAGCAATGATGATTGTGCATCAGCGGCGGCATCGCGAAGGTCGGCAGCGGAATCACCGAGCCCGCGGTCATCCAGTAAAACTTGTCGTCCTTCATCTGGGTCTTCAGCGGACAGTCGGCGTCCTCGCGCCAATCCGGAATGAGCTTGTCGAGCGACACCGGATCGATCACCGCACCGGACAAAATATGCGCGCCGACTTCGGAGCCCTTTTCCACCACGACGATCCCGAGGTCAGCGTTGAGCTGCTTCAGCCGGATCGCCGCAGCAAGGCCGGACGGCCCGGCGCCGACGATCACAACATCGAATTCCATGGATTCGCGCGGCGGTAATTCTTCGGTGCTCATGATCTGATCTCAGCCCGGTTCAAGAACGCTTCTGATGCATGATCCGCCAAAGCCAGTGGTTTGGCGATAAGATCCTGCTTCCTTTATATAATTTAGAGCCCCCTCGGACGCAAAACCGGTTCCGGTTTTGCTGAACGCGCTCACAGGTTGTTTGTTTCCGATTTTTGCGTGGAGAACAACCACGGAAAAAGCCCGCCGGCCGTTTCGCTGCAGTGCGATCCATCCTAGATTGCCCGGATGCACCTGACTTGCAGCCCATTGCAGCCATGACACCTGAGCCCACGCCCAATGTTCAGCAATTGCTGGCCTTCTATCTCGAGGCCGGGGTCGACTGTGCGCTGGCGGAGGAGCCGGTCAACCGGCTATCCGATTCTGATCCTGTTCCCGGACCCTCGGAAATCCCCGCACCCCGCGAGATCGCCGCCGCCCTCACCCCTCAGGATATCCCCCGTCGCGGTCGCGGCCCCTCGGGGCGAGCCGGCGCCTCTCCCGGAGGCGGCGATCATGTCGGCGCGGGAAGCGGCGCGGACCGCGTCTTCGCTCGACGTGCTGCGTGAGATGCTGGAAACATTCGACGGCTGCGCGCTGAAATCCACCGCGACCCGCCTGGTATTCGCCGACGGCAACCCGCAGGCGCGCATCATGTTCGTCGGCGAAGCGCCCGGACGCGAGGAAGACATCGAGGGCCTGCCATTCGTCGGGCGTTCGGGAAAATTGCTCGACCGCATGATTGCTGCGATCGGACTTGACCGCAGCAATGCCTACATCGCCAACGTCATTCCGTGGCGGCCGCCCGGCAACCGGACACCGACACCGCAGGAGACGCAAATCTGCCTGCCGTTCATCCAGCGGCAAATCGAATTGGTAAATCCGGATGTGCTGGTCACGCTCGGCAATCCGTCGACCCAGACCTTGCTGTCGACGCGCGAGGGCATCATGAAGACCCGGGGGCGCTGGTTCGACTACGACACCGGCACGCGCGTGATCCGCGCGCTGGCTACCTTCCATCCGGCCTATCTATTGCGCTCGCCGTCCTACAAGCGGATGGCGTGGCAGGATCTGCGCGCGATCGCAAAGGCGCTGGAGCAAGCGAAGAATTCCTCATCCTGAGAGCCTCGTGTCCCGGATGCGATGCGGCGTGCTCCCGGCGATGCGAAGCATCGTCCGGTCGCGCTGCTTCGCAGAGCCGGGACCCACCGGCTGTCCTTACGGCGCTTTCGGGCGCACGATGGCCCATCCGATCCGCAGCAGCGGCTGCCGGCCGTTCACCAGCCGCTCGAATGCCCGGGGCACTTCCGGCGCCAGGCCGGGAAAACGCCGCGCGATATCGGGAGGCGGCGTACCGTCGGTGTCCGAGGCGCGCCAGACCACGACACCGCCGGTCTGCTTGAATTTCTCGATCGTCAGCCACGGCGTCAGTTCCGGCGCCGCGTCGAGAAGCAAATGGGGACGCCCATTGTCCAGTGAGATCAGGCTCGCAAGCTGCGCGTCGCCGGTCACGGCCCGCAGCGGCTGATTGGTACGCCGCTCAAAGCTGTCGCCAAAAAAACGCGCAATCGCGGTTGCCGGGAATGACGTCATCACCTCGGAGCTGCCAGTCCACGGCACGAACAACGTTGCCGCGACCACCGCGAGCGCGGGCGCAATGACGGCGGCGGCCCAGACCGAGCGCAGGACTTGTTGACGACGCAGCTGGACGAGATCGCCGGTCGCAACGATCACGGCCAGCCCCGATAGCAATAAGGCGATGCCGGTGCCGCCTGCGACATGGTCGAGATTGAACAGGCCTGCGATGACACTTCCCGCCAGCGCCGGGCCGACGGCGAAGAAATAAACAAAGTCACGCGCCAAGGGATCGACCGGCGGCCGGTAGATGATCGGCGCGTCTTCCGGATTGCGGCTGAACCAGCCGGAGTTGAGCGCTACCAGCAATACGATACCGGAAATCGCCAGCAGCAAGCCGCCGAGCAGTCCGGCCCAGTGCCGGGCCCTGCCGCTCAACTCCGCGACGGCCGGCCATGGCGGTAACGCCAGGGCGTCGGCGCGGATCAACCAGATCAGATATGGCAACGCCAGCACCACGATCACCAGCAGCGCGAACAGCGGATCGAACGACATCAGCGTGCGCCGTCCGCGTCGGGTCGCGACCGCAAAACCGACGACGAGCAGCAACAGGCCAAGCGCGGCGGACGTTGTCAGCAGCAGAAGTCCGGCTTCGATCGACCATGCGAACCACGCGTTGCGGCGTCCTTGACCGATCAGCAGCCAGGAATGCAACAGCAACAGCGCCCATAGCGGGCGGGCCAGCACCAGGGGACCGAACTCGCCGCTCGACCAACCGAAAGCCAGCACCGTCATGGTCAGCAACACCGCCAGCACCGCCTGTTGACCGCCAACAACGGCGCGAGCCAGTAGATAAAGCGCCCAGAACGTGGCGACCGAGCAAAGCTGCGCCAGAAGATAGACACCGAACATGTGATTGCCGGCAACGCGGAAAGCGATATCGGCAAGCCAGAATGCCAGCGGCGGACCGAGCGCGGTCCCAACCTGGTATTCCCTGCCATAGGCCAGCACGGTGGCGAGATCGCCGGGAGGGCTCCGATATACCAGTGTCGCGAGGATCAGCCATAACGCCGCCTGCAACAGCACCACGAGCCACACTACCAGCCGCGGACGGGCGCGGATCAGTTCGATAACCAGCGAGGTGAAACGCATGAAACGTCCGAACGGCGCCTGTAGGCCGGACTTGTAGCCCTGTTTGATCTCGAACGTGTGATAGAGTGCGCAAGCCGTCGAGGCAACCACGTCAGACGGCAGCGGCGGAAGCCTCGATCGTATCCCCCACAAATTCTACCGGCGGGATATTGTCCTCGATCGCCTGGTCGATTGCCTTGCCTTCGATCGTCATCGCCTGATGCTTTTCCCGTGCCGCCACGACCGGTGCAAAAAACCGGCGGTGATGCACGGTCGGCCCGAGCCGGCTCAACGCCGCGAGATGCTCCGGCACGCCATAGCCCTTGTGCGACTCAAAACCATACCCCGGGCAATCCTGTGCGAGTTTGCACATCAGGCGGTCGCGCGAGACCTTGGCGATAATGGACGCCGCCGCGATCGAAAGCACGATCCCGTCGCCGCCAATCACGGCATCGCAATCGCAAGCCGTATCGAGCCGGTCGCGGCCATCGACGAACACATGCTTGGGCATTTCCGGCAGCGCATGCACCGCCCGTGCCAGCGCCCACAGCGACGCGCGCAGGATATTGTCGCGATCGATCCGCGCCGGCGAGGCAAAGGTGACCGCGAAAGACGCGGTCGCGCAGATTTCCTCGAACAGTTCCTCGCGGCGTTCCGGTGTCAACCGCTTCGAATTGTCGATACCCTTCGGTATTCTCTTGGGATCGAGCACCACCGCCGCGGCCACTACCGGGCCCGCCAGCGGACCGCGCCCGGCCTCGTCGCAGCCGGCTACCGGCCAGACGCCGCGCTTGATCAGCGCGCGCTCGCGGCGAAAACTCGGCGGCGCAACCGCGATCACGCCCTTCGGCAGCTTGCCTTGGTCTTTTTCGGATTTATCGCGAATCATGCCGGAATGGTGCGCAAGCAAATCCGGCGGCGCAACCGGGAACTCCAAACGATGCCCGATATTCGGATCCTGGTTTGGCTGTCGTCGCCCGGCTTGACCGAGTGACCCAGTATTCCAGAAACGTTTGAGATAAACTAGAAAGCTGAGGCGTACTGGATCGCCCGGTCAAGCCGGGCGACGACAGTTTTGATTGTAGCAGCTACCTGTCCACCATTGTCGACCAAATTTTAAAACAAACTCAACTGCTGCCCGCTGCGTTTCGGCCGCGCGAAATGGTCGGTGGTCAATTTCGAACGCCGCTTGTTGAGTCCGAGCTTCTCGCAGGCGATTTCGAACCGGCGTCCGATCATCCAGGCCATTGGGCCAGTGCCTTTCATCCGAGTGCCCCACTGCGAATCGTAGTCCCGGCCGCCGCGCATGTCGCGGATCAGCGTAAAGACATGACGGTAGCGGTCGGGATAATTCGCCATCAGCCATTCGCGAAACAGATCGCGCACCTCCAGCGGCAGCCGCAGCAACACATAACTCGCCTCCTTGACGCCGGCATGCGCCGCCGCATCGAGAATGCGCTCGATCTCCGAATCGTTCAGCGCGGGGATGACCGGGGCGACCATGACCGTGGTCGGAATTCCGGCTTGCGACAATTGCCGCAGTGCCTCGAGCCGCCGCGCCGGCGTTGAGGCGCGTGGCTCCATGGTGCGCGCCAGCTTCGGATCGAGCGTGGTCACCGACAACGCGACCTTGGCGAGGTTACGTTTCGCCATCCGCGCCAGAATATCGATGTCGCGCGTCACCAGCGCCGACTTGGTGACGATGCCTACAGGATGCGAGGCGCGCTCCAGTACTTCAAGAATGCCGCGCATGATCTTCCGCTCGCGCTCGATCGGCTGATAGGGATCGGTATTGGTGCCGATCGCGATCATGCGCGGCTCGTAATCCTGCGCCGCCAGTTCCTTTTCCAAGAGCTGCGGCGCATCGGGCTTGGCGAACAGCCTGGACTCAAAGTCGAGACCTGGCGACAGGCCGAGGAAAGCGTGGGTCGGCCGCGCAAAGCAATAGACGCAGCCATGCTCGCAACCCCGGTAAGGGTTGATCGAGCGGTCGAAGCCGATGTCGGGCGAGTTGTTGCGGGTGATGACCTTGCGCGCGGTATCCACCGCGACCGTGGTCTTGAACGGCGGCAGTTCATCGAGGCTCTGCCAGCCGTCGTCGAATGCGACACGGGCCTCCGCCTCGAAGCGTCCGCTGTCATTGGATTGGGCGCCGCGGCCACGCCGCCGCTCGCGCTCGATCGCAACCGCCAGTTCGGGAAAAGGCGAGAGCGCACCCGCCGGCTCGGAGGGCGCCGTGACCGGCGGGTGCTTGAGGGCATTTGAGGATGCTCGACTCATGGTCAGAACATAACACGCCATGAGAACAAATCAAGAACATGCTCTCGGATGGAAAAGCCCTCGAAGGAAAACGGCCTTGCCCGGTCCGGCAGCGCCGCATCTGCCGCAAAAAGCCGCAACCCGCAAGCTGATCTGAATGTGGCAAGGTGATAACAGTGCGGCGTTTTCCATCTCGAAGGCATCGAACATCAATGCTGAGCGTCATCATCCCGACCGAAGGCGTCGAACAGCCGGTCGTCGCAACACTTGCCGCGCTGGTTCCGGGCGCCGCGGCCGGCGTGGTGCGCGAGGTGTTGCTGGTCGACCGGGCCGACACTGGCGTGATCGAGCGGGTTGCCGACGTGGCGGGATGCCGCTTTTTACGGTTCGAGGGCACACATGCGGCGGGGCTGGCGGCCGGCGCCCGGCAAGCCCGCTCACCATGGCTGATGTTCCTGCAGGCCGGCGCGGTGCTGGACAATGGCTGGATCGATGAGACCGCGCAATTCATGCACCGGGTCTCGATCAGCGGCCGGCCGCGCGCCGGAATTTTTCGCTACGCCCGTTCGCCCTATGCGGAAACGCGGCTGCGCGACGGTTTTAAATTCATGGCGCGGGTGATCGCCGGGCCTTCGGCCGACCAGGGATTGCTGATCGCGAAAGACCACTACGACCGCCTCGGCGGTTATGCGCCCGACGCCCGACGCTCCGAAGCCAGACTGCTCCGGCAGCTTGGCCGCTCGTCACGCACCTTGTTCCGGACCCGGATCATGATCGCGTAAGGCTTGCGATTTATTTGATTTTGTCAAATAATAATTTGATGAAATCAAATATGAACGATTCCGATCTGGACCGCCAGATCGCCGCGGTTCGCGGCTTCAGCCGGTTCTATACACGCAAGCTGGGCATCATCGAGCCGAAGCTGCTGGGTAGCCCGTGGACGCTGCAGGAAGCCCGGATTATTTACGAAATCGCGCAACGTCAGAACTGCACCGCCACTGAATTGGTGCGCACGCTTGGTCTCGATGCCGGATTTCTCAGCCGTACCCTGCAGGCGATGCAGCGGCGCCAGATCGTGACGCGAAAGCCCTCGAAGACTGACCGTCGGGTGACCGAAATTGCATTGACCGCGAAAGGCCGCGCGGCCTTTACGGACCTCGACGGCCGATCGCGCGGCGAGGTCGCCGCCTTGTTGGGCGGACTGGATGCAGTCGAGCGCACCGCGGTCGTCGCCGCCATGACCACGATCGAGCGGGCGCTGGAACCCACGGCGCGACAACCGACGGGCTTCGTGCTGCGAAGCCATCGCCCCGGCGACATCGGCTGGATCGTTTCACGGCATGGCGCGCTGTATGCCGATGAATATGGTTGGGACATCAGCTTTGAAGCACTCGCCGCCGAGATCGCGGCGCAGTTCATCAAATCATATGACCCTTCGCGCGAGCACTGCTGGATTGCCGAGATCGACGGCGAGCCGGTCGGTTCGATCTTTTTGGTCAAGGCGTCCGACGACGTCGCCAAATTGCGCCTGTTGCTGCTGGAACGAAGGGCGCGGGGTCTCGGCGTTGGACGCGCACTGACCGAACAGTGCATCCGTTTCGCACGCCAGGCCGGCTACCAATCGATCACGCTATGGACCCAGAGCATCCTTGTCGCCGCGCGTGGTATTTATCAGCGTGCCGGGTTCGTGCTGGTTGGCACGGAGCCGCACCGCAGTTTCGGTCAAAGCCTTATCGGCGAGACCTGGGAGTTGAAGCTCTGATCACGCCGAAGCGTCCTTGGCTTTCGGACGCTGCAAATGCTCGTCCAGACGCGGCATGATCTCGACGAAGTTGCAGGGTTGCGTCCGGTAATCGAGCTGGGCGGCCAGAATGCCGTCCCAGCCGTCGCGGCACGCGCCCGGCGATCCCGGCAGGCAGAAAATGAACGTGGCGCCGGCGACCCCGGCGGTGGCGCGGCTCTGAATCGTCGAGGTGCCGATTTTCGCGTAGCTCAGCATGTGAAAGGCGATGGAGAAGCCGTCCATCCGCTTTTCGAACAGCGGTTCGACTGCCTCCGGCGTTACGTCGCGGCCGGTGAAACCGGTGCCGCCGGTGGTGATAATGGCATCGACACCAGCATCGGCAATCCATCTCCTGAGAATGATGCGGATCGCATCGACGTCGTCGACAATGATCTCGCGCGCCGCGAGGGCGTGGCCGGCAGCGACCAGCCGTTCGGCCAGCACGATTCCGGATTTGTCGTCCTCAAGCGAACGGGTGTCCGAAATCGTCAGCACCGCGATGTTGAGCGGCACGAATGGCCGGGACTCGTCGATCGAGGACATCACTCAACCTCTTTGCCTCACGTCGGACGTCATCCCCGCGTGAGCGCATGGCGCGCACGCGGACAGCACGGATCATGCTCTAGTTACCGCCGCCGAAGGTATTGCAGGACTGCACCGTGCCCTGCTGGTAGCCGGTCATGAACCATTGCTTTCTTTGCGCGGCCGAGCCGTGGGTGAATGAATCCGGCACCACCCGCCCCGTGGCTTGCCGTTGCAGGGTATCGTCACCGATCGCGGAGGCCGTCGTCAGTGCCGCATCGATGTCGCCGGCTTCGAGGAAGCCCGGACGCTTCTTCTCTTCGCGGTTGACCCAGACGCCCGACAGGCAATCCGCCTGCAACTCGACCTTCACCTGCAGCGCATTGGATTCCGCCTTGCTGCCGGCCTGCTGCTGTAGCGCGGTCACCTTGGGCAGGATGCCGAGCAGGTTCTGGATATGATGGCCTGCTTCATGGGCAATGATATAGGCCGCGGTAAATTTGCAAGCGCTGCCCGAACAGCCGCGAAACCGCGTCTCGACGTCACGGAAAAATCCGGTGTCGAGAAAAATCTTCTTGTCGGGCGGGCAATAAAACGGGCCCATCGCCGATTGCGCCATGCCGCAACGTCCGCCATTGGTCACGTTGCGAAACAGCACGATGCGCGGACCCGTATAGGATAGCCCGCTAGCCTGGAAGATTTCGCTCCAGCGGTCGTCGATCTCGCCGAGCACGCCGGCGATCATGTTGCCCATCTCATCGGTTGGCGCGCCGGTCTTGGCGGGCGTGGTAGTGCGATCGGTTTGAATGGTCGGCGCCTGGCCGCCGGTGAGAATTTGCGCGCCGCCGATCAGGATGCGCGGATCGATGCCGAAGGCGTAGCCGACAAGGCCGAGCACAATGAGAGTGCCGATGCCGAGTCCACCGCCACCGCCGATCGGAAGGCCGAGGCCGCCGCCGCCACCTGCCGCCGCTGTCGTCGCGACGGTCGTCGATGTCATCGCTGCGACGGAAATCATCGTAACGCATGGCGCTTTTCCCTCATTGCAACTTGCCGCGACGCGTCTTTCGACACCGCGGCAAAAATTTCCATTCCCTTAATCAATAGCCCGCCCGGCAAAAATTGCCTAGCGTGAAAGAATTACCCGGTTAAGTCGATTTTTACTTTGGCTCGTCAATGTATCGCCAGTCGGTTGTTGGTCCCGCGTCGCCGGCTGCGTCGCCTGAGTCAGAGTATTTGAGTCATGGTTGTGTCGCGTCGCGGGGCGTCTGCAAGGGCGCCCCGCACTCAATTTGAGTCCCATCCGAGTGTTCGTATCGTCGTTGGCGATTGCGTCGCCGAGATGTCGAAATTACCGGCCGGATCGGTCGATCTGGTATTTGCAGATCCGCCGTACAATCTGCAGCTCAAGGGCGATCTCAAGCGTCCCGACGAATCCCACGTCGATGCCGTCAATAACGACTGGGACAAGTTTTCATCCTTCGCCGCTTATGACGATTTCACCCGCGCCTGGCTGCTGGCCTGCCGCCGCGTCATGAAACCGTCAGCAACGCTGTGGGTGATCGGCTCCTACCACAACATCTTCCGCGTCGGCTCGATCATGCAGGACCTCGGCTTCTGGGTTCTCAACGATATTGTTTGGCGCAAGACCAATCCGATGCCGAATTTTCGCGGCCGCCGCTTCACCAACGCCCACGAGACCATGATTTGGGCCGCGCGCGACGAAAAAGCCAAGGGCTACACCTTCAATTATGAAGCCTTGAAGGCCGCCAACGAGGACGTGCAGGCACGTTCCGACTGGCTGATTCCGCTCTGCACCGGCGAGGAACGCCTCAAGGGCAAGGACGGCAAGAAGGTGCATCCGACGCAGAAGCCCGAAGGCCTGCTGGCGCGGGTGCTGCTGTCGTCGTCGAAGCCCGGCGATCTGGTGATCGATCCGTTCAACGGCACCGGCACCACCGGCGCCGTGGCGAAACGTCTCGGCCGCAACTACATCGGCTTCGAACGCGACCAGAGCTACGCGACCGCGGCGCAAGCCCGCATCGCCGGCATCGAGCCGTTGCCGGAGGCGACCCTGGCGCCGTTCATGACCGCGCGCGACGCCCCGCGGGTGGCATTCTCCGAGCTGATCGAGCGCGGCATGATTTCGCCGGGCACCCGGCTGGTCGATTCCAGGAAACGTCACGGTGCGCTGGTGCGCGCCGACGGCGCCATCATGCTCGGCGACAAGGTCGGGTCGATCCATCGCATCGGCGCGGTGGCACAGGGTTCGGGCGCCTGCAATGGCTGGACCTTCTGGCACATCGAGACCAACAAGGGCCTGCGGCTGATCGACGAGCTGCGCGCCGAAATCCGCTCCGGGATGGCCGCGGGCTAATTTCCTTATCCGGTATCCCGCGTCAAGGGCCGCGGCCCGCGCGGCCCGCTCACGAACTCGTCGGTTGCGCATTTTGCAAAATTTGAGCATGCACAAGCCGTCCGCGGCATCGTCACCGCGTCCTGATTTTTCTCAACAACAAGCAACAAGGGAGAATTCCGATGCTGAAATTTTATTTCAACGGCGCACCGAACCCCAACAAGGTCGCGCTGTTTCTTGAAGAGGCCGGCCTTCCTTACGAGCTGGTGCCGGTCGACACCCGCAAGGGCGATCAGTTCAAGCCGGAATTTCTGGCGGTCAATCCGAACGGCAAGGTGCCGGCGATCGACGACAACGGCGTGTTCGTTTTCGACAGCAACGCCATCCTGCTTTATCTCGCCGAGAAGACCGGCAAATTCTTAGCCCCGAATACGCCCGCCAACCGCGCGCAATTGCTGTCATGGCTGATGTTCGTTGCGACCGGCGTCGGCCCCTATTCGGGCCAGGCGGTGCATTTCAAGCATATGGCGCCGAAGGAGCTGGAATACGCCCATAACCGCTATCAATACGAAGCGCATCGCCACTACAAGATTCTCGACGATCATCTCGCCAACAGCCGTTATATGGTCGGCGACACCTACACCATTGTCGACATGGCGTTCTGGGGCTGGGCGCGCCTGGCGCCGTTCGTGCTCGGCGATGAGGTGTTTGCAAAATATCCCAACGTGAAACGGCTGGTCGAAGAGATATCGGCACGGCCGGCAGCGGCGCGGGCGGTCGCGCTGAAAGACAAGTTCGTGTTCAAGGCGGACATGGACGACGAAGCGCGCCATATCATGTTCGGCCATCTCAAGACCAAAGCCGCCTGATCGCGCCAACTTCGGCGATTCCGGGCCACGCGTCTTGGCGTGGACCCGGAATCGGAAGATTCTACAGCGCGAGATTTCCGGTTGGCCCAGCCGGCTGATCGCCGCGCTTGCCACCCCGCTGTCGCTGATGCCCGTTGAGCCGCCGCTCGATCCCGGCATCGACCAACAGTTCATGTTCTACCCGACGCGAGCGCAGTTCGATCCCGGCTCGATCTGGTTGCGGAATCTCATGCTGGAAACCGGGCGTGGGCTCGATCGACGCAAAAGGCGCTCGGGTTAGACCTATCGAACGCCTTTCGCGGTTGCCCACTTGTCCCGGCCATGTCATGACGCCATCGATAACCGGGGCATCTTCATGACCGTTCTTATCGCCGGCGGTGGCATCGGTGGACTGACGTTAGCGCTCAGCCTGCATCAGATCGGCATTCCCGCCAAAGTCTTCGAGAGCGTGCCGGCGTTAAAGCCGCTCGGCGTCGGCATCAACGTGCTGCCGCATGCGGTGCGCGAATTGATCGAACTCGGTCTGCTCGCGCAGCTTGACGCGGCGGGCGTGCGCACCAAGGAACTGGCGTTTTTTTCCAAGCACGGCAAGCCGATCTGGAGCGAGCCGCGCGGCATCGAGGCTGGTTACAAATGGCCGCAATTCTCGATCCATCGCGGTACGCTGCAGCAAATTCTGCTTGATGCCGCGACCGAACGGCTTGGTGCAGCCAACATTCTCACCAGCCATCATCTCAGCGGCTGGTCGGAGACATCGAGTGGCGTCCGCGCCGATTTCATCGACAAGGCCACCGGCAAGGCCGCCGGCAGCCATGACGGCGTACTATTGATCGCGGCCGACGGCATTCATTCGGCGATCCGTGAAAAACTCTATCCCCACGAAGGCCCGCCGATCTGGAACGGGCGCATCCTCTGGCGCGGCATCACCACCAGCGATGCGTTTCTCTCCGGCCGCACCATGATCATGGCCGGCCACGAAATCCTGAAATTCGTCTGCTATCCGATTTCCAAAGAGCCTGATTCATCCGGCAAATTCTCGATCAATTGGGTCGCCGAGCGGCACATGCCGCCGACCTACCAATGGCGCCGGGAGGATTACAACCGCGCTGCAAGGCTTGAGGAATTCCTGCCGTGGTTTGAAGATTGGCGGTTCGACTGGCTCGACGTGCCCGGCCTGATCCGCAACTGCCCGCTTCGCCTACGAATATCCGCTGGTCGACCGCGATCCGGTTCCGCGATGGACGTTCGGCCCGGTCACCCTGATGGGCGACGCCGCGCATCCGATGTATCCGATCGGCTCCAATGGCGCGTCGCAGGCGATCCTCGACGCCCGCGTCCTCACCCGCGAGATCCTGGCGCACGGCCCGACCAATGCCGCGCTCACCGCCTATGAGGCGGAGCGGCGGCCGGCAACCACCGAGCTCGTCATGCTCAACCGCCGTAACGGGCCCGAGCAGGTCATGCAACTGGTCGAAGAGCGCGCGCCGGATGGCTATCAACGTCGTCACCGACGTGCTGTCGCTGAAGGAACTGGAAGACATCGCCGCCAACTACAAGCGCGTCGCCGGCTTTCAGGTTGAAGGCCTCAATGCCAAACCGCCGATCGTGCAGTTAAAGGACGCGGCGTCACGCACCAGCGCAGTCTAGCGGCTCTCTATCGCTATCGGATCGCTTTCGCCGTCTCAACCAGCCGGGCGCTCGTCGTCGCCGTGGCGAGTACGGTGCCATTGTCGGCGATCAATCTTCCCGCGACGAAGGCGATCGTCTTGCCGATCTGCGTGACATTGGCCTCGCCGACGATCGGCCCGACCTTCGCGGGCGCAAGAAAATTGACCGTCATGGTGATGGTCGCCGTATAGAGCTTCCCCTCGGTCATGACGAACACCGCCGGGCCCATGGTGTCGTCGAGCATCGCCGAAAGGATGCCGCCCTGGATAAAGCCGGCTGGATTGCGGAACTCGGGCTTGCCGTCGAAGCCGATCCGGACCCACCCCTCCGCGGGCCGGGCATCGAGCAAGTGCCAGCCAAGCAGCCTGGAAGATGGCGGGACAGTGAAGTCGTCGAACGCCGTTCTGATCATGGGAGCCTCCGTTCGACCCCCTCGTTAGCCCCAGCCTGCTGACAGCGTCGTGTCAGCATGCTGCGGTGCTCGACCGCTTTAAAGACCCAGCCCGTGCGCGATCACCTTGCGCATGACGTTCGGCAGCGCTTCGTCCTTCAGCGTCGAAACTCGGCACCCAGCGCATTCCCGCAGGCGCTGGCGCTCGCGCGGGAACGTTCGCCGTGTAAACCACGAGCTCAAGCGGAAAATGCGTGAAGACGTGAGTGACGATGCCGGCCTTGCGATGCCAGCGCGTAATGCCTTTCATCGCGGGCGCTTGCTGTAGTGCGGACTTATCGTCCTGCCCGGCGAGCCAGCTTGAGCCCGGCACTTCGGTCATGCCGCCGAGCAGGCCCTTTTCGACGCGGGTGCGAACCAGCAATTGGTCGGCGCAGCGTGACGATGAACGCCGCACCTCGGCGCAGCGCCCCGGTTTTCTTCGCGCCTTGCGCGGATAAGTCTCCTGATCGCCGCGTGCGCGCGCGGCGCAATCCTCATTCAGCGGGCACAGCGCACAGGCCGGTTTTTTCGGCGTGCAGATCGAGGAACCCAGATCCATCAAAGCTTGCGCGCTATCGCCGGCGCGTGACTTCACGTCGCCGGCGCGTGACTTCACGTCGCCCAACAGCGTGGTCGCCAATTGCTTGATCAGCGGCTTCGCCTGCGGCAGCGGCTCTTCGACCGCGAACAGCCGCGACACCACGCGCTCGATATTGCCGTCAACCGGCATGGTGCGGCGGCCGAATGCGATCGCGGCGATCGCGGCTGCGGTATAGGGCCCTATCCCCGGCAGCGCCCGCAGACCCTCCTCGGTGTCCGGGAAGGCGCCGCCATGGTCGCGCAGCACGCTGACCGCGCAGGCGTGCAAATTGCGCGCGCGCGAATAATAGCCGAGCCCGGCCCACATTCGCAGTACGTCATCGAGCGACGCGCGGCCGAGCGCATCGACGCCGGGCCAGCGCGCCAGAAATTTCTCGAAATACGGCCCCACGGTTTTGACGCCGGTCTGCTGCAGCATGATTTCCGACAGCCAGACCCGATAGGGTTCGGCGCGGCTCGCCCGGCAACGGCCGCCACGGCAGCCGCCGGCGATGGCGATCATACCAGTCGAGCAGCAACGCGGGACGGGGTGTGACGGCCTGATCGCGATCCGGACGCGAAGCTTGCTTTCGTCGGGCTGCGGCGCCTGATAGACTCATCCGGATATGTACGCAAAGCGTCCCCCGATGAACAAGCCCGGCCCGATCAGCGCCAAGCCGCTTTCCGTCCTGCTCAGCGACGTGTTTTCCGACGCCTATGCCAAGCAGGGATTTGCCGCCCGCGAACTGGTCACGCGCTGGGCGGAGATCGCCGGTCCCGAAATCGCCGCCCATTCGGAACCCCTGAAAATCCAGTGGCCGCGGCCGGTGGAAGGACAGCAGCAGGAACCGGCCACGCTGGTGTTGCGGGTCGAGGGTCCGACGGCGCTGGAAATCCAGCACGCCTCCGACGTCATCCTGCAGCGCGTCAACCGCTACTTCGGCTGGAGCGCGGTGGGCCGGCTGGCGCTGCGACAGGCCCCGCTGTCGCGACGGAATCGAACTCCCGCCTCCCGCGCCCCGGACCCGAAATCGGTAGCGAAAGTCGCCGAGACCCTGTCTGCGGTCGAGGACGAGGAATTGCGGGCGGCGCTGGCGCGGCTCGGCGCTTCGATCAAGCGAAATTGAGCCTGCCGAGCGGTCTGGCATAACGGCCCGCCATTGCCACAATTGTGGTTTCAAGCTAGCGAACAACTGCTTTTTTCTCAAGGTCCTTTGGGCGTGAATGCGCCAATCCGGGAGCACACCGTTGATCATCACGCGCCGCGCCTTCACCGCTGCCCTATCGCTAACCGGGCTTGCCGCCCTCGCCGGGTTTTCGCCGCTCGCCTCATCACCCAAGCCATGGCGCAAAGCGCCTCCGATGTCGCCAAGCCGGTATCGCTGCCCGACATGGCGCTTGGCCCCGCCAACGCCGCGGTCACAATTACCGAATACGCCTCGATGACCTGTCCGCATTGCGCGGCCTTCAACGCGAACGTGTTTCCGAAGATCAAGTCGGAATATATCGACACCGGCAAGGTGCGTTACATCTTCCGCGAGTTCCCGCTCGACATCAAAGCCGCGGCTGGCTCCATGCTGGCGCGCTGCATCGCCAAGGATGATTCTGGAAAATATTTCGCGGTTATCGACATGCTGTTCAAACAGCAGAGCGAATGGGTGATGAAGAACACCACCGAAACGCTGACGCGAATCGGCAAGCAGGCCGGGTTGAGCCAGCAGGCCGTCGAGGATTGCCTCAAGGATCAGGCGCTGCTCGACAAGATCGCCGCCGATCAGAAATACGCCGGCGAAGTGTTGAAAGTGAATTCGACGCCGACCTTTTTCCTCAATGGCGAGGTCATCAAGGGCGAGACCTCGTTCGACGAATTCGACAAGCGGATCAAATCGCTGTTGAAGAGCTGATTTTTGCCTGGGTTTCGCCCGCGCCAAGCGCGGACGACCTCGCTGGAAGTTTTTTTCCACAGCACAGTGCGCGCATCGGCACAGCCGCCGCCAAAAGCCATTTACCACGGAAAAGCCTTTTAAGCTCGGTAAAAGGCTTGGGAAAAGCCTGGCGCGGCGGTTGCCCTCGGACGCCGGCCTCGCCATTGTCGCGCCATAAGAGCCGCAAAAGCGACTCGCCCACACACCGACATTGCCTTCTATGGTATTGTCACGGCAGGGAGATTCGCGCCCTGCCAACAGAGCATCGTGCCCATGAAACTTACGCGTCTTCGCCTCCACGGTTTCAAGTCGTTCGTTGAACCCACCGACTTCGTGATCGAAGCCGGGCCTCACCGGCGTGGTCGGGCCGAACGGCTGCGGCAAATCGAATCTGGTCGAGGCGTTGCGCTGGGCGATGGGCGAGACCTCGCACAAATCGCTGCGCGCCGCCGACATGGATGCGGTTATATTTGCCGGCTCCGGCAACCGCCCCTCGCGCAACCACGCCGAAGTGGTGATGACGATCGACAATACCGATCGCTCCGCGCCGGCGGCCATGAACGATCGGGAGACGCTGGAAATCTCGCGCCGGATCGAACGCGAAGCGGGATCGGTCTATCGAATCAATGGCCGCGACGTGCGCGCTCGCGACGTGCAGATCCTGTTCGCCGACGCCGCCACCGGCGCGCGTTCGCCGGCGCTGGTGCACCAGGGCAAGATCGGCGAAATCATTCAGGCCAAACCCGAACAGCGCCGCCGCGTGCTGGAAGATGCCGCCGGCGTCGCCGGCCTTCATGCCCGCCGCCACGAGGCCGAATTGCGCCTCAAGGCCGCCGAAACCAACCTTACCCGCGTCGAGGACGTGATCGGTCAACTGGCCGGACAGATTGACGGCCTGAAGAAGCAGGCGCGGCAGGCCATCCGCTTCCGCGAAGTCGCGGCCAAGGTGCGCAAGGCCGAGGCCATGCTGTTCCATCTGCGCTGGCTGGAGGCCAATGCCGGATGTCGCGGAAGCCGCACACACCCACGATCTGAATGTCCGCGAGATGGCCGAGCGCACCCGCGAGCAGGCCGAGGCGGCCCGCATCCAGGCGGTGCGCGCCTCCGAATTGCCGGCGCTGCGGGAAGCCGAAGCCCGCGCCGCGGCCGGACTGCAGCGACTGACCAATGCGCGCGAGATGCTCGACCGCGAGGAAGCGCGTGCCCAGGAACGCGTTGCCGAGCTCGATCGCCGGCTGACGCAATTTTCGGCCGATATCTCGCGCGAACAGCAGCAAACCTCCGATGCGGAAGTGGCGCTGCAGCGGCTCGATGCCGAAGACAGCGAATTGAAAGACGAGATCAAATCGCGCGTTGAAAAACGCAGCGGTGTCGATGGACGGGTGTCCGAAGCCGAGGCGACGTTGGCCGCCGCCGAGCGGCTGTTCGCCGAACTGACCACCGTTCTCGCCGACCTCACCGCCAAACGAAACCAGCTCGAGGCCAGCGTGCGCAGCCATCGCGATCGGCTGGCGCGGCTCGATCAGGATATCGTCAATGTCCAGGCCGAAGAGCAGAAGCTGGCGCAGGAAACCAGCGGCTTGGGCGACCTTGTTACGCTCGCCGAGGCGATGGAGACGGCGCAGCGAGCGTCTCGCGCAATCCGAAGCCGCGGCGCAGGGCAGCGAGGCCGGCCATGTCGCCGCGCGGCAGAAGCTGGAAGCCGCCCGCGCGCCGCTTAATGAAGCCGACAAGCGCGTGCAGCGGCTCGAGACCGAAGCCCGCACCATCTCGAAACTCGTCAATGGCGAAACCAAGAACCTGTGGCCGCCGATTATCGACGGCGTCACTGTTGCCAAGGGATATGAGAAGGCGCTGGGTGCCGCGCTGGGCGACGATCTCGATGCGCCGGTCGATCCGTCGGCGCCGATGCGCTGGACCAATTCCGGAGTGACCGAAGGCGACCCTGCTCTGCCCGAGGGGGTCGAGGCGCTCGCGGACCATGTCGATGCGCCCCCGGAAATGGCGCGGCGTCTTGCGCAGATCGGCGTCGTCGCCCGCGAGCGCGGCGCCGAGCTGGTCTCGCAACTGAAGACTGGGCAGCGGCTGGTGTCGCCGGAAGGCGATGTCTGGCGCTGGGATGGATTTGTCGCCGCGGCGCACGCCCCAACCGGCGCGGCGCGGCGTCTGGCCGAGCGCGCGCGGCTGGTCGATATCGAAAGCGAGCTGGAGCAGGCCCGCATCGATGCGTCTGCCAAGCGTCAGGCCCTGGAAACCGCCGAGGCCGAACTGAAAGCCGCATCCGCCGCGGAGAGCTTCGGCGCGCGATGCCTGGCGCGCGGCCCAGCGCGAGGCCGACGCCGCGCGCGAACGCCACGCCGCGACCGAACGCGAGATCAATCGCCATGCCGCGCGGAAATCGGCGCTGACCGAAGCCCACAGCCGCCTCGCCGCCGACCGCAGCGAGGCCCACGGCGCACACGAGGCCGCGACCGCATCGCTGGCCGAATTGCCGCCCAGCCTGGACACCGAAAGCCGGCTTGCCGGGGTTCGCACCGACATCGACGGCCATCGCCGCCTCGCCGCCCAAGTGCGCGCGGAAGCGCAGGCGCTGGCGCGCGAGGCCGAGTTGGCGGACCGTCGGCTGCAGGCGATTTTAGCCGAGCGGACCGAATGGCAAAACCGCCGGCAGAGCGCGGCCTCGCAAATCGCCACCATCGAAGCCCGCGTGACCGAGGTCCAGGCCGAGCGCGCCGAACTCGATAATGCTCCGGCATTATTCGCCGAAAAGCGCCGCGCGCTGATCAACGAAATCGAATTCGGCCGAAAATGATCGCCGCGTCGCCGCCGACGCGCTGGCGGCGGCCGAGAATGTGATGGCGGAAACCGACCGCGCCGCCAAGATTTCGCTCGAAGCGCTCTCGAGCGCGCGCGAAACCTGCGCTCGCGCCGAAGAGCGCATGGATGGCGCCAAACGCCGCCTGGTCGATATCGAGCGCGAAATCCACGACATGCTCGAGGTCGAGCCACATGGCGTGGCCGCGCTGGCCGAGATCCAGCCGGGCGCGGAATTGCCGCCGCTGTCCGAGATCGAGGAAAATCTCGAAAAGCTGCGCCGCGACCGGGAGCGATTGGGTGCCGTCAACCTGCGCGCCGAGGAAGAATTGCACGAGGTCGAAGCCCAGCATACCTCGCTCACCACTGAGCGCGACGATCTGGTGGAAGCCATCAAGCGGCTCCGCCAGGGCATCCAGAGCCTCAACCGCGAGGCGCGCGATCGCTTGCTGACGTCGTTCGAGGTCGTCAACGGACACTTCAAGCGGCTGTTCGTGGAATTGTTCGGCGGCGGCGAAGCCGCACTGCATCTGATCGAGAGCGACGATCCGCTGGAGGCCGGCCTTGAGATCATCGCCAAGCCGCCCGGCAAGAAGCCGCAGACCCTGTCGCTGCTGTCCGGTGGCGAGCAGGCCCTGACGGCGCTGGCGCTGATCTTCGCGGTGTTCCTTACCAATCCTTCGCCGATCTGCGTGCTGGACGAAGTCGACGCGCCGCTCGACGATCACAATGTGGAGCGGTTCTGTAGCCTGCTACACGATATGACCGCAGCAACCGAGACCCGCTTCATTATCATCACGCATAATCCGATCACCATGGCGCGGATGAACCGGCTGTTCGGCGTCACCATGGCCGAGCGCGGCGTGTCGCAACTGGTCTCGGTCGATCTCGAAGACGCGGTGAAGATTCTCGACCAGCACGTGGCGTGATCACAGGTGCGGCGCGACCGTTCGCGCGATGAAATACTGGCAAATCAAGCGGCCGTCGCGCAAACACTGCTCGGTTGCCGGTCGTCCCGTGGCTTCGGAAAAGAACGCTGCGAGCGCCCGGCAGACACAGGGTTCGCCGCGAACGGCGCTGCCGAGCGGGCAGCTATAATTGCGCACCATGACGCCACCCGGTTGAACGGCGGCTTCGGTGCTGGCTCCCAGCGCGTCCGCCGCGGCCATGGCGGCCCGGAGGCCGCTTTCAAAATTGGTGGGCTTGGCTAGCCCGGCATCTCGCGCCAGCTGCCGTCCGGCCTGATCGAGCGTATCCGCCAGACTCAATGGCTCCTGCCGTTCGGCCAGTACTTTCAGCAGGCTTAGCAGAAGCGCGCGATAGGCGCCGGACCCGACATCTTCGCTGCCGGGCGCCGCCTCGTAGCGAACCGCCGGTTTTCCGAGCGCGCCGTGTTGGCGCAACCTGCTCCGGCGAACCAGTCCTTCTGCTTCCAGCTGTTTGATCTGCACGTTGATCGCATTGCGCGTGACACCAAGGCGCTCGCACAACTGAAGCACCGTCAGAGGCTCCCGTTGCAGAAGGCTAAGGATTTCATTCTTGGTCGTCACGACTGGTCCGGCTCGATTTCACTCAACAATGAGTAGCCAACTACCGGCTAAACATCAACAAAAACATTAATAACAATTTTTATTGATATAAATGTCTTTATGCTATAGTGCTTTTCGATTCCTCGCGCCAAGGGCGGCGAAATGAGCCATTCGGCTGGACTGAATGATTTGACCCAGGAGCGGGCCGATCCCGAGAGATCGGCCGTCTGAAACGTGAAATCCAATTATCTTCACTCGGAGGAATAGAGCATGACGCCCGTTAAATTCACGTCCCTTACTGTTGCAGGCGTTGCCCTCGTGTCTGCAGCGATGTTGTTCTCGCGTGCTGCGAATGCCGAGAGCTACAAAGCACACCTCACGGCGTTGAATGCTGGCAAGATCGGGATTGCAGCAGACGGTGACGCGACGTTCAAAGTTGTTGGAAGCAATCTCGAGGTCCATATCAACATGAAAGGCGTTCCCGCCAACATCGAGCATTGGGAGCATTTTCACGGCTTCCCCGACGGGACCGACGCGACCTGCGCCACCGCCGCGCAAGACAAGAACGGCGATGGTTATGTGGATCTAGGCGATACCGAGCGCGTCTCTGGCACAACGATGGTGCCATTTAACGACAAGCCAGAAGAGATGAATATCCCCACCCATACCTATCCTCACGCGTCGGTCGACAGCACCTATCAATATACCAAGCTGGTTCCGCTAAAGCAGCTTTCGGAAACCTTTGGCCGTACTTACGATGGTCATTCAATAGACCTGGATCGGCGCGTTATCTATGTTCACGGCATACCCGACAACACAGCTATGCCAGCAACGGTTGGATCCCTAGGTCCCATTCCCGCGCATGTCACGCTTCCTATCGCCTGCGGCAAGATCGAGAAGGTGAGCGAATAACCACAAGGCTCGGCGCGAGCGGCCCGTGGTGAACTTCACGACTCGCATCAGTGTTTTGATGCCAGTCACGTTGCAACCCTAAAGCAACCTGCGGCGACTGATCTTTTCCTTGTTCCCATGAATCAGCACACAAAATAGGACGGAAATCATGAGCACCACCCTCATTCCCAATGGCTCTCTCATCACCGCAACAGCCGAAGACGGCCGGCAACTGGCGATCAAAATGGCGCGCCTGGTCATCAAGGCAACGCAACCCGACGATGCCGTGCGCAATAAACTGCGCGACGTATATGCCAGCGACGCGGCGATGCTGATTCAGATTGGGCAAACCGTTGCTGTCGAGTTTGCTACCATTGCCGCCGCTAATCAATACTGGGTATCGGCCCGCTGACCTTATCCCGACCTTCCTGCCGAACTGAAGGCAGCGCTCGATGTGACCTACGGCGATGGCCGAAGCTGACCTGCCAGCGTCCGCGTGAAGAAGGCGACGATGTCGCGATCGAAACGCTCATGAAACGCAGCGCGGTCGAAACCCGGTTTGCTTGTGCAGATCGCCGGCATGCGCGCTGCCAGTTTCGCGGAGCACGGCTTCAAAAAGTCGTAGTGCCCCGCGTCAGCCACGACGTGCGTCTCCGGTGGTTGCGGCAAAGCGAGCCGAACGGCTTCCGCATAATAGGGCTGCGGTAGCACCTGGTCATCCTCGGCGCGCCAGAGCTGTACCGGCTGAACGACCGCCGCCAGACCCTTGCTGCCGAAGGCAAAACCGAGAGCAGGCGCGGCGGAGACGATCGCCTTGATCCGCGGATCGTGGGTCCAAACGATTTCGCTATCCAGCGGCAACGGGTGCTCTCCCGCGATCTGACAGTCTTCGAAAGCGGGGTGTGCCTTGCAGTGATCCCTGAAAGGTCTGGAGGTCCGGCTCGCCGCCGGCGGCCGCCAGCACCGTGAAGCCGCCGGCCGAGAAGCCGAACGCGCCAACGCGGTTGGAATCGACGCGCCCGTGATCGCGCCATTCGCCGAGCATGTAATCCGTCAGCAGCTTCAACTGCCGTGGCCGTTCCCACATTGCGGTAGGACTGCTTTGGTCGCGCCAGCTGTCGCCATTGTGCGTGAGAGCGGCGACGACGAACCCCGCATCGGCCAGAGCCGTGGCGGTGTCGAGGTGGCCAACATAGGAGCCTCCGTGACCATGCGAGATGACCACGAGCGGCAGACCGGCGCCCTCAACCGGCGCGTCTCGGGCGACCAGCTGTTGATCGGTCTCGACCGCGTCCAGCTTCGGGGCCGCGTTGGTCGGGTACCAGACGCCCACCTCGATCGGCGGGCCTTGCGGATCGTTGATGCTGAAATGCTGGAACCCGACCGCGGCGTCGGCCCGACCGGCCGCGACAGCGATGAGGAAGGCGAAAACGTGGGCAATCATGTAGCGCATGGGAACCTCCGGGCGAGTTGGACGCCAAGGATCCAGCAAACGGCATGGCCCTGCGCCAGCAATTGTTCGCCAACGGGCGAAGGGATTCGCCGGCGGGCGAAAGGGTTCGCCGGCGGGCAAACCGCCACTATGATGGCCTCATGAATCAAACGCGCTGGAGTGATTTTCTGCGGGATTGGGCCGTTGACCTCGCGATCGCGAGCGTCTGCGCGATCTTTTTGGGCCTGATCGGACCGTTCGGCAGCTATCTGAATGGACCGGCGTGGCAGCGCGTGGCTTTTCAGCTCGCCTGCTTCTTGCCTGGAAGCCTGCTTTATGGGTCGCTCATCCGGGCGGTGCTGCGCCTTCGCCTGAAGCCAATGATGACGTGGATGTCGATCTTCCTCGGCGTCGCTATCCTGAACGTGCCATTCCAGATCTGGGTCGCGTCGATCGGGGTATCGATATGGCCCTTCCTGAAAAGCCTGCGACCGCTCGATTGGTATCTGCAGGGACTGATCACGGCGTTGCCGGTGGTGCTAGGTTTCACCCTCTGGATTGAGGCGCGGTTACGCAGGCGGCAACAGGCCAAGGAAGCCGGCGAAGCGCCGCCGACCGCTTTCGGGCTCCTCGGTGCGCCGCCTTCCGCGGTGCTTTGCCTGCAGATGGAGGACCACTATGTGCGCGTCCATACCGCGGGCCACTCCCGCCTGGTGCTGGCCACGCTCAACCAGGCGATCGCGGCGCTCGAAAACGCCGACGGCATGCAGGTGCACCGCTCCTGGTGGGTAGCGAGGAAGGCGGTCCTGCGCGTCGTTATCGAGGGCCGCAATCTGCGCCTGCAACTCGTCAATGGAATCACCGCCCCCGTCGCCCGGTCGGCCGTCGCCATGGTGCGGAAGGCGGGCTGGTTGACGAACGAGAACCCGTCGGGGCGCACCGGAACAGAAATATTGTCCATATGACGCGGAGCCCCAGGGATCCGTTTGGAGTCATTCTGGCAGCTAGACTGGGATGCGTTCTTACAGGATGACGGCAGACGATGACCGCTCCCGACCTTCCCGCCGAACTGAAGGCGGCGCTCGACGCCAGGCTGCACGGCTTGTCGCAACACGCCGCCGCCGGGCGCGCCAGCGTGATCTCGCAGACTTACCGCGGCGGTGGCGGCTCCAGCGTGATCCGATCCGAAACCGATGCGCTCGCTTACGCGGTATCGCGGATGCCCGCGACTTACGCCGCCATCACGGCGAGCCTTAATGCGCTCCGCACCCTCACCCCTGACTTTGCCCCGGCAAGCCTGCTCGATATCGGCGCCGGGCCGGGAACAGCGGCATGGGCCGCCGCCGAAGCATTTCCATCGCTGCGAACTTTTATCCTGCTGGACGCCAATGCCGCCTTGCGCGCGCTGGCGCTGGATCTCGGCCGCGACAATATCCGCCTCCGCGATATGACCTACCAATACGGTGAAGCCCGCACCGCGCTGGTTGATGCCCTGCCGGCCGACCTTGTGGTCGCGAGCTACATGATCGGCGAGATCGGCAACGCCGAACAAAAAGCGCTCGCCGAACTGATGTGGGCAAAGACCCGCGATACGTTGCTGATCGTCGAGCCGGGTACGCCCGCGGGCTATGCGAGGATCATGGCGCTGCGGGAGCAACTGATCGCGGCGGGCGCGCATGTCACGGCTCCCTGCCCGCACGACGGCAGATGTCCGCTCACGGCGCCGGACTGGTGTCATTTCACCCAGCGCCTGCCCCGCTCGCGCGCGCATAAGCAGTTCAAGAGCGCCGAGCTTGCCTTCGAAGACGAGAAATTCAGCTATGTCGCCCTGACCCGCGCATCGGTAACGCATCGTCCTGCCCGCGTGCTGGCGCAGCCCGATGTCGCCAAGGTCGAGGTGACCGCGAAACTTTGCACGTCGGACGGCCTCGTGATCGCAAAAATTCCTCGTCGCGCCAAGGCCGACTACGCGCGCGCCAGACGCTGGCGCTGGGGCGACGCGGTGATGAAGGAAGGCTAATCACCGCATCGCGTCCATGACACCTGGCAGCGCTCACCCCTTGAACTAAACCCGTTTTGCGCCGACCAAGGGGATAGCCATCTCTGGCGACCTGCTGCGCGGGGGGTTTTTCGTCTATGTTCCCCGCCTTCGGTTTCTCATCAGGAGTCCTTTGCCATGTCGACCGGCTGGATCGTTATCGGCGTTATCGTCATTCTCGTGCTGTTCGCTTTTGCGGCCTACAATCGGCTGGTCGCGCTCGGGCAACGCGTTGGCCAGGCCTTCGCCGACATCGACGTCCAGCTCAAGCAGCGCCACGATCTGGTTCCGAACCTGGTCGAAACCGTGAAGGGCTATGCCGCGCATGAGCGCGGCACGCTCGATGACGTCGTGAAGGCCCGCAGCGCTGCGATCTCGGCGCAGGGGCCGGGACAGGTCGCGGCGGCCGAGAACCAGTTGAGCGGCGCGCTCGGCAAGCTGATCGCGCTCTCGGAGGCCTATCCGGATCTCAAGGCCAATACCAACTTCCAGCAACTGGCGAGCGAATTGTCCGATCTCGAGAACAAGATCGCCGCCAGCCGGCGCTTCTACAACAACGCGGTTCAGGAATACAACACCGGCATCCAGCAGATGCCGGCGGCCCTGTTCGCCGGAATGTTCGGCTTCACCCACAAGGATTTCTTCGATCTCGGCGCTGCCCGCACCGAAGTGGAAGCAGCGCCCACGGTCAAGTTCTGAGGTGACGCGCGCCTATTTCAGACGTTCCGGAGCTTGCCGCTTCCCGGCACCCGGAAATGACCGCCTCTAGCAGAACAGCGCAACATGGCCGCATACGGTCTCTACACGCATATCGCATCGAACAAATTCCGTTCGATGCTGCTGCTTGCCGGGCTGTTCGTTCTGATCTATGTCATGGTCTATGCTGGCGCGCTGATCGCGGAAGCGCTGATCGATCCCGGCAGGCCTGCCGATTACTATTTGATGGCGGCCTCGCGCGACCTCGTAAAGGATTTTCCCTACGCGACGGGCGCAGCCATATTGTGGATCGTGATCGCCTATTTCTTTCATCAATCGATCGTCGATGCCATCACCGGCGGCGAGGACGTGACCCGAAAGCAGCAACCCCGCCTCTACAACCTGCTGGAAAATCTCTGCATCTCGCGCGGCATTCCGATGCCGAAGCTGAAGCTGGTCGATAGCGAGGCGCTGAACGCCTATGCGACCGGGCTCAACCAGCGGCAATATGCTGTCACCGTCACCTCCGGCCTGTTGAAGGCGCTCAACGATTCCGAGATCGAGGCGGTGCTGGGCCACGAACTTACCCACATCCGCAACGGCGACGTGCAGCTGATGGTGATCGCCGTGATTATCGCCGGCGCGGTCGGATTCTTCGCCGAGTTATTCTTCCGCAGTTTCACCAATTTCGGCTGGGGTTATGGCCGCGGCCGATCATGGTCATCCTCGTCATCTTCAGACCGCGACAACAACAGGGGATCCGGCGGCGGCGCGGTTATTGTCATCATTATCGCGGTCGCGCTGATCGGGCTGGCGTGGCTATTGTCGCAGGTGGTGCGGATGGCGCTGTCGCGGTCGCGCGAACTGCTCGCCGACGCCGGATCGGTCGAACTGACCAAGAACCCAGACGCCATGATCTCGGCGCTACGCAAGATCGAGAACCGCGGCGAACTTCCCGGCGCGACCTCCGCGGTGATGGAACTATGCGTCGACAATCCGCGCGAGGGTTTTGCCGACCTGTTTGCGACCCATCCATCGATCGATTCCCGGGTGCAGGCACTGGTGAAATTTGCCGGCGGACACGATCCCGGACCCCTTGCCTTGCCGCCGGATATGGAGCCGGGCGCGCCGCCGCAACGGCCGGCGAGCGATCAAATTCCGCCGCCCCCGCCATCCGGCCCATGGAGCGATGCCAACGATTCCGACGGCCCGTCGCGCGGTCCATCGCAAGGCGCACCTTCGGGGCCCTGGGGTAATCCTGCCGGTCCATGGGGCCGCCACTAGCTCAACTCGCCCCTGGGCATTAACGACATCGGCAGGATTAACCCTAACTGAAGGCCGAATGAATTGAATTCTCCCTTGTTTCTGCCATGTTCGCGCCCAAAGCAGGGATGGGGACGCTCCGATCGCGTGGCTGACTCCAACGATCGGGAATCCGAAGGCATGATCTGGAGCCGGTACCCGGTTTTTCCGACAACGGACCGCCTGGTTTGTTCTAGGATCATGCCTCGATCGAACGTGGCGCATAAGGGAAGTTCATGGCGAAGCCGGTAGTGATTGTGGTAGGCGCAGACAAGGGCGGGGTGGGCAAGACCACCGTGTCGCGCACCCTGCTTGATTATTTCAGCGCCAACAATGTGCCCACCCGCGCCTTCGATACCGAATCCCCGCGCGGCACGCTGAAACGCTTCCATCCCGACATTACCGAGATCGTCGACATGACGACGACGTCGGACCAGATGAAGATTTTCGATACACTGAATGCGACCAGCCCCTCGGTCACCGTCATCGACGTCCGCGCCGGCCTGTTGTCGCCGGCGCTGGCCTCGTTGCGCGACATCGGCTTTCTCGACGCCGCAAAATCCGGACAGATCACTTTTGCCGTGTTCCATATCCTCGGGCCTTCGATCGCCTCGCTGGACGAGATCGCGGAGACCGCCAATTTCATGCAGGGTGCGAAATATTTCCTGGTCAAGAACTTCATCAACAACACCAGCTTTTTCGAATGGGACCAGGCGACCTACAATTCCTATTTCCATCGCATCAAGGACGCGACCGAACTCACCATCCCCAAACTCAACGAAATGGCCTACGAGCAGGTCGAAGTGGCCTCGGTGCCGTTCCTCCGATTCGTCGCCAACAAGGGGTTGCAGGACGAGGCCGCGAATTATTCGTTCGTATTGCGCGGCTATGTCCGCCACTGGCTCGCCAATGTCTGGAGCGAATTTGATCGCATCAAGCTGACCGATCTGGTCGGCTCCAGCAAACCGAGCGCGCGCAGCGGCGAAAAATAATTGCAGGCTGATTGTAATTTGGCTGGATTGGGCGCCGAATTCGCCTGATATAGCCCCAATGCGCCGCACGCCCGTTTACATCATCTGCTCGCCCCGCCCGCTGGTCGGCAAGACGCTGATCGCGCGGCTGTTGAGCGAATTCCTGCTGCTCAAAAACGGCGGAGTGGTCGCATTCGACATCAATCTGAAAGAGCCGTCGCTGCTCGACTATCTGCCCAACCTCACCGAGACCGCGGAGGTCGACGATACCTTTGGAAAAATGACGCTGATGGATCGCCTGATCGTCAATGACGGGATCACCAAGGTGATCGATCTCGGATTTCACGCCTTCGACGAGTTCTTCAAGATGCTGGATGAAATCGGATACATGAAGGAGGCGGCGCGGCGCGGCGTCTCGCCGGTGGTCCTGTTCGTCGCCGATACCGACCGCGCCTCGGCGCGCGGTTTTGCCACGCTGCAGCAACAGATTCCGCGGACCTCCATCGTCACCGTCGACAACGAATACATCCTGCGCGGCGAGCTTCCGGCCGCGTTTTCGCGTGGCCAGGTCCTTCGCATCGGAGCGCTACCGGTGTTCCTGAAAACCTATATCGACCGCCTGAAGTTCTCGTTCACCGGTTATCTTCGCCACGAGAAGGATACATCGACCGAACTGCATCAATGGATTCGCAACAATTACTTCAGTTTCCGCGAGCTTGAGCTTAATCTGATCTTGCAGGGGTCGTAACAGGGCTCATAGGAAGCATCTCCCCTTAATGCCCGTCAAACGCCATCAGCGTTCGCACCGGCACATCCATCGCGCGCAATTTCGCCGCACCGCCGAGATCCGGCAGATCGATGATGAAGCAAGCGGCGACCACATCGGCGCCGATCTGCCGCATCAGCTTGACCGCGCCCTCCGCGGTGCCGCCGGTGGCGATCAGGTCATCGACCAGAATCACGCGCTCGCCGGGATGGATGGCGTCGGCGTGCATCTCCATTTCATCGAGGCCGTATTCCAGCGAATAAGCGATCCGCACCGTGGTATGCGGCAGCTTGCCCTTCTTGCGGATCGGCACGAACCCCGCGGATACCTGATGCGCCACCGCACCGCCCAGGATGAAGCCCCGCGCCTCGATCCCGGCGACCTTGTCGATCTTGTTGCCGGCCCATGGCTGCACCAATTCATCGACGGCGCGGCGAAACGATCGGGCGTCGCCGAGCAGCGTGGTGATGTCGCGAAACAGGATTCCCGGCTTCGGATAGTCCGGAATGGTGCGGACGGCGGCCTTCAAATCATGTTCAAAACTCATCGGTTTCTCTTTCAATTGTCATTCCTGGGCAATGCGATGCACCAGATCCGGAATCTCGAGATTCCCCGATGCGCAATGGCGCATCTGTGATCTGGTGCCAGCGCACCATCCCGGAATGACGTGCATGAGACTCTGCATTCAACTCACCGGTACGCCAAGCCGGAATGCGTTCTCCACGATGCGCAGGCCGACTTCGCCGCCGAGCGACATCAGGGACTCCGGATGAAACTGCACGCCCCCGACCGGCAAGGTCTTGTGCTCGATCGCCATCGCCACGCCGTCCTCGGTACTGGCGGTTACCGACAGCACCTCTGGCATGCTGTCGCGCTCGACATATAGCGAATGATAGCGGCCGATCACGATCTCATTGGGCAAATTCCGCATCAGTCGCCCGCCGCGCACCTGAACCCGCGACGGCCGGCCATGCGCCGGCTGCCCGAGTTGCCCGAGTTGTCCGCCGAAATATTCGCCGATCGCCTGGACGCCGAGGCAGACGCCGAAGATCGGCAGCTTCTTGCCAAGTGCCGCGTCGATGGTCTTGGAGATGCCGAAATCTTCCGGCCTCCCCGGCCCCGGCGACAACACCAAGAGATCGTAATTTTGCGTATCGAGCATTTGCTGCGCGTGGATATGCCTTACCACGGTAACGGTGGCGCCGACCTGACGGAAGTAATCCGCCAGCATATGCACGAAACTGTCGTCATGATCGATCAGCAGCACCCGCTTGCCAGAGCCGGTGGCATCCGGCGCGAACGCCGACAGCGGCTTTGGCGGATCGCCGCGCAATGCCTGAAACAGCGCGGCGGCCTTGACCTGGCACTCACGATCCTCAGCCGCCGGATCTGAATCGAACAGGCAGGTTGCGCCGACCCGCACCTCGGCAAGGCCATCCTTCATCCGGATGGTGCGAATGGTCAGGCCTGTATTGATGCTGCCGTCGAAATTCACCGCGCCGATCGCGCCGGCATACCAGCGCCGCGGCGACCGCTCGTGATCCTCGACGAATTGCATCGCCCACAATTTCGGCGCGCCGGTCACCGTCACCGCCCATGCATGGGTGAGAAACGCATCGAGCGAGTCGAAGCCCGGCCGCAAGATGCCCTCGACATGATCGACGGTGTGAAACAGTTTCGAATAGGTCTCGATCTGCCGCCGCGCCAGCACCTTGATGGTGCCGGGCACGCAAACGCGCGCCTTGTCGTTGCGATCGACGTCGGTGCACATGTTGAGTTCGAACTCGTCCTTTTCCGAATTCAGCAATTGCCTGATCTGTTCGGCGTCGCCGATCGCATCGACGCCGCGCGCGATGGTGCCGGAGATCGGGCAAGTCTCGACCCGCCGGCCGTCGCAGCGCACGAACATCTCCGGCGACGCCGCTACCAGAAATTCTCCATCGCCGAGATTCATCAGGGCGCCATAGGGCGACGGATTGATCCGGCAGAGCCGCTGGAACACTTCCGCGGGCGAGCGCTCGCAGGGTTCGGCGAACAATTGCCCCGGCACCGCTTCGAAAAGATCGCCGCGCGCAAACGCCGCCCGCGCGGTTTCTACCGTGGCCTGATATTCGCCGGCCTGATGATCCGCAAATCCCTGCCGCGGCGTCTGCGTATAGACGCTTTCCAGGGTTGTACGCGGCAGACCTTCGCTGGACATTTCCTTCCAGGTAAAGTCGTAGTTCAGGACCACGCCACGCCCGCTGGCGCGATCATAGGCCAGCAGGCGATCCGGCACGTACAGCACGATATCGCGCTGGTCGCTCTCGCGCGCCCGCTTCTGAACCAGATCTTCGATCTGGAACACGAGATCGTAGGCGAAGGCGCCAAACAGGCCGAGCAGCGGATCGTCGTGGGCGCCGAGCGCCGCCACGAGATCGCGCACCAGCGACATCACGCTGGCGCGCCGGGTCCGCTGGTCTTCATCGACTGGCGCCGCTCCGCGCACGATATGGCCTGCAAGCCGGGTCGGGTCTTTCTTGGTGATGACGACACAGGGCTCGCGCAAGGCGTCGCCGAGGAACGCGATCAGCACCTGGCCGCGCTCGTTTAACGCTTCGAGTAAAAAATCGGATCCGGTCGTTTCCAGTTTCAAGGGTGGATCGGAAAAGCCGAGATCGAAACTCTCATAGCGACCCGGCACCGTGGTGCCCGACGACAGCACCACGCCGCGGCGGCGATCGAGCAGGTCGATCAGGTCATCGAGCCTTTTGGCATCGCCGCTGAACTGCTCCACCGACCGCGAGACCATAAGGCCGCCATGGGTGCGGTATTCGCTGTGGGCCGGCAGTGAGAAGGCTGTCCTGTTCATGTGATCCTCTTACGAAACTTGCCGAGGGAACGCCACACAGGACAAACAAAAAGGCCGTCGCACTGCGATGACGGCCTCTGACGATTGGGGAAAATGAAATCGCACCGGCCACCTTCAGAAGGTGGGCCACCAGAGACGGCTCTCGCGGACGGCGATGTTCATGCCGGGTAATCACCATTCGCCGCAAACGATGTCAAGGGGCACCCGTTTTCGCCGCTAACCTGCGGTTTCCTCCCCTCAGACAGCGAAGGCCCTCGACCTTTTCGGCACGCAATTTCTCCAACCGGGCTCTTGGGCAATCGGACGGTCTGGCGGAATCGTGATCCATGCCGACGGCAGAAGGCTTTGCGGACCGGCTCCAATATGAGAGTGTTCCGACGTGAACATGCCAACTCTCCTGAAGCGACTGCTCGCGGTCTTTTTGATCGTCGGGATGGGCGTGTCTCCGCTCTATGCCGCGGCCATGAAGGGCATGGAGCGCGCGGCGCAAGCGACGTCGAGGGCCAGGATGGCCGATGACATGCCGTGTCATCCCGCCAAATCCGTCTCTGATAAATCTTCCTCCGAGAAGTCCACTCCCGGCAAAGCCTGCCCGTGCAGTGTTGCCTGCCTGTCATTGTGCTTCCAGGGCATACCTCCGACCGTCGGCACCATCGTCGTTCCCACGACCGTGAAGCCGCGCGCGGCGTTGCAGAACTTCTACCAACTCGCGAGCCTGGCGCCCTCGCCTCCCGCACGACCTCCCCGAGCCTGATCTTCCCTGTTGGCGCGTGAGCGCCGGCTTCGGTCGCAGTCATCGCTATTCGAAGTACGCAGATGCCTGTCGCGTGACGGGTATCGCCACATCGATCGTGGCGAGAGAAGGAAAACGGGAGCAAAAATCCATGTTGCTATTCGATATCCGTCGGCCCAAGTCGGCCGCGAACCAACCAGCCATCAGCGCGCGACCATGAAACGCGCCATTCTGGCTTGCGTCGCCGTCGCAGCAGCGGCAGTCGGCGAGTTGATGGTTCTGAAGCCGGGCCGCCCGCCATTCGCACCGCCCGGGATGATGTCGGCGGTCGCCCAAGAGGCAGTCGCTCAGCAGCCGCGTGCGGTCAAGTACTACCGCAACCCGATGGGGCTGCCTGATACGTCGCCGACGCCCAAGAAGGATTCGATGGGGATGGATTACATCGCCGTCTACAGCGACGAAGATGCGGACGACGGGACCGTGAAGATCAACCTGGCCAAGCTGCAAAAGACTGGCGTGCGATCCGAGCAGGTTGAACGCCGTGTCTTGAATGTGCCGCTGCGTGCGCCGGGAACCATCGAACAGGACGAACGTCGCGTATCGATCGTTTCGTTTCGGTTCGAAGGTTTTGTCGAGTTCGGTCGAAGACGTCACGACAGGCCAGCACGTTCACAAGGGCCAACCCTTGATGCGGATCTACAGCCCAGCCGTGGCAAGTGCCGCCGCGGAATATATTTCGGTGCTGGGCGCAAAAGCTGCGAGCGGAATTACGAGCCAAGGCATCCGGGGGGCGCGACGGCGATTGGAAAATCTCGGTGTGTCGGAACAGGCCATCACCGACATCGAGCGCACCGGCGAGATGGCTCTTTCGGTGCCATGGCTCGCCCCGCAGGATGGAGAGATTTTGGAGCGCGCCGCCGTGAACGGAATGAGGGCAGCGCCGGGCGCGGTCTTGTTCCGCATCGCCGATCGTCAGGTGGTATGGGCGACCGCCGATATCGCCGAACACGATCTGGCGCTGATATCGATCGGGCAAAAGGTATCGGTGCGGCCCCGCGCCTATCCTGATCGCATTTTCAGCGGCAAGATCGCGTTGATCTACCCGCACCTGAACGCGCAGACGCGGACCGCGCGGATACGTATCGAATTACCGAACCCCGATGAACTATTGCGGCCGGATATGTATGCCGACATCGAAATCGCGACGGGGTCGGACAAAGCCGTCCTAACCGTTCCCAGCGGGGCGGTCATCGATAGCGGCGAACGGCAGGTGGTGTTGCTCGACAAGGGCGACGGCCGCTTTGAACCTCACGCGGTCAAGCTTGGCCGGCGCGGCGATGGCCGCGTTGAGATCACGGATGGTCTTTTCGGAGAACGACAGGGTGGTCGTTGCCGCGAACTTCCTGATCGATGCCGAAAGCAATCTCAAGGCAGCTCTTACAAGGCTTCACCAGCGCGGGGAAACCGCAATGATCGCGCGGCTCATCGAGCTGGTCGGCTCGCAATTTAATGCTGGTGCTTTATCGGAACCATATTCGCGGCCGCCGGCAGGTATCTACGCTCTGGCGCACCTGCCGCTGGACGCCATCCCCGATCTCTCCGACACCCAGGTGATCGTTTACACCGAATACAACGGCCAGGCTCCCCAGGTGATCGAAGATCAGGTGACCTATCCATTGACGACGGCCATGCTGACGGTGCCGAAATCGAAAGTCGTACGCGGCTTTTCGTTCTTCGGGGTGTCCTTTGTCTATGTTATTTTCGAGGACGGAACCGATATCTACTGGGCGCGCTCGCCGCGTGCTTGAATATCTCAACGCGGCGGCGCGCAATTGCCCGCCGGCGTGACGCCGACCCTCGGACCCGATGCCACCGGCGTCGGGTGGGTCTACCAGTACGCAATTCTAGGCGCAAGAATATGTCGCTGGCCGATCTGCGCTCGCATACAAGATTGGAACATTCGCTATGGCATCGCCAAGGCGGAGGGCGTCGCTGAAGTCGCGAGCGTCGGGGGCTTCGTCAAACAATATCACGTCGTGGTCGATCCCCAACGGCTCCGCTCGCTGGGCATTCCGCTTGTCCAAGGTGCGCGATGTCATCCGGGGCAGTAACATGGATGTCGGCGGCCGCACCGTCGAACTTTCCGGAATTCGAATTCATCGTGCGCGGGCGCGGTTATCTTCAGAAGCATCGCCGACCTGGCCAACGATGGTGCTGAAGGTAGATAGCGGTACGCCGGTGCTGCTGAAGGACGTGGCGCGGATCGAACTCGGGCCGGACGAGCGGCGCGGCATCACCGAGCTCAACGGCGAGGGCGAAGTCGCGAGCGGCATTGCGTTGCAACGCTTCGGTGCAGAATGCGCTCGACGTCGTCGAGAACGTCAAGGCCGCGCTTCGCCGAGATGGCGCCGAGTCTGCCGCAGCGGCGTTGAATATCGTTCCGGTCTATGATCGCTCGAACCTCATTCATCACGCCATCGACGACCCTGAAAAGGACTTTGCATCGAAGAAAGCATCATCGTCGCGCTGGTTTGCGTTATCTTCCTGCTGCATGTGCGTAGCGCGCTGGTCGCCATTCTCATGCTGCCTGTCGGCATGCTGATGGCCTTCGCCGCCATGCAAATCCTGGGTCTCGGCTCCAACATCATGAGCCTTGGCGGCATTGCGATTGCCATCGGGGCGATGGTCGATGCGCGCCATCGTCATGATCGAGAACGCCCATAAGCATCTGGAGCGCGCTGCCGCCCGGACAAGCCGCGCGAGCTCGAAATATCTGATCGCGGCGGCAAGCGAGGTCGGCCCGGCGCTGTTCTTTAGCCTGCTGGTCATCACCGTTTCGTTCTTGCCCGTCTTCACGCTGGAGGCCCAGGAGGGCCGGCTGTTCAGCCCGCTCGCCTTTACCAAGACCTTTGCCATGGCGGCGGCGGCAATCCTGTCGGTCACGCTGGTGCCGGTCTTGATGCTGCTGTTTGTGCGCGGACGGATCATTCCCGAGCATAAAAACCCGATCAACCGGTTGCTGATCTGGGCTATACCGGCCGGTGATCCGGGCTGTGCTCAAGGCCAGGACGCTGACGATCGCTGCTGGCGCTCGTCGTGCTGGCGATCAGCATCTTGCCCGCGCGAGCAGCTCGGCACCGAGTTCATGCCGACGCCTGAACGAAGGCACGCTGCTGTACATGCCGATCACCTTGCCCGGCATTTCGGTGACCAAGGCGGCGGAACTTGCTCCAAACTCAGGACAAGCATCATCAAAACGTTTCCCGAAGTCGCAGCGGTCTTTGGCAAGGCCGGCCGCGCCGAGACGGCGACCGATCCGGCGCCGATCGAGATGTTCGAGACCATCATCAATTTGAAGCCGAAGGAGCAATGGCGCGCCGGGCATGACGGTCGACGAGCTTGATCGCCGAGATGGACAAGGCGCTGCAGTTTCCCGGCGTCTCCAATGCCTGGACCATGCCGATCAAGGCGCGTACCGACATGCTCGCGACCGGCATCCGCACGCCTGTCGGCATCAAGGTCCTTCGGCACCGATCTCGACGAGCTCGACCGGCTTGCCCGACAGATCGAAGCGGTGTGAAGGCCGTGCCCGGCACCTCCAGCGCCTTTGCCGAGCGGGTAGATCGGCGGCTATTATCTCGATGTCGTACCCGACCGTGACGCGCTCGCACGCTATGGCTTATCGTCGGTGATGTGCAGGATACCGTCGTCGTCGGCACTCGGCGGCGAGACCGTCACGACCACCGTCGAAGGTCGCGAGCGCTACGGCGTCAACGTTCGCTATCCCCGCGACCTGCGCGGCGATCCGCAATCGATTGCGCGCCAGGTGCTGGTAGCGATGCCGGGCGGCGGTACCGTACCGCTGGGCGAGGTGGCCACGATCAAGCTCGCGCGCGGACCGACCTCGCATCCGCACCGAGAACGCCCAACTCGTGGTCTACATCTTTGTCGACATCCGCGACCGCGATCTCGGCGGTTACGTGGCCGAGGCGCAGGGGGCGGTAGCCGCACAGCGTGAAGTTTCCGCCGGGTTTTTATGTCGCAGTGGAGCGGCCAGTTCGAATATCTGGAACGGGCCAAAGCCAAGCTGCAAGTCGTCGTCCCAGTCACGCTGCTGATTATTTTCCTGCTGCTTTATCTGAATTTCCGTCGCTTGACCGAGACGCTGATCGTCATGCTGTCGGTGCCGTTCTCGCTGGTCGGCGGCCTCTGGCTGATGTGGTCGCTCGGCTTCAACTTTTCGCGTCGCTGTCGCTGTCGGTTTTATCGCCCTTGCCGGTGTCGCGGCCGAAACCGGCGTCGTCATGCTGATCTATCTCGACCAGGCCTTGCAGGAGCTGCGTGCCAGTGCGACGGGCCGACTGCGCGCCGTTCACTCGCAGCCGATCTGCATGCAGGCGATCATGCTCGGCGCGGTCGAGCGCGTGCGCCCCAAAGATGATGACGGTTGTCGCCATCATGGCCGGGCTGCTTGCCGATCCTGTGGAGCAGCGGACCGGGCTCCGAGGTCATGCAGCGCATCGCCGTGCCGATGATCGGCGGCATGGTCTGTCATCACGATCGGTGCTGACCCTGATCGTCATTCCCGCTGTCTACGCATCGATCAAGGGTCGGGGCCTTTGCACTTGGAGTTCCGTGTTCGTTATTCGGTCAAACCGCAAACTAATACGAGATAGCGAATGCAGATCGAATCCGTTCTCACATGTCCGCAATGCGGTTTTCAGTCTACCGAGCAGATGCCGACCGATGCCTGCTCAGTTCTTCTACATCTGCAAAGGTTGCGGACAGAGGCTCAAGCCGTTGGCCGACGATTGCTGCGTGTTTTGTTCGTTCGGATCCGTGCCCTGCTCACCAATCCAGGAAAGCGGGAGAAGTTCGTGTTGCCCGTGATGACGGGTCGGATGCATCTTTCGGGTTTGAAACCCGTAAAAATGCTTGGAATTCACTCCAAGCACACACTGATTCACGCCGGGATTTATCAGAGGCGGAGGCGCGCGATGTCCATACAGGCTCTCGGATATGTCGGGTTCGGATCAAGCGCTCTCGACGACTGGCGGCACTTCGGGACCGGACTGGTCGGCCTGCAGGCGGTGGAGCGCAGCCCTTCTTTGCTGGCATTCCGGATGGACGACCGCAAGCAGCGCATCGTCATCGATCGCTCGTTGCCGGACGGCGAGCGCTTCTTCGGCTGGGAGGTTGCGGATGCCGCAACCTTGGACGGGCTCGCGGCCCGGCTCGAAAGAGCGGAGGTTGAAGTGACCGCCGAGCCGCGTGCGCTCGCCGATGCCCGCGGCGTCCACGGCCTGATTTCGTTTCGGGATCCGGCGGGCAATCGCCTTGAGGCATTTTACGGTGCGCAGATCGACGATACGCCGTTTCGCCCCGGCCGTTCGATCTCCGGTTTCCGCACCGGTCCGCTCGGTCTTGGCCACGCCGTGCTGACGGTCGAAAATATCGACGCGGTGATGCCGTTCTATGTCGACGTGCTCGGCTTCGGGCTCAGCGACTACATGCAAAAACCGTTTCGCGCCTACTTCTTTCACGTCAATGCGCGGCATCACAGCCTCGCTCTGATCGAGACCGGCCGCAACGGCATGCATCATTTGATGGTGGAGCTGTTCTCGCTCGACGATGTCGGCCAATCCTACGATATCGCCCTGAGCCAGCAGGAACGCGTCAACGTCACGCTCGGCCGGCACACCAACGATCTGATGACGTCATTCTACGCCAAGACCCCGTCGTCGTTCATGGTCGAGTGCGGCTGGGGCGGCCGCGAGATCGATCCGGCGACCTGGCAACCATTCGAACTCAAGGACGGCCCGAGCCTGTGGGGACATGAACGCGTATGGCTGCCCCCTGCCGATCGCGAAGTGGCGCGCGGCATGCGGATGCGCGCCGCGGCGGCCGGCCTGCGCGCGCCGGTGCAGGTCATCGACGGCAATTACAGACTGATGTCAGGCACATGCCCGTGGTGGGACGGGATTGACAAGGCTCGATAACAGCGTCGCTGTGAATTGGAAACATCCGACCGTCATTGCGAGCGCAAGCGAAGCAATCCAGCGTTGCAGCGAGAACCAGATTGCTTCGTTGCTTCGTTGCTTCGTCGCTTCGTTCCTCGCAATGACAAAGGAAGACGCTTCTCGCATTCACCCCAAATGCTTCTTGAAAAAATCGGTGGCGCGGCCCCAGGCGAGCTCGGCGGCCTGGCGATCGTGCACCGATTGACGCTGCTCGTTGACGAAGGCGTGTTCGGCGTCATAGCGGAACAGCTCGATCGACTTGCCGGCGGCTTTCATTCCGTTCTCGAAGGCATCGACCAGTTGCGGCGTGCACCAGTCGTCCTTGTTGGCAAAATGAGCCTGCAGCGGAATTTTAATGTCGGCAGGTTTGGCCGCCGCCTCCGGCGGAATACCGTAGAACACAACGCCCGCGGTCAGCTCCGGAATTTTGGCGGCACCGATGATGGTCACCGCACCGCCGAGGCAGAAACCGGTCAAGCCGACCTTGGCGCCGTTCTTGCCGAGATACAGCGCCGCGCCGCGCACGGTCTGCGTGGTGGCATCGATGAAATCCAGTGAGTTCATTTCTTTGCCGGCAGCATCCATGTCGTGATACGGCACCACCTTGCCCTTGTAGAGGTCGGGCGCCAGCGCATCGAAGCCGGCCACCGCGAAACGATCGCACAGCCCCTTGATCTGTTCTGAAAGCCCCCACCATTCCTGGATCACGACCAAGCCCGGCGCGTTGCCGCGCGCGGCATTGGCGAGATAGCCGTTGGCGTCCTTGCCGTCGGGTCGCTTGAACGAGATGTTGGTACCCATGGGTTCCTCCGGATGATTTTCTTGGGGGTTGCCGATTGGTGGTTATTCTGTCCGCTGTGCGATCAGGAAGCAATCGTCGCGGTTCGTTCCCCGGATGCGGCGCGGCGCGCCGCTCTTGCGGCGTGGTGCACTGCTGATCCGGGCCCACGGGCCGACGCGAGCGTGGGTCCCGGACGCGAAGCGGTGCTGCGCACCGCATCGCGTCCGGGACACGATACTTCACCCAACAAAAAAAGCCCCGATCGGGGCTTTTTCAATTTCGAGTGATCGGCTGCAACAGTCAGTGCGCGTCGGCCCAGACCTTCTTCTTGGTGAAGTACAGCAGACCTGTGAGCAGGATCAGGAAAACGAAAACCTGCAATCCGATCCGCTTGCGGGCCTCCATATGCGGCTCGGCGGTCCACATCAGAAAGGTGGAGACGTCATGGGCGTATTGCGCGACCGTTGCCGGCGACCCGTCGTCAAACGTAACCTGGCCGTCGCTCAGCGGCTTCGGCATCTTGATGGCGTGGCCGGGGAAATATTTGTTGTAGTAGGAACCTTCGGGAATGGTCACGCCAGCCGGCGGCTTGTCTTCAAAGCCCTGCAGGATCGCGGAGACGTAGTTCGGCCCCTGCTCCTGGAATTGCGTGAAGAAGTCGAAGATGAATTTCGGAAAGCCGCGCTCATAGGAACGTGCCTTGGTGATCAGCGACAAATCGGGAGGAGCTGCGCCACCATTGGCAGCACGCGCCGCCTGCTCGTTCGGAAACGGCGACGGGAAATAATCCGCTACCCGGCCGGGGCGGTCGAACATATCGCCTTGATCGTTCGGGCCGTCCTTGATCTTGTATTCGGATGCGAAGGCGGCGGCCTGCGCTGGCGAAAAGCCGGGACCGCCGGGATCGGCGAGATTGCGGAACGCGATATACGACAGCGAATGACAGGCGGAGCAAACTTCCTTGTAGACCTTCAACCCGCGCTGCAACGACCCGCGATCGAATTTGCCGAGCGGACCGGCGAACGACCATTTTTGCGACGGCGGCGTATCGTCTTCCGCGGCGCGGGCGTTCTGCGCGCTGCCGAGCAACAGCGAACCAGCGACCATCAGGGCAACCACCGTGGATACCATCGGCGCGTTGCCTCCCGATTTCGCCAGCACATCGTCGGCGATCGAATTCGGAATCGCCCTTGGCGTCTCGATCCGGCTCAAGAGCGGCAACAGGATCAGGAAATAGGCGAAGTAGCAGAAGGTCAGGATGCGCCCGGCAATCACATAGATGCCTTCAGGCGGCTGCGCCCCGAGATAGCCCAGCAGCACGCAGATGATGACGAATATCCAGAAGAACTGCTTCGCCAGCGGGCGATATTTGGACGAGCGTGTCCGTGCGGTATCGAGCCACGGCAGGAATGCCAGCACGATGATCGCCGAGAACATCGCGATCACGCCGGCAAGCTTGTTCGGGATGCTGCGCAGGATGGCGTAGAACGGCAGGTAATACCATTCCGGCACGATATGCGTCGGGGTCACGCCGGGATTGGCGGGAATGTAGTTGTCGGCGTCGCCGAGATAGTTCGGCATGTAGAAGATGAACCAGGCGAAGAACAGCATGAAGCAGGAGACCCCGAACGCATCCTTGATGGTCGCGTAGGGCGTGAACGGCACGGTATCCTTTTCCGTCTTGGCTTCGACGCCGGCCGGATTGTTCTGGCCCGCGACGTGCAGCGCCCAGACGTGCAGCACGACCACGCCCGCAATCACGAACGGCAGCAAATAGTGCAGCGAGAAGAAGCGGTTCAGCGTCGGATTGCCGACCGAATAGCCGCCCCACAGCAGGGTCACGATGCTCTCGCCGAAATAGGGAACGGCGGAGAACAGATTGGTGATCACGGTGGCGCCCCAGAAGCTCATCTGGCCCCACGGCAGCACGTAGCCCATGAAGCCCGTCGCCATCATCAGGAGGTAGATAATGACGCCGAGAATCCAGAGCACTTCGCGCGGCTCCTTGTATGACCCGTAATACAGGCCGCGAAACATATGGATGTAGACGGCGAGGAAGAACATCGAAGCGCCGCTGGCGTGCATGTTGCGCAACAGCCAGCCATAGTTCACGTCGCGGACGATACCCTCGACCGACTTGAAGGCCATCGTGGCCTCCGGCGTGTAGTGCATGGCGAGGATCACGCCGGTCAAAATCTGCAAGCCGAGCATCATCGAAAGGATGGCGCCGAACGTCCACCAGTAGTTCAGATTGCGCGGCGTCGGATAGGCCACGAACGAGGAGTGGACGAGACCCATAATCGGGAGACGCCGTTCAATCCACTTCAACGCGGGATTGGTCGGCTGGTAGTCGGATGGTCCGCTCATGATGCGATCCCTAGGGAAGTAAGACGACGCGACGGGCTCAAGTCTCGAACGTTCGATCCAAGGATCAGCCGATCTGGATTTTGGTGTCAGAGACGAATTGATAGGGAGGAACGTAAAGGTTCAACGGCGCGGGTCCCTGCCGAATACGACCGGAGGAGTTGTATTGCGAGCCGTGGCAGGGGCAGAAGAAGCCGTCGTAATTGCCCTCATGGGCGATCGGAATGCAGCCGAGATGGGTGCAGATGCCAATCACCACCAGCCACTGGTCGTGGCCTTCCTTGACCCGGGACTGATCGGTGGCCGGATCGGGCAGGCTCGCAACCGGCACGGCGCGGGCCTCTTCGATCTGCTTCTTGGTCCGGTTCATGATGTAGATCGGCTTGCCGCGCCAGAACACCTTGATGTCCTGCCCGGTGGCAATCGGCGTCAGATCGACCTCGATCGGCGCCCCGGCCGCGATCGTCGAGGCGTCCGGATTCATCTGGGAAATGAAGGGCCAGAGCGTGACCACTCCACCAACCGCAGCGGCGGCTCCGGTTGCAACAAAGAGGAAATCACGGCGGGTCGGATCCGCCGAAGACGCTGTCGTCACGATTCCAAACCCTTTCTCAGCTGCAGCCGGTGGAACCGCCCCAGGCAACGCCCAAACGAACCAGAGGAGGCTGCCGGCGCCCGCGACCCCCGCGGCGGCAGAAAGACCACTTCTCCCAGCCAACCGGGCGGAACAAGCAGTCCAGAATTGTTCTATTGGCACCCTTGCCGGAAGAGCGCAAGCCCGCTATCGGCTCACCAGCGTGCAATGCACTAAATCCGCGCCGAGCGATGATTTATTCAGACATTTCATGACGCCCCTTGGGACCATCACCGAATGCAGATCGCACTTTTCCAGCCCGACATCCCCCAGAACGCCGGGACGATTTTGCGTCTTTGCGCGTGCCTGAATGTCGAGGCCCATATTATCGAACCGGCGGGTTTTCCGGTTTCCGATCGGCACTTCCGCCGGGCCGGCATGGATTATCTCGATCAGGTGACGATTACCCGCCACGATTTGTGGTCAAAATTCGAGCAATGGCGCAACGACAACCGGTATCGGCTGATCCTGTTCACAACCAAGGCGAGCCTTTCGTATCTTGATTATAGCTACGGCCCAGCCGATATCCTGCTGTTCGGACGCGAATCCGCAGGGGTTCCCGACGAGGTTGTAGCGGCGGCCGATGCGCGGCTGGTAATCCCTATTCGGTCCGGCATGCGCTCACTCAATGTCGCGGTCTCAGCGGCGATGGCGTTGGGCGAGGCGCTGCGGCAAACCAGTTCCGACGGATCTGCGCCCGCAGGATCAGCATTGCGGAATGGACATCTCCGTGATCGAGGATCGCAAGGCGCGGGCAAGGACCTGGTTCGAAGCCCTGCGCGACGAGATTTGCGAGGTCTTCGAACGGCTCGAGGACGACGCGCCGGCGACGCTTTATTCGGACGCTCCAGGGCGTTTCGCGCGGACGCCCTGGAACCGGACCGACCACTACCGGCCTGCCCGGCGGCGGCGGCGTGATGTCGGTCATGCACGGCCGGCTGTTCGAAAAGGTCGGCGTGCATTGCTCGACGGTACACGGCGAATTCAGCCCGGAATTTCGTGCGCAGATGCCCGGCGCCGCCGACGATCCGCGTTTCTGGGCGTCGGGGGTTTCGGTGATCGCGCATATGCGCAACCCGCACGTTCCCGCCGTGCATATGAACACCCGCTTCGTGGTGACGACGAAAGCCTGGTTCGGCGGCGGATCGGATCTGACGCCGGTGCTCGACCGGCGGCGGACCCAGGACGATGCCGACACCATCGCGTTTCATGCGGCGATGCAGGCCGCTTGCAGCGGCGCAAACGGTGTCGCCGACTACGACAAATACAAGAAGTGGTGCGACGAGTATTTCTATCTGCCGCATCGCCAGGAAGCCCGCGGGATCGGCGGCATTTTTTACGACCACCACGATTCCGGCGATTGGGCTGCCGACTTCGCCTTTACGCAGGACGTCGGCCGCGCCTTTCTCAAGATCTATCCCGAACTGGTGCGCAGGAATTTCGATACGCCCTGGACATCGGAGGATCGCGAAGAGCAACTGATCCGTCGCGGTCGTTATGTCGAATTCAACCTGCTCTACGACCGTGGCACCACCTTCGGCCTCAAGACCGGCGGCAATGTCGATTCCATCTTGTCGTCGATGCCGCCCGAAGTGAAATGGCCATAGCTCAGGGCACAGCTGCGGCCATTGCTAGCCGACGAGCTTGAAATATTCGCAAGGCCGCCAACCAGTTTCACAACCGATGGTCGCGGCTGAAGCGGGACACGGCCTGGTCGGCAATGGCTTCAATCGCCGATTCATCCAGCGGAAAATCCGCCGCCAGCCAGGCGTCCTCGGCGAGCGCGAGCGCCTGCCCGAGCCCCGGGCCTTCGGCAATTCCCCGGGCGATGAAATCGGCCGCCTTCAACGGAAACTTCGGCGCGCGCCAGCGCTCCGGCAGAGTGGCAAGTTCCCGCCATGGCGCCGATGGGGTTTCCCCCCTGCCCGCGCCCAGGCCAGCATGAGCCGGTCGCGATAGCGTTCGGCGCCGAGCCGATAGAGCCGTCGCCGCGCCGTCGCCTCGTCCATGCCGGCGAGCCGCCACCAGCGATGGCCCATGGAATTGAGCGCTTTGGTTTCGCTATTGGTTAGCCGCAAGCGCATCGCAAGCCGCCTCGCGTCCTCGGTGACGGCGACCGCGAGTGCGCCGAGGCGGCGAACAGGATCAGCTTTGAGTCCAAGCGAGCGCTCGACGGCGACCATGGCGGCGAACGGTCCGGCATAGGTGACGCCGCCGAAAATCGGCAGCGACAATCCCCCATCCGCCATCGCCGTGAGCGCGCCGGCGGCTCCCTCCGCAACCATCAGCTTGAGAATTTCCATCCGCACTCGTTCGGCGGAGAGCGTCGCAAGACCTGCGCGCGCGCCGATGCAGGCAAGGTATCCCGCACGATCGGGCTCACCCGATCCATAGGCGGCATGCATGCGGAAAAAACGGAGGATGCGCAGATAGTCTTCGGCGATGCGCTGTCCGGGATCGCCGATAAAGCGCACGCGCTTTGCAACAATATCCGCATAGCCACCGACGTGATCGTGCACGACGCCGCTGGCGTCGACAGACAGGCCGTTGATGGTAAAGTCGCGCCGCTGCGCATCGCGCACCCAGTCGCGGCCGAACGCGACCTTGGCCTTGCGGCCGAACGTCTCGATATCCTCGCGCAAGGTGGTGACCTCAAAGGGCTGGGCATCGACGACGAGCGTCACAGTGCCGTGGTCGACGCCAGTCGGCACACTCTTGATACCGGTCGCCTTGGCGCGGCGGATCACTTCAGCGGGCAACGCGGTGGTCGCGATATCGATATCGCCGATCGGAATATTCAATAGCGCGTTGCGCACCGCGCCGCCGACCACGCGCGCTTCCTCGCCATTTCCGTTCAACAATCCGAGCACGCGGGCTGCAGGACCGGATTTGAGCCAGGGCGCGTCGTCGAGCACGCGCGCATCTGTCATTTTTCAACTCCGGGAACGAACTTGCCGTTCTCGATATGGGCGGGAACGTAGGTCGAACTCGGCGCGGCGCCGGAAAATCGCGCCAACAAAATGAAACTGATCACAACGAGCATCAGCGAACCAAGCACCAGTTTGGCGATGACATGCACCGGCCATGACGACTGCACCAGCAGTCCGGAACGTGTTGCGATCAGAAACAAAGCATAGACCGCGAACGGGATCAGGAAGATGCCGACTTCGCTGAAAGCCGGACGGATCATGACAGATAAATCCGCTCGTAAAGCACGCGTAGAATGCCCGCGGTCGCGCCCCAGATATAGCGTTCCGCAAACGGCATGGCGTAGTACGAGCGCTCCATGCCGCGGAATTCCCTGCTGTGCAGCTGATGGTTCGCGGGGTCCATCAGGAACGCCAGCGGGACCTCGAACACATCGTCCACCTCAGCTTCGTTGATGCGCAGTTTGAAGCCCGGCCTTATCCGCGCCACCGTCGGCAGGATGCGAAATCCGAAACCGGTTGCATATAGATCGAGATAGCCGATCGGGTCGATGAATTCGCGTTCGAGGCCGACCTCTTCCCAGGCCTCGCGCAACGCGGCATCGAGCGGAGAGGCGTCGGTGGCGTCAATCTTGCCGCCGGGGAACGAAATCTGGCCGGCATGATCGTTGAGATGCGCCGAGCGCTGCGTCAACAGCACCGTTGGTTGCGCATGATCCACCACCGGGATCAACACCGCCGCGGGGCGGATCGGCCGTTCTTCCGCGATGATCTTCAGCATCCGATCGGTGCCCGGATCGCCGCTCGGCGGCACCACGCTGGCATCGGTCAGGCCCACCGGAATGTCGAAGCGCAGCCGCGCGCGGGCCCGATCGAAAAACTCCGCCCAGCTGATCGCGTCGGGTTGCGTATTCAGCATCGGCCCATTCAAAGCGCGCCCCTTACCTGTTCGGCATCCGCCATCGCGAAAAAAACGCCCGATGATGCGACCCCGAACATGGGGCGACCATCGACCACTCGCTCCTCGCCCATGTCAACCAGATCGTAGTAAAGCGCGCGCGTGACCTTGGCCCACAGGTCGGCGCGGACATGAAGGTAGGGCGTGAGGCCGCCGTCGGCGGCGGCCTCGAACCGCAACCGGTGTCCGGAATCGCAAGGCACCCAGTCGTCCACATTGGTCCGAAACCGCAGCAACCGATTCGGTCCATCAGTTTCCTTTTGCATCTCAACCGCAAGAAATGGCGCATCGTCGACGCGAATGCCGACCTTCTCGACCGGGGTCACGAGAAAGTGCTTGCCTTGCTCGCGCTTGAGGATGGTCGAAAACAGCCGCACCAAAGCCGGCCGCCCGATCGGCGTGCCCATGTAAAACCACGTGCCATCGCTGGCGATTCGCATGTCCAGATCGCCGCAGAATGGCGGATTCCACAGATGCACCGGAGGCAGGCCTTTACCGGCACTCGCCGCGTCCCTGGCGGCCGTGGTCAGCCCGTCGAGGCTTTGATGGGGCGTCTGCCCTTGCTTCGCCATTGTTTGCCCTAAGTCTGATCGCCGCTGTTTGGCACGATTGGTGCAAGTCTTCGGTTGCACAATTCGGACGGGATTGCGCGTGAAACCCGAAGGAAAAGTCGCCACTTCGTGATGCCGTTCATACCCCGAAATGCCGATAATGTGGGGATAGTTTAATTCAACGAATGCATGCCCTCCGCATAAGTTTAGCATGGGGTTCATGGCATGACGACGCCGTCGGCGGCGTTTCAGGCAAGGAGTGACCAATGGCGGGCGCAGAAACGGCTGGGACAAACGCAGCGGCGGCAACCAGCGTCGAGAAACTTGAGGACGTGATCGTCCGCTCGGCAGAGCAGGTCGCCGGTCAAATCCGCGCCGCCAAGGACGCCATCTCGACCGTCATCTTCGGTCAGGAAAGGGTCGTTGAAAATACCCTGGTAACCATACTGTCCGGCGGCCATGCGCTTCTGATCGGCGTTCCCGGCCTTGCCAAGACCAAGCTGGTCGAAACCCTGGGCATCACGCTGGGACTGGATGCGAAGCGCATCCAGTTCACGCCGGACCTGATGCCGTCCGATATTCTGGGCGCCGAGGTGCTCGACGAGAGCAGTTCCGGCAAGCGGTCATTCCGTTTCATCTCCGGACCGGTGTTCGCGCAGCTGTTGATGGCGGACGAAATCAACCGCGCCAGCCCGCGCACCCAGTCGGCGCTGTTGCAGGCCATGCAGGAACAACACATCACCGTGGCGGGCGCGCGCCACGATTTGCCAAAGCCGTTTCACGTGCTGGCGACGCAAAACCCGCTGGAGCAGGAAGGCACCTATCCGCTGCCGGAGGCGCAGCTTGATCGCTTCCTGATGGAAATCGACGTCGATTATCCGGATCGCGACGCCGAGCGGCGGATCCTGTTCGAAACCACGGGCGCGGAAGAGACGCTCGCCAAGGCGGCCATGAACGCCGACATCCTGATCACGGCGCAACGGCTGGTGCGTCGTCTGCCGGTCGGTGATTCCGTCGTCGAAGCGATCCTCTCGCTGGTCCGCTCCGCGCGTCCAGGTCCGGATGGCGGCGAGAGCGGCAAGCTGATCGCCTGGGGACCGGGTCCCCGCGCCAGCCAATCGTTGATGCTGGCCGTTCGCGCCCGCGCGCTGCTCGACGGCCGCCTCGCGCCCTCGATCGACGACGTGCTCGATCTGGCCGAGCCGGTTCTCAAGCATCGCATGGCGCTGACATTCTCCGCCCGCGCCGAGGGCCACACCATTCCCGACGTGATCCGGCAATTGAAGACGCGGATCGGTTGATGGCGGCAGAAACCAAGCACGCAACCCGGGAGATCTCAGCAATCCGACGTGCCGATGGCGAAAGCCGAACGCTCGCCGCGTCGCTGCCGCGCCTCGTGCTTGAAGCTCGCCGTATCGCCGCCAACGTGATTCATGGCCTGCATGGACGGCGGCGCGCCGGCGCCGGAGAAAGCTTTTGGCAATACCGCCGCTTCGTCTCCGGCGAGCCGTCGCAGAGCGTCGACTGGCGGCGTTCGGCGCGTGACGACCATCTGTACGTGCGCGAGCAGGAATGGGAGGCCGCGCACACGATATGGTTATGGCCGGACCGCTCGCCGTCGATGGCGTTTGCCTCCGCGCCGTCGCGCGACAGCAAGCTGGAACGCGCCTTGATCGTGACGTTCGCGCTCGCCGAACTCCTGGTCGCGGGCGGCGAACGCGTCGGCATTCCAGGCGTGATGAACCCCACCGCGAGCCGCAGCGTCGTCGACAAGTTGGCGCAGGCGTTGCTGCATGATGCCGCCCCCCGCGCCAGCCTGCCGCCGTCATTTGTGCCGACGGCGCTCGCCGAAATCGTGGTGTTGTCGGATTTCTGGTCGCCGATCAACGAGATCAAAACCATGCTCGCTGGATTGTCGGCTTCCGGCGCGCACGGCACGCTGATCCAGGTCGTCGATCCGGCGGAGGAAAGCTTCCCCTATTCCGGGCGCATCGAGTTCGTCGAGCCGGAAGGCGGCGGCGTCATTACCGCGGGCCGCGCGGAAGGATGGGCCCGTGACTACGTGGCGCGCGTGGCGCTTCATCGCGACCAAATTCGCGGCGAGACCAACAAGCTCGACTGGCTGTTCTCGACCCACACCACCAGCCGCTCGGCCGCCGAACTGCTGTTGTTCCTGCATTCGGGCATGATGGTGAACAAGGGCAGCGCACGCACCGCAACCGTCAAAGCGGGACGAAGCGCATGATCGCCGGCCTGCCTCTCACTTTCGCCGAACCATTAATGCTGCTGGGTCTGTTGAGCCTCCCTTTGCTGTGGTGGCTGTTGCGAGTGATGCCGCCACGGCCGCGGCGGCTCGAGTTCCCGCCGACGCGGCTATTGTTCGACATCGCGCCAAAGGAAGAAACGCCGTCACATACGCCATGGTGGCTGACGGCGTTACGCTTGCTGGCCGCAACACTCCTGATTCTGGCAGCCGCGGGGCCGATCTGGAAACCGCAAACGGGCGTTGCCAGCAGCCGGACGCCGCTCGTCATTCTGCTCGACGACGGCTGGAGTGCTGCTTCCAGTTGGGATGTCCGGATCGAGGCCGCGGACGAGCTCATTGCCAATGCCGACAGCGACCGACGCGGCGTCGCTCTGGTTCCGCTTTCCGAGCCCGCGCGCGACATCACGATCATGCCGGCTGGCGCCGCGCGCGTCGCCTTACGCCAGCTCACGCCGAAGCCTTATGCGGTCGAGCGTGTTGAAACCCTCGTCACGATCGGGCGTTTCCTGAACGCGACCGGCGACTGCGAATTCGCATGGCTATCGGATGGCGTGGATACTGGACGCGGAGCCGAATTTATCGAGGCTTTGAGCAAAACTATCGGGGATCGCGCGTTGACGATTTTTGAAGGCGGCGCTCCCTCCACGCTCGCATTGGCCGCAGCGGAAAATGCCGCCGCGAAGATGACCGTGAAGGTGCTACGGGCCGATAATGGCATCGCCGCTGGCGTGGTGCGGGCGATCGACCTGAAGGGTTCGCCGATCGGTGAAGCCCGTTACAGCTTTGCGCCGCAGGATCGCGAGACCGAGGCGGCGTTCGATCTGCCGGTTGAATTACGCAACGACATTGCGCGGCTTGAGATCGCCGGCGAGCGTTCCGCCGGGGCGGTGCAACTGCTCGACAAGCGATGGCGGCGGAGGGCGATCGGCGTCGTCAGCGGATCGAGCAATGACACTGCCCAGCCGTTGCTGGCATCAACATTCTATCTCACCCGGGCGCTGGCGCCGTTCGCCGATGTGCGGTTGGGCGATCGGGGCGCGCCGCAACAGGCGATCACACAATTTCTCGACCAGAAGCTGCCGATGATCGTGCTTGCCGATGTCGGCACCTTGTCGCCTGAAATTCGCGAACGCATCAATGCGTGGATCGAGCAAGGTGGCGTGCTGGTACGTTTTGCCGGCCCGCGTCTGGCGCAGGCGGATGACGACCTGGTGCCGGTGAAGCTGCGCCGCGGCGGACGCAGCCTCGGCGGCAGTTTGACCTGGGAAAAGCCGCAGCACCTCGCAGCGTTCGCCGCCGATGGGCCTTTCGCTGGGCTTGCGGTGCCGAAAGACATCACCGTCAATCGTCAGGTGCTTGCCGAACCGGATGCGGTGCTGGCGACAAAGAGCTGGGCTTCGCTGGAGGATGGAACGCCGCTGGTGACGGGCGAACGTCGCGGCAAGGGCTTGGTGAGCCTGTTTCATGTCAGCGCCGATATGCGCTGGTCCGATCTGCCGATGTCTGGAAGCTTCGTCGAGATGCTGAGGCGGATCGTGGATATTTCAGGCTACACGTCCACGCCAGGCGCGGGCGTCGCCAGCGAAGGAACCACGGAAACGGTAGCGCCGCTGCGGATCCTGGACGGCTTCGGCGCATTCGGACCGCCACCCTCGACGGCAAAGCCGCTCTCGACCGATTTCCGGGACAGGGCGAGCGTCGATCATCCGCCCGGATTTTATGGCCCGGCCGACGGTCCGCTGGCGGTGAATGCGCTGGCGGCCGCCGATCGCATTGCGCCTCTCGATACCTCGAGTTTGCGCGCGCGACGCGCGAGCTACACCAACTCCGAACCGCACGATCTGCGCGGCATCCTGCTGTCGACGGCGCTGGCGTTGTTCCTGATCGACGCGATCATTGTGGCGGTGCTCGGCGCCGGCGTCGCGGCTTTGCTGAGACGGCGTGCCGTGACAGCCGCCCTGGTGTTCGCGCTGATCTTATCCTCGGTGCTGGTGGTACCGTCGCCGTCGCGCGCCGACGACAAGGATGACTTTGCCATCAAGGCGGTCTCGCAAACCCGGCTAGCCTATGTCGTCACCGGCAACCCGGACGTGGATTCCATCGTCAAGGCGGGGATGTCCGGACTGACCTTGTTTCTGGCGCAGCGCACGGCGCTGGAGGCCGGCGATCCCATCGGCATCGATCCCGCGCGCGACGAGCTTGCATTCTTCCCGCTGATCTACTGGCCTATCGTGCCCGGCGCATCGAAGCCGGCGCAGGACGCCATCAACCGCATCGACGCCTACATGAAGCAGGGCGGCACCGTGCTGTTCGATACGCGCGATGCCATCGAGGCACCGCCGGGCGAAGGTGGCGCATCGCAGACGCCGGGAATGCAGGCATTGCGCAATATTCTTTCATCGCTCGACGTTCCCGAGCTCGAACCGGTGCCACGCGATCACGTCTTGACCAAGACGTTCTACCTGCTGCGCGATTTTCCCGGCCGATTTGACTCCGGCCAGACCTGGGTGGAAGCGTTGCCACGCGAGGAAGACGACGAGACCGCGGCGCGGCCCGCCCGAGGTGGAGACGGCGTTTCGCCGATCATTATCACCTCGAACGATCTGGCCGGCGCCTGGGCGCTACGCCCGGACGGCCAGCCGATGCTGCCGCTAACTCAAGGCGAACCCCGGCAGCGCGAGTTCGCCTTCCGCGCCGGCGTCAACATCGTGATGTACACGCTGACCGGAAACTACAAGGCCGACCAGGTACACGCGCCGGCGCTTATCGAACGACTGGGACAATAGGGCCGCGATATGCAGTATGGCATCGCGTTTACGCCGCTTGTCCCCGCGCTCGTGCTTTGGCTTGCGCTCGCCATTATCGTTGCGATTGCCGCATTGCTGTTGCTGGGGCGATCGCGTGGCGCGGCGATGCGCGTGACGGCGCTGGCGCTTGTTCTGCTGGCGCTGGCTAACCCGTCATTTACCCGCGAGGAACGTGAACCGTTATCCTCGGTGGTCGCGGTCGTGATCGACAAAAGCCCCAGCCAGAATTTCGGCGAGCGCACCCGAGAAACCGCGCAGGCGCAAGAGGCACTCGTCGACAGCCTCAGGAAGATCAAGGGGCTTGAGGTGCGCGTCGTCGAGGCCGGCCAGGCCGACGGTGAGACCGATGGCACCAAATTGTTCGGCGCGCTGTCTTCCACGCTATCTGACGTGCCGATCGATCGCGTCGCCGGCGCTTTCCTGATCACCGACGGTCGGGTGCATGATATCCCAACCAACGCGGCGGCGCTCGGATTTCAGGCTCCGGTGCATGCCCTGATCACCGGACAAAAGGATGAACGCGACCGGCGCATCGCGATTTCCGCGGCACCTCGTTTCGGCATCGTCGGACAGGCGCAAACCATCACCTACCGGCTGGACGATCAAGGTGTCAGTGGTGACCGCGCAAAAATCGTGGTCCGCCGCGACGGCGAAGTGATCAACGAACGCACCGTCCTGAGCGGTCAGACCGTCAATGTCGAGATCGAAATCAAGCATGCGGGCCCGAACATCGTCGAGATCGAGGCCTCGCCGCTCGAGAACGAACTGACGTTGGTCAATAATCGCGCCGTGGTCGCGATCGACGGAGTGCGCGACAAATTGCGGGTACTACTGGTCTCGGGCGAGCCGCATTCCGGCGAACGGACCTGGCGCAATTTGCTGAAGTCCGACGCCAGCGTCGATCTCGTACATTTCACGATTTTGCGTCCGCCCGAAAAACAGGACGGCACCCCGATCAATGAATTGTCCCTGATCGCGTTTCCAACCCGCGAGCTTTTCCAGCAGAAGATCAACGAATTCCAGTTGATCATCTTCGACCGCTACGCGCGCCAGGGCGTGCTGCCGATCGCGTATTTCGACAACATCGCGCGATATGTGCGGGCCGGAGGCGCGGTGCTGGTGTCGGCAGGTCCCGATTATGCATCGACCACCAGTATCTGGCGGACGCCGCTGGATTCGGTGCTGCCGGCCGAACCGGTCGGCGTCACTGAGAAACCGTTCTATGCGCATCTGAGCGACGCCGGCAAACGGCATCCGGTGACGCGCGGGCTGGAAGGCTCCGGCTCCGAACCGCCGCATTGGAGCCGGTTCTTTCGCACCGTCGAGACGCGCAACGCAACCACCGCTCCAGTGATGACGGGAGCCGATGGCAAGCCGCTGCTGCTGCTGTCGCGCTACGGCGAGGGTCGCGTCGCATTGCTGCTGTCGGACCATATCTGGCTATGGGCGCGCGGCTATGAGGGCGGTGGACCGCATCTCGACTTGCTGCGGCGAATGTCGCATTGGCTGATGAAGCAGCCGGATCTGGACGAGGAAGCGCTGCGTTTGCAGATACAGGGCCACGATCTGGTGGTGCAGCGCCAGACCATGGCGGACAGCGTCTCGCCGGTAAAGGTGACATCGCCATCCGGCGCAACGCGTGAACTGACCCTGCGCGCCAGCGAACCCGGAACATGGAGCTCGACCATTCCGGCTGACGAACTTGGTCTCTGGCAGGCCACCGACGGCACGTTGAAAGCGCTGATCAATGTCGGCCCGACCAATCCGAAAGAGTTCTCGGAAGTGACCTCCACGACCGAAATGCTGAAGCCGCTGACTCAAGCCACCGGCGGCGACGCCCGGCGCGTGGTGAATGGATCGAGCATCGAGCTTCCACGCATCATGCCGGTGCGCGCCTCTAGCGTGTTTCGCGGCGATGGCTGGATGGGCGTAAAGATGCGCGACGCCAGCGTCGTCAAGGGCGTTGGCGTGCTGCCGATGTTCGCCGGCCTGATCGGTTTGCTGCTGCTGCTCGGCGCGTTCGCAGCGACTTGGCTGCGCGAAGGCCGCTGACCGCAGCTGCCATCCAAGCGTTGCGCGAAATACACGGACCTGACGAATTCCGCCGGCACGCAACCGGACCGCGGTTGACATCCTGCCCGCATCCCTGATGTTATATTATAACGTTGGAGCTGGTTGAAGATGACCTGGCCCTCTGACGCGGGGCACACCTACCGGCATGAAGTGGTTCCGATCGAACATCAAACATGGCTCACGGCTGGCGCTGTTCGCGCTGGCTATTCAGTTTGCGCTTTCGTTCGGGCATTTTCACGGGCTCGCGGCCGAGGCGGCGCCCGCTGTTCAAGCCGGCCAGGCACGGTCTGATCGTTCTTTCACGAGCAACTTTGCGGAGCCGGACGCGGTTACCCAGGCGGTTCCGCAGCCACCCTCGTCTAACCACGATTCCGACCAGCACCCGAACGACCCATGCGCCATTTGCGCGGTTATGGCGCTGGCCAGCACGGTGTTGTTTGCAACACCACCGGTGCTGCTGCTGCCGCAAGCCGTGGAATTTCTTTACCTCGCCACCGATGCCGAATTCGTCCATCTGAATTCCGCTCGCGTTGTCTTCCAGCCTCGCGCTCCCCCGATCTCCTGACATCGATTGATTGAAGATCCGGAAGCGATCGCCGCGTCCTGCGTGGCCGATCGCATCGGGATCAATCGAAATCGGTCCGTCTGACACGACGGCAGGCGCCTCCACGTTCGTCGACGCCGACGACCGGGCGGCGACCTCATGGGAATCGGGAGAAACTCAGTGTTCATTAAATCAATGTTGGCCGCCTCGGCCACGGCCTCGCTTCTACTTTGCAGTCTGGGCAGCCCGGCACTATCGCAGACGCAGGAAGCCCCCGCGCCAAATGGTACTACGGCGCTTCCGAACATCGTCGTCGAAGCGCCCAAGCAAATAGCCGGGAAACCGAAGCAGCGGGCCAAACCGAGCGCCGTTGCCCGGCGCGCAGCGTCCCCTTCGACAGCGTCGTCACAGCCGGCGGCGTCACCGATGCCAGTCTCGCCAGCCGGGCAGCTCGCCGCGAAAGGCAATCTATTCGATCAAGCGCGCAGCAATATATTTACCACGATCGGAACGACCTCGAACACCATCAGCCACAACACCATCGAAGACCTGCCCCAGGGCCCCAACGCCACCGTCGAGCAGGTGCTGCTGCAGGCGCCAGGGGTCTCGCAGGATTCAGCGGCCAGCGGCTCGCTTCATGTCCGCAACGATCACGCCAACGTTCAATACCGGATCAACGGGATATTGCTGCCCGATGGCGTCACCGGCTTCGGCAGCATCTTCGACACCAGCTTTGTCGGCGGCATGTCACTTGTCACCGGCGCGCTGCCGGCCGAATTTGGACTGCGTACGGTCGGCCTCGTCGACATCACGACACGCACCGACCTTTTCAACCACAGCGGCAGTGTCAGCATGTATGGCGGTAGCCACGGAACCATCGCGCCGAGCATCGAGTATGGCGGCGCCTTCGGCAGCACCTGCTCCACGATTACGACGACCACGCCGGGCTACGCCAAGGCGCTAGCTGCCTCGACCGATTGCTTTGCCGGTGTCCAATATTACTTCACGGGCCGCTATCTGCAGAACACGGTAGGGATTGAAAATCCGACTTCCGCCTACAATGCGATTTACGACTTCTCCCAACAGGAGAAAGGCTTTGCCTATATGTCCGCGTTCGTCGATCCGACCACCCGGGTCAGCCTGATCGCGGGAACTTCAGACAATAACTTTCAGATTCCCAATGTTCCCGGTGCACCGATAGGACAAAGCGCAGTGCCGGTCACCAATGCATTCGGTGCGACCAGTTTCAACTCGGCGCTGCTCAATGAAAACCAGGTCGAGACGACCCAATTTGCCGTGCTGTCGGTGCAGAAATCCTACGAGAACTTCAACGGGCAATTGTCCTATTTCACCCGCTACAACAACCTGCAATTCACGCCGGACCCGACCGGCGATCTCCTGCTAAACGGCATCGCCTCGACTGTTACCCGCAACACCCACACCAATGGCATCCAGGGCGACGGCTCCTATGAGCTCAACTCAGCCCATACGCTTCGCGCCGGCTTCTCTGTCAGTGCCGAGCAGTCGTTCGTCGGAAACTCGTCGCTGGTCGAGCCCTGCATGATCTGCGACGGCTCCGACAATGGTGCACCGGAGACAATCACCAACAACGTCTCGAAAACGGGGGTATTGATGGGCGTCTATGCCCAGGACGAGTGGAAAATCACCAATCAGCTTATCATGAACGCCGGCTTGCGCTTCGACCAGATGTATCAATATGTCGATGCCAACCAGCTCAGCCCCCGATTGAGCTTCACCTATAAGCCGTTCGAGAACACCACGTTCCATGCCGGCTATGCGCGCTATTTCACGCCGCCGGTGCTGGCGGAAGCCGCCCCGCCCAACATCGCCTTGTTCAACAACACCACAGGCGCGGTTTCCGGCCAAAGCGATCCGGTCTTGCCGGAGCGCTCAAATTATTTCGATGCGGGCGTCGATCAAAAGATCAAGTTCGGATGCGCCTCAGATGGAAAAAACTGTTCCAATCTCGATCTCGGCGTCGACGCTTATTACAAGATCGCAACGGACCTGATCGATAACGGCAATTTCGGCCAGGCGCTGGTATTGAGCGCGTTCAACTATGCCAAAGGCATCAACGAAGGCATCGAATTCCACGCCAAGTACAATAGTGGAAACTTTCAGGCCTACGCCAACCTTTCGGTTGCACAGCAGACGGCAACCGACCCGGTATCGAACCAATATCTGTTCGACAACACCACCCCGCTTGCCGACCTCGGGGGCCTGACCGCGCTTCAATACGCTCAGACCCACGCGATCTATACCGACCACAACCAGTTCGTCACGGCCTCGGCGGGCGTCCTCTATCAATTCTGCGGCCGGATCGCCACGGCTGCAGAAGTGTCTGGCGATAACGGACTGTCGTGGTGCGGAATCAAGCTGGGTGCCGACATGATCTACGGGAGCGGCCTGCGCAATGGCGACGACAACATCACCACGGTACCGGCCTACACCCAGGTCAATGTCGGCATCAAGCGCGAATTCCTGTTGCCGAACGATCCCCTGCCGATGACGGTTCGTTTCGATGTCGTCAACCTGTTCGATACGATCTACGAAATCAGGGATGGAACCGGGATCGGTGTATTCGCCCCACAATACGGCCCGCGCCGCGGCTTCTTCCTCGGTCTTTCGAAGAAGATATGAGGTGTGCAACGCAGAACACCAACGGCGCTGCGCTTCTCTACGAAGCCCGCGCCTCGGTTTCTATCTCGGCATTTCCCCAAAGCTGTGAGAAGGCGTGTTCGAGCAGCCCAAGGTCCTAGCGCGCCTTACTCCAGTCCGGACGAATTGCTCCTGAAACGTGGGCGAACGCTCCATCAACAAGCTCCGCCACCAGCAGACGCTTGTAGTCGACGGGCCCCGGCATGTTCGCCCGGCCCTCTGGAACGGCCTTGAAACCGACCCGACTGTAATAGGCCTCGTCGCCGACCAGCAGCACGAGGCGATGCCCCTTGGCCTTCGCGTCCTTTAACGCCCGATCCAACAGCGCGCGGCCGACGCCGCGGCTGCGAAACGGCGGCTCGACGGTCAGCGGTCCCAGCAGCAATGCCGGCGTATCGCCGACGCAGATCGGCAACTGGCGCACCGAGCCCACCAGCAGCGTCCCGATCCGAGCGGTGAACGAAAGATCCGGCAGGTGATCCACATGCTCCCGAATCCGGTAGGCGCTCAGCACGAAACGGCCGGGCCCGAAGGTCCGCTGATGCAACCGCTCGATCGCCTGCGCGTCGTTGGCGGTTTCAGCAAAGATGGTGAGGGACAGGTCGCTCATGGCTTGTTCATAGCGGGCTGGGACAAATACGCCAGCAACTTCATCTCACGGCGGCCGCGCGTCACCGTATCGAGCACGAGCCCGGATGAAACCGATAGCATCGCCAAGATCATCAGGCCCATCGACAGCACCGCGGTCGGCAGCCGCGGAACGACCCCCACCTTAAGATAGGTGACTATGATTGGTATCGCGAGGGCAATCGAAGTCAGCGCCAGAATAACCCCGATAGCAATGAAGAAACGCAGCGGCCTTTCCGACCGATAGAGTTTCAGGATGGTACCGAAAATTCGGAAACCGTCGCGCCAGGTGTTGAGCTTGCTGAACGAACCCTCGGGCCGGGCACAGTAAGGCGTCTCGATCTCGGCGACCGGCAGCGCCAGCTCAAGCGCATGGACGCTCAGCTCGGTTTCGATCTCGAATCCATCCGAGAGCACCGGGAAGGATTTGACAAAGCGCCGCGAAAACACGCGATACCCCGAAAGAATATCCTTGAAGGTCCGGCCGAAGACCCAGGAGAGAAAACCGGTCAGTATCCGGTTGCCGGAGCGATGGCCATGCCGGTAGGCCCCCTCAACCTGATCGACACGAAAGCCCACCACCATATCGAGACGTTCGGATAGCAGCCTGTCAATCATGCGTGGGGCGCTGGCAGCGTCATAGGTCGCGTCGCCGTCGACCAGCACATAGATATCGGCGTCCACATCGGCGAACATCCTTCGGACCACGTGACCCTTGCCCTGCCGACGCTCGCTTCGCACCTGGGCACCGGCCTCGCGCGCAACCGCGACGGTTCGATCCGACGAATTATTGTCGTAGACAAAGACTTCAGCCGTGGGCAGCGCCTTGCGGAAATCGGCGACGACGGTTGCAACCGCAGCTTCCTCATTAAAACATGGCACCAGAACGGCAACCCGCATGGATGATACTGTCATCGCTGCAACGGCCGCCCGGCCAAGTCTGTCCTCTCAACTTCCCGCATCATGGTCAAGCCCTTGCTGGCCGCCTGGGGAAATGATCGTCCATCGCTTCCGCCGGAAACATCAAGGAAGCAAACACAAACTCCATAACGAAAGCATGGCAAAAGGGATGGTGCAATACTGTGTGAAAACCGGATGGCTCATGAAGACAATGCAAGTCGATTTCGTCGCTGCTCGGTGCAGAGAAATCTCGTCGTGAAAAAAGCCGCGAAGGCGCCGTCAGGCGGTCACTAGCGCCATGTGGGGATGGGTACTTTGCCCTCGATCACTTCCGCAATCCGCAGCCGGGTGCCCGCCGTCGCCTCGGCTGGAAGCGTCGCCGTATCGAAGAAGCCGCAGGCAACGATCTCGCGGTTTGCCTCGGGCAGCCGATCCTGTCTGAAATGCCTGACCAGATAGACCGCGACATGGTCGCGAGGCGACACATGGCTGTTGAAGAACAGACCGTGCAAGACGGGCTCGCCGAGCAATTCTATCCGTCCCTCTTCCACCAGTTCGCGCCGCAGAGCGTCGCCGAACGTTTCGCCAACTTCGACGCCGCCGCCTGGAAGGTGCCAGCCAGCGACGTAGCTGTGCTTGACCAGAAACACCCTGGCGTCACTGTCCAGCACCACTGCACGGACCCCCAGCGTCATGCCGCGGGCAAACCGCCAATAGAGATGAAACAGCCGCCGCAGCGCGGGCTCAAAGCTCCTTCGCAGGGTTTGCCGGTTCATCGCCGCCCTAATCCCGTATATCCAGACATCGATGTTTGATCCTTGCGTCGCGGCGGCCAGCTTGCCAATACGTGGCAGGATATAACAGGAAATCACGGGGTGATCGTGGCAGGGTTCGATCTCACGGGCGGCCCGATTGGGGGCATGTGATGGCGGCATTCACGCTGGCCCACCTGTCCGATCCGCATCTCGCGCCGCTGCCCGCGCCGCGACTTCGCGATCTCGCCAACAAGCGCGCGCTCGGCTATCTCAACTGGAAGCGCAACCGCCAGAAATTCCACCGGCGCGACGTGCTCGACGCGCTGGTGTCGGATCTTCAAGCCCGGAATCCGGATCACATCGCGGTCACGGGCGATCTGGTCAATCTCGCCCTCGAAGCCGAGTTCGCGCCGGCGCGGGCCTGGCTGGAGGGCGTCGGGGCTTCGGACCGCGTCACGGTGATCCCCGGTAATCACGACGCCTATGTTCGCGCCACCCAACATCGCTTTGCACAAACCCTGGGAGATTATCTCAGACGGCGACGATGCGGCAGCTACCGGCGTTGCCTTTCCTTTTCTGCGGCGGCGCGGTCCGCTGGCGTTGATCGGCGTCTCGTCGGCGGTGCCGACGGCACCGTTAATGGCGACGGGATGGCTCGGACGCGCTCAATTCGATGCGCTCGAACGAATCCTTATGGGGTTGTCCGCCGAGCAGGCGTTTCGCGTGTTGCTGATTCATCACCCGCTTCGTTCAGGTTCGCGCGCCAAGCGGTTGACCGACTCGGACCAGTTGCTCGCGTTGCTGAAACAACATGGAGTGGAATTGATCCTGCACGGGCATGATCACGTTCACTCGACGACCTGGTTCGAGGGACCCGACAGCGCGATACCCGCTGTGGGCGTGCCTTCGGCGTCCGCGATCGCGCACGGCCGCTCGCCCGCCGCGGCATATAATCTGTTCTCGATCGAGCGCGACGGCGATGCATGGCGGTGCGAACAGACGGTCCGCGGCTTCGACGATTCGCAGCGCATTCAGCAATTGCAGCGCACGCGGCTGATATAGGGCGGCGGTGCTACAAATTCCGCAAACTCGCAAATAGCGCCAGAGCGAACAGCGCCAGCGCTCCGACAATAAATCCGAACACGAAAGGCCAGAACCGGCTGCGGCGCGGCGGCTCGATGGCGACGGTTTCAACCATCGGGGTTGCGACCATCGCATGTTCGCGCTCGATCATGCGGCGCGCGACATAATCGGTGACGGCATCGACGATGCGGGCGGTATCATGGGATTCGGCGATCACCATGCGGCCGAACCGGCTATCCTGTACGAAGCGATAGATGCGCTTGTCGCGTCCCATCACGACATGCGCCACCACGTCGATCCACAACCGCGGCGTGTCGCCCTGGCTGATGCCGCGATCGAACAGATCGACCTGATCCGGCACCTGTGCGAACAGCGGGTCGAGCGCCTCATTGAGAATTTCAAGCCGGGCAACTTCGGCGTCACGCAAATCGACGACGACGCCGGTGCGATCCGCCGCCTCGATCCGCGCCTGGCGCAGCGCGTCGCGCAACCGGATCGGACGCATCTCACCCACCGCGTGGCTTCCGGTATTTGGCGCGTCTGACATCCCTGAGCGGCCTTTGTCCTGATGGGGCGAACGCCGTTAACCTATCAGTAACCGTACCGCCCGCAAAGGCTGTTTGTTACCAAAGACTTGCGCCTTTGTTGAAATCCTCCCAGCGGGAGAGCGGAACAGACGCAAGCGGCCCCACCCGATAAACCGGATGGGGCCGCCAGGTCCTTGGGTCGTGTTCTTAGGCGTTGGCTCGCTGGCTCCAGGCCGTCTCGCCGGCCTCAGGCGGTGACGCGCGCGGGCTCTTCCACGATCGAAAAGCGCACGCCGGCCTTGTGGCGGTTCTCTTCCGAGACCACGCGCCAGGCGTCCTCGGCTTCCTTGCGGGTCTTGAACGGACCCTGAACCTGGGCCGAGCCTTCCACGAGCTTGTGGAAGTTCATCGAACCGAACTCGCCGCCAATCACCCAGAAATTGCTGCTCATGATAGCCTCCTGTTATTGCCGTTAACCGAACTGGTTCATCGTATTGTGGGCGCCGCCCGCCTTCAGGGCGGCCTCGCCGGCGAAATATTCCTTGTGATCATCGCCGATATCGGAGCCGGCCATGTTCTGATGCTTGGCGCAGGCGATACCCTGACGGATCTCCTGACGTTGAACATTCTTCACATAGCCGAGCATGCCCTGCTCGCCGAAATACTCCCTCGCGAGATTATCAGTCGACAGAGCTGCCGTGTGATAGGTCGGCAACGTGATCAGATGGTGGAAGATCCCGGCACGCTTTGCTGAAATCGGCCTGGAAGGTGCGGATGCGTTCGTCGGCTTCAAGGGCCAGCGGCGTAGCGTCGTATTCCGGCTTCATCAGGTCGGCTCGATTGTATTTGCTGACATCCTTGCCGGCTTCCTTCATCGCGTCGTACACCTGCCAACGGAAGTTGAGCGTCCAGTTGAACGATGGCGAGTTGTTGTAGGCCAGCTTCGCGTTCGGAACCACCTCGCGAATGCGGTCAACCATCTTGGCGATCTGCTCGATATGCGGCTTCTCGGTCTCGATCCACAGCAGGTCGGCACCGTTCTGCAGCGAGGTGATGGAGTTGAGCACGCAGCGATCTTCGCCCGTGCCGGCACGGAACTGATAGAGGTTGCTGCTAAGCCGCTTCGGACGCATCATCTTGCCGTTGCGGTTGATGATGACATCGCCATTCTTGGCGTTGGCGGCCGTCACTTCCTCGCAATCCAGAAAGCTGTTGTACTGATCGCCGAGGTCGCCGGGCTTGTGGCTCACGGCGATTTGCTGCGTGAGGCCGGCTCCGAGCGAGTTGGTGCGGGTCACGATGATGCCGTCTTCGACGCCCAGTTCGAGGAAGGCATGGCGGCAGGCTCGGATCTTCGCCAGGAACACCTCGTGCGGCACAGTCACCTTGCCGTCCTGGTGGCCGCACTGCTTTTCGTCGGAGACCTGATTTTCGATCTGCAGGGCGCACGCGCCTGCTTCGATCATCTTCTTTGCGAGCAGATAGGTCGCTTCCGCATTGCCAAACCCGGCGTCAATGTCGGCGATGACCGGCACGACGTGGGTCTGGAAGTTGTCGATCTTTTCGATCAACGCCTTTTCCTTCGCCTGGTCGCCTGCCTTGCGAGCGGCGTCGAGGGCGCGGAAGATATCGTTGAGCTCACGGGTGTCCGCCTGACGGAGGAAGGTGTAGAGCTCTTCGATCAGCGCCGGCACCGAAGTCTTCTCATGCATCGACTGATCTGGAAGCGGTCCGAACTCGGAGCGGAGCGCGGCGATCATCCAGCCGGAGAGATACAGATAGCAGCGATCGGTCGTACCGAAATGCTTCTTGACCGAAATCAGCTTCTGCTGCGCGATGAAGCCATGCCAGCAACCGAGAGATTGGGTGTATTTGGTGGGATCGCTGTCATAGGCAGCCATATCGCTACGCATCAGCGCCGCGGTGTACCGGGCGACGTCCAGGCCGGTTTTGAAGCGGTTCTGCAGGCGCATGCGCGCCACGGCTTCGGCGGTGACGCCGTCCCAGGTCGGCTTGGTCTTGAGGAGCGCTTCAGCAGCCTCAAGCTCGCTCGCATAGGAAGCCGGGGTCATAGCCTGGTCACTGATCCCACGTGGCTGGTAGTTCATGTGCGTAATCCTTTTGGTGACGGCAAATCCGCAGTGTCGTCACACGACATTCGTGACAGTGCATTGCGAAACGTGGCGAGAGCTAAACGCTAAACTTGCGATTTCGTACAGGGGGCTTGCTTCCTAATGATGATGTCATGTAACATATAAACATGTCACAGATGTAAAGTTGTCATTTTTGTCACAATTCGTTACTGAGATGTGAGCGTCATTCCGGGGGTGCGGAGCACGAACCTCAGATGCGCAATTGCGCATCGGGGAATCTCGAGATTTCGGGTCTGGTCCTTCGGACCATCCCGGGATGACCACAGGAAAAAGAGGCTGCCATGGCAGGCGATGCGGGCAAGAAACTCTTTGTCGGGCCCCGGTTCCGGCGCATTCGGCAGCAATTGGGGCTGTCGCAGACCCAGATCGCCGAGGGGCTCGGCATTTCTCCGAGCTATATCAACCTGATCGAGCGAAATCAGCGCCCGGTGACGGCGCAAATCCTGTTGCGGCTGGCCGAAGTCTATGATCTCGACCTGCGCGACCTCGCCACCGCCGACGAGGACCGCTTTTTCGCCGAGCTGAACGAGATCTTTTCCGATCCGCTGTTTCGGCAGATCGACCTGCCGAAACAGGAATTGCGCGATCTCGCCGAACTGTGCCCCGGCGTGACGCATTCGCTGCAAAGACTGTACGCCGCCTATACCGAAGCCCGCCGCGGCGAGACCCTGGTCGCCGCCCAAATGGCGGACCGCGACGAAGGCGCGCGATTCGAAGCCAACCCGATCGAGCGGGTCCGCGATTTGATCGAGGCCAACCGCAATTATTTCCCGGAGCTCGAACAGGCCGCGGAAAATCTGCGCGACGAATTGAACGCCACGGCCGAGGATCTGTTCGCCTCGCTCAGCATCCGCTTGCGCGAAAAACATTCGACCGTCACCCGCATCATGCCAGTCGATGTCATGCGCGAAACCCTGCGGCGGTTCGATCGTCATCGCCGGCAGCTTTTGATTTCGGAACTGGTGGATGGACCGGGCCGCGCCTTCCAGCTCGCCTTTCAGATCGGGCTGGCCGAATGCAGCGGCAGCTTCGAGACCATCGTCAATCGCGCCGGCCCGCTCGACGACACCCCGCGGCGGCTTTACCGGATTACGCTGGCCAATTATTTCGCGGCCGCCGTGATGATGCCCTATCAGGCCTTCCATGCCGCCGCGGAATCGCTGAGCTACGATGTCCATGTGCTGGCGCAACGTTTCAATGCCGGCTTCGAACAGGTCTGCCATCGCCTGACCACGTTGCAGCGGCCCAACGCGCGCGGCGTGCCGTTCTTCCTGCTCCGCGTCGACAACGCCGGCAATGTCTCCAAGCGATTCTCCTCCGGCACCTTCCCGTTTTCGAAGTTCGGCGGCACCTGCCCGCTGTGGAACGTGCATTCCACCTTCGACACCCCGGACCGGCTGCTCAAGCAGATCATCGAACTGCCCGACGGCATCAGATATTTTTCGATCGCGCAGATGGTGCGCCGGCCGGTGGCGCCGCACCCGCAACCACAACCGCGCTTCGCGATCGGGCTCGGCTGCGAAATCCGCCACGCCGCAAAACTGGTCTACGCCACCGGCATCGATCTCGAAAAGGCCGAGGGCACGCCGATCGGCGTCAACTGCCGGCTCTGCGAACGCGAAAATTGCAGTCAGCGCGCCGAGCCTCCGATCACGCGGACTTTGATTTTGGACGAGAACACAAGGCGGGTGTCGTCGTTCGCATTCAGCAATGCACGGGAGTTGTGAGACTGTTCTCGGTTTACGCGGGCTGCTGGAACAGCCGGACAAACTCCTGTCTCTGATCCATGAGTGACACCTCGCGCCGCGCGCCCCGGAATGACGCTTGTTGCATCGGCCACACGCCGCCGCCTTGCACCCAAGCTGCCATTTGGACCGGAACCCGCGCCGCAAAAGTGCCGTCAAATGTGCTGACTGATGCCCTCCCATTGCGTATCGTAACCCGGTATCCTGCCCCCGGCCCCGGCGGCGGGGCTCGTTCAGTTCCGAGACACTCCAGGAAGGTTGTTGATATGCTTCGTGCGCGCCCGCTTGCTGCTGCGACGGCCTTGTTGCTTTTCGCGGCCATGGCCTCGCGCGCCGAAGCGGCATCCGGCAGTTGCGCGGATCTGCCCGAACTCACGGTGTTACCCTCGCCGCTGACGCCGTGGAAGGGCGCACCGCTGCGCGTCATGGTGGTTACCGAAAAGCCGCTCGAGGGGGTGCTGTCGCTGATCGCGCCCGATGGCAGCGTCGCAGCCAAATCGCCCGAACGGCATGGCGGATCGTCGCCTTATTCCTGGTTCGCCGAGGTCGCAGCCCCCGCCGCGGGCGGCTGGCACGCGACCTTGACGCTCGACCACGCGTCGGCGGAATGCAACGCGATCACCCGCGACATCGCCGTCAGCGCCACCAAGCCGTCGCCGCCGGCCACGCCAGCGGGCGCCTTCTGGCTGGTGCGCAATAGCTGGAACAGCACGACGGAAGCCTTGTTTGCGGCATGGATCGAAAAGCTGTTCGATGCGCCGCCCGATCAGGATCTGTCGTGGAAGGTGTGGCAGGACGTCCTGCACGACCGCTCGCGCAATTTCCTGTTCAACTTTCTGGGACGCGGCGAAGACGAGGCCAAGGTGGGCCTGCGCCCCGACTGCGCCGACTTCGTCTATTTCCTGCGCGCCTATTTCTCCTACAAAATGGGATTGCCGTTCGGCTATTCGAACTGCTCGCGCGGCTTCGGCGGCAGGCCGCCGAAATGCCCGCAATGGTTTGACATCGAACATCCCGAACTCACGCGTCCGCCGCCGCCGCCCGAAGTGGACGCGGCATCGGCCATTCCCGCCACCGGCGCAGCGCCGGCGCCCAGGCCGGGCCTTCTGGGGATGTTTGGCGGGCCTCAGCCGGGCGACCCCGCCGCAGGTCCGCTGGCACCTCCGCCGCCGCCGAAGCCGAAGCGCCCGACGACGTTCGGCGAATATCTGCGTGATGTCGGTGACGTCGTCCATACCGGCGCCGTGCGCGTCGCCGCCAACGACGACAGCACCGATTTTTACACCATTCCGCTGACCCAAAAGGCATTGCGCCCGGGAACGGTGTATGCCGACCCCTACGGCCACGTTCTGGTCCTGGTGCATCGCGTGCCGGAAGCGAACGGCAAGCCGGGCGTCTATCTCGCGGTTGATGCCGAGCCCGATGGCTCGATCACGCGCAAGCGTTTTTGGCGCGGCAATTTCCTGTTCGTGCACGATGCCGCGCTCGGCAGCCCGGGCTTCAAGCACTTCCGCCCCATCATGGGCGACAAGAACGGCCCGCTGCGGCGGCTGAGCAATGCCGAGATCACCAAAAATCCGCAATATGGCGATTTCTCGCTCGAGCAATCACAAATGAGCGCCGAGGATTTTTACGATCGCATGGATGATGCGATGTCGCCCGATCCGCTCGATCCGGTCAAGGCCATGACCGACGCGGTCGCGAGCCTCAATGAACAGGTGAAGACCCGCGTCACTTCGGTCGAGAACGGACGAAAATATCAGGAGAAGTCGGCAGCCGAGACCGCGATGCCGAATGGCGCCTCGATCTTCGAGGCCAGCGGCGCCTGGGAAGACTATTCCACGCCGGCGCGCGACTTCCGTCTCCTGATCGCGATCGATGTGGTGCGCGGATATCCCGATCATGTCGCGCGGCGGGCCGACCGCTATGCGATGCCGGCCGGCAAGAGCGCCGCGCAGATGAAAAGCGAATTGCAAAGCGTGCTCGCCTCCGAGCTCGCCTCGCGCAAGATCACCTACACCCGCAGCGACGGCTCGCCCTGGACGCTGACGCTCAAGGACGTCGTCGATCGGGCGGCGGATTTCGAGATGGCCTACAACCCGAACGACTGCGCCGAGCTGCGCTGGGCCGCCGCCGAAAACAGCGACGAAGCCTCCACCTGCAAGCGCCACGCCCCGGCCGCGCAGCGCGCCAAGATGTCGTCCGACTACCGCGACTGGTTCCGCGACCGGCACTGGCCGACGCATGGTTAGGCGATGCGTATCGTAGTCGAATTCGCGCGACACCGTAGCCCGCATGAGCGCAGCGAAATGCGGGAACCGAATCAGAAAACCCGGATATCGCTTTGCTCATCCGGGCTACGCTTGCTTCGCGGCGAGTGGGGTCTCAAATCGGACCATCGATGAACCAAAGCGCTGGCATACAAATCGAACTCGCGCCGAGCGCGACGGAAGACGTGCGCGCATTGATTGGTGAGCTCGAGACTATTCTCGCGGCGGAGTATACGCCGGAGCAGCGACATGGGTTGGCGTTCGATGCGCTGTTTCAGCCGCATATCCGGTTCTTTCTTGCAAGATCAGGCGGCACGGCGGTGGGCTGCGGCGGCGTGGCGCTGTTTGCCGATTTCGCCGAGGTCAAGCGCATGTATGTGCGGGATGCCGCCCGCCGACAGGGCGTAGCCGGCGCACTTTTGGCGCGCCTCGAAGAGGAAGCACGCGGCGCCGGACTTTCATGGTTGCGGCTCGAGACCGGAGAGCAACAGATCGCGGCGATGCGACTTTATACGCGAGCCGGCTTCCGGCGCTGCTCGGCATTCGGCGATTATGCGCTGATGACACCTCAATCCATCGTGACAAGCGTGTTCTTCGAGAAGCGGATCGGCTTGCGCGCCGCATAACGCGGTAATTCTCAAACTCACACGGCACGGGCGACATCTGGTCCGAGCGCCGGACCGTAGCCCGCATGAGCGCAGCGAAATGCGGGAACCACAGGGGATCAGAAAACCCGGATATCGCTTCGCTCATCCGGGCTACGCTTGCTTGCGCGCTGCATAACGCGCTTTTTGCGATCGCGCCGTATGATTTCAATCGGTCGTCCCTGCGAAAGCAGGGACCCATAACCTCAGGCGGTCGTTCGAAAGCACGTTGGTCCAACAAGGATATTAATGTCGCCCGAAGCATCGGCGATACGGCGTATGGGTCCCTGCTTCCGCAGGGACGACTGAGAGTCTTCCGATTTATTTCTTCAGAGAGACAAAATGTCCGCGCACTTGCGGCGGCAAACCACGCACCACCGGCACAGACCTGCCGTCTAGGCAATCGTCAATTGGCGAACAAACCGGAGGCGCGACGCAGCACGTCATCGCGGGCGGTTCGGTTGGCCTCGATCGACTGACGCTTTTTACCGGGATCGTCGAAATCGTGCGTCGCGCCCGCATAATCGACGATGTCGATCGGGCTGCCGCTCTTGCTGGCGGGATCGAGCGCCCGATGGCAATTCACCGGCGAAACCTCTTCATCATCGGACGCGAGAAAGACCGTGACGGGTGAAGCCGCCCTGTAATCCCCGGAGATCAGGGAGCGAGGGCCACATCCCGGATACAACGCCATCGCGGCACGAAAACCACCGGAGGGCTGCGTGGCCTGCCGATACATCACATTCAGCACCGTGCTGGCGCCGTTCGACCAGCCCTGCAAGAAGATACGATCGGGCAGCACATCGGCGCGCGACCGCAGATAGCTGAGCGCGCCTTCCGCGTCGAGCGGACGAACGGTGCGCTCGTTGACGTCGTCGCGGTCCGCATCGTCGTGGCTGAACCGGCCGAAACCGTGCGCTTTATTTCGAGGTCCAAAACTGTCGGGCAGCAGCGCGAGATAACCATGCTCGGCCCAGTAATTTCCCCAGGCTTCATGGCGTTTGGAAAGCGACGATGCGTTGCATGGCGAGCCGACATCTTTCGCGATCAGCGTGCATTCCTCATTGATATTGGAAGAATAGGGTCCCGCCCTGCCATGCAACATCACGACCGCGGGATGCCGGCCTGATGTCTGCGGCGCAAAGAGATAGCCGACCAGCTGGGTGGTGCCGTCGCCGCTGGCGAAATAGACCGTGGCCGGCGGCGCCTGCGCGTTGGCCGCGGCAACGCATCCTAACCAGGAAACGAGGAAGCTCGTGCCTCGAACAAGCGCGAAATGCTTCCGTCGCCTCATCTGATGCCCCGATGTTTGAGCGCGCCGCTCACACCTTCTCGGGCTCGCCGATCTTATCTTGCGTCCTGGTCTCGAAATCGCTGGCGTCGTGGCGCTCGTGCAACTGGCTCGACGGTTCGCCCCAGGTGCGGTTGACCATGCGGCCGCGTTGCGCCGCCGGACGTTTGGCGATGGCGTTGGTCCAGCGCTGCACATTCGTGTATTCCTGCACGCTGAGGAATTCACCCGCGCCGTACAGCAGGCCCTGCGCGAGGCCGCCATACCACGGCCACACCGCGATATCGGCGATGGTATATTGATCGCCTGCCAGATATTCGTTGTCCGCCAGCCGCCGGTTCAGCACATCGAGCTGACGCTTCACCTCCATCGCGAAGCGGTCGATGGCGTATTCGATCTTGGTCGGCGCATAGGCATAGAAATGTCCGAAGCCACCGCCGAGATAGGGCGCGCTGCCCATCTGCCAGAACAGCCATGACAGGCAATCGGCGCGGGCCTGACCGGAGGCCGGCAGTAGGGCGCCGAACTTCTCGGCCAGATGCAGCAGGATCGAGCCGGATTCAAACACCCGGATCGGCGTCGGCCCGCTGCGATCCACCAGCGCCGGGATCTTTGAATTCGGATTGACCGCGACAAAGCCGCTGCCGAACTGGTTGCCGTCGATCTTGATCAGCCATGCATCATATTCGGCGCCGCGATGGCCGAGTGCCAGGAGCTCCTCCAGCATCACCGTGACCTTGACGCCGTTCGGGGTCGCCAGCGAATAAAGCTGCAGCGGATGACGGCCGACCGGCAGTTCCTTGTCATGCGTCGGGCCGGCGATCGGGCGATTGATGCTGGCGAACTGGCCGCCGCTTTCCTTGTTCCAGGTCCAGACCTTGGGCGGCGTGTAGGTGGATTCGTCGGTCATTCGTTCAGCTCCAGGCTGTTATTTAGTTTCGGGCGTCTGACGGGCCGCCACTGGCGGCGAACGCCGGCGAATAGCAAATACGCTTCGCTAATCCTGGCGGCCGACGTTAATATGGAGACCCGCCTTTGCTTTTCCAATCATTCGCCCGTGATATCGATGCCAATCCCCTTGCCTGCAATTAAAATGGCCGCTGCTACTTTGGCGGCGTTGATCGCATTTTCGCAAGCCGCCCTGGCTCAATTCGCTGCCTCGCTCCCGCTCGCCCGGTTGCGGCGTCGCCGAGGCCAGCCGCTGCACCGGCGCCCCGCGCGGCGTCCTGCCATAACGGCATGAGCTTCGACCGCTTTCTGGCGGATTTGAAACAACAGGCGGTCGCCGCCGGCGTATCGCCACGCGCGCTGGCCGATGCTTCGCCGTATCTCGTCTACGATCAGGGCATCGTCAACCGTGATCGCGGGCAGCGCGTGTTCGGACAGATGTTTACTGAATTTGCCGGCCGCATGGCCGCACCGTTCCGGATGCAGGAAGGCCAGGCCCATATCAGGACCTATGCCACGGCCTTTGCGCGCGCCGAAAAGGAATATGGCGTGCCGCCGGCGGTGATCGCCGCGTTCTGGGGTCTGGAAAGCGATTTCGGCGCCAATATGGGCAGTTTGCCGACGCTGCGCTCGCTGGTGTCGCTGGCTTATGATTGCCGGCGTTCGGAGATGTTTGCGAACGAGACCGTCGCCGCATTGAAGATCATCGATCGCGGCGATCTGGAGCCCGACGAGATGGTGGGCTCGTGGGCCGGTGAACTCGGCCAGACCCAATTCCTGCCGACGCATTATTTCACCTATGCGGTCGACTATGACGGTGACGGACGTCGCAATCTCTTAAGCAGCCCGGACGATGTGATCGGCTCGACCGCGAACTACATCGCCAACGGATTGAAATGGCGGCGCGGCGAACCCTGGCTGCAGGAAGTGCGCGCGCCGCAAGATTCAAGTTTTCCCTGGGACCAGGCCGATCTGACGGTCCAGCTGCCGCGCTCGAAATGGGCGCAGCTCGGCGTCGTTTATCCGGACGGCAAGGCGTTGCCGAACGACGAACTACCGTCATCGCTGCTGCTGCCGATGGGCCGGATGGGGCCGGCATTCCTCGCCTATCCGAATTTCGCGGCCTATACCGAGTGGAATAACTCGCTGATCTATTCGACCACGGCCGGCTATCTCGCCACCCGCATCGCCGGCGCGCCGCCGATGCGTCGTCCCTCAGCCCCGATCGCGCAACTGCCGTTCAACGAGATCCGCGAACTGCAGCAGCTCTTGGTGCGCGCGGGCTTCACGGTCGGCAAGGTCGATGGCGTGCTCGGCCAACAGAGCCGTTCCGCCATCAAGGCGATGCAGATCAAATACGGCCTGCCGGCGGATTCCTGGCCCACCGCCGAACTGTTGGCGCGAATGCGCGGAACGCCGCGCGCGCAACCCACCGTAACGGCTTCGCCTGCCCCGCGCTGAGGGTCGCGATGCTCTCAGCAAGTCGTCGCTGCGAAAGTGTTTCGCAGGGACGACCAATGCATTCGCATTTGCGCGCAGCATTAGACCCCGAAGGGCTCATGCCTGGAATATTTGTCTCTCGATCGACTGCAAAAGAGTTGTATTTTACTCCTCGCCGCACCACTTCGACTGGCAACACCCTCGCCGACCAATATCCTCCACCCAGAGAGAGCATCACATGTCCATATACGACGCTACCGTTCCGGCCTTCCTGCAGATCCTCGGCAGCCTCTCCGGCATCCTCGGCAAGGCCGAGGCGCATTGCACCGCCAAGAACGTTCAGCCCGACGAGCTGCTCGGCGCGCGGCTTTATCCGGACATGCTGCCGCTGTCGCGCCAGATCCAGCTGGTGTGCGATTTCGCCGCCAAGACCAGCGCGCGGCTGACCCAAAGCGACGTGCCGTCGACCCCCGACACCGAGAAGACTTTCGATGAACTCAAGGCGCGCCTGTCCAGAACCGCCGACTATGTCAAAGCGTTCAAGCCGGCGCAGTTCGACGGCGCCGATGGCCGCGATGTCAGCTTTCCCGCCGGTCCCGACAAAACCATGACGCTGAAGGGCCAGCAGTTCCTCAGTCATTTCGCGTTGCCGAATTTCTACTTCCACGCCGCCACCGCGCACGACATTCTCCGGCATAATGGCGTGCCGATCGGCAAGCGCGATTTTCTCGGCGCAAGCTGACGGCGGCTTGTCATTCCGGGGCAGTGCGCCGGACTGAACCCGGATGACAGCGCCCGCGCCGGCGAGGAAAAGGCGTTCGCTGTAATGTGATCGCGCCCGGATTGCATGGATAGCCCGATGGGACGTGACGCCAGCCGGCGCCGCGCCGATCGGGCGGTGACAGCACCGTTCGACCGTCAGGGCGCCTGCCGGAAGGTCGCCTATGCTGCGCTGTTTCTGATTTCGAATGAATCATCCTACGTCCACACGCACCCCCTGTTTGTCGACGGCGGCCATCTGGCCGGGATCGTGCGCGCCTCACCCGCAATATCCGAATAGCTCGCGGCATTGCCACGGTGGTAACAATACCCACCTGTTTTTCATCATCCACTTTTCCGGAAACCCCAACATGAGCCAGCCGACCAAACTCCTCCTCGAGCCCTACAAGCTCGGCCCGATCACCCTGCCCAACCGACTGGTGATGGCGCCGCTGACGCGCAACCGGGCGGTCGCCGGCCTGGTGCCGAGCCCGCTTGCCATCGAATATTACGGGCAGCGCGCCTCCGCCGGGTTGCTGGTGACCGAAGCGAGCCAGATCTCGCAGCAGGGCCAGGGTTATCAGGACACGCCCGGCATCTATTCGAAAGAGCAGGTCGCGGGCTGGCGCAAGGTGACCGATCGCGTTCATGAGCGCGGTGGCCGTATCTTCATCCAGATCTGGCATGTCGGACGCATCTCGCATGTCAGCCTTCAGGAGAACCACCAACTTCCGGTCGGTCCGTCGGCGATCCGCGCCAAGGGCAAGACTTTTGTGGGCGGAACGTTCGCCGATATTTCAGAACCCCGCGCCCTGGAGCTCGGGGAAATCCCTGGGATCATCGAGACCTTTAAGCGTGGTGCGGCCAACGCGCTGGAAGCCGGGTTCGACGGCGTCGAAATCCATGGCGCCAACGGCTACCTCTTGGATCAGTTCGCCAAGGACGGCGCCAACAAGCGCACCGACGCCTATGGCGGATCGATCGAGAACCGCGCCAAACTGATGCTCGAGGTCGCCAAGGTGGTGGCCGCCGAAGCCGGGCCGGAGCGAACCGGGATCCGCATTTCGCCGGTGACGCCGGCCAACGACGTCTCCGACAGCAACCCACAGCCGCTGTTCGATTACATCGTCGACCATCTCAATGCGCTGAAGCTCGTCTACATTCACGTCATCGAAGGCGCCACCGGCGGCCCGCGCGACATCGCGCCGTTTGACTACGGCTCTCTGCGCAAGCGCTTCAAGGGCGCCTATATCGGCAACAACGGTTACGATTTCGAACTCGCCGCCAAGGTGCTCGCGGCCAACGAAGCCGACCTGATCGCGTTCGGAAAGCCGTTCATCGCCAATCCCGATCTGGTCGAACGTCTCAGGACCGGCGCGCCGCTCAACACGCCGGACAAGTCGACATTCTATGGCGGCGGCGCCAAGGGCTACACCGATTATCCGGTGCTCGGCGAAGCGCTCGACGCGGCGCAGTAGGCGTTTTGGCGTGCTCCCTCGCCCCGCGTGCGGGGCGAGGTCAGCTGTTCCGAGCCGCCCCGTTGCCCTAATGTCTCCGGCATGAATCAGCACAACGCCGAAGACATTGTTCGTCGTGCGACGGCGGCCTTTAATTCGGGCCGGCCGGACGACGCGCGCAAGCTCTGCGAACAGGGTTTGAGCCGCCAGCCCGGCGAGCCGATGCTGCATCATCTTCTCGCCGCGGTGCTGTTTTCCAGGAACGAAATTCAGCCGGCCCGCACTCACATCGAGACCAGCCTTGCCAAGCGGCCCGGCAATGCCGCCGCACATCTTCTCGCTGCGCGGATCGCACGGACCGCGGCGGATTTCGACGGCGCATTGTCCCATCTGGATCGCGTGATCGCGATCGCGCCGCAACGGGAAGTCTTCATCGAAAAGGCCCGAACGCTGGATCAGGCCGGTCTCCGGCCGCAGGCGCGCGAGGCCTGGCGCGCAATCCTGGAAGTGGTGCCGCAGCACCAGGAGGCCGCGGCACGGCTGGGACGGTTGGCCTGGGAGGACGGCGAGTACGCCATCGCCGCGACCCACCTCGAACGCGCGGCGGGAAACGACGCCCCGGCCTCGGTCTGGTTCGACCTTGGCGTTGTCCGCCAGGATCTGCGCGACTACAGCAATGCCGCGACCGCCTATCGCAAGGCGCTCGACAAAAAGCCTGACTATGCCGAGGCCGCGCTCAATCTCGGCATCGTGCTGCAGGAAGCCGGCGATCTCGACAGCGCGATGCGCGCCTATACCGAAGCCTATCGGCTGCGTCCCTCAACGTTCGGCGCCATCGCGATGGCGCTGACCTCGGCGTCGCACGGCCGGTTGTGGATCGATGAGGCGTCGCTGCGGCGCTCGCTGGGCGGCTAAACCGCGAAGCGATGGCACGGGAATCATGCCCGCCCGCGGCGCGCGCGAAAATGCTTGCGATAAACATTGGGCGCAGCCAGCACCTCGGCGACGGTTTTTGAATAGGCTTCGCGATGCACCTCGTCGAAGCTCTCGAATTCGAGTTCAGGTGTGGTGCGCGGCACCGCGAAGCATTGCGCCACGGGCGTGCCCATGGGCAGCACGCCGGAAAAATCCGGCCTCATCCAGACCGCCGGAAAATTGATGCCGCCGTCGTGAAAGCGATCGGAATCCACCAACCCCGAAATCAGGCGAAACGGCAAATCGTCCCGGTTAACGGGATGGGTGGCAAACAACGACCAGCCAGGCTCAAGCTCGATGGTCCAGAAGCTGTTGAACTTGAGCGCGGCGTGCCCCTCCCGGGCAAACGGAGCCTGCGCGAACTGGGCCGCGACATGAAAGCTCAATGGCGCCCGCGGATGTCCCGATGTCTGCGGCTCGGGAATGTTCCAGTCCCAGGAGAACGAACCCTGGTCCACCGCAATATCGCAAGGCAGCAGGATCGTGACGCCATAGGCCATCGCATCGATGAAGGGCGGACATTGCTTCACGGTGCGAATTTCCCGTCCGTGAATTTCCGAGCGCGCTTTTGCCGGCATCGCGCGGAGCCAGTCCGGCAGCGTGCTGCGCGCTGGAATTGGTCGTGGCAAATAATCGACCAATGCCGGATCGCAACGAAAAATCATGCGCATCAAGAAACTCCCTGGGCATCCAGTATTCGCCGTTGCTAATAACCGGAAGTCGCGTAGCTTATTATCACATTGTCCGGAAGCGGGTAGCATCGAGGCTACGCCCAGATGAAGTGCCCTTGCGAGGGACGAGCGGCCCGGGCTGCTGTGCCTGGGTGCCGGCATTGCGAAACTCTATCGACAGCAGGAATTTTAACTGCATAGCGCCACGGCGGATATCGGATTGACGCAAAATCAGCTTCGAGGAGCGCTAGCCGATGGGCAACAATTTGAAGCATGTGATTATTCTCATGCAGGAAAATCGCTCCTTCGACGAGTATTTTGGCACCTTCCCCGGGGCGAGAGGATTTAGCGACCCCACGGGCGTCTTCACCAACCAGTACCTTAACGACATTTTGCCGTTCCGGATGAGCACGTTTTCAACGAGCGGGCTCGAGGTTGACGGGGTCGGGCATGATTGGAACGCCTTTCATGTGCTCGCGCAGGGCAATCCCAATGGCTGGTCCGCTTCTGCTCAGAATCCCCCCTCTGTCATTGGCTATTATACAGCCAATGACCTTCCCTTCCATTGGTCGCTCGCCAGCAATTTTATGCTTTGCGATCAGTATTACGCATCGGTGCTCGGAGGCACTTTCGCCAATCGCCTCTATCTGATGAGCGGCCAATTGGGCGGCGCGGCCACAGGCACTCCGCCCGGCAATCCGGGGACATTTTCAACGGTGCTGGCATGGCCCACTTATCCCGAAATGCTGCCGCAGGATCCGACGGTCTGGAAAATTTACGACGATTACAACAATCCGGCGTACCTGCCGGATGCACCCTCGCCGCAAAATGGCTTCGGATCCCTGAACGTTCTGCGGCAATTCGCAAGCTGGAGCACTTACAGCAATTCGGCCCTGGTCCCGGTCAATGGAACGCAGCAACTCCTGGCAGATTTCGAACAGCACGCGCTGCCGACCGTGTGCTGGATTATTCCGACCTTTGGCGCGACCGAGTGGGAGAACAATCACCCTTCGGACGGCGCGGCCTATATCGCAAAAATATTGGATTATCTTCTGGCCTATACGGACTCCGCCGGTAACCCATATTGGGACAGTACGGCCCTGGTCATTTGCTATGATGAAGCTGGCGGTCATTTCGATCATGCAAGCCTGAGTACCCTCGTTCCGCCCACACAAGGAGAGGCCGGCTATGAGGCGGATGAATGGATCGACGTACCAAGTGTAGGGCCGCAGAATATCGGCCCGGGCTTTCGCGTTCCGGCAATCATCGTGTCACCCTGGACCTTTGGCGAGGGCGTCAACAGCCGGCCTTTCGATCACACGTCAACTCTCAAGCTGCTGCAATCTGTCACCGGTGTCGCACCCAGTCTCGGCAACTGGCGAAACCAGACATTCGGAAATCTGCACGATGTTTTTAATTTCAACCAGCAGGCCTCGGTTGCCGATGTCAGAAACTCGCTTTCCTGGCTGACGGGCAACACGGCCTCGATCACAGACGCCGCCGGTGTGCTGGCGACCTGCGCCTTCAATCGACTGAAGCCGTTTCTGCCAAATCCATCCAGTCCGCCGTGGCCAGGAAATACGCCGCCCAAAGGGACAATCAAGCCACCACCGAACCAGACCATCTGGCAGCCGCCCGTCGCGCCGGGCTGCGAGGTGATTGTCACCGTGCCGTCCTACAGTCGGTCCGACGTTATTTTTAATGCGGGCAGTTCGGGCACATCAATCTACAATCCGGCGCTGCTTGTCATTGTCGACGGGTTTGAGCCGCTTGAATTGGCGATGCCACAGTTCGGCAATCCACCAAACCCGAATACCCAATACGTTCTGACGCCCACCCAAACCTTGCCGCTCACGTCAAACAGTAATCATCAGTGCACGACGCGTGTTCCGGCAATCACTTTTACGGATGACGCGGGCAATAACATCCCTGGCCTCACTGCCACGCCGGTATCGATCGATCAGGATCCAGGCGACCCATCCCTGCAAACATTCCCCGGCGTTCCCTCGACCTTCACATTTACCTTCAATCTCCAATTTGCCGATAATTTTCGACCGACCGACCAGAGCAGTATCTTTCCGTCCGGGTCCGGTGCCATTAGCCGGATAAGCGTCAATGCATCTTTCGCGGTTGATACCGTGGTGACGTCGGCGGCCGAGCTGGAACTATTGTCAACGGACGACCCGCAATTCTATCATAACTTTTACGAAGGCATTGACTATCTAAGCGGCGAGCTTCGCGTCTTCTCGATACCCGCCGGCGCGAAACTGTTCGGTGTGCCTCTGGGAAACACCGCGGGGGCATCTCGCAGCGACGCCTATACATTCATTACGGCCGTGATCGACAAGCTGAATGGCGGCGGCCGCCGGCAATATGAAGGATACCCCAAGCGCGACTTATTTTGGCTGCTGGCTGGACATCAACCAACCGAACGACTCGTTGTTTCCCCAGGCGCCGGTGCCCGGAAATTGGGACGGCCCCTGGCCCGGTCAGATGTTATTTCCGATCCAGCGGGCTTTTAAGAGCGATCTGCATCAATGCCTGGTGGCCGAGATTTCGTTCTTCCAATTCACTATCCCAACCGGCGACAATCCCGCCACCTCCGCATGGCTCGCGCAACGCAATTTGGGATTGGTGCAATCATGACCGCCGCACACAAGATGCTTGGCACATTCGATGTGCGAGCCAGCGCGCCCGCTACGTCACCCGCCATCAAGCCTGATGAGCTGATGCTCGATTTTACCGCGCTGCCCAAGGGGTCGACGGCTTCGATCTATTTGCCGGCGACGAGCGCGGACGCGATTATCACCAAGGCATTCGGCCTGCACGGCTCGAAGAAATTTACCCGCGTTGATGCCCACACGTTGCGATGCGACGCCCGGGGCATGGTCTATATGCCGATCCCGGCTGCTCGCGGAAATCTGGGTGGGTTGATCGATATCGTTCTGCCGGGCAACCTGCCCCAGGGGCGAAAATATGTGGTGGTGGTGAACCAGATCACCCATGCGCAAGGGCCCCTACTCGGTAGCCTTGCCACCGCCAACCGCACGTTGGCCCTCCCCGTCGATGGCAGATTGGTGCAATGGCGCAAACTCGCCGGCCTGTTTCAACTTCAAACAACCATTAGACCCCAATCGGAAAACCTGCCGATCGCGGAAAGAAACTTGTCGATCTTGCGCTGGATTTTCGAGAGCATTCCAGGCGACAGCCGCTGGTGGCCGATATTCGAACGTTACCTTGGGGCGCTGGCCGCGCAAATCAACGCCATGGGTGGTGACGCCGACACGATCCCCCCCAGCTCGGGCGGCGTTCGGCGCGGCGGACCAGGTAGCAAAGGCCAAACGCGGCCTGGTGGCGATGGTGCCCGCGGGACCGAGCCTTACGGCCCCACCGGCAAGATCGACGGGCTGGTCTATGACCATTTTGGCGATTTTGAAGGCTTCATCCTGGTGACCGAAGAGGGAGAGCGACATCATTTTTTTTCGAGGGAGCAGCACATGGAGGAAGTCGTCGAGCGCGCCTGGGCTGAACGCCTGCGCGTGACGGTGTTGCCCGGATCAAAAATTCCGCGCCATCCGAGACGGGTCACCCTCCATCCGACGCCGCATGCTCACTGATGCGTTTCGCACCTTCAGCCGAGTAAGTGCGTGGAGAGGGCACACTGGCGAAGGAAAGTATCCACGTCGCTGGAAAACGACCTAGTCTAAAGTCCGAACCCGCCCTTTCCAGGCATAGGCAAGGGCTGTTCGTTCGGAAAATCCGTCGTCAATGAAAGATACTCACTCCGCCATGGCTGAGCCCACAGCCCGCCGATGGCGTCCTGCTTTTCCAGCAGCAAAGTTCTTAGTCCGGCATCGATGGTAAAATGCAGAGCGATCACCCCGCCGGGTCCTGCTCCGACAATGGCGAAATCGATTTCATCCGAACCATTCATGCGGCGCTTCGCTTGGCGTCAGGCAACCCTGGCTTGCCGACGAAAGAACGCCGGTCATAATGGTCCTCGAAGGCTATCACACAATTTGTTGGGTGACGAAACGGCCGACGTTTGCTCAGACTTCCAGCCACTCCTGACGGACCGCGGGATTTGCCGCGAGCTCCGCCGCGGTGCCGTGAAAGATGATCCGGCCGTGGCCCATGACATAAAGACGCGCGCAGATCTTCAGTGCGATTGCCAGCTTTTGTTCGACCAGGAGGATAGCAACCCCGCGCCGGGCGATCTCCTCCAGGAGTTCGCCGACCTGCTCGACCAGTTTGGGCGCGAGACCTTCGGTCGGTTCATCGATCAGGATCAGATCCGGATCACCCATCAGCGTGCGGCATATCGTCAGCATCTGCTGCTCGCCGCCCGACAGCACGCCGGCGGAGATATTTTGCCGGGCCGCGAGGTTCGGAAACATCCGGAAGACGTCATCGAACTTCCAGCGACCGATTCTTTCCGATCGCTTCAGGCCCATTTCCAGATTCTGTCGCACGGTGAGCGTCGGAAAGATCTGCCGGTCTTCCGGCACATAGCCGATCCCACAATGGGCGACCTGATCCGGCCGCAAGCCCGCAATGTCCCGGTCACGATATTTCACTTCGCCCTGGGCGGCCACCAGCCCCATGATCGCCTTGCAGGTCGTCGACCGGCCGACGCCATTGCGCCCGAGCAGGCTGACGATCTCGCCGTCGCTGACGTTCAGATCCACGCCATGAAGGATGTGGCTCTGGCCGTAATAGGCGTGAAGATTATTGACAGCGAGGCTCATGCGGGAACCGAGGCGCCCAGATACGCCTCCTGCACCGCCGCGTTGGCCCGCACCGCATGCGGCGGTCCCGAAGCGATCACCTGGCCATAGACCAAAACGGTGATGACGTCGGCAAGATCGAACACCACCTTCATGTCGTGCTCCACCATCAACAAGGTCTTGTCCTTGGAAACGCGGCGGATCAGTGCCATGGCGTTGTCGGTCTCGGTGTTGCTCATGCCCGCGGTGGGTTCGTCGAGCAGGATCACCGACGCACCACCGGCGATGGTCATGCCGATTTCCAGCGCTCGCTGGTCGGCATATGGCAGCAGACCCGCAGCGGTACGACGCCGCGCCGTGAGGTTGAGATCTTCCAGAATTTGGTCGGTACGTTCGCCAAGTTCGCGCTGAATCCATAGCGGCGTCCAGAACGAATAATAATAGCCCATGCTCCACAACAACGCGCACCGCAAATTCTCGAACACCGATAGATTTGGATAGATCGAGGTGATCTGGAAACTGCGCGACAGCCCCATGCGGTTGATCTTGTGCGGCGGCAGAGAATCGATGCGTTCGCCATTGAGGCGGATTTCACCTGACGACACAAGGAACCGGCCGCTGATCAGATTGAACAACGTGGTCTTGCCGGCGCCGTTGGGGCCGATGATGGCGTGGCGTTGGCCCCTCGCGACGTCGAGGTTGACGCCGTTGATGATCTTGGTCAGGCCGAACGCCTTGTCGACATTGGTAAGGCTGAGCGCGAGGTCGGTCATGCCAAGGCCCTCGCGGGCGCGACTTCAGCCATCAGGCGCTTCCACACCCGATGAAAAGCGCGCGCTTCAACGCGAAACCAGACACCCCCGCCAAGCAGCAGCGCGGTTGAGATGAGCCACGGCAGCAGCGCATGCACGTCGATCCTGTCGCCGAACAGCACAAGCGTCTTGCCCTGCGCGGCGCCGATGGTCAGGAACGAGGTCAGTTCGACCAGACCGACAAAGCCAAGCACCATCAGCAATCCCGGCAGGATGACGCGTAGATACGGCAAAGCGAGCTGGCCCAGCAGACCGGCATGCGCGACCGGGCGATGCGCAAACACCAGGCCCATGATGCCCTTGGGGGCGAACATCACCATGGTGATGAAGAGCACGCCGACATAGACCAGCCAGGAATTGGACAGCAGGCTGACGCCGCTCTGCAACAGCGTGATCAGCACCGCGCCCAAAACCGGGCCGCCGAACACCGCAGAACCGCCGATATAGGCCATCAATAGCGCGTTCGCCGACAACGGCGCCGCCAGCGCATCGAACGTCACGATCTCATAGGTGATGGCGTAGAGCCCCCCGCCGATGCCGGCAAAGAATCCCGACAGCGCGAATTGCAGGAATCGCACCATGCGCGGATCGTAACCCATGAACTGGGCCCGCTCGAAATTGTCGCGCGTGGCGTTTGCCATGCGGCCGAGCGGCGTCTGCGTCAGGAAGAACATGGCCAGGGTCGCGAGCACCACCCACGCCAGAATCAAATAATAGACCTGGATGGCGGACGCATATTTCAGGCCGAACAGGCTATGGCCGATCATGCGGTTGGCGTTGACGCCGCCTTCGCCGCCAAAGAAATGGTGAAAACTCAGCGCGGCCGTGGTCATCAACTCGCCGATTCCGAGCGTGATCATGGCAAATGCGGTGGCACGCTGCTTGGTCGCCATGTAGCCGAACACGATGGCAAGCCCGAGGCCCGACAGCCCCGAGAGAATTGGAATGAGCTCCATCGGCAAGGGCAAGTCGCCGCTGCCAGCCATGTTGAGGAAATGAATGGTGGCATAGCCGCCGATGCCGAAGAACGTGGCGTGGCAAAACGAGAACAGCCCAGCCTGGCCCAGCAGCATATTGTAGGACAGCGCCAGGATGCTCATCATGCCCATCTGGCTCAGCATCGAGACCACAAAACCGGAGTGACGGCCGGTGTGGTAGTTATAAAACAGCCACGGCATCAGCATCGCGACCAAAAGCACTGCGAGCCAGATCGCACTTTGCGTGGAGCGCGTCCCGCTCATGTATCCCGCGTCCCCAGCAGGCCGCGCGGCCGGAACAACAGGATCACGATCATCATCACGAACGGCAACAGCGCACCGATCCGCGCTACCGGCATCGCCATGATCTCGGTGAAGAGGTTGCTGTCCGGCAGCGTGATGCCGAGCGGTTTGAGCAGGTCGAGCATCGAATAGTTGATCACGACCGCGAAGGTCTGGATCATGCCCATCAGGATCGAGGCAATGAAGCATCCCAAAAGCGAGCCCAGCCCACCGAACACCACGACGACGAACACGATCGGACCCATCGCGTCCGCCATCCCCGGCTCGGTGGTCTGGTAATTGCCGCCGATCACGCCGGCGAGGCCGGCGAGCATGCAGCCGCCGGCGAACACGATGGTGAAAACCATCGGCACGTTATGGCCGAGCGCGCTCGCCATTTGCGGATGGGTCAAGGCGGCCCGGATCACCATCCCGACGCGGGTCTTCTTCAGCAAAAGCCAGAGCGCGAGCAGCATGCCGGCAGAGACCAGCAGCATGAAGCCTCGATAGGCCGGGAAATGTTGGCCGTAGAAGGTGAACAGCGAAAAATCCAGACTCGGCGGCACCCGATAGGCCATCGGCAGCATGCCCCAGATCATCTGCACGGCGCGCTGGATGATAAAGACCAGGCCGAACGTGAACAGCAATTCGGCGATGTGCCCGTTGCTGTGAACTCGCCGCAGGCCCCAGACCTCGATCGCCGCCCCCAGCAGCCCGCAAAGGATCGGCGCGACGATCAGCGCCGGAAAGAACCCGATCAACCGGCTGACGGTGAAGGCGAGATAGGCGCCGATCATGTAGATGCTGGCATGAGCGAAATTCAGCACGCCCATCATGCTGAAGATCAGCGTCAGGCCGCTCGCCAACATGAACAACAGCATGCCGTAGACGAGACCGTTGAGCAGGGAAACGAGGACGATTTCCATGGCTGTTGTCCGCGCTCCCGCTGCTTAAATCCTTTCGCGCCAGCTCATTCCGGTCGCTTCATCTTGCAGATGGTCGGCAGCGTCAGGTCGGCGGCTGAGGCGGTCATGTAATTCTTCCAGCCGTATCCGGTGTGCTCGGCGTCATATTTGACGTCCTTGGAGAAGATGCCGGCGTAATAGGGCATCAGGAGCTGATGGTCTTCCTTGCGCATGATGGTTTCCTGTCCCAACAGGTCCTTCTCATGCATGTCTTCCAGCGCCAGCGCGACCTTCAAGGGATCGGTCGAGCCTGACTTGTTGATCGCATCGGTCAGCATGTCGATCATGGTGACGAAGTTGAGCGCGGAGAAGTCGGTGTCGTGACCGCTGCTTCGCCAGTCGATCGCGAATTTCTCCGCCTCCGGTACCTTGAGATCGACGGGAACATTGCTGTTGAACTCCATGATCGAAGTCAGGTGGTTTTCGCCGGCTGCTCCAATCGCGGTGGGGCCGCCGATCAGATGCGAAAGAAAAGTGTCAAACCGCACGTCGAGCCCCGAATTGACCGCAGTCTTGATCAACAGGTTGAGATCGCGATTATAGTTGCCGGTGAGGACGCTCTGCGCGCCCGACGCCTTGATCTTCGAGACATAGGGCGCGAAGTCCTGCACCTTGCCGAACGGCATCAATTCGTCGCCGACGATTTCGATATCGGGTCGGAGTTTGGCGAGCCATTTCTTCGAGTTGCGCTGGATCGATTGCCCAAACAGATAATCCTGATTGAGCAGATAGACCTTCTTCAGGTCCGGCGGCAGCGACTTGATGCGGGCCGCCGCGCGCATGTCGACGCTGCCGGCGAAACGAAAATGCCAAAAGTCGCATTGTTCGTTGGTGAGTTCGGTCGCGAGCGCACCGCAGTTCAGATACAGGATGCGGTTATCGGGATTGCGCGCATTGTGCTTCGACACCGCGTCGATCAGGGCGGAGCCGACATTCGATCCGATGCAATGCATCACAAACGGGATGTTCTGGTCGGTCATGCTTTTCAGCGCGATCAGCGCTTCGGCCGGTTGCAGCTTGTCGTCGAACGGGACCAGCTCGTATTTGCGGCCAAGCGGGCCGCCGGCGGCGTTTTTGCGTGCGATGATATACTGGAAGTTTTTCAGAAACTCGTCGCCAGCGGACGCGAACGGACCCGAGAACGGATCGGTGTAAGCGAGCTTGATGGTTTCTTGGGCAACCGCCGGCCATCCGCCAAACAGTAAGCAAACGACGGCGAACGAAGAGCAAATCAGGCGCAAACAGCTCATTGTGCGTGTCCTCCCGAATGCACTACCTCTTTGGGTAGTTTTATTGCTCGGGAGAGTACATTGCCGCCAAGGCGAGTCAATTGCGGCACAGGGCTGGAGCCTTTTCCGTCCCGATCGAATCGGAACGGAGGCTCTATTTCTTTATTTGACGCGTTTTCCAAGCACGAACCGGTATCCATTCGCTGGAAAACGCTCTGGCACGAAGCTGATGCCAATGACCTGACGAAAGTATCATGAAAAAAAGGCCGGGATCGCTCCCGGCCTTCGTTTTTCCTTTCGTCATGCCCAGCCTTTTTGCCGGGCATGACGATAGTGAGAGAGCTCAGTTCGAAGCGCGCTTCGGCGGCGAGGCCGGCCACGACTTGATCAGAGTATCGTAGTCGATGGTTTCGCCCTGCGGCTTTTCGTTCGCCAGCTTGCGCTGGGGCGCGATATTGCCGTCCTTTGCCGACTTGGCGAACCAGTACTCCGCCGTCTCCTTCTTGTTGAGCTTCGGTCCGCAAGCGCCCTGGACGCCGGATTTCTCCAGACGCTCCATCACCGAGTCCTGTGCAGCGGCCAGCGAGTCCATCGCTGCCTGCGGCGTCTTCGCACCGGACGACGCATCGCCGATGTTCTGCCACCACAATTGCGCCAGCTTCGGATAATCCGGCACGTTGTTGCCGGTCGGGGTCCACTGCACGCGCGCCGGCGAACGGTAGAACTCGATCAGCCCGCCGAGTTTCGGCGCGCGCTCGGTGAACGACTTGTCCCAGATGTCGGACTCACGCGTGAACGTCAGACCGACATGGCTCTTCTTCAGGGTCACCGACTTGGAGTTGATGAACTGCAGATAGAGCCAGGCCGCCTTGCGGCGGTCGACCGGGGTAGACTTCAGCAAAGTGGCCGAACCCACATCCTGATAGCCCAGCTTCATGCCCTGCTTCCAGTACGCGCCGTGCGGCGACGGCGCCATACGCCACTTCGGCGTACCGTCCGCATTCATGACCGGCAGACCGGGCTTCACCATGTCGGCGGTGAAGGCGGTGTACCAGAAGATCTGCTGGGCGATGTTGCCTTGCGATGGCACCGGTCCCGATTCGGAGAAGGTCATGCCTTGCGCCTGCGGCGGGGCATACTTCTTCATCCAGTCGAGATATTTGACGATCGAATAGACCGCCGCCGGACCGTTGACGTCGCCGCCACGCTCGACCGACGAGCCGACCGGACGGCAGCCTTCCATGCGGATGCCCCATTCGTCGACCGGAAGTCCGTTCGGAAGGCCCTTGTCGCCGTTGCCGGCCATCGACAACCACGCGTCGGTGAACCGCCAACCCAACGACGGATCCTTTTTGCCGTAGTCCATGTGACCATAGACCCGGACGCCGTTGATTTCCTTGATGTCGTTGGTGAAGAACTCGGCGATATCCTCATAGGCCGACCAATTCACGGGAACGCCGAGATTGTAGCCATACTTGGCCTTGAACTTGGCCTTGTATTCCGGATTGCTGAACCAGTCGTAGCGGAACCAGTACAGGTTCGCGAACTGCTGGTCGGGCAACTGGAAGAGATGCCCGTTCGGCGCCGTGGTGAACGACTTGCCGATGAAGTCATCCACATCCAGCGTGGGATCGGTGACGTCCTTGCCTTCGCCGGCCATCCATTCCGTCAAGTCGACGGCCTGGCCGTACCGGAAATGCGTTCCGATGAAGTCGGAGTCGTTGATCCAGGCATCGTACACGTTCTTGCCGGATTGCATCTGGGTCTGGATCTTCTCGACGACATCGCCTTCCTGGATGATGTCGTGCTTGACCTTGATGCCGGTGATTTCCTCGAAGGCCTTGGCAAGCGTCTTCGATTCATACTCATGCACGGTGAGGGTTTCGGAGACCGCGTTGATCTCCATTCCCTTGAAGGGTGCAGCGGCCTTGATGAACCACTCCATTTCCTTCATCTGATCTTCTTTGGACAACGTCGAGGGTTGAAACTCGCTGTCGATCCATTTCTTTGCAGCGGCTTCATCGGCATAGGCGGGCGCGGTGACCGCAGCCGAAGCTGCCATCAGCGCGACGGCGCTTGTCATCATCAATATACGAGTTGGGGTCAAACCACCCTTCCTTCTCTCCAAGTGTCGCATGGTGTCTCCTCCGTTGCAGCGACAGACGTACTCAGGCCCGGGTTGTTCCCGGATCTGCTCATTTTCGCTTGTCAGACGGTGCGGAAAATCACAACGGCTGAAACAAGCGAAATCAGGGTAGCGAGCCACAGGCTCGACAACTCAATTCCTTCTCCGACCGGAAGCGTCGCGATCGTGTCGGTACCGAAAAATCCGATCCACAACAGATGGATCACCGCGGCCATGATCAGGGAAATAAACAAGCGGTCGCCCCGCGTGGTTGGAATGCGCAAGATCCCGACCCGCTCGGCTTCCGGATAGGCGATGGCGAGCCCGGTCATGACCGCGAGCGTCGACGCGAGAAGCACGAAGAAAATCGCGGTCGGAAGTGTCCAGGCCATCCATGCGATGTTTTCCATGGCGCCCTCCTACACCCGGCCGAGCGCGAAGCCGCGCGCGATGTAATTGCGGACAAACCAGATTACCAGCGCGCCGGGGATGATGGTCAATACGCCGGCCGCGGCTAGCAATCCCCAGTCCATTCCGGCCGCTGAAACCGTCCGGGTCATCACGGCCGCGATCGGCTTGGCGTTGACCGATGTCAGCGTGCGCGCCAGCAACAATTCGACCCAGGAAAACATGAAGCAAAAAAACGCGGCGACGCCGATCCCGCTGGCGATCAACGGCACCAGTATCTTGATGAAGAACCGCGGAAACGAATAGCCGTCCAGAAAGGCCGTTTCGTCGATTTCGCGTGGCACGCCGGACACGAACCCTTCCAGGATCCATACCGCCAGCGGTACGTTGAAAATGCAGTGCGCCAGTGCCACCGCCCAGGGCGTGTCGAACAAGCCGATCGCCGAATACAAATTGAAGAACGGCAGGGCGTAGACCGCCGCCGGCGCCATCCGGTTCGACAACAGCCAGAAAAACAAATGCTTGTCGCCGAGGAAGCGATAGCGCGAAAACGCGTAGGCTGCCGGCAACGCCACCGAAATCGAGATCACGGTATTGATGACGACATATTTCAGCGAATTGATGTAGCCGGAATACCAGCTTTCGTCGGTGAATATGCGGACGTAATGCGCCAGGGTCGGGTGATGCGGCCACAGCGTCATGGTCGAGACGATCTCTTCGTTGGTCTTGAAGCTCATATTGACCAGCCAATAGATCGGCAGCATCAGAAAGATCAGGAACAGCGAAAGAATGATGCGGCGTCCGGGAATCGAATGCATCACGCGACTCCCTTGTCAGGCTGCCGCTCGGCGCCGGCGTTGGTCATGATGGTGTAGAATATCCAGCACACGATGATGATGATCAGGTTGTAGACCAGCGAAAGTGCCGCAGCCTTGCCGAGGTCGAATTGCCCCAGCGCGATCTTGACCAGTTCGATGGAAACGAAGGTTGTCGAGTTGCCGGGGCCTCCGCCGGTCACCACGAACGGCTCGGTGTAGATCATGAAACTGTCCATGAACCGCAGCAGCACTGCGATCAGCAGCACGCGGTTCATCTTCGGCAGCTGGATCGCGGTGAACACCGCCCAGCGCGAGGCGCCGTCGATCTGGGCGGCCTGATAATACGCGTCCGGAATCGACTTCAGCCCGGCATAGCACAACAGCGCGACGAGGCTGGTCCAGTGCCAGACGTCCATCACGATGACGGTGGCCCAGGCGTCAAAATCATTGGACACGTAATTATAGTTGATGCCGAGATTGTTCAGCACATAGCCGAGCAGGCCGATATCGGGCCGACCGAAGATCTGCCAGATGGTCCCGACCACATTCCAGGGAATCAGCAGCGGCAATGCCAGCGTCACAAGGCAGGCCGCAACCCGCCAGCCTTCGCGCGGCATCGACAGCGCGACCACGATTCCAAGCGGCACCTCGATCGCGAGGATCACCGCTGAGAAAAACAGGTTGCGCCACAGCGACGCAAAAAACCGCCCGCCCAGATCGGTCGACGGATCGAGCAATTCCTTGAACCAACCAACGCCGTTCCAGAAAAACTGGTTGTTTCCGAAGGTGTCCTGCATCGAATAGTTCACAACCGTCATCAACGGCAGGATGGCGGAGAACGCCACCACCAGGAATACCGGCAGCACCAGGAACCAGGCCTTCTGATTGATGGTCTTGTCCATTAAGCGGATCCCTCGACCAGCAAGCTGTCGGCATAGACGTGAAGATGTGACGGGTCGAATATCAGTCCGGCGACCTCACCGGGGACCGAGAATCCCGGCGGCACCCGGGCGGCAAATTTGGCGTCGCCGATCCGCAGTCGCGCGAAGCGAACACGGCCGAGGTCATCGATCCGCTCGATGTTGGCCGACAGCAAGCCCGGCGCGGGCGTGGTGACGTCGACGAATTCGGGACGCACGCCAAGTTCGATTTTGGCGCCGGCTGGCAAGCCATCGTAGTTTCGGTTCAGTGCAATGGGGTGACCGCTGATCAGGGCCTCGCGGCCCCTGACCTCGGCGGGCACGATGTTCATACCGGGCGAGCCGATGAAATAACCGACGAAAGTATGCTCCGGCTTGTCGAACAATTCCGCCGGCGTCCCGCTCTGCACCACGCGACCGTCATGCATCACCACCACGGTATCGGCGAATGTCAGCGCTTCGGTCTGGTCATGGGTAACATAGATCATCGTCAAATCGAGATCGCGATGCAGAGCCTTCAGCTTCGATCTCAATTGCCATTTCAATTCGGGATCGATCACCGTCAGCGGTTCATCGAACAACACCGCCGCGACATCGGACCGGACCAACCCGCGGCCGAGCGAGATTTTCTGCTTGGCGTCAGCCGTCAGCCGCATCGCCTTGCGCGACAGATAAGGCGTCAGGTCGAGCAGTCGTGCGATCTCGGCGACCCGCGCATCGATCTCGGCTTTCGGCAAGCCGCGATTCTTCAGCGGGAAGGCGAGATTTTGTCCGACCGTCATGGTGTCGTAGATCACCGGAAACTGGAACACCTGCGCGATGTTACGCTTCTGGGTTGACAGCGGTGTGATGTCGACACCGTCGAACAGGATCTGGCCGCGCGACGGCGTCACGATGCCCGAGATGAGATTGAGCAAGGTGGTCTTGCCACAGCCCGACGGTCCGAGCAGCGCATAGGCCCCGCCCTGTCGCCAGGTCATGGTCACGGGCTTTAGCGCAAACGATTCCGGCGGCGCGTTATTGCCGCCGTACGCGTGCGCGAGATCGACGAGGTCAATGCGGGCCATGCTGCATATCCCTCACATCGCGCCAGGGGCGGCGACCAGACGTCCGGCCGCGTCGAACACAAAAAGATTATCGGGATCCAACACCGCATCCAGCATGTAACCCGGCGGAAATTCGTGCACGCCCTGCAGCACGGCGACCCAGTTGGAATCATCGCGATTGAGATGCACGAAACTTTCCGAGCCGGTGATTTCCGTCACCGTCACGGTGGCGGAAAACGCGTGGCGGCCGGCAATTCCGTTGGCGACTTCGAGCTGGTGGGCGCGGAAGCCGACCCGGTAGGCGCCGTCGCCAAGACCGGCATAAAGGCCGGTGGCGGGCGCCTGGACGCCGCCGGCATACTGCACCGAGCCATTGGTCTTTTCGATCCCGACGATGTTGAGCGGCGGATCGGAAAATACCTGAGCGACGCGCATGGTATCGGGATGACGATAGACCTTGGAGGTCTGGCCGACCTGCAAGACCTCGCCCTCCCACATGCAGACGGTGCGACCGCCCAGCAACAAGGCTTCGGAAGGCTCAGTGGTCGCGTAGACAAAGATCGCGCCGGATGCCTCGAAGATGCGCGGCAGTTCGGTGCGCAATTCCTCGCGAAGCTTGTAGTCGAGATTGGCCAGGGGCTCGTCGAGCAACACCAAATCGGCGCCCTTGACCAGCGCACGCGCGATCGCAGTGCGCTGCTGCTGACCGCCGGACAATTGCAGCGGCGTACGGTTCAGATACGGCTCCAGCTTCAGGAGTTTGGCGGCCTCCTGCACCCGCTGCTCGATTTCGGCGCTCGGTTTGCCCTGCACCCGCAACGGTGAGGCGATATTTTCGTAAACGGTAAAGGAAGGATAGTTGATGAACTGCTGATAGACCATTGCCACCGAGCGCTGCCGCACGTCGAAACCGGTAACGTCTTTGCCGTCGACCAGGACACGACCGGTTGTCGGCTTGTCGAGACCGGCGAGCAGCCGCATGATCGAGGTCTTGCCCGACAACGTCGGGCCCAGCAGCACGCTCAAGGTGCCGCGCTCAAGCGTCAGCGAGACATCCTGAATGGTCGGGATACCGTCGACGGCACGCGTAACTCTTTCGAGCGTAACCGTCATGTCCGCCCCCCTGCTTCCTGCAATGACCGTTCGAGCGGCATCTGATGTGCCGTGATCCAGTCATCGATAGAAGCAATTTCGGCAGTCGACAATCGCAATCCGAGCTTGGATCGCCGCCAGACGATATCTTCAGCGCTGCGGGCCCACTCCACCGACATCAGGTACCTGACCTCGCTTTCCGTCAAAGTGGCTCCGAACGACTGACCGAGATCGGCCATCGATTTTGCGCTGCCGAGCACCTTGCTGGCGCGCGTACCGTAGGCATGCGCCAGCCGGTTTGCGTGTACTGGCGACAAGAACGGATATCCCTGCACCAACTCCGCCGTCAGCGCGGCGATCGCTGAAACGTCGAGGTTGCCGCCAGGCAGCGGTGATTTCGCGGTCCAGCCCCGGCGCGCTTTGGCGCTGCGCAGATACGGTTCGAGGCGATCGAGCGCCTCCTCGGCCAGCCGGCGATAGGTCGTGATCTTGCCGCCATAGATCGACAGCAGCGGCGCGCCACCCGGCTTGTCGAGTTCGAAAACGTAGTCGCGGGTTGCCGCCTTGGCTTCGCTGGCGCCGTCGTCATAAAGCGGACGGACGCCGGCATAGCTCCACACCACGTCCGCCGGCTTGACCGATTTGGCCAGATATTCGCTGACGGAATCGCAGAGATATTTGATTTCCTCGGCCGAGGCCTTCACCTTGGCAGGATCGCCGTCGTAATCGCGATCGGTGGTGCCGATCAGCGTGAAATCGTCCTGGTAGGGAATCACAAAGACGATCCGGCCGTCGCTGTTCTGAAACATGTAGGCGCGATCGTGGGCATAAAGTTTTCGCACCACGATATGGGAACCCTGCACCAGCCGCACCTTGGCCTTGGCATTGACGCCCGCGCCTGACGCCAGCACTTGCTCGACCCATGGTCCGCCAGCATTGACCAACGCGCGGGCCTGAATCGTGCTGCGTTCGCCGTTGGTCGTGTTTTCGACGGTGACATGCCAAATTCCATCGGCCTGCCGGATCTCGACCGCGCGCGAGCGGGTGCGGATTTCGGCGCCGCGATCCGCCGCGTCTCGCGCCGTGAGAACCACGAGCCGCGCATCGTCGACAAAACAATCCGAATATTCGAAGCCCTTGGTGTAGCGGCCGGGAATCAGGGGCCGCCCGACCTCGTCGCGCGCCAGATCGACCGAACGCGTCGGGGGCAGCAAGTGCCGGCCTCCAATATGGTCGTAAAGGAACAGGCCGAGCCGTAACAACCAAGCCGGGCGCAACCCGTCATGATGCGGCAATACGAAACGAAGCGGTCGGATGATATGTGGCGCGATCTGCCAGAGGATTTCGCGCTCGATCAACGCCTCGCGGACCAGGCGGAACTCGTAATATTCCAGATAACGCAGGCCGCCATGCACCAGTTTCGTCGACCACGACGAAGTTCCGCTAGCCAAGTCATTCATTTCGCAAAGGAAAACAGAATTTCCGCGCCCGACGGCATCGCGAGCGATGCCACAGCCGTTGATGCCACCCCCGACAATTGCGAGGTCGAAAATTCGATCCAAGACGCTTCCCCTTGGCGGTCGCCTATTCGTTTTGGCGATTTCGCTTTCGTGTTTGGATTAAATCACAACCAAAACGAAAGCAACCGAAAAAAGGCAGCCTTGCCTAAATTGGCCAAGCGGAGGCCGCTGGCAGCTTCTAGTGGGAAGTTATGCGTCTCGCCTGAGCGCCGAAGCGGACTCGGGACCCGGTTCCTCCACGTCGCCTGACGGCTTCGGCATCGCCTCGATCACCTCGATGCCTCGACTATGGCAGATGTGAGCAAGCCCTGCCGGCAGCGCGACGTCGGTCACAAATGTCTGGATCTGGCTGATGTGGGCGAGGCGAACCGGAGCCGTGCGCCGCAGCTTGGTACTGTCGGCGACCAGAACGACGCTGCGCGCATTGGCGATAATGGCCTGCGCGGCCTGGACTTCGCGATAGTCGAAATCCAGCAGCGCACCCTCTTCGTCGATCGCGGACGCGCCGATGATGGCGTAATCGACCTTGAACTGGCCGATCAGGCCGATTGCGGTCGAACCGATCACGGCGCCGTCAGCCCGACGCACCGTACCGCCCGCCACGATCACCTCGATGCGGGGATGGCGGTAGAGCAGCATCGCGACATTGAGGTTGTTGGTAATCACCAGCAGGTCTTCGTGCGAGGTCAGCGCGCTGGCGACCTCTTCGGTGGTAGTGCCGATATTGATGAACAGCGAGCAGCCGTTGGGAATCAATGCCGCCGCCGCCGCACCAATTGCCTTCTTCTCCTCGGCGGCCACGAATCGCCGTGCCTCGTAGGCGAGGTTCTCGACCCCGGAGGCGATGATGGCGCCGCCATGAATCCGGGTCAGCGACCGGTGATCGCACAGATCGTTCAGATCCTTGCGGATGGTTTGTGCCGAGACCTCGAAGCGCCGGGCGAGGTCTTCCACCATCACCCGGCCAAAGGCGCGGGCTATGTTGAGGATTTCAGATTGGCGATGGCTGAGACCATTCACGACAGCACCCCGGAATGAATGCGCCCATCGTGCGGTTCTTCCGTCATCCGGTCAACGCGGCAGATCGGCCGCACCGGTACGGTAATAGTCGAATGATCAATTTAGTTAATCGCCGCCGCCGGCTGTCGCCGTGATGCGACCTGCGCGACCAGCTTCAAACCAGCGTTCGCGAGACGGATCGCCGCCCGCTCGGCCTCGCGGGCGTTGCGAAACAGCTGCCCTTCCATGGCGTGGAAGCGTGGGCAAGCCGCAAAGAAGCGATAGCCGCCCGGATTGCGCACAACAATTCCGGCCGCCTGTGAGCTGACTTCGATGATGTAAGTGTCCGACATTTACCGAGCGCCCTGGATGTTCCTCAGTCCGGGCCGATAACGGACCGGGCGCACAAAAGTTCCGGAACGGAGATATCAGACCGTGATCGGCGGTGGGTCCTGCGCAATCGTCTGCGGATGCCCCTGATCGTCGATCGCGACATAAGTAAAATTGCCGTCGGTGACCAGGATTGAATGCACTTCCTTGCGGCGCACCACCCAGGCCTCAAGGTGAACGGTGACCGAGGTTTTGCCGACCCGGACCAAAGTGGCGTGAACGGAAACCAGATCGCCGACGAAAACCGGCTTTCGGAAATTCATTGCTTCGATCGCTACCGTGACCGTGCGCACCTTCGCAATCTTAGCCGCGAAGATCCCGCCGGCGATGTCCATCTGACTGAGCAGCCAGCCGCCGAAAATGTCACCATTTTGATTGGTATCGGCCGGCATCGCCAGCGTGCGGATCGACAGATCACCGCAGGGTTCGGTCTCGGTATTCACTGGAGCATGGACGGTTTGGATGTCGGTCATGGGTAATCCCGTCGAATCGGATTTGAAATCGGTTACTTGAAACTATCCCAGCCGGCATCCGGCGCAAAACGGCCGCCGAACTTCGCAGCCAGCGCCCGCAATGTCGAAGCCACATTCTCAGGGCCGCGGCTTCGCGCATAATTCAAGGGGCCACCGCGGAACGGCGCATAGCCGGTGCCGAAAATCATCGCGCCATCAACCATGTCGGCGTCATCGACAATGCCTTCGCGCAGGCACGCGACGCAGACATTCGACATCGGCAAGATCAGCCGGTCGATCATCTCCGGCGTCGGTTGGGCGGTGGCAGCCGAACCCGTCCTCTTGTCAGCTTTGCCGTCCTTCCAGACATAAAAGCCCTTGCCGGTCTTGCGGCCGAGTTCACCCTTGGCGACCTTGTCACGCAGCCACGCCGGTGTCGGCGGCAACAGATCGCCAAATTTGGAGCGAAGCATGTCGCCGACGGCCAGACAGATGTCGAGGCCGACCTGGTCGGCGAGTTCGATCGGGCCCATCGGCATGCCGAATTTCTCGGCGGCGGCATCGATGGTCGCCTTGTCGATTTTCTCGTCCAGCATCACCATCGCCTCAAGCATGTAGGGCGTCAGCGCCCGGTTGACGAGAAAACCGGGCGAGCTCTTCACCGGCAATGGCAGCCGGTCGATGGCGCCGACAAAGGCCAACGCCTGTTTGACCAGCTGCGGATCCGACCCGTCATGGCTGACGACTTCGACAAGCTGCAAGCGCGATACCGGATTGAAGAAATGCAACCCGACCAGCCGCTCCGGCGATTTCAGCGTGGCGCGCAAATCCTGCAGCGGAATGCTCGAGGTGTTGGTGGCGAGGATGGCGCCCGCCTTCATTTTCGGTTCCAGCCCGGCATAGACCTTCTGCTTCAATTCCAGCTTTTCCGACACCGCCTCGATGATGAGGTCGGCGTTGCGGACGCCCTCGCCATCGAGATCGGGCATCAACCGGTCCAGCGCGTCACGTAGTTCGGTGCGCCGGTGAATGATCTTGCCGAACAGCTCGCCGGCACGCTTGATCGCACCGGCAATCGGCTCCGGCTTCACGTCGGCGAGCGTGACCTGCATATCCTGACGGGCGCACCATGCCGCGATGTCGCCGCCCATCGCACCGGCGCCGATTACGTGAACATGGCTGATCTTGTTGCCACTTCCCGCGAGCTTTTTCATCTGCTCACGCAGGAAGAACACCCGGATAAGATTTTGCGCGGTCGGCGTCACCATCAAATTGGCGAACGAGGTCTTTTCGGCGGCGAGCATCGCCGCCTTGTCGCCGCCGTGCTTTTCCCAGAGATCGATCAGCGCGTAAGGCGCGGGATAATGCTCATGCGGGGCCGCCTTCTCGGCCTCGCTGCGCATCCGCGAGCCGAGAAAGCCGCGCACCGGCGTGAAATTCAGAACCGCGTTCAGCAGGCCGGGCTGAGCGCGTTTCAGACGGCCGAACACCGCGTCCCTGACCGCATTGCGAACATGCCGTTCCTGCGTCACCGCATCGACCAGCCCGAGCGACTTCGCTTTCCTGGCGTCGATGGTTTTGCCGGTCAGCATCAACGTCATTGCCTGCATCGGATTGACCAGACGCGTGAAGCGCGCGGTGCCGCCGAGGCCCGGATGCAGGCCAAGCATCACTTCCGGAAAACCAAAGCGCGCGCCGTCGATCGCAATGCGCGACCGGCAGGCGAGCGCGACTTCGAGACCGCCGCCGAGGCAGAAGCCGTGGATCACCGCCACGGTCGGAATCTTCAGCGCGTCGAGCCGGTTGATCACCGCATGCGCCCGGCCGATCGCCGTCTCGACCAGAGCAGGATCGGTGGCGCCGCGAAATTCATTGACGTCGGCGCCGGCGATGAAACCGGATGGCTTGGCGGAGCGAATGACAATTCCGGCGGGCCGCTGGCTTTCCAGCGCCGCGAGCACCGTGTCGAACTCTTCCATAACATCGGCCGATAGCGTGTTGGCGTTTGTCTCGGCGCGATCGAACAGCAGCCAGGCAACGCCGTCGGCATCGCGGGTCAATTCAAAATGGCGATAGACCGAGGTGGCGTCGGGCTTCGGCCCGAGTTCGAGCACCCGATCGCCCAGAACGTTCATGATTTTTGAGTCCATGACGTTGCCTATACCATCTCGATCAACATCGCGCCGCCCTGGCCGCCGCCGATACATTCGGTGGCAATGCCGCGCCTCGTGCCCAACCGCTTCATGGCGTTGACGAGATGCAACACGATGCGGTTGCCGCTGCAACCAACGGGATGACCGAGGCTGATGGCGCCGCCATCGACGTTGAGTTTGGCCCGGTCGATTTGCCCCGCCGCGCCGTCGAGCTTCAAAATCTCGCGGCAGAATTTGTCATCGTTCCATGCCGCAAGACATCCCAGCACCTGGGTGGCAAACGCCTCGTTCAATTCCCAGGTCTCGATATCTGCGAGCGCCAATTTATTGCGCTTCAAGAGTTCGGTCGCCGACAGCACAGGACCGAGGCCCATGATGCTCGGATCGAGCGCGGACCATTGGCTGTCGACGATCACGGCCTTTGGCGTCAGACCATGTTTCGCAACCGCGTCTTCCGAAGCCAGAATGGTCCATGATGCGCCGTCCGTAATCTGCGAGGAGTTGCCGGCGGTGACCTGGCCCCACGGACGCTCGAATACCGGCTTTAGAGCAGCCAGTTTCTCAGTTGTCGAATCCGGCCGCACGCCATCATCGTGATCGTAGAATTTGCCGTCGCGCGCAAATGCGGTTTCGACCTCGCCCTTCAGCCAGCCCTGGGTTTGTGCATTCGCGAGCCGCTTGTGGCTTTCGACCGCATAGGCGTCCAATTCCGCACGGGTGATGCCGAACAAATGACCGACGACTTCGGCGGTTTGTCCCATGTTGAGTTCGGTGATCGGGTCGGTCAGTCCGCGCTCGAGGCCGATGATCGGCTTGAAATAGGCCGGGCGCGCCTTCGCGATCGCCGCCAGACTTGCCCAGAATTCCCTTGGCGCCGGCGAGCCCCGCGAACCAGCGCACGCCCTGCTGCGGCCAGACCAACGGCGCATAACTCAGGGCTTCCGAACCGCCGGCGAGAATCAAATCCGAGGTGCCCTCGCGGATATATCGATAGGCCGTATCGATCGACTGCATGCCGGAACCGCAATTGATCTGCACCGTGAACGCGACCATCGCCTCGCCCATGCCGAGCCGCAACGCGGCGACACGGGCCGGATTCATCTCGTCGGCAATGACATTGACGCAACCGAGGATCACCTGATCGAACGCGCCCGGCGCGAACGGCTGTCGGGCCAACAGCGGCCGGCCGCACTGCACGGCAAGATCGACCGGAGTGAAAGGGCCGGGCCCGCTGCGCGCCTTGAGGAACGGCGTCCGGCTGCCGTCGACAATGAAAACCGGCCGCGCCATCAGCTTGCCGCCCTCGTCTCACCAAGGTTCTGGAAGAACTGGTGCACGTCGGCGGGCTTTTTGTAAATCGGCGACAATGCTTCCGGCGCGAAGTCATCAACCTCAATCACTTTTGCGACCGCCTCATGCGCCGCCGCGAGACGATCGCTTTCGGCCTGAGTGATGACGCCCTTCTGCACCGCGTCGCGCCCGTCGTGAAGATGCGCAGCGCGCATCTTCTTGGCGATATCCTCGGTGGCTGTAACGAGGAGGAACGCCTTTTCCAGCCGGGCCACGCCCCGGTCGTCATCGACATGCGACAGATCCGGTGTCAGGCGGTCGCGTGCCGCCGACGGCTCCAGCACCAGCTGCGCGCATAGATGCGTCACACGGTCGGACGGTCCGAGCACGCGCGCGCCGAACGGCTGGATCAGAAATTTCAAGACGACGGCAACAAACCTGTTCGGCAAGTTCGCCAGGATCTCCGCGAAGCGATTTTCGATGGTACGGAAGCCGCTCGCCATGCACCACTCAAGTGCGGCAAAATCCGCAACTTGCCGCCCTTCGTCCTGCCAGCGCTTCAACGCGGCGGAAAGCAGATACAATTCCGACAGAATATCGCCGAACCGCGCCGACAGCATTTCCTTGCGCTTGAGCGCGCCTCCAAGTGTGAGCAACGCCATGTCGGCGCATAATGCGAACGCTGACGAGTAGCGCGAAAGCTGCCGATAAAATCCGGTCGCATCGCCGGCGTCGGGCACCGTGATGAAAGCTCCGCCGGTCCAGTTCCGGCCCCAGGCGCGAAACAGCGTGACGACGCTATGGCCGACATGTTTCCAGAACGCCTTGTCAAAGGCATTCAGCCCCCTGGCGTGATCTTCGTCGCCCAGCGCGTTCATCTCTTCCAGCAGATAAGGATGCGCGCGGATCGCACCCTGCCCGAACACGATCAGATTGCGGGTGAGGATATTGGCGCCCTCCACGGTGATGCCGACCGGCACCGAACGATAGAGGCTGCCCAGATAGTTCTGCGGTCCGTCGATCACGGCCTTGCCGCCGTGGATGTCCATCGCGTCGTCGATCGCGATCCGCATCCGCTCGGTGGCCTGCAGCTTCATGATGCCGGAAATCACCGCGGGATGATGGCCCTGATTGAGCGCGGCGCAGGTCAGCCGTCGGGCCGCGTCGAGCAGATAGGCGGTGCCGGCAATGCGGGCGAGCGGTTCCTCGATGCCTTCGAACTTTCCGATCGGGACGTTGAACTGCTCGCGAATGCGCGCATAGGCGCCGCTGGTGCGCGCCGCGTAAGCGGCTCCCGCCGCCGACAAGGACGGCAGCGAGATGCCGCGCCCGGCGGCCAGCGCCGTCATCAGCATTTTCCAGCCCTGGCCGAGACGCTCCTGTCCGCCGATGATGTAATCCATGGGAATAAAGACATCGCGGCCCCAGTTCGGACCGTTCTGAAACACCTGCATCGACGGCAGATGACGATGGCCGATCTCGACGCCGGGCAGATGGGTCGGAATCAGCGCTACGGTAATGCCGAGTTCATCCTGTTGCCCGACCAGGTGGTCCGGGTCATAGGCCTTGAAGGCGAGGCCGAGCAATGTAGCGACCGGGCCGAGCGTGATATAACGCTTGTGCCAATTGAGCCGCAGGCCGAGCACCTCGCGTCCTTCGAAATTGCCCTTGCAGATGATGCCGCTGTCGATCATCGAAGCGGCGTCGGAGCCGGCTTCCGGACTGGTCAATCCGAAACAGGGAATCTCGCGCCCATCGGCAAGCCGCGGCAGCCAGGCTTGCTGCTGGTCTTTGGTGCCGAAGCGCATCAGCAGTTCGCCGGGACCGAGCGAGTTCGGCACCATCACCGTCACGGCGGCGGTCAGCGAGCGCGACGAAATCTTGCGCACCACTTCCGAATGCGCGTACGGCGAGAAACCGAGGCCGCCATATTCCTTCGGAATGATCATGCCGAAGAATTTGCGGGCCTTGATAAAGTCCCAGGCTTCGGGCGGCAGATCACGCCATTCCCAATTGATCTTCCAGTCGTCAAGCATCGCGCACAGCTCGTCGACCGGACCGTTGAGAAACGCCTGCTCTTCCGGCGTCAGGGTAGCCGGCGCATAGCCAAGCAGCTTCGACCAGTCGGGATTGCCGGTGAACAGATCGGCATCCCACCAGACGTCGCCGGCCTCCAGTGCCTCGCGCTCGGTGTCCGACATCGCGGGCATAACCGTGCGCGCCCAGGAGAAAATCGGCTTGGTGATGATATCGCGGCGAAAGCTCATGGCGGTATCCTCATGGTCGGAGCACGAGCTGGCGCCCGCGCCTATGCCAAAAGACGACAGATTCTAACGGAAAGAATCAAGACTAGGTGGCGGTTTTCATTACAAAGAATCGAATTTCATGAACGGCGGAAAGAAGATAGCGGCAGAATCCCGTTCCAGCTCCACTTTCCTCGCTCCCCGCTGGAGCAGTCAATCCGGTCGCACCATCTCGAACATGGCATCCGGCCTGATTTCGAAATAATCGCCCCGGCGACCGGCGCGCACGATAGGTCGGGCCAGCGCGGTCTGGTAGACGCCGTCCTTGATCAAGGCCTTGTCGATGTGAACGGCGACGACCTCGCCGAGGGTGAGCCAGGCCTGCGCCTTGCTGCCGTCGGCGCCCTGCAGCTGAATGATCTGGGTCAGCTTGCATTCAAACGAGACCGGGCTCTCCGCCACGCGGGGCACGTTGACGAGCTTGCTCGGCGCTGCCGTCAGCCCCGCAATCTGGAATTCGTTTACGTCGTGGGCAACATGCGCCGCGGTGGCGTTCATCTGTTTCGCCAGATCCATGGTCGCCAGATTCCAGACGAACTCGCCGGTCTCCTGGATATTGACGACGCTGTCCTTCCAGGCGGTTGAAGAAAAACCGACGAGCGGTGGCTTGTAGCAGAAGCCGTTGAAAAAGCTGTAGGGCGCGAGATTGAGATTACCCTTGGCATCGCGTGACGAGATCCAGCCGATCGGCCGCGGCGCGATGATGGCGTTGAATGGATCGTGCTTGAGGCCGTGACCGTTGACCGGTTCGTAATAATGCAGGTCTTTCGGGCTTGATACGTCCACGTTGGGCTTCCTTCAGGATTCAAATCACGGCCGTCGTTGCGAGCGTAGCGAAGCAATCCAGCTCTACTTCCGGTCTAGCTATCTGGATTGCTTCGCTACGCTCGCAATGACGGACAGACCGGACTTAAGATTTTCTATTCGTCGCCTTCCCCCGCGGCGCCAGTCCGGCGAGGACAAAGTCGATCATCTGGTCGAGCTCCGGTCCCGGCTTTTCGGCACATTGCGCGATCATCTGCGGATGAAAAAACCGCATCATTGCGGTGCAGACACATCCCGCCGTCAGCGGCACATCGGCGACCTTGAATTCACCTGAAGCTGCGCCGTCGGCGATAACGCTGCCGATGGTCTCGGTAATCTGCTCCATGTGAGCCATGCAGACTTCCCAGCTCTCCTGCATCGCGATTTCGACCATCTCGTGCAGCTTGGAATCGCCGACATAGCGTTCGGAATTCATGCGATGGATGGTGGTCATCAGCTCGCGCAGGCGGGAAGCCGCCGACCCGCGCCTGGCGGCGATGGCCTGCGTCGCATCCTCGACGCCGCCCATCAGGACACGCGCGACGCCCTCATGGATCGCCTTTTTCGAATCGAAAAAGCGATAGACGTTCGCCGGACTCATTCGCAGCAGCTTGGCGATGTCGGCGACGGTGGTCTTTTGGTAGCCGATTTCGCGAAACAAACGCTCCGCCACCACGAGAATCCGTTCTCGCGTGTCGGTTTCGACATTTTCAGAAATCAGCGTCATGGCACTCAATGTTCAATTATTCCGCGGCCGCAGCAAGCGGAAATGCGGGCTCGGCTTCGCCGTGATGCTGCGGCGCAAGATCAATGTGTTCGCTGGGGCCGCTTTCTTCAAGGCTCTTGCGGAACCAGAGGGCGTAGAGGCCCGGCAGGTACAGCAAGGTCAGGAAGGTTGCAACAAACAAGCCGCCCATGATGGTGATCGCCATCGGCCCCCAGAAGGCGGAGCGCGACAGCGGAATCATCGCCAGGATCGCGGCCAGCGCCGTCAGCACCACCGGCCGGGCGCGCCGGACGGTGGCCTCGACGATGGCTTCCTTGCGCGTCAGGCCGTGGGACACGTCGGTTTCGATCTGATCCACCAGGATCACGGCATTGCGCATGATCATCCCGGCCAGCGCAATCAATCCCAGCAGCGCCACGAAGCCAAACGGCTGGTTCGCGACATTCAACCCCAGCGATGCACCGATAATTCCAAGCGGTGCGGTGAGAAACACCAGCAGCAGCCGCGAAAAGCTCTGCAGCTGGATCATCAGCAGGGTCAGCATGACAATGACCATCAGCGGAAACAGCACAAAGATCGAGGCATTGCCCTTGGCCAACTCCTCGACCGCGCCGCCCATCTCGATCCGGTAGGCCGGCTCCAGGCTGTCGCGGATCTGCTGCAGCTTGGGCCAGATTTGATTGGTCACGTCGGGCGGCTGCGCACCATCGGCGACGTCGGCGACCACCGTAATCGCCATGTCCCGGTTGCGTCGCCACAGGATCGGCTCCTCGTGGGAATATTCGATCTTGGCGATCTGCAGCAGCGGCACCGCAACCCCGTTGCGCGAGGTAACGGTCAGATCGCCGACACGGCCGAGATCAAGCCGTTCCGACGGCACCGCGCGGGCCACCACTTCGACCTTTTCGATGCCATCGCGGACCGTCGTCACCGGCGCGCCCGAAATCAGCATGCTCAGCGCTTGCGATACATCCTGCGGGGTCAGGCCCAAAGCCCGCGCTCGGTCCTGATCGACGACAAGCTTGAGATAGGGCGTCTGCTCGTTCCAGTCGAGATGCGGATCCTTGACCTTGTCGTTCTGCTCAACCACATCGCGCACCCGATAGGCGATGTCGCGAACCGTCCGGGTGTCGGGACCGATCACGCGAAACTGCACCGGAAAGCCGACCGGCGGTCCGAAATTGAAGCGGTCGACCCGCACGCGGGCCTCGGTCAACGCACCGTTGTCGACCGCCTTCTCGAGGCGGGTCTTGATTCGCTCGCGCGCCTTGACGTCCTTGGCAACGATGACGATTTCGGCGAAAGCCTCGTTCGGCAGTTGCGGGTTCAGCCCGAGCCAGAAGCGCGGTGAGCCCTGGCCGACATAGGACGTATAGGTCGAAATATCTTTGTCGTCCTTCAACAGGGTTTCCGCCTTTTTCACGGATTGCTCCGTGACATTGAACGCCGTGCCTTCCGGCAACCGGAGCTGCAGGAACAATTCGGGCCGCTCGGACAGCGGAAAGAACTGCTGCTGGACATGACCGAAGCCGACGATGGAGAGCACGAAGATGCCCACCGTCGCCAGCACCACTTTGACTCGATGATTGACGCACCATTGAATCATGCCGCGGAGAATGCGGTAGACCCGGGTCTCATACACCGCATGCGGATCGTGGTTGTGACTGACGGTGATGTTCGGCAGCAGCTTGACGCCGATATAGGGCGTGAAGATCACCGCGACGAACCACGATGCCACCAGCGCGATCGCGACAATCCAGAAAATGCCGCCGGCATATTCGCCGACCGCGGAATTGGCAAAGCCGATCGGCAGAAAGCCCGCGGCCGTCACCAGCGTTCCCGTCAGCATCGGGAAGGCGGTCGATTCCCAGGCAAACGCGGCCGCGCGGACGCGGTCCCAGCCCTGCTCCATCTTCACCACCATCATTTCGACGGCGATGATGGCATCGTCCACCAATAGCCCGAGCGCGATAATCAAGGCGCCCAGCGTGATGCGGTGCAAGTCCAGCGACATCGCATTCATGACAATAAAGACGATCGCCAGCACGAGCGGCACCGACAATGCCACTACGATGCCGGTTCGCCAGCCGAGCGCGACGAAACTGACAAAGAGCACGATCGCCAGCGCCTCGATGAAGGAGTGCACGAACTCGCTGACGGCATGCTCGACCACGTTGGGCTGATCGGCGATCAGGTCGACATTGATGCCCTGCGGCACCGCCTTCATGAATTCCGCGGACGCGTTGGCAACGTCCTTGCCCAGCTCCAGAATATTGGCGCCGTTGGCGGTGACCACGCCGATGCCGATCGCGGGCTTGCCTTCCTGACGCACCACGAAGCTCGGCGGGTCGACATAGCCGTGCGTCACCGTTGCGATATCGCCAAGCCGGAACACGCGGCCATTGCTTTCGACCGGCGATTCCGCAACGGCTTTAACGCCATCGAGCGCGCCGGTGACGCGCAGCGGCACCCGTTGCGAGGAAGTTTCCACCGTGCCGGCCGGCACGACGGCGTTCTGCTTGGCGAGGGAGTTAAACAGCGCCTGCGGCGTAATCCCTAGCGTCGCGAGCTTGGCATGGGAGAACTCGACGAAGATCTTCTCGTCCTGGGTGCCGTAGAGATCGACCTTGGTGACGCCCGGCACCTTCAGGAGCCGCTGGCGCATGCCTTCGGCGGCCTTTTTCAATTGCGCATAGTCGGCGCCGTCGCTGGTCATCATATAGAGGATCGAGTTCGACGTCGCTGAATTCGTCGTTGACGACGGGGCCGAGCAGATTGGCCGGAAGCTGGCCTTGCACGTCGACCAACTTCTTGCGCAGCATGTAAAACAGATACGGCACCTCCTTTGGCGGTGTCGAATCCTTGAAACTGACCTGCATGGCGGTGAAGGACGGCTTCGAATAGGTCTGCACCTTGTCGAAGTATGGCAGCTCCTGAAGCTTCTTCTCGATCGGATCGGCGACCTGGGTCTGCATCTCCGCCGCCGTAGCGCCCGGCCAGATCGCCGAGACATTCACCACCTTGACCGTAAAGAACGGATCTTCGGCGCGGCCGAGCCGCTGATACGAAAAGAAACCGGCGACGCCCAGCGCCACGATCAGGAACAGGATAAGCGCGGGATGGCTGACCGCCCAGCCCGAAAGATTGAAGCGTTTCATCGCACTCTCCTTCTCGATGCGCAGGATCCGTTGAATTCGTCATTGCGGGCGAAGCGAAGCAATCCAGCAAACGCCATCAAGCCATGGATTGCTTCGTCGCTGCGCTCCTCGCAATGACGGCGGATTTAAAACGACAATGACGAGACGACCCTGACCTTCTGGGCCGGATCGAGTTTTTGCACGCCAAGCACGACCACCTTGGCGCCTTCATCGACGCCGCCGGTGATGACGACATTGTTGGTCTCGTAGGATTTGACGGCGACCGGCTTCAGCACGACTTCGCCGCTGGCATCGACAATGTAGAGCGAGGGATCGCCGCCTTCGCTGAACAGCGCCGACAAGGGCAGCCGGGCCACGCGCTCGGTCTTGATATCGGAGAGCGTCAGCGTCGCAGTCATGCCGAGCGAGACTTTATCGTCGGCATCCGGTAGTGAAAATTTCGCGAGATAGGTTCGTGTGGCGGGATCGGCCGAAGGCGCCACCTCGCGCAGCTTGGCGGCATATTTCCGGTCCGGATCCGACCACAGCGTGACGCTGGCCACGCCATCCTTGGCGCGCGCCAGCAGGGTTTCCGGGATCGCGACCACCGCTTCCTTTTCCGCAAAGCGCGCGACGCGGATCGCGGTCTGTCCCGACGCCACCACCTGGCCAGCGTCGATCAGAGTCGCGGTGACGACGCCGCGGGTGTCGGCAACCAGCGTCGCGTAGGAAAGACTGTTGTTGGTGAGTTCGACCGAGCGCTCGGCGCGATTGAGCCGCGCCCGCGCCTCGTCGGCAGATGCCTTGGCTTGGTCCAGTTGCGCGTCGGTGGTCCAGCCCTTGACGCGTAGATCCTTGGCGCGGGTTTCGGCGGCGGCGGCCTGCGCCAGCACGCCGGTGGCGGCGCGGAATTCGGCCTCGGCCTGCTCGGCCTGCAGCTTGAGGTCGATCTCATCGAGGATTGCCAGGGGTTGACCGATGTCGACAGTCTGACCGACCTCGACCAGGCGTTTGGCGACCTTGCCGGGCACCCGGAAGCCCATGTCGGTTTCGATCCGAGGACGAATGGTGCCGACAAAGCTGCGCGCCGGGCATTGCGCCTCGTAATGCACCTCAGTGACCAGCACCGGACGCCCGGGAGTGGCTTTCTCGGCGACCCCGTCGTTGCAACCGGCCAAGGCAATCGCCAGCAACGCCAGCGTCAGACCAGCTAATAGCCTGGAATAGCTTGCTAAAATTGAACGGACTAGCATGGCGGCTCCCTCGATCAGCGCGTCGAAGGAACTGTCGATTATTTTGTGACGATTGTCAACATTCGTCAGTAATCATGATTTCGTGATGAGTTCCGACCTCGTTCGCGATGGGCTTTCTGGCCGGCTATGAAATGGATTGGCTTCCTGCGGTGATGGGACTCCTGCGCGCCGAACTACCCTCCACCGAAGTCGTCATCCACAGCCAGGACTCGCCGGACCTTGCAGCGGCGTCAGCCCTGCTTGCTGCTGAAATTTCTATTGTCGAAGGTGGATGAATTGAAATTCCGGGTGCCAAGTCACGACCGGCGCTGAACATCTTCGGCGCCTTGCGGGTTGCCGCCAACGCTTCACTCCGCCAGTTGAAACCGCTCAAAACGATGTAGCTCCTCCTCGATGCGACGCTTGAGATCCTTGCGCGCGCCCCTCCTTGCGCCGTTGCCGACCCAGCTCCATTTCTGCACCAGCAGCGTCCCGACCTTGCGATCGGTCTTGAGATCGATGGCGGCGACGATGTCGTCGCCAACCAGAACCGGCAACGCGAAATAGCCGAACAAGCGCTTTTCTTTCGGCACATAGGCCTCGAAGCGATGCCCATAACCGAAGAAGAGCTCCGTCCGCTTGCGCTGGATGATGAGGGGGTCGAACGGCGACAGGATATGCACCAGGTCAGAGCCGCCATCGCTTGCCGCCTCCAGCGTCCCCGGCTCGGCCCAATGCTCCTGCTTGGCCGCGCCTTCGAGCGCCACCGGCACCAGCGACTTGGCGCGCACCCTCGATTCGATCAGGCGCCGGATTGCCGCCTTGCTCGGCGCATCCAGATGGCAGATCGAATCCAGGCTGACGATCCCTTGCGCGCGCAAGGCCCGCTCGAGCAGGTAGATATGGATCTCCCTCGCTGTGGCGGGCTTCGGCGGTTCGCTGGACGGAGTGTCCCAGCCGAAATGCCGCGCCATCAGCTCATAGGTCTTGAGCATGCCGTTGCGCTCGCTGATAGTGAGCTGGCCTGCGTGGAACGCCAGCTGCAGCGCGCGCTTCGACGGCTTGCGGCTGGCCCACGGATGTTCCTTGTCGACCAGCACGTCGTCGTCGATGTCGCGGATCGTCAGCGCGCCGTCGCGCCGGATCAGCCGCATCACCTTGCGCAAATCCGCCGGGCTAACCGAGCCAAACCATTTGTGGCCCTCGCGCCGGTGCTGCTTCATCGCAGGAAGGAAAAAGCGCAAGTCCTTTGCCGGCACATAGGATAGCGCATGGGTCCAATATTCGAATACGGTCTTGTCGATGCTCTGGGCCTGACGCAAATCCGCACGTTGATAATTTGGGATTCGGGTCCAGAGAATGTGGTGGTGGCAGCGCTCGATGACGTGGATGGTGTCGATCTGCACATAGCCCAGATGTTCCACCGCAGCCGCCGTCGCCTGTGGCCCCTCGCCGAACGGCGCCGGCACATCAAGCCGCTGCGCGCGCTGCCAGATGCGCCGGGCTTCGGCCTTGGTCATGGCAAAGGAACTATTGGGGCGGGACATCGCCGCAGAATGTAGCCGGATTCGCTTGCCCAAGGAGGCGGAATTGTCCAACGTGACTTAGATCACATTCGCCGCTTCGAACCGGTCGTATGGTCGGAGCATCAAATGCTAATCAGGCGTAACAGCGAGGATACGGCAATGACCAGCTTCCACAGACTTTCCGGGAATCAAGGCGATCATGACCATTGGCGCCGCGCTGTCGATGACGGCCGGCCTGGCGCTCGCCGCCGACAATAACGTTTCTTCAGATCAAATCCTGCATGCGCTGCAGCCCAAACCGGTGACGCGCGGCCTATCGACCGGACCGCAAATCGATCCCGCGGCGAAAGCCAAGGAAATCACTTTCGTCCAGTCCCTGCGCAACCGCAAGACCCGGTCGCTGTCGCTGGGCGAGCGCGAGCAAATCGCGGAAATCGCCGCGAACAAACCGAAAATCGATCTCGATATTCAGTTCGACTACAATTCGGCCAACATCACCGCGACCTCGATGCCTTCGGTGCAGGCACTCGGCCAAGCGCTCACGAATGTCAATCTCAAGGGTTCGACCTTTGTCGTCGCCGGTCACACCGATGCGATCGGCAGCGAACCCTACAATCAGGATCTCTCCGAGCGCCGCGCCGATACGATCAAGCGTTACCTGATCGACAAATACGGCATCGCCGGCACCGATCTCGTCACGGTCGGCTATGGCAAGACCAAGCCAAAAGATCCGAGCGCGCCGATGGACCCGATCAACCGCCGCGTTCAAGTCGTCAACATGGACACCAAAACCGCGTCCAAGTGACCGCCAAACGAATACCGCCTGCCCTGACGCGGCAGGCGGTATTTGAATATGCTTCCAACTCAGATCCAGCTCTTGAAAATCGTCAGCCGCACCGAGAGTCTCCATCGAGCTTCCCACCGCCGAGATGGAGATCGGCCGAGACCGATGACTCTGAACTATTTTGCGCTTCGTCGTCACTAATCAGCGCAACGGATAAATGACTTTGTGACAATTCTACAACATGGTTGGTCGAAGTAATCGGATACTATGACCGGACCAACTTGCACGGTGGGGATATGGGCTGGCGTCACTGCATTCTTTTGATGTCCGGCATCTGCCTGCTGTCCGAACTCGCGTCAGCCCCGGCATTCGCGCAAGCGCGGGTCGGCGAAGCTGCCGTGATCAAGAATCAAGTCGTCCGTGTGACGGGTTCGGCGGCCAACCAGATCAACGTCGGCGACAGCGTGCTGCGCGATGAAGTCGTGCGCACCGGCCTCGACAGCGCGGCACGGCTGGTGATGGCCGACAGCACCAACCTGTCGCTGGGTCCCAATGCCACCATCACGCTCGACCGCACCGTCTTCAACGACGAGCACAGCTACCGCGATATCGCGATCCGGCTGACGACGGGAGCGTTTCGCTTCGTTACCGGACATTCGGAAAAGGCCGCCTACAAGATCACCACATCGGTGGCGACGATCGGCGTGCGCGGCACCATCCTCGATATTTTGTCACAACGCGGCAAGACCACTGTGGTGTTGCAGGAAGGTGCGTCGCGCGTCTGCACCCTGGGCGGACAATGCGTCGAGCTGACGCAGCCTGGCGAGACCGCCATCATCACCTCGACAGGCGGCAAGGTTACAATTCAAAAAACCAACAACCCGCCCTGGACCTTCGCTTCGAACTGCGGCGCAGCCGCGGGACTTTGTAGCGTCACGAATTTTGCGGATGCCAGACCTGTCGATGACGGCAGCGACCCCACCGGCATGTTGTGCGGGCGCTGACGATGGCAAAACTCACGAGCTTTATCGTATCGGCCGCACTCACGGCACCAATTGCGCTGATGCTGATTCCGCTGCAGACAAATCCAGCGGCGGCGCAGCGTTGCATCGACAGCGACTGCACTCCGCCGCCTCCGCCACCTCCGCCGCCGCCACCTCCGCCGCCTCCGCCGCCACCGCCGCCTCCTCCTGCCCCGCCGAAGCCAACCGGCGCGGGTTCCAGCGCGGGATCGATCGACAATCTAGCGCAGCAGCGCTTCAACCAGATCATCACCAACCGGGTGCTCGGCACGGTCCTTCTGGGGGTCAACGAACAGGTCAATTGCAGCGACTGCGTCAGTGCATTCGGTCCGCCGGCTCGTTTTCGGCCGGCATTCATGGCCGCAAGGAACTGACTCCCAATCTGTCGCTGCTGGCCGGCATCGCCTACACCCAGTACAGCGAGGGCGGATACAACGTCACCAGCGCGCCGATCGGCGCCTTTGCGCTCCGCTACGATTTCGTCGACTGGGGATCGTCGCGGCCGTTTTTCGATGTCGGCGCCATCCTGTCGCCGTTCGAGAAGGTGCGCTATAGCCGCAGCTATCTGACGAGCCTCGGCGCGGTTTCGCTGGATAGCTCAACCGACAGCAGCGATTACGGGGTCTATGGAAGGGCCGGCTGGATCAACCGGATCTCCGCGCGCGACGAGGTCGCCGCCTCCGTCGAGCTGTGGCAGCTCTGGCAGCGGGTCAATGGCTATACCGATCCGTCGGTGGCGTTCAATCCGTTCGATGCCTCAATCGCCAGCGGCACCGATCGAACCAATCTCGTCAAGGTCGGCGGGCAATGGACGCATCTGCTCAGCAGCAGCATCGAGACCAACATCAATGGCGGGTTTGTGCAGTCGTTCTCGGGACACTCCGGCATCGTCGCTACCGTGACCGGCGACGGCACCGTGGTGCCGACGTTCGGCAATCAGAGCTGGTTCGAGTATGGCGGCCGTCTCGGCTTCCGCATCGCCAACGGCTGGGTTGCCGACCTCTTCCTCAACGGAACCCTGGGACCGCAGCCGGTCGGCAACACCCTCCATGGCGGCGTCGGATTGCGGATCAACTACTAGAGCGGTTCACAGATTATTTGAATCGGAGGGATTCCGATTCTTGGGCAAATATGATTCAAGATGCTGGCTGGGCTGGAGGCCAGCATCTGATGGTCCGACCTCTTTCCAATGATTTGCGCAAGCGGGTGGTTGCGGCGGTTTCGAAGGGCGAAAGCTGCCGGGCAGTGGCGTCGCGGTTCGGTGTTGCGGTGTCGTCGGTGGTGAAGTGGTCGCAGCGCTATCGTTCGACAGGCTCTTTTGAGCCCGGCAAGATGGGCGGCCACCGCAGGCCGGTGCTTGATCCGCATCGGGCATTCATCGTGAAGCGGCTGAACCAGACGCCGCATCTGACGCTGCACGCCCTGAAGGACGAGTTGGCGGAGCGTGGGGTCAAGGTCTCGCACAACGCGGTCTGGCTATTCTTGCGCCGGGAGGGGCTGCGGTTCAAAAAAAACGCTGTTTGCTCTTGAACAGGGCCGTTCCGATGTCGCCCGCAGACGGCGGCGCTGGCGATCGTGGCAGGCCAGCCTGGATCCGCAACGCCTGGTCTTCATCGACGAGACCTGGATCAAGACCAATATGGCACCGTTGCGGGGATGGGCGCCAAAAGGCGAGCGTCTGCGCGGCTTGGCGCCGCACGGCCGCTGGCGCACGATGACGTTCCTCGGCGCGCTGCGATGCGACAACTTCACGGCACCTTGCGTGTTCGACGGACCGATCAATGGCGAGTGCTTCCGCGCCTATGTTGCGCAAGTGCTTTTGCCATCGCTGAAGCCGGGAGACATCGTCATCATGGACAATCTCGGCAGTCACAAGTCCGCCGAGGTGCGGCGCATGATCAAGACCGTCGGCGCAAGGCTCTGGTATCTGCCGCCTTACTCACCCGACCTCAATCCGATCGAGCAGGCCTTCGCCAAAATCAAACACTGGATGCGAGCAGCCCAAAAACGCACCGTCGAAGACCTCTGGCGCCACATCGGAAGCCTCATTAGCACAATCGAAGCCCATGAATGCAGCAACTACTTCGCAAACGCAGGATACGCTTCAATCAAACCGTGAAACGCTCTAGCGCCATTCTCTCTTTTCCGGATCGCGCTCTGGCAGTACCAGGATATCATCTGGCGGCTGATTGGGGATCTCTGATGGAAAAGCCGTGCGTACGGATCTACACTGACTACAAAAGCCCATTCGCCTTCATCGCCAACCAGGCGCTGTTCGAACTGGAAGAAAAGGAAGGCGTGAAGCTCGAGTGGCTGCCCTATACGCTCCGAATCCCGGAGTTCATGGGCACGGTCGAGGAGCGAACGCCGCATTTCTGGCGAAAGGTTCGTTACTCTTATATGGACGCGCGGCGCTATGCCAATGTCCAGGGCCTGACCATCAAGGGTCCACGACGAATTTATGATGCATTTTATTCCAGCGCCGGCATGCTGTTTGCCCAGCGTCACGGCATCTTCCGCGCCTACCATGAGACGGTTTTCCGGCGTTTCTGAAATCACGAATTGGAGCTCGACGAACTCTCGGAAATCAGCGACGTCATTGCTGCGCTTGGCGGATCGGCGGCGGAGTTCGAGGCCTATGTGAAGGGCCCAGCCCGCGGCGAACACGATCGTATCGTTGCCGAGGCCGAGTCGATCGGCGTCTTTGGCGTACCGACGATGGTTTTCAACGGCGAATTATTTTGGGGCAACGATCGCATTGCCCTTCTCACCGAACGCATCCGTGCGCCTGAAACCAAGACGGCGATCGGCAATAGGCGGCCCTGCTAATTCCTGTCGACGGCGTCCAACCCGCGCTATGGCTATCTGTTGCCGAACGAGCCGATGGATCACAGCGCGTTTGCGTAGAGTTTCCCCAGGTCCGCGAGGCGTTCCCCGGATGCTGCGCAGCGCGCAGGCGGTGCGCTGCGGTATCCGGGTCCTATGTACCCGAGGCAACAAATGGGTCCCGGCTCTGCCGAGCAACGTGACCGGACGATGCTTCGCATCGCCGGGAGAACGTTGCACCGCGCCTGGGACACGGTGCGAAATCTATTTCGTCTCCGCTGGATCGCGATGCACGGGGTCGATCCATAGCACCGTCTCCGGTTTTTCCACCGGCTCGATGTCGAGATTGATTGCGACCGCCTGACCGTCGCTGCGCACCAGCACGCATTCCAGCACCTGATCGGGGCTGGCGTTGATCTCCTGATGCGGCACATAGGGCGGAATGAAAATGAAATCGCCGGGATTGGCTTCCGCGGTGAACTGCAGATGTTCGCCCCATCGCATCCGCGCTTTGCCCTTGACGACGTAGATGATGCTCTCGAGATGCCATGATGATGCGCGCCGGTCTTGGCGTCGGGCTTGATGGTGACGGTGCCGGCCCACAATTTCTGCGCGCCGACCCGGGCGAAGTTGATCGCTGCCTTGCGGTCCATCCCGGCGGTCGAGGGCACGTTGGGATCGAGCTGGTCGCCGGGAATGACGCGAACGCCATCATGCTTCCAGCGCTCGTCGTGATGGTGTGAATGATCGGAACGGGGATGGTCGTGGGAGCCTGTCATCGTGCTGCTTTCCAGGGAACCTTTGCCTCTCGAACCGTACAGAAAACCGTGATCGCAAGCCAGATCGGATCAGGAACTTTCGATGGATGCGGGACTTGTCTTGCAGAAGCTTACTCAATCGAAGGAGAGTTCCCATGGGTGCAACTGAGGATAAGATCAAAGGCGCCACCAACGAAGCCGTTGGCAAGGCAAAGCAGAGCGTCGGCAACGCCGTTGGTTCCGACCGGCTGCAGGGTGAAGGCGCGGTTCAGGAGATCAAAGGCAAAGGCCAGAAGGCCGTCGGCGACTCCAAGGAAGCCACCAAGAATGCGGTGAACAAGGCAGCCGGCGCCGCGAACAAGAATCTTTGATCGACGCCAAAAAAGCGAACAACGTCGATGAGCAAAAGACCGTCCTATGGGCCGGTCTTTTTGTTTCTTTTATCGATATGGCATCGCCAAACCGCCGCAGGCGACCCGCGCGTCGGGTTCAAATCAGCCCTTCACGCCAAGCAATTCGACGTCGAACATCAATGTCGCGTTCGGAGGGATCACGCCGCCGGCGCCGCGAGCGCCATAGCCCAGCTCGGGCGGAATGATCAGGGTGCGTTTGCCGCCCACTTTCATGGAGGCGACGCCTTCATCCCAGCCGGCGATCACCTTGCGCTGGCCGATCGGAAACTCGAACGGCTCGTTGCGATCCACCGATCTGTCGAACTTCTTGCCTTTCTGGCCGTCTTCATAAAGCCAGCCGGTGTAATGCATGACGCATATCTGGCCGGGCTTCGGCGCCGCGCCGGTGCCGACGGTGCTGTCGATGATCTGCAAACCTGAAGCTGTGGTCATGGTTTTTCCTGAGGCGGGGTCTGAGCCGATGCACCGGGCGGGATGCCGTGAGAGCCGCGCCGGCCGTGCCAATCGTAACGGCAACGGCAATTGAAAGGTTTCGAAACTGCAAATGTCGCATCTTTTCAGCTTCCTTTATCGGCGTGGAGCCTCAATAGCCGAGCGCGCAGCCGTCCTTGCGCGGATCGGAGCCGCCGGTCAGCGTGCCCTTGTCCCAGTCGATCCAGATCGCCTGGCCGCCGCCGAGCGGCGCCACCACGCTGGTGGTCTTGTGCCCAAGTTTCTTCAGGCCCTCGACAATTTCGGCGGGCACACCGTCCTCGAGCTGGTAGACGCCTTCGTAATGCAGGCCGCGCGGCATATCGATGGCTTCCTGCACGTCGCAGCCATAATCGAGCATGTTGGTCAGAACGTGCACCTGCCCTACCGGCTGATATTGCCCGCCCATCACGCCGAACGGCATCACCGCGCGACCGCTCTTGGTGACCAGGCCGGGAATGATGGTGTGCAGCGGGCGCTTGCCGGGCGCGATGCAATTGGGGTGGCCGGGCTGCACCCGGAAGCCGCCGGCGCGATTTTGCAGCAGGATGCCGGTCTTGTTCGACACGATCGCCGAACCGAACGAATGCGCGATCGAATTGATGAACGAGCAGGCGTTGCGGTCCTTGTCCACCACCGTGATATAGACCGTCGAGGGATTCATCGGCGGCGCCACATTCGGAAGATCCAGCAACCGGTCCATTTTGATCCGGGCGCCGTGCTCGTCGGCGAACTCTTTCGACAGGATCCGCACCACATCCACATCGACATGAGCGGGATCGCCGACATATTGCTCGCGCATCATATAAGCGATCCGCGCGGCCTCGGCTTCCAGATGAAACCGCTCGACGCTCATGGCCGGAAATTTTGTCAGATCGAAACGCGCCAGGATGTTCAGCATCACCAGCATGGTGATGCCCGGACCATTCGGCGGGCACTGCCAGACGTCATGGCCCTGATACATGACGCCGATCGGCGAAGTCGTCTCGGTGGTATGGCTGCGAAATCGTCGAGCGTATGCAGGCCGCCGATCCCACGCAACGTCTCGACCATGTCCTCGGCGACGGGGCCCGTGTAGAAGGCGTCGCGGCCGTCTTTAGCAATGGCTCGCAAGGTTTGCCCAAGTTCGGGCTGATGGATCACATCACCCGCGACCGCCGGTTTGCCGTGCGGCAGCAGATAGCGCTCGGCGTTGGTGCCTTTCTTCAATTTGTCGAACGCATTTTTCCAATCGAAGGCGATGCGCGGCGCGACCACATAGCCTTCTTCGGCGGCCTTGATTGCCGGCTGCAACAAGGTATCGAGCCCGAGCTTGCCATGATCGCGCAGGATGGTCGCCCAGGCGTCGACCGCGCCGGGAATGCTGACGGCATGCGCCGAGGTCAGCGGGATCGCATGCATATTGCGATCGAGATACCATGACGCTTCGGCGGCCTGCGGGGCGCGGCCGGAGCCATTATAAGCGACGATCCTGCCCTCGCCCCGGGGCTGAATCAGCGCAAAGCAATCGCCGCCGATCCCGGTGGATTGCGGCTCGATCACGGCGAGCAGCGCCGAGGCCGCGACCGCGGCGTCGGCGGCGGTGCCGCCCGAACGAAGCACCTCGATCGCCGTCAGCGCCGCCAGGGGATGCGACGTCGCCACCATCGCCGTTCTCAGCGTGGACCGTCGATCGGCCGGCGAGCTGGAAATTCCTCATGCCAAATTGCTTACTTTATCGTTACTGCTTTTTCGGCTCCCGGGGTTACATGGCATATTCAGGCGGCGATGGGCAATGCTCGCCGGATGCACAGGCCTTGCGGCCGCGTTTTCTACGGCGGTCTTTCCCGTCCGGCGCGCCTGATAAACCCCCGGCCATGCCGTACAAAGTCGCCGCCTTCTATCAATTCGCCGCGCTGCCGGATTTCCGGGAGCTGCGTGAGCCGTTGCGGGCGATCTGCGCCGGCCTGGGCTGAAAGGCAGCGTGCTGCTGGCCGAGGAGGGCATCAACGGCACGCTCGCGGGCGCCCCGGAGGCGATCGACGATGTCATCGAGGAATTGCGCGGCGCGGCGCTGTTCGGCGGCCGCTTCGACAATCTCGAGCTGAAATTCTCGCAGGCCTCGGCGATGCCGTTCCAGCGTCTGAAAATCCGCTTGAAAAAGGAGATCGTCACCCTCGGCGACGCCGCCATCGATCCGGCGCGCCAGGTCGGCATCTATGTCGACCCTGCCGACTGGAACGCGCTGATCGCAACGCCGGACACGCTGGTGATCGACACCCGCAATGCGTTCGAGGTCGCGATCGGCACTTTCGAAGGCGCGCTCGATCCCGGCATCGACAGTTTCGGGCAATTCAAGGATTTTGTCGCGCGCCATCTCGATCCGGCGCAGCATCGGAAGGTCGCGATGTTCTGCACCGGCGGCATTCGCTGCGAAAAGGCCAGCGCCTATCTGCTCGCGCGTGGTTTCGCGGAGGTCTATCACCTCAAGGGCGGAATCCTCGATATCTGGAAGGCATGCCGGAAGCGGAGAGCCGCTGGCGCGGCGAATGCTTCGTGTTCGATGACCGCGTCGCACTCCGCCACGGATTGCAGGAGCGTCCAAAGGCGCATCATTCCGATGAGTGACGCAAAGACGCTCAGCGAGCGCATCGACGCGCTGGAAGCCCGGTTGATGTTCCAGGACGAGACCGTCGAGACGCTGAACAAGACCATCACCGCGCAGTGGCTCAAGATCGACGCGCTGACGCGCCAGATCGCGCATCTCAGCGAGCGCCTGCGGGAAGCCGAGACCCGGACGCCGGGCGCAGCCAACGAGCCGCCACCGCATTATTGACCGATGGCCGCGAACCGTCTCATCAGCGCATCGCCGGACCGCAGCCCTCGAAAGCGATATCGAGGCCACAACCAATCGCTTGGCCAAGCCCCTACCGGCGTGTATCAGAAGCGGCGAATGCCCTTCGTCCGCCACCGGAACCGCGCTTGACCCAGATCCAACCCGTCAAAGCTTTTCTTGAAGTGCTTTCCGGCCGCAGGCAGCCGGTACCGCCGATCTGGATGATGCGGCAAGCCGGCCGCTATCTGCCGGAATATCGCGAATTACGCGCCAAAGCGGGCGGCTTTCTCGATCTGTGCTTCACGCCCGAATATGCCGCCGAAGTCACGCTGCAACCGATCCGGCGTTTCAACTTCGATGCCGCGATCATCTTCTCGGATATTCTTGTCATTCCCCATGCACTCGGCCGGTCGGTGCGGTTCGAGGCCGGCGAAGGCCCGCGGCTCGATCCGCTGGACAGACCGGAGCAAGTCGGGACGCTGTCGGCACGGGCCGATTTTCGCAAACTCGAGCCGGTCTATGAAGCCCTGCGCCGGGTGCGCCGCGAACTCGATCCGACCATTGCGCTGATCGGCTTCTGCGGAGCGCCCTGGACGGTCGCGACCTATATGGTCGCCGGGCAAGGCACGCCGGATCAGGCGCCGGCCCGCATGATGGCCTATCGCCACCCCGAAGCGTTCAGTCAGATCATCGACGTGCTGGTCGAGAATTCGATCCAGTATCTGCTCGGCCAGCTTGCGGCCGGCGCCGACGTGCTGCAGATTTTCGACACTTGGGCTGGCGTGCTGCCGCCTCGCGAATTCGAACGCTGGTCGATCGCGCCGACGAAACGCATCGTCGAAGGCGTGCGTGCGCGAGTGCCTGATGCCAAGATCATCGGCTTTCCCAGGGGCGCGGGCGCAATGCTGCCGGCCTATGTCGACGCGACCGGTGTCGATGCCGTCAGCATCGACTGGGCGGCCGAGCCGTCGCTGATCCGTGAGCGCGTGCAGACCCGCGTCGCCATTCAGGGCAATCTCGATCCGCTGGCATTGATCGCCGGTGGCGCTGCGCTCGACCGCGCCATCGACGATGTGCTGGCGAATTTCGCCGGCGGGCGGCTGATCTTCAACCTCGGTCACGGCATCCAGCCGGAAACCCCGATCGCGCATGTCGAGCAGATGATGAAGCGGGTGCGGGCGTAAAGCTGCGCAAGCGTCATGCCGCGAAGCGTCCATCATCCCGCTTTCGAGATTGAACATCACGACCGGATCACCCGCGTTCGCAGACGGCGAGTCTCGATCGATGGCATCGACCGTCACGCGGCCGGCTGCGCTCGATGATCCCGGCAGCGCCCTTGGCCAGCAGTTCGAGCCCGACGGCGCGGCCGAGTTCGCGCGGCCGATCCGCGGCCCCGCTGCGCAAAACCTCGATGAACAATCCACCCGTTTCATCCAGCACCGATGCGGTCAGTGACATCTGCGCGCCATCGATGGTCGAAAAGCCGGCGATCGGCGAGTTGCAGTGGCCGTTCAGAACCCACAGCACCTCGCGCTCGGCGTCGGCGCATCGGTGGGCGGCGGGATCATCGATGGCGGACAGAATCCGCCGCGTCTGCCAGTCATCGGCCGCACACTCCACCGCGACAATGCCCTGCCCCACCGCCGGCAACATTTCCTGAATTGAAAATTCATAGGCGATACGACCGGCCAGACCGACGCGCTCAAGCCCCGAGCGCGCCATGATCAGCGCGTCTGCCGGGCCGACCTCGCCGCCATCCGGCAGCCGCTGCATTTGCAAGTTGTCGAGCTTGCGGACCCGGGTGTCAGCCGCGCCACGATAGTGAATCACCTCGATGTCCGGAAACAGCCGTCGCGCATAGGCCGCGCGCCGCACCGCATTGGTTCCGACCTTGAATCCCTTGCCGCCCGAGCGCCTGAAATGGTCGAGCGAAACCCCCTCACGCAGCACGAGCACATCGCCGGGCGGATCGCGCGACAACGTCGCACCGATGACGAGCCCGGGCGTATCTTCATTGCCGGGCATATCCTTGAGTGAATGCATCGCGGCGTGCAATTCGCCTAACCGCACGGCGCTGCGGATTTCGGCGACGAACGCGCCGCCCTTGCCTCCGTGCTGCAACAGCTTTCCGGTCTGGTCCTGATCGCCGGTTGTTTCAAACTTGACGACTTCGACGTCGATATCGGGCACGACCGCGGTCAGACGGCGGGCAATTTCCTCGGTTTGGGCAAGCGCCATGACGCTCTTGCGTGTGCCGATGCGAATTCGAATGGCCACCACTGACGCTCCACTGCCGCATGGGAATTGCGGCTGATTTCCACCCGGAAGATAAGGCCGGTCGATCACGGAATGCAAATGCAGCTCCGCTCGCTTACCCTGCATCCTCCAAAATCATGTCCGAGGCTTTTTCCGCGATCATGATGATCGCGGCGTTGGTATTGCCCGATACCAGATCCGGCATGATCGAGCCGTCAACCACGCGCAAGCCGTCCAGACCGCGAACCCGCAAGCGCTGATCGACAACGGCAAGCGGATCGTTCCCCATTCGGCACGTCGATGTCGGATGATAGATCGTGCTGCCGCGCTGGCGACAGTAAGCCAGCAGCGCCTCGTCGCTGGATACCTTTGCACCGGGATCAATCTCCTCGATCACATAGGGGCGCAGCGCCGGAGCCTGCAAAATCTTTCGCAAGATCTTCAAGCCTTCGACGTTGGCGGTGCGGTCGACCTCGGTTGCCAGATAGTTGATCCGAATTTCCGGCGGCGCCGTCGGGTCAGCGCTCCTGATGCGAAGCGAGCCACGGCTCTCGGGCCGCAATTGACAGACCGACGCCGTAAACCCGGAAAACGAATGCAGCTTTTCCCCCATTTTGTCGGTGCTGAACGGCAGAAAGTGGATCTGGATATCCGGAGTGGCAAGCCGGGGATGGGTCTTGAAAAACGCCCCCGAAGTACCCGCGGCGATCGTCAACGGGCCGGTGCGGAATGCCGCATATTGCAGGCCGGTCAAAATCTTGCGGACCGGACTGTTGACGACATCATTGAGCGTGACGCTCTTCGCGCAACGCATGATCACTCTGACTTGCAAATGATCCTGCAGATCGTGCCCGACCCCCGGCGCATCGAATACGACATCGATTCCATGCTTTTGCAGTAACTCCGCGGGACCCACACCGGAGAGCTGCAGCAATTGCGGCGAGTTATAGGCTCCGCTCGAAACCAGTATTTCTTTTCGGGCCCGCGCCGTTCGCAAGGCGCCGGCTTGCCGGTATTCGACCGCTCGCGCGCGGCGTCCCTCGAACAGGATACGCTGCGCCAGCGCGGCTGTCTCGACACGCAAATTGTGGCGGCCCTTGGCGGGGCGAAGATAGGCCACCGCCGTGCTCGCGCGTCTGCCGTCCCGTGTCGTGGTCTGGAAAAATCCGGCGCCTTCCTGAGTTGCGCCGTTGAAATCAGGGTTTTTCGGCAGTCCGGTCTCGGCCGCCGCATCGATAAAGGCTGCCGAAAGCGGGTCGGGATGCCCCAAGTCCGAAACCGGCAATGGGCCGCCGACACCATGATATTTATCACCGCCGCGCTGCTGGTTTTCGGCCTTCTTGAAATACGGCAGCACGTCGTCAAAGCCCCATCCAGCGTTGCCATGCTGGCGCCAACGATCATAATCCGCGTGCTGGCCGCGAACGTAAAGCAGGCCGTTGATGGAGCTCGATCCGCCCAGCACCTTGCCGCGCGGCTGAAATACGGTTCGCCCGTCCAGTCCCGGCTCCGGTTCGGTCTGGTACATCCAGTTGACAGTTTTTTCCTTGAACAACTTGCCGTAACCGAGCGGCACGTGGATCCAGAGATTGGTATCCTTGGGACCGGCTTCGAGCAGCAGCACGGAATGCTTGCCGTCCGCGCTCAGGCGATTGGCAAGCACGCATCCGGCCGATCCTGCACCGACGATGACGTAGTCGAATTCGACGGCTTCAGACCAGGAGTTACCTGCCGCGTGGGGGAAGCTGTATTGTTCATGTCTTATTTTTTTGATGTTTCTGGCACGCGAACGGACCTTATGAAGGCCCGAACTCATTCAGGACGAACTTTCCAGCTCCATGGGCTGCAAACCCAGCCGACGAAACAGATCGATATCCTTGTCGTTTCCCGGATTATCCGCTGTCAACAATGTGTCGCCAACGAAGATCGAATTTGCGCCGGCAAAGAAGCACAGCGCCTGCATTTCATCGCTCATGGCCGTGCGGCCGGCGGAGAGGCGCACCACAGATTCCGGCATCATGATTCTCGCCAGCGCGATGGTCCGCACGAAATCGATCGGCTCGATCGGCGTTGCCTTCGCCAGCGGCGTGCCCTCGATGGGAATCAGCATATTGATCGGGACGCTTTCGGGAGGCTCGGGAAGATTGGCAAGAGTCGTCAACATCTCGATGCGATCGCTGGTCCGTTCACCCATTCCTACGATTCCGCCGCAGCAGACTTTCATTCCAGACGCGCGAACGTTCTCGAGGGTCAGGAGCCGGTCGGCGAAGCTGCGCGTGGTGATGATCTCTTTATAGTAGCGCTCTGAGGTATCGATATTGTGGTTGTAGTAGTCGAGACCGGCGTGGCTGAGCTGCTCGGATTGCGCCCGATCGAGCATGCCCAGCGTCATGCAGGTTTCCATTCCCAGCGCCTTGACGCCCTTCACCATCGCCACAACGGCGTCCATATCCCGAGCTTTCGGGTTTCGCCACGCCGCTCCCATGCAATAGCGGGTCGCACCGGCGTCACGCGCCTTGCGTGCCTCCGCGATGACGCGCTCGACTTCCATGAGTTTCGATGCGGTCAGGCCCGATTCGTGGTGCATGGATTGACTGCAGTATCCGCAATCCTCCGGACATCCACCCGTCTTGATGCTCAAAAGGCGGCTCAGTTGCACCCGGTTCGGATCGAAACTCTCGCGATGCACCGTCTGAGCCTTGAACAACAGATCGTTGAACGGCATCTCGTACAGCGCCGTCGCCGCCGCCTGCGTCCAGATCTTCCGGGAATCCGGCGTCTTCGGGCGACCGAAGCCGATCGATGTTTCATCCGTCGCTGCAAACGTCATAATCGCTCCATAGCCTTCCCGCGGATAGCTTTGACACATCCTTGGTGTGGCGACAACGACGGCAAAAACTGTAAATATTGGGGTGGATTTAGTGATAGCACTGTTGCCTGGGGCGCCTGAGTTGATGTGGAATCGCCGGGCATAGGCTTTAGATCCAGCGGTCCGATGACATGGTTTCCTCCGATTGGCAGATCATGACGGCCTGGGCACGGCCTTGCTCGGATCGCTCCATGGCGATTGTTGTTTTTGCGCTGCTGGCCGCCGCCTCGCTTCTCCCCGTGCTGCTGACGCCCATTCCGGCGATGGTCGATTATCCCAATCACCTCGCCCGGATGTATATTCTGAGCCAGAACGGCACGCCCGATGCCAACCCGTATTACGAGGTGGCCTGGGCGCTCTATCCCAATCTGGCGATGGATTTGCTGGTCCCGCGGATGGCGCGGCTGATCAGCGTCGAAAATGCCACCCGGCTGTTTTTGCTCGTGAGCCAATTACTGATCGTCAGCGGCGCGCTTGTGCTCGAACGGGTCGTGAAGGGACGCGTCCATTTCGCCGGCTTCGCGGCGCTCATGTTCCTCTATTGCCTGCCGTTTACCTGGGGCTTCGTCAATTTCGAATTCGGTCTGGGCGTCGCGCTCTGGGGCATCGCCGCCTATCTGATGGTGGCGGAGCGCGCATGGCCGATACGTTTCGTGGTCAATGCGGTTTTCGTCACGGCGCTGTTCGCGGCGCATTTCTTTTCGCTGGGCATCTATGGCGCGACGCTTGGGTTCTATGAGCTGTGGCGCGCCCACGACCGGAAAGCGTACCGCGACGCCGCGTTGCGGCTTGCGATGCTCGCAATACCGGCGGCGGCGCTGTTCGGGGTCATGCAATTGACCGCCGGCTCGATCGGAAGCGAGGGCACGAATTGGCATTTCGAATTCAAGCCGATCTGGCTGTTTCGCATCATGAACGGCTACAATTTGCCGGTGTCGGCAGCGAGCGCGCTGGCGCTGATGGCGTTGCTGTATCTGGCGGCCAAGCGCGGCGTTCTAAAGCTCGAGCCGGCCGGGATTTGGCTCGCCATCGGCTTCGCGCTCCTCTATCTCGCGATCCCGTCGACGCTTCTCGGCACCTCATTCGCCGACCTCCGCGTGATCCCCGCGGCGGCTTTGATCATTCCGGCCTTTTGCTCGCTGTCGCTGCCCAGCCGGCGATGGACCATTGCTGCACTCGCCGCCGTCAGCGGCATCACGCTCGCCAATCTGGCCGTCGTATTTGTGGTCTGGCTGCCCTACCGCGCGGACTATGCGGCGATCATCGCAGTCTTTCCACAAGATCGACCGCGGTTCGCTGGTGCTCGTTGGGGGCAGCGGCGACAGCGAGGACCCGCCGTTCAACGACCTCACGCAATATCCGATGTTTTATGCACCGACGCTGGCGGTGCATTACGCCAACGCCTTTGTGCCGAACGTATTCACCGCGGTGGGCAAACAGCCGGTGCAGGCGCGCGCCGCCGTGCGACGTCTCGCCATCCCCTATGGCGGGCCGATGCCGATAAGCGTGCTTGCCGCGATCGCGGCGGGCCAAACGTCGTCCGAGATTCCGCCGTTCATCCGCACCTGGTACCGGGATTACGACTATCTCTATGTGCTCGGGCCAAGCGTGGCGAACCCGCTGCCAAACCTGCTGGAGGAATTGGACAGATCCGCGCGCTTTGTTCTCTACAAGATCCGCCGCACGCCCTAGCTTGCAGGCACCGCCTGCCGCCCTCGCGGTTGACCTTGCCCACCAGGGCAATCGACGAAAAGCGCCGAAAATGGCTCGAAACCGACGCCGTCCTTCACGAGTTGCGGCAAGGCCGCCTTAACCATCGGCGTTCTAGACTTCCGGCCATTCAACAGAGTGGAACCTCTCAAATGGCGGCCGATTCCGAGCCGATCAGCTACAGCATCGTCATTCCGGTGTTCAACGAGGAAGCCGTGCTGCCAGTTCTGCTGCGCCGGCTCGACCTGTTGCTCGGCCGGCTCGACGAGCCGGCGGAGGCGATCCTCGTCGATGACGGCAGCAGCGATTCCGGCCCCCTCGTGCTGCAGGCGCTCGCCAAGCGCGACCCGCGCTTCCGCTATATCGGCCTGTCGCGCAATTTCGGCCACCAGATCGCCATCACCGCCGGCATGGACGCGGCGCAAGGCAAGGCGATCATCGTCATGGACGCCGACCTGCAGGACCCGCCCGAAGTCGTCGAGCAACTGATCGCCAAATGGAAAGAAGGCTATGACGTCGTCTATGCGCGCCGCCTGTCGCGCGCCGGCGAAAGCCGGTTCAAGCGCGCCACCGCCCATTTGTTCTATCGGATGCTCGGCAGCATATCCTCGGTCGGCATCCCGGCCGATGTCGGCGACTTCCGCCTGATCGACCGCAAGGTGCTCGACGCGCTGCGCCAGATGCCGGAGCAGGATCGCTTCGTCCGCGGCATGATCGCCTGGCTCGGCTTCCGGCAGACCGAAGTGACTTTCCATCGCCTCGAGCGCGCCGCCGGCGAAACCAAATATCCGCTGTTCAAGATGGCGCGGCTCGCGATGAACGCGGCGCTCGGCTTTTCCGACGCGCCGTTGCGGCTGGCGATCTGGTGCGGGCTTGCGGTATCGGGCCTGGCGCTGCTCTATGGCGGCTGGGTCCTGGTGTTGTGGATGAGCAACGACAGCCATCTGGTCGCCGGCTGGTCCTCGACCATCGTCATCATGTCGCTGCTGTGCGGCATGAACATGCTGATGACCGGCATCGTCGGACTTTATGTCGGCCGCATCCATGCCGAGGTCAAGCGCCGCCCGCTCTATGTGGTGCAGAAGCGGATCGGCTTCGAGCGCGACCAGGCCGCGCCGGCGCAGCCCGCGATCCACGCCGTGCAAAAATAGGCGATCGCATGACCGAACTGTTCGACAGCTACCGCAGCAACTATCGGGACGTGGTCCAGTCCTCGATCGACTTCTCCGGCCTGCCGCACAGTTTCTTCATGCGCGCCAAGGCCGACCTGCTGCGCGAATTGATCGCGCGGCGGCTCGGACCGGAAAAGCCCGCCATGCTCGATGTCGGCTGCGGCGTCGGCAGCTTTCATCCCTTGCTGCGCGGCATGGTCGGCCGCCTTAGCGGTATTGACGTTTCCTCGGCCAGCATCGCGCAGGCCCGCGCCGACAACCGCGACGTCGACTATCGCGCCTTCGATGGCAGGAGCTTTCCCTTCGACGACGCCGGCTTCGATCTGGTGACCGCGATCTGCGTGTTGCACCACGTCGCGCCGGCCGAATGGGCGCATTTCCTGAACGAGATGCGGCGCGTGGTGCGGCCCGGTGGACTCATCTGCGTCATCGAGCACAATCCGCTCAATCCGCTGACCCGCCTTGCCGTCTCGCGCTGCGAATTCGACCGCGACGCCGTCTTGCTCGGCGCCGGCAAGACGCGGAAATTGATGGCGGCCGCCGGCTTGCGCGAGATCGGCGCGCGCTATTTCCTGCTGTTGCCCTGGGAAGCCAAGCTCGCGCGCCGCGTCGAAGGCGCATTTGAGCAGCGTGCCGCTCGGCGCGCAATACGCCGCCTTTGGCACCGCCTGAGCTATTACTTCGGCGCGTCCAGCCGCTTGTGCACCACCGCCACGTCGTCGCTGTAGACGCGCTGCCAGTCCGGCAGACGGTCGAGCAGCGCTACCGCCGGCGTGTTCGGCGCGAGCAGCGTCGCGCCGAATTTGTACTGGTCGAGCAGTTTGAGAAAATCGCGCAGGTCGGCCAGCGACATATCGCGATTGTAGCGGGCGATGAATTGGCCGCCGTACAATTCGCCGCGGCCGTCAATGAAAGTAGGAATGCCGGCGAAGATCAAATAGCCGCCGAACGCATAATCGTTGAGCACGGGTCCCGCCTTGGCGAGACCGGCATTGGCCACGGCCGCCTCCGGCGTGTTGTTCAGCGCCGGGTGCACGTCGCGCACCAGCGCCAGCCCGGTCGCCACGATCATCACGCCCAAGGCCGCCAGGTTCACGCCGCGCGCCGAGCCGGCCGCGTCATCCTCGGCCCGCGCGCCAAACTGCCGCGCCAGCGGCGCCGCCAGATAGAGGGGCGCCAGCATGGCCAGCAGGTCTGCATTGCGCACCTGCGCCAGCGCAAAATGCATCAGGCCGAGCACCACCAGCGCCCGCACCACCGGCAGCGTCACCCCGCGCGACAGCGCGAAGATGCCCGCCAGCAGCAGGAACTCGAAGGCGCCGAAATGGCCGAAGTCCTGCGGCCGCCATTCCGCGATCCAACCGAGCGCATGGCCGGCGCCGAGCGTCTTGAGCGGCATCAGCAGCGGCCCCGGCCCGTAGGGCGTCAGGCAGCACGCGGCGACCGCCAACGCCGTGAACGGCAGCCAGCGCAGCAGCACGCGCGGCCATTCGCTGCGCTTTTCGTCGAGCAGCGCCTCGAGCACGGCCGGCCCGATCAGCCCGAGCGCCAGCACCACGCTGCCATGCAGATTGGCCCACAGCACCAGCAGCGGCAGCGCCCAATAGGGCGGCGGCGCACGCCGGTCCATGCAACGCACCAGCGCCGCCGCCCAGGCCACCATGATCGGCAGCGTCAGCACGTGCGGCCGCGCCAGCATATGCGGCGCCAACAGCGTTACCGCCGCCACGACCATGAGCAGCGCCAGCGTCGGCGAGAGTTCGCGCAGCAGAAAGCGCGTCAGCAGACCGAAGGCAAGCGCGATCGACGCCGCCGCCAGCGCCACCACGCCGGCCCAGCCGGAAAGCGCATACACGGCCGCGTAGATGACTTCCGACAGCCATTCGAAGGTGATCCAGGGCGCGCCATGCATGGAAAAGGAAAACGGATCGCTCGCCGGCACGGCGCCATGCGCCATGATCCAGCGCCCGACCGCGATATGAGAATAGCTGTCGGGATCATTAGTAGCCGCGGCCCGAGCGCCAGCAGCAGGGCATAGACGCCCGCGGCCACCAGCCAGGGCAGCGCCGCACGCGCCGGGAACGGTTTGGCCGCGCTGCGGATGACCTCGTCGCTCATGAGGAGCGAAAGTAAGGCGGCAGCCTTAATTCTCCTTTACCGCTCGCCTCGCCTCATCGATCGCCGTCGCATCGAAACACGACCGCTACAATCGCGACCGGCAACCGAACAGTAACCATGATCTTTTCCTTGGCCTTAAGGGATGCCGACAATGATCCTGCACCCGAGGTGTGGCGGAACCGCCCAAGCGGTAGTTACGGTGGGATATGAGTGGTCCGGACGCTCGCTTGGCCTGGCGAACATTCAACCTGAATTGGATTCCGATCGCGGCGCTGGGTATTGCCTTGCTGCTCGCGATTGCATGCGACCGACTTCTCACTGGAACCGATTGCCTTTGGCGCCGCCGCCGCGGTGGCGTTGGTTTTGGCCTTGATCGCCTATACCCACGCGTTCGTGAGAGCAGAGGCCGCTGACCCAAAGCTTGTTTTCTGGCTAGGCACCACCGCCCAGGTCATCCTGGTCACCGCGATCGTCGGGCCCCTGAGCTATATCGCCAACGGGCTGGATTGGCCCTTGCAGGACCAGGCATTGCTGCTGATCGATCGCGCCATGGGCCTGGATCCCGAGCCGATTGCAGCCTTCGTAAACAATCATCCATGGCTTTCGAAATGCCTCAACACCGGCTATGGATTTATCAAATGGCCGTTGCTTGGTATCCCAATCATTCTGGCAATGACGTTGCGGCTGATCCGGCTGCAGCAATTTGTATTGGCGCTTAATATTGCGCTGGCTGTGACAATTGTGATTTCAGTATTTGTTCCAGCCGTTGGAACCTATTACGGCCTGAACCTGTCCCCTACCGAAAAATTTCCGCTTCTGACTTCGTCGGTTTATGCGGGGCAGCTGCGCGATATCCTGGCCCTGCGCGACGGATCGTTGCGCGAGCTCGAGCTGTTCAAGCTTGCCGGCATCGTATCATTTCCAAGCTTCCACGCCGCTTCGGCGCGTGCTTTACATGTGGGCGCTTTGGCCGGTCCGGGGCTTTAGATCCGCATCGATCGCAATCAACGGACTGATGATCGCGGCGACACCCGTCGTTGGAGCTCATTACATCATTGATGTTATTGCAGGTGTCGCCCTCGCCGCAGGATCTATCCTGATTACGAAGCGTCTTTTTCGAATTCTGGCTTCCGGGGCGGCAACCAACGAGAATTTGCCGGTCGAGGCTATGCCTCAATTGGCGCTCGGTCAGAGCTGATATCGCCCCCTTGACCGACGGGATGGCGACGCGAGGCGCATGACCGCGAACTCTTTCCTCGCATTCAAACTGGAATACCCGCACAACAAAAAGGCCCCGGCATGCCGGAGGCCTTTCCGATTGAGCGAAGGTAGAGAGTGGCTTACTTGAGGCTGGACGAGATCGACGCGAACTTGGTGTTCAGCGTGCTGCCGAGGCCGTTAACGACCGCGATGATCGCCAGAGAAATGCCGGCGGCGATGAGACCGTATTCGATCGCGGTTGCGCCGAACTCATCCTTCACGAAACGTGCAATAAGGTTCTTCATTGGGTGACTCCCGAGTGTTCACGAGCTGACTAAATTTGGTCTCACCGGCTCTTCAGCGCCGTGACCATGCGGGCATCCTAGTTTTAGGAACTTGAAGCCTAGTTAACTCGATCTCGCAAAGTCGGTGGTCTCTCACTCTTTTGCGGCGAGGTGAACGCAAACTTAATTTGCAAGTGTAATCCGAGAGTTCGGAGGAACAGGCGCAATCGTCACGGATATTGGTTATCATTTTACGAAAATTGTCACGGTCTTCTCGGCTCGAGTTGCAGGCCATCTAACCGATTGCTGGTTCGCCTTGCTCGCAACTGAGGGGCGAACGCCATAGATCGTCCTAACGCCGAAATGCCAAACCGTCGATACATCGGTCTGACGCGCCCTGGGCCAAATTGCCAGGCGCAATTAAGTCAAGCTAGCCAAAGGTGCGCTTCCGCACCGGAGCATAAGTGGACCGCATGACCGCGGCCAATGCAAGGAGCGACGTATCGAAGCCCTTGGAATTTACTCGAAGTTATGATCGCCATGCTCTGATGGAGCAAACTCAATCGGATAAATGCGCGCGTGCGCAATCAGGCAAAGCAGTTCATGTCCCTCTCCATCGCCAATACTGTTGACGCGCAAAGCCCGACACGGGGATTGTTGCCGCTTTGCGTTGGCGCGGGAGCCTATTTCTTCTTCCTGTTTACGGGCGACGGCCTGTTGCAGGATTCCGACAGCTTCTGGCAAATCAAGGTCGGGCAATGGATGATCGACCATCATGCCGCGCCCCACACCGACTTGTACTCGTTCACCAAATTCGGCGCGCCGTGGATTTCGACATCTTCGCTGTCCCAAATACTTTACGCGGCCGTCCATGGGCAATGGGGCTGGGCTGGGCCAGTCATCCTGACCTCGCTGGCGATCGCTGCGACAGTTGCGATCTTTGTCTATCTTCTTTCCGTAAATCTTGAAGGTGCTCACTGCATCTTGGTGACGATGCTGGCGCTTTTGCTGTCACTTCATCACCTTCTGGCGCGCCCTCATGTCTTGGCGATGCCAGTCATGGTGGCCTGGATTGGCGGGATGATCTCGGCTGCCGATCGTCGCGCTGCCTCCATCGTTGCTTCTGCTGCCGCTGATGGCGCTATGGGCCAATCTTCATGGCGGCTTCGTCCTGGGATTGGCGCTGATCGGGCCCGTTGCGCTGATAGCGATCTGGGAGGCCGCCGCCGACCGCCGGCTATTTCTCGCATCGAGGTGGAGCTTCTTTGCAGCCGGTGCGCTGGCGGCCAGTTGCTGCACGCCGTACGGCTTGAATACACTGTTGGGCGCGGCCAAAATCCTTGATCTTGGCGAACTGCTATCGATCATATCGGAATGGCGGTCTGCCGATTTCAGCTCATTCGGCTTTTTCGAAGCCTCCCTTCTCGGCCTGATCGGCCTGGCATTCTATCGCGGCCTCGTTCTGTCCCCTCCGCGGATCATTCTGCTGTTGGGCCTGATCTACATGGCGCTGACTCATGTCCGAAGCATCGAGGCGTTCGCATTTCTGGTTCCGCTGGTTTTGGCTAAGCCGCTCGCAAGCCAGATCAGGCCGAACAACGCTCTTCCCTCCGCCGATTTTTCGCCGTCCTATGTCACGACCTTCGTCGCAATAGCGATCCTCGGCGGAGCCTGGGCGGCGACGTCGTCCTATATTTCGCATCATCATTTTGTCTTCGTGAATTCGCAGGCACCGAGCGCGGCGGTTGAGCTACTCAAACAACGCCAGGCGAAGCGGGTCTTTAATGCGTACGAATTTGGGGGCTATCTGATCGCGGCAGACATGCCGGTATTTATCGACGGCCGCGCCGAGCTTTATGGTGAAAAATTCGTGATGAATTTTTTCGATGCTATCGAAGCGCGCAAAGTCGACCAGCTACTGCATCTCCTCGATGATTACCAGATCGATGCGACCCTACTGCTTCCGAAATCGCCTGCGGCCCAGGTGTTGGATCACATACAGGGATGGCAACGGCTTTATGCCGACGACACCGCGGTCATTCATGTCCGCCGCCCCCCTGTAAATCAGTAAAGCTCAGGTTGCGACGAGATCCCGCAAGACGACAAGTCCCGTTCATTCCGCCGGAATCGCACCGGGAGCGACAACCGCTTGCGGCAGGTCCGTGGTTTCCATGGTCATGCCAGACAATCTTTCGCGCCATCGCCGGGATAACGACAAAGCGCCGCGGTCAATCGGTGAAAAAAGCACCGCGCCGGCGAAGGCCATGCCGATGCCGCAGACAATTGCGCCAACGCGCGCCAGCTCAAGTCCGATCGCACCATTCAACCACAGGAAGATCACGGCCGCCGGGCCGAACAAAATCGGCCAATGCACCAGGTAGATTGGAAATGACAGGCGCGATTTCCTGACCAACCACGGCCACGAGAGCGCTGACCGCACCCACTGCAGATGGATCAGGCCGGTCAGTATGAAAATTGCTCCGAATGCTTTCTGCTGCTGCGCTGCGGATTGGCCCGGAAACAGCCATGGCGCGGCTTCGCTGCACAATGCGCGCAACCATTCGATTTGCCAGATGTCCGCCCGTACACAAAGATACATACCAAGCACGATGGCCAATGTCGGCAGCAATGGATTTGCCGGTGCGGGCTTTTCGGCGCGGCGCCAGCTCGCCAGCAGATGGCCCGCTATGAAGCAAAGATACCCGCTGCGGATTGTAAATATCGTCGCCAGAATTACGACCACGCACCATAGGGGGCGAGAGCGCCGCGCGAACCACGACAACAGCAGGACAAGGAGCGAGCCATAGAACTCGATGCTCAGCGTCCACAGCGGCACCGCGAAGGATTGGCTGATCGGCTGCTGCCATGGAGATAGAAACGCGACGCCGGGCAAGCCGCGATAGCCGAGGAAGAGGGCGTTGCCGACCGCGTCCCGGATAATGGAAAAGACCGACAGTTCGGTGAAGTGCGGGTTCGCAAACCATTCCGAGCCCGAGATGGCGCTGGCTTCCACGTTCGGCCTGCCGAAGATTGCAACGGCCGCCGCGCCTACCAGCACCGCCGCCGCGGCCGGTAGACCGAGGCGAACCGCCCGCGCCGAGATCAGCGCAAACGGATGATCGAGATGACGTTCAAATGAGCGGCTCAGGACATAGCCGCTCAGAACGAAGAAAATATAGACCGCCGAATAACCGTCATAGAGAAAATACAGCGGTGACAAATGAACGTGCCAGGCCACGCCGTGGCCGGCAAATTCGAATACAAGATCGGGCCAAAAGGCACTGAAGGAGTGCAGCAGGACGACCTGAACGGCGGCGAGGCCTCTGATCAACTCCAGATAGGCAAGTCGTGCCGGTTCGGCTGAGTGTGACGGCACAGTCATCGAAAGCCCGGTTTGTTCGCGTCGCAGGCATGGATGCAGAACGAAGCGCCTTCGACAATCGCGACCGATTTAGCGGCAATGTTGTTACAATTGCGTCAATCCGTCCGATCGATTTTGACGCGTGAAAGCGCGCCAGGCGTTGGACGGGGCGATCTCGTGATCGTTTCAATGTGACCAGCGCAATAAAGGCAACAACCGTAGCGCCGTGACGGCTCAAATGATGTCGGCCGGCAGTTTACGCGGCGAACGCACCGCGAACCGAAACCGACAGCATCTGTTCTGCCGCCAGCGTCAATCGGGATCCTCTCACTAACCCGATCCGCCGCAATGTCAGCAGAGCGACCGGATCGCAAAACTCGGTGGAAACCCCGTCGGCCAGCATGGCGATCGCACGCTGCTCATCCAAATCGAGGTCATTCCATGAAATACCGTCCATTGCGCGCCTCAGCTCGTGTCCAACCGCTATGATCGGACCTGAGAAGTTAAAGTTTTATTAAAATCGCATTAAAAGGCGAGCCGCTCTGCGTGCCAATTTTCGTCTCTCGCCGGCAACCGAGATCAGCCGCACGCGGCCGGGCCGGGAGCGGAAGCCCGATGTCAGAGTCCGGTTCTCACCCTTGATGTGGTGGAACGATGCAACTGGCGCCGCCAGGTCAGCAGGCTCGGCACCGCCAAGCCGACGCCGTTGCCGGACCGTGGTAGACAAGAGCCAAATCCTGCCAGGCGCAGATGGCCTCTGCAGCGTAAAATTCGGGCAACGAGGCGCAACTCCCCATGCCCGTAGCAAACAGGGAACGATTGGGACTACCATCGAGGTGCGATCCACAGGCGCTGGGTTAGTCAAGTTTAGAAACAGGGCTTGAATCTTGAATGTGAATATCCGGCGCGCGGCCGTTGATATCCGTAAAAGTGAGGGCGTCATGAGTATCGGCGTATCAAGCGGAACCGCCGTCGCCTTGGCGTCTGCGATGGTCATCTCGGTATCGCCGCTCGCAGCCGAGCCCGCGGCGCTGCGCGGCTACAACGCCGCCATCGGAGAAACCTCGATATCCGGCATATCATCCGGCGCGTTCATGGCCGTCCAGTTTGCCACCGCCTGGTCTTCGGTGGTCAAGGGCGTAGGCGTGATCGCAGGCGGGCCATTCTGGTGCGCCAAGGCTGACGCCGACGATTTCATCAACGGCTACATGCTGCCGGTTTTGACCGCGACAGGTTCATGTATGACTGGGCCGCCATCGGACCTGAACATCTTCGTCGCGAAGGCCGACGCCAAAGCGATGTCCGGTGACATCGATTCCTTGCAGAACCTAAGTCGCCAAAAGATTTATATCTTTCACGGATATAACGACGCCGTGGTAGCCAAGTCGGTGACCGACGCAACTGCCGATTTCTATCGCCACTATCTGGGCGATGCCAACCACGGCAACCTGTACTACCAGACTGCCGTCGGTGCCGGACATTCGTTGGTCGTTCTGCAAGAGCCGCACGTCAGCGGCCTCAACGACTGCAAAGACAACGCCGTCCCCTATATTGACCAGTGCGGCTATGACCAGGCTGGAATCGTCCTGCAGCATATTTACGGTGCGCTAAACCCACCCAATCGAGGTCAGCTTACTGGAACGATGATGCGCTTCGACCAATCTGTTTACACCAGACCGGATGACACCGGTTCGCTAAGCCTCGGCGATACCGGCTATGTTTTCGTCCCCAAGGACTGCGCGGAAGGTGGTGCGTGCCGTGTCCATATCGCTCTCCACGGATGCCAGCAGGACGTCGGCGATATCGGCCAACGTTTCATCGACGACACCGGGTACAATTCCTGGGCGGATACGAACCATGTCATTGTCCTCTATCCGCAAACCGCGTCGAGTCCATATCTGCCGTCCAATCCGCAAGCATGTTGGGACTGGTGGAGTTACGTCAATCACGAGGACAGCTATGTCACGAAATCGGGACCCCAGATTAAAGCGATCAAGGCGATGCTGGACGCCCTCACCGCGCGCGCAACGCCTATGCCTGCTACCTCGGCGGCGCCCGGGGTGACGCCGAATGATCTCACGGTCGTCGACACTTCGGACGCCACAGCGGATCTCGCTTGGATCCCGATAGCGGGAACGACAATCTATCACGTCTCGCGCGCCGGCGTGGACGGTCCGTTCGCGGTCGTCGGCGATGTTACGGGCCCCAGTTTCGGTGACTCCGCCCTGACGCCCCAGTCGACTTATCGTTGGCATATCACAGCCGTCGTGAACGGAGTTGAGGGACCAGTCTCCATGGATACCACTGCCACTACTCGACCTGCTCCTGGGCCTTGCGACGCTCCGGGCACTTGTCCGATTGGCAAATGAAAAAAGACCAAGCTGACGTTCAGCCATGGCAGGTCACCGGGGACCGGTTTTGTCGCCGCCCCAGACAGCGTGAAAATCTGCAGGGCGCGGCGATGCCGCGGGAAATACCGCCTTTAAGGACGGCGGCCGGGGAAGGACACAATCCTCACTGCCATGGGGACATTTTCGCTGATTGGAGCGCTCGGCGCGCGAAATTGAAGCTGCGCCGCAAAGTATTATCTAGGCAAAACGGCAAAAGCCCACGAACTATGTCGCTGACACACCGCCGGTCGTCATTCCACTTGCTAGGCGGCCAAGGAAGACACGGTCGAATGGTATCGTCTACAGTCGAACCAGCTCACTGCTTGGGAACAAGATATGAACGCGTCGTCAAGCGATCCCGTCACCATGCATTCTGACAGTGACGTTGTGCATTGGCTGATAAACGGAACGCGCGACGAGCGCTTCATTGACAATATTTTCGCGGAACTGTGTGTCCGGCTCCAGCGCGCAGGTATTCCCGTCAAGCGGGCGACGCTTCACATTATGATCAACCATCCGCAATGGCTTGGCGCCCGGTTCGTGTGGGCCGACGGAATGCGCGAAGCCGAGATTGCGCGGGTAGACTACGATGTCAGGGGGCGATCCGAATACATCGGCAGTCCCGCCAACGAAATCCATGACGGTGCCACCGAGGTGCGTGAGATTCTCGAACGCGATCGTTCACTTGGCCGCAAGCACGCCGTCTATGACGAGATGAGGGCGAAGGGCCTGACCGACTATGTGGCATGGCCGCTGTACCATACGCTCGGCAAGCGGCACATTGTGACCTTTGCAACCGACCGGTCCGGAGGTTTTGACGAGCGGCATATTGCCGGCTTGTTGAAGGTGCTGCCGGTTCTGGCGCTGGTCAGCGAAATTCGTGTCAAGAACCGGTTGGCGCGAACGCTGCTCGAAACCTATGTCGGGTCGCATGCGAGCGAGCTCATTCTGGCCGGCGCCACCAGGCGCGGAAGCGGGACGACGGTACGCGCCGCCATCATGATCTGCGATCTGCGCGATTTCACCAGCCTCTCCGACAACTGGCCGCGCGATGACGTCATTGATCTTCTCAACGGCTATTTCGACGCGATGTCGGAGCCGATCGCGCGACATGGCGGGGAAATACTGAAATTTATCGGCGACGGACTGCTCGCCATTTTTCCGCTCAGCCAGCCGTCAGCGTGCGCCAATCTGCTGCACGCCGTGGCTGAAGCTCGTCAGGCCATGGTTGCCCTGAACGAAAAGAACAACGAGACGGGTCGGGCACCGCTGAATTACGGCATCGGCGTCCACGTCGGAGACGTCATGTACGGCAATATCGGCTCACACAGCCGGCTCGACTTCACGGTCATCGGTCCAGCGGTCAACATGGCTTCTCGTCTCGAAACCCTCACCAAACAATTGGGCAGGACAGTGCTGCTGTCGCGCGCGTTCGCCGACTTCGTCGAAAGCGATTTCGATCTCGAACGCGTCGGCGAATATCCGGTGCGCGGCTTCAACGACCCAATCGAGCTGTTTGCGTATCACGGCTGATGCCGACCCTGCCGCCGGGTGCCGAACCGCCCCCCGCGTGTATCTGGTGAGCTGTTTTGACCAGATAGCTCGCCGCTCGCATCGCGCGGGCTATATTTACAGCCGCCACCGACGATACTCAGGAACTTCAGACGATCTATCCCGTTCTTAGCGGCATGGGCATGGTTCACAGAGCAAGGAATGGTTCATGAAATATATGTTGGCGATAGTAGCGGCGGCGAGCATATGTGCCGCAGTTCCCGCAACTGCGGAAGATGTCGGCGTCGGAGTTGGCGTTGGTCCGGTTGGAGCCGGCGTTACGGTTGGTGAGGATCACCACGAACGAGATCGTGACCGAACGACCGTAATCAAGGAGCGCGAGCCGCGCGACACAACGGTGATCAGTAAGGATCGCGACCACGACAGGCAACCTGATCGCAAGGTGATCGTCGATCACGATCACAATTAATACCGATCTATGAATAGACTTTTGCCCCGCCCTTTGAGCCCCATCGGGTGGGGTTTTTGTCGAGCTAACACCAGTTTCCCATTTTCGAGAGGCAAGACCCGCGGCGGCGCGGGCTACGCCGCAAGCCACCTTGCCACCGCCGCGCCAAAAGAATGCACCACGAGGCCGCGCCGACTATCGTCGTGTTGCCTTCCGCCGTGTCTGGCGCTCCTATACCCGCATGGCCGGTAGCGCAAAATCTCTTTCCGCACACGGCGCTGCCGACTTTTTCCGTGAATGAGCAATTTTGACCAGCGACCCCCGAAACTCGAGCGCATGTTGGTGTCGACTGCCATGGGAACAGCCGCTTGCAGCAAGGTGAGAGATGATCACGGTATATGGCTTCAAACGCGTCAAAGAACCCGTGATTGGCGAAACGCGCGACCTTCGTGCGCTTTGGGCGCTTGAGGAAACCGGATTGCCATACCCGGTTCACGGTCTGGACTATATCGAAGGTGAGACGCAGACGGACATCTACCGCCGCATTAGTCCGTTCAATCAGGTGCCTGTGGTCGACGACGACGGGTTTATCGTCGCAGAGACCGGCGCGATCGTTATTTATCTCGCCGAGAAGGCAGGCATGCTGATTCCCGCCGATCTACAAGGCCGATCGCGCGTCACGCAATGGTGCTGCACCGCGTTAAGCACTATCGAGCCGACGCTGCTTCAAATCCAGATCATTGACGGAGGCGGCGAAGAGGCGACAGGCGAACTGCGCCGTCCGGCACTCGTTGACCGGGCAAGAGAAAAATTTACCGTGCTGGGTGAGCAGCTGTCGAGCCGACCCTATCTCGCAGGTGACGAATTCACAGTCGCGGACATCATGATGACGACAATTCTGCGCGAAGTCCGTAGGACCGATTTGATCGAGCGTTTTCCGGCGCTGAAGGATTACTTCGTGCGCTGTCAGGCGCGACCCGCGTGGCGGCGAACGCTGAGAGCGTACGAGACGCGCATGGGCGCTCCAGAAGGAGCGGCGAATTAGGACGGAACCCGCGCGAAAAATGGATGTTCTTGCTCGCGCATCGAGGTATATTATTGTTACGGCGATCGGCGCCGTCAAACTCCCGACCCTCGCACTTTAACCCCGGCTGGTTTCTCTTCGGTCTCTGCCGCACGGCGCGGGCCACGCGACGATTTTGATGTTGTTGCTTTCGTCCCGACGTTCTTCGACGCGACAGCAGCAACCGGCAGGGCGAAACGAGAAGCCCATCTCTGCTCGAAGCGTCTTTGAAGGTGAACAGGAATCGCGCTCATAGGTCCAAAGCTTTCCTTGGCTCGCCCCGGTTTGTATGCGCCTTATTTCGGTTTCTCGGCGCTGACGTGGATGACGTAGAGCGGGTTTCGAAACTCATCCGTGACTTCCAGCCGCCACTCGCGGCCGGGCACCAGCCTGCCGTCGATTTCTTTGATCATCTCCCCGGCCGCCATCGTCGCTGAACGCCAAGCCTCATGCCTGTCCGTCAGTTCTTCGCCTTCGTCGTCGATTGTCGATCGTTCGTGGTGAACGTTAAAAAAATATCTTGGCATACAACTAAATGTCACGCGAGGAACAAAGTTCCTCGGAGCCGATCGAAATAAATTCGCGCGCTGAGAAGCGGCCTTATTAGCCTTAGGGAACGGCATCGCCCATGGCGCATTGGCTCGGCTGGAGGTGGCCAATGCCACATTATTTTTTCGATATCAAAGATGGTCACAGGCTTGTGGACCCGTCCGGGTCCAACTGCAAAAGTGACGCCGCTGCATTCGAGAAGGCGAAGGTTCTCGCCATAGGCGTTTCGCTCGACAAACCGGCAGTTGATCCGACGCGCCGCATTTCCGTTCTGAATGCGGACAGGGTCGAAATTTCCACCGTACCGATCTATTCCAAGCCCAAAAAGCAATGATATTGCTTACATTGGCGCTCGAAGTTGCCCATGAAGCCAGCGCTTTGTCTTGGCGGATTTCATCGGATCGACCTGATCGATCACCATCTGATGGATGTTGTCGCAAGCCGGGCATTCGAATGTCCGGATGTGAAAACCGGAAGGGCCGGGCGTGATTCTAGCCAACATCGTCGTTGTTTTGCACTTCGGACATGGTGGTCGCGGAATATGGAACATGATGCTTCGCCTTGGATTAGCGCAGTAGTACTCTCGGTCACCGGTGGTTGCCGTCATCGGGCGGTGATCCGGCAAGCATGACGCATTGCAAACCCACTTTGCTGGTCAATTTCGCTCATATTGCAAAAGTTAAATGCTTTGGGGGAACGGCCCCGCCCAGATCATCCGCGACGGCCTTACCCGCACAGCAAAGGAACTGGCGCGGGTCATCATTGATAAAGAGCAGGCTGGATGAAGGCTAGGACAGCGTCGGAACGGCAACGGCCCACTGCCCCGCTAGCGAACCCAATCGCTCAAGTGGGCGAGCATCGGCGCGAAGGGGATTGCGAGGGCGCAAGCGAAACCTGCCAGCAGCATGGTCGCAGTTGTTACCGAGACCAGGTCAATTGACCTTGCACGCGCCCCTCCATAAATCAGATCGAAGTGTCTGGAGAGGCTTCCGTCCCGATAAGTTTGAATGCGCATGGCAGCACTCCTCGTGCGTTAGTCATTCAATCCGCCGTTGCCAGAACAGTTCCTCGCGGCTGGCTTATATGACGCGTTGAAGTCACATGACCGCCTGGTCACCACGCACCCGTTTGGAACAGATCAATCGTTTCCCGGGAGGTGCCCGTAAGTCGAGAAAGCTCTTGTTGGCTGGTCTGTCCATCAGAGTACCGCATGTTTCACCGGTGACGTAATCCGTAGATACTTCGGTCGCGGTGACTTTGTATTCGGCTCCGCAGCCGCATTTGTGCATGGGATGAGGGAGGAGGAGGGGTGTCGGTAGCGAGCTCGGTTCCTTGCGCACGGCAAGCTCATTGAGCAACCGCATGGCTGATGCCGTGCCAGATTTGATCCTTAAGAGCGATCAACGGCGGCGGCGGCAGGGTCGACGGTGGCTCCGTTCGCTTGGCACCATTAACGACCAGAGTGGCGACATCGATTTCGCCGTCCGTGTAATATGGATCGCCTTCTCCATTTCGACCGAACAATGTCGGGCCCGTTCCGGAAATCTGGAAGAATGTCTCGACCATTCCTGCCTCACCCAAATCGTGCATCAGCAGATCGCGCTCGGCATCGATATCGGGCCCAATATGATGGGTAACTTGACCGGTATCGTGGCTAAAGCCCACGCCGCGGTCGAACGTGACCGAGCCCAGCCAGACCGGACGGCCGTCGGTTCCTTTTTCGAGGACCAGCCAAAGCCGGACATGATGTCGCTTGTCCGCACTTCTTCCATCCGGCTTCTCGAAAGCGAACTGCTCCCTTTTCCCGTCGTAATAAAGGGGGCTGACAGGCGCATCGTGGTACGGTCGGTCAAGCGCCACACTGCCGATGATCTCGATACTCGTACGCAACGTAATCGGATCGGCCGGAAACCAGCCGGCCGCATGCATCGCGGGAAGGACATCTTCCTTGCTGCCAACAAGTCCAACATTGAGTGCGTCTCCTGGAATGCCACTGGCAGTGCGCGTCACCATCGGCAGGGAAGCCAGGCCCGGCTCATGTTCGTGATGGGTCCACAGCAGAGGAAGGAGGACGTAAGCCAGCAGGACATAGCTGATTGCTATGCCTGCCAGAATGAGCAGCCATCGTCGTTTCACAGGACCTGCTTCATTTCAAATTGCTTTCAGTCGTGTACTTCGGCCCCTAAAGGGCTACCAAGACCTTTCAACTCATGCTGGGATCTCCTCAAAAGCAAGACGGGCGAGCAGTTGGTTGCTTTTTGATTTGTTGGTTGCGATTTGATTTGAATGTCATGCTTTGCGGTTATTTTTCTTAGCTGAGGCGGCAAAAAAGGTGGGTCACCGCCGTTTCTAAAAAGGTTCAGCATGACACCTATGCGCTCCCGGGAGACGCCAGTCGCTGCCGGGCCAGAGAAATCGGCATATGGCGCATATTCGCAGAAGGCGCTTAGGCAGTCTCATGACCGCACCGCGCTGCCGCAATGATCGGCGGACTTTAGTGTCCGAGTGACTTCGCCAGACTTCCCAGATTTTGTTGCCTCGGCAGGGACCGTTCCATGATCGCGATGTTCTCGTCACCGCTTGCGGGCGCCTCTGCCTGCATCGCAAGACAATCAACATCTCCGTCGTACTGGCCGGTCAGAGCTCGACATCAAGGAAGTCGACGACGGCGTTTGGCTCGTCAGCTTCATGCACGATGATCTCGAGGGCGGATCTTTTTCCTCCACTTTCTGATTGTAAGGTCCTCACTATTGTCCGGGACAATTGAACAGGCCATGGCCAGCGAACGATCGGCACAGAAGCGCGTAGCGATCTATCTACGCGTCTCAACCGGTGAGCAGACGACCGATAATCAACGACGCGAACTAGAGGAGGTCGCCACGCGCCACGGCTGGCGCGTGGTTGAGTTCTTTGAGGATGCCGTTATCTCCGGCGCCAAGGGCCGTGACAAGCGCCCGGGCCTCGATCGCTTGCTAAAGGCCGTTGCCCGCCGCGACGTCGACATGGTCGGCGCATGGTCGGTCGATCGCCTGGGCCGCTCGCTGATCGATCTACTGGACTTCCTGCGCGAGCTTCATGCCAAGGGTATCGACCTGTTCCTGCATCAGCAAGGCCTCGATACCTCGACGCCGTCCGGCCGGGCCATGTTCCAGATGCTGGGGGTGTTTGCCGAGTTCGAACGCGCGATGATCCGTGAGCGCGTCATGGCAGGTTTGAGCCGGGCCAAGGCCGATGGCACGCAGCTCGGCCGTCGGCGGTTGGAAGACAGCGATGCAGACAAGGTGGCGGCGATCGTCGCGGCGCGCGCCGCAGGGACCGGCATTCGCCGCATTGCTCGCGAGCTTGGAGTGGGCGTCGGTACGGTACTGCGGGTGACCGGCGAGGTGGCCTATAGTTAGTACCGTGATTCTTCTGCCGGATGGCCTTTGCTAACGGACCAGTTCTCCACCACCAAACGCTTGCTTAGCGCGGCTGTCGTGACCAGCCTATACTTTGGGCGAGGTAAGGATTTCCCCATGTCCAGCTTTGTCCAGCCCGGCGATGGTGTATCGCAGTTGACTGCGCAAAATGCAGAGAGGCGATGGCGCTCAGTAATAAGTTTGCTGAAGCGCGACCCAGATCGTGAAGATGAGCGCGGCGATGATGCAGATGAGCACCCTCGGATCTTGCGGCCATTTCATTTTCGCTACTACGAGCCCTCGGGTTGGAAATCGGCCTAGCGATTGATTTCAATCAATAACACCCAGGCATTCATCCCTGCGGTTAAGAAGCAAAGCAAAAAGCCTGCTGGAAAGAGATAAAGGCCAATCCAGTCGCCGCGCCAAACGAGCACCAAGGAGGCGACGATAATCAGCCAGACTGCAGTGTGCGAAAGAACGAACGCTCGCAGCGACGTAGCGCGATGTTCGGACGCCAATGTGCTCCATTGGAGGCGCTGCAGGAAAAGAACTGCAACTAACTGGATCAATGCAACCAGTAAGATCTCGCTGCCGAATAGTCTCGGAGCTTGAGCCGGCACAAGCGCACATGACGAAACGATAATAACCAGCAGGAGCGTCGTCAAAGCCTCGAGGCCTCGCTCCGCCATTCGCCCGAGCGAAAGAATGCGGCTCTGATTGACGGAGATGCTGACAAACAGCAATCCTGCCAGTGCCGCGGAGGCGGTCAGCTCTCCAAGAAAGAAATTTGCCCATGGCTCCATTTTTTTCACCTTAATGAGACCGGCGGTATTTTGGGAATCATCCTATGCGAGGAGCGGTGAGTAGCGACAGGTCCAGCGGCCTCGCTAGACCTTTAATTGTGCTAGCGCTTTGCGCCAAGCCGGGCCGCCCAGGGTCGTCTTGCTCGCATCACTTGCCGTGAAGGTTTGCACTGATCTATCCTCGCGGCCAGTCGAGAGGAGCGTTTGCTATGGGAATTCTGCTCGCGTTTGCTCCGTTCATCGTCTTTGCTGTCGTCGACAGATTGATCGGCTCAACCGCGGGACAGCTCGCCGGTGCGGTGACTTCGGCAATCCTGTTGGCTCGGGATTGGATAACTCCCGATAAAAAGCCGAAAATCCTTGAGATCGGAACAACGGTCCTATTCTGCGGACTTGCCATCTACGCGTTTGTCATCCAGCCAGCCTGGACGATCATCGGCGTTCGCCTTCGCGTCGACGCCGGCCTTCTGATCATTGTGCTGATCTCGATAATCGTGGGCCGGCCATTCACGCTTCAATACGCACGGGAGCGGGTGGCGCCTGAATTTTGGCAACACCCCGAATTCATCCGCACAAATTACATCATCACGGCCGTGTGGGCGCTGGCTTTCGTGGTCCTGGTGCTCGCTGAACTGACGCTGCTTTACTTGCCTGATGTTCCACCGCGCGTCGGGATCATCGCGACCATTGCTGCGCTGGTCGGCGCAGTCAAATTCACGTCCTGGTATCCGGCGCGGCGCAAAGCGGCTGCAGGGCCGCCGTCGTTTCTTTGATACTGGCGGGGCGGGGAAGGACAACATGGCCGGCAAAAAAGCCGGGGAAGCCGAAAGAGAAAACGGGGCTGGCGGTGAGCCGGCTTTAGCCGGTCGCGCAACGCGTCGCCTGGGTGCGAGCAGTACCGCCAGCGTGGCGCCGAACTCGTTCACGATGTACCAGCTGGCGAGCGATCGGCAGCGAATGCTTCAAGAGGGATGTTGCCACGGCCGGCGCCGATACGCCCGCTCGCACGGAGCTATGTTTGGAACGAATGCCGCCGGAGCGGAGCTTGATCGGATGCCCCTCCTGCCCCTAGTGGCGTCCGAATGAAGACGGTCTCAGCGCTCCCACGTTGGGGCCGTTTCGCCTTGGGATGTGGCCGGCCGAGGTGGGCCCTGCAAATAGCGGGAACTGGCCTACTTTAACCCCTATTGGCCTAATTTGAATCTGGGAGTGGCCTGTTTTGCCGATCCGGTTGTAAGGCTCATGTCAGCTTGCTTCTGTATGCTGCGTTGCAATGAGCATAATTCCAGACCGAAAAAAGTCGCCGGATGAAACCGATCGGCCTCGTTGCCCAAAATGCCAAGGCCTTATGGACCTGGTTTACATGCCGCCGGGTCTGGGGCATCTCGCTCATCGCATTTTCGAATGCAGCAAGTGCGGGCATAAACAGATCATGCCGGAGTAAGGCCGCCTCAGTTGGCGGCCTCTCGATAGTTGAAATTTCGCGACTTCATTCCCTTTTCCATGGCGTCATTCATGTGCATTTTGCACCCCGCCATGTCCTTCTTTTCCATCGTCTCCTTGGCCATGGTCATTTCCTTCATGCCCGTGGTCTTCTTTTCTCCAGCCGCCATTTTGTCCATGTCGCCGTTGGCCTTCATCATATTTGCTTCGCTGCAATCCATTTCTGCTGCAACTGCCGGCCTGCAATTCAACCCGGTCCTAGCCCACCGACAAATCGCTGACATACCGCGCAACTAGAACAGCCAGGGCGAAAAAAAGGCCGATGCCAACTCCCAAAAGCAGGCTGCGGTGCTGCAACATGCCACTACCCCTCGTCGCCGGCTGGATCTTGACCCATCCGCACCGCGGTCAGGATTTCCTTTGCCTGTTGACGTGCTTCGTCGACGTCGAGTTCATCGACGTCGCCCAGCGATATGCGGTGCTGCCTGTTGCCGACCGAATACTGAACGATGAAGATCTTCCATCCGCTCAGGCGAGCGCGCACGCCAAAGCCGGGCAAGCCGTCATCGAAGACGATGATTTCCGTTTTCGGGGGCACCGGCGCAATGGAGCGGATGGTGTCAGGGGTGAGCTTCATGAGCCAAACGCCATTCTGGCGAAAAGGGCGCAGCGGCTGGCTATACCCAGCCCACGAGCACTCTTTCACAGTCCAGGACGATCCGCTGCACGACGAAAGTTTGCACGGTTCCTGACGGGTCCGATGCTAGGCTCGCCTCAAGGCGTGATGCGAACGCGCCAACTCCTGATTGGCCCCGCCTTGATTATCCCTCAAGGCGGGGTTTTTCATCGAGCCCCGTGCTGCGACCCGGCCCTCGTTTTCGGAGGGTTTTCGGAACCGGCTATCTCGCCCGAGGAGCGTTTCCCGACGCTGCAGCGCCGGCAGTTTTTGCGCTTTTGGCGTGACCGTTGACGGCAGGGTGATCGCGCAGAAAATCGATGAACGCTCGTAGCGGCAGCGGAAGCTGGTGACGACTGGGGTAATAGATGTGCCAGCCCGACCAGGGATACGCGTAATCCTGCAGCAACGGCACGAACTGTCCCCGTCGATCCGCCGTTTCGCCGCGGCCTCGATCCCGAGCGCAATGCAGGCTCCCTCGATGACCGAGCGCACCAGCAGCGGAATGCTGCTAGTGACTAGCGAACCTCCTGCGTCGAACTCGACGGCCTGACCGTCAATCATGAAATCGCCAAGGGAATATAGCACCGTTCAACATCCGCCATCGGACGCAATTATGGGTGCGCAAATCAGCCGGCGTGTGCGGCGTTCCATGGCGTTTCAGGTAGGATGGACTGGCCAGCGCAACCCAACGCGAGTCGGGCGTGAGGCGCGCGGCGATCATGTCCTTGGCGATCAGGGCGCCGGCGCCGATACCCGCGTCGAAGCCTCCAGCCACAACATCAATCGATCCATCGATGATCGTGATATCAAGCTTGATGTCGGGGTATTCGGCCATGAAATCGCTCACGACCGGCAAAACCACCGCGTCCGCGGCTAGGCCGTTCGCGGCCAAGCGCAGGATGCCGGCCGGGCGGTCGCGGAAGACATTCACCGCCTCGATCGCACCTAGAAGCTGTTCGAGCGCCGGTCGCACTTGGGCGAGGAGAGCGCCGCCTGCTTCGGTGAGCGTCACCGAGCGGGTCGTGCAATTCAGCAATCGCACTCCCAGCCTCTCTTCGAGACCGCGGAGCGCTTGGCTCACCGACGGTGTTGAAAGTCCCAAATGACGGGCCGCGGCGGCGAAACTGCCGTGCTCGACGATCGCAACAAATACAGTCAGGCCCGGGAGATTTAGACTGCGCATTGTTAGGCGTATCCTAATGGCCAATTAGGATAATAAGGTATTCCTGATCAAAACAGCTAGCCGTATTTTGTAGCCCAACGAAGCATTCCGCCGACAACCTCAATCGTTGGGAGAAGAGAGATGAGCAACTTGTTGCAAATTGCTGCCAAGCCTTCGTCGCTGGCCGCATCGCCAATGCTGAACGCCTTCACTGGATCTGGCCCGACGGCCATGAATGCCTCGATTACGGAGCTGGCCCAGATGGTCTCGTATCAGGCCAGTGAGGTTCCTGCGATGTACGGCCGCGTGGACTTTTCCGTGACGCCGGAAAGGTTCACGACGGATCCTGGTGAGCAGACGCAACTCGACCCGGCGTTCTCGGAGAGACGACCGGCGTTGCTTGCCAACAAAGAGAGAGTGGCTGTCGCCAGAATCTTTACGATGCACGGTGATCCGGTCGCCGACGCCTATGCGGCCCTCATGCCGAAGTATGGCTTTCATCGCCTTGCAGCGATGCTCGGCGAGGCGTGCGATCGAGGGCTGTCCGAGATTGTGGACGCGCCGGCCGAGCTCGCGTGCTTTGTCCTCGCGATGGAGGCCTTCCCGGCGTGGCTCGACGCAAAACTGATCGGCGAGGGAGCGCGGCTCGAACGTAATCAATACGCCCACATGGTTCCCTTCGTCATTCGGGGAGGCTTCATCGGAACCTTCTTGAACAAGTACTCCGCATTGCCGATGGCGCTGACGGGGGCGCTGTCGAGCAAGACGGCGGCGCGGCGGGTAAAGGAGACGGCGACCTTTTTCACGACGACCGTTCTGCCGGGAGCGCTTGAACGACACGGTGCGGGCTTCAAGGCTGCGGCGATGGTCCGGCTCATGCATTCGATGGTACGGTTCAACGTCCTCAGCCGCCCCGATCAATGGGACCCCAGGATCTACGGTATCCCAATTCCCCAGGTGGACCAGATGCCGGTCGCGCTCATGCCTGCTTTCGCGCTCGCCAAGGAAGCGCTTCGGCAAGGGCGCGCGACATTCACCCCGGCCGAGCGCGCGCGTGTCGAACTGGCTCGTTACCGTGGCTTCCTGCTGGGCCTGCCCGCTGAGCTGCTCCCGGAAGCACCCCATGACATTGTCGACGTTCTGCTAACGCGGCACGCGACCCTCCGGCAGCGCTTCGACGAGACTTGCAGTGCGCTCGTTCGCGCGACGATGACTGCCGATCTCGCGCCCGATCAGTCGTTCCGCAGTCGCACCTACGCGTGGCTCGAGCGGGGCTTCTCGAAGCAGTTCTTTGTCAAAAACTCCATGCGCGGAGACCGACATGCGGCCGCGCAAGTCGGCGTGCGGCTCAGCGTAATGGACTACATCAGCGCTTGGACGACGGCCATCCTGATCACGTCGCGCATGTCGGCCTATGCGATCGCGGCACGCATTCCGGGGCTTCGAGATGCGGCAGATCGTTCTCTGGTGCGCAAACTGCGCAAGCAGCTAGCCCGCTATGGGCACGCCGAGTTCACGACGGACGCCGCGACGTACCGCCCTATGCACGTCTAATGCTCCTGCAGCGAGCTCGTTCAGCCACTTCACACGCTAAGCGGCGATGGACTGCGACGGCAATCGTCCACCCGGAGAGAGGATCAACGTCTTGGAGACAGCTATGAACGCTCAGATGAACAATACTCGGGCCGTCAAAGCCCTCGCCGAATTGATTGAGCCCATCGGGCTATCTCTTGAAGACATCGATGGTGGCGTCAATATATTCGGATACGATCCGATCTTCTCGAGCGCCGTGCGGCTCGGTGAAGCTTTCTCGATCGCAGCAATGGCTGCGGCGGTGGGCGCCGCCGCCATATGGCGGGAAAGAACCGGCACCGGTCAAAGTCTCAGCATCGACATCCGGCGGGCGGCCCACGGCATCAATCCGGAGTTCACGTTCCATCCGACGGTCAACGGGCATCCCTATCCAAATCCTATCGGGAGCTCGCACCCCTTCACGATCTTTCCCTATAAAACAAAAGACGAGCGCTGGGTGTATCCATCGGGCGTCTATCCGCGTCAACACGTCGCCTGGAGCAATTTCTTCAATTGCGGCATCAGCCACGCGAGCGTCGCGGCTGCGATCGCCAAATGGAACGCGGATGAACTGGAGGAAGCCGCAAACGCGAAAGGCCATACGCTCAGTATCGCGCGCTCACCGGAAGAATGGCTCGCCCATCCCCAGGGACTCTATCTGTCGCAGGAGCCGGTGATCGCGGTCAGGAAGATCGGTGAGAGCAAACCGGAACCGTTCCGGCCCGCCGACCGGCCGCTCGGGAACACAAGGGTATTGAGCCTCACCCACGCGGTCGCCGGGCCGGTCGTCGGTCGCACGCTCGCCGAACAGGGCGCAGAGGTACTCTCCGTCAATCACCACGACGACTTTGAGCACGACTGGGTTTACGACGATGCCAATGTCGGGCACCGCTCGACGTTTCTTGATCTCGACGATGAGCGCGATAACCAGATCTGCAGGGATTTAACGAGCACAGCCGACGTTGTCGTCGACAATTTCCGGGGTCGAAAGCTCGCCCGCTTCGGCTTGTCGCCGGAAGAGTTGGCCAAGCGCCGCCCTGGGATCATTGTCGTGAGCGTTCGCTGCTATGGCTGGGGAGGTCCGTGGTTCAACCGCGGCGGTTTCGACATGCTGGGATCCGCCGCTTCGGGCTTGGCGATGCTGGAAGGCGCGAAGGGAACCCCTTCGATGCCGCCGACCGCTCTGATCAATGACTACATCACCGGGTATATGGGGGCTGCGGGAGCTACGGCAGCTTTGCTGAAGCGTGCCAGGCAAGGTGGAAGCTACCACGTCACGGTGAGCCTGACGCGTTGCGCGATGTGGTACCAAAGCCTGGGCCTGGTGCCAGAAGCCGAGCGCAGTTTCGCGAGGAATCACATTCAGGACATCTGGGCCTTGTCGCAATCGGACCGCTCAAAAGCTACACGGGACCTCGGGCTGTGGCTGTTCGATCCGTCGTTTCTTATCCGCGACACACCACTTGGGAAGGTTCGGCGCCTGGCGCCTGCCGTCACCTATTCGAGGACGCCTGCCGGCTGGGACGATCCGATCCTAGTGCCTCGGGGCTCATGTACGCCGGAGTGGCGAACGACCTGACTTGCCGCTCAGGTGGCGCTTGATCGCCTTGTGGCGCAGCTTCGGCTCCGAATGCGCTGATCCTTCAAGATCCAACAGCAGCTGGGCGCATCTGCATCACATGTGCGGCTCTTACACCTCACTAATCGTACCCAGTAGTGTGCCGGGTTCGACTGATCCGCCGTCCTTCACCATGACCTCGGACAGAATGCCGGTGGCCGGTGCTCGGATCTCGTGCGTCATTTCATAAGTATCGATCTCGACCACCGGCTCGCCGATGCTGACTGGATCGCCAGCGCTCTTGAATCATCGGCCGACCGACAATCTCAAGGCGCCTGCAATCTTCGGCACTTTGATTTCTATCATCGCACTTCCGCATCTCGCTCATACGCGCGCCCGGGATCGGCGGTAAAGGATGTTGAAAAAGCCACATCATCGAACGTCGTTGCTGATCAGGGGCAACGGTATCGGAGATCTGTTTCGGACCGACCAAAACTTTCTTCGGAACGGCCAGTTAGGCCACGCGTCGCCACGCTCGACATTCAAGCACGCAGCGCGACCACATTGCTTCGTTCGCACGCGATCGCATCAATCGTGTCTGACCACCATTGCATCATCTTACGACGTTCGGGCAAGTGCTGCGCACTATTATAGGCTGCGCGGATCTTGTTGCGTTCGACGTGAGCAAGTTGCAATTCGATCCAATCAGACTGGAACAAATTTGATTCGTTTAGTATCGTCGAGGCAACAGCGCGAAAACCGTGTGTGGTCGCGCGACCGTGGTAGCCCATGCGGTAGAGCGCATATAGCATTGTGTTTTCGGACATCATCCCATTCTTGCCGGGCGATGGGAAAATGAACAGGCTGTTTCCGGATAGGGTGCGCAGTTTGCGCAGCACTTCGACGGCCTGCCGAGACAGCGGAACGAGGTGCTGCGAGCCTCGCTCAGTCCGACTGAAGGGTACGTGCCTAGCGCCAGCGTGCGTTGAGCTCCATGCCAGCGGTAAGCAACTCGCCAGTACTTCGACCCATCCGGGTTCACCAGGAGGTACAACCCGCCGCCTGCCGAACGTTTGTAAGGCACGTTTTCGGCCTTCGCGCTTTTACATGCGATGTCACTGGTGAGTGGCCTGCGCGCCTTACCTGTGGCTCGGGGCATAGTGTTGGTATCTCCGCAAGGTGAGCCGGCGGATACCAACCAATGTACCAACAAATCGCGTGGATGTCAGAGCTAATTCACGAATGACCGAGGACGGTGACGGACAAAGAAACCGCTACAGCACAGGCCTAACTTGACTGCTCTTTGGACTTTTGCGGATGATGATGGACGCTGCTGGATGATCGATTTGGTAGCGGGAGAGGGACTCGAACCCCCGACCCCAGATTATGATTCCCGTGCTCTAACCAGCTGAGCTACCCCGCCACGGATCGTATTTCGCGGCTTGCAAAGCAAGCACGCGAACGCGCGGCATATAAGAAGCCGGTCAAGGGCATGTCAAGCAAACCTAGCCCATCGGCCAGGGCCTGCGCTGCCCAGTTCCTGTGCTGCCAAGTCCTTGCAAAGCGCCGCTATTTCGGCCGGATCGTGGGATCGCCGCCGGGGCTGCCGGGTGGCGGGATTACCGGGGTGTTGCCGGTATCGGGCGTCGGTGCCCCGCATTTGCGGGTCCACCCCCGCGGGCGGACACAACACGCCGTCGGATCTTGCCAGTTTATCGCCAAGCGGCTCGCGGACTTCTTCCGTTGTCGTCGTACCCTGCGGCACAATTTCGCCGGTACGCGGCGCGGAGGGCAGCGGGGCACAATCGCCGGCCCGCGCCGGCGCCGGCGCTGCGGTCTGAGCGGGCGGCGTCGCTGGCGTGGGCGGGGCCTGCGCACTTGCCGCGCCGGATACCGCTAACATGCACAAAATAGTGAGTGGCATTTCATTCGCATATTGGGAAAACCACCAGCACGCACTGGAGGTTCCGCGCAAAAAACAGACTTCAGGATTTGCGATAGCGGATCAGCAGGGAATGCCCCATTGGCGGCATCGGGCGGCGTTCGGTCAGGCTGACGCCGCCGTGCTTTAAGGCCCAATCGGTCAGACGCGCCCACGGGCCAGCCGCCAACCGAGCCGCAGCACCAAAGGGCTGCTCGGACTGATTGATCCGCCGTGTATCTGGTCGGATTCGTAACTACGCGCGAAGGAGCAAAGAAAATCCCGCGAACTCGCACTCGCGGGATTTTCCGGGGGGGCGGCGGGTATGAAGCGCCGCGAGGTGAATTAGAAGGAATAACGCGCGCCGGCCATCGGGTCGATGTTTCCAGGTATTCATGTAACCGCTACTGAGGCCGCCGGTGACCTTTTGAGTATTCCAGCCCGGCGTAGATGTCGAAGTGTTTGTTGAAAACGTAGTCGGCCACAAACGATACGACGTTGAGGCTGCCGCTACAGAACGAGGAAACGTTGGTGCTGCAGCCGACAAGTGCGCCGGCTCCGTAGCTGTTCTGAGTTTCGTGATAATAGGATCGATCAAGGTCAGGTTGTCGGTAGCCTTGTACTTGCCGCCGATCCACATCATCTGCAGCACCTTGTCGTTCGGGAACGCGGCGTTGTTCACCGTGGACATCACGTAGCCATCGTCGTTAAGGCCAGCGGTGACGGCATTCGGGGATCGGCAAGGGTGATGTTTTCGTATCCAGCCATCACCTCAAAACGGTCCCACTTGTACTTCGCCGTCGCCATCCAGGCGGAGTTATCGGAGATCGTCGCCGACAGTGTCGGATTTCCGACGTTCGCAGCACCCATCAACGGCGCGGCTACGTTCACCGCGCCTCGCACCTTGCTGTAAGTGCCGTCTGCCGAAAAGCCCAGATAGCTGAAGCCGATTACCCGATGCCTCGTCATGCGGCCACATCGTGGTGCCGCCACTGCCATAGTTGCCGACTTGGTACATCGCGCCGGCATAAATGGGCCGTATTCCCAGCGATACTTGATCGTCTGGTCGAGACGCGCATCCTCGAATCGCCGCCCGCCAAATACGCCGGAGATGCCGATCGGGGAGAATGCATAGGCCGCGCCCATGGCGTCGTAGCCAAGGATCTGGTCGAGCAGCAGCGTATTCTGGCGGCCGAAGGTCAAGGTGCCGAACAGCGCTGACGAAACGCCGGCATACAATTGACCATTGATCGCCTGACCAGCTCGGCCGGCGTCGGCATTGGCGGAGTATGTTGATGGATTAAGGCCGTTGTTCTGCTGAATACTGCCCAGGCCGTTGGCGAGCTGACCCGAGAAGGGATCGAAACCGGTTTCCATTTTGAAGATGGCGTTCACACCCGGCGAGAATTTCCGTCTCACCCGTGAGGCCGACGAACGACTGGGTCAGGCCGTTCGGCGACGCCCTCGACATCGGACGATTGCTGAACTTGCCGACCGTGTACAGGACGCCAGTGGGCATTGAGCCGTTGAATTGGCATGCCAGGGCTTCCCAGCCCGAACCCCATATCGACAACACCGTACATACAGAGGCCGTGCCAGCACAGCCCAGATCGTCAGTGGAGGTGTACGGAACCGCCTTCGTTGGAATCACGCCGGCTGCGTTAGCGTCAAGTGCGCGCTGGCGGCTCGCAGCCAGGTTCACGTCCATCGCCTTCTGGCGCTGCTCGATCGCGGCCAGGCGCTTATTCAGTGCTTCGTTCTGCCGCTGCAGCGCCTTGGCCTCAGCCTTGAGATCCGTAACCTCGTCCGCGTGAGCCGCCGGAACGCCCGCGAAACTGAGCAACGTTGCCGCGAAAACTAGCTTCCTCTTCATATCCCCACTTCCCCAGTTAAATGATTGCGTCTCGGGCTTCGGCTCATCGGCTTCGCCCCAACCTCGTTTCGTCCCATCATCGATCGAAGCCGGCATGTCCCTCCGACCGACGACTTGCGTGGCGTATGATTTCGAAATCGGACAATTCTCGAATTCGGACACGACATCGCAGGCACAGTCGACATCGCTAATGTCGATGCCGATTTCGATCTGTTTCAGTCCATCAACGCGGCCTTTGAGGCTTTCGAACCCTGTCTTGACCTTGAGACGGGCCGCCGCCATTTCCTCCGGGCTTTCCCCGCGCAGCGTCGACATCACGATATGCTCGATTGGCCGTGACATGCGGAATCAACCCTAAATTGTTGTCCCCTCCTTATGACTTGCGGAAAACGGAAATAAACGCCAAAAATCGGAAGTCTATTTTCCGAAAAGAGGAAAAATGGATCAACTCCTGCAACGTGAGGTGTTTGCCAAGACGGCGGAATTGAACAGCCTCTCCAAGGCTGACGAAGTGCTGGGAATGTCCAACGCCGCCGCCATTCTCATCGCGCTGGAGGAGCGGCTGGCCGCCCGGCTGATCGAGCACAACACGCGGCGGCTCTGGCTGACCGAAGCGGGCCAGGAGTTCTTGCAGCACTGCGGCGTCTTGCTCAACGAACTGGCCGAGGCCAAGGATGCCGTCAGCGAGCGCGCGCTGTCGCCGAAAGGACTGCTGCGCATCACGAGTTCGTTGTCGTTTGCCGAAGATCTATCTTGCACCTATGCTGCCGGCCTTTCGGGCGCTGTATCCGAAACTTAGCGTTAGGATCACAGCGGCAAATCGGTATCCCGACTTTATCGAAGCAGGAATCGATGTCGCGATCCGGGCCCACGAGCAGGAACCGGATTCCAACATCATCGTCTGCCGCATCGGACAGATGCGCCGCGTCCTCGCCGCCGCGCCAGCCTGCCTGCCGGTTCGGGAGGGGCCTGCGGCCCAACAGGTGGCCGAGGTGCTGGGAGTTTCTCGGGAGGTTGTCTGGAGAACAGCTCATAAAGGTCGCGAAGCGATTTCTCGGCTTCACACCATTCTGGAGCGCTCGGGTATAAGCGTCTTAACGCCCTATCTCCCGCATGCGAGAGTTTTTGGCACCCAATCAGACGCCGATAGACTTCAGGATTTGCGATAGCGGATCAGCGAGAAATGCCCCATTGGCGGCATCGGGCGGCGTTCGGTCAGGCTGACACCACCGTGCTTTAAGGCCCAATCGGTCAGACGCGCCCACGGAAATTCCGGCCGCCAACCGAGCCGCCGCGCTAGCGGTGCGAATGCCAGTTCGAAGATGCGGCGCGGACCGCTTTCGGCGCCGATGTGATTGACCAGGATGAGTTCGCCGCCCGGCTTCAGCACGCGGATGAAGTCGTCGAGCGTGGCTTCCGGATCGGGCACCGCGGTAATGACATATTGCGCCACCACCGCATCGAAAAACGAATCGGCAAAGGCGAAATTCCGGGCATCCATCACCGCGAGCGTCTCGACATTGCCGAGACCCAGCGCACGCACCCGCTGCTGCGCCTTGCGCAGCATCGGTTCGGAAATATCGACACCGCATAATTTCGTGGTGGGCGAATAATCCGATAGCGACAGACCGGTGCCGACGCCGACATCGAGAATCCGGCCGCCAATCCTGTCCGCCTCGGCGATGGTCGACTGGCGGCCATGATCGAATACTTTTCCGAACACCAGATCGTAGACCGGCGCCCAGCGCCCATAAGCCTTGGCGACCCCCGCACGGTCGATATCTGCAGCCATGCGCCCTGCCCTGAAAAATCTATCCGCGCATGACTTCGACGAGCGGCTGTGACCGAATTGCGCCTTTGGCGGTTGTCGTCCTGGCGGTCGCTCTTTGAATGAATCCACCGCCGAGCACCCGGGCCCGACCTGAGGGTGCATCGTAGAACACGCAGGCCTGCCCGGGCGATACGCCCTCCTCGCCTGCGACAAGCTCGACCTCATAACCGCCATTGGCTGCACGCAGCCACGCCGGCTGCGGCGTACGGGTCGACCGCACGCGCACGAAAATCTCCAAACCGTCCCCGATCGCGCGTTCGAGCGCGCCGTCGCCGATCCAGTTGACATCGCGCAACACGATGCGGTCCATCCGCAATGCCTCGCGTGGTCCCACCATGACGCGGCGGCTGGCCGCGTCGAGCCGCACCACATAGAGCGGCGTGCTGGATGCAATGCCCAATCCGCGGCGCTGGCCGACGGTGAAATGAACGATGCCCTGATGCCTGCCGATGACGCGGCCTTCGAGGTCGACAATGTCACCGGGCTCGATGGAATTTGGCCGCAACCGGCCGATGATGTCGGTATAGCGCCCGGTCGGCACGAAGCAGATGTCCTGACTGTCCTGCTTGTCGGCAACGTCGAGGCCAAAGCGCCGCGCCAATTCGCGGGTTTGCGGCTTGGTCATGTCGCCCAGCGGAAACCGCAGAAAATCGAGTTGCTCGCGCGTGGTCGCGAACAGGAAATAACTCTGGTCGCGATCGGCGTCGGCGGCGCAGATCAGCGCGCGCGATCCACTATCGATACGGCGCGATGCGACGTAATGCCCGGTCGCGAGCGCCGATGCGCCGAGTTCGCGCGCGGTCTTAAGCAGATCGCGAAACTTGATCGAGCGGTTGCACTCGATACAGGGCACCGGCGTCTCGCCCGAGGCATAGCTGTCGGCGAAATTGTCGATCACCGATTCGCGAAAACGATTCTCATAGTCCAGCACGTAATGCGGAATGCCGATCCGCTCGGCGACATCGCGCGCATCGTGGATGTCCTGCCCGGCACAGCAGGCACCCTTGCGGTGGGTCGCCGCGCCGTGATCGTAAAGCTGCAACGTGATGCCGACGACGTCGTAGCCCTCGGACTTCAACAGGGCGGCGGTCGCCGACGAATCGACGCCGCCGGACATGGCAACGACGATCCTCGTGTCCTGTGGACGGCCTTCGATATCCAGACTGTTGAGCATGGTTCCGGTCATCAATGCGATCGCAGCGGCATCGAGCGCCGCGCGATCAGGTAGCCATTTTACGATCAAAAAGGCGCGTTGCGATTGGCAAGCCTTGAAGCGGTTCCGGGCAAGTGATCGGAACGGCCGCAAAGCCGCTCTTTAATATAGGCCGCATTCTTGTGAGGCAATCAGGCGAATGGCTTTTGCGCCGCAAACGGCAATTCTTGCCGCCGGGCAGAAAAGGGGCCCACCGGCGCCCCGGCGCCGTTGCCGTATCCGGAACTAACAAATTGAAAAATATAGGTATTTTATGAGAAGCGGCCATGGCCCAGTCCTTGCTAACCAGAGGCTGTATTCATTGCAAGAGGCCGCCGTGTACAGCGTCACGTCAGAAGCAGCGACGAACGTGCCTTTTCAGAGTGCGCCGCCGAGGCCTGCCAGGCCCGACCCCAACCAGGGAAACGACGTTTTCGGGGCACTGATTAGTAGCAACGCGGCCGCTGACACCAGCAATGCGACCGCGTCGGCGCCATCCGTTCCGCCAGCCAGCTCCGACAATACTCCGGCCGCCGCCAACAACGCAGGTTCGCAAAATTCCGGGCCCGCCGCCCCATCAGCCGGCAACGATTCCGGCAATCAGGACGCCACGACTGGACAGCCTTCGGGCGCGACGACCGACGCCAACACCAATGTGTCCCAGCATTCGAAAGCGAAGTCCGGCACCTCGAAATCCGACACAACGGCATCAATTAGCAAGTCGCCGTCCGGCGACACCTCAACCACAGCTTCTTCAACCGATACCGCCGCGTCGGCGCAACCAGACGCCCTGTCGGTGACGGTCGCAAACGCCGTCGCAGTCGTCATTCCCGTCCCGGTCGCGGTGACCGACGTTCCGGCTGCGCCGCCCACGTCAGGCAGTGCCACGGCGCCGTTGGCGATCGCCGCGGCTGCCATCGCCGCCAGCCAATCGACCACCGCCGCCGCGCCGGCGGCATCGTCGATCCAGGCCAAGATCGATGCCGGCACAACGGCCGCCATCGTCGCTGACCCCACCGCAATCGCCTCGGATGATGCTGCCGCGACCGCCTCGGATGCGACCGCGAAGATTGCCGCTAAAGCGGCCGCGGGTGCTACGACCGCTGCGCCCGCGAAACCGCCGGCAACGCCGAGCGCTGCGACCGTGACGACGGTTGCTGCGGCTGTTGCGGCTACCGCACCTGTGACCGCGAAAGCCACGCCCTCCAAAACGCCAGCCGCAACGCAGACGGCAACCACGGCATCCGACAGCCGGGCACCCGCCTCCGGCGCAACCGATCCAGCTGCAGCTACCTCGCCGCAGCCAGCCGCCACCACAACCACGCAGGACGCCAGCGGTAGCGTTGTTGACGCCGCGAAAGCCGAAGGCTCCGCCAATTCCGTATTGACCACGGCGGTGGAAGGCGCGGTCCGTGATCATTCGGCGCTCGCCGCCACAGGATCTGCACCAGCCGATTCATCAAATGCCGGCGCGCAGGCGATGGGCACATTCGCGCCGCAGCCGTCGGCCGCGGCGGGCGGCGCCGCTCCCGCGACATCATTGAGCGTCACGGCGGCAACGAACGCGCCTGTGCCTTTGAGCGGGCTCGCGCTCGAGATCGCCGCATCGGCAAAGAACGGCAAAAGCAGCTTCGATATCCGGCTCGATCCGGCCGAGCTGGGCCGCATCGACGTCCGCATCGATGTCGATCGCAGCGGTCAGGTGACATCGCATTTGACGGTCGAAAAACCGGAAACGCTGTCGATGCTGCAGCAGGATGCACCCCAGTTGCAGCGTGCGCTGGACGACGCCGGCCTCAAGACCGGCAGCGGCGGACTGCAATTCAGCCTGCGCGATCAATCCTCATCCGGTCAGAACAATGGCAACCAGGCTGGCGGCAACAGCCAGCGGCTGGTCGTCAGTGAGGAAGACATCATCCCCGCGGCAGTCGCGGGACGAACATACGGCCGCATGCTCGGATCGAGCAGCGGCGTGGACATCAGGGTCTGAGGAGACGGACATGACGACAACAGCAAGCATCGCGAGCCCGGTCGTTTCGGGAACAACGGCCCTACCGGCCTCGTCGAGCTCCTCGGCCACGGCCGCGAACGCGCTGGCTTCCACGCAGATCGCCGGCAACTTTCAAAGCTTCCTGACCCTGCTGACGACGCAATTGCAGAACCAGAATCCACTCGATCCGCTGGACACCAACCAGTTCACCCAGCAGCTCGTGGAGTTCGCCGGCGTCCAACAGCAGCTCAACACCAATGACTCACTGGCGACGCTGGTATCGCTGCAGCAGACCGCGCAATCGACCCAGGCGCTGGGTTTCGTCGGCAAGACGGCGGTGGTCAATGGCAGCACTGCCGCGCTGTCCAACAGCACGGCGACATGGGAGCTCACCGTTCCGAGCGCTTCAAATGTCAATGTCACCATTGCCAACAGCACGGGCCAGACCGTCTTCTCGGGCACCTACAGCGTCGCCGCGGGCAGCAATCAGCCGTTCAAGTGGAACGGCCAGGGTAATGACGGCACCCAGTGGCCCGACGGCAGCTACACCTTGACTGCCACAGCCAAGGACTCCTCCGGCAATAGCGTGGCCGTTACCACCCAGACCCAGGGCGTCGTCAGTTCGGTCGATCTCACCCAGTCGCCGCCGCTGCTCACGATCAACGGCCAAACCTACACCGTCAGCCAGATCCAGAGCATCGTGAGCTGACGGCGACGCTTCCTGCCGTCCCCTGACGTCCCAGAACAGGCATCCCCACGCCGCCCATCAAACCCTTAATCCCCGGCACAAATGCCGGGGATTAAGGTTTCACAGGCATTTTCAAGGAGATTCTTATTAGAGCCTTGGGCTTAGGCAAATTTTAAGTTGCACGGCGTAAGTTGCTTCTGTGAGTTCAGTGGTTGAGAGTTTGTGAGTACGCCATGACAGAACCCCATCGCCCGAGGGTAAAATACGTCATCGGGCCTGACGGCAGTCCATTAACGATAGCGGACCTCCCCGCGCCCGGGACCAAGCGGTGGGTTATTCGCCGTAAGGCCGAAGTCGTTGCCGCGGTCCGCGGCGGCCTGCTCTCCCTCGAGGAGGCCTGCAGCCGCTACACGCTGACCGTCGATGAATTCCTGTCCTGGCAGTTTTCCATCGATCAGCATGGCCTGGCGGGATTGCGCACCACCCGCATCCAGCAATACCGCCAATAAGCGCCCGCTCACCAGAGCCCCTTTCGTTCCGATTGGATCGGAACGAAGGCGATCATTCCTCAATTTAGGCGCTTTGTCCAAGCGACCGCCTTAATCCCAGATCGGGATTGGGGAGATTTTCGCTGGAAATGCGCCAATGCCAACCGCATTTGATGAAAATCGGCATCGTTTTGCGAAGTCGCTTTTTTTCATCTCCGAACTTTCGCCACGGCCCTTAACCTTCGTTAACCATATCGAAACCATCCCATAGGCAATAATTGCCCAGTCGGCTCTTCGGGCCGAATCTCGGGGGGCGGTTGGTTTGCAAGGTCTTGTGGGCTTCCTAAGGGGTCTGGGTGCGTCGCGATTGATGGCGATGGTCGCGGTGACGGCCGCGCTGATCGGCTTCTTCGCTTTTGTCATCATGCGTGTCACCACGCCGCAGATGACGACCCTGTTTACTGACCTCAGCACCGAAGACTCCTCCGGTATCATCAAGGACCTGGAGCGCCAGGCGATTCCGTACGAATTGCGCAATGATGGCGCGGTGATCATGGTCCCGAAAGACAAGGTCACCCGGCTGCGCATGAAACTCGCCGAGGGCGGCCTGCCCAAGGGCGGCGGCGTCGGCTATGAGATTTTCGACAAATCCGATGCGCTCGGCACCACCAGCTTCGTGCAGAACATCAACCATCTGCGGGCGCTCGAAGGCGAACTCGCCCGCACCATCCGCGCCATTGACCGCATCCAGGCGGCCCGGGTTCATCTGGTGCTGCCCGAGCGGCCGCTGTTTTCGCGCGAGATGCCCGAACCGTCGGCCTCGATCGTGGTGCGGGTGCACGGCGCCCTCGAACCACAACAGATCAAGGCCATTCGCCACCTGGTCTCTTCCGCCGTCAGCGGCCTGAAGCCGCAGCGGGTGTCGATCGTCGATGAAGCCGGCCAATTGCTCGCCGACGGCGCCACCGGCGACAACGATAACGCCGTCGGAGACGAGCGCCGCGCCGGCTTCGAAAAGCGGATGCGCAACGAGGTCGAGGCGATCGTGTCGTCAGTAGTCGGCGCCGGCCGCGCCCGCGTCCAGCTCTCGGCGGACTTCGACTACAACCGGACCACCCAGACCTCGGACCGCTTCGATCCGGAAGGCCGAGTGTTGCGCTCGACCCAGACCCGGGAGGAATCCAGCGCGACGGCGGAAACCAACGGTCAGGTCACCGTCAATAATGAATTGCCGGGCAATCAGCGCGGCCCGGACACCGCCACTCCCCCGCGCGACCAGAGCAAGAAGACCGAAGAGACCAACAATTACGAAATTTCGCACACCACCAAGACCGAAGTGACCGAGGCCGGACGGGTCAACCGGATCTCGGTCGCGGTGCTGGTCGACGGCAGCTATTCCAAGAACGACAAAGGCGAGATGGTCTACCAGGAACGAAGCAAGGAGCAGCTGGACCGCATCGCTACTTTGGTGCGCTCGGCAATCGGCTTCGATCAGAAGCGCGGCGATCAGGTCGAGGTCGTGAATCTCAAATTCGCGGAAGCGCCGCTGGTCGCGCCGATCATCGAACCGACGGGCCTGTTCGGCATGCTGCAATTCACCAAGGACGACGTGATGTACGTCATCGAGCTCGGCGTGATGATGCTGCTCGGCCTGGTGGTTCTGTTCATGGTGGTCCGGCCGCTGGTCAAGCGCATCATCGCCTCCGAAGTCATCCCCTCGCTCTTGGGCGAACGTCTGGTGCCGGCGCTGGTCGAGCCGCCCGCTGCCACCGGTCAGAGTTTGGTGCCGAGCCCGAGCGCGGCCTCGCACATGATCGACGTTGCCCAGGTTCAGGGCCAGGTTCATGCGCAGTCGGTGCATCGGGTCGGCGAATTGGCCGAGCGAAATCCGACCGAAACCGCATCCATCGTTCGTCAATGGCTCACGGAAACGGCGTGATCTGACATGGCCGTACCGCAAACCACGAACGCCAACGACATCGCCAACGTCATCGCGACGCTGGCCAGCCGTCAAGGCAACCGCCCGAAGACCAAGCCGATGAGCGGCCCGAAACGCGCCGCGATCCTGATGCTGGCGCTTGGAGAACAATATGGCGGCAAGATCTGGTCGCAACTTGACGATGATGAAGTGCGCGAATTGTCGATGGTGATGTCCACGCTCGGTACAGTCGAGGCCGATGTGGTGGAAGACCTGCTGCTGGAATTCGTGTCACGGATGTCGGCATCCGGCGCCTTGATGGGGACTTTCGACGGCACCGAGCGGCTGCTGCAGCAATACCTGCCTGCCGAGCGGGTCAGCGGCATCATGGATGAAATTCGCGGGCCCGCGGGCCGCAATATGTGGGAGAAGCTCTCCAACGTCCAGGAAGAGGTGCTCGCCAATTACCTCAAGAACGAATATCCGCAGACCATCGCCGTGGTGCTGTCGAAGCTGAAACCGGAGCACGCGGCCCGGGTGCTGGCGATCCTGCCGGAGGACATGGCGCTCGACGTGATCGGCCGCATGTTGAGAATGGAGGCGGTCCAGAAGGAAGTGATCGAACGCGTCGAACAGACGCTCCGGACCGAATTCATGTCGAACCTGTCGCAGACCCGACGTCGCGATGCCCACGAGGTGATGGCTGAAATCTTCAACAATTTCGATCGCCAGACCGAAACCCGCTTCATTACCTCGCTGGAAGAGGAAAATCGCGAATCCGCCGAACGTATCAAGGCGCTGATGTTCACCTTCGACGACCTCGTCAAACTGGACGCTGCCTCCGCGCAGACGCTGATGCGCCACGTCGACAAGGACAAGCTCGGCATCGCGCTGAAGAGCGCCAACGAGGATGTCCGCAGCTTCTTCCTCGGCAACATGTCGTCCCGCGCCGGCAAGATGCTGTTGGACGATATGGCCGCGCTGGGACCGGTCAGGTTGCGCGACGTCGACGAGGCGCAGGCGCTGCTCGTCAATCTCGCCAAGGACCTCGCCGCCAAAGGCGAAATCATGCTGACCAAGAGCCGGGCCGACGACGAGCTGGTGTACTGATGGCAGCCCCCGCAAAATTCCTGTTCGACTTGGACTTCTCGGCGCCGGACCGGACCCGCGAGCGGCCCGCCACGGCGCTGGAAATTGCGCAGAAGATCGCGGCAGCCGAGGCCCGTGCCTATCGCGACGGTTTCGATGCCGCCCAGCGCGAAGCGAAAGCGGAAAGCGACCGTCGCGCCGCGCTGGCGCTCGAGGAGATCGGGATCGCCATGAAGGCGATCGCGACCTGCTTTTCCGGCATCGAGAACCGGATGGAGACCGAAGCCGTCGATGTCGCGGTCGCGGTGGCGCGCAAGTTGTGCAGTGCGCTGATTGCCGGCGAGCCGCTTGGCGAGATCACCGGACTTGTCAGCGATTGTTTCTCGCATCTGGTCTCGACGCCGCATCTGGTGGTCCGAATCAACGAATCGCTCTACGAGGCCGCCCGCGATCGGATCGAGCAGCTGGCGAAACAAAGCGGCTTCGCGGGACGTCTGGTGATCCTGGCAGAGCCGGAAATCGAAACCGGCGATTGCAGAATTGAATGGGCCGACGGCGGCGTGGTGCTGGAGCGAGCCGCCATCGAGGCGAAGATCAACGAACTTGTCGGGCGCTACATGGCGTCCCGCGGCAACGCCAAAGCGACGGCCATGAGGAATGAACCATGAGTGACACCGACACACATGTCCCGCTACCGGACCTCAATGCCGCGGATACGCCGAAGATCGACGACATCGCCTATCACGAGGACGAACAGGCCTCGCGCGTCGCAGCCGATCTGGAAGCGGTATTCGACGTCCCGGTACAGGTTTCGGCCGTGCTCGGTCGTTCCAAGATGGATGTCGGCGAGTTGCTGAAGCTCGGACCCGGTACCGTACTCGAACTCGACCGCCGCGTCGGCGAGGCCATCGACATTTATGTCAACAACCGGCTGGTGGCACGTGGCGAAGTGGTTCTGGTGGAAGACAAGCTTGGCGTAACCATGACGGAAATCATCAAGGCGGAACGGGTTTGAGGCTCTTCTTGAGATACCGCGCCTGACCGGCGCGAACGGACGAACAGGAGATTAACATGCGGCTTCTCATCGTTGGCACATTGAAGGGCCAGCTTACGACGGCCACCAAGATCGCCATGGACAATGGCGCTTCCGTTACGCATGCGGAGGATCACGAACAGGCCATGCGCGTGTTGCGCGGCGGCAAGGGCGCCGACCTGCTGCTGGTCGACGTCGCCCTCGACATCCGCGATCTGGTGATGCGGCTGGAGGCCGAGCACATTCACGTCCCGATCGTCGCCTGCGGCATCTCCAATGACGCCCGCGCCGCGGTCGCAGCAATCCACGCCGGCGCCAAAGAGTACATCCCGCTGCCGCCCGACCCGGAACTGATCGCCGCGGTGCTCGCCGCCGTTGCCAACAATTCGCGGGACATGGTCTACCGCGACGAGGCGATGGCCAAAGTGATCAAACTCGCCCAGCAGATCGCCGGCTCCGATGCCTCGGTGATGATCACCGGCAAATCCGGCACCGGCAAGGAGGTGCTGGCGCGCTATGTTCACACCCGCTCCAACCGCGCCAGGAAACCGTTCATCAGCATCAACTGCGCCGCGATTCCAGAGCATCTGCTCGAATCCGAATTATTCGGCCACGAGAAGGGCTCGTTCACCGGCGCCGTGGCCCGGCGCATCGGAAAATTCGAGGAAGCCACCGGCGGCACCCTGCTGCTCGATGAGGTCTCCGAAATGGACGTGCGCCTGCAATCCAAGTTGCTCCGCGCCATCCAGGAGCGCGTGATTGATCGCGTCGGAGGTACAAGGCCGGTCCCGGTCGACATCCGGATCATCGCGACTTCGAACCGCAATCTGGCCGATGCGGTGCGCGAAGGCACTTTCCGCGAGGATCTCTTGTTCCGGCTCAACGTCGTGAACTTGAAAATACCGCCGCTGCGCGAACGCCCGGCCGATATTCTCGAATTGGCGCAGCATTTCGCCAAGAAATATGCCGAAGCCAACGGCGTGCCGTTGCGGCCGATTTCGCCGGAAGCCCGGCGGGTGCTGACGTCCAACCGTTGGCAGGGCAACGTTCGCGAACTGGAAAACACCATTCATCGTTCGGTGCTGATGGCGCAAGGCGACGAGATCGGCGTCGATGCCATCCTGACGCCGGACGGCGACCGTCTCGACCTCACCAAGACCGTCCCGGCGGTGGCACACGCCACCTTCGCCGCCGAGCAGGTCACCCGCGCACTGGTCGGGCGCACCGTTGCGGACGTGGAGCGTGATCTCATTCTGGAAACGCTGAAACATTGTCTCGGCAATCGCACCCATGCCGCCAACATTCTCGGCATCTCCATCCGCACGCTGCGCAACAAACTAAATGAATACGCCGATGGCGGCTTGCCTATCACCCCCGCAGGTGCCGGCGAGTATCACCGTATCGCCGCGACGGTATGATCGGGAAACGCCAGGCCGTCACGAATAATTCGGCGCGTCGGGCCTGCGGAAGATGTGGATCGGGCTTTCAAGCCGGAGGTCGCGTCCGCTGAATGCGGCATAGGCGTACAGCGCGAGGTAGCCGATCGCGAGCGCGCCAATCCCGTAAAAGATCCAGACCGAGATGCGTTTCATCCTGTAATAGCGATCTGAAAAAGCTGACGTTCCATCGCGCGACCTTCGCTCCGGCGTCCCTGGACGCCAGCGAGCTTTTAGAGCGTTTTCAAGCGAAGTGGAAACCGGGTCGCGAAAAGAAACGCCGCACAAAAGCCAGAGCCCCGGTTCTGATTAATCAAAACCGGGGCTCCAGGCTGGAAACGGCCACCTCTTCGGGAGCCGCGTCGTAAAGCCGTTACATTAGGTCCGACGCAGAGCACGTGCGGCGGGAAGGCTGACTTCCGCAAGCCTCGCCACATCCTCGTCCTGATCGATCGCCACGTACCGCCCCTGCCAATAGGCGAGCGCCGCGGTACGCCTGGAGATCCGGATATCCAGCACCCGCCCGACCACGATCGCATGGGAGTGCCGCTCGATGATATCTTCGGCTTCACAGTCGATCGCAGACAAGGCGCCAACCAGCAGCGGTACGCCGGATACTCCCGTGGTCCATTGCGCGCCCGCGAATCGATCCGCGCCCTTTAGTCCATCCTTGCCGGTAAATCGCTCGGCGACATCGAGCTGATCGGCGGTGAGAAGATTGACGCCGAAGAAACCGTCCCGCTTGAGCAGCGGCCAGGATGATGATTCCCTGTTGATGCTGACGATCAGCGTCGGCGGGTCCACCGACAACGACGACACCGAAGTCACGGTCATGCCGGTGATGTCATTGCCCCGCCCGACTGTGATCACGCTGACGCCGCCGGCCAGATGACGCATGGCGCCGCGAAAATCGGCCGAAGAGACCTCACGATCGACGGTGAAATTGCGGACGGCGGAGTTCATGACAGCCTCACAAGTTTGTATCGTCCGCTGACCGGAGCAGATCGCGCAGGATCGAGCCTTCCAGTGCAGCGAGATCGCTCGAACCACGCCGGCGCGGTCGCGGGATATCGACATCGATGTCGTGCGCGATGCGGCCCTCTTCAATGACCAGCACCCGATCGGCGAGCGCCACCGCTTCAGCGACATCATGCGTTACCAGGATCGCGGTGAAGGCCTGATCGCGCCAGACCCGCTCCAGCAACCGCTGCATGGAAATGCGCGTCAAGGCGTCAAGCGCGCCGAGCGGTTCATCGAACGCCAGCACGCGGGGACGGCTGACCAAAGCACGCGCCAGCGCTACGCGTTGCTTCTGTCCCCCGGACAGCATGGTCGGCCACTGTGCGCGCTTGTCGTCGAGGCCAACTTCAACAAGAGCCTCTTCGGCGCGTATCTGCGCGTCAGCCGAGGCGCGCTCGCGGCCGAGGCCAACTTCAACGTTGGACAGAACCCGCGCCCATGGCAACAGCCGCGGCTCCTGGAACATGACCCGCACATCCTCAGGCCGCGGTTGCTCGCCAAAACTGATGCTGCCGGCGTCGATAGTCTCGAGACCGGCGATCAGGCGCAGCAAGGTACTCTTGCCGCAGCCGCTGCGGCCAACCACGGCCACGAACTGGCCCGCGGGAATCTGCAGGTCGATGCCGCGCAGCACCTCGTGATCGCCGAACGATTTGTACAGGCCACGAATAGTCAACGGAAGCCCACGCGATGGCAAACCCGGGCTGCGGCGCACCAGTTGCGCCTGCCCGATGAAATCGGTGCGATCGACCAGCTCGGCATCGGGCATAAGAAATCGAAGCGCTTCCATCTGTGCTCTCAAGGTTTCTGAAACGCCGGATGCCAGGATAGCGTCAGCCGCTCCAGCGCACGCGAGGCGCTGTCGGCCAACTTTCCAAGCAATGCGTAGATCAGGATACTCAACACCACGACATCGATCTGCATGAATTCGCGGGCCTGCATCGCCATATAACCGAGGCCCGACGAGGCAGCGATGGTTTCCGCCACGATCAGCGTCAACCACATGATTCCGAGCGCAAAGCGCAAACCAACGAAGATCGACGGCAACGCGCCCGGGAAGATGATCCGCCGGAACAGCTCGCTATCGGTCATGCCGTAGATACGCCCCATCTCGATCAAATGCGGGTCGACGGTACGGATACCGTGCAACGTATTGAGATAGATCGGAAAGAAAACGCCGAGCGCGACCAGAAACAGCTTGGCGGATTCGTCGATGCCGAACCACAGAATGACCAGTGGAATCAGCGCAAGGTGCGGAATGTTGCGCACCATTTGCAGCGTCGTATCGGTGAGCTTGTTGCTGAGCTGCGACAGCCCGTTGGCAAGCCCGAAGGCGAAGCCAATGCCGCCGCCGATGACAAAGCCTGCGCTCGCCCGCCAGAAGCTGACCCAGATGTTTCGCGCCAATTCACCCGACAGCAACAGTTTCCATCCGGCCAGCGCCACGTCGGTCGGCGCCGGCAGTACCCGGGCCGGCACCAGCCCGCCAACGCAGGCTGCCTGCCAGACAATCAGGATCATTAGCGGCACGATCCATTGAACAAGGACATCGGCACGCGGCAACCGCCACGCGCGCAACCGTGGAAGGCTTTCGATCAGACTCATGATTGCGATGCCCTGACCACGGGCCGATGTTCATTGGCAATAGTTTCGCCGAACGGACCTGTATTGACGCGAAGCGACGTCACTTTGTTCGGTTGCTCCAGAGACAACAGCGGAAATACCAATTCGGCAAAGCGATAGGCTTCTTCAAGATGCGGATAGCCGGACATGATGAAGGTATCGATGCCGGCATCCTGATATTCCCGGATACGCGCCGCCACGGTCTGCGGATCGCCGACCAGGGCCGTTCCGGCGCCGCCGCGCACGAGGCCAACGCCGGCCCACAGGTTCGGGCTGATCTCGAGCCGGTCGCGGCGTCCGCCATGCAGTTGCGCCATGCGCTGCTGCCCGACCGAATCCATGCGCGAGAATATCTTCTGCGCCGAAGCCAGCGTCTCGTCGGTGACATGCTGAATCAGTTCGTCCGCAGCCTTCCAGGCTTCCGCATTGGTCTCGCGAACAATCACATGCAGGCGGATACCGAAGGAGAGCTTGCGCCCGCGCTGGGCGGCGACAGCTCTCACGCGGTTGACCTTTTCGGCGACCTGCGCCGGGGGTTCGCCCCATGTCAGATATTTATCGACGGTGTCAACGGCGACATCGATCCCAGCGTCGGACGATCCGCCGAAATAAAGCGGCGGTCGCGGCGACTGCACGGGCGGGAATAGCAGGCGTCCGTCCTCGATATGGATGTGCTTGCCCTCCACGTCAACGGTCTTGCCCGCGAGCAGATCGGTGTAGACGTTGAGAAACTCGCGCGTCACGGCATAGCGTTCGTCGTGATCGAGGAAAATTCCGTCACCCTTGTTCTCAACGGGATCGCCGCCGGTGACGACGTTGACCAGCAACCGCCCGTTCGAGACCCGATCCAGCGTCGCGGTCATGCGTGCGGCGACGCTGGGCGATTGCAGGCCCGGCCGCACGGCGACCAGATAGCGCAGCCGCTCGGTCCAGGGCGCCACCGCCGAGGCGACGACCCAGGAATCCTCACAGCTCCGCCCGGTCGGCAGCAGCACGCCGAAATAGCCAAGCTGGTCCGCAGCCTGCGCGATCTGGCGCAAATAATTGAAATTCACTTCACGGCCGCCGATGGTGGTGCCGAGATAGCGCCCATCGCCATGGGTCGGCAGGAACCAGAGAATGTTGGCTTTAGACGGCTGATGGTCGCTCATGTTCCGGGCCTCCGGGCCGCATCGGAAATCCTGATCGGCTTCGGCAAGAGGCCGAGCGCGAAGAAAGTATCCGCAACCCGCTGCTGGTCCGCGATCACGCTCTCGGTCACCGGTTTGATGCCATAGGCCTGCCGGCGCAACGCAACCTCGACGACCGGGACCGGAAGTCCGACCGCGGGCGCGAGTTGTTCGGCCACTGCGTGAATGTCGCTCTTGGCCCAGTCATCAACCGAGCTGAGTTCGGCAAGCACCAGATCGACGATGCTGGAATTGCCTTCCAGGAATTTCCTTGAAGAGAAGTAGAACTGATAATTCGACACGGTGCCGGTGCCGTCGGACAGGGTGCGCGCGTCGGTGGCGGCTTCGGCGGCTGCCAGGAACGGATCCCAGATCGCCCAGGCATCGACGGCGCCGCGTTCGAATGCCGCGCGCGCATCCGCCGGCGCGAGAAACACCGGCTGGATCTCGGAATATTTCACTCCGGCCTTCTCCAGCGCCTTGACCAGCAGATAGTGAACATTGGAGCCCTTGTTCAGTGCGACCTTCTTGCCCCTGAGATCGGCGACCGAATTCAGCTTGCTGTCCTTTGGCACCAGGATCGCCTCGCCTTGCGGCGCCGGCGGTTCATAGGCGACATACTGGATCGGGGCACCCGCAGCCTGCGCGAAAATCGGCGGCGCCTCGCCGGCATTGCCGAAATCGATCACGCCGACATTGAGCGCTTCAAGCAAGGGCGGACCTGAGGGAAATTCCGTCCACACCACTTTGTAGCCGGCAGCCTTCAGCTTGTCCTCCAGCGTGCCCTTGCTTTTGAGCAACACCAGCTTGCCGTATTTCTGGAACCCGATGCGGACGACCTTGTCCTGGCCATAGCTGGCGCCGACACCCAACAAAGCGGTGCTCATCGACAACACCGCGACTGCAATCAATCGTTTAAACCAGTGCACGCTTCCATCCTCGAGAGTGTCGCGACGTATCGCGAGCATTTCGAACCTCAAGATGATGGCGACGCCCGGAGGAGGTGTCGAGAGCCCGGCAAAAATAGCAATGACACCGCTGCTCGACAGGCCCCGGGCGATGTATTTATTGCCGAATGACGATCCGCCGCGGCTCATTCTTCTTTGCCGTCGACGCCGTGCGAATTTGTTAATCTTAAATTAGGCAGCAGAATCTGGTTGGCAGAGTTTGCTGTCGGGAGCACACGCTGCGAGTGCTCCCGCTGGGGTCGGCAGAAGGATATCGATGCGAAAGCCAGAGCTCAGGCCGCGCGTCATCTAACCGTCACGCAGCGGGCGAATCCGCGTTCGCTATGCCAGGTCTCAGGGACAAGTCTCGGGGGACAGGTCTCAGGGAACAAGTCTCAAATCCTGATCGGGAAAAAGTGATTGATCCCGATCAGGATAACCAACAATACAATGCCGAGGCCAAGGCTCCAGCCGATCAGCTTTTTCTCGATCGGCAGCAGCGGCTCGACCGCCGCATTGATTTCGTTTTTGAGGTCAGGTTGCGGCATGGGCTTTCCTATCCAATCGATCAGCTTGCGAGCGGCGGCTTGAAGCCGCTGAAGAACAACCAGGAGATCAGGAGCCCGACCCAGATTACAAATCCGAACAGGCTGACAAAATAGACCGCGGCAAGCTTACCGAAACCTTGTTGCCAGAGCTTGCGGAAGTCTGACATCACGCCGATCGAAAAGAACGTCAGGATAAAGAAGATGACGCGGAAGATATTGGCCTCGCCTGCCGCGACGGGAAGCGCCTTCGCAATCTCCGGCGTCGATCCGACCGCGAGCCAAAGCGAGACGGCGAAGACGAAGATGAAGCCGAGAATGAATTTCGGGAACCGCTGCCAGATTTCCGCCGGCTTGGCCTTGTCCGGCCCCTTGTCGATATAGTTGGTCCAGATGTAGCCAAGGATGAAAGCCCAGATGCCGATGAAGATATCGATGAAAATCTTCACCGTCGTGGTGGTCGCGATAATCCAGCCCGGCTGATAGCGGATGCCTTCGGCCGCCGCCTTTGCCATGATCAGCGACTCGGTGATGCCGCCGCCGGCGACGGCCGCGCCATCGGTCTTGATCGCAAGCCCGATCCAGGCCCCGGCCACCAGCGGCTCCTGCCAGAGAAACGTCTGGGCCAGAAACGGCAGGATCAGAACCTCAACGACCGCAAAAACCACAACCAGCGACGACACCAGGATCGGAACCGCCGGCCGGGCCCTGATCGCCCCGCCGGTGGCAATCGCCGCCGCCACGCCGCAGATCGAAATGCCCGATGCCAGCGGCACCGACCACTCGCGGCTGAAACCGAACCATTTGCGCGAGATGTAATAGATCACCGCCCAGTAGATCAGATAGGCCTCGACGATCGCCGCGGCGCCGCGCAGCAACAGTGACGATGCGAGATTGAGCCGGCCCGCCGCCGTCACGGCAACGGTCGCCCCGAGAATCACGATCGCGATCTTGATGTAGAGTTCCGGCCGGATCGCTTCCTTCAGCCATTCGGCGAACCGAGGCAGGAAATTGGCGATGATAAGCCCGGTCAGAAGTGCGACGATGAAACCGCCTTCATTGGTCAGCTTGAGCGACCAGGCGATGCCGAATTTCTGCTGCTCGGCCGGTGTCACCGCGGCGATATAGGCGTAGCTGCCCAGAACCCAGCTTGCATAGGCGATAGCGAAGACCGCCGTAAACGCGGCGGCGAATTTTTTGACATCGCCTCCCAGCGTGACCACGCCGGCACTCAACACCACGAGCAGCGCAGCATAGGTCGCGAGCAGCGAGCCGCCGCCGCCGAGCCAGGCATAGGCTTTCGCAAACGGGCTCAGCGCGCGAGCGATGTCGGTATAAACCGTTGTCGTCACCGCCCATCCCAACAGGTCGGTCCCGGTGATGCTGACGAGGGCCAGTCCATACACCGCCAGCCCGATCACGACGGCGAGCCAGTCCTCGTTCAATCGCGCCTTTAGCGCGATTGGCTCCGTTACCTTAACCGCGAGATCCGACATCCAACTTCCCCGAACCGATGCTTCAAGATTGCGGCCACAATGGTCATCCGGCCGCCCGAGCGGGGAAAAACCCGCTTCAATTCAAAGCCATATGATGGCGAATGAAGCCTAACAGCAATCTCACAAAATTTCTTTGTTGTCAGGTTTGAAATAATGCCCTTCTCGCAAAACGCTGCGGAGGAGAAGAAATCACTACCCAAGAGGCCGCCCGGTCCAAGGCCCGCGCCCGGCGGGATGCCATTTCACCGGTCCCAAGTCTCAACGAAGGTCAGGCCGCGACGAGAAGTTTTCGCATCACTCCGCGGCAACTCCCCGGGCGCTGTCGCGTTCGGCGATTAGCTTGCGCGTCAACGGGATCAGTTCGCGGCCATATTCGATGGCGTCGATCAACGGATCGAAGCCGCGAATCAGGAAATGGCTGACGCCGAGATCGTAATAGTCGCCGAACACTTCCGCGACCTGCTCAGGTGTGCCGACCAGCGCGGTGGTGTTGCTGTTGGCGCCGGTGAGCTTGGCGATTTCGGTCCACAGCCGCTTGTCGATACGGGTGCCCTGTTCGGCCAGCGCAAGCAACCGGCGTGCGCCGGCGGTCGCATGACCGTCAGCCGGCCTGCGATAACCGGTCTTGTCCTGCAGCGCGGTGGCGCGCGCCAAAATCTCCTCGGCCTTTGCCCATGCCTTCTCCTCGGTGTCGGCAAGGATGGGGCGGATCGACAGGCTGAAGCGTGGCGTGGGCCTTCCATGCTTCGCCGCGGCGACCCGAACCCGCGAGGTTACATCGCGCACCTGCGCATAGGATTCCCCCCACAGCGCAAATGTATCGGCATGCTTGCCCGCCACCTCGATCGCGGCGTCGGATGCGCCGCCCACGAAGATCGGAATGCCTTCGCTACGATAGGGCTTCACCTGCGAGAAGCCGTTTTCAACCCTGTAATACTTGCCGTCATAGGAAAATGGTTTCTCGCTGGCCCATTCGGCTCGGACCACGTCGAGAAATTCATCGGTGCGGGCGTAACGCTCGTCCTTGTCGTCGAGGGTGTTGCCATCCTGCTTCAACTCGGCGGCATTGCCACCCGTGATGACATGCAGGGCAACCCGGCCGCCGTAAAGCTGATCGATCGTCGCCAGCTGACGGGCGATCAATGTCGGCGCGGTGAAGCCGGGCCGCTGGGCGATCAGGACGTTGAGCCGATCGGTGACGCCCAGCACGTGCTGGGCAATCTGCAGGCAGTCCGGCGTGGTGGAATGAAAGGCCAGCAGCGCGCGATCGAAGCCGGCGACCTGGTGTGCCTTCGCCACGGTCTCGATGTAGGCACGGTCGATGACCGGCCCGGTCCGCACGATGGTTTCGGACGAATTGTTGTTGGTGATGAACCCGATGAATTCCACTGACATTGGCGGCTCCAGACCAGTTAATTCCAATTCGTTCAGATACCGAGCGCCAACCGCCCGGCAACCATCCGCGTCGAGTTCGTCCTGAGGCGTATGGACACGCCCGCACAGCACGTCGCGATAATGCCGCTCCAGCGGATTGGCGCGTGTGAGCCCGTGATTGCCTGCAAGCGACAGCGCGTCTTCGACCACCGCAACCGCGTTATTGGTGACGGTCAGCTTGATGGCATTGGATTCCGATGGGCTCAGCAAAACGCCGTTATCGTAGTCGGTGGCAAAGCTTTCGATCAGACGCGCGTTGATGGCAAGACGCGTTTCGATGCCGCCAACGACGTCCTGTGATCGCGGCAGCGTGGCGAGCGATGCGCCGAGATTGGACGGCACCCGGCTTTTGAGAAACTCAACCAGCCAGTCGCGTGCGGCCTGGGCGACGCCGTCGTAGATCGCCGCGATAAAGACCGCATGGGCCGCGGCCTGGGTGAAATCCGGGACCAGCCAATCGGCCGGTTTGCGGACATCGATTTCGTGGTCGAGCGGAAACACCACATCGTCAAATACGACGTCGTGGCTGCCGCTGGCGCGCAACCCGAGATGATCCCAGGTCTCGACGATGCGCGTGCCCGGCAATCCTGCGGGAACCAGAAACAGGCCGACCCGCACTTGCGGCTCATCCGTTTTGGCCCATACCGTGTACCACTTCAGAATAGGCGCGCCGGTCGAATAGATCTTGCGGCCGGTCAGCCGCCATCCGGTATCGGTCTTGCGCGCGAGGGTCGCGGGAAGGCCGCCGCGCGAGGGCGAGCCCAGATCGGGCTCGACCCGCAAGGCGTTGATCAAGGCCACGCCTTCCACGGTTTCGCGGGCGAGCTTGCGGACAAGGCGGTTCGGCCAGCGGGCGCTGCCCGCCATCAAAAGGTGCTGGATGTAATGCATCGACAGTACCAGCGCGGTCGACGCATCGGCTTTCCCGATAATGTTGACGATGCGGGTCGCATCGCGCGCGCCGGCGCCGAGGCCGCCCAGTGCCGTCGGCACGGTGAGCGCCAGCAGTCCTGCCTCGGACAGCCGGTCGAAATTCTCGAACGGAAAGCTCGCGTCGCGATCATGCCCTGCCGCGCCAGCGGCAAATTCGGCAGCGAGCAAATTGGCCGTATTGAAGATCGTCGGAGTTGCATCCATTGAATGCTCTTCGCGTCTCGAACCGCCTTTCGCACTTACCATGTTGCGTCCAATCCGAGTAGCTCCAGAATGTCCCGGCGCAGTTCCGCCAGTCTGGCATCGCCCCGGTGCCGCGGATAGGGACGATCGACCGCGATGTCGGCCCTGATGCGCGCGGGACGGTCGCTGAACACAAGGACGCGGTTGGCCAGAAACACCGCCTCCTCAACGTCATGGGTCACCAACAGCGCGGTGAAACCGCTCTGCCGCCAAAGCGAGGCGATTTCCGCCTGCATCGTGATGCGGGTCAGTGAATCGAGCTTCCCTAGAGGCTCGTCGAGGATAAGGATCCTGGGATCGTTAACCAGCGCCCGTGCCAGCGCAACCCGCTGAGCCATGCCGCCGGAAAGCTGATGCGGATAGACGTTGCGAAATGTCGAAAGGCCGACGAGATCGATGGCCGCGTCGACGCGGTGGCGCTGGCTCTTCAGGATGCCCTGGGCTTCCAGACCGAGCGCGACATTGTTCCAGACGGTTCGCCACGGAAACAGGGTCGGATCCTGAAACACCACCACCCGCGAGGGAAACGGCCCCGTGATCGGATCGCCGTCTTCACGTAAACTCCCCGACCGCGGCGGCTCCAGCCCTGCGACGAGGCGCAGCAAGGTCGATTTTCCGCATCCGGAAGGACCGAGCAACGCGACGAATTCGCCGGGCTTTACGCTGAAGCTGACATTATCCAACACCGGGAGCACGGCGCCATCGATGTCGAAGCCGTGACTGACGCCTTCGACATCCAGCGAAGCGCCGGTTGCGGCCGGAGAGCCGTGCCCCGCCACTGCCAGCGCTACCATTTGACGACGCCCTTCTGCCAAATCAGCAGCCTGTCGCGCGTCCAAAACAGCAAGGTGATGGCGCCGGAGCACAGCAGGGACATCACGATTAGCGCGGCGTACATATTGGCATAAGCCGCCCAGCCCTGCGCCCATTGCAAATACCAGCCAAGACCCGCCTTGACGCCGATCATCTCGGCGACGACCAGAACGGCGAATGACGATCCGAGGCCCATGAACAGCCCAACGAAGACATGCGGCAACGCCGCGGGGATGGCCACTTTCAGCACCAGGAACGATGGCTTGGCGCCGAGCGTTCGCGCCACGTCATAATAGGCATTGCTGACGCTCGCGACGCCGGACCATGTCAACACCGTGACCGGAAAGCCTGTCGCCAGCGCGATCAGGAATGTGCTCGCGCTCCAGCTCGATGGAAAGGTAAAGAAAGCGAAGGGAAGCCATGCCGTCGCCGGCAATGGCCCGATGAAGCGCAACACCGGGTGCACCCAGTAGCCGACGTTGCGCGACCACCCGATTGATACCCCGGTCAGGAAACCAACAGCCGCCCCGATCGCGTAACCGCCGAGCTGAAGTTTTACGGAAGCAAAAGCGCTGTCGAGCAGCTTGGGAAGGTCATCGGTGTAGACTTCGATGATCGCTTGCGGCGGCGGAAAAAACGGCAGCGGCAGCCAGGCGAATTTCGCGGTCGCAACCTCCCATAGGGTCAGAAATAGCCCGAGTACAAGCAGCCACGGCGTCCGCTTGCGCAGGCCAGCTTCGAAACGGCCGAGCAAACTCCCGCTCAGCGTCGCTGCAAAGATAATCCCTGCGACGATGAACGCGCTTGCGGCGAGCCCATGGGTCCGCGACCAGTCGCCCAAATCTTCCCACAGCAGGCAGGAGAGACCGAAGCCAACCCATGCCACGCTTGCGAATACGCCGGCTCTGTTTGCGCGAAACGACGCCGGAAGGGCAAACGGACGTCCCGCAAACGCAGCACCCTCCTCTATCGACTGCGGCAGCGCGACCGTCCTAAACGGAGAATACATCGACACAAACGCGCTCCGCGAATTTTGTCGTGTCGGTCCCTGGCTTGAAGACCGACACGAGCTTCAGATCGTCCGCATAGGCCTTCAGCTCCCGCTTGAGCACGGCGCCCACGGGGTGATGTCGGTGGGTGTGGTACCGGACCATCGCCTGCAGATCCTCCAGGCTGGCGGTCTTGGGCGCGTAAGGCTGGAACGACGCCGCGGCCTGATCCGGGTTCTGCGCGGAAAACATCGCTGCGTCGAGCAACGCCTGGGTAATCGCCCGGGCCACCAGCGGCTCCTCTCGCACCAGGCTGCCGCGCAATCCGACGATGCAGCAGGTCTTGTCCTTGTAATCCCCGTCCAGATTGGAAGCGACCTCCCGGTAGGCGCTGTCCTTCAGCCAGAGATAAGCGATCGGGTCGGATGCAAGGAACGCCTGGACTTCGTTTTTCTCGACAGCAAGCTGCAACAGATTGCCGGGATAAGCGCGCCAATCGACCTCCTTGTTCGGATCGATACCCTGCTTGGCGAGCTGAATCGAAAAGAAATTCTTGTCGGGGCCGGCAAGATCGCCGACCGCCACGACCTTGCCCTTGAGATCGGCCAGCTTCTCCACGCCCGAATTCGCGCGCGACAAAACGCGCATGCACCCGCCATGCGTCCCAGCCGAAATCTTGACGTCAAATCCCTGCTCCAGCGGCTTCAGCCAGCGCAGCGCCATACCAAGACCCGCGTCGGTTTTTCCGGTCGCGATGGCTTCCAGTAGCTGGTCGGTCGAGCCGCTGTAGTTGACCAATTCGACCTCGAGGTTTTGCTTCTGGAAAAAACCGTGGTCAATCGCTACCGGGAGCGGCGCGAGGCAGACCGCGCCGGCATTCCAGGACAATTTGAGCTTTCGTGGCGCGCCCGTGAGTGGCGGCGCCTCGGACGAGGCCTTGCAGATCGGAAATTCCGAGAAATCGATGCTCGGCGTCGCGGCGCGAAACGGAAACGCTTGCGCGCCGAACACACCCATGGGTGCCGCGACCGTCGCCGCGGCCGCCGCGCGCAACAAGGTGCGGCGATCGAGCGTTGCCTTGTCGTGTTTGATTTCTCCCGACACTAGTCTCTCCTGCCTTCGATCGGCACAGAGACGCTGTCGGCGCGGCGCAACGACGCTGCGACCCGGCATATTCCACGTGACGATAGCGAACTTGCTTCAATCCCGGCGAGCTTTCAGCTCTCGTGCCGTTGAATTCATGGCGGAATGATGCGCGGCGATGCGGCGATCGTCAATGAAATGGAATTTTGAAAGTAAAAGCGAACAGAGAGATTATCTCCACAATCAGCGGGTTCTGCGACCGAACGATTTTTGCTCTCAAGCAAAAGCGTTGGTGGTGCGGCGCTGCAACCTTCACATAACGAACGAGTAGAAGTTCATTCAGCGTCGCCCGAAACCGGCTATCGATGACCGCCGACGGCTAGTCGAAGGATTCAGCTGGTCGTTCCTTTAGGTGGGCTCAGCTGCTCGATTATCCTTATCGGTTATTGACGCAATTTCGACCCTAAATTACGCTCCCTAAAGAAGATTTTAATTGATGGAACGATGCTTTGGAGCAACAGTTTCTTCCACGGAACGCATTCGCGATCACATCGCTTCGCCGAGCGGACCAAAAGCAGACCAGGAGCGCCCGATGAATTATCCCATTCGAATGTTACCACTTGCGATCGTAGCAGCGGCTGCATTGCAGTTATCATCGGTATCGATCGCCAGCGCGCAGCAGTACCTCACTGGTCCGGGCACGCAACAACGCACCCGCACCATGGCCCCCAACATCGGGCCCAACGGATACTATGCGACCCAGTCGACTGCGCGCGCCGCGCACCCGATCACGCAGGGCGGCACGACGGGCGGTACGGTCAATCCGGGCCTTACCCGCGATCACATGCAGCACGGCTACAACGGCTGATCTGCCGTTCAGGCTGCGCATTGTTCGCCAGTCGTCGGCAAAAGATCGCGCCGACTTGAAATGTTTCTGAGCCCGCTCGTGGCGGGCTTTGGATTTCTTGGGCTTCAGCTGCCGTTACTGCCATGGTAATCGGAACAGAAGCCGGGTGCTGTGCCGCACAGCCCCCGCCCCGCCGGATCGGGATTTTGCATCGGGTGATTAGGCTTCTGCCAAGCCCCATCAAGACCGCGGTCATCACCGCGTGAGGGCTTTTTTTGCTTTGGATAATCCCTTGAATGGAGTGGCCCTTCGTTGGCTTGCGACTGGGCCACCAGAGGCGTGGCCATAAGCGTTGCAAAGGCCACGCCGACGAGAACAAGCTTCACCAGTGAATCTCCTTGTTATTCCGGCGGCCGCGCTGGCCGCGATAACAAGACTGGCCTTGCGCTATCGATATTCCCGGAATTCTTTTGATTTTTAATTCTCGAAGTGTTGCATGCGCCTTTTCCGGTCGCGCGACGCTTGAACACAGATTGCAGAATTCATTTCAATCGGATGCATAAATTTGCTTGCCGGGAATAATTGGAGCGCTTTTCCGATTTCTTCCGTCAGGTCGAGGATTCTTCTGTCAGGTCGGGGATTTCAGCGACGCCGGACCTCCGCAATACGGCCTTAGATACGGCATTCCGTAAAAGCATAGTATTCTACCAAATCGGTAAACTTTAGACATTCATGTGACCACTTCACCTCCACACGATCTTGTGACGGAACTTTCGTCCCTCCATACTTTGCCACGTTACGCAGCTGGCACGTCGGCGTGATTGGCGCGGACGCATGCGATCGGCGACAGGCGCACGAATGCCCTTGGTCGATAGCAGTTTTGGGGCTTCGTTTTCTTGGGGGAGAATTTTGTGATGAGAAATACCGGTATAGCTGTGGCGATTTTCGCCGCGGGAGCATTGTTTGGTCCGAATCGAGCGCTTGCCGCCGATGTCGATCTGGTGACCAAGGCGCCACCTACTTGTGACGCCAACGATACCCGCGACATGCGCTGGCGTTTCCCAATTTTTTATCACCGACTGCGTGCTGAGCTGGTACGGCATTTCGGTATACGGCACTGTCGATACCGGTGGCGGTTACCAGTCCCACGGCGCGCCTTTCAATTGGGATTCCCCTCAGGGCGCCTCCTACAGCATTCAGAAGATGAGCCGGCAGGCGATGTGGGGCCTGGCCCCTGGCGCCCTTGAGCGCGTCGAACATCGGCATCAGGGGAGCAGAAAGTATCGGAGGCGACTGGAAGTCCATCTTCCAGTTCGAAGCCGGATTTGATCCCTATTCGCTGCAGTTCTCGAACGGTACTCAGTCCCTGCTCAAGAACATGGGTGTTCCGCTCAACAAGCAGTCCGTCAATACCGATTCCAGTCGCGCCGGACAATTCTACAATTCGGTCGGCTTCGTCGGTGTCAGCTCGCCGACCTACGGCACCCTGACCTTCGTTCCGTCAGAACTCGCTGACGTTGGACGGCCTCGCGGCGTATGATCCGCTGGCACTGTCTTACGCTTTCTCGCAGATCGGCTTCTCGTCCGTAGGGACAGGCGCGGGCATCACCGAAACCGCGCGCGCCACCACCTCGGCGAAGTACCGCTATCAATATGGCGACTTCCGCGCCGCCGTGCTCTACCAGTTCGGTGGATATGATCTCGACAACGGCGCAAACGGCGCGGTGCAACTCCAGCTCGGTGGTGACATCCAAAACCTCGGGCCAGGCACGTTGTCGCTCGACGGCATCTACAGCTATGAAAAGGATGCCGCAACCCTGGCGCTGGGTGGCGGAACGACCAATCTCGCCGGCGTGCCGATCACCTTCCCGGGTCAATCCCTAACGGCAACGATCTCCGATAACACCGCTTGGATCGGCCTCGCGAAATACGCCGTCGGTCAACTGAAGCTCTATGCCGGATACGAATACATCAATTTCGCTCCGCCGAGCGATGTTGCGAAGACGCTTGAGGCCCCGAATGGACAACTGGTCGGCGCCGGCATTCCGCTGACGGCCATCAGCGGAACGGCCTATAGCGGCCTGCCCGGCAGCGGCAGCGACAAGCACCTGCAGATCATGTGGACAGGCGCAAAATATTCGGTCACCGACAACCTCGACGTCGCCACCGGCTACTATCACTATATCCAGAACGACTTTTTGGTTGTGAGCAAGACCGCGAACTGCATCGCCAGCGCAGCGGCGCACTCACAGTGCGCCGGTACACTGGATGCGATCTCCGGTGTCATCGATTGGCGGTTCGCCCCGAAATGGGACGCTTATGCCGGCATCATGTATTCGAACGTGAACGGCGGCTTGTCGAACGGCTATCTGGTGCGCAACAACCTCGACCCGACCGTCGGCGTGCGCTTCCGGTTCTGATTTCGAACGCGAGGCTATTACGCGAACTCAGATCTCATCAGGCCGGGGCCATTAGGCCCCGGTCTTTTCTCCAAGCAGCTAACCGGCCGCCGCGACCGCCGGCTTTGCAACGTCGACCGCCAGTTTGCCGTAGCGATCGCTGAAGGCTTCGGTATCGATCTCCTCGAGCTGGATCGCGCCGCTCATCACGCGAGCTTTCCACGAATCGTGCTCGGGATCGCCGCGGAATTCCGGCATCACTTCTCTGGCGAACAGTTCCAGCAATTCGCATATGTGCTCATGGCTGTTCTTGCCGGCCTGATTGAGCAGGATCACCTGATCGATGTGTGAAGTCCTGAAGCGGCGCAGCTTCTTTCGAATGGTGTCCGGCGATCCGATCAGGCCGCCGCGCAGCGCGGCCTCCTGCGCCTGCGGATTGTCGCGCTTCCACTTGTTGTATTCGTCCCACATGTTGACCGTGCCGGGCGCCGGGCGCTGGCGGTTCTGCGAGGCGCCATAGAAGCGCAGCGCGAACTGGAAGAACGTCGCGCCGTCGGCACGCGCCCTCGCCTCTTCGTCGGTCTTGGCGCACATGAAAAACGACACCAGCGCCATGTTCGGGTTGATCTCGTAGTCGGCGAGCTTCTTCAGCCGCTTGGTGATGGCGTTATAGTAGGCGTGCACCCAGGCGTGCGCCGCGTCGGCGCTGACAAACTGGAAGCCGAGCGCGCCGAAACCATGCTGGCCAGCGCGTTCGATGGTCGGAAGCTGCGAACAGGCCATCCACAACGGCGGATGCGGCTTCTGCACCGGCTTCGGCACCACATTGCGCAGCGGAATGTCGAAATATTTGCCGTGATGCTCGCTGCCGCCTTCCCTGAACATCGGAAAGATGGCGCGAACGGCTTCTTCGAAAACTTCCTTCTTGGTTTCCATGTCGCGGCCGAACGGCGTCAGCTCGGTGATCGAGGCGCTTTCGCCCATCCCGAATTCGCAGCGGCCGTTGCTGAGCAGATCGAGCACGGCGATCCGTTCGGCGACACGCGCGGGATGGTTGGTGGTGAGCTGGAAAATGCCGTGGCCAAGCCGGATGTTCCGGGTGCGCTGGCTGGCGGCGGCGAGAAACGATTCCGGAGACGGCGAATGCGAATATTCTTCCAGAAAATGATGCTCGACCGCCCAGGCGTGGTCGTAGCCGCAACGGTCCGCGGTCTCCAGTTGCGTCAGCGCGTCCTGATAGAGCTTGAGTTCGCCGCCTGCTTGCCACGGGCGCGGCAATTGCAGCTCATAGAAGATGCCAAACTTCATGACGTTTCTCCCGCGATCGGCTTTTTATTTTCAGAAAGAGTGTATTCCCGGCCGGGGCCAAGTCCAGCGTTCCGCAATTCCGCGGCGCCGAAGGCGGCTTGTCTTGACCGCGCGAATGGTTAGTTTTGCCGTTGTGAGTCGCGGTCGCATTCGCCGTCCGCGGCTATCTCCCATGAGACCCCATGCCGACTTTTACGCCGCATCAGGATTCCGCGCTAAAGGCCGTCGCCGACTGGCTCAAGGCCAGGCCCGGCAAGAACGGCACCCCGCCGGTCTTCCGGCTGTTCGGTTACGCCGGAACCGGCAAGACCACGCTGGCGCGGCATATCGCCGACGGCGTCGACGGCGAAGTGAAGTTCGCAGCCTTCACCGGCAAGGCCGCTTTGGTGATGCGCAACAAGGGCTGCGACAACGCCTCGACCATTCATTCCCTGATCTATCGTGCCGAAGAGTCCGGCGTCGAACAGCCGAGTTTTGAGCTGTGGGACGACGCTCCGGCATCCAAGGCAAAACTGATCGTGATCGACGAATGCTCGATGGTGGATGCGGAGCTCGGCCGCGACCTGATGTCGTTCGAATGTCCGCTGCTGGTGCTCGGGGATCCAGCACAGCTACCGCCGATCCAGGGCGGCGGCTTCTTCACCGATTGCGAGCCCGACGCGATGCTGACCGAAGTGCATCGCCAGGCGCAGAACGATCCGATCGTCCGGATGTCGATGGATGTGCGCGAGGGCCGCGACCTCGATATCGGCCGCTACGGCGAAAGCGAAGTGGTATCGCGCGCTGAGCTCGATCCAGAGCGGGTGATGCGCGCCGACCAGGTGCTGGTCGGGCGCAACAATACCCGGCGCTCCTACAACTTGCGGGTGCGGCAAAAGCAGAACATCGAGGATCCATTGCCGGTGGCCGGCGACAAGCTGGTCTGCCTGCGCAACAACCGCAAGAAGGGACTGTTCAACGGCGGCCTGTGGCGCGTGAAATCGCGCGCGGCGTCGAAATCGAAGATCATCACCATGCGGCTGTCGCCCGACGAGGACTTCGGCTCCAAGCTGACCAAGGTTTCGGTTCGCGGCGACTGCTTCGGCGGCGCGATCGAGACCATCCCATGGGAGCAGCGCAAGCCCTATGACGAATTCGATTACGGCTACGTGCTCACGGTGCACAAATCGCAGGGCTCGCAATGGGACGACGTCGTGCTGTTCGACGAGAGCTTTGCATTCCAGGACAGCCGCGCCAGATGGCTCTACACCGGCATCACCCGCGCGGCGAAACGGTTGAGCGTGGTGGTGTAGGTTGATGTTCCCCGGATGCGGCGTGGGGTGCGCAGCCGATCCGGGGGCCATCCTATGACGCGCGGGTCCTGGCTCTGCGGTGCTTCGTCAAGGCGCTGCACCGCGTCCGGGACACGCGCATTACTTCCCCGCAACAAAGTAGAAATCTTCCCGGCCTGGCGGCGAGCCGTAGGTGAACGGCTGCTGCTGATGTCTTGAGGCGCTCCAGACATCGTCGCGGACGAGGTCGAACAACTTGCGGACTTCGACATGCGGCTGCTTGAGGTCGCGGGCTACCGCGGTCGCGAACGGGCTGTCGACGCCGTCGCCATCGAGCGCGGTCTCGCCATGCTTGGCGGCGTACACCACCATGAATCCGGCCGCGGGCTCGATGTTTGAAAACCCCTTGTCGACCAGCTTCAGCTCCATGGTCCGCTGCATGGTCGGCGCGAATGGATTGTCGCGACAGGCATCCAGCATCACGAGGCGCACTTTGTGCGCGCCCCCGACCGCGGCGATCACCTGTTCGAGCGCCACCGCCTCGGTTTCAGCATCGCGGTCGGCGGCGAGTTTGGCGTCGATCGGCACCAGATAATTGACGCCGCCGACTTCGAAGCCATGGCCGGCATAATAAACCACCGCCCAGTCGGCCTTTTCGGCTTCGGCCGCAAAGGTATGCAGCGCGTCGAAGAACTTCTCGCGGGTAAGGTCGTTGGTCTGGATCACCGTTTGAAAGCCGATGTCGCGCAGCGCGCCGGCGACAAGCTTGGCGTCGCGCGGCGGGTTGTCGAGCTGGTGCACGTTCTTATAAGCGCCATTGCCGATGATCAGCGCGACGCGGCGAACTGTATCGGGCGCCGAGGGAGCTTGCGGCGTGAGCGCAGCCAGTCGCTCACGCGCGATCTGGCGCGCCAACGCGGTTTCGAAACTGTCGTAAGGCGTCAAGGCAAAGGCGGCGGACCGATAATCGGCGCGCGCCTGGGCCAGATCGTGCTTCCGCTCGAACAACTGACCGCGTCCGGTATGGGCGCGGACGTTATTGGGATTCATGCCCAGCACCGAATTATAGTCCTTGAGCGCCGCATCCAGATCGCCCTTTGCCTGATAGGCATCGGCGAGACTGACCACGGCGAACTGAAACTTCGGCGCTTTTTCAACCACGCTGTTGCAGTCGGCGATGGCCTGATCGAACTTGCCCATCACCGTGTAGGCAAGACAGCGATCGAGGCGGGCCTGACCCGCGGCCGGATCGATCCGCTCCGCTTCGGCAAAATCGGCCAGCGCACCGTCAAAATCCTTGTTGATCGTCAGTACGCGTCCGCGCTCGGCGAGCGCGCGATAGAAGTCCGGCTTGATCTTCAACGCGGCATTGAAATCGTCGAGCGCACTTTGAAGCGCGCCCTTGCGCATATAAAGCGTGCCGCGATTATAGAGAGCGCCGGCAAAGTTCCAGCGCATCTGCAAAGCAAGGTTGTAGTCCGCCATCGCGTGGTCGTCGTCGCCTTTTTGTTCATAGGCAAAGCCGCGGGCGTTGATAAACACCGGATCGTCCGGGTCGGCGTCATGCGCCGCGCTGAACGCCGTGATCGCCTTGTCATAGTTGCGTTTGACCCGAAACGCCTGTCCCCTGACGGCATAGGCGAGCGCCAGGTCCTTGCCCGGCGCCTGCCCTGCCGCCAATACCTTTTCGCAGGCGTCCAGGCGCGCTTTGGCCTCGGTTTGCTTATCCCGGCAAATGTCCATGTCATCCGCGAGCGCCGGCCCGGCGATGGCCAAGACGACAACGAACACAAAAAAGGCGCGCAACATCTGCGGAGCACTCCGGTGCATCAATGTTTTGTCGATCCATGGCGGTCGTGGTTCACGGGTAGCGGCTCGTTTCGCCGGTCCTTGGCGACGACGAGGCGAGCGCCGGCGCCACTTTGCCACATCGGTCCCGAGATGCTGGATTTATTCACGAACTCGTGTGCGCCGCGCCGTAACGACGCCGATCCCACTGCGTATCTTGGGGCGTCGGGCGGAGCCACACCGGTTGCGAACCGCGGCCCCCGCTCTAGACTGACGTTAAATCCGGCCACCTTCGATCACCCAAAAGGAAGCCTCATGTCCCGCAGCCCATTCAGCCGTCTTTCGCTTTGCGCCGCCGCGATCGGCGCGCTGGCGATCACCGCCTTCGCGGTCGCTCCCTCGCGGGCCGCCGAAGACGCCGTCATTATTCCGGCGCCCGCCGCCGACGTTCCGGCGTCCGATGGCGTCGAGACCGTCGTTGTCGCGGGCGGCTGCTTCTGGGGTGTACAGGGCGTGTTCCAGCACACCGCCGGCGTGGTCAACGCCGTGTCCGGCTATGCCGGCGGCAGCAAGAGCACCGCCGACTACACCGTCGTCAGCACTGGCACGACCGGCCATGCCGAATCCGTCCAGATCAAATTCGACCCGAAAAAAATCAGCTACGGCAAGATCCTGCAGATATTCTTCTCGGTGGCGCACGATCCGACGCAGTTGAACAGGCAGGGTCCGGATAGCGGCACGCAATATCGCTCGGCGATCTTTACGACCAGCGAGGAGCAGAAGAAGGTCACGGATGCCTATATCGCGCAGCTCAACGCCGCCAAGGTCTACCGCAAGCCGATCGTGACCAAGGTCGGACCGCTTCAGGGGTTTTATCCGGCGGAAGCTTATCATCAGGACTACCTGACACTGCACCCGAACCAGCCCTATATTGCCTATAACGATATTCCGAAGGTCGAGAACCTGAAGAAGATTTTCGCGGCGAACTACCTCGAGAAGCCGACGCTGGTGAGCAGCGCAAAGGTCACCAACTGACGGCGGTTTCGTGAATTGCAAGGGAGGCTTGATGTCCGACACCAAGACGACGACCGGCAAGCTCAACAAAAGCGACAGCGAGTGGCGCAAGGAATTGACGCCGATGCAATATGCCGTGCTGCGCGAGAAGGCCACGGAGCGGCCGTTCTCCGGCGAATACGAGCATGAGAAAACTCCGGGCAGCTATATCTGCGCCGGCTGCGGCCAGACCCTGTTCGAATCCGACGCCAAGTTCGATTCCGGCTGCGGCTGGCCGAGCTTTACGGCGCCCGCCGCCGCGAGCCATGTCGACGAGGAGCGCGACATTAGCCACGGCATGATCAGGACCGAAGTGCTGTGCTCGAAGTGTAACGGTCACCTCGGTCACGTGTTCGACGACGGACCTGGCCCAACGGGACTGCGTTACTGCATCAACTCGGCAGCGCTGAAACTGCAGCCGAAATAGTAGCGATCGGGTTCCTTCTCTGGAACCAATGGCCCCGATATGCTTTGTTCCGGATGGCGGCGTGACGAATTTATGTCCGCCGGCCGTTCGCGGGGGAGAGCACCATGTCGCTTGGCTTGATACTTATCATTATCCTGATCATCTTTCTGCTCGGCGGCTTCAGCGGCCGGTTCGGCGGCTACGGCTACGGCATGGGCCACTCGGGAATGGGGCTCGGCGGTGTCATTCTGGTAGTGCTGATCATCCTGCTGCTACTCGGCAAACTGTAAGCGGCACAAACCATTGAAATAACAAGGTTTGTTCCAGAATTGACCCCGATGGCCGGGAATTCATTATCAGGCCGGTCAGGAGTTGCATTTCTGTCAAACGAGCTTATATTGGGGTCTGTCCTGAAATGACGTGTGCCGGCCGCCGCCGCTTGGTGGGCCCGTACGATCCGTTCGCGGTTTCGATCGCGTCCTCGCCAAAAAAGATAAAGGTCACTGACCATGGCTTCCTTCAGCTACAATACCGCCGCCGAACTATTCCCCGCCGCGATCCGCAAGAAAAAGCGGGCAGGTTTTGCGTATCGCCGCTTCGACACTGCGGCCGCCGCGGTGCAGTTCGCGATCGAGGAATTGCCGGCGGATTCGCTGAACGGCGCCTATCTGCAGGTCGACGAGGCCCGCTTCGACCAAAGCGGTATCCGCACGCTATATGAGAGCCAGGATTTTCCGCTGCCACGCCGCCCTCGGGCGCCCGAGCCGGCGCCTGCCAGCGACAACGCGGACGCCGACGCGGCATAATATTGCTAGTTCGGGAATGACGGCAGCCGGCTCCCTCTCGCTGTGGGAGAGGTGCCGTTGAACGAGACCAGCCCGATTCCAGATTTCAAGCGCTAACGCGGCTGCTGTTCCATCCAGCGCCGCAAGATACGCATGTTTCGCATATTGGCGCGGAACATCACGTCAAACGCGTCGCCCGCGACCGGAACCATCCCGACCACGCCTTCCAGCGCGACATTGGCGAGCATCCGGCTGGTGACATGCCAGGGCGCGCCGAGCGCGCGCGCCTCACGCACCAGCCACAGCGAAAAAGCGGACGCGACGAGATCGCCGACCACCGGGATCAATCGGATGATGCCGTCGATGCCGTAGCGGATGTTGGTACCGGGCAACATGAATGCAACGTCGAGCAGTCTGGCGACGGCATCGAGCCGCGCCAGCCGCTGCTCACGGGTGAGATGGGCAAACGGATTGGCGCTGGAATGGCCGAAATCGAACCGGAAGCTGCGAAACTTCGGACCGAGCACGTCCGCCGGTATCTCGCGCCCTTCCTGATCGATAATCGGACCGATCGCGTCCGCGCCGCCGAAGGCGGCAGCGGTCGCTCCGGGAGCTAGCGCTCCGGGAGCTAGCGCCCTGGGAATTGGCGCTTCGGCGGGAATAGAATGGGTCGTTCGACATGGCCATCAGATGGGTAACGCCCGAAGCCAGCGCAAGTTGCGTCGTGCGGCAACGGCTTACCGCTGCCCGCTAAATCAGGAGGAAGGCAACGGCGGCTGCTTTATCGTTTTATAGGCCAGCCACGACGAGAGCGCCGCGGGGACAAAACCGACAAGGCCGTAAAGAAAGAACTGGGCTATGCCGCTGTCCGGCCCGCGCGAGCCATAGAGAAATTCGGCAGCGAAAAACGCGATCACGCCGACAATCAGCATTCGGACCACGGCGCCAATTCGCGGGATGTGGAAGAGGATATCGTCCACCGCCGCTATCATTAGCGAGGGCAGGACGCCGAACAGATAGCTGTATTGAAGCGTTTTGAGGAAGACCACGAACAGCTTTGCCACGCCGGCCAAATCGGTCTGATGCCAATATCCCGACATCACGGTAGTCGCCACCAGCAGCAAAAAGCCGCCAACGAACGGTCCCAGCGCCGCGAAAATCAGATACCGCTTCATGCCCCGCGCCCCGCGCCTTTTTTCCGGTATAGCAGTTTTGCCTTCTGCGCGAACCACGCAACCCTAATCCGAAGCTTCCGAGGATCATGAAGCCCGATTCACAGCCTCGGACTTGAAGCTGGTAAGACGGTAAGCTAGCTTACACAGATGAACCGCATCTCCCGCCAGCCCGCCGCGTTTTCGAAGGTCTCGGTCAAGAGCCAAACCGTGATTCCGCGCGAGGTGCGCGAACAACTGAAGCTGCAGCCTGGCGACACTTTGCGCTATCGCGTCACCGAACATGGCATCCTGCTCGACAAGGCGAGCGACGCCGGCGACGACCCGTTCGCAGCATTTTCGGAATGGACATCCGAGGCCGACGAGAAGGCCTATGGCGGATTATAACCGAGAGTTTTTAAATTCATCATGGGCCGGCATGGTAGTCGGCGTCCGATGCGAATGCCTGGCATCGCGGACAAATTTATGTAGTCTGCAAAAAACAAACCGCTACGGCGACGCTTGATGAAACCCTCGGAGCGTTTCGACGCCTTCGACATTGTCGTGGTACCGCTTCCCTATGCTGACCGTCTTGCCGAAAAGCGTCGACCCGCGCTGGTCATTTCCAATCGCAAGCTCGCACCCTTCGGGTTGATCTGGGTGGCGATGATCACGAGCGCGGACAATGCACCTTGGCCATGTGACGTGACGATCGCCGACCTCGCACGTGCCGGCCTGCCGGCGCCATCAGTGGTCCGCACTGCCAAGATCGCCTGCATCGAACCCTCGCGGATCGAGCGCCGCGCCGGGCGACTCGACAAGACCACCGCAAAAGCCGTGATGCAGAAATTGAAGGGATTTTTGGGAAGCGCGTGAGGCGAGTGTCCGCAACACGCCGCGCGCCAACTGGGGCATCGCGAATGATGATATTTGAGGGCACAAGCCATCAATTTCGCGACGGTATATGAGCGCCGACAGTCCTCGGCATTCGGATAGGCGACTGCTGATACGCTAATCGTTGAACGCCGTTGTTGAAGCGCCAACGCCTACGCCCCTACTCGCCCCAAGCGGCAAAGGCTTCGTTGAAAGCGCGCTCGCCGGGCGGTCCCTTCTCGATGGCGATGATGGCGCGACGCTGGTTGACATACACCAGCGGCACGTCGAACCACGAACGCTCCTTGAGAAGCTGGATGTTGCGCGCGCGATCGGACTCGACATTCGAGAGCCCGACCAGGAAGAAGCCGTCGGTGACCTTGACGGCAAGGCCTGCCAGCGGCGTGCCGCGCGCCTGTTCGTTGGACTTCATCAGCAGGCCGGGCACGTTGCTGACGCCGCCGCCGGAGAAATCCGGCGGCAGGATGAAGGTCAGCTCCGCGGTATGACTGGCCGGCAGCGAGGTATCGGTATTGCGGCGGAACGACATCGTCATCTTGAATTTGCGCTCAGGTATTTCGATGTCGGCGCGCACGGCGATGTCGGCGGGCTGACCGGCCGCGGCCTTGATCGGTTCGGTACGCCAGACCACCGAGCCGACATATTGTTTGCCTTTGGGATCGGCGGGATCCTCGTCATACAGCACGACGCGTTGCGCCACCGGCGCGACCTGATCGGTCGATGATGGCTGGCCGACACGATCGGGAATCTTCGGTTTCGACAGCGGCGTTGAATTGTCTTTTGGCGCCTCGACCGTGGTGGTCGACGACTTGAACAGGCCGCTGACGGTCGTCAGCGCCGACTTGCCCCACAGAATTCCGGCGCCGACCAGAATCAGCACAATGCCGATCGCGATCGCGCTCTTGAACGGAAACACCCCGCCGGAGCGGAGGCGCTTCTTTGGTTCGCGGTCCGGGCGCGGACGCGGCGCGGGCTGTTGCTGCGGCGCGTAGCGCTCCGCCTCTTCGACGGATTCGTCATAGGAATACGGCGTATCGGGATCGGCGCCCCGATTCTCCATGCTCGGCTCCAGCCGGTCGAACTCCGGCGACGGCGAAGGCACGTTGGCGTAGGTCTTTCGCGCCGCGCGGTTGGCCTGTGCGGCGGCGCGGCCGAGATCGTCGGCATCGGCGGCAATGTCGCGAAAGCCGCGTATCGGCGGCGCCGATTGCGGAGCTTGCGGGGCGCTGTTGTCGTAACCGCGGCGCGGCGCGCCGGTGCGTTCCCGGGTCGGCGGCAGCGGCGGATCCTGCATCGGGATTTGCGGCGGCTGCGGTTGGGTCCGCGGCGGGTCGGAGCGCTGGTTGCGCTGCGAGCGCGGATCTTGCCGGTCTTCTTGCCCAAGCGGCGGACGCTCGTTGCGCGCTTGCGGCGGCGCGGGCGGACGCGAACGCGAGGCTTGCGAGGTCGAAGACGGAGACGTGGAAGGCGATGGCGCCGCCTCGCCCGGCCTCGAATTGGGGCGGGTGGTGGCGCGGAATGCATCGCCGGCCCGGGCGCCGCCGCGGCTCGCGTCCCGGGCACGCTGGGCGGCTTCGGACTCGACCTTGCGCACGGCCTCTTCCAGCGACAGCCGCTCGCGGGTGATTTCGGATTCGCTCAAGGGAGGCTGCACGCTACGCAGCTGCGCGATCAACGCGGCGCGCGCCCGTTCATAAAGCGCACGGCGGCTCTCGCCGGGGGCACTGGGGTCCAGTCCGGCAATGGCGCGGGCAATCAACGGGTAGTAATCAGCCATCTTGACTCAACATTGCGGGCTTTCCGGTAACATCGCGTTAAGCCTCAAACGGGTTTTGCACCAAAATGGTATCCTCGCGCTCCGGGCTGGTCGAAAGCAAGGCGATTGGACAGCCAACCAGTTCCTCGACCCGGCGGACATATTTGATGGCCTGGGCCGGCAGGTCCGCCCAGGAGCGGGCATTGGCGGTCGGCTCTTTCCAGCCTTCGATGGTCTCGTAGATCGGGACCACCCGGGATTGCGCGCCTTCGCCGGCCGGGAAATGGTCGATTTCCTTGCCGTCCAGCATGTAGCCGACACAGACCTCGATCGAGTCGAAGCCATCGAGAATGTCGAGCTTGGTCAGCGCCAGGCCATGGATGCCACAGGTCCGCACCGTCTGGCGGACCAGCACCGCGTCGAACCAGCCGCAGCGCCGCTTTCGCCCGGTGTTGACGCCGAATTCCTTGCCGCGGCGACCGAGCTCCTCGCCGATCTCGTTAAGCAGTTCGGTCGGAAACGGCCCCTGCCCGACCCGGGTTGTATACGCCTTGCATATCCCCAGCACATAACCGACCGCGCTTGGTCCCATGCCGGTGCCGGTCGCCGCCTGGGCCGCAACGGTGTTGGACGAGGTGACGTAGGGATAGGTGCCGTGGTCGACATCGAGCAGCGCGCCCTGGGCGCCCTCGAACAAGATCCGCTTGCCCTCGCGGCGCTTGAGATCGAGCAGCCGCCATACCGTTTCGGCGTAAGGCAGCAGCTCCGGCGCCAGCGCCGTCAGGTCCTTCAAAATTCCGGCGCCGTCGATTTCCTTGAGGTTGAGACCGCGGCGTAGCGCGTTGTGATGCGCCAGCAGCCGCTCGATCTTGTGCGGCAGCGTGTCGAGGTCGGCGAGATCCATCAAACGGATCGCGCGGCGACCGACCTTGTCCTCGTAAGCGGGGCCGATGCCGCGCCGCGTCGTGCCGATCGCGGTGATCGCGTTGGAGGACTCCCGAAGCGCATCGAGTTCACGGTGCAGCGGCAGGATCAGCGTAACGTTTTCGGCGACGCGCAAATTCTCCGGACTGATGGCAACGCCCTGGGCCCTCAATTTGGCGATCTCGTCGAGGAATGCCTGCGGATCGACCACCACGCCGTTACCGATGACCGCGAGCTTGGAGGGCCGCAGCACGCCGGACGGCAACAGCGCCAGCTTGTAGGTCTCGCCGTTGATGACGAGGGTGTGACCGGCATTGTGGCCGCCCTGGAAGCGCACGACGATGTCGGCCTGCTCCGACAACCAGTCGACGATCTTGCCCTTCCCCTCGTCGCCCCACTGGGCGCCGACGACGACAACGTTGGCCATTTCGCGGATATTCCCTCTGCAACCATCTCTGTACGAGCATGATCGGTTCGGACAAGCGGCACCCACTTTTCCGGATCACGCGCCCAGCCAAAATACGGCCGGGGCCGCTCGCATGCGAGGCATCCTTCCGATAAAGGATGCGGGCTATCGACGCAAGCCAGAACGACGCTTCGGGTCCGGCTGGAGAGGTCCCAACCCATTGATATCCCCTGAAAATCCTAGAGTTCGGCCAGGGCCATCTCTGTCGGGCGCCGCGAGAGCCGGACCGGCTTGCCGTCGCTGCTTCCGAACGAATGAATTTCGATGTGACCAAGCGGTGCGCCGGATCGAAGTGCGTTCCCGCCACCCAACAGCGACCACCCCGCGCATGGTCGCGATGCATCCAGCCCATTGTTGAGGGACTAAAATCCGTGTCTGTGAGCGGCGCCGGGCAAAAAAACCGGCCCGGGGTCAAACACCGGGCGGGCCGCGGCGTCTTTGAACCGGCCAAGAAGACTGCCTCATGTCTGCTTCCGATCCTGTCTCCAGCGCTGCCGCTCCAGGCGGATGGCTTGTCAACCAGCCTTACGTCCTGCTTTGCATCACCGCACTATGCTGGGCCGGCAATGCGATCGTCGGCCGCCTCGCCGCCGGGCATATTCCGCCGGTGACACTGTCGTTCCTGCGCTGGGGCCTGGCCTTCCTCATCATTCTTCCGTTCGCCTGGAAACATCTCAAGCATGACTGGGGCACGATCCGCGCCCGGCTCGGCACCATGATGTTTATTTCCGTTGTCGGAATCAGCGCGTTCAATACCCTGCAATACTGGGCGCTCGAACACACCCAGGCGCTGAACACGCTGCTCCTGCAATCGGCTGGACCGCTGTTCGTCGCGGTGTGGTCGCTGATCCTGCTCGGCGTTCGCTTGACGCTGGCGCAGGCCGGCGGAATCGCGCTGTCGCTGATCGGCGTGCTGGTGATCCTGTTGCATGGCGACCTGACCGCGCTGACAAGCATTCAATTCAACAAAGGCGATATCATCTTCACCGTCGCGATCGCGATCTTCGGACTGTATTCAGTGCTGTCGTTGAAGCGTCCCAAGATCCACGGCCTGTCGTTTGCCGCCTTTACCTTCGGCTGTGGCGCGGCGTGTCTTGCTCCGCTGTTGATCTGGGAATTGTTTTCGCGCCCGGTGATGCAGCTCAATTCCAACAACCTGCTGATGCTGTTCTATGTCGCGGTGTTTCCCTCGACGGTGGCCTATCTGTGCTTCAATCGCGGCGTGCAGCTGATCGGCGCCAACCGCGCCGCGCCATTCTTTCATTTGACGCCGCTGTTCGGGGCCGCGATGGCAATGGTGTTTCTCGGCGAGCGCCCGCAATTGTTTCACATCGTCGGCTTCGCGCTGGTGCTGACGGGCGTCTATGTGGCCTCGCGCAAAGCCTCGGCGCCCAGTGCTGCCGAGCCGGCATAGACCTACGACGTATCTGCGCCGCTATTCCGGTGCCTTGAACTTGCTGTAGGCCTCTTTGGTGCAGATGATGACATGCTCCGCGCATCCATTGCGGCGATGCGGGTCGCAGCGATTTTCGTAATCCGCCGACGTCATCATGTCGATGAACGCCGCGACGTCGGGATAATACACCAGCGCCAGATAATCCCATTGATTGCCGTCCCGCGGACCGAGGGCGACCGCCTTGGCGTCGCCGGTCCACAGCAATGTTCCGCCCCGCGCCTTGATCATCGGCACCGTCAGGGCGCTGTAACGCAAGTAAGCATCCCAACCGCTGCCGTCGCCATCGAGCGAGCGTTCGAAGAACCGCATCAGATTGACCATGACGATCGGTCCCTGATGCGTCCAGCGCCTTGAGGCCCTGCGATGTTCAATAGATCCACGCCCACGACCGCCTCCCTCTTGCGACGGCCGCATCAACCGCCAGCTGCTGCGATATCGGCAGCAGACCGGCCTACGCCGCGCGAACCTTGGCCAGAAATTCATCAACCGCATTACGCAACATAGCCGACTGGTTGTCGAGTTGGCGCGCGTTGGAAAGGACATCCGAAGCGGCGATGCCGGTGGCAGCCGCCGCCGTGGTCACGCCGCCGATGTGGGCACTGATCTCGCTCGATCCCGTCGCGGCGGATTGAATGTTGCGCGCGATCTCTTGGATCGCTTCGCCCTGCTGGGAGACCGAACTATCGATGCTGGCGGTGATCTCGCTCATCTGCGCGATCGTTTCGCTGATTCCGCCGATCGAAACAACCGCATCGCTGGTAGAGGACTGCATGGCGGCAACTTGTGCCGCGATTTCCCCGGTCGCTTTGGCGGTCTGATTGGCGAGCGCCTTCACCTCGGAGGCAACGACGGCGAAGCCACGGCCGGATTCGCCGGCGCGCGCCGCTTCGATGGTGGCATTGAGCGCAAGCAGGTTGGTTTGGGCGGCGATGCTGTGGATCAGCTTGACCACCTCGCCGATCTTCTCGGCTCCGGTCGATAATACCTGAACAATGGTGTTGGTGCGTTCGGCATCATTCACCGCCTGGCTGGCGATCTCGCTCGATCGCGTCACCTGCCGGGAGATCTCGGCGACCGAGCTGGACAATTCTTCCGCGGCCGCCGCCACCGTTCCAACATTGTCCGAGGCACTATTGGACGCAGCCCCGACCGTTGCGGCGCGCGCGCTGGCCTCGCTCGCGGTTGCGGTCATGGATTGCGCCGTGGTCTGCATTTCCGCCGCCGCCGTCGCTACTGAATTGACAACACCTTTGACGCTGCGCTCGAAATCGCCGGCGATATTCTCCATCGTCGCGCGACGCTCGGCTGCGGCGCGGTGCTGGGTCTCCGCCTCGACCTTTTCGAGCCCGCGAATGCGCAAGGCATTATCCTTGAATATCTGAACAGCTGCGGCCATCGCGCCGACCTCGTCGCCGCGTTCGGTCCCGGGAATGTCGCCTTCCAGCGCGCCATCGGCCAGCCCCCGCATGCGCGCGCCAAGTTGACCGAGCGGTCGACTGATGCTGCGGCCGATCAGCCAGGCGATACCGCCCGAAATCACAGCGATGATCAGAATCGCAAGACCGAGCAGCCAGACCACCGGTTTCAACTTGGCGTCGAGATCGTCAAGATAGGCTCCGGACCCGACAATCATGTTCCAGCCGGGGATGGCGGTGGCGTAGCCCATCTTGCGGACCGGCTTTTGCTGACCGGGCCTGACATATTCATACGTCAGCGCGACTTCGCCCCTGGCCTTAACGCCATCGAGCAATTCTTGCGAGATCTTCCTGCCATTGATCGCCATGTCCATATGATTGCCCCCGATCAGCTTGGGGTCGGCTGCAAGCACCGTAATGCCGTCATACGACGTGGCGAACAAGTAGCCGGCGCCGTTGTCGTAGGTCATGGTGCTGGCGCGGCGGCCGAATTCGGCTAACGCGGCTTCCTTGGTCAGTTGCCCCGCATCCACCTGCTTCTGCAACCCGATCGCCATATTGCGGGCGACATCGACGATGGAGCGAATCTGGTCGAGCCGGGCGTTCAGCATCTCACGCTGCATAAGATAGCCGGCGAGAACACCAGCGACGCAGAGGCCGAACAAGGTCACCCCCACCAGGATTCCGAGTTTAGGGGTGATCGTCACATTGTTCAGCTTCACAAGAAAGTCTCCGGGTATCCGAACACATCGGCGCGCGATTGAAGGGATCAATCGATTCCCAATGTGCTGAAATTCCCTTAGGACTTTCTTACGAACCTGATCAGCCCGACGCGGTCTGTCGGTTCAATCGAAAAAATTCAGTTGCAGAAAAGCGGGCACTACAAAACTGCCGGCTCGAAGCACCGGAATCTTCGAAACACCAAGTCTTCGAATATTAAACGCTGATATTTGAGTATCGAATTCCGATTCTAGAACGCCAGCGCCTTGGCCTGCTTGACCTGCGGCAGCGCCTGCACCTTGGCCAGCACTTCCGGCGGCACCGCACCGTCGACCTCGACCAGCGCGATGGCGTCGCCGCCTTGCTTGTTACGGCCGAGATGGAAGGTTGCGATGTTGATCTTGGCATCGCCGAGCAGACCGGCGAAGCTGCCGATGAATCCGGGTTTGTCCTCATTGGTGACATAGATCATCGACTTTCCGAATTCGGCGTCGACGCGGATGCCCTTGATGTCGACCAGCCGCGGCTTGCCGTCGGCATAGACCGTGCCGGAAACCGAGCGCACCTGCCGCTCGGTGGTGACGGTGACGGTGATCAGGCTTTCGTAGTCGCTCTGCGCCGCGCGCACGACCTCATCGACCACCATGCCGCGTTCCTTGGCAACGACCGGCGCGGAGACGACGTTGACGTCACCCAGCATCGGCCGCAGCAGGCCCGACAACGCCGCCGAGGTCAGGGCCTTGATTTTCATTTCAGCGACGTGGCCCTCATAGGTGATCTGCACTTTGGCAATACCGCTCTCGGTGAGTTGCCCGGCGAACGAACCAAGCTTCTCGGCAAGCTCGATGAACGGCTTCAGCTTCGGCGCCTCTTCCGCGGTAATCGAGGGGAAATTCACTGCGTTGGAGATCGCGCCGCTCAGCAGATAGTCCGACATCTGCTCGGCAACCTGCAGCGCCACATTCTCCTGCGCTTCGGTGGTGGCCGCACCGAGATGCGGCGTGCAAATCACGTTGGGATGGCCGAACAGCACATTGCTGGTGGCCGGCTCCTCAACGAAGACGTCGAACGCCGCACCCGCGATATGCTTGGAATTCAGCGCATCAACCAGCGCCTGCTCGTCGACCAGGCCGCCGCGCGCGCAATTGATGATGCGCACGCCCTTCTTCATCTTCGCCAGCGCCGCCGCGTCGATAATGTTTTTGGTCTTCTCGGTCAGCGGCGTATGCAGGGTGATGAAATCGGCGCGCTTGAACAGATCGTCGAGTTCGACCTTCTCGACGCCGATGTCCTTGGCGCGTTCAGCCGACAGGAACGGGTCGAACGCGATCACCTTCATGCGCAGGCCGAGCGCGCGGTCGGCGACGATCGAACCGATGTTGCCGCAGCCGATCACACCCAGCGTCTTGGCGGTGATCTCCACCCCCATGAAGCGATTCTTTTCCCATTTGCCGGCCTGGGTCGAGGCATCGGCCTGAGGAATCTCGCGCGCCAGCGCCAACATCAAGGTGATGGCATGTTCCGCGGTCGTGATCGAATTGCCGAACGGCGTGTTCATCACGATAATGCCCTTCGCCGTGGCGGCGGGGATCTCCACATTATCGACACCGATTCCGGCGCGGCCGATCACCTTCAGCCGCTTCGCCTGTTCGATGATCTTCGCCGTCGCCTTTGTGGCGGAGCGGATCGCGAGGCCATCATAATTGCCGATGATCTCGGCGAGCTTGTCCTTGTCTTTGCCGAGGTTGGGCTGGAAATCCACCTCGATGCCGCGATCCTTGAATATCTGCACGGCGGCGGGCGACAACGCGTCGGAAATGAGAACTTTGGGTTTGGACATGGGGATTTTTCCTTTGAAAAATGGTGACGTCGTCGCGGCCTTGGCGCCGGGACCCGAACTCCCTGACGGTGATGATGGGTCCCGGGTCGCGCGGCGAACGGCCGCTTGCCCGGGACGACGATGAAGAAACCTACGCTGCCTTTGCGAGCGCCGATTTGGTCTCGGCGAACGCCCAGTCCAGCCACTGCGTCAATGCAGCGACGTCGCTCGGCTTCCACCGTGGCTCCGCACCAGATGCGCAGGCCCGGCGGCGCGTCGCGATAGGCGCCGAGATCGTAGCCGGCGCCCTCCTTCTCGACCGCGGCAACCAGCTTCTTGGCGAAATCCGCCTGCGCGTCCGCGGTGAGGGCTGCGACCGCGGGATCGACCACCTTCATGCATACCGAGGTGTTGGAACGAATCGCCGGATCCTTGGCGAGGAAATCGATCCACGGCGTTTTCGCCTTCCAGTCGGCGAGCACCTTGGCATTGGCGTCGGCGCGCGAAATCAGGCTCTTGAGACCGCCGACCGATTTCGCCCAGTGCAGCGCATCGAGATAATCCTCGACGCACAGCATCGACGGCGTGTTGATGGTCTCGCCCTCGAAGATGCCTTCGTTGAGCTTGCCGCCCTTGGTCATCCGGAAGATTTTCGGCAACGGCCATGCCGGCGTATGGCTTTCGAGCCGCGCCACCGCGCGCGGACTGAGCACCAGCATGCCGTGGCCAGCTTCGCCGCCCAGCGCCTTCTGCCAGGAGAACGTCACCACATCGAGCTTGGCCCAGTCGAGCTTCTGCGCGAACGCCGCCGACGTCGCGTCGCAGATGGTGAGGCCTTCGCGCTCGGCGCTGATCCAGTCGGCATTGGGAACACGCACGCCGGAAGTGGTGCCGTTCCAGGTGAAGACGATGTCGGAAGCGGGATCGGCCTTGCTCAGATCGGGGATTTCGCCATAGCCGGCATGCAGCTTGGTCACGTCCTTGAGCTTCAATTCCTTGACGATATCGCTGACCCAGCCTTCGCCGAAGGATTCCCAGGCGATCGTGGTCACCGGGCGCGGTCCGAGCAGCGACCACAGCGCCATTTCGACCGCGCCGGTATCGGAGGCCGGCACAATGCCGATCTTGTAGCCGGCAGGTACTTCAAGCACTTCCCGCGTCAACTCAATCGCGAGCTTGAGCTTGGCCTTGCCGACTTTCGCGCGATGCGAACGGCCAAGGGCGGCATCTTTTAGATTTTGGGGATTCCAGCCAGGGCGCTTGGCGCAGGGGCCGGACGAGAAATGCGGCACATTGGGCCGCGAAGCGGGCTTCGCTACAGTCATGTTCTATCCTTCCAGATAGTAAGCCTCCCGTTGGGGGGAGGTGTCCCGCCGCGGTGCATAAGGGAATCGGCTCGAACCGTCAAGGAACTTCGGAAAGACCAGGGATGATGCCGGGATCAGGTATGATCCCTGGAATCAGGGATGATCCAGGGATCACGGGCGGTTGATGGCTCGGCCTGCGCTTGCCCAGGCAATTGCGGAGGCGGTGGCGACCCCAACAATTCCGCCGCGCGAGTGACAAGCTTGGCGGCTCTTCGCCGGCTGGCGACTTTCAATACGCTCTTCTCGTCTGCCTGCACGACGTAACCGTCGCCGATTCTGACAATCGAATAATTTTTCATTGGCAATCCCCAAGCGGCCGGAGCCCGACGGGATACGCCATCGTGTCACGGATCGTTCCGCAACAAAAATTACGGAAGCCTGATTAGTTTATCGCGCGTTAACCGGAACGAACGGCAAAACGCGTTTCGCAATAGTCGCAAAGTCCATCCCCGTATCTGGTGCGGGGCATGCGTTCGCCCGAAAACGCTATAGTCCGAGAGATTGTTCGGTCTCGCCGATCCAGCGCCGCACGGCGGCATAGCCATCGAGGTGAAAGCCGCCTTCATGCGCCAGCCTTGTGTAGGCCAGCAGCGAGACGTCGGCGAGCGTCACGGCGTCGCCGACCAGGAAGCGCGTCGCGGCGAGCTGATGCTCCATCCGCGCCAGCGCCGCATAGCCACGCTTGATCTTGTCGGGATCGAGGTCGGACGCCGGCTTCCCTAGCCCATCTTATTCGCCAGAGGTCGGCTGAGAGGTTGGCGAGCGTGGTGTAAAGCGCTGATGCGGCGTAGGATTTGGTTGCGAAGCCAACCCCATCACCTTCAACCGCGAACGCCACGCCCGCCATGACCGATGATACGATTTGCTCTTCTCATTTCCAGCCGTTGACACCAAGAAAGTCACCGCTGCCTTCGATGGTGGGCGCCTGACCTCGAACGGGGGCGTGATGCTTCTGGCGATGGCCGAGCGGCGTCTCGGTTTGGCCGACAAATTGGCCCGGGTGTTCCCGGATCGGCGCGATCCGACGCGGGTCGTGCACAGCCTTGTCGATATGTTTCGCGCTCGTATGTTCGCGATCTGCTGCGGCTACGAGGACGCCGCCGACCTCGATCACCTGCGGTCCGATCCGGCGTTCAAGTTGGCCTGCGGACGGCTGCCGGACAGCGGTCGCGATCTGTGCTCCCAACCAACGCTGTCGCGACTGGAGAATGCTCCGCGCCTGCGCGACGTGATACGACTGACCTACACCTTGGTCGACGCATGGATGGATAGCTACCCGTGCGAGCCCGCATCCGTCACCCTGGACATCGACGACACCTGCGATGTCGTCCACGGCCAACAGCAGCTCTCGCTGTTCAACGCTCATTATGACGAACGCTGCTTCCTGCCGATCCACGTCTATGACACGGAGAAGAGCCGGCCCGTGGCGGTCGTGCTACGGCCCGGTAAGACGCCGGGCGGCGTCGAGGTCCGTGCTCATCTTCGCCGCCTGGTACGGCGCATCCGCACGCGATGGCACAAGACGCGAATTACGTTCCGTGGCGACGGGCACTATGCTCGGCCGGAGGCGATGACGTGGTGCGAGAACAACGGCATCGACTACATCTTCGGCCTGTCGGGCACCAAGCCGCTCGCCAGAAAAGTCGACGAAGTCGCCGACGACATCCGCACGCGACGCGCCATCGAGAACCTGCCTGTTTTGCGCGGCTATACCGAGACCCGCCACCAGGCAAAGTCCTGGGATCGCGAACGGCGCACCGTCGCCCGTATTGAGGCGACCAAGCTCGGCCTCGACATCCGCTTCATCGTCACCAGCCTCGATGTCGGCTCGGCCGAGTGGATCTACGACAGCCTGTATTGCGCGCGCGGCCAAGCCGAGAATTCTGATCAAGCTGCATAAGACACAGCTCGCATCCGACCGCACCAGTTGCCGTTCGGCACTCGCCAATCAAGTCCGCCTCGTTCTGCACACCGCCGCTTATTGGTTGATGCTGACCGTGCGCGACGCCATTCCCAAAGTCCAGGAATTGGCCACTGCCGAGTTCGCGACGCTGCGTCTTCGTCTCTTGAAAATCGCCGCCCGTGTCATCGAGACCGCGAGCCGCATTCGCCTCGCGTTCGCCGCAGCATGTCCCGAAGCCGATCTCTTCCGCAGCTTGCCCGGAGCGCTGCTGCCGCTCGGTCCTTGACCAGCGGGGCATCCGCCCCCGTTCGCCCAACCCGTCCCTCAAGCGCGTTGCAAAGTACCGGTCGACAGGCGGTGAAAAACCGAAGGCAATCCTGTGCGCCTCGCCAGACGAGATCTGCGGCCTGCATCAATCAGACCAGAAAACCGCAGTCTCACGAATAGGACGGGCTAGATACACCATCTGGTAGCGGCAGACCGCGACATAAGGCTCGTGGCTGTATTGTTCCCAGAACAGCCATTCGTCCATTTTTGCCGCCGCAAAAGCGTCCGCCGGAATGAAATCGCTGCCGCGGGCAAGATAGCGGATGATGGCGTTGGATTCCGCCAGCACGCGACCGTCGTCGAATTCGATCGTGGGCACCTGCCCCGCACTGTTGAGTTTGAGAAATTGCGAGGTGCGGGTTTCGCGCTTGCGCGTATCGACGTCGATCCAGGTGTAGGGCAGCGCGAGGGCGTCGCAGATCCACTTCACTTTCAGGCAATTGCCCGAATTGGTATCGCCGTAGATTTTCATGGCCAGCCGCCGTTCTTCGAACAGCGACAGACCAGCAGGCGAAATCTGCTATGTCAACGGATTTGGGCGAGGCTTCGGATCGACGATGGGGATTTGTGGAGACCGATGCGAATGGTTTTGATGTCGGTGTCGATCGCCGAGGTGTGCAGCGAATGGACCACTTGGCCCGGAGGGACGCAGCGCTCCGGAAATACGACGCGGTGAGTGAGAGCTTTTACCTCCGACCGGCCGCAAATGAGACAATCGGACGTGTTGCCCCCGCTCGGACCGCTCCGCCGGCACCAAAACTCCACGCGTCGCATCCAACACTTACATTGCATACCCTGGAATTGTCGCGTTCATCGCCCGTTAACCTCCGCCAAGTGAGAGAAAATCTTGTTACGGTTCAATTTGTTATCACGTCCGCCGGCGCGAAAAGCCTGCGAATCTCCTCTGCTTATTTCGGTAAAGGGCAAACCTTCCAAGTCAGATTTGAGGTGATATTTCCCAAGGTCCCGGACCCTCAACTTCACAGTTGATTAACGTTAACAAATCATAATCGCCCCCAAGTTGAGTGCTTGGCAGGAGCGACGGATGCGCAGACTTTTGATGGCGGTAGTTTCATTTGGAGTTGTCGGCTCCGCGCATGCGGCCGACATGCCCGATTATCTTCGCGGCAGTTTCCCCGCTGGGCAGACCGCAACCAGAAACTGGGCTGGTTGGTACGTCGGCGGGCAGGGTGACTATTCATCGACCCACATGGATTTGAGCCAAAGCCTCACCGGCTTGTCGAACGATATTTTCCGCAACAGCGTCCTCGCGACGCCGACGTCGGAGCTCTCGACGTTGGGCAAGGCCAACCCGGTAGCCACGGGTTTCGGCGCGTTCGTCGGCCGGAATTGGCAATGGGACGATATCGTTCTCGGTGTCGAGGCCAACTATAACTACATCAATAACCTTGTAGGCTCGTCTCCGAACTCGATCGGCCCTCTTTTGATTGTCAATCCAACGGGCGAAACTCCGCCTCCGGGAACCACCGACACCTACGCGGTCACCCTGAAGGGAAACGCCTCCGCGCAGATCAAAGACATCGTCACGCTTAGGGGCCGCGCGGGCTGGGCGATCGGCGATTTCCTGCCCTATGCATTCGGTGGTCTGGCTGTTGGCCGTATGGATGTGCAGCGCACAGTGTCGAGTTATGTGACGAAGGAGGAGGATGTAACGACCACTGCCACATTTGGCACTCCGCCTATAACAGTCACGAGCACAAGACTTGGCACTCCGGTCTTTCTGCCGTCGGTCTCACTGACCCGAATCCCAACAGCGAACCAATGATTTCGTGATTGGCTGGACCGGTGGTCTTGGCATGGAATACGTGCTGATGGAACAACTTGTTCATGCGTGGCGAATGGGAATATGTGAAGTTCGTTTCGGTTATGAATATGTCGATTACGATGAATAGTGCGCACCTAGGCCTTGGCTACAGATTCTGACGACGAGCATTTCTCGGGGGGAACTACATAGACCGTCTTCGGACGGTCTTTTTGTTTAGCGCCCCCATCTGGCGGGGTCCGCGATCATCTGAAAGATCGTGCAAACGAGCGCCATTGATCTTTGGCGATCTTGGTGATTTCCCGCCGGACCTTCATGTTCGCGCCGACCTGTTCGGCGATGGGCCTCCGCTCACCCGAGTTTCCGGTCGCCCTTCCCGAATCTCAAACGAATAGTTCAACGCGTCCGGATTTCACCGAGGTTGTGATACGGGCGCCGCCGAGGCCGGCCGTTTGCCGAACAAGTCTTCCTCGGAAAACCTCGGTCGAAAGTCCACGTCTTTTTTTAGATCTATAAATGCCTGCCCGATGGACTCAGGCTGATCAATCAGCGGCGAATGGAGGCCGCAGCCGGCGAATTGATCCCAGTTGTTGCGCTCGGTGTTTCGTCATCAATGCCACGCAGCTCTACTTTCGCGTAATTCCGGACACAGTCCATGAGCGGCCTGATCTCATCCGAGAAACATAATCTTCTTCGGCGGCCTCGACGCAAAGCAAAACGGCGCGGGAAAATCCCGCGCCGTCAGCAAACATCAGAAGATCGAGAATCCGATCAGCCCTTGGTGATCAACGGCGGCGGCGGCGGCGGAACATCACAACAGGTCCAGCGCACGCCAAGTCTGATGTCTTGCGAGGTCAAGTTGCGGAACTGGAAGGAAGAAAGGCCGGCGTTGCTGCCGTCAAACGAACTGCCGAAGCCGTGCACCGCGGTGCCCATATCGAGATAGCGGTAAGCCAGTTCGACCGTGAAGTTGTTGCTGACCTTGTAGGCGACACCGGCATAGGCAGCCCATGCGAGGTTGGTTGTGGACGCACCGTTGGCGAAATACGAAGAGGGGAATTCACTGCCTACGCCGGGAGCAAACACCAATCCGGAATCTTGAAGACCGGTAGTCGTGATATGCGCGGCGCCGACGCCGGCACCGACGAAGGGCGTGAGGCACCACCAGGTTCCGAGATCGGGATAGGCATTGGCCAGTCCGACCCAGCTCGTATAGCCGCCCTGATAGACGTCCGAGCCAGCGCTGCCGCCTGGGAACGTAGTGATATCGGTGCCGCTGAAGCCGACGCGCGAGCGATACTCACCGGTGATGTCAGCGCGGAACCAGTTGTTAAACTGATAGCCGACGCCGACGCCATAGGACATACCGCCGGTGAAGCCTTCACCTTGTTGCGTCAGCGTCGAGCCGACCGGCAAGGTGTCGTAAAGATTATCATGCAGCTTACCGATTGAGTTGGTCATGCCGATATCGCCGCGCAGATACCAGCCGCCGAATTCCTGCGGCGGTGGCGCGTAATAGCCCTGGGGCGCCGGCATGATCGAAGGCATGTCGGCCGCCAAGGCCGCCGACGACAACATGGATGCCGCTCCAGCGGCGACGATATACTTCACGCTACGCATTGGCTTCGTCCTTTTGTCCGGTGAGGCAGACAGCAAGTTCCTCACATCCAGAAAACTCACCCAGACGATGCCACCAATTCCTTAAGCGTGGCTTAACCCTAATTTTTAAGGTTGATAATCTCTTGAATTTTTTGCATTCGAGCCTTTCGGTTCCGATGAAATCGGAACCGAGGCCCTAATTCTCTATTTGACGCGCGTTTTCTTCACGCGGACCGGCATTCACTTCGCCGGAAAACACTCTGTGAAATTACGGCACAAAACAAAAAATGGCAGAGCTGCCACAAGTGCTAACGATGTGTTGACAAATGATTTCCGCGCGGAACGCGCCGCGTCAGCGCGCCGTTGTCGGCATCCTGGGCAGGAACACCGCGAGCAGCCCGATCGCCGGCAGGAACGCGCAAACCTCATAGACGAACGCGATCCCGGTATGATCGGCGACCTCACCGAGCACGGCGGCGCCGAGCCCGCCGATGCCGAATGCCACGCCGAAGAACACGCCCGAGATCATCCCGAACCGGTGCGGCATTAATTCCTGCGCGAACACAATGATCGACGACGTCGCCGATGAGATGATAAGTCCGATCAACACCGTCAGCACCGCGCTCGCGTACAGGCCGGCATAGGGCAGCGCCAGCGTAAACGGCAACGCACCGAGGATGGAAAACCAGATCACATATTTGCGGCCGAAGCGATCGCCGAGCGGGCCGCCAAAGAACACTCCCACCGCGTTGGCCGCGAGAAACAGAAAGAGATAAAGCTGCGCGGCCTGGGTCGAGACGTTGAACTTGTCGATCAGATAAAAGATGTAATAGCTCGACAGGCTCGACACGTAGAGCTGCTTCGAGAACAACAGCGCCACCAGCACGGCCAGCGCCAGCTTCACCCGCCGCGAATCCGGCACGTCCGGGTGCGGTTCGACCGCCGCAAATTTTCTGGCCGCGATCTGCGGCTTGTACCAGCGCCCGATCCGCCACAGGACGATGATCGCGAGAAAGGCAATCGAGGAAAACCAGGCGATGCTGGGCTGGCCGAACGGCACGACGATCAAGGCTGCGAGCAATGGTCCCATCGACGTTCCGAGATTGCCGCCGACCTGAAACACCGATTGCGCAAAGCCATAGCGGCCGCCCGAGGCGAGCCGCGCGATCCGCGCCGACTCCGGATGAATACTGCCGAGCCAAGCCCGACCAGCGCCGCCGCAATAAGGATGACGAGGTATTGTTGCGCGATGCTGAGCAACAGCAGGCCGAAGAACGTAAATCCCATGCCGGCGGCGAGTGAAAACGGCTGCGCCTTCTTGTCAGTGAAATGACCGACCACCGGCTGCAGCAGCGACGCGGTGAACTGGAACGCCAGCGTGATCAGCCCGATCTGCGCGAAGTCGAGCGCATAGCTTGCCTTGAGGATCGGATAGACCGATGGAATCAGCGACTGCATGGTGTCGTTGAGAAAGTGCGAGAAGCTGATGCCGCCGAGCACGATATAGGCCGGCCCGGCCGCCTTGGCGATGAAATCCGACGTCGCGTCCGGCCCGATCACAGGCGTAACCAGGGCTTCTTCGGAGACGACAACGGGCTTGTTCAAGACATGATCTCCGGGAAGATTCGCGAACGAGGCTGCAACAGGCAGTTCCTACGATGGCCGCGCTGCGTCCACCAGCGCCATTAGATAATGGCTGCGATGCGATTGGATACGCATGATGCGCCCACTGGTGCCTGCAGGCCTGGAGCGAGCGGGCCCGGCGAAAACTCGCGCGCGTCAGGCCGCCGCTGCGTGACCGAGCGCGGATACGATGTGATCGACCACTTCCTCGACCAGCATGCGGTCATCGCCCTCGCCCATCACGCGAATCACCGGCTCGGTTCCGGACGATCGAACCAGCAGCCGGCCATGGCCGTTGAGCCTTTTTTCCCCGGCATCGATCGCTGATTTCACATCGGCATCGTCGAGTGGCTTGCCGCTGCGATAACGCACGTTTTTCAGGATCTGCGGCAGCGGGTCGAAGCGGTGACAGACTTCGGAGACCGGGCGGCGGAGTTTTTGCACCACCGCCAGCACCTGCAGCGCCGCGACAAAACCGTCACCGGTGGTGGCATAGTCGGACAGGATAATATGGCCGGAGGGCTCACCGCCGAGATTGTAGCCGCCGCTCAGCATCTGCTCGAGCACATAGCGATCGCCGACCGGCGTGCGCAGCAGCCCGATGCCGTGGCCTTCGAGGAAGCGCTCAAGCCCGAGATTCGACATTACGGTCGCGACGATGCCGGGCTTGGCGAGGCGGCCGTCTTCTTTCCAGCTTTGCGCGATCACCGCGAGCAACTGGTCGCCGTCGACCAGATGTCCGCGCTCGTCGACCAGGATCACCCGGTCGGCATCGCCATCGAGCGCAATACCGATGTCGGCGCGCATTTCGCGCACCTTGCGGCTTAGCGCTTCCGGCGAAGTGGAGCCGCATTCCTTGTTGATATTGAATCCGTCCGGCTCGACGCCAATGGAAATAACATCGGCGCCCAGCTCCCAGAGCGCTTCCGGCACCACCTTGTAGGCCGCGCCGTTGGCGCAGTCGACCACCACGCGCAGGCCGTCGAGGCTGAGGTCGCGCGGCAGCGTGCGCTTGGCGAATTCGATATAGCGGTCATGCACGCCATCGATGCGGCGGGCGCGTCCGAGACTGGCGCTCTGCGCCAGACGCTTGTCGAGCAATTCATCGAGCAATTGCTCGATCTGCTTTTCGACCTCGTCGGACAGTTTAAAGCCCTGCGGGCCGAACAGCTTGATGCCGTTGTCTTCGAACAGGTTATGCGACGCGGAGATCATCACGCCGAGATCGGCGCGCATCGACTTCGTCAGCATCGCCACCGCCGGCGTCGGCATCGGGCCGAGCAGCAGCACATCCATGCCGACCGAGGTAAAGCCGGCCACCATCGCGTATTCGATCATGTAACCGGACAGCCGGGTGTCCTTGCCGATGACGACGCGATGGCGATGGTCGCCGCGCTGAAACACCAGGCCGGCGGCCTGCCCAACCTTAAGCGCCAGCTCCGGCGTGATCAGACCATTGGCGAGGCCCCGAATCCCGTCCGTACCGAAATATTTGCGGCTCATGTGTCCCCCAAATCGCTCAGGATTCTCAAACCATCCGGCGAGAGGCCTGGAACGCCCAACATCCTAGCGTGCCGGGGGTTATAATACCTTAGGCGCTAAAATGACTTCAAAAAATATGATGAATCATTACGTGGCGCCGATCCCTTGGTTTCGTCCTAAGGCATTGTTTACACTCGACTTACGACAGCGGCCAACCGCGGGTCCGGCTCAGCTAATCCTTGCGCTTGACGTGATGGTCCGGTTTCGAGGGCGCCGGCTGGGTAACGTTCACCGGATCCGAACCTGGAAAGGTCTCCTCCAGCCCCTCCTCCAGGGCCTGATCCAACCGGCGCTTCTCGGCGCTCTTGGTGTCTTTGGGGTCGGAGCGGGGTCCGGTCATGGATGCCCTCCTGATTGGCAAGCGGTGCCGCATCCGCAGAGATTTTGCGAAGGGCCCAAGCATGCTAGATGAAACCTTAGAGCCATAAATACAAGAAGGGCCGGAAACATCCATGAAATACATCACCTGCATCGAGGATCTGCGCCAGCAACATATGCGCAAGGTGCCCAAGGCGTTCTTCGATTACGCCGATCGCGGCTCCTATGCCGAGGAAACACTGCGCGCCAATCGCGACGACCTCCAGCAAATCAAGTTTCGCCAGCGCATCCTGGTCGACGTCTCGAAACGCGATCTCTCGACGACGATTCTCGGCGAGCCCGCCGCGCTGCCGCTGATCCTGGCGCCGATCGGACTTTGCGGCATGCAATTCGGCGATGGCGAAATTCACGCCTGCCGCGCCGCGCAGGCCGCCGGCATTCCGTTCACGCTCAGCACGATGTCGATCTGTTCGATCGAGGATGTCGCCGCGAATGTCGACAAGCCGTTCTGGTTTCAGCTCTACGTCATGAAGGACCGCGGCTTCATCAAGTCGCTGATCGAGCGCGCAATCGCCGCGAAATGCAGCGCGCTGGTGCTGACTGTCGATCTGCAGGTGATCGGGCAGCGCCATCAGGACATCAAGAATGGCATGACGGTGCCGCCGGAGTGGACACTGTCGAAATTCTTCGATTTCGCCACCAAGCCCGGTTGGGTCTCCGGAGTGTTGCGCGGCAAGCGCCGCACCTTCGGCAATCTCGTCGGCCATCTCAAGGGCACCGACGATATCACCGCGTTGTCGGCATGGACCTCGTCGCAGTTCGACACCACGCTGAATTGGAAAGACGTCGAATGGATCCGCAGCATTTGGCCGGGCAAGCTCATCCTCAAGGGCATCCTTGATGTCGAGGACGCGCAAGAGGCGGTGAAGACCGGCGCCCAGGCGCTGGTGGTGTCCAACCATGGCGGGCGGCAGCTTGACGGTGCACCATCGTCGATCGAGGTATTGCCGGAGATCGTCGATGAGGTCGGGTCGCAGATCGAGGTGCTGTTCGACGGCGGCATTCGCTCGGGCCAGGACGTCATGCGCGCGCTCGCGCTCGGCGCCAAATCCTGCATGATCGGCCGGGCGTACATTCACGGTCTCGGCGCCTTCGGCGGCCCCGGCGTCGCCAAGGCCATCGACATCATCCGCAACGAGCTCAGCGTGACCATGGGGTTGTGCGGCGTCAACACGATCGCCGAGATCGACGATCACGTGCTGGCGATCTAAGCCGGCCTTCTCATCCTACGGCGCCGTGGGGCGGCCGCTGTCATCAAACCGTAATATTGAACTGTAATAGAACCGATACATTTTCGTCATGCCTGGATGGACGAATTCGCGATGGATGACATCGATTTTGGCTTGCTGGCCCGTGATGGAATTGCAACGCGCGCGGAGAAAGAAGGAACGCTGATATTCCAGGAAGGCGACAAGGCCGACGGACTTTTTATCATTAAAAGTGGAAAGGTCGGGATTCGCCTTGGCAACCGCACCCTTGCCGAACTGACCGTGAACAGCATTTTCGGCGAAATGGCGTTGATTGACGATGCTCCGCGCAGCGCAACCGCCGTTGCTCTGACCGATGTCGAGCTGGTTCCAGTTTCTGAAAAGCAGTTTCTGTTTCTGGTCAGCCAAACGCCATTCTTCGCCCTCAAGGTGATGCGCGTATTGGCGAGGCGGCTGCGGGCGACCAACAAATCGTTCGGTTAGAGCGTGTTTTCGAGCGAACTGGGTACCGGTTCGCGCGAAGAAAACGCGTCAAATAAATTGGAGCCATGCACGCCTTTCGCGGCAACGAGCGTTCAACGATCTTCCGACTCAAACCTTGACAAGATCGGCCTCGACCAGCGCGCGAAGCTCGGGCGTAACCTTGGGGCGTTGCCCGAACCATAACTCGAAGCCGCGCACCGCCTGGTGCAGCAGCATGCCGAGCCCGTCCGCGGTTTTTAGCCCGCGCGTTCGCGCCGCCGCGAGCAGCGCGGTTTCCAGCGGCACGTAGACGAGGTCGGCGACTACGGCATGCGACGGCAGCCGGCTCAAGTCGATCTCCAGCGCAGGCTGGCCGTGCATGCCAAGCGAAGTGGTGTTCACCACTAGTCCGGCACCTGGCATCAGATCGCCGATCGCGTCCCACGCCACGGGATGCACGCCGGCGCCGAATTGATCGGCGAGCGCCTGTGCGCGCGGTCGATGGTCCGATTGGCCAGATGCACGCGCTTGATTCCGCGCTCGATCAGACCGAACACCACCGCGCGCGACGAGCCGCCGGCGCCAAGCACCAGCGCTTGCTCGGCGGCGTCCCAACCGGGTGCTGCGGCGTCGAGATTGTTGATAAAGCCCTCGATGTCGGTGTTGGTCGAGCGCAGTTCGCCGTTGTCGTACCATAGCGTATTGGCCGCACCGACCGCGCGGGCCCGGGCATCCGGCGTCGACAGCGCCAGCGCGCGCTCCTTGTGCGGAAGGGTGACGTTGGCGCCGACAAAACCGTGGGTCGACAAATGCAACACGAACTCGGCAAAGCCTTCGGGCGGCACCGCCTCGATATTGTAGCCGCCCTCGATGCCGAGTGTGCGCAGCCAGTAATGATGGATCAGCGGCGAGCGCGAATGCGCCGCCGGCCAACCGATCAGGCATGCGGCGCGGGCTTTGGTTTCGGCTGTCATCGCCAGTCCTGTTGCAATGCCGTTAAGCGGGCGTCTGCCTGCTCAATTCGGGCAAGCGGTGTTCGCTGTCAATGCTATCGATGTGTGGTCGCAGCCACGATCCCGCTCAACGCCAGCGCCGCGGCCGCGGCAAACCAGACCGCGGTCAGATTGATCCACTGATAGGCGAGCGCACCGCACACCGCACCTGCCATCAAAGCCGCCCACAACAGCAGGCTGGGGGCCCAGCCCCAGCGGGCGCCCCCGGTCAGCGTCACCGCGATACCTTGCCCAACCTTGACCAGCGCGCCGGTGACGTAAGTCAGGCCGAGACCGGCGCCGCCTTCGATCTGGAACACCGCGTTTTCCAATCCCATCGCCAGCACGATCGCGGCGACCGCGGCAGTCGACAGGCCAACCCCGTAACAAACCGCGCCGGCGCCGAGCAGCAAGGCTTCGGCCAGCAGCACCCAGACTTGGCGATGGACGCCGCGGCTAAGTGCGATCAGGCTGCCGGCGGCGGCTCCGGCCACAAACAGCGCGATCAGGCCCGAGCGCCTCGGCCGCGTCGTGCCAGTGCCCGCTTGCAAGATTGACGCCCATACGGGTCGAGTTGCCGCTCATGAACGACACGAACAAACCGCCAAGATGCAGGAAGCCGATGCCATCGACATAGCCGGCCAGTGCGCTCAGCGCGCAGGCCAACGCAATATTGCGGCGTGAATCAAGCATCGTGCTCGAGCACCATCGTCGTAGACTTGACGAGAGTGTTCATGAAAGCGGCTCGGCTTGGGAAGCATGCCCGACAAGCCCGATTTCGCAGGGAAAGAGTTGACGCCGGGTATTATTGGGGGTACATTTAATAATGTGAAGATCACGTTCGACCCGGCAAAACGTCAAGCGGCTCTCGACGGGCGGGGTCCGAATTTTGCCGACGTATCCATCGTCTTTGCTGGCCCGACGATCACGGTGCAAGACACAAGACGCGACTATGGAGAAGCGCGTTTCCAGACCGTTGGGTTTCTCGCCGACCGAATGGTGATGGTGGTTTGGACGCCGCGCAAGGAGGCGCGGCACGTTATTTCGATGAGAAAGTGCAATGACCGTGAAAAAACGATCTATCAAAAGCGATTTGACCAGGGTTGATGCCCATCGCATTACCAAGGCCGAATATGATGAGGCCCCGGAACTGACAAAGGAAATGCTGGACCGCGCGGAAATTCGACATGGCGACAGCATCATCAAGCGTGGCCGACCGCCCCTGGAAAATCCCAAAGAGGCGGTCAAGCTTCGTCTCGATCATGACGTCCTGGCGGCCTATCGCAAGACCGGCAGCGGATGGCAAACGCGCATCAATGCCGACCTGCGAAAGGCCGCGCGAAAGCTGGTGGGCTGATCACGCCGCGACGCGATGCGCGGCGATGATCTGATCGGCGGCGCGGCCGGTGACTTCCGCCATGCGGTCGAACTGCCGGGTGAAACTGCCGGCGCCCGCGGTGGCCGAGCGCAGCTCCACGATCAATTCGCCGATCTCGGCTTCCGGCATCATGGCGCGGACGCGATCCCATCCCGGCCAGCCCTCACGGGTATCGAAGCCGAGAATCTGCCCGCGCCGTCCCGAAAGGATGGCGTTGATTTTCGCGGTCGCGTCGGTCGGACAGACGATCTCCACCACATGGATCGGCTCCAGCAACACCGGCTGGCACTGCGGCAACGCTTCGCTGACGCCGATCCGCGCCGCGGTTCGAAACGCGAGGTCGGAGGAGTCGACGCTGTGATACGAGCCGTCGGTCAGCGTCACCTGCACATCGATGACGGGAAAGCCGAGCGGCCCGCGCGTTAGTCCGTCGACCACGCCCTCTTCCACCGCGCCGATATAATTTCGCGGCACCGCGCCGCCGACCACCTTCTCATTGAATTCGAAGCCGCCGCCGCGCGGCATCGGCTTGATCTCCAGCACCACGTCGCCGAACTGGCCGTGACCGCCGGATTGCTTCTTGTGCCGGCCGCGCTGGGTGATCGGATTTGCGGATCGTCTCCTGATAGCCGATCGTCGGCGCCTGCGATTTGACATTGACGCCGAAGCGATCGTGCAGCCGCTCCAGCGCCACCCGCAAATGCATCTCGCCCTGCCCCCACAGCACGATGTCGTGGGTTTGCGCGTTGTGGATCATCGTCAGCGACGGATCCTCCTCGTTCAGCCGCAACAGCGCCTGACCGAGTTTCACGTCGTCCTTGCGGTCGGTTGCCGCCAGCGCCATCGCCAGCACCGGCGGCGAGGGCTCGACGTTCACCAGCGCCGGCGGCGCGGTCTTGCCGCTCGACAGCGTGTCGCCGGTCTTGACGGTATCGAGCTTGCCGAGCGCGACCATGTCGCCGGCTTCGGCGGCGGGACGCTTGGTATCGTGGGCGCCGCTGACGGCGAGGATCCCGGATACCCGGCCGGTCTCGCCCGACGACGATTGCAGCGTAGCGCCGTCCTCCAGACGTCCGGCCAGCAGGCGCGTCAGCGACAGCTTGCCGCCATGCTGCAAATGCATGGTCTTGAACACATAGGCCAGCGCGTCCTTTGCCGACGACACGCCGAGACGCTTGGCGGTCTCGTCCACGCCGGGCGCTTCATGCCGCAGCGCCTTCATCAGGCGCAGCACGCCATTCTCGCGGGCCGCCGAGCCGAGCAGCACCGGACAGATCAGCCCTTCGCGCAATTCGCGGGCCAGATCGTCGAACACCGCATCGCGCGGCGGCGGAATATCCTCAAGCAATTGCTCCATCAGCGCGTCGTCGTGGTCGGCGAGCTTTTCCAGCATCGAGAACCGGGCTTCCTTCTCGCGGTCGAGGTCGCCGCCTTCGAGCGTCACGACTTCGGAAGCCTTGTGCTCGCGATAGACAAAGGCGCGTTCCAGCGCCAGATCGACGAAGCCCGCGATCAGGTCGCCGTTCCAGATCGGAATCTGCCGCAGCACCAGCGGAATCCGCGACGCCGGCTGCAAGGTCGCGAGCGTCTCGCGGATGCGCTTGTTGGCGCGATCGATCTTGTTCAGAAATAGAAAGCGCGGGATGCCCAGATCCTCGAGCTCGCGCAGGATAATCTGAAGCTGCGGCAACTTGCGTTCATCGGCCTCGCATACCACCACCGCGGCATCGACCGCGGGAATCGCCGCGCGCATGTCGTGCGCGAATTCGATCGAGCCCGGGCAATCGATAAAGGTGTAACTCTCGCCCATGAAACTGGTCGTGGCGGCGGTGAGACCGACGCCCATCTTGTGGCGGCGGGCCTCGGCGCTGGAATCGCCGACCGAAGTTCCGGTATCGACGCTGCCGGCGCGCGGGATCGCGCCGGTGCGCGCCAATATCGCTTCGAGAAGTGTGGTTTTACCGCTTTGGAAAGGGCCCACCAGTGCAATGCACCGTGGACCACGGGGACTTCTGACGTCTTGTCCCATCGCCGTCTCCTCATCTGGAGCTCGGCCCTTGATTGGGTCGGCAGCTGGATGCTCCGCCTACATCGGCGTTTTGGCAAGCCGGAAAAATATACCGCTGCAGCTGATCCGGAAAAATGGGTACCCGTCTTCCGAAAAAGATCATGCTTGAACAAAAAGATAGAGCGGGATGGCAATTCGACGAAAAATCATTTCGCTCTGAACGTCAGGTGCGCTGCAGCGATCAAGCCGCCGGCGGATCGATCATGATCCGCAAGGTGGACGCAAAGCGCGGCGATATCGATGGTGTCGTCCCAGGCCAATTGCAGCGAGATACCCTGAAGGACGGCAATCAGGACACGGGCGGCCGAAATCCGGATCGAGATGCGCCGGCCAGCGTCCCTCGCGCTGCGCCTTGCCGATCATCGGCGACAGCACCTCGATCGCCTGAGTCACGCCGGCCACCGCCTCCCGTTTCAGTCGCGGGCTGGACAGGCTCTCCGCCCAAAGCTGGACGGCGAGCCGGCGCCATTTCTTTTCCTGCGGATCCCGCAAGCCCAGCACGAAGCCTTCGGTCAGACGGACCAGACTGGTGTCGAGGTCAGAAGCGGCCAGCGCGTGTTCCATGCGCCGCCGCTCCATGGCATGCCGTTCCGACGCGATCGCCATCACGACATCGGTCTTGCCCTTGAAATATCCGTAGATGGCGCCGGGACTAAGACCGGATTCGGCGACGATGTCCTGCATCGTAGCCGCGTGAAATCCCTCCCGCGCAAAGCAGGTCAGCGCCGCATCCAGGACTCGCTCGCGCTGGGCGCTGGCCCGCGCCGCCGTGATCCTAGGCACGAGGCACTTCCGCAAGCGCGGTATGATAGAAGCTATAGCCCTGCATGTGTCGGCTTTCGGCTCCCATCACTTGAGCGCGATATTCGTCGGCGCCGAGATCGCTCAGCAGCGAAAGCCCTCGCTCGCGCAAGAACGCGGGCAGCTCCTCCGGCAGCAGGCCAAATCGCCAGGGTTCGCCCGAGCCATCGACCTTGGCGATGATTTTATCCGCGCCGACAAAGGCAACCGAGCCGTTCAGCACCCCTTCATGGACATAGGTGAAAATGAACCGGCTTCCGGGCGCAAGCTTGCCGGCCCAGCGCATCACGCCGCATACCGCCTCGCCGGTGAGATATTGGCTGACGCCCTCCCAGACCACGATCGCGGGACGCGTGGCATCGAAGCCCGCGGCGCGCAGCAATTGATCGAAGTCGTCGGTTTCGAAATCGACTTTGACGAAGGTCACTTTTTTCAGGTCGGCATGCGCCGATCGCAGCCGCTCCTGCTTCACCGCGGCTGTGTTGGGATGGTCCACCTCGAAGATGCGCGCCGATGCGAGCGCATTCAAACGCCACGCGCGCGTGTCGAAGCCGGCGCCGAGCAGCACGACCTGATCGATCCCGCCAGCCGCCTGCTCGATCCAGTCGTCGATCAGCTTGGTGCGCGCGATGCCCGAGGTGCGGGCCCCGGGCCAACGACGATCGATATAGGCATTCAACAGCGCAGCCGCCGGCCGCAAACCGAAAAGCCTCGCGGCGAGCCGAAGTTCGCCGGGAAGCAGGGCCGCCGCAAGCGGATCGGCGAAGGCGCGCGAGGTTGGCGCTTTCGCGTGTTCGGAGGCACGAAAGACAGCCATGAATTCCGCCGTCCGACTGGATTCATGATTGCGCATCTGGCTGCTCCATAAAAAGAACGTTCATTCTTTTTACGGCCAGCACGACCCGCTTGTCAACGTTGTTTCTTTAGAAACTTGGGACTGCGACTACCTTCCCGGCCGAAGTTCCAGGCTTTCAAGACCGGCCGCGACATTGAGACCAACCTGGCCCTGTAAGCTCAGCGGCTGCAGCGCGATCGAATTGTTCGAGCCGCCAATCAGCACATTGCCGCCCGCCCCGACGCCGACCGAAGCGCTGCCCTGCGCGCCGGCGTAATTGCCCGAGAGATCTCCGGGCCCGAGCCGGGCGACCGGCGCATAGACGCCCCAGGCCAACGCCGATTCCTCGGTGATCCCAATATCGATGCCGACTTTGCGGATCGTCGCGATATAGCGGTCCTCCGGCATGCCCTCGACGCGCAGCACGCAGCCGAGATTGGTCACCGAGCCGACGATGAAGCCGATGCTGGCGCCGCCGCGGCATTCAAGGATGCCGACCTGCACGCGCTGGATCGGTTGCTGCGCATTGGCACCGGTGAAGGATGCGACAAGCAGGCTGACGGCGACCCCGGCAAGGACAGATGAGCGGCGCATAAAGAAATCTCCGGCTGATGGATGTGATGCGATTGGCAATCAAGGAGCGCCATGGCCTCGGGCGCGCGTTCCTCTATGGCACAACAACCGCGAGCGTGCCAGTTTGCCGCGTCCGAAATAAAAAGAGCTATTCAAATAAAAGAGGCCCGCTTCGCGGACCTCTTTCATCAACCATTCAGGTAGCTTCCAAATTACCGTCGAACCGAAACCAACGTGATTGATTATCGCAAATTACCGCAAAACCGTTGAATGCGTTTGCAGGCTTCCTCGAGATCGGACGTCTTGGCCGCGTAGGAAATGCGGAACGCCGGACCAAGGCCGAACGCCGAGCCTTGCACCACCGCAACACCTTCGGTCTCAAGGAGCTCGGTGACGAAATCCTCGTCGTTGGCGATCACGTTGCCCGACGGCGACGTCTTGCCTATCGTACCGGCGCAGGACGGGTAGACATAGAACGCGCCCTGCGGCCGCGGACATTCGATACCGTTGGCCTGGTTCAGCATCGACACCACCAGATCGCGGCGCTCCTTGAATAGCTTGTTGTTCACCGGGATGAAGTCCTGCGTGCCGTTGAGGGCTTCGACCGCCGCCCATTGCGAGATCGACGACGGATTCGACGTCGACTGCGACTGGATTGTCGACATCGCCTTGATCAGCTCGGTGGGGCCACCCGCATAACCGATGCGCCAGCCCGTCATGCAATAGGCCTTCGACACGCCGTTCACCGTCAGCGTGCGGTCATACAATTTCGGCTCGATCTGGGCGGGCGTCGTGAAAACGAAATCGTCATAGACCAGATGTTCGTACATATCGTCGGTCATGACCCAGACGTGAGGGTGCTTCACCAGCACGTCGGTGATCGCCTTCAACTCGGCGCGCGAATAGGCGGCGCCGGTCGGGTTCGACGGCGAGCACAGGATGATCCACTTGGTCTTCGGCGTAATCGCCTTTTCAAGCGCATCGGGTTGCAGCTTGAAACCCTGCGCCGCCGTGCACACCACCGGCACCGGCTCGCCGCCGGCGAGCGCCACCATTTCCGGATAGCTCACCCAATAGGGTGCGGGAATGATGACCTCGTCACCGGGGTTGATGGTGGCCATCAGCGCATTATAGAGCACCTGCTTGCCGCCGGTCCCGACGATGATCTGGTTCGGCTTGTAGGTGAGACCGTTCTCGCGCTGAAATTTGGCGGCAATCGCCTCCTTCAACTCGGGAATGCCGTCGACCGCGGTGTACTTGGTCTTGCCGGCCTCGATGGCGTGGATCGCCGCCAGCTTGATGTTGGCGGGGGTGTCGAAATCCGGTTCGCCGGCGCCAAGGCCGATGACGTTGCGGCCCGCCGCTTTAAGCACGCGTGCTTTATCCGTTACCGCAATGGTTGCGGACGGCTTCACACGGGCGAGCGCGGCAGACAGAAACGGCATTATCATCTCCTTGCAGACGTGGTGACCCTGAAATCCACGACTCTTTATGATGGGATCGCTGCACCCTAGAGCGCACCTTGGCGCATCGCAAGAAGGTTCCGGCAACTTGTACGAATTGTTCAAAAAAGCTGTATTTTTTTGCGGTTTCTAAGGTGGCGTGGTGAGGTTGGGTACGATTGTTGCGAGTGCCGGTGTAGCTATTGAGCGATTCCGCGCGCTGGTTTGGCATGAAGCGGCTGACAGCGGGTTCAACCTCAAGCCAGCAACGGCCTCGGCTCGACCTTGATCGAGCGGCGGATCGTCAGGCAATTCGACGGCAACACAGAATTTGAGTTTGCAGCTAACAGCTCACTCCAAATGCAACCAATTGAACAGGACTCTAAGTTCGATAAGAGACTTTCTCAAAATGTGCCTGCGGCGACGATAAAGGCCGCCGGCGCAAAAACGTGATTCGACCAGCGGCGCGATGATCAACGGCCCCGGGCAGACTGCCGAAATCGCGCAAGCGTGATCTGATTTGTACCGGCGTGTTGGCAAAAGCATCTGCGCGGTTGCAGTGCGGCAGAAGTTTTTGACCTTTTCCATCTTCCGGGTCTTGCGACGCGTCGGCATCGGCATCATTGTTTAGCTGCGTTGCGCGGTGACGGTCGCGCACATCGCGTGCCTCACCAATCGAACCAATCCGAATGTACAAGCTCTATTCGATGCAACGATCCGGCAACAGCTACAAGGTCCGCCTTGCGCTGGCGCTGCTCAATGCGCCCTATCGCGCCATCGAGGTCGATATTCTGCGCGGCGAGAGCCGCACGCCGGAATTCCTTGCGAAGAATCCCAGCGGACAGGTGCCGCTGCTCGAAGTCGCGGAAGGACGCCACCTCGCCGAATCCAACGCCATTCTGTGGTACGTCGCAGGCGGAACCTCGCTTGCACCTGAATCGCGGATCGAACGCGCCGAGTCGCTGCAGTGGATGTTCTTCGAACAGCACGCGCTGGAGCCCAACATCGGCGCGGCCTATTTCTGGCTGTCGCTGGTCAAGGGCGGCCGCGACCTGCAAACCCACGCGCTGGAAGATTGGATGGAGCGCGGCTATGCCGCGTTGCAGGTGATGGAAAATCACCTCAAGACCCACGAATATTTCGCAACCGGCCAACTCACGGTCGCGGACATCGCGCTCTACGGTTACACCCATGTCGCCGACCGTTGCGACTATGACCTCGCAACGTTTCCTGCGATCCGCGCATGGCTTCGGCGGATCGAGCAGACCCACGGTTTCGTGACCATGGACTGGCAGCCGGATGCCGCGGTCGACGACACGGCCGGAATTGCTGCAAACGCCTGAGTAGCGGGAAAATAGCGGCTATAAGTACTGGCCACGCCCTCATTTTGCCATTTTCGAAGGCCGGTCGCCGCAATATTGCCAGCGATTCCTGCGAGATATTCCGCGTCGCGGGTGATTTGCCCGCGCATCGAAGGAACTCGGCCATGAAACGGTCGTTCGGCGCGGTAGGCTTTGAAAGCCATTCTGCGCCCGTTGCCTCGTCCCGACTGATCGACGCCGTCGCGGCCGCGCTGGCGATCGGTTCGCTGTCGCTATGCCTGATCGTGAGCCTGACGGTGTTTTCGATCAAGGTCAGCATGGCGATGCCGATTTCGGCGTAGCTCGCAATTTTCTCCGGACCATTCGAAACTCTTGCGCGACAAGGCGCGATGATACGCATCGCGATCGGGCTACGATGAAATCACCTGTCGTCCTTGTTACCGCGGCGCTAACGGTCGCGATTTTGCTATCGGCGTCGTTTATGATCGTCACGGGAACGCGCGGCGAAAACGCATTCCGGCCACTTGTCGATAATCCCGCAGGCAAGATCACGCCGGCTTCTCCGACCACGAAGTGACGGGTGTCCCGGACGCGGCGCAGCGACCCACTTATGAAAAATCCGCCGCGTGTCGCCCGGATTCCTCCTCAATCGGCATCATCTTATTTCAAACACCGGAAACAACGCGCGGATTTGGTTAACCGCTCCTTAAGGATCGCGCGAAAAAATCACCCGGCAAACACGTGGATGAAGCAACAATCCGGCAAGCTGCGGCCCTATTTCTCGTGAAGGAGACGAGAACCGATATGCAGTTCGACTGGCGCGCCATCTCCGGTCCGGCTCTAACGACTTTGACGGCTCTCGTCGCTATCTTTGTCGAGCGCTATTTTATGGCCGTTCCCAATCCTGCGCCGCTGTTTGTCTGCATCGTCGCCTACGCAGCGGCGCTCAGCGGCATCGGCTCGGGCATGATCAGCGCCGCCATCGCGGTGGCTGCTTCCGCGCTGTTTTTTCTCAACCACCACGCGACCGCTGGCTACACCGCATCCGATCCGTTTCGCCTGTTCATGCTGGCGACGACCGCGATCGGCACGGCGGCCATCGTCGGGCTGCTACGAAAAAAAATGATGGATGCGTTCGCCCGGGAGCGTCGGCATCATGCCACCGCGGCGCGTCTGTCGGCGGCGCTTGACCAGGTCGACATCGGCATTGTGCTGCTCGATTCCGAAACCCGCGCCGAATTCATCAATCGCGCCTTTCGAAGTTATTTCGCGCTGCCGGACCAGAAGGCCGACAGCAAGCCGCCCTTCATCGCGCTGATGTATCACGGCCGCGATACCGGCGCCTATGAGCTGCAGGAGGAAGAATTGAAGACCTTCATCGCCGAACGCACCGAGATGATGCGATCGGGCGATTCGAGGCCGATCAATATCAACCTCGCGGACGGACAGGTCCTGCGTTTCAGTTGCACGGTGTTGCCCGACGGCGGACGAATGCTGAGCTACACGCCGGTAACCGATCTGGTTCGCCACACCGACGACCCTGCCAGCGCCGACTACTACCGGTCGTTGCGCGGCGGCGGCAATCATGACCTTGCCGAGCACTTGCGCGCCGCGGAATAGCTGCGCCATTTTCCTCGCCGGAAATCCGGCCGGTGGATAAGTCGTGCTGTCGTCATTGGCGCGTAACAAAGCAGGCCTAGCTTCCGCCTGCGTTTGATCAAGCCCCCCCGTCACAGATCACGCGCCCCAGCGGTCCCCGTCAGTCGCCGCGTCTGACCGGGGCCGCATTTTTTTGGCCGGCATTCAGCCGCAAGGCGATCAGGCGCAAATACGCACCGGCAGTTCTTTGATACCGCGGATGAAGAGTAGAGGCGCCGCGGCGCATCGCCGAAGCCGAACTCACCGCGCGCGCCATCAACGTCAACCGCTTCGTGTCGTGCCGGGACGAATACAGCCTGGTGGTGCGCGAGATCGAAAAGGATCTGCTGCCGGCGGCGCGGGAATACAAACTCGGCCTGCTGCCGTTCTTCCCGCTCGCCGGCGCCACCCGCGTCGAGCACGTCGAGCAGAACGTCAAGGAGGTCGACTGGATACTGAGCGCAGAGGAAATCGCGGAGATCGATAAAATTACGAAGGGGTAGAATCTCCCGGTCTCTTCCATCCTTGCTCATCTACGCCGTTATGCCCGGGACAAACCCGGGCACACGATCTTGGTAGGGCGGGCAGAAGATATGCACACCTACCCCACCAGCCCCTTGACCGGTTTAGCCGGCGCGCTGCCGGGGAACACGGTTTCCGCCAGCACGCGCTCGCCCAGACCGAGATGGTCGCGCAGCACGCCCTTGATGACCGCGCGCAGATCGGTGGTTGGCGCGAGGTCGCGGCCCTCATAAAGGCTGGCCGGCTTCAGCCCCGGCCAATCCGCGATCACCCGGCCGCCCTTCACCGCGCCGCCCGCCAATAGCGCGATGGTGCCGGTGCCGTGATCGGTGCCTTCGGTGCCGTTGATGCGCGCGGTGCGCCCGAATTCGGTCGCGACCACCACGACGGTGTCGCGCCAGCGCTCGCCAAGCCCGCTTTCGAATTCCGCGAGCGCGCCGTCGAGGCCGGACAGCAACTGCGCCAGACGGCCCACCGGGCCGCCTTCGTTGGCGTGGGTATCCCAGCCGTCAAACGCAAGGGCTGCGATCCGCGGGCCGTCGTCGGCCGACATTAATTTGGCGGCGCCCCGCGCCATCAGGCGCATCGCACCTGCATTGTTGGTGCCCGGCTTCGGTTTCATGTTGTCGCCCTGCGCGGATTTTTCGAGCTGCAGTCCTTGCGTCAGCGCCGAGGCCAGCGCCGGGTCGCGGTGATTGTAAAGCTCGATCAGGCGCGTCGCGGTATCGTCGTCGGCTTGCGGCAAGGCCGCCGGCGCCCAGCCGACGGTCGGCGCAGCACCACGCAGCACCAACGGCGTGGTCGGACCGATGGCGAGGCCGCTCATTACCCGCTCGCCTTTGGGCAAGGCTTCCAGCGCGCGGTTGAGCCAGCCGGATTGCACGCGGCCGGGACCGGCAAAGCCGCTTTCAAGCACGTCCTGTCCGTCGAAATGCGATCGGTCGCGATAGGGCGTCGACACCGCATGGATCACCGCGGCCTGCTTGTCCCGGTACATCCGCGCGAATTCGGGCATCGCCGGATGCAGCGCGAAAAAGGAATCCAGCATCGGCGCCGCGTGCGGGCCATCCGGGGTCAGCGCGATCGAGCCGTGCAGCCCGGCATAATCAGGGTCTCCGATCGGGGCCACCGTGGCGAGGCCATCCAGCGCCCCGCGCAGAATCACGACGATCAGCCTCGGATCGCGCCCGTTGGCAGCCCGCGCGAATTTCGGCAAGTAAGCCCACGTCGCGAACGAGGCGCCGCCGAGCAGCAGCGCGCGTCGCGATGTTTGCCATGACGTCCGGCTTTCGCGGCAATCCATCGTCATCTCCTCTGGAATTCCGGCGACATCAGCAACAGCGCCAGCGCCTGCTGCCGCGATTCGGCGCGCTCGACGGTCCGCCGCGTTTCCGGCGATGCCGCGTCGGCTGCGGCAATCTCCAGGAGATCGCGCGGATCGATATTGTCGGCGAGACGCGAAGCAACCTGCGCGGCGACGTCGAGCCGAAGTTTCATTCCCTCGGGTGCGGCCCACGCCGCATTGGTATCGGGAAATCCGTTGGGCCCGGCCGGAGACCACAGCGGTTGGCCCAACAGATTGAGCGCGCCGAGATAACGGCCGGGATCGTCCGGAATTCGCGCCAGCAGCCGACCGGTCGCGACCAGGAATTCGTAAGGGCTCCGCATCTTGCTCAGTGGTGCCTGCCAGGCTTCGTCGGAATCCACGAGCGCATTCGCCAGCGCCTTGAGGTCGCCATCGGATTTGCGGAACACCTCCTGCAGCCGTGCAACCAATGCCGGCGGCGGATCGTCGGCTACAAAATGGCGGGCGAATTTGGTGGCGACGAATTTCGCGGTGGCGGGATGGCGCGCGATATCCGCCAGCGCGTCTTCGCCCTGCGCGACGCCGGCGTCCTCATAGACCTTGCCGAGCAGCCGCTGCGGCCCGGGCTCGTGCGCATTGGCATTGAAGACGAAGCTGCCGGGTGCGCCGAGTTTTCCCTGCCGCCCGGCAAAGGTCCAGCCGGTGATGATGCGCGCCAGCGACGTCACGTCGTCCTGCGAATAGCCGCTGCCGACCCCGAGCGTATGCAGTTCCATGATTTCGCGGGCAAGATTTTCGTTCAGCCCGCGCTTGCGGTTTTCTCCGGCGCGCAACTCCGGTCCGAGCGATTGCTGGTTATCGAGAAAGAACAGCATCGCCGGATGCTGCTCGACCGCCTTGAGCATATCGCCGAAACGCCCGAGCACATGGGGCCGGATCGCCTCGCGCTCGAACGAGCCGGCCCACATCCGCGCCAGGCCGCCTTTATTGGCGGAGATGCAGAAATGGTTCGACCAGAACACCACCAGCCGCTCGGTAAAACCGCATTCGGCCATCACAGCGCGTTGCAGCCGTGCCAGCGCCTCCGCGCGGTAGGTTTTCTGAATGATGTTGAGCGGCGGTTGAGCCGGCTTCGGCGGATTGGGCTGCATCGGTTCGGTCGCAGCCATTGCTGCGTTGGCGCCGCCGTTTTCCGCAACCGCCATCGCCGGCGCTTTTTCCGACATGTCGGCTTTTCCCGAAATCTCGGCGGCGACGCGGTCAAGCGACAGGTTTCGCCGTTGCGCGCCGGTATTCGCCGCCGCCGGCGCGGGGCTGGCTTCGGACGCGGGCACGGGGCCGCCCGATTTCGCGGCGGCGTCGCGCGCCTGCTTGATCTCGGCCTGATAGGCGAACACCGCCTGCCCCAATGCCGGCGTCGACTGTAATCCCGGCACTTCCAAGAGCACGCCGCTGGGGCGGTTTAACTCGGCTTTGACAAAGCCGCGCGGATCGGAGGCGGCATTGACGAAATCGCCTGAAGCGCCGCCGCGTGCGCCAAGACCAAAGCGATTGAGCGCGACAAGGGCTGCTTGCGAATCGCGGGCCATCGGATTTCCCTTGCGTGGTCGCGGGCATATAATGCGGCGGGATTATACCGCCGTTGCGCATGAACCCGGCATGAAAAACACGGCGAAGGTTCGGTTCGATTCATGACAAATCGGTTGGAAAATCCTCGCATGCGGCGTCTCGCTTGTTCCGGTTGCGGCACGGAGTTCAGCTGCAGCCTGTCGGGATCGTGCTGGTGCGCGGAGGAAACCGCAAAGTTTCCGATGCCGGTCGCCAACGAAGATTGCCTGTGCCGGGATTGCTTGCGGAAAATGGCGGGGCAGACATCAAGCAGCTAGCTGGTCTTGCGCGCCGTCGCCTCTACACCGGATAGCCCGGCGACTTCCGCGCCAAGCCATCGAATGCATCGAGCAATTTCTCGCGCCACGCATAAACCGGATCGTTCTCGGCGAGCAATTTGAACGGACTGACGACGCGCGCCCACTGGAATGCGCCGAACACGATGTAGTCGGCATAGTTCGGCGCCGCCCCGCCGAGATAGGCTTGTGTTTTCAGCGTCAGCCGCATCGGGTCAAGCGCGCGGCGAAAACCCTCGACGGATTTGTCGCGCGCCGCCACCACTTCTTCGAGCGGCTTGCCGAAGCGCGCCTCGCGGGTCTTGCGAAAGTAGACGGCATCCACCGCTGCCAGATGTCCGGGGATATCGGCCACGATCAGCGGAAACATGCCGCCGACCACGGTGACGTCGCCCCACCAGTTCAACATCCGTCCCAAGGCGCGGCCGCCCTCGCCGCCGAACAGCGATGGCCGGTCCGGATAATGGTCTTCCAGATAATTCGCGATCGTCCAGGAGTTGGCGACGGAGATTTCGCCATCGATCAGCACCGGGACTTTTTCGGATTGATGCGGCGCGAGCGCATGCTTCTCGGTGAAGCGCCACGGAATCGATTCCGCCGACAACCCCTTATGCGCCAGCGCCATCCGTGTCCGCCAGCAGAACGGGCTGAACGGACGCGCCTCGTCGGCGCCAACCAGTTCGAAAAGTTGCAAGGTCATAGCGATTGCCCCCATGCAGCACAGACACCGTCATTGCGAGCCAACGGTCGCGCGAATGCCCGCCCGATGACAAACTCCGCGAAGCAATCCGGCGATTTGCCGCCAACAATGGATTGCTTCGTCGCTCACGCTCCTCGCCATGACGGTCTGACTATCACTCCCTCGTACCCGCGCTTGTCCGGGGCCATGACGAGAGCATAACCAGCCCTACTTCACCACCGCGGCGGTCTGCCCGAACAAGAGCTTGCGCTCTTCCTCGGTGCGGATCGCCGGCTGGCCGAAATTTGGATTGATCGCCTTGGCCTTGGCATAGGCGCGCACCGTCGCCGGCCGCTCGCCGATGGCCTCAAGCCAGCGCTTGAGATGCGGGAAGTCGTCGATGTCCTGACTCTGGTTCTTGTACGGCACCACCCAGGGATAGCTCGCCATGTCCGCGATCGAATAATCGCCGGCGATGAATTCGCGGTCGGCGAGCCGCTTGTTGAGCACGCCGTAAAGCCGATTGGTCTCGTTGACGTAACGGTCGATCGCGTATTTGATTTTTTCCTGGGCGTAATTGCTGAAGTGATGGTTCTGCCCGGCCATCGGCCCGAGCCCGCCCATCTGCCAGAATGTCCACTGGATCGCGTCGTAGCGGCCATGGATGTCGGCGGGAAGGAACTTGCCGGTCTTCTCCGCCAGATACAAAAGCATCGCGCCGGATTCGAAGATCGAGATCGGCTTGCCCCCGCCTTTGGGCTCGTGGTCGACCATCGCCGGAATCCGGTTGTTCGGCGCGATCTTCAGGAACTCTGGTGTGAACTGATCGCCTTTGCCGATATTGACCGGGATAATCTTGTATTTCAGCCCAGTCTCTTCGAGAAACATCGTGATCTTGTGGCCGTTCGGCGTGGTCCAGTAATGGAGGTCGATCATGCGGCATTCCCTGTGATGAATGAGCGTTCGCAAAGTTGATGCGAATGCATCAATGTTGCCGGAACAGGAAGGCCAGTCAATGGCGTCGGCGGACGACCGCGCGAAAGTGAAGACTAGCGCCGCGTCCGGTTCCGATGTTCGCGGCGGCGCTTCGAGCCCTGCTGACTTCTACTGACACCGTTATGTCAGCATCCGGAACCTCATGCGCCTGACGGCACCGGATCGCCCTTTTCTCGCCGCCGGACTCGTCCCATATTCCGACCATGGCCAAGCCCCCCGACGCTTCGAAGAAATCCGGCAAAACTGCCAAATCCAAGGCGCCAAATTCCAAGGCGTCGCGGCCGGACGTCCAGCCGATCGGGCCGGCGCTGGCGGAACTGCTCAATCCCGCGATCAATCGCGGCGAAAGCGGCATCGGCTCCTCCACCGGATTGCAGCCACCGCCGGACAATTCCTGGGATCGCCGCTCGGGCGGCGAGGCCGCCGCGCATCGCGCGCGAGCCTCGACGCGCGGCACCGGCGACTGATGTCGTCACAGCACCACCTGGGCCCCCCTCCCCAACCCTCCCCCGCAAGGGGGGAGGGAGCAGAGCAGCAAGCGCCAAATACGAGCAGCAAAGATTTTCCGGCGGAATCGCAACCATCGTCCCCTCTCCCGCTTGCGGGGGAGGGCCAGGGTGGGGGCTCTTCCACCAGGCACGGCTTCGACGAAGCGCCGCAACGCGAATTTGCGCCTGCCAATTACGGCACGTCGGCCAGCATTCCGGCGCTCGATCCGGAACTGGCGAAGCAACTCGGCTTTACCACCGAGGAGGAAGACGCCGCTGACATGGCGCGGCCGCCGCGCAACAAGATGGAAGCGCTCGGTGTCGCCGCCACCGCCGACGCGCTGGAAAACCTGATCCGCGAAGGCCGCCCCGAGTTCAGGGGCGACGACGGCCAGGTGAAAATCTGGACCCCGCATCGGCCGCCGCGCCCGGAGAAATCCGAGGGCGGCCAGCCATTCGTGATCAAATCCGAATACGAGCCAAAAGGCGATCAGCCCACCGCGATCGCCGAACTGGTCGAAGGCATCCAGCGCCACGACCGCACCCAGGTGCTGCTCGGCGTCACCGGCTCCGGCAAGACCTACACCATGGCCAAGGTGATAGAGGCCACGCAGCGCCCGGCCATTATTCTGGCGCCGAACAAGACGCTGGCGGCGCAGCTCTATGGCGAGTTCAGGAGTTTCTTCCCCGACAATGCCGTCGAATATTTTGTGAGCTATTACGACTACTACCAGCCCGAGGCCTATGTGCCGCGGACCGACACCTATATCGAAAAGGACTCCTCCATCAACGAGCAGATCGACCGCATGCGCCACTCGGCGACGCGGGCGCTGCTGGAGCGCGACGACGTCATTATCGTGGCCTCGGTGTCGTGCATCTACGGTATCGGCTCGGTCGAGACCTACACCGCGATGACCTTCGCGCTGAAGAAGGGCGAGCGCATCGACCAGCGGCAATTGATCGCCGACCTGGTGGCGCTGCAATACAAGCGCACCCAGGCCGACTTCGCCCGCGGCACCTTTCGGGTGCGCGGCGACGTCATCGACATCTTCCCGGCGCACTACGAGGACCGCGCCTGGCGCGTTAATCTGTTCGGCGACGTCGTCGAAAATATCGAGGAGTTCGATCCGCTCACCGGCCACAAGCAGGACGAACTCGAATTCATCAAGATCTACGCCAACTCGCATTATGTGACGCCGCGGCCGACGCTGGTGCAGGCGATCAAGTCGATCAAATCCGAATTGAAGATGCGGCTCGATCAGCTCAACAACCAGGGCCGCCTGCTGGAAGCGCAGCGGCTGGAGCAGCGCACCACCTTCGATCTGGAAATGATGGAAGCCACCGGCAGCTGCGCCGGCATCGAGAACTATTCGCGGTATCTGACCGGCCGCCGCCCCGGCGAGCCGCCGCCGACCTTGTTCGAATATGTCCCGGACAATGCGCTGGTGTTCGCCGACGAAAGCCACGTCACCGTGCCGCAGATCGGCGGCATGTTCAAAGGCGACTTCCGCCGCAAGGCGACCTTGGCCGAATACGGCTTCCGGCTGCCCTCCTGCATGGACAACCGTCCGCTGCGGTTCGAGGAATGGGACATGATGCGCCCGCAATCGGTCGCGGTGTCGGCGACGCCGAGTGCCTGGGAAATCAATGAATCCGGCGGCGTGTTCGTCGAACAGGTCATTCGCCCCACCGGACTGATCGATCCGCCGGTGAACATCCGCCCCGCCCGCACCCAGGTCGACGATCTCGTCGGCGAGGTCCGCGCCACCGCGCAGGCCGGCTATCGCTCGCTCGTTACCGTGTTGACCAAGCGGATGGCGGAAGATCTCACTGAATATCTGCACGAGCAGGGCATTCGCGTGCGCTACATGCACAGCGATATCGACACCATCGAGCGCATCGAGATCATCCGCGACCTTCGGCTCGGCGCGTTCGACGCGCTGGTCGGCATCAATCTGCTGCGCGAGGGCCTCGACATTCCCGAATGCGCGCTGGTCGCGATCCTCGACGCCGACAAGGAAGGTTTTTTGCGTAGCGAAACCTCCCTGATCCAGACCATCGGCCGCGCCGCGCGCAATGTCGACGGCAAGGTGATCCTCTATGCCGACCAGATCACCGGCTCGATGGAGCGCGCGATCGCCGAGACCGATCGCCGCCGCGAAAAGCAGGTCGAATACAACACCGCCAACGGCATCACGCCGGAGAGCATCAAGAAGTCCATCGGCGACATCATGAACAGCGTCTATGAGCGCGACCATGTGCTGGTGGAAATCGGCGATGGCGGCATGGCTGATGACGTGATCTCGATCGGGCATAATTTCGAGGCGGTGCTCGGCGATCTCGAAACCCGGATGCGCGAGGCCGCCGCCGATTTGAATTTCGAGGAAGCCGCCCGGCTGCGCGACGAAGTCAAACGCCTGCGCGCCACCGAATTGGCCGTGGTCGACGACCCCACCGCCAAGCAACGCGTGGTGCAAGGCAAGGCCGGCGCCTATGCCGGCACCAAGAAATACGGCGACGCCGCCAATTTGCCGGAGTCAGTCAGTCGCGGTGGAAGCAAGTTCGGCAAGCGAGGCTCGTCTTCACCCTCCCCCTTGCGGGGAGGGTCGACCGCCAAAGGCGGTCGGGGTGGGGGTACAAAAGAAGACTTCTTCCGCCTCCCGCGTCCACAAACCGCATCTCGACGAAATGCACGGCCCGGAATCCCTGCCCTACCGCCCCGGCCGCAAACCCTCACGCGACGACGCCAGCCCAGCCTCCGGCAGCAAAATCTTCCAGCCCACCAACTTGCGCCAGTCCGGCCCGGAGTTCGGACCGGCACCGCGATCGAGCGGCGGCGCGCCGGGGCATCGGGGTGGGTGGAAGAAGAGGTAGACTCTTCAACTTACGCTTGCACTTCAACGTCAATCAATTTATCATTGCTTTTGGTACCGGTAGCTTAACGGTAAAGCGCCCACCTTCATCGAGCTCCTCGATGAGGAGTTCCTTAAAAGTGGCAGATGCACGTTCGATTCGTGTTCGGTATCACATGCCTCTTTTTCTAAATGAAAGTGCTGCCCGCCGTCAGTTCAAGGACGTGCTTGGCAACGCAAACCATCTCATCATTACGATCTTGGTCGGACTGTACGCCGTCGAACACCGGCTTATATCCACTTGTCCTGCCGAACTCCGAACCGCTTGGAATCCAAAGGATTCAACAGCGTCTGCAAATCGTAGCAGAGTAATGATGCTTCAGATGTCACTCGTCCGAGCCACAGATGCTCTCGACATATATTTGGCGCTTGCCCGACGTAAACCAGCGCTAATTCAAAATCCTACTCACCAACAAAAAATGGATACTAGCGGCCATAGCGTCTTTGGTAAGTTCGCTGTGATGCGCGATGCCTGCCTCTCGGCAGCCCCCGTCATCGCGTCCCTAGTGGAGGTCATGATCGCATGGAGAAATCGTCAAGTTCATTCGCTGGCTGACAATCAAGTTTCAACTTCGAGTTGGGAAGCGCTTCGAGCGAATGCAAATTGGGTAAAGGACGAATTTCGGGGGATGGAAATCGATCGACTCTTTGCAGATTTCAGCAAGGAAGCGCCACCAAGTTTCAAGGAAATTGCCTCATTCATCAGAGCAACGCAGGAAGCTGTCCGGATAATGGATGCACATTTGTTGAAACATTTGGATCCGCAAAGCTTTCTAAGGCAGCTAATTCAAGAATATTCATTGAAGGGCAATGCGGACGAGGACCGCGAAAAACTGCGTAAGCGCCGCATTCAGAGTATCTGGGGAAGAGATGCGAGCGATCGGAAGCAGCGGGTGATTTCTTTCCTCAAGAATTGCGGCCTATCGCTCTCGGCAACAGACGAAAATAACAGCACAATTTTCTCCGACAATATTATAACGGAATTATCAGACATGACACCATCCGAGGTCGGAAATTGGCTTGGTTTAAACTGATCCATTCAAGCATTGAACGATGAAACTCGGCTTCGAAAAATCCCAAACCGCCTACACCAGCAGCTCGCAAAGCGCGCGGGCATGGACGGAAGCTTGGGTGGGAACTTGGGCCTATTGTCCGCACTGCGGCAACGCCAAAATTTCTTCTTTCCCGAATAACAGCCCGCTCGCGGATTTCTTTTGCGCGTCGTGCAACGAGGAATTCGAGTTAAAAAGCCAGAAAGGCAAATTCGGAACGAGGGTTGTCGATGGCGCGTTCAAGACCAAGTGCGAGCGTCTGTCGGCGAGCAACAATCCAAATCTGTTCCTGATGAACTACGATCTCAAGTCCCTTGCGGTCGTCAACTTATTCATTGTGCCCAAGCACTTCTTCGTCCGCGAGATCATCGAAGAGCGAAAGCCATTGGCCGCCACCGCGCGACGTGCGGGCTGGATCGGCTCAAACATCCTGCTCAACCGCGTCCCTGAGTCTGGGAAGATTCATATCGTGCAGAACGGCACTGTTCGGGCGAAGGAACTGGTGCTCGCCGAATGGCAAAAGACGCTATTCCTCAGAAGCAAATCTCCCGACACGCGCGGTTGGCTACTCGATGTCATGAAGTGCGTGGAGTCGCTCGGGAAGCGCGACTTTACCCTCGATGATGTCTATGCTTTTGAGCGGCATCTCGGCGATCTCTATCCCGGCAACCAGAACGTCAAACCCAAGATACGCCAGCAGCTTCAGTATTTGCGCGATCGCGGATTTATTGATTTCGTCTCGCGTGGGAACTATCGTTTGCGGTCTTAGGAGACTAGCATGGCCTGGTTTCTGAATTTCTACAGATGTGCTCGCTGCAAACGTCGTTGGACCGATGAATGGTCCTGCATGTGCGACGACGAATGCCCACATTGTGGCACGCGCGACATGACGCCGTTCAAGAGTGAGGATTTGACAGAGCTTGTTGAGCAAGACAACGGAGAATTTATCGCGCTTCGCTCACCCAACTCGGCCGAACACGATCCCGGCTATCGCGAGGTTGGCCGTTTTTCTTCGCTTGAGCAGGCCGAGGAATTTCTGGCTTCGGTCGAGCTGAGATAAACCGTCATCCGGGGGTCCCTTGCGTCGTCCCGGCCTTGAGCCGGGACCCATACGCCGTGCCCTATCGATAAGACGATGGGGTAGAGACCTTCCGCAACCATACAAGCCGGTGGTTATGGGTCCCGGCCTTCGCCGGGACGACGCTTCAGCCTCTTCGCGGATAGCAGTCCCCAACCGCAACGGCACACCTCACGCCGAATCGGACCCGCCCACCACGATCCGCTCATTCAGTTTCTGATCCACGACCTGGACCGTGCGATCAATCTCGGCATCGGGCACGCCGAGCTGATGCGAAATCAGTTTCACCAGGAGGTCGACCCGCTCGATGAACGGGGCGCCGCTTGCGACCGCGCGGGCGGCCGATGACGGCTTGAGCAGGCTTTCCGCCGCCTTGGCATATTTGCCGAAAGGAACCTGATCCTGCGGGTCGGCCCCCAGACGCCGGGCGATGGTGTCGACATGGTCGTAGATCGACTGCGACAGCTTCAGATCGCCATGCACCGCGTCGCGGATCGACCGCGGTTCGGTCGGCGTGATGCAGCGGTAATTCCCGGTCAACAGCATCGACCATTTCGCCAGCGGGACGAACAACGAATCGAACACCTTGAGCTTTACCGGAACGTCCTGGCCATCCAGCCTCACCGCGTCGATGTCCGCTTCCAGCTCCCGAAGCAGCCGGTTATGTTTCTCGTCCGCGAAAATCGCTGCCTTGAAATTTGTCGGCAGGCCGACATGAAGCACGTTGGCCGGCTCATCCGGTGGACGGAAGGCCTGCGGATCGGGCGAGCAAAGCGTCACCAGGCCCGGCTTGAAGCGCTCCCATACCAGAGCATTGGTGTAGGCCTCCTCCAGCTCCATGTCCGCCAGCGCCGGAATTCGCTTGAGATAGGGCAACGGCGGCATGTTCATGATCGAAAGACAGGGCAGCCCCGCCTCGGCGATCTTGATCATCAGGACCCGGATCGTGTGGTTGGTGTATTGCGGCTCCTGCATCGCCAGACCGACCAGATCGTAACGGGAAAGGTCGACATCCCCGGGCGTGCTCGCGTCCAGTTTCCCGGGCAGGTCGCGCGAGAAGATCGACCGGTGCGTGGCCTCGTCCCGCAGCTTGATGCGAACTTCGGTGCCGTCGCGATTGATCAGTTCTGCGGTCGGCTTCCGGCAAACCAGGGTGACGTTGTGACCCGCCATCAGCAGCTTGGTCGCCAGCAACGAGCCATACGAGGCTCCAAGGATCAGGATGTTGCGCGCCATACTCTCGCTTCCACAGATCGGAGGGAAATAGCCCCTTCCGGCAAGGGGCGGTCGTGCCTATCGCAAGTCGATGGCTATTACAATCGGATAGCGGTTCCTGCGTTCGATGAACCGTCGAATAGCCGGGCGCGACCAAAATCCGTGAGCACCGGGATCGTCATGGCATCGGCTGGGTTCGAGCGTTTTCGGTTCAGCTTCTTCGAGGATGAAATGTCCGCCCGTGACGGGCTCGCCTCGTCGGCCCTCGCCCAACTGGAGGGCGAAGAGGTCAGCCGGGCGGAAGGGATGCTGATCGCATTTTTGCCCGACACGCGCGGGGTCATTGGCCTCGGCATCTTGCGGTCACGCCGCGCCGAACCCGAGCTGACGCGGATGTTCGAAGCCGAGCAGCGGGCGCAGCGCGAGGCCGAGACTCAAGACAAGACTGCTGGCGATGAACCATGGCCGACCGACCAATTGGTCTATCTCGCGAAGTCGCTCTGGCGAATCCGTCCCGATCGGCGCTGGCTTGACGCCATCCTTGGCATTCTGGCCTCGGGCGACGAGTGGCAGCGGCAGATGGCGGTGGAAGAACTCCGCGACGTCCGCGATCCCGTTGCCGAAGCGGCGCTGATCGAGGCGCTCGACGATACCGAACCGCTGGTGCGCCATCACGCGGCGCGCGGGCTTCTGGAAACGCACGGCCTGCCCGCCGAATCCCGCGACCCCGCGCACATGATGTACCTGATCATGTCCAAGGACCCCGCGCGGCGCGAGGGCGGCAAGCAAGCCATCCTCGCGGCCATTGCCGGGCGGCCGATCGGCGAACCCTGAGTTATGGCGCCATGCGCGGGATCATCCTGATGCGCGCAGAAATGAAATTCTGCTGTGCGATCAATCTGATTTGCCCAGTCCAGCCCCGCCTGGAAAAACATTTCGATTCCCGTTTGACCCAAATCACTTCTATATCCCGCGCCATCCCGGCCCACACAAAGGGGCGTTTCGCGATCGTCACGGACGTAGGGCAGGGATGCGATGGACGCGGGATGCGCTGATGACGAGCGCGCTTTTCGCGGACGGCGAAGTCGTATGGTCCTGACGCCTCGACGCTGGCGTCAAGTCTTCCAGAGGTATCTGCAAGGCGACGGTGACAAGAAAGCCCGATCACCGGGGAGAGTACGAAGGAAACCGTTAAAACCATTCGCGTGCGGGAATGCCGGGTGATCCCGGTGCGACCGTGGTGACTAACGCGCGTGCTTTCTACACACCACGCGCGGCCGCGGGTGCATCGAGCACCCGGCATTCCCCGCTCCCCTTTTGGGGTAGCGCCCGCTCCCCGCTTGGGGTAGCGCCACGCCCTTTTTGGGGGGATCATTTATGCACAACTCGGGCATAACGCGCCGCGAGAACGCGGACGCGTGTGGCTGTTTGACAGTTGAATCCGTGACCACGGATGGCGCGGGTGCGTCACTCTCACCGCAGAGAGACGACGCCCTAACTGCCGCCCCTCACAGCTTCTCCTGCCCGGCTGGCGGCTGGTTTTGCTGGGCGGCGGGAGCGTCCTGCTGCTGCCGCGCCTGCTCCTTGGCGTGATGCCGTCCGTAGGCGCAGCCGGCGATGGCGCCGAGCACGCCGTGATGGCCGGCATAGTGACCGGCAACGCCGCCCACCACCGCGCCCTTCAGGCAGCCTTTGGCATCGGCCGTATTCGCAGCGAGCGCGAAGGCCGCGACGGCGAGCAAGGTGACGATGGTTTTCATGGCAGCAATCCTCTTCAAAGGTCCGATCGATATGATGCGATCGACGCGATCAGATAATCGTGGAGCCGCGATCCGGTTCCGTCGTTCGCCGCGCCGAGGTCAGTTAGGGACCGGCGCCGCCGTTTCAAGGCCGCCTTGGCCGCATCCCGCGAAGACCCGCCGGCGGTCATAGCCTGGTATCGCGGCGTGCCGATCTTGCGACCCTCGCTGCCTGCATACAAATGCCAGCGGATTTGCTATTCGTGCGCGGCGCCGAATCTTTTCAACCGGGCGCCGGAGAGATCGCCATGGCCAAGGGTCAGATGCGCAGCAACAAGGAAAAGAAGAAGCCAAAGGCCGACAAGAACCTCAAAAAGGGCGGCAGCGCGCCGGTCAATCCGTTCGCGTCCGGCAAGCCCGCGGCCGGCCAAAGCCCCAACAGCAAGAAGAACTGACGGCAAGTTTGGTCGCCCGCCCGCTGCCGATGCGAGGTTGTCCGGCATCCGCCGTTATGGCGTTGCCGGCGAGGTTCGCGGCTTGCGGCCGTTAAGCTCGCGACACCAAACAGGCGGCCTTGTGTTTTGCCGATTGATCGCCGCGCAATTCGGTCCACTATGGGCTCGACAACGCGAGTCGGGTCAAACACCGGCGGAGAAAAAATGGTTCAGGAGCTTCACCGGCAGCGCTTGCTGAATTTTCTCGACGTGTTCTATGCCGGCGACATTGAGGACGCGCTGTCCCGCTGTACCGACGACGTCGATTTTTTCGCCAATGCGCCGATCGACATCCTGCCGCATATGGGTCACCACCGCGGCAAGGCCGACCTCAGGACGATGTGGAAGACGGTCCACGCCCGCTATTCCCACATGCGCTACGAAGTGCCGATCGTCGTCGCCGAGGGCGACAAGGTCGCGGCGAATATTCGCGTGTTCTTCCGCAAGAGCAGCAATGCCCGGATCGTGCAATTCGACATTGCGGCTTTCTATACTTTTCGCGACGGCCGTATCGCAGAGATTCGCGAGATCATGGATACCTTCGATCTGGTCCAGCAGGTGCTGGAACGCGACGTCGCCGCCGATCTGACCGACAATAATCCCGGCAAGACATAGCCCTCGGGCCTTTGCGACACCTCACGATCGGACCGCCTCGCCGCAGCCGGACAGGCCCGATGCTTTCGGCCGGCCATGGCTTTTTGGCCGCCACCTTGAACCTTGGCGAGGATCGCCGCGACCAATCAAAGCGGTCTTGCGGACATCGACAGGTGAAAACACACCCATGAAAATCGCGTTGCTGGTGTTACTGGGCCTGGTGTTGGGCGCGTTGGGCGGTGCCGCGCTGGGCGTCGGCGCCGGGCTTGCCTGGATCGAAATCTTCAACACCACCAGCTTCGAAGGCTATAGCGGCATGCTGGTGTTCCTCACCTTTATGCCGCTTGGCGGCGCGATCGGCGGCCTTGGCGGCGCGCTGCTGTTCGGCGTGATCGCGATCCGCGACGCTGAAATCGCCATCGAACGGGAACCGGCGCCCCGCCGCGACCGCTGACCGCTGGAACCTATCCGCATCTGTGCAATGCAAAAATGCACATTGAGTTTCAGCCAAATCCAGTTATTTGAAGCTTCAAATATTGTGCACAGCATCCAGGCGCGGGCGTCGGCAATGACGCCCCATCAGGCCGTTTGCTGATTTTTCCAATCCAGTCCGGGAATCCATCATGACAGAGCACAGTCTCTGGCGTTTCTCACGCGCGTTCCATCTCGCGCTCAACGAGCGCCGATTCGAAGACCTCGAAGCCTTGATCGACGAGGACATCGATTGGGCCATCTATGGGCCGATCGACATGTTTCCGTTTCTCGGCGCCCGCCGCGGCAAGGACGCCGTGATCGAGGTGATCAGGCAGATCTCCGACAACGTCCGGGTCCACCGCTTCGACCGCGAGTCGATCATGTTGGGCGCGGATTCCGCCGCCTCGATGTTGCGGTATTCACTGACCGCGCTGGATTCCAACAAGCCGATCAGCCTGCGGCTCGCCCATTTCGCGCAATTCAAGGCCGACCGGTTGCGCAGCATCCGCGTTCTCATCGATACGTTTGATCTCGTCGAGCAGGCGCTCGGGCATCCCATCAACCTGCCCAGAATCGCATCATAGTCGGCATCGCGTGGCTGTTCGCGCCTAATCCCATGAAAGATCGAGCATTGCCGCATATTGGCCGCGATGCGGTCAAAATCAGCGGCACTGATGGCGTTACTTTACTTTCGTCGTGCGGGGGACATCCGCGCTCGCATCACACGCGAAACAGGGGAATGGCCGATGAACGTCACGCGTTCTGAAAAAGTTGAATCAACTGAAGTGGATAGTAATCTCGCTGCGGTTTCGGAAGTCGAAGCCGGCATCCGCGATTTCGTCCGCAACGACGTCGCTTATCTGCGCCGACCGGCGCCGGGATTGCCGAGCACGGAGACCGCGCTCGAGCCCAACCACGAGACCACCGTCAACAACGTCAACTCGTTGATCCAGCGCGTCGCCGGCACATCGCTTACGGAAATCGAGAATCTGATTGCCGAGCTTGAAAGCCTTCGCGACCTGCTGCACGCCGAAGGTCAGCGCGTGCAGCGCGAGATCTCCGAATATGCCCAGCTCAGTCAGGCCGCCATGAAGTCCACGCGCATGATCGCCGACAACGTCACGCAGTGGAAACGCACCGCGGAAGGCCTTCGCAACAGCTGACAAGCCTCCCGGTAATCGGTCCGGCCGCCGTCTTCCCTCCTTGTTGAGGGAAGGTGGCGGCTGTTCAGCTTGAACCTGCGGTGTCCGAACAGCGACCAAAGGCCGGCGCATCACGCGCCGGCGGGCTCGCGGACACCATCTCTTCATGAAAACCATCAGACCTGACAATACGGATCCGATTCCATTGCGGCGCTCGCCGCTTCGGATGGGCACCATCATGATCCGGTTTGTCGGACTGTTGGTCTTGGCAATGGTGGTGCTGGCGCTGGTCTGGAACCGCTGATCTCCGGCGGCTTCTTCCACGCGATTCGGCCACTATGGTTAGCGGATGGTAACTCAGCGACCGGTGGTCGCCGATGATTTGAGCGAATAGGCGCCGTCGGCATAACCCTTTACCACCATCCCTGTGGCCAGCATCACCGCCAGCGTCACGGTTGCGAAGATAAAGCCTACTAATTTCAAGCCGCCGCGATCTACCATGGTCTTCCCCTGCCGATTGTCCCGTTGTTTTATTGGACAGGCACAAGGTTCAGAATTTGTTATCAGGGAATTTGTTCCGGGCGACGCGGGCATCGCCAATTCCTCAAGACATTGACCATCTGAGCGCCACTTCAGGAACCGGCGTTCCGCCGCGGTACAAAGGCGGTCGCCAGGAACGAAAACACCATTTCACCGCGCTGGTTGACACCGATGTTGCGGGACTGCGCGATACCCCATTCGGGACGCTTTTCCGACGACCGCAGGGTTTCCATTTCGCTGGCAAAGCTGATGGTGTCGCCCGCCAGCACCGGCTTGATCCACCGCAATTCACGAAAGCCCGGTGACGGTCCCCAAATCGCGACTTTCTCGCCGCGCGCAGCGGCTTCCTTCGACAGGCGCTGGCCGTCGGCCACCAGCAGCTTCATGCAGACCGATCCGATATGCCAGCCCGATGCCGCAAGCCCACCGAACAGCGATTTGCGGCCTTCCTCCTCGTCGAGATGAAAGCGTTGCGGATCGAATTGCGTCGCAAATTTCTTGATCAGCTCGGCGGTGAATGTGAACGATCCCAGCTCGCGCCGCTGGCCGATCTCGAGGTCCTCGAAGAAACGCATAAGCCCCTACCTCGTCCCGACATCGGCGCGGCGCTGCATGATGATCGGCGAGACCATTTCGCACAACGCTTGCCCCGCCGCGTTGCGGACGACAGCCTTGAAGGTCACGATGCCAGTGTCGGGACGGCTTCGGGAAACCCTTGCCTCCACCACGTCGATATCGAGCATGAGATCGTCACCCGGCCGCAACGGCGCGAGCCAGCGCACTTCGTTGACGCCCGGCGAGCCCAGCGAAGCGGTGCGGCCGACATAGCCGTCGAACATCATCCGCATCATGATCGAACAGAGATGCCACCCCGAACCCGAAAGACCCTTCAGCATCGATCGCGACGCGGCCTCGTCGTCGAGATGCATCGGCTGCGGATCGAATTCCGCGGCAAACGCGAGTATCTCCTCGCGGGTGACGCGGCGCGGTCCAAATGTGCCGAAACGGCCGGGCGGAAAATCTTCGAAGGTGAGTGTCATGGGTGGGGATAGCCGGTGGGAAGCCCGATTGTGGCCGTTATTTGCAGCAATCTCAAGCCGCCCACGCGCATGGCTCTTCTCTGCGGGCGAGCATCGCTCCGCGCTGGTGCGCGACCCTGATCTTGCCCGCGACGACATTCGGAGCTAGGCCGTAAGCTGCAAGCAGCCAGGGTTTGGACGTCACGCATATTCGACATGCCGGGAGAACGACGATGTTTGAATTTCGGGATTTGTTTCAGTGGGACCGTTTCATCACGCCCACCATCATCAAGACCTTCTACTGGCTGGTCATCGCGCTGATTGCGTTGTTCGGCATTTCCGGCGTCTTTAGCGGTTTGGCCGCGATGGCGATCAGCCCGTTTGGCGGATTCATCCTGCTGCTGTCCTCGATCGCCAGCGTGGTCGTCGGCATCATCTTCTCGCGCATCGTCGCGGAGTTCATCCTGATCGTGTTTCGCATCAACGAGCATCTCGGCGCGATCCGCGACCAGGGCCAGGGGCATTAGTTGTTGAACCGGAAATGCATGACGTCGCCGTCGGCGACGACATATTCCTTGCCCTCCAGGCGCAGCTTGCCGGCGTCACGGGCGCCGGCCTCGCCGCCGAGTGCCACGTAATCGGCGTAGGCGATGGTTTCGGCGCGGATGAAGCCCTTTTCAAAGTCGGTATGAATCACACCGGCAGCGGCGGGCGCCCGGGTGCCGCGATTGATGGTCCAGGCCCGCGCCTCCTTCGGACCGACGGTGAAATAGGTGATGAGGTCGAGCAACTGGTAGCCGGCGCGGATCAGGCGATCGAGCCCGGCTTCCTCCAGGCCAAGCGTATCGAGAAAATCCGTTCGTTCCTCGCGCGACAGCGTCGCGATCTCCAATTCGATCTTGGCGGAGATCGCGACGGCGACCGCGCCTTCCTTTTTGGCGTGATCCGCCACGGCCTTCGAGAAATCGTTGCCGTTGGCGGCCGAGCCTTCCTCGACGTTGCAGACGTAAAGCACCGGCTTGGAGGTCAGTAGTCCGAGCATGCCGAAGGCGCGCTCTTCCTCCGGTTTACGCTCGAGAAACCGCGCCGGCCTGCCTTCGCGCAACAGCACCAGCGCGCGGTTGACGAGATCGAGCTGTTCTTTGGCGTCCTTGTCGTTGCCCTTGGCTTTCTTGGTCAGATTGTCGACGCGCTTTTCCAGGCTGTCGAGATCGGCCAGCATCAACTCGGTCTCGATGGTCTCGATATCGGCGAGCGGCGCGATCTTGCCTTCGACATGGGTGATGTCTGAATCCTCAAAGCAGCGCACCACATGGGCGACCGCGTCGACCTCGCGGATGGTAGCGAGAAACTGGTTGCCGAGGCCCTCGCCCTTCGACGCGCCGCGCACCAGGCCCGCGATATCGACAAAGGTCAGGCGGGTAGGAATAATCTGCGCCGACTTGCCAATCTCGGCGAGCTTGTCGAGCCGCCGATCCGGTACCGCGACCTCGCCGACATTCGGCTCAATGGTGCAGAACGGGTAATTCGCCGCCTGCGCCGCCGCCGTCTCGGTCAGCGCATTGAACAGCGTCGATTTGCCGACATTCGGCAACCCGACGATACCGCATTTGAAACCCATGATTTGTCCTAAAACCCGTTCGTCACGACCGAAGGCGCGTCACGCGCCGCCACCATCGTCCTTTTCGAGAAATCCTTTGGCCTGCATCGCCAGGTGCACCTTGTTCTGGAACGTCGAATCCTGGCCGGTGGCGAGCAGTCCGGCGTTATCGGCGACCGCTTCGCAGAGCGACTCGACCCAGGGGCGATCACTCTTCGCAAAATCCGACAGCACGTAGCTGTGCACCAGTTCCTTGACGCCGGGATGGCCGATGCCGAGCCGCACGCGGCGATAGTCATTGCCGATATGCGACGAGATCGAACGCAGGCCATTGTGGCCGGCGATGCCGCCGCCGACCTTGACGCGGAGCTTGGCCGGCGGCAGCTCGAGCTCATCCTGGAATACGGTGATCTCGGCCGCCGCGAGCTTGAAGAAATTCGCGGCTTCCTGCACGGCGCGCCCTGAACTCGTTCATGAAAGTTGAGGGGCGGAGCAGGACCACCCGCTCGCGATCGAGCGTGCCTTCCGCGGTCTCGCCCTGAAAGCGGCGGCGCCATGGTGCGAAACCATGACGCCGGGCAATTTCCTCGACGGCCATGAACCCGATATTATGCCGGTGATGCGCGTACTTCGCGCCGGGATTACCGAGGCCAACAAAGAGTCGCATGACGCGGCATCCCGCGCTAGCGCGCGATCACCAAAAGTGGTCGCCGGTTTTGCGTCCGATCGCGCGCTAACTTATGAATTTGCGCACGATCTTCCGCCAAACCGCTCACACTTTGGCGGATCATGCGCATTACTTCTTCTTGTCGCCGCCGCCAGCAGGCGCCTTGGCGCCGCCCGCAGGAGCCTTGGCGCCAGCTGCAGCAGCGCCCGCCGCGGGAGCCGCAGCAGCAGCGCCAGCCGCCGGAGCAGCACCGGGCGCGGCAGTTGCCGCCGGACCAGCGGCAGCAGCAGCCGCCGCTGCCTTGAGTTCTTCGGCGTAGCCGGACGGCGGCACGATGGTCACCAAGGTGACGTCCTCGCGCGACAACGACTTCACGCCGGTAGGCAGCTTGATGTCGGACAGATGCAGCGAGTGGCTGATTTCCAAACTGCTGACGTCGGCCTCGACATATTGCGGAATGTTATCGACCGAACATTCCAGATCGATGGTGTGGGTGACGATGTTGACGGTGCCGCCGCGCTTCACGCCGGGCGCCGCTTCTGCGTTCTGGATGTGCAAGGGAACGCTGACACGGATGGTTGCGCCTTCGCCGAGCCGCATGAAATCCACATGCAGCGGAAAATCGCGCACCGGATCGAGATGGAAGTCGCGCGGGATCACGCGGTGTTTCTTGCCCTCAAGATCGATGTCGTAAATCGTGGTGAGAAACCGGCCGGCCAGGATGCGCTGACGCAGCTCGGAATCGTCGACCGAAATGGTCACGGGGGGCTGGTTGTTGCCATAGATCACTCCGGGCACTCTCCCGGCGCGACGCTCTGCCCGTGCGGCCCCCTTGCCGCCTGCCGGACGTGCGGTCGCCTTCAATTCCTTGACGGTCGCCATTGCATAAGTCCTTGTTTTCTAAAAAGTTAAAGGCCGCATCGCGGCCCGTTGGCACGCCGCAGCAAGCCTCCAGGGGTGCGGGGGCTGCGGACGTGGCGGGGTTCTAGCTCCAAAGTCCCGAAATGACAAGGAAATGCAGGGATTATTCTGCGGTTTTGGGAGCGGCAACGCCCCCTACAGCCGTCATGGACGGCCGGACACAGGCGCGCAAAACCGACGCTGTCCGACGGGGCTAAATCGGGCTGCCGCTGTCCGGCGCTGAAACACCGAGCTTGGCTTCCAGCGCCGCGATGCGGGCTTTCAGCGCCTCGTTTTCCTCGCGCGCCAGCCGCGCCATGTCCTTGACCGCCTCGAACTCCTCGCGTTTGACGATATCGAGGTCGCGCAGGATTTTTTCAGCCTGATTGCGGACCACCGTATCGACCTCGCGCTTGACGCCCTGGGCGGCCCCTGCGGCGTCGTTCATCAGACGCCCGATCTCGTCGAAAAACCGATTGCTGGTCTGGGTCATCGTGGGAATCTCCGGTCGGCTGCGAAAGGGTCGGTGCCCCCAGACAATGGCGATCTGGATCGCGCGGTTCAAGGCCCGTGTTGTCCCCTGCGTTGCCTTGTCATGTTGCGGTTTCCTTGCAATCGTATCGATGCGCGCGAGCCAAGAAACCGCCAAACCGAGAAGCGAAAAGAAACGCCATGATCGACCAGCAGATCGAGATTCCCACCAAGGACGGCCACACCACCACCTTCATCAGCCATCCCGAGCGTAACGGCCCCTATCCCGTCATCCTGTTTTACATGGACGCGCCGGGCATTCGCGAGGAACTGCGAGACATGGCGCGCCGGCTCGCGACGTCGGGCTATTATGTGATGCTGCCCAATATGTATTACCGCTCGGGCGTGATGGAACTTGGGCCGTTGCCGGCCGATCCGGAGGCGCCCGAGCGCAAGCGGATGTTCAGCCTGATGGCTTCCCTCACCATTCCACTGGTGATGGAGGACACCCGCGCGCTGCTCGCCTATGCCGACGGCCAGTCCGCCGCGCGGACAGATATCGTCGGCAGCGTAGGCTACTGCATGAGCGGGCGCTATGCGATCAACGCAGCGACTCATTTCCCCGATCGCGTCAAGGCCGCGGCGTCGATCTATGGCGTCAGCCTTGCCACCGACCAGCCCGACAGTCCACATCTCGCCGGCCAAAAGACCAAGGCCGAACTTTATTTCGGCTGCGCGGAAACCGATATTTATGCGCCCATGGAGGTCGTCGAGAAGGTGAAGCAATCGATGAAGGCCGATGGCGCCAATGCCGAAATCGAGCTTTATCCCGGCACCCATCACGGCTTCGCGTTCCCGAAGCGGCCGGTGTACGATCGCGACGCGGCGGAGCGGCATTGGGAACGGCTGCTGGCGCTCTATCGCCGCAACCTGTCGTCCTGATCGCTGATCGTGGATATCAAAGTTAGGGATTATGAGAGTCCAGACGCTGACGACCTGAATTGGATAGCCGTCTCGGCCTTCGGCCAATTTCACGATCAGTACCAAGACTGGCCAGCTATGCTTGCCGGCCTGTCGAAAACCTCCGCGCTCAGCGCCACCGGCGAAATCATCGTTATTGAATTTCAAAACCGGCTGGCGGGCGCCGTCGCTTATTTCGGGCCAGCCAGCCAGAAGGCTCCATTCTTCGATCAGCGCTGGCCGGTTATCCGTATGCTGGTTGTCGATCCAGCGTTTCGAGGCAAGGGGCTTGGACGCACGTTGAGCACGGAATGCATCGCAAGGGCGAAACGCGATGGCTCGCCGATCATCGCGCTCCACACCAGCCCGATCATGACCGTAGCATTGCCCATGTATCTCAAGATGGGCTTCGTCAAAGCTTATGACGCTCCACCGATCTTCGGTGTAGCCTACGCCGTCTACACTAAAGCCTTGTGAGCCCGTATGCCCTTCCTCACCATCGCCTTTCCGGTGTTCGACCCGATCGCCGTTGCGATCGGGCCGATCGCGATCCGCTGGTACGCGCTGGCCTATATTGGCGGCATCGTACTGGGGTGGATCTACGCCCGCGCGCTGATCAAGAATGAGAGGCTGTGGGGCGGACCGGCGCCGATCACACTGCTGCAGATGGACGATTTCATCCTGTGGGTTACGCTCGGCATCATCCTCGGCGGTCGCACCGGCTATGTGCTGTTCTACAATCTTTCGTTCTTCATCCAGCATCCCGCCGAGATTTTCCAACTCTGGAAGGGCGGCATGTCGTTTCATGGCGGCTTCCTCGGTTGCGTGGCCGCGGTGATGCTGTTTTGCCGCGTGAACAACCTGTCGATCCTTTCGCTCGGCGATATCACCACCGCGGTCGGGCCGATCGGACTGTTTCTCGGGCGCATCGCCAATTTCATCAACAGCGAGTTGTGGGGCCGCCCCGCGGACGCCAGCGTGCCCTGGGCGATGGTATTTCCCAATGGCGGGCCGCTGCCGCGCCATCCCAGCCAGCTTTACGAGGCGGCGCTGGAGGGAATTGTGCTGTTTACCATCCTCGCCATGATGATCAGGCTCGGCGCCCTGAAGCGGCCGGGCCTGATCCTCGGCAGCTTTATTGCGATTTACGGCTGTGCGCGTATCGTCGGCGAGTTCTTCCGCGAGCCCGACCCGCAGCTCGGATTTTTGTGGGGCGGCCTCACCATGGGCATGCTGCTGTCGGTGCCGATGATTTTCGGAGGGGCGATCATTATCGTGGCGGCATGGCGCCGCGGGGCACGCCAGCCGATGCCTCAGCCCGTCGAGGGAATGCCGTGAGCGAATATTCACCACTGCAATCCGAGATCAAGAAGCTGATCAAGTCGTCCGGGCCGATGCCGGTCTGGCGCTACATGGAGCTGTGCCTGACGCATCCCCGGCACGGCTATTACGTCGCCCGGGATCCGCTGGGACGCGAGGGTGATTTCACCACCGCGCCCGAAGTGAGCCAGATGTTCGGCGAATTGCTCGGGCTGTGGGCGGCCTCGGTGTGGAAGGCGATCGGCTCGCCATCCCTGCTGCGGCTGATCGAGCTCGGTCCCGGCCGCGGCACCATGATGGCGGATGCGCTGCGCGCGCTGCGGGTGTTGCCGCCGCTTTATCAGGCGCTCAGCGTCCATCTGGTCGAGATCAATCCGGTGCTGCGCGAGAAGCAGCGGGCGACGTTGTCGGGCGTTCGCAACATCGCCTGGCACGACAGCATCGACGGGGTGCCCGCCGGTCCGTCGGTGATTTTCGCCAACGAATATTTCGACGTGCTGCCGGTCCATCAGGTGGTGAAGGGGGAGACTGGCTGGCACGAGCGCACCGTTGAAATCGACGGCAACGGCAAACTGGTGTATGGCGCCGCCGCCGAGCCAGTGCCGCGCTTCGAGGTGCTGTTGCCTCCATTGGTGCGCGTCGCACCGGTCGGCGCGGTGTTCGAGTGGCGGCCCGACGCCGAGATCATGAAGATCGCGACCCGGGTCCGCGACCAGGACGGCGCCGCCCTGATCATCGATTACGGGCACTTGCGCAGCGATGCCGGCGATACGTTTCAGGCCATCGCCCGCCACAGCTTCACCGATCCCTTGAAAAATCCCGGCCAGGCCGACGTCACCGCCCATGTCGATTTTCAGGCGCTGACGCGCGCGGCCGAAGATGTCGGCGCCCGCGTCCATGGCCCGGTGCCGCAAGGCGAGTTCCTCAAGCGGCTCGGCATCGAAACCCGCGCGGTGACGCTGATGGCCAAGAGTACGCATGAAATCTCCGAAGACATTTCGGGCGCGCTGAAACGGCTGATCGGCGGCGGGCGCGGTGGCATGGGCTCGATGTTCAAGGCGATCGCGATCACGGGACCTAATCTCACCGAGCTCGCGGGGCTGAGCGAGCACGAACCGGTCGAGGAGGCCGAGCTGCCATGACGCCGGGCTCGCGTTTGCTTTCGGCCATTCCCGGCCTGCGTCACGCCTTCTTCACCCGTGACGGCGGCGTCTCCGGCGGTATCTATGCCAGTCTCAATGGCGGCATCGGCTCCAACGACGATCCCGTTCATGTCACGGAAAATCGCCGCCGGATGGCGGAACAGATCGGCGTGGCGCCGGAGCATTTCCTGAGCGTGTTCCAGACCCATTCGCCCGATGTCGCGGTGGCGACCGGGCCCTGGCCGAGCGCGTCGCGGCCACGCGCTGACGCCATCGTGACCCGCACCGAGGGTCTTGCCATTGGCGTCACGGCCGCAGACTGCGGACCTATCCTGCTGGCCGATCCCAAGGCCCGCGTGATTGGCGCGGCGCATGCCGGATGGAAGGGCGCGCTGACGGGTATTCTGGAATCCACCATCGATGCGATGGAAAAGCTCGGCGCCGAACGAAGCGGCATGGTCGCGGCGATCGGGCCCCTGATCCGCCAGCATAGTTACGAAGTGGGCGGCGAATTCATCGAGCGGTTCGTCGAGGCCGATGCCGAGAACGCGCTGTTTTTCATTCCCGCCGCGCGCGAGGGCCACGCGATGTTCGACCTTGCGGGTTTCATCCGGATGCGGCTTGAAAACGCCGGCGTGCTGATGATCGACGACGTCGGCCTCGATACCTATTCCGACGAGCGCTTCTACAGCTACCGGCGCTCGGTTCATCGCGGCGAGCCGGATTACGGCCGCCATGTTCATGCGATTGTGCTGGAAGGCTAGCATCAGTCACCCGTCTCGCTTTCTGCGGCCCCTGCCCTAGACCTTAACGTGTTTTAACGATATCGCATCGGGACGATGAGCGACCCCATTGTGACCCTGTTCCGGGCCAGCCGGCCCCTTCCCCGTACCGCGATTGCCGCCATGCTGCTGGCGATGGCGTGCGGCCTTGGCGGCTGCGCCGGCGGCGGCGCCGTCAATAATGCGTTCGCTCAGGCCGGCAGCGGGGGCACCGTGGCCTTCGAATCGATCGATGGGCCGCCGCCGCAGGTGTTCGACCGCATGGTCAATGTGCTGGACACCGAATCGAAGCTTCGCAGCCTGTCGATTGTCTCCCGCAAATCGTCGGCCTCCTATCGCATCCGAAGCTATCTCGCCGCCCAGGTCAGCCGTGGCCGGACCACGATCGCATGGGTCTGGGACGTCTATGACCGCAACCAGCAGCGCGCGCTGCGCCTTTCCGGCGCCGAGCCGGCCGGCAAGGCCGGGCGCGACCCCTGGGCCGCCGCCGACGACCTGGTGCTGCGGCGGATCGCGCAGGCCGGATTGAGCGGCCTCAGCAGCATGGTCAACGGCACCGCGCCCGCCGATGCGCCGCCGCTGCAGCCCGCGCCCGACCTTCGCGGCCCGGCGGTGGCGCGTTCGGATCAGCCGTTGCCCGCTTCGGGTGCGTTCAGCGTCAGCGCCCTCGGCAACGTGCAGCGCCCTCGGCAGCGTCAGCGCCCTCGGCTACAGCGATCGTTGACGGTAAAATCCGCGTCGATTGTTGATTTTGCGCAGGAAAACCGCGGTACATGGGTTGCCAGCCGCGCCACCTCCTTGATATCACCTCGCTCGTCGAAAGCGCCAGTTCCGTGGGTACCTTGAGATGCTGAATATCGTATCCAGCAAAGCGCGGGGAGAAGCCTCGATGTCGGCCAAGAACGGCTCCATCAAGCTCGTCGCCGGCAATTCCAATCCTGTCCTGGCCCAGGAAATCGCGAACTGGCTGCATCTGCCGCCGACCAAGGCCATCGTCCGCCGGTTTGCCGACATGGAGATCTTTGTCGAGATCCAGGAAAACGTCCGCGGTTCGGACGTCTTCATCATCCAGTCGACCTCGTTTCCGGCCAACGACCATCTGATGGAATTGCTGATCATCACCGACGCGCTGCGCCGGGCCTCGGCGCGCCGCATCACCGCGGTGATCCCCTATTTCGGCTACGCCCGGCAGGATCGCAAGGCCGGGCCGCGGACGCCGATCTCGGCCAAGCTGGTCGCCAACATCATCACCCATGCCGGCGCCGACCGCGTCATGACGCTTGATCTGCATGCCGGGCAAATCCAGGGCTTCTTCGACATTCCGACCGACAATCTCTACGCCTCGCCGGTGATGGTGCGCGACATCCGCGAACGCTTCGACCTCGCCAATGTCATGGTGGTGTCGCCCGATGTCGGCGGCGTGGTGCGCGCGCGCGGCCTTGCCAAGCGCATCAACGCGCCGCTCGCGATCATCGACAAGCGCCGCGAACGCGCCGGCGAATCCGAGGTCATGAACGTGATCGGCGACGTTGCCGGCTACACCTGCATTTTGGTCGACGACATCGTCGACTCCGGCGGCACGCTGGTGAACGCCGCCGACGCGCTGCTCGCCAACGGCGCCAAGGAAGTCTACGCCTACATCACCCATGGCGTGCTGTCCGGTGGTGCTGCCGCCCGCATCACCTCTTCCAAGCTGAAAGAGCTTGTGATCACCGACTCGATCCAGCCGACCGAAGCGGTTCGCAACGCGCCCAACATCCGCGCCCTGTCGATCGCCTCCCTGATCGCCGAAGCCATCGGCCGCACCGCTTCGGAAGAATCGGTGTCGAGTTTGTTTGACTAGGACGGCACAAGACCCTCCTTCGCGTATTGCGCGACGACACTCAAAACGTCGTCCCTGCGAAAGCAGGGACCCATACGCCGTGTCGCTGATGTTCTGGGAGATGTCGACATCCTTGTTGCACCGTCGCGTCGTATCCATGAGCACTTGGGATTATGGGTCCCTGCTTTCGCAGGGACGACAAAGAAAAAAGCCGTCATTGCGAGCCAACGGGTCGCGCGCCCGATGACAGGCTCCGCGAAGCAATCCAGAAACTCCATATGCAGGAGAACTGGATTGCTTCGTCGCTTCGCTCTAACTAAAACACAACTCCGCGCAAGCGCTTCGCGTTTATCGTCAGGGAACGCGGTATCCACTTTTCGGTCATGCTCGGAATAGGACCGATCGCTCTATCCGCTTTTTCGTGTCGCAACTTTCTTCCTGCTGGCGGCGATCCGGTGCGTCGGGCCGGAGGCGGCGGGTTTGATGGCGCTGATCACCCGCGGCGCGATAGGCGTACCAAGTCCGGTGCAAGCGTCCCAGCCAGGGCCGGCGCGAAACGTGCCGTTATCTCCCGAGGTCGTATCCCGGAAGGCGCCCTTGTTCTTGGCCGCATAGAGCGCGGGCTGAACGAAGCCGGCTTGGGCGCCGTTCTGCTGATTGGCGACCGCGATGAGCCCGGCCCACAACGGCGCGACCGCGCTGGTGCCACCGATCACCATGGTCTTGCCGTCGACCCGGATCAGATAGCCGGTCTCGGGATCCGCATCACCCGCCACGTCGGGAACGCCACGTCCCCCGGTCGAAGTGGTCGGCTGCGGAACGTTCTGGCCGACCTGCCAACTCGGCAACGGGAATACATTGCTGACGCCTCCGCCCGTCGCGCCGCCGCCCTGCGGCTGTTCATCCCAAACAACCTCGTTGGAAATGCTCGAACCGCTACCGACCAGACGGGTGCCGCCGCAAGCCAGAACGTGCGGGCTTGAGGCGGGAAAATCGACATGGTTCTTCTTGTCGCTGACGCCATCCGAGGAGCCGTTGTCGCCCGCCGCCACCGTGATGGTTATTCCGAGCGCCGTGGCCGACTGGCAAGCCGCGTCGAGCGCCGCCATGGCCTGGGGGGTCCAATCGACTTCCGCCGAACCCCAGGAGATCGAGATCACGCTCGGCTTGTATTTGGTGTCATGGACGGCCTGGGCGATCGCGTCCACAAAACCCTGATCGGTGTTGGGCGCGAAATATACGACTATGCGGGCGCCTGGAGCGACGGCGCCGCTGACCTCGATGTCCAGCATCACCTCGCCGTCCGCGCCGTTGGGATTGCCCGGATTGTTCTTTCCTTCTCCAACCGGCACGGCGATCACGGTCGGCGGCTTCTGCTTGAGCAGCTTGAAATAGGCGGCGATGTCCGCCTGACGAAAACCACCACCGAGTTCGATGATGCCGATGGTTTGACCGGATGCGGTGATTCCTTGCGGGAACTGGTAGAGCTGCCCGACCTGAACCGGCGTGAAGGAAGATTGGGCCGCCGGAGTTTCGGCGTGAGCCGCACCCACTTCGCCGAGCACACGGAAGTGCGGCTTCGCCTGCGGACGGTTGTCGAGGCCGAGTACGGCGACGACATAACCCTGCAACTCGGAGGGAAGCAGGATGCTGCCGTCGCGAACGCGATAGGTCTCGCCCTCTATGGTGCAGTGTGACAACGAAACGCCAAAGGCCCGCTGCATGTCAGCGACGGTGCCGGTGAGCTTGACGGTGCGCCGCCCGGGCGCGGGCATGCCGGGCTCGGCCTTCAGGCCGAACTCTTCGGCAAAACGCTTCACAAGCGCAACCGCTTCGGGATCGGCCCCGTGATCGGCGTTGAAGCGGGCATGGGTCAGACGTTGTTCACCGGCGGCATGCGCTGCCGACAGCGGCTTCTTGCGCCGGACGATGACCGAAACCGTCAGCTGTTCGCCGGCGGCGGCGGCCTTCTTTCCGTCGGCTAGCGCGACCGGACGCTTCTCGCTGCCGGATAACACGGTGCGACTTTGGGTGGCAAAGTGGGAATGGGATGTTTGCTGTGTCATTGGACACTCCTTGAAAAGCAGATCGGGATGAAGTTTCGAATCTGGAAATTTCAAAAGTTCGCAATTACGATTGTCAGATGAAGTGCTGTTCTCATTTTGCGTGCATTGGTGCGTGAGCGCTTTCTCGCCCAGGAGCTTTCTCGACAGCAATGGAAGGGTCGGTAATGCCGACCTGGTCGGATAGCGGCACGCGTCTTATTGAGAGCACGGATTCAAATTTCAAACTGTGGGCTGCTTCACAAACACAGCTCCGCGATCTCGCCGCGCATGTCGCGCGAGTTTTGCTGTGAAGGTCTCGCCCCCTGAAGATCAGAGGCGCAGTGCTACCCCAAGAGGGGAGCCTGCTACCCCAAGAGGGGAGCAGGGAATGCCGGACGCTCGGCGCGTCCGCAGCCGCGTGCGCAATGGTAGAAAGCACACGCGTTAGTCACCACGGTCACGCCGGAAACGTCCGGCATTCCCCGCGCAATGGTTTTAACGGTTTCCTTCGTGCTCTTCCCGGTGACCGGGCTTTGTTGTCACCGTCGCCAGTGAAATCTCTTCCACCAACTTGACGCCAGCGTCGGGGCGTCAGAACCACACGACTTCGCCGTCCGCAAGCTCAGCGCCTTCGTCAATGCGCTGCTTGCGTCCACCGCATCCCGCACCAACGTCCGTGACGATCGCGAAACGCCCCTCTGAGTGAGGCGGGATGGCGGGGGATATGCAGGTGATTTGGGTCAGAAGGGAACGGAAATATTTTTGAAAGCGGGGCTGGACAGGCAAATCAGTTTTTTAGCTATGGCGTGGATTAGCCACGCGCGGACACAAACTTCACCACCGTCATTCCGGGATGCGCCTCTTGGCGCAGGCCCGGAATCCATAACCCCTGCGGGGAGTATGGATTCCGGGCTCGTGCTTCGCACGCCCCGGAATGACGGCTTTTATGTTGATAGGCCCGGGATCACGCAGAATGGTCTCTCACCGCCCCACCAACTGATCCGCGAAATACGCAATCGTCTTGCGGTAGATCACGGCGTGATTCCATTCGCGCATCGCCTCGAAATTGGCGGTGCCTTCGCCGTAGGGCGCGCCCATCTTGAAGCCGTTGGTGTGAAGCAGGTTGGCGGTGGAGGCGAGCACATCGGGGACGCTGTGGCGCAGGTCGACCCGGCCGTCGCCGTCGAAATCGACGCCGTATTTGATGTAGGACGACGGCAAGAATTGCGTCTGGCCGATTTCGCCGGCGTAGGCGCCGATCAAATCGCGCAAGGGCAGATCGCCGCGCTGCAGGATTTTCAGCGCCGCCAGCAGTTCGCCCTGAAACAAATCGGTGCGGCGGCAATCATGCGCCATGGTCGCGAGCGTGCGGATGACCGGCAATTTCCCCATATCGCCCTTGCCGAAATCGGTCTCCAGCCCCCAGATCGCGACCAGGATTTGCCGGGGCACCCCGAACTTGGCCTCGATGCTCGACAACAGCGCGGCATTCCGCTGCAGCATCGCCCGCCCGCCATTGATGCGGCCCGCGCCAACGCGGGTCGAGACATATTGCTCAAACGACTTGTTGAAGGTGTAGCGCTGGCGCCGATCGAAATTCAAAACCGACATATCCTCGGTCACCCCGCCCAGCGCGGAGGCGATCACGCCTTGCGAGACGCCCGCGGCGGAAGCTTCCTGCGACATGACAGCCACGAAGGAGTTGAAGTCGCCGCCGCAGCGGGCGGCGAAGGAAGGGGTGGCGAGGAGGAGCGCGGTCAGGAACATGGAGACGCGAAGCATGGGGAAGTCGCTTTCGTGGGAGAGCGCGAAATGGAATGCGAGCCAGATTCTAGCATGTCTCGCGTCAATCTTCGAGACTTGCCATGCCTCTGCAATGGCGCTGGCGAGCAACTCCACAACTACTCCGCCGCAACGCGTGTCAGCGCGCCGGCATCGCGCAATTCCATGTAGAGATTGATCGGATCGACATCAAAGCCATTGGGCCAAGTGGGCGCACCCATTTCCACGAAAGCGCGGGCGAAATAATCCGGTGCTTTCAACGGCTCAACCGTCGGTCCACCTTCGGCAAGGATATCGGAAAAATCACGCACGCCTTCGTTGCCATCCGTAAGGCGAACCCACAGGCGATAGCCATCGAGCGCTTGCAGCCGCAACACATCGACCATCGGCAATTCATTCGTCTGCATCGGGACCAGCAACCTTTTCCAGCGGAAGATGGGCGCGGCAGAGAGTGGGTCCCGGTTCTGCGGCGCATCACTTCGTGCTGCGCCGCGCCCGGAACACGGGATCAGTTGTCGAGGAAGGACCTGAGCTTCCTTGACCTCGACGGATGCTTCAGCTTCCGCAGCGCCTTGGCTTCGATCTGCCTGATACGCTCTCTGGTCACCGAGAACTGCTGGCCGACTTCTTCCAGAGTGTGGTCGGTGTTCATGCCGATGCCGAAGCGCATGCGGAGCACGCGTTCTTCGCGCGGGGTGAGCGAGGCCAGAACCCGCGTCGTGGTTTCGCGCAAATTGGACTGGATCGCGGCGTCGATGGGCAGGATCGCGTTCTTGTCCTCGATGAAATCGCCGAGATGCGAGTCTTCCTCGTCACCCACGGGCGTCTCGAGCGACAGCGGCTCTTTGGCGATTTTGAGAACCTTGCGCACTTTTTCAAGCGGCATGCCGAGTTTTTCGGCGAGCTCTTCGGGCGTGGGCTCGCGGCCGATCTCGTTGAGCATCTGGCGCGAGGTGCGCACGATCTTGTTGATGGTCTCGATCATGTGCACGGGAATGCGGATGGTGCGGGCCTGGTCCGCGATCGAGCGCGTGATCGCCTGCCGGATCCACCAGGTCGCATAGGTCGAGAATTTGTAGCCGCGGCGGTATTCGAATTTGTCGACCGCCTTCATCAGGCCGATATTGCCTTCCTGGATCAGATCGAGGAACTGCAGGCCGCGGTTGGTGTATTTCTTGGCGATCGAGATCACCAGCCGCAGATTGGCCTCGACCATTTCCTTCTTGGCCTGGCGCGCCTCGCGCTCGCCCTTTTGCACGCCGTGCACGATCTTGCGGAATTCGCCGATCTCGAGCCCGGTCAACGCCGCCAGCGACTGGATCTCGTGGCGCAGTTCCTTGATGCGGTCCTTTTCGTGATGGACGAAATTCTTCCAGCCTTTGGCAGAAAGTTTCGAAACACGATTGAGCCAGCGCGGGTCGAGCTCGGAACCCTGATAGTTGCGCAGGAAATCTTCGCGCGCGACGCCGTGGCTGTCGCCGAGACGCAACAGGCGGCCCTCGAACGACACCAGCTTCTTGTTGATGTCGTAAAGCTGCTCGACCAGCGAATCGATACGGGCCTGATTGAGCCGCAGCGACTTCACCTCGACGATGATCTCGTCCTTCAGCTTCTTGTATTTGCGCTCCTGCGCCGGCGACAGCGTCTCGTTCTGCAGCTGGTTGGAAATGTCCTGCTCCTGCAGGCGGCGCAGCTTCTTGTAGTTGTCGGCGATCTTGTCGAAGGTCTCGACCACCTTCGGCTTCAGCTCGGCCTCGATCGCGGCGAGCGACATCTGGTTTTCGAACTCGTCGTCATCCATGTCGCCGTCAGCGGCGGCTTCCGAGGTGGTTTCGCCATCGGCGGCGGCAGCCGGCGCGGCACGGAACGGGGTCGGCGCCGGAGGGGCGGCCGGTGGCGCGATATGGGCGGGGGCGGCCTGCGGCATCGCGGCGGCGCCATTGGCCTCGCCGTCGACATCGCCTTCGCCGTTCGCAGCCACCAGCGGCTGGCCGTCCGGGCCGAGCGGGGCCACCAGCAAGGCCGGGTTCATGTTGTTCTTGGCGTCGGGGCCGGCATAGGTCGCTTCGAGATCGATGATGTCGCGAAGGAAGATCTTTCCCTCGTTGAGTTCGTCGCGCCAGATGATGATGGCCTGGAAGGTCAGCGGGCTTTCGCACAGGCCCGGCGATCATCGCCTCGCGGCCGGCCTCGATGCGTTTCGCAATGGCGATTTCGCCTTCGCGCGACAACAGCTCGACGGTGCCCATCTCGCGCAGATACATCCGCACCGGATCGTCGGTGCGCTCGCCGGGCTCGGACTTCTTGACTTCGGTGACGGCCTTTTGCGTGACCTCGACCAGTTCGTTGTCGGTCTCGTCCTCGGCCTCTTCCTTGTTTTCTTCCTCGCTGTCGGCGTCTTCCGCCTCGGAGACGTTGATGCCCATGTCCGAGAGCATCGACATGATGTCCTCGATCTGCTCGGGCGCGGTAGTGTCCGAAGGCAAAACTTCGTTGAGCTGATCGAAGGTCACGAAGCCGCGCTTCTTGGCCTGCTTGATCATCTTCTTGACGGCGGCATCGGACAAATCGAGCAACGGCGACGGCGCGTCCGGAGAATCCTTCTCAGGCGCATCCGCTGCCTTGTCGTCTTTTTCCTTGTCCTTGACCTGCAGCGTCTTTGCCTTGGTGGCCATTCATTGCTCCTAAAACGCGCTCATGCGGGATGCGTTGCCGCGCCCCACGCTTTGAAATCTCTGACGTCATTCATGACGCGGAAAGGGCGGCGCACGTACGTCGCCACCCTCGAATCTGTTTCGCCGGTTTCGAACTCATAGCCCGCAGGCTGTAAAGCTTCGATTAACCCTGTTTTTGCAGCCAAACCATGGGTTTGGCGAGTCATTTCGCGGTTCCGGGCCCAGCCGTCCGCATGATTTTTTAGTCACACACTGCGCTGGAACCGGCCCGAGGACTCGCCGAAACCCTCAATCAGGGCCTCGGTACCGTCCACTTCCGCCAGCCGCGCCTTGACGTCGCGCAGCCACGCCAAATTTGCTTCACTGGCCTCGTCACCCAAGGCCAGCTCGGCATCCTTCAATTCCCTAAGTAAGGAGTGCCATTGGCGATGCAAGGATACGAGCTGGTGCCAGGTGGAAAGAACGTCCTCGCGCGCGGCGCCGGGCGCCGCCCCCCACACCGCCGAGGTCGTGATCGCCAGTCCAACCCTTTGGAGAATCTTGGAAAATCCGCCCGCCGCAAGGTCGGCGCGCATTTTTTCGCTCTGCTCGGAGGGCTCCGAATTGTGGTGATGGTCATTGGCGAAGGCAGCAATAATACCGGCGCGCAATTTATGCGCCTCGGGATGGGCCAATTCCAGCGCCGCCACCTCTTCCAGATGGTCGTGGAGCAGCCAGGGATGGTTGATCAGGGTCTGCAGAATTAATGCCTCGCGGCGGGAAATCGCGCTGCGCTGGCCGCGCATGATCGGGCTCGCCGCCAGCTGCGGGCTCGCCACCTGGTAGGGCTGGCGGTTGATGGTCTGGCTGCCGGCCGGGCCTTGCGCGCGACCGCCAAAAGAGCCGGATCGCCCCGCAGCCCCAGGCGTGAACGAGCCGCGCGGGGCAAAACGCCCGCCTGATTCGCCACCGAGGCGGCCCGACGCGCCGCGATAATTGCCGCGGCCGTAGAAGCCGCGGCCGCCTTCCGGGGCGAACGTCCGCTGCAACCGCTGCTCCAGATCCTGGCGATAATAGCGCCGCACTTTTTCGTCGCGAATGCCGTTGGTCAATTCCAGCACCCGCGCCTCAAGTGCTGCGCGCCGCTCTGGTGTGGCGAAGGCGCCGCCTTCGACTTCGCGCGACCAGATCACGTCGGCGAGGCCGCGCGCGGCCGAAATCACTTCCTCGATGGCGCCGCGGCCGCCGGAGCGCGCCAGGTCGTCTGGGTCCTGCCCCTCGGGCAATAGCGCAAAGCGCAAGCTCTTGCCGGGCAGAAGATGCGGCAATGCGAGGTCGGCGGCGCGCCATGCCGCTTTCTGGCCGGCCTTGTCGCCGTCGAAACAAAGGATCGGCTCGTCCGCCATCTTCCACAAAAGCGCGAGCTGGTTCTCGGTCAGCGCGGTGCCGAGCGGGGCGACGCTCGCCGGGAAACCGGCGCCAACCATGGCGATGACGTCGACATAGCCTTCGACCACCACCAGCGTGCTTCCATTGTGGGTGGCGAGCCGCGCCGGCGCGAAATTGTAGAGATTGTCGCCCTTGTGAAACAGCGGCGTTTCCGGCGAATTCAGGTATTTCGCCGGCACATCTTTTTCCAGCGCGCGGCCGCCGAACGCGATCACCCGTCCGCGCATGTCGCTGATCGGAAACATCACACGGTCGCGAAAGCGGTCATAGGGTACCGGGATGTCGTCGCCCGCGATCAAGAGCCCGGCTTCCACCATGTCCTCGACGGGGATGCCCTGCGCGCCCAGATATTCCTTCAGGGCAAAGCGGGTCTGCTGATCGCCGGGCGCGTAGCCGATGCGGAATTGCAATTGCACCGCCGGCGAAATTGCGCGGTCGGCGAGATAGCCGCGCGCCCTGGCGCCGTGGCGCGAGGCCAGCGTATCGGCGAAGAATTTCGCGGCAAGCTCCATCACATCGTACAATGTCTTGCGGCGCTGCTCGTGCCGGGCGGCGTCGGGCGTCACCGCCGGCAGCGGCACGCCGGCCATCGATGCGAGGCGCTCGACCGCTTCGGTAAAGCCGACGCCTTCGGTCTCCATCAGGAACGAGATGATGTCGCCATGCTTGCCGGAGGAGAAGTCGTGATAAAAACCCTTCTGGTCGTTGACGGTGAACGACGGCGACTTCTCCTGTTGAAACGGCGACAGGCCTTTCCACTCCCTTCCTGCTTTCTTCAACTTCACGCGCCGTCCGACGACTTCCGAAACCGGAAGCCGGGCGCGCAGTTCGTCGAGGAATTGAGGCGTAAAGCGCATGGGTGATTGTGCGTCGCGGTTGGCGGATGTTGAATGAGTCCCGGCCCGGTGCCAACCGACTAGGGATATAGGGTGCCCGGGTTAAAATACGAGAATTGTTGTGCTTCTCCCGGCTATTCACAGGGGGCGTTTTCTGCTCCCTCTCCCGCTTGCGGGTCCCGGAAGCGGGAGAGGGAGAGGGCCGCGTCATGCGGCATACCCTACCTCTCCAGAAACCGTCCCGAGGCGATGCGCGGCAGGTGGGCGATGGGCCAGTTGTAGATGTAGGTCCAGGCCTCGCTGGCCGCGCCGTCTTCAAGCGTCACGGCCAGCAGCTGCCTGATATATTCGGTCGGCTCGGCAAAGCCTTCGCCGCAGGCCTCGTACATATCGAATTCGCGCAGCAATTCGACCGGCTGCCGCAGCCGGTACACTTCGCCGAACACAACGTCATCGGCGTCATCCGACAGCACCAGCCCGGGATAATGCTTCACGCGATAGAGCCGGCCGCGGCACCGCGCCGCGCCGATGAAATCGGCGCCCTGCTGCAGCAGCTTCGCCATCGGATTGTCGAAGCCACGCATCAGCGTGCCGTAGACGAAGAGGTGATCGGAGTTCATGGGATTATTCTAAACCGTCGTTGCGGCACGCGTTCTACGCCGCCACGACCTCGTCGCTGATGACGTGGAATTTGACAAGGTCCATGCGGCCGAAACTGGTGGTCAGCGCCACGTCGGCGGCGTCGCGGCCGGTGCCCATCAGGATGCGGCCGATCCGCGGATGATTGTGGCGGGCGTCGAAGGTGTACCACTGGCCCGACAAATAGACCTCGAACCAGCCGGAGAAATCCATCGGCGCCGGATCCGGCGGAATGCCGATGTCGCCCATATACCCGGTGCAATAGCGCGCCGGGATGTTCATGCAGCGGCAGAAGGTCAGCGCCAGATGCGCGAAATCCCGACACACGCCAGTGCCCTGCTCGTAGACGTCGTGGGCGGATTTCATGTGATGGGCATGCTGATAGCCGAAGGTGACGTGGTTGTGCACAAAGGTGCTGATCGCGGCCACCCGCTCCCAGCCCGGCCGGGTATGGCCGAACAGCGACCACGCCACATCGGTCAATTTGTCGGTCTCGCAATAGCGGCTCGCCATCAGATACATCAACACGTCGTCGGGCAATTGATCGATCGGAAGCTGCTGGGCGGTCGGCACTACCAGATCCGGCAGTCCGGAATCCCGCACCAGCGCGCTGCCGCGCAGCGTCACGCCGCCGGCCGGGGCCACCAGCCGGCCGCACACATTGCCAAAACTGTCGCGGTAAAATCCGATCGGCGCGTTCGGCTCGGCGACGATGCTTTCGGTGCCGACGATGTCGGAATAACGCGACGGATGAATGCTGAGCATGATCACCATCGGCGTCGGCTGCACCGCGGCGTACGAGATCTCGAAACCTACCTTGATTTCCATATTACGCCTCCGCCCCTTCATCCACCGAAACCACGTTGATGCTGACGTCCATGGCCACGAACGCATCGGCCGAGCCGAGATAGGTGCCGTGCAATGGTATCGCCTGGCGTGGATCGCGCGCCACCGCGACGCGAACCAGATCGCGGGTGCCGATAATGCCGTTGGTGGGATCGAACTCGATCCAGCCCGCACTCGGCAGATAGACCTGAACCCAGGCATGGGTTGAGCCGCCGCCGACATAGCCGTGCGCGCGATCGCCGGGGATGAACAGATATCCCGACACGAAGCGCGCGGCAATGCCGAGCCGACGCAACGCCTCGATCATGAACAACGCGTAGTCGCGGCAGGTTCCGGACCGGGTCTGCAGCGTATCGAGCGGATGCTGGGTGCCGTGCTCGTGCCGCTTGCGATAGGTGAATTGCTTGCGGATGCCGTGGGTCATGCCGCTGAGAATATTGAAGGTCGGGGTCGGTCCTTCGGCATCGAGAAAATTCCGGGCCCAGGCCGACAGCTCGCCGGTCGGGTCGCCATATTGCGGCGTGATGAACTGAACGAGGTCGGGAAGCTCGTCGCCGCCATAGAGAAAAGGATAGAAATACGCCCGATCGTCCGGGGTCAGCGCATATTCCTCGGCGGGACTGTGCTCGACCGTCGCGGTGCTGACGATCGACAAGGTTTCGGCGCGCTCATCGAAGGTCGCGATCGCGACGCTGTTTCCGAACACATCGTGGATCCAGCGCAGCGACATCGGCTCCGGCGCGATCTCGAGATTGCCGGAAAGCACCCGCAGGTCGTGGCCGTCGCGCGGACGCAGCATGATGCGATGTTCGCCGAACGCCACCGGGTGCGTATAGCGATATTCGGTCTTGTGATGAATTGTCAGAAGCGGCATCGTCGAGGTAATCATCGTTACTTTTTGCAATCTAATCTAGACCGATAGCTGCTTATTCCTGAACCGATATGCTGCTTCGATAGGCATTGAGCGAGAAAAATGGCTTTGCAAAGCGGCGACGACACATCATTACTCCTCGGCGAGGAAGATGTTCCGCCAATTCATGAACATAATGTCGCGGGACGCTCGCCGTTCCTTTTGACCTGCGATCACTACGGCCGGCGCATCCCGCGCAGGCTCGGCGATCTCGGGCTTCCGGCTGGCGAACTCACGCGGCACATCGCCTGGGATATCGGCATTGCCGGCGTCGCCGACGCGCTCTCGAAACATCTCGACGCGCATCTGATCGCGCAGCGCTACTCGCGGCTGGTGATCGACTGCAATCGTCCCCCGGCGGCGCCAAGTTCGATCCCGCGCATCAGCGAAGCCACCACCATTCCGGGCAATGAAGGCCTTGCCCGCGACGCGACCGAGACGCGGCGCCGGACGATCTTCGATCCCTACCATCACCACATTGACGAGGTCATCGACGCGCGCCTGCGCGCGGGCATGCCGACGGTGCTGGTGTCGCTGCATAGTTTTACGCCGGTTTATGCCGGCATCATCAGGCCCTGGCATGTCGGCACGCTCTATCATCGCGACACCCGACTGCCGCCGCTGTTGCTAAACCTGCTGCGCGGCGAAGCCGATCTCGTGGTCGGCGACAACGAACCCTACGCGGTGAGCGATGAGACCGACTACACCATCCCGGTTCACGGCGAGGCGCGCGGGCTGATGAATTCCGGCATCGAAATCCGCCAGGATTTGATCGCCGATCCGGCCGGGCAGAGCGAATGGGCCGAAAGGCTGGCGCGCATTTTTGGTGAGATCGAAACCACGCTGCGGGCGAAATCGATGATTTAGTTCCCTCCCCCGATCGAAGTCGGATGTATCCGACTTCGACAATTTAAGATGCCCAACTCGGCTAAACTCTGCTCTACCGCGCCCGCGTCAGCGCCAGCCAGATGCCGCCGCCGATCATGAAGCCGCCGGACACACGCGATACCAGCCTTGTTCGCCGCACCGAGAAAAACGAGCGCGCGCGGCCGGCCAGCAGCGCATAGAGCCCATCGGTGATCCCAGCGATTACCATGAAGGTGACGCCGAGCAGCGTCACTTGCGAGACATGGTCCTTGCTCATGTCCATGAACTGCGGAATGAACGCGCCAAAGAACACCAGCACTTTGGGATTGGAGAGCAGCACCAGAAGGCCCTGCAGAAAGAACCCGCCGCGCGGTGGAGGCGGCGGTGCATCGGCATCGATGCCTTCGACCGGCGCGCGGATCAGCTTGATGCCGAGCCAGACCAGATAGGCCGCGCCGGCAAACCGCACCCAGTCGAACCAGTAACCGAGCGTCGCCATCAACGAGGTCAATCCGATCGCCACGATCCCGATCACGATGGCGAGGCCCACTTGGGCGCCGGCGATGTTGATCAGCGCCGCACGGGTGCCGTGGCGCAGGCCATTGGCAATCAGCAGCGTCACGATCGGCCCCGGCAACAACGCCAGCGCGATGCAGGCGGCGACAAAGGCAAGATAGAGCTGAAGCGACATGGTGGAGCTCGCGCGCGGTCAATAGGCTTCTCCATTATGCACCGACAGCCGCGACGGCGGAAGCCGCGCGCATCGTGTCTTGACATGCAACCATTTGGTTGCCTATTATGCCGGCCATGGATGAAGTCTTCAAAGCACTCGCCGACGCTTCGCGGCGGTCGCTGCTGGACAGGCTTCACGTCAGGAACGGACAGACCCTGAACGATCTCTGCGGCGGCCTTGCCATGACGCGGCAGGCCGTAACCAAGCACCTTGCGATTCTCGAAGCGGCCAATCTCGTCACCACGTTCAAGCACGGCCGCGAGAAACTGCACTATCTCAACCCGGTGCCGATCCATCAAATCGGCGAACGCTGGATCAGGAAATTCGAGCGCGGCAAGCTGACTGCGCTCAGCGAGTTGAAACGACAACTGGAGCAGCGTGATGAGTAAGCCGGAATTCGTCTATGTCACCTATATCGAGACCACCCGGCAAAAATTGTGGGAGGCGCTCACCAACAGTGATTTCTCCAGACGCTATTGGTGGGACACCAGCGTGGTCTCGGACTGGAAGGTGGGTTCGCCGTTCTCGCTGGTGCTCAACGGCAAGACCACCGACGTCGGCGAAATTCTCGAAGCCGATCCGCCGCGGCTTCTGTCCTACAGCTTTCGCCACATCCTGAACGAAGCCGCCAGCAACGAGCGGCCGTCGCGCGTCACCTTTGAGCTCGAACCGCACGGCAAACTGGTGAAGCTGACCTTGACGCATCAGAATTTCGCGGAAACCAGCGTGATGCTCGATGGCATCTCGAAGGGATGGCCGGCGATCATGTCCAGCCTGAAGAGCATGCTGGAGACCGGCCAGCCACTGATCATTCCGTTCGATGCGCTGTCCATCGAGGAGCTTGAAGGGGTCACCCGTTCATGAATATCGACAGCTTCAAGCCCGCCATCGTCTATACGATCTACATCGCCTCGACGCCGGAGCACGTCTGGCAGTCGCTGACATCGGCGGAGTTCAGCCGGAAGTATTTTTTCGGCAATGCCGTCGAGATCGATCTGCGGATTGGCGGCGCCTATATCGTACGTGCGCCTGACGGTTCGCTGCATATCAGCGGCGAAGTGATTGAATGCGATCCGCCAAACCGGCTCACGATCACCTTCAATGTCAACTGGTCCGATCTGGTCGAAAAACTCGGCGTCACTTTGGTGACCTACGAAATCGAGCAGGCCGGCGATGCGGTGAAGCTGACGCTGATCCAGTCGCAGGACCGTCCAACCAGCGACGATATTCTCTCCGGCGGCCGGCAGGGCTGGCCCGCGATCCTGTCCAGCCTCAAGAGCCTGCTCGAGACCGGCCATCCGCTCGCGATCAAGATGGCGCCGCCGTCGCAAATGCTGGAAGCGCTCAAAAAATTGGGGATCCAAGCGCCGTAACCGCTGACGCAGCAGCGTTCGCGTTCGCGACTATCCCGTCAGCGCCGATTTCACCAGGCCGCTGGCTTTGCCGAAATCCATCTGGCCGGCGTATTTCGCCTTCAGCGCCGCGATCACCTTGCCCATATCCTTGATGCCGCCAGCCTGGGTCTCGGCGATGGCAGCGGCGATGGCGGACTTGACGTCGTCCTCCGACATCTGCTTCGGCAGATACGCGGAGATGATCGCGATTTCCGCGCGTTCCTGATCCGCAAGTTCGGCGCGGCCGCCCTTGTCGTAAAGTTCGACGGATTCCTGGCGCTGTTTGATCATCTTCTGCAAGACGCCCAAAAGATCGCCGTCGCCGAGCGGCGGCTTGCCCTGACCGCGTGCATCGATGTCGGCGTTCTTGATGGTCGAATTAACCATGCGCAGGGTCGAGAGCTTGCGCTCATCCTTGGCCCGCATCGCATCCTTGACCGCGTTGTTGATATCGTCGCGCAGCATCGTCATGTCCTCTCGCAGCCTTCAGGCCGCATCACCATAAGCCCCTGATCTAGGCCGTTCGCGCCGATCAGACAACCGAGTTCCCCTGGCAATTCCGGCCTCATCCTGAAGAGCGCGCTCTTGCGCGGGTCTCGAAGGATGGCCGAAGGTTCCCGATCCAGGCAGCCTCGTGCTTCGAGACGCCGCCAAGAGGCCGCTCCTCCGCATGAGGCCAGCATCAAATAGGAAGATTTTTGCATGTGAATCCGCGGCATCCGGCTTTGACGCCAGCGCAGGCGGCGACTATGTAATGGGCTCATGACAATCATGGAAAATCCCTCAGCCTGGCCGGATCAGAAACCGACCGCGGTCCTGGTGCTGGCTGACGGCACGATTCTGGAAGGCTTTGGCCTCGGCGCCGAAGGCTATGCGGTCGGCGAAGTCTGCTTCAATACCGCGATGACCGGTTATGAGGAGATTCTCACCGATCCTTCTTATGCCGGGCAGCTCATCACCTTCACTTTTCCGCATATCGGCAATGTCGGCACCAACGACGAAGACATCGAAACCGTGAACATGGCGGCAACGCCGGGGGCGCGCGGTGTCATCCTGCGCGCCGCCATCACCGACCCGTCGAATTATCGCGCCACGCGTCATCTCGATCAATGGCTGAAGGCGCGCGGCATCATCGGCCTTTCGGGGATCGATACCAGGGCGCTGACGGCGCTGATCCGCAGCAAGGGCATGCCGAATGCCGTGATCGCGCACGCCAAAGACGGCCAGTTCGATCTGCACGGGCTGAAGGAAGAAGCGCGCGAATGGCCCGGCCTCGAAGGCATGGATTTGGTGCCGATGGTCACTTCAGGCCAACGATTCACCTGGGACGAAACGCCGTGGGCGTGGGAAAAAGGCTTCGGCCGGCAGCTTGAGCCCGAGTTCAACGTCGTCGCGGTGGATTACGGCATCAAGCGCAATATCCTGCGGCTGCTCGCGGGCGAGGGCTGCAAGATCACCGTGGTGCCGGCGACCACCTCGGCCGAGGATATTCTAGCGATGAAGCCGGACGGCGTATTCCTGTCCAACGGCCCCGGCGATCCCGCCGAGACCGGCAAATATGCGGTGCCGGTCATTCAGAAGGTGATCTCATCGGGAACGCCGACCTTTGGAATTTGCCTGGGCCATCAAATGCTGGGCCTGGCGGTCGGCGCCAAGACCAAAAAGATGCACCAGGGCCATCACGGCGCCAACCATCCGGTCAAGGACGAGACCACCGGCAAGGTGGAAATCACCTCGATGAACCACGGCTTCGCGGTGGATCAGGCGACCTTGCCCGCGGGCGCGACGCAGACCCATGTCTCGCTGTTCGACGGCTCCAATTGCGGCATCCAGCTCGAGGGCAAGCCGGTATTCTCGGTGCAGTATCATCCCGAAGCCTCGCCCGGCCCGCGCGACTCGCATTACCTGTTCAAGCGGTTCGCGGATTTGATGCGCGCGCATAAGGCGGGGTAAGCCTGCGCGTCATTGCGAGGAGCACTTGCGACGAAGCAATCCAGTCTTGCTTTGTTGCCACTGGATTGCTTCGCTAACGCTCGCAATGACGTTGAAATATCGCGCTCAATACGCTGGCGCGATGGTGTTCGGTTTTGTATGATGGTCATCATTGTAAACGGGATACGCTTCCATGGACGACCAATCCGCTTCAAAAACCGAATTCGGCGTGACTCCGGCCGAAGTCATGGCGTCGATGCCGGGCCTCGATTTCGTCCGCGCCATGTTCGCCGGCCGATTTCCGGAGCCGCCGATCATGCAGACCGTCGAGCCGTTCGATTGCACGGCGGAGCCTGGCGTAGTGGTGATCAACAGCGTCCCCGGCTTCCGGCATTACAATCCGATCGGCTCGGTGCATGGCGGCTACGCTGCGATCTTGCTGGATTTGGCGATGGGACTGGCTGTTCACAGCACGCTGCCGGCCGGTACCGGCTACACCACGCTCGAATTCAAGATCAGCTTCATCAAGGGCATGACCAAGGACACGGGCCCGGTGCGCACCGAAGGCCGCACGCTCAATGTCGGCCGCCGTGCCGCGACCGCCGAGGCGCGCATTACCGACGCCAAGGGCCGCCTGCTCGCCCACGCCACCACCACGTGCCTGGTTTTCGAAATCCCCAAGGGAGTTTGAGCGGCAGGACAGGAAGTCTCCACTTAACCCGGCTTACTTCGGCGCTCAGTAGCCGACCCAGAAGCGAGCTTCGCTCGTCTCGGACCCTCAGGGGAGGGTAAGAAAGACGGTCTACGCTTCGTTGCCGCCTTCCTGACGGCTGGCTTCGAACAGGAACCAGGTGCGGCGCTCGGTTTCGTCGATGAAGGTTTCGAGCAATCCGGCGGTGCCGGAATCCTCGTGACCGTCGCAGAGCTTGTGGGCTTTTCGCATCGCGGCGGCCATGTGCTTGTTGTCTTCCATCAGCTCGCGCAGCATCTCGCGCGGCGGCACGTAGCTCTCATTGTTGTCCTTGATGGTCTGCAACTTGCCGATCTGCCCGATCGAGCGGACCGTGGTACCGCCCAATTTACGCACGCGTTCGGCCAATTGATCGGTGGTCGCGAAAATATCGTCGGATTGCTGGTCGAGCATCAGATGATAATCGCGGAAATGCCGCCCGCTGATGTGCCAGTGAAAGTTCTTGGTCTTCACATAAAGTGCGAAGGCATCGGCCAGCAAAACGTTGAGCGCCGCCGAGATCTTGTCTACCGCAGCCTGCGGCAGATCCGTCGGCGTATCGAGGTCGGGCGAGGTTTTGTCGGACTTGGCTTTGCTCACGATGCACCTTCCTGTTAGGAAACCGGGCGTTGACGGTGATGGACACCGCTCGCCGGACCATCTAACGCATCATAAACATACCGGTTCCGCTACCGGAACCCCGTTTTTTCCCGGATCCCGAGACGATGGACGACTGGATCGATTATTACGATTTCACGCATACAATCTACGCGAGCAAGTTGCACCGCGACCTGCATTTTCAGGTGATTGCAAGGGATATCGTCGGCTACATTTCCTCACCGGACGCGGTGGTGCTGGACTATGCCTGCGGCGAAGCCCTGTCCGCCGCGCAGGTGGCGGAGGCTTGCGGCAAGCTGTATCTCGCCGAGCCGGCGCCCGGCGTGCGCGGCCGGCTGATCGCGCGTTTTGCGCCGAATACCAGGATCAGGGTGCGTTCGCTGGATGACTTGCGGAAAATGGCCGAAAAGTCGATCGATCTCGCGGTCATGAATTCGGTGGCTCAGTACATGACACCGGACGAACTCGACACCGCGTTTGCGGTGATCCGTCGGTTGCTGAAACCCGGTGGCCGTCTGGTATTGGGCGATATCCTGCGTCCGGAGGTCGGCATGATCCGGGATGTGATCGCGCTCCTGCGCTTCGCGGCAACCCACGGCTTTCTGAGAGACGCGTTGATCGGGCTGATCAGCACGGCGCTGTCCGACTACCGGCAATTGCGCTCCCGCATCGGCCTGCAGCGCTATAGCGAGGCTGATATGATTGCGAAGCTTGCGGCGAGCGGATTTACTGCCTCGCGGGCACATTTCAATATCGGCCATAATCCGTGGCGGATGACGTTCGTCGCGCGGCCGGCCTTTTAGATGGCTCGTGCCATTTGATTGAACCGGTCTGGCCGCGAACTCCGTCACCTCTTCCGCCAGCCGCGTTAAGGTTAACCAGCGGTAGCCATGGCTCACCCCGGCTGGATCGGTGATGGTCGCCGCGGCCCGGTGGCGGAATGCGTCGACGCGAGAACAGTGCATCGTTCTTTATCCTGGTTCAAATCCAGGCCGGGCCTCCAGCCTTCGCTGCTCTGCAGCTTCGGCTCGGCAGGCGATCCTCTCCGGCGAAGGCGGGCTAACGTTCGCAATGGCGTCAAAATCGCAGCAAAATGCCGGTTGATTGGGCCTTTAAGACCCTTTCGCGGTTGCGGAATTTGGTCTAAAGACCACTCGCGCGCGAGGGCAACCTGGCGCTAGGGCTCAAGGGGACGCGCGGCATGCGCGCCCTTTTTTTGTGCCGATTTCCCCGTTCGTGAGACTGAATGCCTAAAAGAACCGACATCTCCACCATCCTGATCATTGGCGCCGGTCCGATTGTGATCGGGCAGGCCTGCGAATTCGATTATTCCGGCACCCAGGCGGTGAAGACACTGAAGGACGAGGGCTACCGCATCGTTCTGGTCAATTCCAATCCGGCGACGATCATGACCGATCCGGAATTGGCCGATGCGACCTATATCGAACCGATCACGCCGGAGATCGTCGCCAAGATCATCGAGAAGGAACGTCACGTCATTCCCGGCGGCTTCGCGCTGCTGCCGACCATGGGCGGACAGACCGCGCTGAACTGCGCGCTGAGCCTGCGCAAGCAAGGCACCTTGGCAAAATTCGATGTCGAAATGATCGGCGCGACCGCGGATGCCATCGACAAGGCCGAGGATCGCGGCCGTTTCCGCCAGGCGATGACGCGCATCGGGCTGGAGACGCCGCGTTCGATCCAGACCAAGAACTTGCCCGATGCGCTGCGCGCGCTCGACGACATCGGCCTGCCCGCGATCATCCGGCCGTCCTTCACCATGGGCGGCACCGGCGGCGGCATCGCCTACACCAAGGCGGAATTCATCGAAATTGTCGAACGCGGCATCGACGCCTCCCCCACCGACGAAGTCCTGATCGAGGAATCCGTGCTCGGGTGGAAAGAGTTCGAGATGGAGGTGGTGCGCGACAAAAAAGACAATTGCATCATCATCTGCTCGATCGAGAACCTCGATCCGATGGGCGTGCATACCGGCGACTTCATCACGGTGGCACCAGCGCTGACGCTGACCGACAAGGAATACCAGATCATGCGCGACGCCTCGCTGGCGGTGCTGCGCGAGATCGGGGTGGAGACCGGCGGCTCCAACGTGCAGTTCGGTGTCAACCCGGCCGACGGCCGCATGGTCGTGATCGAGATGAATCCCGCGGGTGTCGCGCTCCTCGGCGCTGGCCTCGAAGGCCACCGGCTTTCCGATCGCCAAGGTCGCGGCCAAGCTTGCGGTCGGCTACACGCTCGACGAGATCGCCAACGACATCACCGGCGGGGCGACGCCGGCGTCCTTTGAGCCGACCATCGATTACGTCGTCACCAAGATCCCGCGCTTTGCGTTCGAGAAATTTCCCGGCGCCTCCACCACGCTGACCACCTCGATGAAGTCGGTCGGCGAAGTGATGGCGATCGGCCGCACCTTTCAGGAAAGCCTGCAAAAGGCGTTGCGCGGTCTCGAAACCGGGCTGACCGGGCTCGACGAAATCGAGATCGAAGGCCTCGGCCGCAGCGACGACAAGAACGCGATCCGCGCCGCGCTCGGCACGCCGACGCCGGACCGGCTTTTGCAGGTCGCCCAGGCGATGCGGCTTGGCTGGAGCAATGACGAGATCTTCACCTCCTGCAAGATCGATCCGTGGTTCCTGGCGGAAATGCGCGGCATCGTGGAGATGGAGTCCAAAATCAAGGCGAACGGACTCCCCGCCAATGCGTTCGGAATGCGCAGCCTGAAAGCGATGGGTTTTTCCGATGCGCGGCTGGCGGTGCTGGCCGAGACCACCGAGGCCGACGTGACGGCGCGGCGCCACGCGCTCGGGGTTCGCCCGGCATTCAAGCGCATCGACACTTGCGCGGCAGAGTTCGCCTCGCCGACCGCCTACATGTATTCGACCTATGAAGCGCCGTTCGCAGGCCATCTCGCCGACGAGAGCGCGCCGTCCGACAACAACAAGGTCATCATTCTCGGCGGCGGCCCGAACCGGATCGGCCAGGGTATCGAGTTCGACTATTGCTGCTGTCATGCCTGCTTCGCGCTGCACGACGCCGGCTATGAAACCATCATGATCAACTGCAACCCGGAAACGGTATCCACCGATTACGACACCGCCGACCGGCTGTATTTCGAGCCGCTGACGTCCGAGGACGTGCTGGAAATCATCGCCACCGAACGCAAGAACGGAACGCTGCACGGCGTGATCGTGCAGTTCGGCGGTCAAACGCCGCTCAAGCTCGCCCATGCGCTGGAAGCCGCCGACGTGCCGATCCTCGGTACCTCGCCCGACGCCATCGATTTGGCCGAAGACCGCGACCGCTTCAAGCGCGTGCTCGACAAGCTGCGGCTGAAGCAGCCGAAAAACGGCATTGCCTATTCGGTCGAGCAGGCGCGGCTGGTGGCCGCCGATCTCGGGCTGCCGCTGGTGGTGCGTCCATCCTATGTGCTCGGCGGCCGCGCGATGCAGATCATCCGCGAGGAAACCCAGCTCGGCGATTATCTGCTCGGCACGCTGCCGGAACTCGTGCCCGGCGACGTCAAGGCGCGCTATCCGAACGACAAGACCGGGCAGATCAATACCGTGCTCGGCACCAATCCGCTGCTGTTCGATCGCTATCTGTCCGATGCCACCGAGATCGATGTCGATTGCCTGTGCGACGGCAAGGACACTTTCATCGTCGGCATCATGGAGCATATCGAGGAAGCCGGCATTCACTCCGGCGATAGCGCCTGCTCGCTGCCGCCGCATTCGCTCGATGCGCAGATGATTGCCGAACTCGAGCGGCAAACCCGCGAACTGGCGCTCGGCCTCGACGTCGTCGGGCTGATGAACGTGCAATACGCCATCAAGGACGGCGACATCTACGTGCTCGAAGTCAATCCGCGGGCGTCGCGCACGGTGCCGTTCGTCGCCAAGGTGATGGGGATGCCGGTGGCCAAGATCGCCGCCCGGATCATGGCCGGCGAAAAGCTCGCGGACTTTAACTTGAAGAAGCGCAAGCTCGGCCATGTCGGCGTCAAGGAGTCGGTATTTCCGTTCGCACGCTTCCCCGGCGTCGATACCGTGCTGGGCCCGGAGATGCGCTCGACCGGCGAGGTGATGGGCATCGACCGATCGTTCGAGGTGGCGTTCGCCAAAAGCCAGCTTGGCGGCGGCACCCGTGTGCCGCGCAAGGGCACGGTGTTCGTCTCGGTCCGCGAGATCGACAAGACCCGGATCCTGGATGCGGTACGGCTGCTATTCTCGCTCGGCTTCAAGGTGATGGCTACGTCCGGAACGCAACGCTTCCTGACCGATAGCGGGGTACCGACCGAAAAAGTAAACAAGGTGCTGGAAGGACGGCCGCATATCGTCGACGCCATCATGAACGGCGATATCCAGCTTGTCTTTAATACCACCGAAGGGCCGCAGGCGCTGGCCGACAGCCGCTCATTGCGCCGCGCTGCCCTCTTGCATAAAGTGCCATATTACACCACTCTTTCCGGCGCCGTGGCGGCCGCGCAGGGCATCCGCGCCTATCTGGGCGGGGACCTTGAGGTCCGCACCTTGCAGAGTTATTTTTCCGAAAGCTAATCGTTGGCCGGGCTCCATGCCCGGCAATTGATCGGCAGTGAAGCCCTTGTGACTGGAACTCGCCAGCCATGAGGGTGTTCTGTTTCGGCGTTTGTGCGCGGCCGGCGGATTGGTCCGCATGAAGTTGAAGGACGAAGAGCGATGATGGAAAAGGTTCCGATGACCGCGGGCGGATACGCCGCCCTCGAGGTCGAATTGAAGCAGCGCCAGTCGGTGGAGCGTCCGCGCATCATCGAGCATATCGCCGAGGCGCGCTCGCATGGCGACCTTTCGGAGAACGCGGAATATCACGCCGCAAAGGAAGAGCAGTCCCACAATGAAGGCCGCATCGCCGAGCTCGAGGACAAGCTCGCGCGCGCCGACATCATCGACATCAGCAAGCTGTCCGGCGACACCATCAAGTTCGGCGCGACCGTGACGCTGGTCGATGAAGACACCGACAAGAAAGCGGTGTGGCAAATCGTCGGCGAGCCGGAAGCCGATGCCAAGAAGGGCCGCATCTCCATCACCTCGCCACTGGCGCGGGCGCTGATCGGCAAGAAAAAGGGCGCCTCGGTGGAAGTCGTCGCCCCCGGCGGCGCCAAGGCCTACGAGATCACCAAGGTCGAATGGCGATAGCGTCGTTCGATTCGCACTTCGAAAAAAAGCCGCGTCGCCCACGCGGCTTTTTGTTGCCGCAGCGCCGCAGTCGCGGGTCAACATTACGCTGATGTGAGTGGGGCTTCGACCGGATCATGCTGCGCTGCAATCTCGCAAGCTATGACCCGATGATCGGACGCGCCGGGAATGATTGATTTGAGCGGTGTTGACAGGGCGCGGCGTTATCACTCACCGTGTCGCATAATGGTGCTAAATTTAACGTGTCAAACAGGGGGTAAACGACATGGACCAGATGTTCTCCAAATGGCAGCCGACCGTGCTCAGCCTGTTCCGGTTCATCACCGGACTGCTGTTGCTTCAATTCGGTATCGCCAAGATTTTCAAATTTCCTGTGGTGCCCTACTTCGCCAATCTTCCGCCCCTGATCACGGGAGCCGGAGCGATCGAGCTGGTGCTCGGCGCGCTGTTGATGATCGGCTTGTTCACGCGCATCTCCGCATTCATCCTGTCGGGTGAAATGGCGTTCGCCTATTTCCTGGGACACATGTTCAAAATCCCGCCGAGCCGGTGTTGCTGCCGCTCCTCAATAACGGCACCCTCGCGATCCTGTTTTGCTTCGCCTGTCTTTATCTCGCGACCTCCGGCGGCGGCCCGATCAGCGTCGATGCGATGCGCAACAGGAGCTGACAATTTTTTCGTCTTTGCGAACGAAGCGAAGCAATCCAGAAGCTACGTAGCAAAAGCTGGATTGCTTCGCTTCGCTCGCAATGACCGTGACGCAAGTGCGTCCGTCATCCCGGCATCTTCAATTCGAGCGGCACCGCGGCTTCGTATTTTGAATTGTGCAGCACCAGCGACGTCCTGACATTGCGGACATGGGGAGCCGCGGTCAGGTGCGTGACGAAATCCTGAAACGTCGCCAGATCGGGCGCCACGCATTTCAGGATGAAGTCGACTTCGCCCGACAGCATCCAGCACTCCCGCACCAGCGGCTCGCCGCGCACGAAATCCTCGAACGCACGCAGATCGGCATCGGCCTGACTGGACAGATGCACCGAAGCGAACACCGTGACATCAAAGCCGAGCCGGCGCGGATCCAGTAATCCGCGATAACCCTGGATGTAGCCGGCTTCCTCCAGCGTCCGCACCCGGCGCAGGCAGGGCGGCGGCGAAATGCCGACGCGCTTGGCCAGTTCAACGTTGGTGATTCGGCCGTCGGTCTGGATTTCGTTCAGGATTTTAAGGTCGATCTCGTCAAGATTCTTCGACACGCGGGTCCAGGTCCTGGGCTGAGAAAGCGAGCGGGCGACAATAGTCTTAGCGCAGCTGGCATAACTTGCGCAATTTTATTGCGCGTGCGCCGCGTCATTTTGCTCAGTTGCGGGGAAAATTCGCTGAGATGGATTGCAAATCTTGCATAGCTTGCCAGATATCCTAGAGTTGGATTTGACACTCCTAACGCCATCGTGATGCTTTTGCGGGCGTTTTCCACCCAAGTACTGACGAAATTCCCTTAAGAGAGGGATCTGCCCCATGCCCGCCCCCATCCACGCCAAGGTCGTCATCATCGGTTCCGGGCCGGCCGGTTACACCGCCGCGATCTACGCGGCACGCGCCATGCTTGAGCCGGTCCTGATCCAGGGCATCCAGCCCGGTGGCCAGCTCACCATCACCACCGACGTCGAAAACTATCCGGGCTTTGCCGATGTGATCCAGGGCCCGTGGCTCATGGAGCAGATGGAGAAGCAGGCCGCCCATGTCGGCACCAAAATCGTTACCGATCTCGTCACCCGGCTTGAGCTTGCGCAGCGGCCGTTCCGCCTGACCTGCGACAGCGGCGACGTCTATCTGGCCGAAACCGTGATCCTCGCCACCGGCGCGCAGGCGCGCTGGCTCGGCACCCCGTCGGAAGAAAAATTCAAGGGCTTTGGCGTGTCGGCCTGCGCAACCTGCGACGGATTTTTCTATCGCGGCAAGGAAGTCATCGTGGTCGGCGGCGGCAACACCGCGGTCGAGGAAGCGCTGTTTCTGACCAACTTCGCCTCCCAGGTGACCATCGTGCACCGTCGCGATCATTTCCGCGCCGAGCGCATCCTGCAAGAGCGCCTGTTCAAGCATCCCAAGATCAAAGTGATATGGGACAGCGCCATCGACGAAATCTGCGGCAGCGAGAACCCCGGCAAGGTGACGCATATCCGGCTGAAGAATGTCAAAAGCGGCACGCTGACCGAACTGCCCGCGGACGGCGTCTTCATTGCGATCGGCCACGCGCCGGCGACCGAGCTTGATCCTCGGTCAGATCAAGCTGAAACCATCCGGCTATGTCGAGGTGGCGCCGAACTCGACCGCGACCTCGGTGCCCGGCGTATTCGCCGCCGGCGATGTCGCCGACGAAACCTACCGGCAGGCCGTGACGGCCGCCGGCCTTGGCTGCATGGCCGCCCTTGAAGCCGAACGCTTTCTCGCATTGCGCGCGAGCGACCGCGCGGCGGCGGAGTAATCATGGCTCGAACCCGCGACGGATTTACCGATATGGATTGGGACAAGCTGAAGGTGTTTCACGCCGCGGCGGAAGCGGGCAGCTTCACGCATGCCGGCGAGCAACTTGGTCTGTCGCAATCGGCCGTCTCCCGGCAGGTTAGCGCGCTGGAGCAAGAGCTGGCGGTGTCGCTGTTCCACCGCCATGCACGTGGCCTCATTCTTACCGAGCAGGGCGACCTGTTGTTTCGCACCGCTCATGACGTCTTCATGCAATTGCAGGCGGCGCGCGCGAAACTGACCGACAGCCGCGAGCGGCCGAGCGGCGATCTCAAGATCACCACAACCCCTGGCGTCGGCATCAATTGGCTGATCCCGCGGCTCGGCGAATTTACCGGCCTTTATCCGGAGATCCGGATTTCCCTGATCGTCACCGACGAGGAACTCGACCTCTCGATGCGCGAAGCCGACGTCGCGATCCGCACCCGCAAGCCGACCCAGCCCGATTTGATCCAGCGCAAGCTGTTCGCGATGGGCTTCCATGCCTATTGCTCGCCGGAATACATCAAGCGCTTCGGCACCCCCCGCACGCTCGACGAACTCGACGCCCATCGCATCATCACCCTGAGCGACGGACAGGTCGCGCCGCACCTGCAGAATCGCAACTGGCTGGTCGAGGCGGGTCGCAACGGCTCCGGTCCGCGCGAGACTTATTTCAAGGTCAACAACATCCTTGGACTGGTACGCGCGTGCCAGCAGGGTTTGGGTATCGCTGCACTTCCGGATTATCTGGTCGAAGAAAACAACCGCTTGGTGCAGTTGTTCGGCGAATCCGACTCGATCCAGCTCGATACCTATTTCGTCTATCCCGAAGAGTTGAAGACCGTGGCGCGCGTGCAGGTTTTCCGCGACTTCGTGGTGAGCAAGGCGCAACGCTGGCCGTCATGATCGGCGCAGTTCGCCCCCGGTCTCCGCATGACTGACATGCGGCCCGGGTGGTTGCTGCAAGGCACCGGCACGGATCATAGTATCTGAGCTGAGAATTCGCGTTGCGCATTGTCCCCCTCCTCCAGTGACGCGAGGGCTCAGTAATCCCTCTTGGAAGGTGATTGTGTCGGCCTCACGTGGCCAATACCTCAAGCCGGACTCGCAAGAGTCCGGCTTTTTTTCGCGTTATATCCGGCGACGCCGCAGCGGGTCCTTTATGCGTTGACAGGCTCGGCGGCTCCGATCATCATCCGGCCATGATCACAAATCTGTGTAACGCTGCGCCGTCGAAAAAAGCTCCCCTTCCGGGGACTGCAGATCGACGCGCGCGCTAGACTTCTCGCCCTAACCGATCCCGCAAAACCCCGCCGTTTGGACGGGGTTTTTTATTGTCCCGTCTCCGGCGCAAATCCTCGAGGAGATGGACCCATGAACGACCTTCGATCTTCTCGACCTTCCCGGCGATCTTCCCTGCACGGCCTTTGGCTGCCGCTCATCACACCGTTTCGCGATGGAGAATTCGACGAGGCCTCGCTGCGCCGGCTGGTTCGGCATTACGCGACACTGCCCGTCAACGGACTGGTGCTCGCCGCAACCACCGGCGAAAGCCTCACTTTGACGCCTGAGGAAACCGAACGGCTGGTGTTCGCGGTACGGGATGAAATCAGCGGCAAGAAGCTTCCGCTTTGCCTGGGCCTGTCCGGCAGCAACACAACCGCGTTGCTGGACACGCTGGACCGAACCGCGGGCTGGCCGATCGACCTTTATCTGATCTCCTGCCCATATTATTCGCGCCCGTCGCAGCAAGGATTGCAGCTTCACTTCGGCGCGCTTGCTGATCGCTCGGCGCATCCGGTGGTGCTCTACAACATTCCCTATCGGACCGGCGTCAATCTCGGCAATGAAGCGATGCTGCGGCTGGCCGATCATCCCAATATTGTCGGATTAAAGGATTGCTCGCGCGGACCGTAACCAGTCCTCATCGACCCGGCAGACTCTGTCCAACCTGCGAGTTCAATATCCAGGCGCGGGCGATGGACTTGCGGCTCTCATCGCGCTGCCTTGCGCATGAACGTCTATCATCCCTTCCCTCCCGCGGTTTGAGCCCATCTTCGTTTAACGCTCTATTTACCATAAATCTTCATGATGTTGTATGTAGTCACCAACAAAGGTCTCGAACTATGGCGCAGCGCAGTTTGAGGGCCACATATGGCAGCGACGAAAATATTGTGAAATTCGCCCGGTGGTCGGCATCGAATTGCGGGGCGACGGCCCTTAATCTTGTGCACCAGGCAGCCGAAATCTTTAGCGGCATGGAAGATCATGCCCGGGAGACCGAAGCTCGGGCTCAGTCATTGTGCAAGAGTGCCGTTGAAAGACTGAAACAGGCTGAAATTCGAACTGAAACTGCCGAACGCCAGCGCCTTCAAATCATCACCGAGGTGGATTGCAAGCTGCAGGACGCGTCCAAAGCTTTGAAGCAGGCTCAATCGCGAATGATCGCCGCGGAAGATCGGCTGACGGCGATGGAGTTTCGCGCGCAAAAAGCCGAAGCTGAGGCACGCGAAGCCAAGGAAGCGCTCGCGCTCGTTGAGGAGGCTATCCGCAGGCGCCTCATCTGCGCCAGCCCCGAGGCTGCGGTAGCGTCACGTATTCCGTAGCGACATCTCAATCCAGTCGCGTGCGCGCCAGCCGCAGCGCGTTGGCGATCACGCTGACCGATGACAGCGCCATCGCGGCGGCGCCCACCATCGGCGACAGCAAAATGCCGAAGACCGGATAGAGCACGCCGGCGGCGATCGGCACGCCGGCGGCATTGTACAGAAACGCAAAGGCCAGGTTCTGGCGGATATTGCGCATGGTCGCGACCGACAATCGCCGCGCCCGCACCAGGCCCATCAGATCTCCCGTCAACAAGGTGACGCCGGCGCTCTCGATCGCGACGTCGGTGCCGCCGCCCATGGCAATGCCGACATCGGCCGCCGCCAGCGCCGGCGCGTCATTGACGCCGTCGCCGACCATGGCGACGCGGCGGCCCTCGCCGCGCAACCGCTGCACCACCTCGCTCTTGCGCTCCGGCAACACCCCCGCCTCGACCTCATCGATGCCGAGCTCTTGGCCACCGCGCGCGCGGTGGTCGGGTTGTCGCCGGTCAGCATCACGATGCGCAGGCCGTCGTCGGCGCAACGCCTGCAACGCCTCCCGCGCCGACGGCTTGACCGGATCGGCGATGGCGATGATTCCGGCGGCGCGGCCGTCTATCGCCACAAAGATCGCGGTGGCGCCGTTCTGCCGCGCGGCCTCCGCGGCAGCGTCCAGATCCTCGCGTCACAATGTTCAGTTCGCTCATCAGCATCGCATTGCCGAGCGCGACGGCCTTGCCGTCGACGGTCGCCGGTCGCGCCCTTGCCGGACGCCGACGTAAAATCGCCGGCCTCGCTCGAGACTCAAGCTTGCGCTCGCGGGCCGCGTGCAGGATCGCCTGCGCCAGCGGATGCTCGCTGCCGCGCTCGACGCTGGCGGCGAGCCGCAGCAACTGGTTTTCCTCAAAACCGTCGGCCGGAATGATGCGAGACTACCCTCGGCTTGCCTTCGGTGAGGGTGCCGGTCTTGTCGAGCACGATGGTGTCGATGCGCTCGAACTGCTCCAGCGCCTCGGCGTCGCGGATCAGAATTCCCGAATGCGCGCCGCGGCCGACGCCGACCATGATCGACATCGGCGTGGCCAGACCGAGCGCACAGGGACAGGCGATGATCAGCACCGTCACCGCTGCGACCAGACCGAAGGTGAAGCGCGGCTCCGGCCCGAACAGCATCCAGGCCGCGAACGCCAGCAAGCGCCGCGGCGATCACCGCCGGCACGAACCAGCCGGCGACCCGGTCGGCGAGGCGCTGGATCGGCGCGCGCGAGCGCTGCGCCCGCGCCACCATGTCGACGATCCGCGCCAGCATGGTGTCGCGGCCGACTCTTTCCGCGCGCAGGACCAGTCCGCCGCTCTGGTTGACGGTGCCGCCGATCACCCGCGCGCCCTCGGCCTTCGACACCGGCATCGACTCGCCGGTGACCATGGATTCATCGACCGCGGAGCGGCCTTCGGTGACGACGCCATCGACCGGGAATCTTCTCGCCGGGACGCACCCGCAACAAATCGCCGACCGCGATCGCATCGATCGCGACATCCTCGTCGCCGTGTTCGGTGATGCGCCGCGCGGTTTTCGGCGCAAGCCCGAGCAGCGCGCGGATCGCGCCTGACGTGCGCGCGCGCGCCCGCAATTCCAGCACCTGTCCCAGCAAGACCAAGACCGTGATGACGGCGGCCGCCTCGAAATACACCGCGACCATGCCGTGCATGTCGCGGAACGCAGGCGGAAACAGTTGCGGCGCCAGTGTGCCGACCACGCTGTAGAGCCAGGCGACGCCGGTGCCCATCGCGATCAGCGTGAACATGTTGAGATTTCGGGTCACCAGCGAGCGCCAGCCGCGGACGAAGAACGGCGCGCCCGCCCACAGCACCACCGGCGTCGACAAGCACAAACGAAATCCAGTTCGACCACACCGGCGGCACCAGATGCATCAACGCCGAGATGGCGGCCCATCTCGATCACGAACACCGGCAATGTCAGCGCCAGCGCGATCCAGAATCGCCTGGTCATGTCGATCGAGTTCGGGATCGGGCGCGTCGTCGAGCGAGACCTGTTCGGGCTCCAGCGCCATGCCGCAGATCGGACAACTGCCCGGGCCGACCTGGCGCACCTCGGGATGCATCGGGCAGGTGTAGATGGTGCCGGCCGGCGCTGCGGGTTGCGGCTGTTTCGGCGGCAGGAATTTTTCCGGCTCGGCTTCGAAACGCTCGCGGCAGCGCGCCGAGCAGAAGAAATAATCCTGCCCGCTGATATGAGAACGGTGCTTGGCGGTCTCCGGATCGACGCGCATGCCGCAAACCGGATCGATGGCGGTCGCGGCAGCGGCTTTGTCTCGGCATCGCCATGTTGGCCGCCGCAGCAGGACGAACCTGCGCCGTCGCGCCATGATGATGGCCAGCGTGAGCCGTGCCGTGCGCGCGTGATCGTGATCCAACTGCGCCATCCAAACTCTCGCGGCCCCTTGATCAATATACCCTAGGGGGGTATATGAGCCGGATGCGCACCGAGATCAAGACCTCCTGCCTGAAACGGTTGAAACGAATTGAAGGCCAGATCCGCGGCCTCGCCGGGATGGTCGAGGACGACCGCTATTGCATCGACGTGGTGACGCAGATCGCCGCGGCGAAGGCGGCGTTGCGCCGGGTCGAGGAGGAAATCCTGCGCGACCACGTCGCCCATTGCGTCGAGCATGCGATCTCCTCGGGCGACAAGGCCGACCAGCGCCGCAAGATCGCGGAGTTGATGGACGTGGTCGGCCGCGCCGACCGATAGCAAGCAGGTTCAGGCCGTTTGACTGCGCGCTTCGCGTCCTGGATGCGGCGAGCTCGTCCAGGAGCGCTGCGACCGATGCGTGCGAGGTCCACTGCACAAGCCGGCTTGGTTAATGCGCGGTGACGCCGGCATCTCAAATCCGATCGTTGCCGCGGCGCGTATCTTTAAAATTTGAGGCTTATTGAAGCCCCATAACAAAAAACGGGGGACAACAATGACCATTCAAGCCACGCCAAAATGCCAAATATCCGATTTGCGAGCGAGCCCAGCGAACGCAGGATTTGCTGCTGGTGTCGTCCTTCGGCCTGTGGGCGGTGCTGCTGGGCCTGTCGCCGGTGCTGGCCTTCCATCTCATGATGGGAAGCTGACGGCGCGCACACAGGAACGCATCGTCGTTAATCCGCGGTAGCACCTGTGTTCAAATGCGAGCGAAATTGCGACCGGCTTTTTAAAATCCGGCGCGTATCAATGTCTCCGCACCAGCAAGAACAAAAAACGCGGGGCGTCGTGAAGACCAAGACCAGACACAATCCATGGCCCGAACAACAGGGCTTTAGCATCGGGGACGTCCTCTGGGCGGTCGGCATCTGGTCGGTGATCCTGAGCCTGTCGCCGGTGATGATCTTCTACGTGCTGATGGTGAATTGAGCGCGCGACCTCATCCGCAGCCTCCGCGTCGATGCAATGACGGTGAGGCGCCAGCGCACACAGCAAAGAAAACGCGCGAGACCCGCGCGTTCTTTGCCGGCCCGACAGTGCGGCGAAACTACGCCGCCTGCTTGTGCATGGCGCCGCTCGCCGGACGCCGTGCCACGGATCGCCTTCACCGAGCGTTCGATCGCAGCCCACAGCCGGCCGATCTCTGCCGCCGCGCGGCCTTCGGCATAATATTCGCGCGCGCCTTCGCCATGGCTGAGCGCCATCAAAAGATCGGCACGGTTGGTGATCTGGCCGCCCCACACCGGCGCCCGGAATTTGGCCAGTGATTCACGCGCGATGGTGACGATCGGGCTCTCCACCTCGTCCCTGCGAGCCGGCGCGCCGTTGATCACGACCGCATAGGGTTTGCGCGCCGCGCGGCAGGTTAGAATCGTTTCCTGCACGGCATTGACGTCGAATACCCCCGGCCGCGCCGGAATGATCACCATGGTGGCGTTCTTGATGGCATCTTCCACGACCGCCGACATATTCGGCGGTGTATCGATGAATACCCATTCGATGCCGTCGCGCTTGGCGGCGGCGACGATCCCGCTGACGGAATTGACGGCGGTTTTGATCGCCGGTTCGTTGGTGCCGCGCAGCTTGTGCCACAGCGTCAACGACCCCTGCGGATCGGCGTCGATCAAGCAGACATGGCTTCGTTGCCTTATGGACATGTGCAGCGAGATGAGCGGCCAGGGTACTTTTCCCCGAGCCACCTTTACGCGATGCGAAAACAATGACGTTCATACCTTGGCCTCCAGATTGACCCCAGAAACGCAAAAATGAATCAGCTAGCTGATTTGTGAAAGAAAAATTTACCTTAAATTGCAGCGAAGCCCCTGATTTATCTGCAGCGTTGGCTTTTGAGTCACACCGTGCGCCGCAGCACGAGCCGGAAAATCGAATCAGAATGACGTTTTGCGGGACGTCATTGAGCTGCTTTTTGTGCAATTTGACGCTCGATCCGCCTGTGTTTGATGATGCGGCAGCCGGCCACCGCCAGCGAACAAAACGAGTCCGAATCGCAAGCGCGCTGCCTTCAAAGCGAGCAAGGCGATGAGGCAGAGCTGTTCGTCGATCCTCGTCTTCTTCGAAGTCTGAAGATGCGGACGTTCGCTTTTCTCGTCATGGCCGGCGCCTCGCCGTCCTAAGAACGGCGCAGCTTCCGCTGCGACCTAAGCCCGGCCATGACAAACGGTCGAAGCCCGGTCCCGTGAGCGCTTTTTCGAGCATCCTCTCGAGGATGACTCACTTCGCCTACTTCACATCATCCCAGCTTGCACCGTTGAAACGTTGCAACTGCATGTAGGTCACCACGCGATAATCCGTCGCGCGAGGTGTTGATGCGGCTGTTCGGCAGCAGCAGGCCGAGGCGGAAATCCCGCAAGTTCGCCGCCTGCTTCATGATGTTCTCGCGGGTCAGATTGTCGCCGCACTGCTTCAGCACCTGTTCCAGCGTCTGTGCCACGCTGTAGCCGGCGGCGGTCAGGCTGTCGTTGCGGTCGGCGGCGGGCATATTGGCCTTCATCCACTCGCTCCAGGTCTTGACGTCGGGATCGTCGGCCCATTTGGGATCGGTGACGTCCTTCATGAAGCCCGCGCTCATGATGCCGGTCGATTTGTCGAGGCCGGCCGGCTTGAACGTCGCGCCGACCGATGCCGCGCCGAGATGCAGATAGGTCTCCGGCTTCCATTTCAGATCGGACATTTTCGAGATCGCCTGCGCCGCCTGCTTGGCATAGGTGAACAGGAACAGCGCGTCGGCGCCGGAATTCTGCAGGATCACCATCTGGCTGTCGATGGTGGGGTCGCTCGACTGAAAGTTCTGCGCGCTGACGATCATCTTGTCGGCGTCTTCGCCGAGGCCTTCCTTGAGGCCGTTCAGCAGATCCTTGCCGAAATCGTCGTTCTGGTAGAGCACCGCGACCTTGGGCTTCGGATTGTGGGCGAGCAGGTTCTTCGCATAGAACTTGGCCTCGTCGCGCAAATTGGGCTGCCAGCCCATGCTCCAGGGGAAATGCGCGGGGTCGTTCAGCGCCGAGGTGCCGGCGGCGACGAACAGTTGCGGCACGCCCTGTTTGTTCAGATAGGGCCGGATCGCCATGTTCAGCGGCGTGCCGAGCACGCCGAAGATCAGCGCGACCTCGTCGCCCTCCACCAGGCTGCGCACATTCTCCACCGCCTTGGCCGGCGAGTAGCCGTCGTCGCGGCTGATGAAAGTGATCTTGCGGCCGTTGATGCCGCCCTTGGTGTCGTTCAGCCATTTGAAATAGGCGCCTTCGACCTTGCCGAGCGTGCCATAGGCCGAAGCCGGCCCGCTATAGGCGATGGTCTGCCCGACCTTGATCTCGGTATCGCTGACGCCGGGACCATATTGCTTCTGGGCCAGCGCGGGCTGCGCCGAGAGTGCCGCGAGTGCGGCGACCGAGCAGCCCGAACTTCCTGACGAACATTGGTTTCCTCCACGGTTTTTTGTTGTGGCGGAAGTGTGAGTGAACGGCCGGGCATTGGCAAGCCGATGCGCCGATTACCGCGAACAGATCAGCAATGCGGGATCAGGACCGTCGGACCGTGAACATCGCAGGCCACGCCTCTTCACACTCGAGTGAGATATGAGGCGCATCACAATCGCGACTGATGGTTCACGCTAGTCAAGGGTCGGTGTACTCATTACGGGAGACCGCAATGTCCACGTCGCCTGGCAACAATAAACCCGCCAATCGAGCTAGAGGGGGTCGGGGATGCTTTGGCTTTTCGCCATCACGACAACCCTCGTGTTGACCGTAGCTGGCTTTGTCGGCATCGTCTTCTGACGCATTCCCCGCCCGGCCGCAGGCATGACGCCAAGTCCGTTGCATACAAGGGGGAAGAAAGGATATCCTGATCTCAGCTGCCCTTGAGGACGTGCCGAAATCCTCTCAATTGCATACGGACAGCATCATGCCGGCGGCGGGCGAGCACTCCCTAAACTTTCATTTCCTGAACTTTCATTCCGTCTTCGTCCCGAACGACTGAGCGTTCGCTCTTGTCGATTCAATTCCATCGAAGGAGAAAGTCATGAAGGCCAAATCCAAAATCGCGTTGGCAATGGTTGGAAGTTTTGCGCTTGGCGCCGCGGCGGTTCAAAGCCTTCACGCTCAGGCCACACCTCCGGGTTACGCCATCGTCGAAGTCAACGTGACGGACAAGGAAGGATACACCAAGGAATTTCTTCCACTGATCGCGAAAGAAATTCAGGCGGCCGGCGGCAAATATATCGTGCGCGGCGGAAACCCAGTCACGCTTCAGGGAACGCCGCCCGCCTCGCGCGTCGTGCTGCTGCAATTCGACAGCGCGGATAAAGTGAAAGCGTGGTGGAGCTCACCAGGCCGCATGAACGCCCAGTCCGTTGGTGACAAATATGCGACCACCCGCGCCTTCGCGGTTGAAGGTGCGATGCCGTAACGCTGCGCCATCAACACCATGCATGAAGCGACGCGATGGCTCGGAGCGACCGCCCGAGCCATCAACGCATCGATCACCAATAATGCCGGTAGCCGTGATACCAGCCACCGTAATAAACCGGCGCGTCGTAGCCGTAATAGACTGGCCGGCCGTAATAGCCATAACGCGGCCCGTATGCCATATCCGTAGGTATCCGCCGCCACGCCGGCGGCAACCGCCGCGGCAACGGCGACGCCGGCTCCGAAACCAAAGCCACGGGCTTGCGCCGGCGCGGTTGCAGCCGTCGCCGCGAATGCGGCCACCGTTGCAACAATAAGAGCTGTCTTCTTCATCTGTCGTTCCTTTTTTCGTTGATCGCCAACCAACAGACGGATTTTGGTGGCCGCGAGAGTGAGTTCGTTTTCCGCCTGACAGATGAAGGCTACGAACTTCCGCGCACGGCTTATGTGCGCGGGATCACACCTCGTGCTTGGCGCGGGAAATGTCGCCGCGGCCAAGGCTCGGGGCAGCCCGAAATGGCGCCAGGATTGGGTGAGCCGCAGCGCGCTTTTGCAAGCGGCGTCGTTATTAGTTCCCGATCGTTGAATGGTCAGTAGGGAAATGTCGCCTCGTCTATATTCGACTGACATGGCCGATCCGAACTTGCGCAGTTTCCGGCAGCCAGGTTTTTCAATTCGAGCAGGGGTTGTAAATTCAACAAACTTGGCTTTTGATGAGCCCTTCAGCCGGAGGCTGAGCCAATGCAGTATATTTTGTTGATCATTGGAATTGTTTTAATTGTATCCGCTGTCATTCAAATCTTCCTTCAACATGACAAGGCGAACGCGGCCATGCTGCTGCTTCCCGGCGTCTTGCTGTGCATGATAGGTGTTCCGGGAGTGGACACCTTCGGCTTTAATCTGGTCGGTATATCGGGTACCTTTAAAAAGCAGCTTGACCAGGTGGCGACAGATACGAAGCTGGATATCAAGCAGGAAGACACCGGACCTATAAAGCTGGAAATTCAAAAATTAAAAGATGCACTTGCAAAGCAAGAAGCCTTTAACAAGCAAATATTGCCTATCATCAACAAACTGGAAGCGAGCGCACCAAATAGCAGCTCCGCGATATCGCAACCCAACATAAATTCAACCACTTCAAACTTCGCGGCGAACAATCAATATTCAATATTTGTATTTTATCGAGAGGCGCGCGCTGCAGATTCCAAAGCCTTGGTAAGTGGGCTCATCGCGGCAGGTTTTCAGACTTCCGGTATCATGACGACACTTGAAGAAGCCCAGATCGGACCCCAACCAGATGGGTCAACTTTCATTATACCTACTGACAAAGGCAAGACGATCGGAGACGCGGTACAGCAGATCGTGCGTCAGGATCTGCCGCCCCCACGAAATGGGGCAGTAACCCTCGGCGGCCCTTCGCCGCTTGCACGAGGGGATATTCAAGTCCTGCTTTACTAGCGCAATGCGCTCTCGTTGAATCGACATCGCGCGCTATTGTTTTGTTCAAGCAGGTCCCGCGCAAACGTTTTGCGTTTGTCGCGAGGAAAACCGGCATCCAACATCGCCGACATGAGCTTCACGCGGTGCGGCCATAACTGGAAGCGTGAAATTTGCCGACACGGCCCGCGCAGTAGTGCTCTCGGATCGATGCAGAAATTTTCATTTTTGCAGGATGCGGCTCAAACAGAAGAAATGCCGCACAACCGGCAATTTTGATCGCGCTGGTATGTTCAAAGGTGCTTGAGAAGCTGGGTGTTTGGCTCTATGCCTCCACTGCAAATGTCGTCGGCGACAAGGAAAGACACGTCATGTTGAATTGCCAGAAAATGGCGCTTATTTTGTCGATGCTTTGCTTGACGGCGGCGACAACGATGACGCTCGCGAAGGCCCAGGAAACGACGGAGAGCGAGCGATTTGGGCTTGCGACGTGTTTGGTAAAATGCCCTGACGGCGACAAGGCATGCAACAATCGATGTATCTCGCAGTCTCAAACCAACGGGCGAGTGTGGAGCGATGGCGTGCGCGCTTGCATCAGGGGGTGTCGGGTGGCCGCCCAAACGCCGGTCGATGGGGTATTCAGTTGTATAACGGGCTGCCGCCCTTGATCGAGCGGTGCCGAAAGGCTCGCGGTCAGCGTCTCGCCAGCCGCGATCCGCGGCTATTGAACTCGAGGCGCTGCCGCGCCGTTCCGATGACCCGCCAGGGATCGCTGCTCGACAAGGCGTAGCCAGGGAACTTCCCGCCGTCGAAGCCGTTACCTTCGCAGGAAAATTAACCCGCGCCCGCGAAGGACGTGTCATATGAGCGATCGTCTCACGCGAAAGGGCTTGCGGCGATGCCTGATTGGCGGGATTTCGCTGCTGATCATGACGACGGTGGTGATCGTGAGCGTCGCAAAACATTTCGCTGTCTAGGCGTGCGCGAACATAAATCCTTCAAGAAGGACGTGCTAATCTTTGATTGATCGTCGTGGCCGGATGTACGCCGCGATATCACAGGCCCCGGCCTTCTTGCCGGGGTTTTTCTGTTTATGGTGGCCTAGACCTGCGGGGGATAAAGGCCTCGCAAATAAATGACGCCGCTGCCGCGATAGGCGGAGCCTAGCACCAAGCCCGCCGCACGGAGGTCATCCGACGGGAGATCCCCTCCTTGATCGTCTTTGACCGCCTTACAACGCGCAAGCCGACGAACCAACTCCATAAGCGAGCGAACCAGTTCAATGTCATCAGCTTTGGCTTGACGATCGCGAACAGACGCTCAACGAGAAGCAGGCTGGCGGCATAGGCCGCGACAATGACGAACAGGCCGGTGATCCAATGACCATCGCCTGCGACAGCGACGGCGACAAGTTTCAGCGGCTCGACAATGCTGGTCGGAACGGCAAGTAGAAACAAGGACTGATACGGCCCCAGCCGCTCGATCCAGTGGCGCATTCTCGACAGCACACTATGCTCGCGAAGCGGGATGTCCGTCATTCGACCAGGCCCCAAACGGCTTCTTCGGAACCAAATCTCCGAACCCAAGACGCGGGATCAGATAAAGTTCCCTGCACCAAGCCGCTGAAGACCGCCAAAAATCGGCTTACACAACCGCACACTTTAGGGCGATACGGGTTTAATTCTCCGCGCGGCATCCCCATATACCGGATGACCCAATGGCAAAAAACACCGCGCCAACCTCCGAAGACGAAGGCTGAATTGCGCGAGATGCTTACTGAGGCCGTCCGCAACACGCAATCCGAACCAAAGCGCCGGCCGAAAGCCAAGAAAGATCGTGACTAGGCCTGACAGCATGACTTGCATCGAGGCTCTTACGTAGCCGGTGGAGGGCAGCAGACACCAACGAGAGCTGGGGCTCCTGAGGGTCGATGCCGCGGCTCAGGTGATAGGCATCCGAAAAGTGAACCGAGTTTCGTCCGCCGACGAACTAACATCAAGCGTCCCGCCATGAGCGCGAGCGATTTCGGATGCGATAAACAGACCTAGGCCTAAGCCCTGCAGCGATCGCTTCACAGTGCCTCGATAAAACGGTTCAAACAGCTGTGCCATGACGGCGGCCGGAATGGGCTCTCCAGCGTTAGTCACTGACAGTTCAAATGTTGCGTTTTCTGTAGTGGCGCGGGCGACGATTGGCGTGTCTGGTGATCCATGTGTGATGGCGTTGCCGAGCAGATTGGAAAATAACTGACCTATACGCTGTGGGTCGCAATTCACTGACCGCGTCAGATCGAAATGCGTCTCGATCTCCCTGTCGGCATGCCCTGAGCGAAGCTCTGCCACCACCTGCTTCAATACCTGCTCAACCGGCTCCATGCCGTTGCGGTTCAACGACAGTCCGCCACCCAAACGCCCGCGAGCGAAATCGAGCACGTTATCAATTAGCTGCGCCATCCGAATGATGCTGCTTTGCATCAGACCGGCGACCTCCGCCGTGTCTTCTAGGGATTTCGCCTTCGCTATCATCCGGGCACCGGCGGCAATTGCAGCAAGCGGATTTCGCAAATCATGACCGAGAACGGCGATGAACTGCTCGCGCAACTCGGACGTTTTACGCTCGCTCGACAAGCGTCGCTTCGCTCTGTTCGAGCCGATCAATTGCGTTAAGGTGAGTGGCAATTAGCTCTGCGAACAGCTTGAACGTTCCGATTGTCTCCGGATTGTTCACCCTCGCAGGGTGCGGGTCGATGGCACAAAGGGTGCCGAAGAACGACCCGTCAGTCAGAATTATCGGAATGAAATGTAACTTTGAAATCCGTATTGGGCTGGCGTGTGGTGTCCGCAGAAAAATTCATCTTCGGCAACGTGATCGATAGCGACGGCTTGTCGGCTCTGTCGAATTTCGTGACAGATCGTAGTTTCAACGACTAGCTCACCGCCGGGTTTGAGGCCAAACTCGATTTCGTCTTTGACGGCGCAGCAAATCCATTTGCCATCCGTGACCCGGGCCACGGCAGCAAAACCCATTCCAGTGGAACGGCACACGATTTCAAGAATGCGAGGCACAGCATCGATCCGCTGAATTGCGTCGATGTCTGGCGCGAAGTCGGTGTCCATTAAACCTAACTCGGATGTCCCAGTATACGATATGGTGAGGCAATCGAGCATGTCGATACGGAACCAACGCCAACTGAGGCACTTAGCTCGGTTTGGAGGCACATTTTTTGGTTCAGTCCAGTAAAGAACGCGCCGTCGTTCTGATCGTCGAGGATGAGTTCCTTATCCGCATGGATGCGGTCCATATGATCGAGGCCGCCGGCTTTGAAGTAGTCGAAGCCGAAAGCGCAGATGAAGCCATCCTGGTTCTCGAAAGCCGCTGGGACATCACAGTCGTTTTCACCGATATTCAAATGCCGGGTTCCATGGATGGTCTCAAGCTGGCCGCCGCCATTCGAGGCCGCTGGCCGCCGATCAAAATCGTAGCAACCTCAGGACTGCTCAACATCCGCGAAGAGGATTTACCACGCGGCAGTCGCTTCCTATCCAAGCCATACAGCCCGCGCAGATCGTCGGAACGCTTCGCGAGTTGACTGAGGCTGTCTAAACTTCAGGAATTAACACGAGGCACATTGGAGGAACATCGGGGCGATCCCCAAGACGCTGAGCGTGTGCTCGCGGGCACTCGCAGGACCCCTCATGCCCAACGCCGTACAGCCGTTTGTACTCATCGCGCGCGTCTGCTGGGACGCCCCTGCGAGCTATCCACTCTTGCCGCTTTTTGGGAGACCATTCTAACGGCCATTTGTACGCTCTTTTGTATTTTAGAGCGAGCGAATAGGCCATGCTGTTCAAATACTTGCTGCGCCACAGGCACAAATGCAGGTTGGTACAGTTGGGTGGGCTCGAACCACCGACCTCCTGTTCCACAGACAGGCGCTCTAACCAACTGAGCTACAACTGCATCCTTGGGCGGGCCCCCAAAAAGGGGGTGCCGAACCGGGGGGAAACTAGGTGCAACGCCGCGATTTGGCAAGGCCGGCGGGCGGCAACTTCGTACTCCGCGCGATTGCAGGACACGAAACCAGTTCCCGTGCTGCTGCGGCTCTCTTCCCACTTCGCTTCGCACAACAAAAAGCCCGGGCTGCCGGCCCGGGCTTTTTTTGGAACGGAAATGCCGCTCGATCAGGCGGCGGGCTTGTACAGCTTCGCCGCGCTGGCCTTGATCGGCTCGACGGTTTCGGTCGCAACCTTCTGGGTCAGCTCGGCGAGCTCCTTGGTTTGGCGGCGAAGGTCTCGTACTGCTTGCGGGCGTGGGAGGTCCACAGCTCCATGGCTTCGGAGGGCGATTTCACGCCGAGCAGTTCCTGCGCGAAGTCGAGGCCGCAGTGGTGTTGGCCTTCACGATTTCCATCAGCTTGGCGGAGTATTCGCTGGCGCCCTTGCTGGCGGTCGTGAACACGGCCTCGATGGTGCCGTTATGGGTTTCGGCGGCATCCTTGAACTTGGCGTAATTGTCGCGGGCCTGCGACACGCCCTTCTCGGCGAACGCACGCATCTGCTCGGGAACTTCAAAGGGAATGATGGAGGCAGAGAACGGGTCGGTGGGATTTGCCATGGCATGATCTTTCGCAAACGGGTGAGGGTGTGACCTCAAGGGCAACAGCCAAACGAGCTGCCGGCGTCGACTGGGATTACGCAACCGGTCACGGGAATGCCCTTCATCGGGCAACCACCAGTAAACACGCATATCATGTCAATTTTGTGCAACGCAACGAAATTTCATGTGCAACGCCGCATTTTTCCTCCTAATCCGCCATTTTTTGGAGATCGCTTCCGGCCGCAAAAACTAGGCTTTCAGCGCAAAGAAGTCCGAGGTTGGTGTTCAGGCATTTAGGGTTGGCCCCAAGGGACCATCCTTTGGGCTTCAATTCGGACTCAAACGGCCAGCTTATTCGACCGCAGCTAGCTTTTGGGTTTCGCGGCCTCCATCGCCGCCCGGCTGACGATCTGTCCCATTTCGCTCGCCTGCTCGGCCAGCGACCGCATCTGGGTCTGCACATATTCGCTGTGCAGCCGCATCACATGGTCAGATCCTTGCGTGCAGCAGCGCCTGCGCATAATCCAGCGACGCCTGCACGTTTTTTTGGACATAGGACATCGCCTTGGCGCTACTCTTGGCGCCGGCGCGAACCGTGGCGCCGCGCTCCTCGATCGCGCCGGCCGTTTGCTGCGCCCCAGCGAGGAATTTCTCGAACGCCTGGCGGGCCTGATTGAAGCTCACCTCGGCCATCGATCGCATGTCCTTGGGAATCTCGAATCGGTCACGCCCTTCATCGCTCATGGTCTGCTCCTCTTGGGTCATCAAGGCCATCTGTCGCCGAGGTTGTACCTCCGGTATAACGCGACTTGCGGACAGGTCGCATGGTGGACCTTCGAGCGGCCTTTCAACGCCCCAACGCGAAAACCGGGCAAAGGGTTGCGCACATTCCCGAAATTTTGGCCGAATTAAGGTTATCCCGGCTTTGGATGGCAAGGTGACCGGTCTGGCCGTGGACCTGCCGCCTCCCGCGA
>CAVRYV010000024.1:0-97956 GCA_963725555.1 uncultured Pseudomonadota bacterium | reverse complement strand
GGAGGGAGGCGGCGGCCCCGCCCACTTATCCACACCCGCGACAGGCAGCGGTTGCGAGCAGTTCCAAACCCAGCCGTAGCGGCTTGTCGATCGTGGTCACGCCGGCGCATTCTTGCGAGATGAGCACGAAGTCTCGGGACAGCATCTATGGCTGTTCATCCGGCATCGGCGGAGCGCGCGTCGGAGGCTCGGGAGGAAGCTGACCGTTTGGCGTGTGTCGCCTGGAACCAGCGCATGCTCGGCTACAAAGGTCCGGCGCAGCCGTCCCGGCCCTCGGCGATGCCCGAACGCTGGATATCTCTATCTTGAGGTCCGCTGCCTCGGCTGCGACAACCACCAAACCGTGGCGCTTAACATCGTTCGCCGGCCGAAAGCGACGCCTATCCACGAACTTGAACGCTACATGTGCTGCAAGGATTGCTCACTGGTCCGCGGCTACCGTTCAAGCGCACTACCTTGTGGCGCTTCGGCCGACGAAGATTCCACTCTTGATCCACCGTCGACCTGGTGGCCGGGAGAACGATGAAGGCTGCTGACGTCACGGACCAAATCTAGCACAAACACCGAATCCGGTTCCCGCAATGCTATTAAAACGCGGTGGCGGGGGTTGTGGTTGTGGTCGTCGTTGTGGTCGGCGCGGCGGTTGTTGGTGCAGCGGTCGTTGTTGTGGTCGTCGTTGCTGACAGCGCCGCCATGCCCTCAAGCAAGCGAAAGTGCCAATGAAATTCGCCGCTGACCGCGCCTACGCAGATGGCGTACTTCGTTGCGAACAGGTGTGACGCTCCACTCCTGAAGGGATTTCTGACCCGCTTTCCACCATGCAAATTTAAAACTTCCAGGAAATCCCACCTCTGAGGGTCTGGCTTGTCAAGTTAGCATGATAGGTGCCGCCGTCGATCGCCGCAAAATTGTGGCCACCGAAATCGTCATAGATATACTGCACACGAGCGAGAAGATGTTGGGTGATTGCGAACTCGACACCGCCGCCAACGGAAAACCCGATCATAGCCGCGCTGATCCATCCAGGGGGGGTCGAACCGGGGGGAACGCCCTCCCCCCAATCAAAGCCTGCAATCGCGGCACCACCTGTGGCGAAGAACAGCCAATGGTCGGCCGCAACACCTACCTTGCCAACAAAGTGAGCGTCCCAATTTATTTTGTAGGTATTGGGCCCAGGCGGAAGCGACGCCGCAGCAGCAGAGCCGGCGGGGCCAGTCGCGCCGGTCGGGCCAGCCGGACCAGTAGCGCCGGCCCGGACCGGCAGGGCCGGCCGGGCCAGCGGGGCCGAGCGGGCCAGGCGGAATGATCTCTCCGTGCCCGACCACGTTAATCACTCCCCCAACGTCTTTCTTCGACACCGAAAACGAAGGCTCCCCCTGCCAGTTGTAACCGGCAAACAAACCGCCCGCGAAACCGTTGGTCGGCGCGCCCGGTTCAGTTAGTACACCGTCGTCCCATACGCGGGTTTTTCCCCAGAGATAACCGAAGTGTTCGCCAACATAGAACCCCCGACCAATCATACCGGGGATCGCTTGCCACGACCGGTGCTCCTACATAGCTCGGAGCGGGCAGGTCGCCGGCGGACGCCGCTCCGATGTCCTTTTTTTTTTTTTTTTTTTTTTTTTTTTTTTTTTTTTTTTTTTTTTTTTTTTTTTTTTTTTTTTTTTTTTTTTTTTTTTTTTTTTTTTTTTTTTTTTTTTTTTTTTTTTTTTTTTTTTTTTTTTTTTTTTTTTTTTTTTTTTTTTTTTTTTTTTTTTTTTTTTTTTTTTTTTTTTTTTTTTTTTTTTTTTTTTTTTTTTTTTTTTTTTTTTTTTTTTTTTTTTTTTTTTTTTTTTTTTTTTTTTTTTTTAAGAAGTCGCGCTCTGCCGTTTTCTCATAAAGGCGGAGCATAGCTATTGGATGATTGATCCCCACACCAAGCTGGCCGAGGTTCTCGACCGCGGGCAGGAATATCTCGACCTCGCGATCAAAGCTCGGGATCGCGGCGAGCGCGAGTTCTATGAGCGTATCTTGAAGCTGTATATTCGGATCGCTCGAGGAATTTGAGGCGTTGATCGACGTTATCCATCGATATTCACCGTTGCTTCAGGGGTAAGGAGGCATCGTCTAGGGATGATGACATTGGTTCGGAAATTCTGGGCTGACGAGACCGGCGCTGCGGCAATCGAATATGGATTGATTGCCGCTGGTATTTCGCTTGCCATCATCGCCGTGGTGAACGGCCTAGGCTCCCATCTGAACCCCAAATTTGCGTCGATCAGCAGCTCGCTGAAATAGAGCGTCACCCGCGCGTTTCCCAAAGCTTCCCGGGCTCCCCACACGGTCCGTTAGGTGCTGGGACAAAATAGCCAGAGCCGGCCTTGATCCCCATGACCAACGGCCGCGCAGTTCGATACCGAAGGTTGGCCCTTGCAGAGAGGGACCCCGAAAACGCGCGACTGCTGCAACTGATCGCAGACAAGTCTGATCGTGGCGTGCTCGGTGACCCCCCCCTGGTGGCGACCCGCCAAATACATGGGCGAGCCGCCGAAGAACGGAAAGGCGGGATAATCCGGAGGACGGTGTCGATTTCTCTTTCGCCGCCGTTTTTTTGACGGTCTTCGTGCCGATCACTGTTTTCTTAGCCACATCACATCTCCCCTATGCAGTTCGGCAAGCCAAAACGGAGCTTCGCCATAACCATAGCGAGCTGACCGAGCTTAGAAAGCCCTTAAGACAGTCCGTAGCTTCCGGCGAGCATATTTATGGACCATTGCCACACATATGGACCTAGTGTTGGTCGGTGCTAAAACGAAACTGATCAAGATTTATGGAAACCTGGGAAGCCCGAAGGGCCTCACCCGAACGAAGTGAGGGTGAGTGGGTAGGATGGGACGACGAGGATAGCTGTCTGTTAGATCAATCGGACTTCAAGAAGCACAAAATCTGGATGTCCGCTTTGCACCCGACAGCAGACGAAGAATTGGAAGTAGTGGGACGTCTCAAATGTGCCAACAACAAAAGTCGCGAGGTTATTCGATCACCTCGTCAGCGCGAGCCAAGAGAGTCGGCGGGATCGTTAATCCGAGCGCCTTGGCGGTCTTCAGATTGATGACCAGTTCTACCTTGGTGCTCTGTTGGATTGGGAGGTCAGCCGGCTTGACGCCGTTGAGAATCTTTCCGACGTAAATACCTGCCTGCTGATATAGATCGAAGGGGCTGGCTCCGTAACTCATCAGGCCGCCGAGCTCGTGAATATCCTTAGTGGATAAATTGCGGGCATCGCGTGGGGGCTGCCAGCGCAACAAGCTGTTTAGCCAGAGAGATGAAAAATGGATCTGGCATCACAATGAGGCTGCCAACGCGACGTTGGACCATGGTTGCAAAAGCCGCCTCAAGACCGCTTTCATTGCTGGCGGTCAGTACCTCCAGGTGTTGCTTAAGACCGTCGGCCGCTGCTCGAATTTTGGGCTCTTCAGTTTTGAAATTTACATTGCTGGGATTCGCGAGCAATGCGATTGTGTTGGCGGCCGGGAGAAGCTCATGCAACAGTTCCACGCGCTTTGGTCCCAGGAGACTGATAATCGCGCTGATACCAGTAAGGTTACCCTTGGGTCGACTGAGACTATCTACTAGGCCACCTTGACCGGATCGGCGCCCGTTGCGAACACATTCGGAATCGTTTTGGTCGCTGCCTTCGCAGCAAATGCCGATGGAAGGTCACCTGCAAAAATCGCACCACATCACGGCCCACCAGTTCGGCCGCAAGGGAGGGTAAGCGATCGTAGTAACCAGAAGCCACTAGGCGGATTTCGATGTTTATATTTCTTCCTTCGACGAAACCGGCGTCCTTCAGTCCCTTAAAAAAGGCGGGCATTCCGGACTCCGACAACATACTAGGTAAATCGAAGCCAGTCAGAACACCGATCACCCTTCTGGTTCTTGCGCGCCTGCCGGAGACACCGACGCTGCCGCGCCGCCCAGAAGGGTGATGAACTCGCGCCGTTTCATGGGCCTTCCCCAACGCCGAGGACTTTGCCCTACCACATCGTCGAAAAAAGCGGCTTCGTGCATGACTGCGCGGCGTTCTTGAGGGCCTCACGATCCCGGTTGAAATCAGCCGCCTGCGCAGTAGGTGCAGCCGGCTTCCTGCGCGCGGTTCACCCCCCATGTTCCGGATGGAATGATGGTGATGCCCGGGACCACATTTGCGGCCCATTCCTTGGCGGCTTCCTCCGCGCTCATGCCGGCGTTTCCGGCGAGCATCTTGCTCTGCACCTGCAGCGCGATGTTGCAGGCGCCGATCACCGTGCCGTTCGCGAGCAACCGGTCGACCGCCATATCGTCGACCAGAAGCACGCCAGGCTTCGGATGCAGGAACGGATTCTTGACCGCCGGCGCCTTGGTCTCCGGATCGAGGATCTTCAACGCCTCCCCGATCTTGTATTTTTGCCACATCTCGTTGCCGAGCGCGATCGGGAACGCGCCGTGGCGCAGGACGACGACCGCCGTCGCGGCGCCCGCGTTCGGCGCCAGAGAACGTGTATGCGAACGCAAGCGGGAATCCGGCGTTGGCATCGTAGGCGTCCACCACCTGGCGATGACGTCCCTTCAGCGCTCCCGGCCAGTCCGGCCCTTCGGATGGCGCTGCCGTGGATTCTGCGCGCACCCGCGTCGTCGCCAACCCCGCGAGCACCATCGCGCCGGCGAAGCGGCCGAAGAAACCTCGGCGGGGCATCTATCGGTCATGTAGTGCGTGAGATCGGTCATGTCGTCCTCCATTTTCCGCATCTGCGCAAACCATCGGCTAGCGAGAAGGCGATCAAGAACAGGGACATCGCCGCTGACAAGCGGCAGCGACCTACGGGCGCTCGATGAATACGTCGGCGAAACATATGACAGGTTCGATCACGAAAACGAAAGAACCCCGTCCAAACCCTCACTGAGGTTTAAGCCCGCCAATTTCGGCCGATTTATCAACATCAGATGGCAGAGGTGTAACGCAGTTCCCCGCGCAGCCTGTCGCGGCTTGCCGAGCGCGACCACGCTGGGTGCATTCTTGCCTGATGGGCACCAAATCTCTGCGCAGAGTCCGTTCCGGGTCAAAATGCGAAATACTCATCCCGAGGAGATGTCTTCCGCTTGGCCCCCGAACTCGGACAATGCTCGACGCCGTCGGACTTGGCATTTGTGCCACCTGGACATGGACGGGCGTGCCGCCTCAAAGAAAAAGTCGGTGGCTTCCAAATTCACTAGTGGAGTTTTTGAATTCCACGGAATTGGCTGTACCGGCCACAGTTGCAATAAGTCAATTGGGCTTGGGGCATTCCGTATGAAAGGATGCAATGGTTCTGCGTTACCGAGCTGACATTGACGGGTTAAGAGCCCTCGCGGTGCTCGCAGTCATCTTGTTTCACACGTTTCCAAACGAATTGCCGGGCGGATTCGTCGGGGTCGACATATTTTTTGTCATCTCCGGATATCTGATCACCCAAATCATCCAGCAAGATTTAAATACTGGCGGTTTCAGCGCCGCTTCGTTTTATTCGCGTCGTGTGCGACAAATTTTTCCCGCTCTGATCCTTGTACTGATCGCTACATTTGCGTTTGGCTGGCATTACTTTTTGCCGATAGAGCTCGCGTCGCTGGGGAAGAATATTCTGGCGAGCGCGCTGTTTTCTGCAAACCTGATGTTGCTGTCGGAGGTTAACTATTTCGACGTAGCCGAGCATCTGGAACCTCTCTTGCACCTTTGGTCACTCGGCATCGAGGAGCAGTTTTATCTCGTGTGGCCGTTGCTGCTGTGGTCGCTGCCACGCAGAAGGCTTTTTCTCGACTTTCACAATCTTGTCCGCATCATTTATGTTGAATATCGCGATGATTGCGCACCATCCCTCGGAGACCTTTTATCTTCCCTTCACGCGCGCATGGGAGTTAATGGCTGGCGCGGTTCTTGCTCAAACTTCGCGAGAGGATGAGCATTTCCATGATCTGCTTGCGGCTATTGGAGCCGCGGCAATTGCTCTCTCGTTTCTTTTGATAAACACAAAAACGCCGTTTCCCGGATGGGCGGCGGCTATTCGAGTTGTCGGAACATTGTTTCTTATTCGATTCGAAGGCAGTTATCTAAATCAATCGTGCTGTCCAATCGTGCGGCCACCAACGTTGGCGTCATCAGCTATCCGCTTTATCTTTGGCACTGGCCGTTGTTGGTCTTTGCGGAGGTGCTTAAATTCAAGCCGCTTACGATCTCGAACGCGGACTGCTGATCGCGTTTACGTTTTTATTGGCGTGGCTCACATACAAATTCGTTGAAAGGCCAATTAAATTCGGACGCATTCGGTTTACGCGACCATTGGTGGCGGCATGGCCGCCCTCGCTGTAGCAGCCTTGGTTCCCGCCCTCGGCTACGGGCCGACCCTTCCTGATCGCGTAAGTAGAATGATAACGCCGCTCAATCCGAGGGAGGGTTTGCGCGTTGGCGAATGCATGCTTTTGGATGGTGCTAAGGTCGACTTCTCTCCGAATTGCGTCGATCAAAAACATCCGCTCGTAGCGATATGGGGTGATTCGACCGCCGCAGCGCTTGTCCCGGGCTTTCGCAATCTTCAAGCTTCGCGAGAGTTCGGAATAGCCCAATTCACGGTAAGCTCTTGTCCCCCGCTTCTAATTCGGTCCGGCTCGATAACGGATTTTTGCCTAGAACAAAATCGGAAAGTTGTCGAACTAATACGCGGCAATTCTCCGGATATTGTGCTGCTCCACGCTATTTGGGAAGCGAATGTCAAGGCTGAAAACCTCAGACCAACCATTGAAGCACTTCGCGCCCTAAACATTGGACGTATCGCTATTTTGGGTCCGGTCCCGGTTTGGATAGGCGGATTACCCGCTGCCGTTGCAACCTACTATCGTCGGTCTGGCGAGGTAATGCCGGAACGAATTTGGCAATACGTTGAGAAGGCTTCCGGCGACTCCAATATGCGAAAAATATCCGCTTCACTGGGAGTCGACTATGTTTCGGCGCGCGATGCCTTTTGCAACAATCGCGGCTGCGTTACCCGCATTGGCAAGTTGTTGGTAGCTCGGGACAGCATACATTTAACACCGGTCGGATCGATCTTCCTTATGAACTTTATCGCGCCAGAGCTCGGCATTGCGGATTGACTGTTTGCACACGGATGGGCAGTTCACAGCGATCGTTTTTGGTCATCATTCGAAGCTGGTGTGCGCGAAACTGCGAGATTGGACTTGGTCCATCAAGTCGTTCAATTGGCTAGGCTTCATCGTCGGCGCGCCGACGCATCCCCTGTTGTCGTTGTCGTCCGGGGGCCCATAAATGCGCTAGCCAGTGCGAGAGCCAAGCCAGATCCGACCATCGAGAGGCCCAGCCTTTAATAGAAACGCCTTTAGCCATCTTGTCGCCGAGCCAAACTCCCCCGTGTAACCACGTACGATTAAGCAAATCCGGCTCATGGGAATCGTTTCGCCTAATCCTTTCAGGTAAAAGTAGTCGGATGGCCGGGTCTGATAGCAGCAATGCGAGCCGTGCCGGATTTGGGTAAGGGATGGCAAAAGTTGTTTTGCCTTGAAGCGCCCTGATATCGCCGGTTTGCAAATACGCGACCACGTTGTCGCGCTGCTCTTTGCCGTCCGCTCCCTTCTGCACGACAGCCGGGAAAGCATCAACGACTGTATCTTTTATCAGAGCGGGAAGCACAGTGAAGAGCCACGCGATCATGGCCAGCCGACGAGGTGGTGCTTCCTTCAAACTTAAGGCTATTAACAGCCATCAACAGAACTCCAAAATTCAACGGGAGTGCAACAATAAATAAATCGAGATATCGGACTGCCATCACCCCAACCCCGCGGCCGTAGGACAATGATAGGGCTTGAGCGAATACCCAAACGATGACGCCCAAGATTATCCAATGGGGGGACTGCCACACCGGTCGAGAAACCGTAACCCAACAGGCGTATACGACCACCGGGACATTTACAAACAGGCCCCAGAAAGAGACGGATCGAGGATAGGAGATGCATTGCAATAATGCATTCAAAAACTGCCCCAAGCTTGGGCCCTATAAATGCGCTTCCTTCGATGTGAGGGATATTAAAGATCATGACAACGGAGATCGTCAGCAACAGCCCAACGGCGATATTTATTAGTTCCTTTTGATCCCAAGAACCATTTGCAAAATTAGAACGGCGAGCGCTGCAGCGCCGATCAAGGCACCGGACGCCAGCGAAAAATAGGCTGCCACTGAACAAAGTAAACTCACCCACCAGCGCAAACTTAGAGCCACAGAAGTCGCGAACCCTCGCAAAGCCAGAAAGAAAACATTAAGACAAAATAAAACGGACTTTGGAATCCAAAGAGCAAATTTACCCATCCAAGGGGCAATGCAAACACAAGAATTGAAAAAAGTATGAATGGGAGAAAGCTCCCCCACTGTAGAATTCGCTGGAAAGTGGTTACGAGCAAAACGATCACTCCCACGTGCAGCGTCGCATTGGCGATCATCTGAAGAATCGGGTCCCAGCCACCGTCCAATTCGAACAAGGCAAGTGAATAGATACGTGTTGCTAGGATACGATGTTCGTTGTGAGCAGAAATAAGCGTTGCTAGAGAAATATTTGAGTTAAGATAATCTTTGTAAAGGCGGTCCGCTTCAGCATCCCATTGGTCCCAGTAGGGTACCTCCGATCCAAAAGCATGAATGAATATCAGCTTGATGCCGAGAACGACCAGCACCAACGCGGCAATCGCAAAAATTCTGTCCAACGCAACCGCATGCGGATCCGAATTGCTCATAGTGAGGTCGCTTGCCATAAGCAATTCCGTCTCCAGACAAATAAGTACGCCGAAATAGTAACATATTCCGCCAGCTCGTGACGGGCATGCTAAACTAGCGGCGCCCTTTGTGGCGAATCCGTTTCAAAGTGCGTCGTCGGGGCTCGGGATCCACACCGGCTAATTCGTCGCGATTGTTCCGATCTCGAGAGGGCGTAGCAAAACGAGCGGTAAATTGGACTTATCAGCGCGGACATGACGGCGTTCCCTGGTTTGATCGGCCGCGCCACCGCAGCCCGTGCTCGTCATATTGCAGGGGATGGAGGCGACCGTGCGACACGTCACACCATGTGGTCTGGGGACTTTTCTCGCGCACCCGTGATCGAGCCGGGTAGAACGTTCCACCGTTTGATACTCGATAAGGGATTAAAGGCGGAGAATGCCGAGATTGAACCCGACAGACAACCGCAAGGCTGGCGCAGTCTGGCGGCCCGTTCGTTTCAGAGCCTTCGGTACCGTTAATACTCCGAGCAATTCGTGCGCAGCCTCAGGCGTCATATTCTGGGTTGCCTCTTCATCGTGGCCCGTTTCACGCAAACGCTGCTTTTGTGCCTGCCTGATCATGAACGGAACTTGTTACCGGAAGCGACTGAATCATGCTCGCGGTGGACAACTGACATTTCGAAATCCCAGGGATTCCGTTTTGCATGGCTATGATCGTTTCGGACTGCGGGCTAGTGTGTCCCGGAATGCGGTACCACAAGCAGGGGCGAACGTACTCGCCGTGCCGCTGCCAAGAAAACATGTAGCGGTTAACAGATGAAATTGGCAGACAAGAGCTTAGTGCGTAGGTTTGAGGGCTATAGGCCGGACATTGATGGCCTCCGCGCGGTGGCGATATTAGCGGTCGTCGCTTTCCATGGATTTCCAGAATATGTGGCGGGAGGGTTCGTCGGTGTAGACGTGTTCTTCGTCATATCCGGTTTTCTGATTTCGGGGATCATACTAGACGAAACCCGGGTAGGCATGTTCAGCTTGCAAGGTTTCTACGTGCGGCGCATCCGCCGTATTTTCCCGGCTTTGCTTTTAGTTCTTGCCGTTAGCCTCCTAGCTGGTTGGTGGCTCCTGCTGCCTGCTGACATGCTGCGTTTAGGAAAGCAGTTAGCTGCAAGTTCCGCATTCGTTTCCAACTTTTATCTGTGGTTTCAATCCGGCTATTTCAGTCCGGACGCACGCATCTTCCCACTCTTGCATCTTTGGTCACTGGGAGTTGAAGAACAATTTTATATCGTGTGGCCGCTGATAATTATTTGTCTCCGCAGCAGACCTAACTGGATCATATTTGCGATTGCGTTGATTGGTGTCTCATCGTTCTACCTAAACATTGCTCTAATCGACAACCACGAGGCCGACTTTTATTCGCCGGTAACCCGGGCTTGGGAGTTAATGTTGGGGGCATCATTGGCCTGGCTTCGGCGGCGAGATGATTTAGCTCTTCCTTCTAGGCGGACCGGCGATATTGCGACAATCGCCGGACTGACATCGATTTTAGGGAGCGCCTTATTTTTCGACCAACAATCATCATATCCGGGATGGCTCGCGCTTTTTCCGACGATCGGAGCGTCGTTAATATTATGGGGTGGCGCGAATAGCGTTGTCGCATCGTCCATTCTTTCCGCTCGCGCCTCGGTATTTGTGGGCCTCATCAGCTACCCACTTTATCTCTGGCACTGGCCTTTGCTGGTATTCTTTGCAGCATTCAAATTCGCGCCGCCAACGCTGTTGGAGGTAGGGTTAGTCATTGCGGTGAGTTTTATTCTTGCTTGGCTTACCTATGAATTTGTTGAGAGCAAGTTTCGTGGTGGACAAACGAGCAGGGCCAAAACAGGGACGCTGGTTACGGGCATGATATTCGTGGCTGTCGCAGGTTTTGTCATTATCAAAGGGCAAGGATTTGAGACCAGATTTCCAAAAGAGCTGCTTGAGATTGCCGAAGTAAAAGGGTACCCGACCACTTGGCGTGTCCACGAATGCTTGATTGATCCAAAAAAGGAAACCGTGTTCGGAAAGAGCTGTATGGAAGAAGCGCGTCCGCTCCTGTTTGTTTGGGGAGACTCCACGGCTACAGCACTGATGCCGGGGCTGCGTCAACTACAGCACGAACGTAATTTTGGTTTGGCTCAGTTCACGTCGAACAGCTGTGGACCGTGGCTGTCAGTTAACGTTCCTGGTAATCCTAACTGTCGCAGTATCAATGACGAAGTTTTCGGTATCGTAAGTCGAGTACGTCCCGAGGTAGTAGTGTTACATGCTAGAGGGTCTACGCGCCCCGAAGATATAGCTGGTATAAAGAAAACAATTTTAGAACTGCGCGCATTGTCGATCTCTCATATAATCGTGCTCGGACCGGTTCCGGTTTGGAAGCGCGGCCTACCAAACGAGGCGCTGAGATATTTTGTGTTTCACCACGCGCTCATACCTGAACGATTTTCGCAACGTGTGTACCGGTCGTCGTGGGACGACGCTCAGATGCGATCCGCGTTGATTGAGATTGGTGCTGAATACATATCGGCATGGGATGCTTTGTGCGACAAAGACGGGTGTCTTACCCGACTGGGCGAACGGCCCGAGGACATTATAGCGAGTGACCAGCATCACCTCACGGAAAGGGGTTCGAAGTACTTAATCGAGACCATCAAGGATGAAATTGCCCCGTGGGAAGCAGCGAATTGATGCGCAGGACACCGCTGGCATTAGCTTTTGGCAGTTCCAGGTTTAACCTCCGGTGCCGACGTTCAGCTTAACGGCCGAGTTCCGTTGCGCGACCCGAACGACATTCTATCGTCATCACAGTCGCGACGGATCGGTCGACAAGTCCCCCCGATCATGCGTACCGCGCGCGATTAGGGGTCGCTGCTTTTGATTGGAGGGAGGCGGCGGCCCCGCCCACTTGTCGACATCCACGATGGGCAGCGGTTATAGGTGATTCCGAGCCCAGCCGTAGCGGCTTGCCGATCGCAGCCACGCTGGCGCATTCTTCAGGAATGGGCACAAAGTCTCGCGAGAGCATCTACCGCAGTTCGGTTCGGCATTCAGCGGAGCGTGCGTCCGAAGCCCGAAAGGAAGCTGACCGTCTGGCCTGCATCGCCTGGAACCAGCGGATGCTTGGTTTCAGAGGTCCGGCCCAACCGTCATTTGCACTAAGCGATGCTCTTAATGCTGGATATCTCTATCTTGAGGTCCGCTGCCTCGGCTGCGACACGCACCAGACTGTGGCGCTCAATATCGTCCGCCGGCCGAAAGCAACACCGATCCACGAACTGGAGCGCTACATGCGTTGCAAGGACTGCTCGCAGGTTCAGGGCTATCCCTACAAGCGCAGCCACCTTGTGGCGCTCCGGCCAACCAAGATTTCGGCACTTGACCCGCCCTCAACTTGGTGGCCGGGAGAGCGGTGACCAAACGAAGGTAAAATACATATGATCCGTCTCAATCTATTTGCCGCCTTGATCTGTCTCGCTGCTCGGCCGACGCCGGCGCAGCAGAGTGAATCCAGCGACATGACCAACGCTCAAGTCAAAGCAATCGAGATGACCTCGCTCGCGATACTGGCCGGTAGCCACGGCAACTGTCCCGGCTTTCACGTCGTCACGACTGCCCTATCCGAGGAATGGTACGACGCTCACATTTTCGTCGATAGGCCGAAGTTCAAGAATGCCATGAACCTTGCAGCGCTCCTCCCTCTCGAGCAAATGAGAAAAGACCCGTCCGAGTTCTGCCGTGGAGCCTGGGAAATGTTAGGACCGAACGGGCTCTATCGCCGTCAGTTGCTTGAGGCGAACTGATGCGCCCTCAACGTGAACGAGCGAAGCATGTGCAACCTCTACAGCATCACCACCAACCAAGCCGCGATCATTGCGCTGTTCCGCGTCGTGAACCGATACGTCGGCAATCTGCCGCCAATGCCGGGCGTCTTTCCCGACTATGACGGCAAGAATGCCGGCGCCGTGGCACATGGAAGGAAAGGCGCGAGCGGAAGGGAGGGATGACGGCCAAGCGGCGGAAAGAGATTGCTAAGAAGGCAGTATCTAGCTGGAAAGATAGTTTTTATAGTTCTGGCTGCGTATTTTGAGGCGCTGCATGTTCAACTAGAGCAATCCAAATACTCCCAGCGTCTATCTCCCCATCTTCGTGAATGACGGTGGCCTGGACTTTTCCCGGATGTAACAAAATCTGCTGTACTAAAATCGGCTGCTTGATCACGATCTTGGTTCGACTTGGATCGGAAGCCCGGACCCTTGGAAAAACAGGAATGGGTGTAATGTTTGGTGGTATGTTGGGAAATTGAATTTTCATCGAAACACTTTTGAATGGACGGTTTTTCGGGGTTTCAATGGTGGCGAAAAAAACAAGTTGATTTATTGCCGCTCCCGCAAAAGGAATTACTATGTCTTGGATATAAATCCCGGACAAAGTCACCTTGCCCGCAATTGCGTAGTAAAGATCATCGCTAACTATAATCGAAGCTCTTCGCTCTTCGCTCATCGATACGCGTCCTGATCTAGCGGAGGAATTGCGCCAAACGGACTACTCGAACCATTAGAAAGAGGCATCGTAGAAGATCCTCCTACAACGCCTTGCCGTTTATTTGGTTGTGGCAAAAATTCGTCGAGGTGCCCGTAATTCACCGCAACTCTTTCCAAAAGAGAACTGCCACTTATTTTTGGTTCCTCAGCACAAATGCCGAGCAAAAGATCACTGATGGTGTCAGACGTCAGGTTGGCGGGGCCACCGAGCCAACGGTTAATCACGTCTGGGGTCTTGCCTATACGGCGCGCAAGCTTAGCCTTGGTAAGTCCAAAACTCTGCTGCTCTACAAATCTCTTCAGAAGAAATTCGAAAACTTCATTTCTGAATCTCTCTTGAAAATAGACGCGCTTCGCCTCTGGGATTGGTTCACCGTCATGCCCAGCCTTGATCTCATTCATGAACTGCGTTTGTGAGGTACTCATTGAGATCATCTCCTGATACTGGCACTTCGGCAGGGAGCAATTTTTTCCACTCGCGTTTCGTTTCTCTAATCGCGTGTTTCCACGCTATGATTGCCCAGCGCCGAGAGGCAATCGATGTAGCCAAGGAATGTTTGTTGAGCGCGGACTGCAAATGAATGCGATCAAAACGTCCGTTTCGAGGAAGGCGCAAAATATGCGCAAACCCGGTCTGTCGCGGCCCCGGATATCCCATATGCCCTCTTCGACCGGGTGCAATCTGCCCATCACCGCATCCCGAGCGCTGTAAGGATTGAGATTGACGACCAGCTTGCGTCCCGCGACGATATTTTGAAGGGTGGCTAGTAGCTTGGCACATCGATTTCCTTGTTCACCCTCCCAAGGAACTCTCGACGAGTTCCCGGATTTCCTTCGACATTAGAACCGTGCGAGCGCGCGGGTCTCCGGGAAACGGTGCAAGTTTGGACAAGAGGCCATCGACAACAAGTTTCTGCCATTCTTCACGTATTGACATATAAGTCAATGATTCCTGCGCGCAACCGGGTTGCGGCAGATTAACTCAATCACCTTTGGTTAAAAGGAGCTTTCTGCGGACTTGCCGGGTGTCCAAGCCTCAGGCTAACGAAATGCCACTCGCGCGGCGGCAAAGGCCGGAAACGATCGGCAGCTTAGGCACCCTCGCCAGTCACCCGCAGCACCGTCCCCACGCCCACCCCGAGCTCGCGAGCAATGCGGCGGATCCCGGTCCCGTTGGCGCGCGCCGCCACGATCGCCGCCACCTTGTCCGCGTCGCTGTCCTCCAGCCGCCGCCGGCCGAGCTGCGTGCCATCGGCCTTGGCCCGGCTCAGACCGGCCATGACCCGCTCGCGGATCATCGCGCGTTCGAACTCGGCGAATACGCCGAGCATCTGGAACATGGCCCGGCCGGACGGCGTCGATGTATCGAGGCCCTTGCTGGTGCAGGAACAGGTCGACGCCCTTGGCGTGAAGCTCGCGCAGGAAGTCCAGCAGGTCGACCAGCGAGCGTCCCAGGCGATCGACCGACCAGGCTGCGACCATGTCGACGTCGCGGCGGGCAACGGCCTTCAGCAGCCGATCGAGGCCCGGGCGCTTGTCGCGGCCCTTGGCGCCGGAGATACCGGCGTCCTCGAAGAACTCGACCACGCGCCAGCCGTGGCGCGTGGCGACCTCTTCAAGTTCACGTCGTTGGTTTTCGGTCGTCTGCTCATCCGTAGAGACCCGCAGATAGATCGCGACGCGCTTCTGTGCCGAGCGTTCTTTGGTCACGGTCCATTCCTTGATATCTGGCCCGGAATTTTAAAGACCTACTTAGCGGTCCCAATTGATGGGCCAGTCATCGCTTGCCCCAAAGAAAACCCGCCGGAGGTTAAGCGGCGGGGCATCGCTCAAACTGGCGCGAAGGGCATGGCCGACAACGGCAGCGTTGGATTGTTGACGAAGAGCGCCGCGTGTTCGCGGATCAGTCCGGATAGGCCGGGAAGCAAACCGCGCAAGGCAATGAAGGCAATCTCCATGGCCTCACAGTAACCGGGACCTTGTGCGAAATCTGACCGCGAACAATTGGTACACATCGCTGCCAGCACGCCCGCGGCGATAACGTTTGGCGACTGCTCAAGGGCGGCTATCGTGTCCTCGACCTCGCACATAGCGATGCACGTGTCGTTTATCGCGCGGTCAAGATCAAATAGTCCCAATTCGGTATAGAGCCGTTTGCGTTCACGGAGCCGCGCAACGATGGCTTTGATGTTGCGGCGCATGGTCGCTCGGCAGCGCTCCCGAAAAGCAGGCGTAGATGCCGAACACTCTGACCGCAAATTCGAAGTTTTCTTTTGCCTGATATATCGAGGGACGAACGATCCGCTCCCCGAAGCTCGGCGGCGTCAGATCTTCCACGAGCGGCCAAGCCACATATTCCCGCAGAAATTCCCATTTGCGTCTAGCCGCTCCGGACCAGACTTGGCCCAGGCCGGCAATCTGTCATCTGCCGCATTATATTCGGCACAAAGCTGCGCCAGTCGGTCAACGCGGGTTTGCCTTTCTGCCCATAGGACGTTTGCAGTATCGGCGGGGCCGGCAGCGCTATCGTGGGCGCGGCGGTGAAGGCGGCAAAGGCACCGAGCGCGCCACGCCGTGAGATATTGGTCTCGGTCATGATTGCCCCTTGTCAAAAATGCTAGCAGTCGGGTTGTGAAACAGGGTCGAGCGGTTCAGCGACTTGAGCGCATTTCCGGCCTCGACCACTTCCAAGAACTTTTTGCCGAGATCGGAAGTTGGGTTTTTGATCGCTGTGGCAGCAATCGTAACGCTTACCATTGCCGCCTGCAGACTTCCGCCGATCTCCATCATGAACCCGAGCGCGATGGCATCAATGCCGCGCCATTCCTTGGGATTGGTGGCGAGGTCGCGGCCGGCTTTCGCCATGTCGGAAACGATGACGCCAAGATCGGAAGCGCCTGCGTTGAATGAAAGCATGGGCAGAAAGGCGCGGGCGTATTTCTTGCCGGTTTCAATATCAGCCGCGTAGTCTCCGGATGGCGTCACGCTCCACCATGAAGTTTCAACTTTGCCGCGACCCTTCCTGAAAAACGGGAGGGCATCGCGCATCGCAATGGCCTCGTTCTTGGCCTTCGCTTTGGGTTTGCTCGCTTTCGCGGACGAACGGGCAATAGGTGTCCGTTGCCGCGCAATGTGTTTTGCGCTGGGCATGATGTTTCTCGCTATTTGTTTGATGTGAGGTGCCGGACGGAAGCATTCTGCGCTTGTCCGGCGGTGATCAGCTAAACAGGATTAGGGCTGGCGCTTCACCTCCTTTCCCGGCAGGCCGAGCCGTCGCACGGCCGATTTGGACATAGCTTTGCCGGCCGTTGAAACGGTGGTGTTCGTCATCGGGGTTGCGCTAGGCAGTGCTATACCTGATATTATTAATATTCGCACGATGGTGTCAGCACCGGTATTAATATTGTCGAAAATGATCAATCGAGCAAATTAAAGCTGCCGGATGTGCTTCGTTGGGACCAGTCGCAGGATGATCTGGCCGACGCCTCTGGAATTTCATTGCCCAGCATCGGACGGCTGGAGGCTATTGATACTAACGAAGCCTTGGCGGTCAGCCCAGAAACAGACGAGGCACTGATTAGTCGCGCCCTTGAAAAGGCCGGCGTCGAGTTCATCGCCGAGAACGGCGGCGGCGCCGGGGTCAGGATGAGGAAGAAAGCCGGCAAGAAATAAGCTTCGCCAATGGCCGTAGCATTTCCGATTCCCGACCAGGAACGATTCCACACTTCTTTGGTTTGGACCCGCAACGATGTTGGAGTGGTTCGATGTCCAAGAACTTATTGCCAGACATGATCTTGAACGTATTGCCATGCAGGAAACCCGGGCCTTCCCCGGCTGTGAGCATGTGACTGACGTTGCGATCGAATACCAGCGCGATAGGGTGCTCAAGACGAATTGAGCTGGGTTGAAGTGAGGTTGCGGGAGTATGATCGACGACCTTTGGTATAAGAACGGAGTTATTTATTGCCTGTCCGTCGGCACCTATATGGATGCCAATGGCGATGGCATTGGCGATTTTAAAGGACTTCTTCGACGCCTCGATTATCTGCACGGGCTTGGGATCACGGCGATCTGGCTGATGCCGTTCCAACCGTCGCCGGGCAAGGACGATGGATATGATATTTCCGACTATTATGGGGTCGATCCGCGATACGGCACGCTCGGTGATTTCGTTGAATTCGCACACGGCTGCCGACAACGTGGCATTCGGGTTATTATAGATCTCGTTGTCAATCACACCTCAGATGCCCATCCTTGGTTTAAGGAGGCCCGCAGCTCAAAAGATTCGCACTATCGCGATTGGTATGTCTGGTCGGACAAGAAGCCGGCCAATGCCGACAAGGGAATGGTATTTCCCGGCGTTCAAAAATCAACCTGGACGCGCGATAAGGAAGCCAAAGCCTGGTACTTTCATAGGTTTTACGACTTCCAACCCGATCTCAATACCTCAAACCCGCACGTTCAAGCCGAGATTCTCAAAATCATGGGTTTCTGGATTCAGCTCGGTGTCTCCGGCTTTCGGATGGATGCCGTCCCCTTTGTAATCGCCACCAAGGGCGCCAAAGTCAGCACTCCGGTCGAGCAATATGAAATGCTGCGGACGTTCCGGGAATTTCTGCAATGGAGGAAGGGCGACGCAATTATTCTCGCGGAAGCCAACGTGGAGCCCAAAACCGATATGGAGTATTTCGGGAAGGACGGTGGCCGCATGCAAATGATGTTCAATTTCCACGTCAACCAGCATTTGTTTTACGCTATGGCATCGGCTGACTCTCGCACGCTCGCCGCAGCACTCAAGTCGACCAAGCCGCGGCCCGCCACTGCGCAGTGGGGCCTTTTCCTGCGTAATCATGACGAGCTCGATCTTGGCCGTCTTACCAGCGCCCAACGAAAGGTGGTGTTCAACAAATTCGGTCCAGACAAGAACATGCAGCTCTATGATCGAGGTATCCGCCGCCGTCTCGCGCCAATGCTCGGCGGCGATCGGCGTCGCCTGGAGCTGGCCTACAGCTTGATTTGCACGCTGCCGGGGACACCCGTGATCCGTTATGGCGACGAGATAGGAATGGGTGACAATCTCGATCTTCCGGAGCGCAATTGCGCACGTACACCCATGCAGTGGTCAGGTGAACCACAAGCGGGTTTCACGAAGAGTAACAAGCCGGCTTCACCCGTCATCGATAACGGGGCGTATGGCTTTCAGCATGTCAACGTTGCCAGGCAACGCCGCGACAATGACTCAATGCTAAACTGGACCGAACGCATAATCAGGATGCGCAAGGAATTGCCTGAGGTCGGCTGGGGCGACTTCACCGTTCTCACTACGCGAGATCCGGCGATCCTAGCTTTGCGTTACGATTGGCGGAACAATTCGGTGCTGTTCTTGCATAATTTCAACGAAAACCCCCGCGAAGTGACTCTTTCGGTCGGCCTCAGCGGAAACGCGGGGAAGCATTTGATCAATCTATTGTCGGAAGACCACAGCGAGGCCGGCAAAGGTGGAAGACACACCATACTCATGGAAGCATATGGCTATCGCTGGTATCGCGTGGGTGGACTGGACTATATTCTGAAGCGGTCCGACATCGACGTAAAAATCAAGCACCCTGGGTAAAGCGAACCGGATGTGGATGATCATCGGAGTGGCGTTCCGCGGACACGCCCTAGGGAAAAGCAGGGGAATGCGACAGGTTTATGATTAGGCCCTCATCTTCGCGCAAATCCAAGCCGTTCCTCACACTCTCTCCCGCGCGATCCAGATTTGTCGAGAGCAGGATCTCTCCGCCATAACCTATTACGTCCGAGCTAATCGAAGCCGGATTGGATCCGAGATTGAGAATTATGAGAAGTGCCGTTCCCTGGTTTTCGCGCCTATAGGCCAGCAAATCCCCAGTTGCGACGATGGGCACGTATGCGCCAACCGCGAGTTGAGGTGTCGCTTTCCGTAATTCGATCAGTGCGCGATAAAGACTAAGAATCGAATGCCGATCCCCGCCTAGATTTTCCACGTTTTCCTGGACGTAATCCGGCGCAAGCGGCAGCCACGGTTGGCCGCTTGTGAATCCGGCATTTGCTTCGGCGGTCCACTGCATGGGTGTACGGCAACCGTCACGTCCGATGCCAATCCCCGGCACGTTTTTTTCGAAAGGATCGCGCACTTGATCGGGCCCAATGGCGACCTGCTGCATACCTAGTTCGTCACCGTAGTACATGGTGGGTGTCCCGCGCAGCGTGAGCAGTAGCATGGCCGCGACGCGAATTTGAGCTGGCCCAACACGGCTCCCAATCCGCGGCCGATCGTGATTGCCCAATACCCAGTTCGGCCAGGCCCCCAAGGGAAGTGCAGCTTCGTAATCTTCGATTAGTTTTGCAATCGCCCGCGCTTTCCAAGGCGCTGATACCAAGGTGAAGTTGAATGGCAGATTGGCGCCCGATAGATTTTCGCCGTAGTAGGCGACCAACCGTTCGAACGGGAGGTAAGTCTCGCCAATCAGCACGCGATCTTCGAATTCATCGACCACGCGCCTCATCTCCCGGACCACTTCAAGCACCTCTGGCCTGTCAGCGGAGAACGAAGTTAGCAGCGCTTCGTGTGGCGGCCGACCCGGCCGAAAATCCGGATTTGGCGGATTATCTCGAAAGTGTTCGTCTTTGATCAGATGCCAAATCACATCAACGCGAAATCCGTCGACCCCCCTACGAAGCCAGAAACGCATGACGTCGTAAATTGCGTCTCGTACCTTCGGGTTACGCCAATTCAGGTCCGGCTGCTGAGCAAGAAAGGCGTGATAGTAATACTGCCCGGTTCCGGCATCGAATTGCCAGGCGCTACCGCCAAACTCGGATAGCCAGTTATTGGGGGCCGAGCCATCCGCCTTCGGCTCGCGCCAGAGATACCAGTCGCGCTTCGGGTTATCACGTGAACTACGACTTTCCATGAACCAGGGATGCTGATCGGACGTATGGTTGGGGACGAGATCCAAAATTATCTTCAGGTCGATCGCGTGTGCCGCAAATACCAACTGATCGAAATCACCGATCGTGCCGAACAGCTGATCGATACCGACATAGTTGGATATGTCATAACCGAAGTCTGCCATCGGCGACGGAAAAATAGGTGAAAGCCAAATCGCGTCAACACCTAACGTCTTCAGGTAGGGCAGTCGTCTGATAATTCCCCGCAGGTCTCCGATTCCGTCGCCGTTCGAATCTTGGAACGAACGGGGATAAATTTGATAAAGGACGCCAGAAACCCACCAATTTGTCCCGGTTGCCAATGCTGTCCTCGTCCTTGCGTAAATTGCTTCTAATGTATCCATCAAAAATGGCTATTCGCCGTGAGGTAGGTTTGTGCCCTTCGCCAGCAATTTAGCAAAAGGCGGAAGCAGCAGATTGCATTCCTTCGGCTTACGTCTCCAAATGCTCTAGCCCAACTGGAGGCTTCCTTAGAGGCTGACCCAGGGCGCGGAAAATATGCGTTACAAATCGCCGAGTCGGTCCCGACACCGTTCAATTGACTTCGTCCGGGCCGACTAAAAGACACCCATCGGGCCGATGGGCAAATGCTGATCGCGGGTGAGCCAAGCACAGTGCTTACCCGATGCTTACCCACGCGAAGGGTGAGCTGTCTCTAAATTCAATAAGTCTTTGATTTTATTGGCGCACCCGACACGATTCGAACGTGTGACCTTTGCCTTCGGAGGGCAACGCTCTATCCAGCTGAGCTACGGGTGCTCGGAGTTCATTTAGCCGATTGATCCGGTCTCGGCAATGTCCCGGAAGGGGCGGCGACGGGCGGCAAGGCTGAGCGGCCGCACTTCAGCATTTGACGCTCACCGTCTGGATGGAGGCAGCCAAGGCCAGTCCGTTCACGGCTCTTTCACCACGCCCCCTATTAAACTCCGCGAGCGTCTCGCGGCGAAGCGATCTTAAGTTGTAGGATTTAATCTCGTGAATTCGGATGGCAAGGATGGTCCCCGACGATCCACGCAGTGCGTCGTCGCAAATGGCGCAGGATTGGGAAGTGAACCAGCGGATTGAGAAGAAAGCCGATGATCCCAGTACCTTTGTCCAGAAGGACGGACCGGAGCTTTGCAAGTACACCTTTGAAGCTTGCCAAGTCACGGCTGTTCCGGCTGGTGTTACCCTTTGTCGCGGTTATTCTTTTCCAGGCCATTCTCGCCGGCGCTAGCCTGGAGATTCTCTCATCGGTGCGGGCCTATGTCGGCGGTGAGAGTATCTGGTCGAAGGGCCAGAAGGACGCCATCCATTTTCTGACGCTCTACGCGCAGACTGGCGAAGAACATTATCTTCACAGGTTCAGATTCAGCGATCGCCCTGCCGTTGGCGGACCGCGCCGCGCGCCACGCGCTGGAGCAAGAACCTCCCGATCTTGACGCGGCGTATCGTCGTCTCGTCAGCGGCGGCACTCACGCTGAAGATATTCCGGGCGTTATCCGCCTGCATCGGTATTTTCGCGAAATGCCGCACATGGCGCGGGCGATTGCCAATTGGCGAGCGACCGATCCATTTCTGGATGAGATGACGTCTGTCGCCGAAGCCTTGCATCATGAATTCGCCGGCGCTTCCGATGTCGCCGAGCACGTAAAGTCGCACCAGAAGCAGATCGATCGCATCGACCAGCGATTGGCGCCTTTCGCGAAAGCCTTTACCGACAGTCTCGCCGAAGGCGCGCGCTCCGTCGAGCTGATGCTCACGGTCGCAAACCTCCTCATGGCGATTGTATTGATTTTGCTGATTGCATTTCATACCCACAAAATGATGAGACAGCGATTGGCCTTCGAGAATGCGTTGAAGGTGGAGAAGGAGCGGGCTGAAGTGACACTGGCTTCGCTTGGCGAAGCCGTCATCAGCACCGACGCCGGTGGCCTGCTGAACTATATGAATCCGGCAGCCGAACGCTTAACCGGATGCGCCACGGCGGAAGCGCAAGGTTCGCCGTTGAGTTCATTGTTCGGCATCATCGACGAAGCCACCGAAACAGCCAACGATCGTTTGATCGATCGAAGCCTTGACGAGGGCGTGGCGATGGACCGCCAGCGGCTGGTCAGGCCGGATTCAACTTCCGTGGCCGTATCCATCGTCGGCGCGCCCTTGCATGCGGAGGGCGAGGTCGCCGGCGCCGTGCTGATTCTTCATGACATGACCCGCGAGCGCGAATTCGTCGCCCGGCTATCCTGGCAAGCCTCGCACGATATGTTGACCGGATTGGCCAATCGCCGCGAGTTCGAGTCGCGTCTCGAATACGCGCTCGACAAGCTGTCGCAGCAGCGCGGCGAACATTCGCTGATGTTTCTTGATCTCGACCAATTCAAGGTTGTCAATGATACGTGCGGTCACGCTGCGGGCGACCAGCTGTTGAAACAAACCTCCAGCTTCCTGGAGCAAAGCATTGGCGCCGACGCTGTTTTGGCTCGGCTGGGCGGCGATGAGTTCGGTGTGCTTCTGCGAAACTGTGACGCAAAATCTGCTGCGCAGATTGCTGAACGGCTGCGATTGACGGTGCAGGAGTTGAACTTCGTCTGGAACGGATGCGTGTTCAATATCAGCGTAAGCATAGGCCTCGTCCATATCACGGAGGTGGACACTGTCGAGGAGACGCTCAAAGCCGCTGACATGGCCTGCTACATGGCAAAGGAGAAAGGCCGTAATCGTATTCAGGTTCATCATCCGAGCGATTCGGAGCTGGTGCAGCGTGTCGGAGAGATGGGTTGGGTTCAAAGGATCCGGAACGGACTTGAAGAACAGCGCTTCTGTCTGTTTGCCCAGGAAATTCGAGCGCTCAACGCCGGTGAATCCGAGTCTTCGTCAAGTTGAATTATTGATCAGGTTGCGCGACGAGGAGGGTAACCTGGTTTTGCCGGGCAGCTTCATGCCGGCCGCCGAGCGCTATGGCCTGATGCCGCTGATGGATCGCTGGGTTGTGAGGAACGCCTTCGAGCTGCTCGCCAGTCGGCTTGATTCCCCGGCTTTGACTTCCTTGTCGAGCTGCGCGATCAATCTATCCGGAGCGACTTTTGGCGATGATAGTTTTGTAGACTATGTGAGGCGGCAGTTCGAAATTCATCGCGTTCCGCCGCAGAAGATCTGCTTTGAAGTTACGGAAACCAACGCGATCGCGAATATATCAAATGCCACGCGCTTCATTCAGGCCCTGAATAAACTGGGCTGCCGCTTCTCGCTCGACGACTTTGGCACCGGCATGTCGTCCTTTGCCTATCTGAAACACCTTCCGGTGGATTACATCAAGATCGACGGCAGTTTTGTCAGGGAAATGCTCAATAGCGGGACCGATCGCGCCATGGTTGAAATGATTGTCCATATGGCAAAGGTAATGGGCAAGCGCGTGGTCGCCGAATGCGTCGAGAGTGACGAAATTCTCGATGCCTTGCGCGAAATCGGTGTCGACTATGCTCAAGGCTATGCGATCGGAAGGCCCGAGCCGTTCGAGCGGGCGTATCCGCCGATTGCGAACGATCGTCTTGAAGTGGCCTGAGCGTTGCATACACAGTTCGTGTCGCCGCGCGGTGCTCGAGGCCCAAACGCTAGGCCGGAACGATCACCTTGCCGATCGGCCAGAGCGCTATGCCGGCGAGCTTCACATGGGCCCAGGCGAACGGAATGCCGACGATGGTAACGGCGAGCGCGATCGCGGTAGCGATATGTCCGAGCGCGAGCCACCAGCCCGCCAGCAACAACCAGATCAGGTTGCCGATCAGGCCCAGCGGGCCGGTGCCGATATCGGAACGGCCGGTGAGGCTGTCGCGGCGCACAGCCTTTTGACCGAACGGGAGCAAGGTATAAGCGGCGATATTAAACGCCGCTCTTGCCCAGGGCAGACCGATAATCGTGATGGCCATGATGACAGCAGCGATCACCCAAGCGGCAGCCATCCACAAGCCACCGAAGATAATCCAAAGTAAATTCAGAAGTATCGAAACAGCAGGCATCTGGATTCTTCGAAATGGCAACGGCGCACTATCGCGCTCGACCGTTCCGGCATATGTATAAGCCTTCCGAGAGGCAGGCGATAGTAACCCAAACCGGGAATCGGGCGGAAACGGCTCGGAGAAGCGCGTCGCGCAGATCAGCGGCGGTAGCGCTGGCTGCGGGAATGGACCGGGCGGCTTTCCTGGAACGGGCGGCTTGCCGCACTGACGCGCGCTTCGCTCTCGCTTGTGCTCCGAACCGATGGCTTGAGCTCTTCAAGGAAAATCGGCCTGGAGAAGTAATAACCCTGCGCATAGCGGATTTTGGTGGCGGCCTGCAGGTAGGCGAGTTCCTCAAACGATTCGATGCCTTCCGCGATCACCGTCATGCCGAGGGCTTCGCTCAGCGATTCGATCGCCCTTAAAATGCCTTGGCTGCGCGGGCGGTTGTGAATGTCAGTGATGAACGAGCGGTCGATCTTGATCTCATCGGCGGTGATATCGGCCAGCGCCGACAAGGATGAATAGCCGATGCCGAAATCATCGATCGAAATCTTGACCCCGAGCTTCCTGAAAATCGGCAGGATTTCGGTCTGGAAGTGGGTTTTCGCGACGAAGGCGTCTTCGGTTACCTCGATCATGAAGCGCTCGGGGTACCCGGTCGCCTCGAGAGCTTGCGCAAACGCCCGCATGAATTCCGGGTTGCCGGCCTGCTTTGCTGCGACGTTGATGCTGATGCTGGTGTCGGAGCCGAACGTCTCGTTGATAAGATCGATCGACCTGACAATCTCCGCCAGCACCAGGTGCGTCAGTTCGTCAATCAGGCCCAATTCCACGGCGAGGTTGATGAAGGTGCTGGGTGCCTGAATGACGCCGTCGTCGTCACGCAGCCGGACCAGCGCCTCGATTCCCTTGATATCCTTGGTTCTGATGTCGACCTTGGCCTGAAAGGCGCAGCAAAAGCGCTTTTCCAGAATAGCGAGCCGCAGCGACTGCTCGATCTTCATCCTTGCGAGCGCCTCGCGCTCCATGCCGGCGTCAAAGAAGGCCGCGGCGCCCTTGCCGTCGTTCTTGACCCGATACATCGCGATATCGGCGTTCTGGCGCAGCACCTCATAGCTGTGGCCATGCTCGGGATAGATGCTCACGCCAATCGATGTGGAAGCAAAGATCTCGGACCCGTCGATGAAAAACGGGGCCCGGAGTCGCTGCAACACAAACTGGATATATTCCGTTACCTCATGCTCGCTCTGGATCGGATTGAGCAACAGCAGGAATTCGTCGCCGCTGATCCGCGACAACATGTCGGATTCGCGCAAGTTCAGTCCAAGCCGCTTTGCGACTTCTATCAGAAGGGAATCCCCGACCGCGTGGCCGTAATAATCGTTGATGTGCTTGAAATTGTCGATGTCGAGAAAGGCGAGTGCGAACTTGTCCGGTATTTCATCGCGTTGCAGAAGCCTGTTGGCACGATGTTCGATCACACGTCGTGTCGGCAGATCGGTCAGTTCGTCATAATAGGCAGAGCGGAACAACTGGTCTTCGAGCGCCTTCTGCTCGCTGATGTCGGCGTAGCTTGAAAGCAACAGGGTGCGATCGGCGATACGAACCGGGCGATGGCTGGTGAGAAGGACCTGTTTCACAGGGCCGCTGGTGAAGCATTCTTCCGCAACGGTGGCGCGGCCGGCGTGGAGTAATTCGGCCCCGGTTTGGCGGCGTTGGTCCAGTTCCTTCGAGAAACCCGCCGGCGCAATCTCAAGCTGTAGCGCCGCGGCATCGTTCATCAAAAGGAAGCGGCCTTGCTCGTCCTGAACCGTGATGCCGGTCGGGAGCATTCTGAATATATCTTTCAGGATGCCGAGTCCGGTATCTCCCACGAATTCGGACTCTTCTGGTGTGGCGGCGTTCTGCGTGGCGTATTTTGCGCGGTTCTGCATGACCGCCGAAACTTGCCAAGGTCTCTTGTAGTTTTGGTTAAATGGAACCCGAAAAAATGACGACAGCGCTGCAAGCGCGCGGGTTTGACCGGGCTCGTCTCAATTGTCATTAACAGACTGTCAACACCGCGGAGCCGCTATGCACCATTCAGCTGCGAGGTATGCGGCACTGGATGGCGCAGTGAATTCCAGTCTTCAGAAACGCCGTTTCGGTTCTGCCATCGAACGGTCCCAACGCCGAATTCAGCAATCGGGTTCCGAATCCGGCTTTCCCGATCGCTCCGACGGTTGGGCCTTCGGTCTCGTCCCACGCAATGTTGAGGCGACTCTCCGACACGGACCACGACACCTGCAATAGTCCGCGCGCGGAAGAGAATGCGCCATACTTTCCGGCGTTGGTGGCAAGCTCGTGAAAGATCAGGGCGAGGCTTACGGCCAGCTTGGCGGGCAGAAATAGCGAATCGCCGTTGAGCGTAAATCGGACATGTCCGTAAGGCCCAAGCTCGGAGAGCAGGAGATCCCTGATATCGCAACCATTGCCGTCCGCACTTGCGATCAGGTCATCGGCCGCCGACAACGCCCGGATCCGCCGATCGATGTCGAACCAGATTTGCGGCTCATGCTGCAAGACCTGATGAATAACGGCGTGAATGGTCGACAATTTGTTTTTCAGGCGGTGCTGCAGTTCGTCGATGACGAGCTTCCGATACGCCTCCTCCTGGATCAGGCGCTTTGCGATCTCGCGCTGCTGCGCTGCAACGGATCGATAATGCTCGACGCCCCATATCGTAAGGCCGCATCCGGTCAGAAAGATCAACAAAAGCACAAATCTGGCGAAGTCGGCCGGCGCGTCGCCGAAATTGAGGGTCATACCGAGCGTGCCCCCGACCAGAGCCGTCGCGATTCCGACCCGAAGACCGCCAAACGCGGTGGCAAAGAATACGGCCGGGAAGTACGGGGTGAAAAAGACGTCCGGCCGGATCAGGGAAAGGCCCCACCGCGCCAAGCTCGATAGACCCACGCAGCAGGCCGCGAACGCGATGCTGAAGATCGGCGACGGTTGGGACGTCCCCTGCCAGCCCCGCCGAAACTCATCCATCAATCGTGCCATGCGCCACATCAGCCGATCAGCGAAACCAAAATAAGGCGGAGCATGGAGGAAATGCCTGCCCACGGCCGATAGAGCGAAGGTCGGATTCAGCGAGGCAAACAAGCATCGCTTGCGCGGCTTCGGCAAGCCGGGGATATACTTGGATGCAAGCATTGCCTGAACAAGGAGAACCCGATGGGACGCGGTGTGAATGCTCGAAGGTCGGGTCGCATACTGACATCGGACGGCCGTTGACCAGATCCGTGCATGGTGGGCGTGAGGGGTCGGCATGAACGCGAGGCTTGAAAGAAAGCTGCGATTGCTGTCCGCCATCATTGCCGGAAGTGTCATCGGGGCTGTCGGTTTTGTTCTCGCACGAGGCTTCACCTCTCCTACCGGGATAGAAATAGGAATCCTGTACGGGCTTCTCCTCAGCGTCGCGATCGGGGGGATTTCTCAGTTCGTCCTCGAAGGTCCGATGCGTGGCTGGCTCGGAAGTCTTTCATTCACAGCCAGCCTGATGGTGCGAAGCGCTGTCTACGCGGCGATCATTGTCCCGGTGCTTTTCTTCCAATTGGGCGACGTCATCGCCGGGAATCCTTCCGATCCGTTTCACAAGAGCTTCTGGACATCAATCGCCTATTCCGTTGTATTCCTGATTCTCACGAATCTCGTTATCAGTATCGCCAACATTATCGGGCCGCGCGCGTTCCTGAACGTCATCACCGGCCGGTATCATTCCCCGGTCGAGGAAAACCGCTTCGTGCTGTTTGTCGACATTGCGGGATCGACGGGGTTGGCCGAGCGGCTTGGCGGCGTTGCCATTCACCGCCTGCTCGATCGTACATTTCGCCTTCTCACCCTCGCCGTGGTGGATTATCGGGGCGAAGTCCTCAATTATGTCGGCGACGAGGTGATCGTGACCTGGCGGGAACGCGAAGGGGCGGTCGATTGTCGTCCGCTGCGCTGCTTTGTGGCGATGCGCGAGGAATTGTCCGGTGCATCGCGTCAACTCGAACGTGAGTTCGGGGCCGCGCCGCGGATTCGCGGAAGCCTGCACTTCGGGCCGGTCATCGTTGGCGAAATCGGCGACGTCAAGCGTGCGATCGTCTTCAACGGCGACGTGATGAACACCGCGGCACGGCTCGAAGAACTCAGCCGAACCGTGGATGGCGGCTTTCTTGCCTCCCGCAGCGCGATGGAACAATTCAACTCGGTGCCACCGTTTGCCGTTCGCGATCTGGGACGGCTTCCAATTCGCGGCCGCGCCGATGGGATCGACGTGATCGGTATTGACGATCGCAACAGTGCGCAGGAAACTATGGCTGAGAAGCGGAAGGTTTACGATCAGGGCGGCGGATAGCCGTTCAGGGAGATAGTATGTTCGCACCGGGTTTGCCGCGAGCGCAGACCGAAGTTCGGCCAATTTACATGGCGGCTCTTGCCGGTCTCGGCTGCGCATTCATCATCGGGAAGACATTGCCGCTGACGATGCAGGCGGTCGCAACGATTGTCGCGCCGCTGTGTGCGGTCAGCGGTCCCGTTGGATCGGCGCTCGATACCGTTGAGCCGATCGCCTCATACGCTTTACCGAATGTGCCCGGCAAGCGTGTGACGATCGTCCGGGTGTTTTACGGTCCTGGCGGATTTACCCGCGCGCATCGGCATGCGGGCTCGGTTACGGCCTACATCACCAAAGGCGAAATTCGCTCGCAGCTGGGAGGAGGTCCTGTTGAGACGTTCAAGGTAGGGCAATCGTTCTTCGAGCCGCCCGGGGCGACGCATCTGGTCTCGGCGAACGCAAGCAACACCGAACCTGCGGAACTGATCGCGGTGTTCGTCGCCGACGAGGGCGCACAACTCACCACATTCCTCGAATAGGCGTCATTTGCCTCGATCGGAATCGCGGTTCGTGGCCCCGCGGATTAAACCGGCGTCAAAGTGACGCGCAATCCATCCTTCGGTTTCGGGATCGGCCACATCTGCCAGTCCGGTTTGGTGCCGGGCTGCAGCGAAACACTGAGGTTCTGCAAAAAATGCCGCGCAAAGCATTTCGCCTGCATATAGGCGAAGTGCAGCCCGAGGCACATATGCGCGCCACCGCCGAACGGCACCCAGGCGAAGCGATGGCGTGCGCGCTGTGCTTCATCGGTGAAGCGCATCGGATCGAACGTCTCGGGATCGGGCCATATTTGGGGCATGTGATGGGTGAAGAGCGGATTGATGCCGACCAACGTGCCCGCGGGTATCGCGTAGCCCGAAAAGTTGAAATCCCGTGTCGCACGCCGTGGCAACGACGGCACCGGCGGCTTCATCCGCATCGCCTCCTTGAACGCCATCTCGTTCAGCGGCATGGCTTCGAGATTCTCTGATGTCGTGGGCGCGTCAACGGCGACACCCAGCGCGTTGACTTCATCGCGCAATTTGCCTTGCCACTGCGGATTGGCGGCAAGGGCTGCCACAAAGGATGTCAGCGACGAGGTCAGCGTGTCGTGCGCGGCCATCATCAGAAAACTCATGTGATCGATGATATCCTGGGTCGAGAGCAACGCGCCGTCTTCATGGGTGGCGCGGCATAGCTGCGAGAACAGATCCTCGCCGCCCTTGGCGCGACGGATCGGAATCTGTTCCGAAAAATAGGCGACGATGCGCGCCCGGCCTTTGACGCCGCGCGCCATTTGCGTGCCTGGCAGAGGTCGGCGGATCGGGGTAACCGCTGCCGCAACCATATCGACGAACGCACGGGTGATATCGTCGACGTCAGGCCCGATGCTTGTTCCGAGAAACGAAGTCGCCGCCAGATCGAGCGTCAGTTGCTTCATTGCCGGGTAGAACAGCATCGGCCCCGGATGCGCCTTCCACTGCGCGACCTGCGCCGCGATCCCCGCGTCCAGGGCGGTGAGATAGGATTTCATCGGCCCGGCTTTGAAGGCGACGGAAAGCGCACGCCGGTGCAGGCGATGCTCGTCGAAATCGAGCAGCATCAGGCCGCGCGGAAACAACCTGCCCAGGATACTCTCCCAGCCGTGGGTCGAGGAGAACAGCCTGCTCTGGTCGAACAACACCAGTTCATTGGCCTCAGGCCCGAGCAGCGTGACGCTGGTTTCGCCGAGCACGCGGCTGCGATAGACGAGGCCATGCTTGGCCGACATCCGCTCGACTTCACCTTTGGGGTCCGCGAGGATCGCCAGCGTCCGGCCGATGATCGGCCAACCCTCGTCTCCCGGGATATGCGTCAGCGATGTGCGTTTGGCCGGCGTCAGGATGTTCGCGGGGGCAACCACAGTCTGCATGGACATGGCAATGGCTCCGGTTGGTGCAGCGGCGCGACTCTAAAGTAGCCCTTTGTCGCCCCCGTGCAAAGGCTCATACCAGAGCGGTTTACAGCGGAAGCCTGCCTCGTTCCGATTCAATCGGAATAGAGGCTTGGCGCGCCGTGCCTGTTAAACCTTGCTTTTTCGTTTGGCAGCTTCTTTTTGCAGGTCCGGCGCGTTGACGGTCGGGATCGCGACGCGTCCGGGTCCGGTCAGCGAAAGGGCTGCGGCGGCCTTGTCGTTTTCCATGATCTTGGCCATCACGGCCTGGCCCGCGCGCTCGAATACCGCGCGGTTCTCGATCACGAATTTCTGCGATTTCCGCAAGCTGTCGATATGGCCGTTGATTTCCGGAATCACATAGCGGGCCACCATGTCCCAGCTGCGCCGGGTGTTTTCGGGATTGGCCCAGTCATGTGCGAAGCCGACGATGGTGCCGACGCCGCCGCTGACCTCCATCAGGTTTTTGATGGTTTTGACCAGATCGTCCGGGGTGCCAATGGTAGACGCCGCGGCTTCGCCACCGGCGGTTTTCTCGACAGCGTCCTCCGGCGAGGTGAATGGTTGCAGTCCCGGCCGCTGCAGCGTGCCGACAGTATATTCGTTGTGCCAGCGCAGCAGTCCGGCGCCGGCTTCGCGTCGCGCCTGTTCGCGCGTCTCGGCGATATGCCAGGTCAGCAACACGCGCCAGTCCGACCGGCTCACGGTGGTGCCATGTTTCCTGGCGGCGTCTTCGGCAAAACCCCATTGCGTCGGCAGCGCCATCAATCCTTGCGTCGACATCGAACCCAGCGAAATGATGCCGATGCCGTATTTGCCGGCCAGCGTCATGCCCGACGGCGAGATCTGCGACGCCACCACGAACGGCATCTCCTCCTGCAGCGGCAGGATTTGCAGCGCAGCGTCGTTCAAGGTGAACCAGTCGCTTTTGGCAGTCACGCGCTCGCCGTTGAACAGCCGGCGAATGACCGCGATCGCCTCGTCCTGACGGTCACGCTGCGTCATCGGGTCGATGCCGAGCGTGTGTGCATCGGAGGCCAGCGCGCCCGGGCCGGAGCCGAAGATGGCGCGGCCCCCGGTCATGTGGTCGAGCTGCACCATGCGCTGTGCGACGTTGAAAGGATGATGATAGGGCAGCGAAACTACGCCGGTGCCAAGTTTGATGCGTTTGGTGCGTTCGCCGGCGGCAGCCAAAAACATTTCCGGCGAGGCGATGGTTTCCCAACCCGAGGAATGGTGCTCGCCGCACCAGAACTCGTCATAGCCGAGCGCATCAAGTTGTTCGACGAAGTCGAGGTCGCGGCGGAATTGCAACATCGGATGCTCGCCGATCGGATGATGCGGGGCGAGGAAGGCTCCGAATTTCAGGCGTGCCATGGGTTTCTCTCCGGACCTATTATTCTTGGGTTGCGTGGCCCCAAACTAGGGGGCGGGGAGTGTGAGGGCAATCGCCGAAACTGCCGACGAAGCATGGTTGTTCTGCAGACCTCGCTGACATACCGTGTCCCGGAATTCTCCTGGCCTTTTCACGCTGACCCTGACGCAGGCTTACCTCCGAGGTAATCGCCGGAATGACCAAAATCTGAAATGATCCGATGCACTGGACGTCGGAAGACTGCTCACCATGCATCAGATCGTTGCGGCCACCGTGGATTCCTCGCGTCGATGGTGGGTATTGGCGATTGTCGTCGCCGCGCAGTTCATGTTCGGGGTTGATGCCTTCATCGTCAATGTTGCGATTCCGACCATAGCGATCGAGTTGCGGGCCAGCACAGCCCAGATCGAGGCGGTGATCGCGGTCTATCTGATCGCCTATGCAACGCTGGTGATTACCGGCGGCCGGCTTGGCGATATCTATGGCACCAGGAATGTATTCTTGGCCGGCGTGTTCGGCTTCACGCTGACGTCGCTGTGGTGTGGGCTGGCGCAAACCGGTCCCGAATTGATCATCGCGCGGTTGGCGCAGGGTGCGACTGCGGCGCTGATGGTGCCGCAGGTGCTTGCCACCCTCCATCTGCTGTTTTCCGATTCGTCGCGCGGTCGTGCCTTTGGCATTTACGGCATCGTGCTTGGCCTGGCGGGTGCGGCCGGCTTCTTGCTCGGTGGCGTGCTGGTGACGTCCGATCTTGCCGGGCTGGGCTGGCGCGCGGTGTTTTTTGTCAACCTGCCGTTCGGCTTGATCATCATCGCCGCAGCCTGGCGGATCATGCCGTCGGTGCCTCGTCGGGCCGGCACCCGGCTCGACGTTCCCGGTGCGATGGTCCTGTTCACGGGATTGCTGTGTCTGATCGGCCCGCTGCTGTTCGGTCACGATGTGCATTGGGCGCCGTGGATCTGGCTGGTGATGGCCGGCGGCGTCGCTATCGTCGCGGCGTTCCTGCGACTCGAGCGCGCCGTCGCAAGCCGTGGCGGCATGCCGCTGATCGACCTTGCGCTGTTGTCTGACACGGCCTTCATGCGCGGTCTGTGCGCGACCTTCCTGTTCTTTTTTGCCAACCTGTCATTCTATCTGGTGATGACCATGTTCATGCAACGGGCGCTGCATATTCCGCCGCTGCAGGCCGGCATGGTCTTCGTGCCGTTGACATTGGCGTTCGTGACCGCCTCGCGGCACAGCGCCGCACGGGCGCGGCATCGCGGCACGCTGGTGCTGATCGAGGGATGTGCGGTTCAAGTCGCAGGCCTCGCCGCGCTGGTGCTGACGGTCGCATGGGCCGAGGCACCCGGCGCGCCGTTAATGGCGGTGGTGCTCGCCATCTTCGGCTACGGCCAGGGGCTGGTGATGGCGCCGTTGTCGAGTGCGGTGCTTTCCACCGTGAAGCCTGCCAGTGCTGGCTCGGGGGCCGGGATGTACGGTACAACGACCCAAATCGCCAATGCTGCCGGCGTTGCCGCGATCGGCGCCGTATTCTTTGCGACGGAAGCCGCGCGGTCAGCCCGGTTGGCGCTTTTTATATCATCGGCGCTATTTGCAACGTCGATTGTCGCCAGCGCCGCATTTTTGACGTGGATGCGGCGCGCGGCCGTTTGAGGCCATTCACCAAAAAGCGACTTCAGGCCCGATCCCGGTAACAATCCCCAGGCAATGACAGTGCACGGCCTTTTTATTTTGCGGTGCAGCAATTATCTGTACTTCCTGAAACCATGAAATCTCTCGCCAAGGAGCCTGCCGGTGTCTCTTGCCAAAAATGTCGAGTTTCTGCAGCGCTTGTCAAAATTAAATGGAATCAATGGCCTGGGAGATCGGTTTGGACGACAAAGGCCAAGCCAGAGCCCGCTTGTCGAGGTTACCGGCTTTGGCAACAATCCGGGCGATCTGCGGATGTTCTCGTATGTCCCCGATGATCTGCAGCCAAACCCCGCTTTGGTCGTCGTTCTGCACGGATGCGGTCAGACCGCCTCGGGGTACGATCTGGGCGCCGGCTGGTCTAGCTTGGCGACGCGCTATGGCTTTGCGTTGCTGATGCCCGAGCAGCAGCCGGCGAATAATGCCAATGGATGCTTCAATTGGTTTAATCCGGAAGATACCGCGCGCAACAGCGGCGAAGCCTGCTCGATCAGGCAGATGATCGCACGGATGGTTGGCGATATCGGTATCGATCGGCATCGGATTTTCGTCACCGGGCTTTCCGCGGGCGGCGCCATGACATCTGCCATGCTCGCAACCTATCCCGAGCTATTCGCAGGCGGCGCGATCATCGCCGGCCTGCCGTATGGCGTTGCGACCAATGTGCGGGAAGCGTTGAGCGGAATGTTCCAGTCATCGTCTCATCCGCCCGGCGAATTGGGAGATCTGGTGCGCAATGCTTCAAATCATCAGGGGCCCTGGCCAAAGCTCTCGGTATGGCATGGCAGCGCCGACCGCACGGTCAACCCCGCCAATGCCAATGAGATCGTCAAGCAGTGGCTCGACGTGCATCAACTGCCTTCGGCGCCGATGTCGGAGGGGACTGTCGACGGCTATCCGCACCAGGTCTGGTGGAACGCGGATGGCGAAACCATCGTCGAGTCGTACACCATCACTAATATGGCGCACGGCACGCCGCTTGGGTTGGCCGACAATGATGAGCGGTACGGCGCCCAGGGCGCGTTCCTGATCGAGGCTGGAATCTCGTCCTCCTATCACATTGCAAGTTTTTTCGGCCTGACCGAATGGATCAGCCAGCCTAAGGAACCTTCAAAGCACGTTTCAAAGGACACTCCCAAGGAAGCATTGAAAGAAGTTGCAAAGCCGGTTGCGGGGCGTGCCGTGGCGCCGGCGCGGACGCCTGATATCACGGCGGCGCTTCGGCCGCTGACGACATTAAATCGCCAACCTGAGCCACCCCGTCCGCGGGGGCGCAGCCGCACTATCGACGTCGGCGCCGTGATCACGCGCGCGCTCACGGCGGCGGGCCTGATGAAATAGATGCTGCCGAGTATCTCGGCGGGGGCATTACTGTTCGGCAAGTTCAGAACGCGCTGCCGTGCGGCTGCGATTTTGTTCCGGTAAATCAGAAAAATATCGGAACCAAATGGCGGGGCCATCAGTTTGTTCGAATTGTGACCGGCGATTAAGTTCCGGCTGCTAATATGGACTGAACTCGGTACCGGTCGCCCTTGATGTTGAAGGTCAGTAGAGTGATTTCCGCGGATTTCCTCGCCGGCGGCGGGGAAATGGGCGCGTTAACGCGGTCCCACCGTTGGGCCGCGACTCCATTGGGAGCCCCTGAGACCTGGCCGCAAAGTTTGCGGACGGCCGTGCGGCTGTTGCTCAACTCCAGCCACCCGATGCTGCTCTGGTGGGGCCCGCAACTCCTTCAATTCTACAATGACGCCTATCGCCAGACCATGGGATCCGAATTCCATCCGGCCGCGCTGGGCCAGAGCTGCCGGGAATGCTGGAACGAAATCTGGGACATCCTCGGTCCGCAGATCGAGCAGGTCATGCGCAGCGGCGAGGGGACGCGGCACGAAAATCAACTCTTGCCGGTCACCCATGACGGCAAGCTACGGCAACACCTTTGGTCCTACAGCTACAGCCCGGTCGACGATGACGGTCGCATCGGTGGCATTCTCGTGGTTTGCCGCGACGTCACCCGGGAACGGCGTACGACGGCGGCCTTGCTTGAACGCGAGGCCGAACTTGCGCGCGTGCAGCAAATCGGCCGGATCGGCGGCCTGGAGGTCGATCTGAGAGCCGGCTTCCGCAATCGCAGGTCGCCGGAATATCTGCTGATTCACGGGCTGCCGCCGGAAGCAGCCAACGAATCCCACGAGGACTGGGTCCGGCGAATCCATCCGGAGGACCGCGAAGCCACTGAAAAGCAATTCCGGGAAGCCGTCGCGGGCAACGTTCGCGACTATAACGCCCAATACCGGATCATTCGTCCAAGCGACGGAGTGACGCGCTGGATTTCGGTCAGATCCACCATCGAGCGCGACCAGAACGGAAGAGCCATCCGCCTGGTTGGCGCCCACGCCGATGTCACCGAGCAAGTGGTCGCGGAGCAGGCCCTGCGCCAGAGCGAAACGGAATTCCGTACCCTCGCCGAGGCCGTGCCGCATCATGTCTGGACCGCGAAGCCCGACGGATTGCTGAACTGGTTCAATCCGCGTGTCTACGAATATGCGGGCACCGGTCCGGGGGAACTTGACGGTGACAAATGGGGCAAGATCGTTCACCCCGACGATATTCCGAACGCGGTCGCCGGCTGGGCGCAGGCGATCAGCACCGGCAAGGCTTATGAAGTTGAATTCCGCCTGCGCCATGCCACCGGCGCCTATCGTTGGTTTCTTGCCCGCGCGGTTCCGGCGCGCGACGAGCATGGCGAGATCGTCCGCTGGATCGGCACCAACACCGATGTCCATGACCATAAGCTGATTACTGGTGAACTCGCCGAGCTCAATGCGACGCTGGCGCAGCGCGTCGAAGAGAAGACGCGGGAGCGCGACCGGATCTGGAACGTGTCGCAAGATCTTTTGCTGGTCGCGGATAGCGACGGCGTCTGGCGAACGGTCAATCCGGCCTGGACCAAGACGCTCGGCTGGAGCGAGGCTGAGTTGCTGAACCGCACGTCGAAATGGCTGCGGCATCCGGACGACGAGGAAATCACGCGGGAGCAGCTCAGGAAGCTCCGGGGAGCCGAAGCCACCGTCAGGTTCGAAAGCCGCTTTCGGCACAAGGACGGATCGTACCGCTGGCTGTCGTGGATTGGCGTGTCGGACCGCGATCACGTTTACGCGGTCGCCCGCGACGTCACCGCGGACAAGGCCGCGGCCGAACGGCTGAAGGCCACCGAGGAGGCCCTCCTTCAGTTCCAGAAGATGGAAGCGGTAGGACAATTGACCGGCGGCATCGCGCACGACTTCAACAACCTGTTGACGGGAATAGTGGGATCGCTGGATCTCTTGCAAACCCGTCTCAATCAAGGACGGACCGACAATGTCGTGCGCTATATCGACGCGGCGATGACATCGGCAAACCGTGCCGCCGCGCTGACGCATCGCTTGCTGGCATTTGCCCGGCGGCAGCCGCTGATTCCGAAAATCGTCGATACCAATCAACTGGCAGCATCGCTGGAAGATTTGTTGCGCCGGACGCTCGGCGAAAGCATCGATCTTGCCATCGTCGCACCGAACGATCTGTGGTGCACGCTGTGCGATCCCAATCAACTGGAAAGCGCGTTGCTCAACCTCGCGATCAACGCGCGCGACGCTATGCCCGACGGCGGCAAGCTCACCATCGCCACCGCGAATGCGCGGATCGATGACATGAAGGCTGATACCCCGGCACTGGTGCCGGGCGACTATATTTGTATCGGTGTTACCGACACCGGCACCGGCATGAGCGCAGAGGTGGCGTCGCGGGCCTTCGATCCGTTCTTTACCACCAAGCCGATCGGGCAAGGCACCGGTTTAGGGCTTTCGATGATCTATGGATTTGCGCGGCAGTCGAATGGCAACGTTACGATCGACAGCAAATTGGGGCAGGGGACCACGGTCAGGATTTATCTGCCGCGGCATCATGGCGAGATCGCCGACGAGCCTGCATCGGCAGTCAAGGCCATCGAACATGCCGCCACCGGTGAAACCGTGCTGGTGGTCGAGGATGAGCCCGTGGTGCGCGGAGTGATCCTGGAAATGCTCGGGGAAGAGGGCTACCGAACGATCGAGGCCGTCGATGGACTGGCGGGCCTGCGGGTTCTGCACTCCGATGCGCGGGTTGATTTGCTGGTCACCGACGTCGGCCTGCCCGGCATGAACGGCCGTCAGCTTGCCGATCAGGCGCGGGAAACCCGACCCGACCTGAAGATTTTTTCATTACCGGTTATGCCGAGAGCGTCGCGATCGCCGACGGATTTCTGCAGCCGGGCATGGAAATGATCACCAAGCCGTTCGACCTCGGCAATCTGTCGCGGCGCGTTCGCGCGATGGTTTCAGGCTAGCTCGATTTTAGAGCATGATGCGGAAAAGTGGATAACGATTTTTCCGAAAAGATCATGCTCAAAAAAAGATCGAGCGCGACGTCGAGTTGACCAAAACGCGTCGCGCTCTGGAGACTTTCACATCGCGCCGGTGAGGAACGGGTTGGTCAGGCGCTCCTGGCCAATGCTGGAGCCCGGGCCATGGCCGCAGATGAAACCGAAATCATCGCCGAGCGGCAGCAGCTTGTCGATGATCGACTTGATCAGCGTGGCGTGATTGCCGCCGGGAATGTCGCTGCGGCCGACCGAGCCGTTGAACAGCACGTCGCCGACATGGGCAAAGTGCATTTCCTTGTTGAAGAACACCACACTGCCCGGCGAATGCCCGGGGCAATGCAGGATGTCGAAGGTCAACTCGCCGACCTTGACCTGCTCGCCTTCATCGAGCCAGCGGTCCGGTGCGAAGTCGCGCACGCCGGTCATGCCGAATCGCGCGCCGCTCGTCACCACATTGTCGAGCAGGAATTTGTCGGCGATATGCGGACCTTCGATCGGCACCTTGAGCGCATCGCGCAACTCAGCGGCGCCCCCGACATGGTCGATATGGCCATGCGTCAGCCAGATCTTTTCGACGGTGACGTCCGACTGTTTGATCGCGGCCTGAATCTTCGCAACGTCGCCGCCGGGATCGATCACAACGGCTTTTTTGGTAGCTTCGCACCATAGCAGGGTGCAGTTCTGCTCAAATAGCGTCACCGGGATAATAACGGCGCCGGCCTTTGCCTTGGCTTCGGTTTCCTGTGTCATGCCGGAACAATGCCGATTTTTTGCAGCGCGCCAAGAAAAAAATGAGCAGAGCTGGGCGGCAGCGCACCCGCAAAAGCCGGGTTCCGCATTTATCGGTGGGGCTCTATGCTGGCCGCAATGGAATCACGAACCCGCCCAGTGGCCCTGGCGCCCCCGCCGGACCGTCGGCAGTCGGAGACGGCGCTGGCGATCGCGCGCGGCACCGCGCGGCTGCTGCGGTCGCTGGGTTTTTCCTGCATCAATGAATTGCCGTTGCCTTCGGGACGGCGCGCCGATCTGGTGGCGGTGAACGAGCGCGGCGATATCTGGATCGTCGAGATCAAATCATCGATCGAGGATTTGCGCGCCGATCAGAAGTGGCCGGAGTACCGCGCACATTGCGACCGGCTGTTCTTTGCGTTCACGCAGGATCTGCCGTGCGAAATCTTTCCCGAGCAAACCGGCCTGATCGTGGCCGATGCCTATGGCGCGTATCTGCATTGCGAAGCGCCGGAACATCGCCTGCCGGCGCCGACCCGCAAGCTGATGACGCTGCGCTTTGCGATGGCCGCGGCCCAGCGCATCAACCGGTTGGTCGATCCGCAAGGTCATGGAGAGTTTTAGGCTAGAATTGCCAGTGATAGCGCGCGGCAAAGACGTTGGCGGGGCCGCGATCGGCGTTATAGGCGGGATCGCTGATGAACTGGTAATCCAGGGTAAGGCGCGACGAAGCTGTCAGCGCGTAGCTGTAGTAAGCCTCGAAGATCTTCTCCATACCGTAATTGGGCAGCTGGCCATCGCCGATCAGAATGCCCAGACCTCCGGCATTGAGAAACGCGATGTGCTCGGCGGTGATGCCGTTGAGAATGCCCACGACGCCGATGGTGTCGTCCGGCCGGCCCCAGCCCTTTCCGTTAAGCGAGATACCCGCCTCAACCGTTCGATCGATGTCGGTGAAGTCCCACGGCTCGACATTGCCATCGGCCCAGCCGGCGCGCGCGAATACGCCCAGCGTGTCGGTGATCCCCTGTTCAAGGTTGAGGCTGACGCCGGGCCGACTGGTGTAAGAGCGAACGGCATTGATGTTGGCGGGCAGGCCGGTCGCTTCAGCGAGCGCGACGGCGTCGGCAAAGGTTCCGGCGTCGCCCCGGCTGAGAAATCCGGTAATCTTGATCTTGCCTGGTTGTCCCCACAACTCGTGTCGTTCCTCGATTTCTGCGACCATCTGGAAATTCGAGAAACTCGGATCGAGGTTGGCAGCTAGCGGGCTGACGCCGCCCGCGGGCGTGACCGAAAGGTCGAAGATGCCGGCGCGCAGCGTCCAACGTCCCGCATACCATTCCGCGGCGGCGCCGTAGCTGTAGCCCCAGCCATCGCCGGCATAATCGAACGTGCCGGCATTGATCGCCGACCAGTTGAGGAAATCGGCCTTCGGATTGTTCGCGTATTTATTGGTGTCGAAGATGTCGTTGACGCCGAACCGGCCGACCGTCAGCACCAGCCGCTCCGCGGTGCGCGTGCCGGCGAACTGGTTGATGTCTTCGTCATATTTTTCGACCTCGCCGCCCAGATTGATGGTCTCCCGGACGAAGGCGCGTTGGACGCGCGCATAGGGGTAGGTGGCGCCAAGCTTGTACGATTCGGCGCTGGGAAATCCGGCCACGCCATGGGTATCGTCGAAGCCGAAACCCTGGTCGATCTCGGGATTGAACCAGAATTCGGCGCCTTGCCACAGCTTGAAGCCGGCATAGAGCGTGGCATCGAAGGTCTCGCGCCCTTGTCCGGTACCGTCCAGGCTGTTGGTGCCCGCATAAGGGGAGCGGAACGACGGATAGGCCTGCTCGGTGAACGTGGCCTGGCCGTGCAGGCTGATCATGTCCGCATACGGCGTCAACGCCGACGCTACGGCGTTCGACGCCGGCGCATCGCCATTGAAGTGATAATTCAGGCCCAAGCGGAATTCTTGCAGGTTCAGGTTGGAGGTGATCCGTTGTCCGAGGTCGGGATAGTTGACCGTCGTGTTGGGATATCCGGTCCACAGATATTCAGCCTTGGCGGTCCAGTTCGGTGCGATCGGCAACTCGACGCCCGCGCCAGCGGTCCAGCCGAACTCGCCACAAAAGGGGAGAATCGCTGGTGCCGGTGGCGATTTGCGTGAGCGAGAGCTGATCATAGGTCCAGGCGAGGCCACCGGTCAGGTAAAACAGCCAGTTTCCGGGCGCATAGCCGATGCGGCCGCGCAGCGTGCCGAACGACAGCACGTTCTCGCCATAAGTCGCCGGGCCCACGATCGGCGAGTTGAAGTTGGTCAGGCCGCCGATCGACAGCCCGTTGAGATCTTGAAAGGCGCCAAACGAGGCGTCGGCTTCCACGCCGAGCACAATGCGATTGGCAAGCATGTAATTATAGCCGCCCTGAAATCCCATGAAGAAGCTTCCGGACTCGGCGAAGCTGTCGATGGGCAGGGTCATGTCGACCGAGCCGGAGGTCGACGGCAGTCCGGCCTGGTTCGGGTTGGCGGTCCAGTTCGAGTTTCCGCCGGCATAGCCCATATGGCCGCCGACATAAAAACCGGTCCAATCGTAGAGGTCTGCGACCGGCAGTGCTTTGACCGGAAACGCCGGCAGATCGGCGGCGGCCGCCGGCGCGATGGCGCCCAAGGCGGCAAAGCTCAGGCCCGCGACCCACTCGAAGAAATATTTGCCCACAACGACCTCACCAAAAACGGAATTGGCCGAACGAGAGCCACGCCGGTTTAAACGAGTCAAACCTTCGAATTTAGAATTTAACCAATTTGGAACCCGGCAAATCCCATGTGCGAAGGCAGTTAGAAAAACATCATATCCCAGCACTTGAATCTGATTTCTCCGCCCGCAAATCACCGCCATCCGAATGCAGGACGCTTCTGAGCCAGAAGAATATTTGCAATTAAAATACTTGGAGTTCAAATCCAAACGCGACGTCATGGCGGCCGCCCCATCCACGAGACAACTTTTATATCATGTCATCGCAGCGAAACACCGCTCCATGCGCGCGCACCGCACGCCGGATGGATGACTTGTTCAGGCCGGTCTCCTGGCTCGCGGGTCATAACCCTTCTCCGCCTTCCCGGACTTTGTCTGAAAAGCCCAGTGGCATATCGGAGAAGGACTTTCCGCCTACAGTTGCGGGCGCAGCTTCGGATTTGGCTCGCCTTCAGGACAATGACAAGCCTCACCGAATTCCCTTTTGCCGGTGAACGCGACCAGCAAACCTGAACCCTTTTACTTGAAACGAACCCGCAACCTCTGTCAAACGCGGTTGATGTCCGCGCCCAAAACGTCTGAGTTTTTGAGGCGAAGTGTATGATTACCGCAACAGTTGAACAAGGTACGGGTATCCTTGGCTTTGCCGAAGGGCGTGGGCGTTGATTGACAATGCCAAGCCCCGCTTTATGCTAAACGCCAGATCGCGCACCGAGAACAAGATGAAATTGGTGAGATTCTGAATTCCCGCGTAGGCGTCGAATTGGAGTGAGGCCTGCTTAGCAAACAAGCGAGCTCATGCGAGCCTAAGATTCAGGAGTTCTAGCAATGACAACCGCAACCTTTGCACCGACTGCCCGGCCTGTTGCGATTCCTGTTCGCGAAGTGCTTCCTTGGGCGATTTTCGCCGGCCTTGTTCTCATGATCGCGATCTATTTTGTCGGCGCTGAGGAAGGTGCGACATCGTTGATCAGCGGGATGTATGTGCACGAGTTTTTGCACGACGGACGGCACCTTCTCGGCTTCCCCTGCCACTAGAAAGCAATCTTCGCTGGTGCCCGCTGTTGCAACGGCCTTCGGTCGATTGCAGCGATGAACCCAGATTTCTCATCAGAGGAAGTTCACCTTGGTCGGAATTCTTCTTACGCGCGGGATGCTGGTAGGCTTTGTCGCGGGCCTGTTATGCTTCGGGTTCTTGAGACTGGTCGGTGAACCGCCGGTCGATCGCGCGATTGCCTTTGAAGCCGCGATGGACGAGGCAAAGGACAAGGCCGCGGCGGACGACGCCAAGGCAAAGGGCATGGCAATGCCGAAGCAGGACCCCGAGCCCGAACTCGTGAGCCGGTCGGTTCAGGCCGGCCTCGGTCTGTTTACCGGCGTTGCGGTTTACAACACGGCGTTTGGCGGGCTCTTCGCTCTCGTGTTTGCCTTCGCCTATGGCCGCATGGGCAACTTCGATCCACGGACGACGTCCGCGTTGCTGGCGATCTCGGGCATCGTCGCGGTCTATTTCGTTCCTATCCTGAAATATCCGGCCAATCCGCCGTCGGTGGGCAACCCCGATACGATCGGGATGCGCACCGCATTCTATTTCGCGATGATTGCGATTTCACTCGCGGCCATGATCGCCGCCTGGATGCTGCGCAATCGGCTGGTAGCGCGATACGGCGGCTGGAACGCGGCGCTGATCGCCGGTGCCGCTTATCTGATCGTCGTCATCGCCGTCGGCGCGGCATTGCCCGAGGTCAGCGAGGTCCCTGACGAGTTTCCAGCCGTTGTGCTGTGGCAGTTTAGAATTGCTTCCGCAGGCGCGCAGTTGATCATGTGGACGACGATCGGACTGGCGTTCGGCGCCTTGACGGAACGCGCGGAGACCGGTCGAAGTGCCTTGCGGTTGAAGGCGGCCGGATCTTAAGTCGTTGATGCGTCCGTCGGAACTGGCGCAAAGGGCGACGAGGCGGCTTTTGAGGGCATGACCACGCGTCTAAAGCTGCTTTGCCACGCATCGACATCCGCGGTCCGGACTGCTGCATTTCCGGCCGACGAGCCGCTGGACCCGCAAGGACGGCAAAAGCTGGCGTCCTTCCCGCATCGCTTGCGCCAAAAGGACCGATGTTTCACCAGTCCCGCTTTGCGGGCCGTTCAAACCGCTGCGGCTCTCGGGCTCGATGCAACGGTCGAAATGGCCTTGCGGGAGTGCGACTACGGGAAGTGGACCGGGCGTTCCTTCGACGAGGTGCAGGCGCAGGAACCTGAAGCCGTGGCCGAATGGATTCGGAATCCAGAGGCGGTTCCGCATGGCGGCGAATCCGTGACGGCGTTGATCGCGCGGGTGTCGGGTTGGCTTGACGCGCAGAAAGGCACGCCGGGCGTGATTGTGGCCGTGACGCATGCTTCGGTCATTCGCGCAGCCATTGTCTGTGCGCTCGAGGCCGAACCGCGATCGTTCTGGCGCATCGACGTCGCGCCGCTTTCCTTAACGAGGCTCAGCGGCAGTCAGGGCCGCTGGACCCTGGTCTCGATGGATTCCGGAAAAGCGGAATCGAGAACGATGGGGTAGATTGATCCTGCCAGGATCGGCCCGATCCGTAATGGCAGGATAGTTTTTAACGATTCCAATTATGTAGGCACCCTTTGGATGATAGAGAGTGGCGGCTATAGGCTGCTTCAAAGGGATCAAATTCTTGCTCGTTGCGTTCTTGATCATGCTCCGCGAGGGGATCGAAGCCGCGCTGATCGTCGGCATCATCGCGAGCTACCTCAAAAAGACCGGGCGGCAGGACGCGCTGCCCGCGGTCTGGTTCGGCGTCGTGTTCGCGCTCCTGCTCTGCACCGCGCTCGGGATCGCGCTCGAATTCGCCGGAGCCGAATTTCCGCAGAAGATCCAGGAGACGTTCGAGGGATGCGTCGCCTTGCTGGCAACCGGCATCTTGGCATCGATGGTGCTCTGGATGGCCAGGGCTGCGCGCTCGATCAAGTCTCAATTGCACGATTCCATCGATACCGCCGTCGGATCAGGTGACCCGCGCGGCCTCGCGCTGGCGATGACGGCCTTTCTTGCGGTGGGTCGTGAGGGTCTTGAGTTGGTGTTTTTTCTGATCGCGACCGTGCAACAGGACGTCGGCATCGGGGTCCCGATCGGTGCGGCACTTGGAATTCTCTGCGCTTTCGCATTTGGGGTCGCAATGTATCGCGGCGGTATCCGGCTGAACCTTCAGGTCTTCTTTCGCTGGACCGGCGTGTTCATCATTTTTGTCGCCGCTGGTCTTTTGGCCGGCGCCGTGCGCGCCTTTCATGAGGCGGGCCTGTGGAATGGACTCCAGCAAACCGCATTTGATATCAGCGGCATCCTGCCAGGGGACGGTGTCATCGGCACCTTGTTGGCGGGAATCTTCGGCTACCAGGACGCGCCAACTATTGGCGAAGTGATCGCCTATCTGGCGTTTCTGTTGCCGGCTCTCTCCATCTTCTATCTGCAGGGACGCTCACACGCCGTTCCCCGGACCGCGTGATGCGGTCCGCTTTCAAAGGACATTCACCGATGCTGCCGTTTGCCTCTGCGTTGCCCTCGCGCCGGTTCGCGCAGCTCGCCGGCCTGCTGTTCGCAGCCGTCGCGCTTTGCAGCCCCGGCTTTCTGGCGGCGCAAGATGCCTCGCAGCCGGTCGACGTCACCATCACCGACAAGGGGTGCGAGCCCAACAGCCTGTCTGTGCCGGCGGGCAAGACCACTTTCAAAATCAAAAACCAAAGCAGGCGAGCGGTCGAATGGGAAATTCTGGATGGCGTGATCGTGGTGGAGGAGCGCGAAAACATCATTCCCGGATTTGTCCAGTCGCTCACCGCTAATTTGAAGGCCGGCCAATACCAGATGACGTGCGGGCTGCTGACCAATCCGAAAGGCGTGCTCACCGTCGCGACTTCGGCAACCAACACGTCAGCGGGCGCGCCGAACGTGCTGGATCTGGTGGGGCCGCTGGCGGAATATAAGGTTTACGTGACCAAGGAAGTCGGCGATCTCGTCGACCAGACCAAGCGGTTCGTCGAAGCGGTGAAGGGTGGAAAGCTGCAAGAGGCCCAGAATTTATATGCGCCCACGCGCCGGCATTACGAGCGCATCGAGCCGGTTGCCGAGCTGTTCAGCGATCTCGACAAGAGCATGGATGCCCGCGCCGACGACTTTGAAAAGAAGGAAGGTGATCCGGCGTTCGGAGGCTTTCATCGCATCGAAAAGGCGCTGTTTAGCGACAAGAGCACCGAAGGCATGACGCCGCTGGCGGACAAGTTGTTGCAGGACACACTCGAGCTGCAAAGTCGTGTCGGCGACCTCACGATCCCGCCCGACAAGATGGTGGGTGGCGCGGCCGGCCTGATCGAGGAAGTGGCGGCAACCAAGATCAGCGGCGAGGAGGACCGCTATAGCGGTACCGATCTGTCCGACTTTCAAGCCAATGTCGACGGAGCACAAAAGATTTTCACATTGTTGCGCCCGCTGGTGGGCAAGCGCAATTCGGGGCTCGAAGCCCGGATTTCAGCTAACTTCTCGAAGGTCGATTCCCTCCTTGCCAAGTATCGCCACCAGGACGGGACATTTCAAAACTACGACAAATTGTCGACCGCCGACCGCAACGCCCTCAAGGGTCCGATCACAACTCTGGCAGAAGATCTTTCGCTGTTGCGCGGGACCCTCGCCCTCGATTGAAGTTTAGCTGATGGCAGACCAAAGCAGTAAGTTCCCGGACCTGGTTGCGACGCCCGACATCGATCGTGCAAAGTCGAACGCGCCAACGCGCCGATCTTTGATGATCGGGCTTGCCGCCGGCGGCATCGCCGCTGCTCGAACGGCGGCTCCGGCCAAGGCGGGTGCCGCGGAATGCCAACCGGACCCGGAGAACGACGGCACCCTCGATTGCCAGCCGTTCTACGGCAAGCGACAGGCGGGCATCGTTACGCCGCAACCGGCTGCCGCGCTGATCGCGTCTTTCGATGTCATTGCCGGCGACCGCGCTGGCCTCGAGCGGTTGTTCCGAACCCTGACAAAACGGATCGCGCTGTTGACTACCGGCGGCGAGATACCGGCGCTTGATCCAAAACTGCCTCCGCCCGACTCCGGTCTTCTGGGCCCGCGTATCTATCCCGACAATATGACGATCACGGTCGCGGTGGGCGCCTCGCTATTCGATGAGCGGTTCGGACTGGCGGCGTTGAAGCCGCGACACCTCGTATCCATGGAGGGATTTCCCAACGACGCGCTCGACCCAAAACTCTGTCACGGCGACCTGTTGTTGCAGATCTGTTCCAACACCGCCGAGACCAACATCCACGCCTTGCGCGACGTGATCAAAAATCTCCCCGATTTGCTGGCGCTGCGCTGGAAGCTCGACGGTTTCCTGCCGCCGCATACGATCAAGCGGGCGGGCAAAGACACGGTACGCAACCTGCTGGGTTTCAAGGACGGTACGGCCAATCTCGCCGTCAGCGACAGCGCGCTGATGGATCGCGTGGTTTGGGTACAGCCCGGAAACGGCGAGCCGGCATGGACCGTGGGCGGAAGTTATCAGGTGGTGCGTGTGATCCGGAATTTGGTCGAACGCTGGGATCGCACGCCGCTCGCCGAGCAGCAAAGGATCATCGGCCGCGAAAAGATGAGCGGCGCGCCGCTCGGCATGAGCCAGGAGCACGATATCCCGGCTTACGCGAATGACCCTGAAGACAAGAGCGTTCCGGTTAGCGCGCATATCCGTCGCGCAAACCCGCGAACCAAAGCCAGCGAAAACAGCCTCATTCTGCGCCGGGGCTACAACTTCTCGCGCGGCATCACTGCGGCCGGGCAGCTCGACATGGGTTTGCTGTTCATCTGTTTCCAGTCGGATCTGAGCGCCGGCTTTCTGACGGTGCAAAGCCGCCTCAGCGGCGAAGCGCTGGAGGAGTACATCAAACCGCTGGGCGGCGGTTATTTCTTCGCGCTTCCCGGCGTACCCGACAACGACCAATTTTTGGGACAGGGCCTGCTTGGTTCTGCGTGATCGGAAGCGTGCGATGCAGGTTCCTCAGGGGGATAGCGCTTGCCGACAATATAGCCGCCGCCATCTCGGCCCACACGGACCGGCGTTTCGCGATTCGGCGTGGTTCAGCACTCGTCGGAGAGCCGGGTAAAGTCCGCCAGCACCGCCGCAACCAAGTCACGGTGACGGGTATCGGCGGTCGCCAGCTGGGCAGCGTATAAATTCAGCACGTAACGCGCCTTGGCGGCGGCCTCGAACCAGGAAGCGGCCGGCACGGCCAGCAACTGGATTTCGACCACGCCCTGATGGTCGCGGAGCAGTTTGTGCATTGGCCTCGACGTCGGCGAGTATGCGGCGGATGTCGGTCGCCTTTTGCGCGGCCATGCCGCGATGTCTGTCGAGATCGACCGGGGTGTCATTCATGCGCCGCACTCGCATCGCGGAGCTGGGCGTCCGACAAATCGACTGAGCTGATCGAGATCATTTCCATCGATGAATTTCGCGGTGCCACCCCGGGGACCATGATCATGGTCGCGACGCGCCGGAAGCTCGCGAATGACAGGCCTTCGATCATCTCCTCGTCGGTGATGACTTCATAGGCGCCCGGCGACAGCAATCGATCGACGCCCTTGATCCGGAACGGATGCTTGAAATGAACCGTCTCCCGGCGCGAGCGCGTCGTCATATCGAGGCGTCGGCGTTTTTGCGTGTGGGCATGCCAACATGTCCTTGCATTGCTTCACCGTGCGCGCTTTCAGATCAATTAGCCATTGCTTTCTCAGCCAATGCGCGCATTGGCTGAGCAATGCGGCCGTCATGGTGCTAAAACCTTGTATTCCGCGGCTTTGTAGCCATCTTCATGGAGGAGAAGGGAAAGGTATTTCGAATGAAGCTTCGCGTCGGATTCGAAATGAATTACGATTTCCCGCAACCGACGCCGATGATCATGGTGTTGGGAACGCATTTTACGCGCGCGTCCGACATCATCGTACCCGATCATCTCACCACCAGTCCTTCGGTGCCGATCACGCCGTATCGCGATATGTTCGGCAATTGGTGCAGCCGTATCGTAGCGCCAGCCGGACCGATGCGTCTGGCCGCCGACGGCATCATCCATGACAGCGGCCTGCCAGATCCGGTGGTTACTTCGGCCATTCAGCATGCGATCGAAGACCTGCCGCCGGACACGCTGGTTTATCTCCTGGGCAGCCGTTACTGCGAAACCGACCGGCTGTCGGAAACCGCATGGCAATTGTTCCAGAACACGCCCCTGGGTTGGGCGCGGGTGCAGGCGATCTGTGATTTTGTCCACCGCCATATCGCGTTCGGCTATCAGCACGCCCGCGCCACTATGACGGCGTGGGAAGTCTACAACGAAGGCAAGGGGGTCTGCCGCGACTACGCCCATCTCGCCATCGCGTTCTGCCGCTGCATGAATATCCCGGCGCGCTATTGCACCGGCTATCTCAGTGACATCGGCACGCCGCAGCCCTGGGCGGTGGGGGATTTCGCCGGCTGGTTCGAAGCCTATATCGGCGGTCGCTGGCAGATGTTCGATCCGCGCAACAATGTGCCGCGGATCGGCCGCGTCCTGATTGCGCAGGGACGCGATGCCTCCGATGTTCCGATCACCCAGACGTTTGGGCCGAATACGCTAGTCAGCTTCAAGGTCTGGACGGACGAGGCCGCATGACAAACGATCATCCGCCAGCTCTAAGTTCAGACGAATTCGATTCCTTGCGTGAGGTCGGCAAAGGCGAAGCGCAGCGCGAAATCCCCCAATTGCATTGGGAACGTCTTGTCAGCCTGGGCTACGCGGTGAGACGGCTTGGAGAGCTTGGCCTAACCGCATCCGGCGCCCGGCGTCTCGCAGCGGGCAACTAAGCTCGAAGCCTTTTGGTTGTTTCAGCGTCAGGCGTTCACGTCTTGGCGGTTTATCTATCGCGGCGCACGCTTTGCCAGGATGCGCTGCAGGGTGCGGCGATGCATGTTGAGCCGCCGCGCCGTTTCAGAAACGTTACGGTTGCACATTTCGTAGATACGCTGGATATGCTCCCAGCGCACACGATCCGCCGACATCGGATTGTGCGGCAGCTCGGACTTCTCGGTGTCGCTGGCGAGCAAGGCAGCGACGACATCGTCGGCGTCGGCGGGCTTTGAAAGATAATCCACCGCACCCATCTTTACCGCGGTCACGGCGGTGGCGATATTGCCATAACCGGTCAGGACGATCGCGCGCGCCTCCGGGCGCTTGCGTTTCAGCGCGGACACCACATCGAGGCCATTGCCGTCGCCGAGCCGCAAATCCACCACGGCAAAGGCAGGCGCAGCGCGGCCGATCTGCGCCAAACCGCCGGACACGCTGTCGCAGGATGTGACCGTGAATCCCCGGGTCTCCATGGCCCGCGACAGCCGTTCCAGAAACGCTTTGTCGTCCTCCACGATCAGGAGCGAGCGGTCGGCCTGATCGATCAGTTCGGTGATGGCGTTCACGGTTCGGGCGTCCTCATGTCGGATATGACGGCATATGGCGTCGCCATGCTGTTCTGCCAAGCCCGGATAAAGCCGGTCAAGCCGCTGTCTGGCGTTCGAGAGCGATTCTAAGGTACGGGGACGGCGGTGATTTCGTCGGTTTCGAAGCGGTTACGCGGCCAGGTGATCTGAACCACGGCGCCATGCTCCGGAAAGGTCCGGTTGGTGAAGGATACCTTGGCGCCGGTGCGCTCAAGCAGCGTGCGGGCGATAAACACCCCGAGACCGAGCCCGCCATGCCCGCCCTGGGCCTCGTCCGCGCTCCGCCGGCGCGACAAATAGGGCTCGCCGATTTGCTTTAGAATGTCCGGTGCGATACCCGGTCCGTCGTCGGAGATGACGATCTCGATGATCTCGGTATTCCACCACGCGTTCACCTCCACCGCCTCGCGGGCGAAGTCAACGGCGTTCTCCAGGATGTTGCCGACGCCGTAGAGGATCGCGGGATTGCGAGTTCCCGCCGGCTCACGCGTGCCCGCGACCGCGATCCGCACCTTGATCGCGACGCCGAAGTCGCGATGCGGCGCGACCGTTTCCTCGATCAGCGTGGACAGCGGCATCCGGTCGAACGGCGCCCCGGTCGAAGACAATTGGGTGATCTTGGCCAGAATGTCGCGGCAACGCTGCGCTTGCTCCCGCAACGTCTTGATGTCGCCGGCAAACTGGCCGTCATCATGGACGGTCCGCTCGAGTTCGCGGGAAATCAGGAAAATCGTCGAGAGCGGGGTTCCGAGTTCGTGCGCGGCGGCGGCCGCCAGACCGTCAAGCTGGGTGAGATGTTGTTCGCGCGCCAATACCAGTTCGGTGGCGGCCAAGGCGTCGGAGAGTTTACGGGCCTCCTCGGTGACCTGGAACGCATACAGACTGGTAACCACGATCGCGACCAGGATTGAGAGCCAGACGCCGAGCAAATAGATCGGTGGCAGCACCAGCGGATCGTCGCTGTCCCATGGCAGCGGCAGATGGAAGAAGACCAGCACCGAGGCACACGCGACCGCCAGCATGCCTAGCGTGATCGTCAGCCGGATCGGCAGTGCTGTTGACGAAATCAAGACCGGGGCAAGAAACAAAAACGAAAACGGATTTTCCAAGCCGCCGGTGAAAAACAGCAACCCCGCCAGTTCGACGATGTTCAGAGCGAGCAGGGCTGCGGCGGAGACCGGCTCCAGCCGCCACATCGGGTCGAAGGCGATCTGCAGTACAAGGTTGAGCAGGGCCGACAGGCCGACGATGGTGATGCAGGGGGCGACCGGGAGGTCGAATTCAAGCCCCTGCACAACGATGAAAATGGCGGCAAGCTGGCCGAGCACGGCGAGCCAGCGCAGCCGCAAGATGGTATCCAGACGAACGTGGCGGTGCGGATGGCGAAAATCGGATGCGGCAATGTCGGTCATATCCCGTGCCCGGCCTCTGAAGTTCGAAAAAAAGCCGCGGCACCCCCTGGCACGAACTTCAGAGCAAGAGGGCACTGCCAATCAAGGATTCCAGCGCGATTATCGATCTGACGTTTCCAAAATAAGTTCTTGTCCGAAAGAAGTTCCTGCGAAAAGCCGCACCACCTTCAAATCGACCGCGCGGGAGTTTAGCCGCGCGCAGCGCCGACCACAAATTCCCCGGCCAAGGACGCGTCGTTTCCTAATTACTGGTCGAAGTCTTGATTCCTGCCTGAAGTCTTGCGCTCGCCGCTGCAATGGCCCAATGAACGGCCCCCATGGTCGATAACGATACAGCATTGCCTTTGTTGCCCGCGACCGGTCCGGCAGGATCGGCGGCGATCGAGGTCGCGCGTCTGGTCAAGCTCTACAAGACTACTCGCGCCGTCGACGATGTATCGTTCCGCATTTCGCGCGGCAGCGTGACCGGGCTGCTTGGCGGCAACGGCGCCGGAAAGACCACGACCATCGCCATGATCATGGGGCTGGTGCTGCCGACGTCAGGGCGCATCCAGGTGCTGGACTGCTCGATGCCCGACCAGAGCGCGGACGTGCTCGGCCGGATGAACTTCGAAAGTCCCTATGTCGATATGCCGATGCGGCTTACGGTGCGGCAAAACCTCACCATATTCGGCAAGCTCTATGCGGTAGCAAATTTGTCCGACCGCATCGAGAAACTCGCCGCCGATCTCGATCTCGGCGATTTCCTCGACCGCGCCAACGGCAAGATCTCCGCCGGGCAGAAGACCCGCGTTGCGTTGGCCAAGGCGCTGATCAACCAGCCGGAACTGCTGCTGCTGGACGAACCAACGGCGTCGCTCGATCCCGATACCGCCGACTGGATCAGGCGGCATCTTGAAAGCTATCGCCGGGCGCATGGCGCGACCATCCTGCTGGCGTCACACAACATGCTCGAGGTGGAACGGCTGTGCGACCGCGTCATCATCATGAAGCGCGGGCGCATCGAGGACGACGACAGTCCGTCCAAGATCATGGCCCGCTACAACCGGACGACGCTTGAGGAAGTGTTTCTCGATGTGGCGCGCGGCCGGGTTCAGGAGCCCGCGCCATGAGCAAGCCCGTCATGCATTGGGAAATCGCGCCGCATCGCATCGGCGCGATGGTCCTGCGTTACTGGTACCTGTTGATCTCGTCGTGGCCGCGGCTGCTGGAATTGATCTATTGGCCGGCGTTGCAGATCATCACCTGGGGCTTTTTGCAGACTTACATCTCGCAGAATGCCGGATTTTTCGCGCGCGCCGGCGGTACCCTGATCGGAGCGGTGATTCTCTGGGACATCCTGTTTCGCGGGCAACTTGGCTTTTCGATCTCGTTTCTTGAGGAGATGTGGGCGCGCAATCTCGGCAATCTGATGATGAGCCCGCTAAAGCCGATCGAGTTTCTGATCTCGCTGATGGTGATGAGCCTGATCCGGCTCGCGATCGGGGTTATTCCGATGACGCTGCTCGCGATGATCTTCTTTGATTTCAATTTATACGGTGTCGGGCTGCCGCTGGTCGTCTTCTTCTGCAATCTGATTTTCACCAGCTGGTCGCTCGGGATTTTCGTGTCGGGGCTGGTGCTGCGCAATGGCCTCGGCGCCGAGAGCATTGTCTGGACGTTGATGTTCGGCGTGATGCCGCTGGCCTGCGTCTACTACCCGGTGACGGTGCTGCCGCATTGGCTTCAATATGTTGCCTGGGTGTTGCCGCCGACCTATGTGTTCGAGGGAATGCGTGCGTTGTTGACGGATCATGTGTTCCGGACCGACCTGATGATCGAGGCGCTGCTGATCAACGCCGTGCTCTTTATTGCGTCTTTTGCGATATTTCTTGCGCTTTTGCGCAGCGCGCGCCGCCACGGTTCGCTGATCCAGGGCGGCGAATAAGCTCGGTTTAGAGGGCATTTCGCTGGTTTTTCCCTCGATAAATCGTGCACATCGCCTTAACGGTGCATTGACGCTTTATTATACAGCCGTCACAATGCTGCGACGCAAAACAGGGGTTCGAGAACACATGCCGATAGGTGAATTTGGCCGGCCGCCGGTGCTGCCGTCGGAAGGCAGCCCGGCGCTGACAACGCCGATGTACTGGATGTATGAGATGGCGTACGCGTCGCTCAATCCGGCGCGGGCTGTGACCGACGCGACGAAAATCCTGTTTCAGAATCCACTTAATCCGTGGTCGTACACCGAGTTCGGCAAATCGATCGCCGCCGGTTGCGAACTGTTCGAGCGGACCACGCGCCGCTACGGCAAACCCGAATGGGGCCTCCATGACACCGAAGTCAATGGCGTGCGCACCCCGATCGAAATCCGCGTCGTGTGGGAAAAGCCGTTCTGCCGGCTCCTTTATTTCGACCGCAAGCTGACGCGGCCGTTACGCACGCCGCAGCCGCGCGTGCTGATCGTGGCGCCGATGTCCGGTCACTACGCGACGCTGCTGCGTGGCACGGTTGAAGCGTTCCTGCCGACCCATGAGGTCTATATTACCGACTGGTCCGACGCCCGCATGGTTCCCTTGACCGAGGGCCGCTTCGATCTCGAAGACTATGTCGATTACGTCATCGAGATGCTGCATGTGCTCGGCGGCAATATGCACATCATCGCGGTGTGCCAGCCTTCGGTGCCGGTGGTGGCAGCGGTTTCCGTCATGGAAGCGGCGCGCGATCCCTATGTTCCGATCTCGATGACGCTGATGGGCGGCCCGATTGACACCCGGCGCAATCCGACCGCTGTCAATGATCTCGCGGCCGAGAAAGGCATCGAGTGGTTCCGCAGCAATGTCATCACCAAGGTACCGTTTCCGCATCCGGGCGTGATGCGCGACGTCTATCCGGGATTCCTGCAGCTCAACGGATTCATCACCATGAATCTGGACCGCCACATGGACGCGCACAAGAACCTGTTCAAGGATCTAGTGAAGGGTGACGGCGATCTGGTCGACAAGCACCGCGATTTCTACGACGAATATCTCGCGGTGATGGATCTGACCGCGGAATATTATCTGCAGACGGTCGATACCGTGTTCGTCAAGCACGCTTTGCCGAAGGGCGAGATGACGCATCGCGGCAAGCCGGTTGACCCCTCGAAGATCACGCGCGTGGCGCTGATGACGGTCGAAGGCGAGAATGACGATATCTCGGGTCTGGGGCAAACCGAGGCCACGCACGGACTTTGCAGTTCAATTCCCGCCGATCGCCGTGTGCATTACGTGCAAAAAGGTGTCGGGCATTACGGCGTCTTCAATGGCTCGCGCTTCAAATCGGAAATCGTGCCGCGCATTTCCGATTTCATGGTGTCATCGGCGAACATCAAGCCAGCATTGGTCGCTGCTGCGGAATAAACGCTGCCGCTGATGCGTCTTCTGCGCGATGACTCGGGATTGATAGGTGCTGGTGCTGATTTGAGGGGGGCCGGTAACCCCCTGAATTGGCCCAAAGAAACCTTGATTTACCATTCTTCAAAGAAATGAGTTTAATTTCATTTTTTGAAAGGCCTCTCGGACCGCTTTTTCGGCCAGAATTTTTGTTCCAACCCCTTCCTATAGAGGCTGATTAGTCGGCCAGCCCCTGTATATTGGGCAAATGATTTGTTTTTGCGCCGAGCGATTTCAATGGCGACGGTTATGGCAGAATCCGGGCGAACTTCTGATCCCCGGAATCCCAGACATGACCACTCGCGCCCTCCTTTATCGGCGGCCCTATGAGCCGTCGACTCTCCTGGTCAAGCACGGCTCGCAAATCTACTCGGTGCGGCTGCGTCGGCATCGGCGCGCGCGTCGTTACACCTTGCGCATTCATCCAAGCGATCGCGAAGCGATCCTGACCATGCCGCCCCGCGGCACGCTCGCCGATGCCAAGGATTTCGCGCAGCGGCACGGCGGCTGGATCGCGGCACGCCTTGGCCGGCTGCCGAAGGCAGCGCCGTTTCAAGCGGGCACCGTGGTGCCGCTGCGCGGCGTCGCGCACCGCATCGTGCATCGCGCCGGCGTGCGGGGCACGGTGTGGACCGAAACGCGCGAGAGCGGCGAACGGATTCTCTGCGTGGCCGGAGATGCCGAGCATATTGACCGGCGGGTCCACGATCATTTGAAGCGTGAAGCGCGCCGCGACCTCCAGAAGGCCGCGCAGGCCTACGCGCAGGCGCTCGGCGTCAAGGTGAAGCGGCTGTCGATCCGCGATCAATCAAGTCGCTGGGGTTCCTGCACCTCAGCGGGATCACTGTCGTTTTCATGGCGGCTGATCCTCGCGCCGCCCTACGTGCTGGACTATCTTGCCGCCCATGAGGTGGCGCATCTGGTCGAAATGAACCACTCGGCGCGGTTCTGGCGGGTCGTCGCCAAGGTCTGCGACCACGTCGAGCGCGCCAAGACCTGGCTCGACACCCACGGCAACGATCTGCATCGCTACGGCATCCAGGATTAGCGCGCGTCGGCTTGCGACTATTGTCCGAACAACCGCTGCATCAACCAGCCATCCAATCCAGCCGCAGCTTCCGGGCGCACCGATGTTCGCGTCGGCATCGGTCGGCCGGGCCCACCGCTTGCGGGCAGCGCCATTGGCGTCGGCGCCGAGGGCGAACTGACCTGCGAGGAAGCCTGCACCAGGTTCGAGAACATTCCCGCCGGTTGCGAATTCGGCAGCGGTACCGGTGTTAACCCCTGATGCGCCGATCGCATGAAGCGGGTCCAGACTTCCACCGGCAATCCGCCGCCGGTCGCCTTCTTGGTCGGCGAATTGTCGTCGTTGCCGAGCCAGACGCCGGTGACGAGATTGGCGGTGTAGCCGATGAACCAGGCATCGCGGAAATCCTGGCTGGTGCCGGTCTTGCCGGCGGCCATCCAGCCCGGAAGCTCGGCCTTGTGCGCGGTGCCGCTGAGCAGGGTTTCCTGCATCATGGTGTTCATGGCAGCAACATTGCGCGGATCGATCACCTGGCCAAGCTGGTCGGCGGGACGGTTGTAGATCACCTTGCCTTCGGCGGTGCGGATCCTGTTCACGACATGCGGGGAGACGCCAAGGCCACCATTGGCAAACGGCACATAGGCGCCGACCAGTTCGGTCAGCGAGACCTCCGAGGTGCCCAAAGCGATCGAGGCATTGGCTTCGAGTTTCGATGAAATGCCGAGCCGGTGCGCGGTGCGCACCACGTTTTTGGCGCCGACTTCCAGTCCCAGCCGCACCGCAACGGTATTGAGCGACATCGCCAGCGCCTGCGTCAGCGTCACGGCCCCAAAATATTCGTGGCTGTAATTCTCGGGCTTCCAACCCTTGACGTCGAGCGGAGCGTCTTGCCGGATCGTCTCCGGCGTCAGGCCGGCTTCGATCGCCGTCAGGTAGACGAAGGGCTTGAACGCCGAACCGGGCTGGCGTTTGGCGGTCACCGCGCGATTGTATTGGCTTTCGGCGTAATTGCGACCGCCGACCATTGCGCGCACGGCGCCGTCGGGCGTCATCGCCACCAGTGCGCCCTGGCTGACATTGAACTTGACGCTCTTGGCAGCGAGTTCGTCGATCACCGAAGCTTCGGCGATATTCTGCAATTTCGGATCGATCGAAGTCTCGACCGTGATGTTCTGGTCGATCTGGCCGATCAGGTCGTCGAGCACTTCGCCGATCCAGTCGGCGACATAATTGACGGTGCCGGCACCCACCGGTTTGACATTGTAGGAGGGGTGCCCGATCGAGGCCTGCGCCTGGGCTTCGGTGATGAACTTGGATTCCGCCATAGCGGTCAGCACGGTCTGGGCGCGCTGCTCGGCGCCTTCGGGGTTACGGTTCGGCGCCAGCCGTGATGGCGACTTGACCAGGCCCGCAAGCATGGCAGCTTCCGGCAACGTGACGTTCTTCGCGGACTTGCCGAAATAGCGTTGCGCCGCCGCCTCGACGCCGTAGGCGCCGGACCCGAAATAGACCCGGTTGAGATAGAGTTCGAGAATTTCCGATTTGGAATGCTTGCGCTCGAGCCATAGCGCGAGCTCGACTTCCTGCAGTTTCCGTTGCAGCGTTCGCTCCTGCGTCAGAAACAAATTTTTGGCGAGTTGCTGGGTCAGCGTCGAGCCGCCCTGTGAAACGCCGCGATGCAGGATATTGGCCACCGCCGCGCGCGCGATGCCAAGCGGATCGACGCCGTAATGCGAATAGAACCGGCGATCCTCGATCGCGATAAAGGCTTTCGGCAGATAGGGCGGCAGATCCTTCAGCGAAACATTGGCGCCGGCCATTTCGCCGCGTGTTGCCAGCACGCTGCCGTCGAGGCCGACGATCTGGATGGTCGGCGGCCGCTTCGGAATTTCAAGCGCCTGGATCGCCGGCAAATGCGCGCCGACCCAAACGACGACGCCAATCACGGCGATCCCCGCCCACAGGCCAAGCACCGCTCCCCAATAGATCAGGCGATAGAGGATGGAACGCCCGCGTGTCTTGGACCGGCGTTTGCTGCCGCTGCGCGAAGCGGCCGGCTTGCGCTCGCGCGGCGCGCCGTCACCGCCATCTTTGGATGGGCGCTTGGTGGATGACTTTCTCGGTTTGTCGTCCCCGCCGGGAATCCGGTCCGCCGCAGACAGGCGCAAATCCGCCAGCGCGGCGGGCAGCCCGAACAGCGGCTCCTTGCGTCCACCGCTTTTTTTCCGTCCCAACGCCATACGCGATACGCCGCCCACACCGATCCCCCGCACGCTAGCCCGCGCTGTTTAAGGGCCGGTTACCCGAAAGTTAACGCAGGATTAGGAGGTTGGGCGGCGCGTGGTATGGGTTGGCGGAAGTTCAGGGAATGAGCCTTCGAGGGAAATGGGATGGACATGGGCCATATCGATCCAAGCAAGGAAATCTTCGCGCAATTTAAGGCCAACGACCGGCCCGGTCCGATTCACATGCTCAATCTGGTACGGTTGCGGGCGATCGCCGCCTATCCGGACGGCCGCAAGGCGACTGGCGCCGAGGCCTATGCGGCTTACGGCCGTGAGAGCGGGCCGGTGTTCGAACGTCTCGGTGGCAAGATCGTGTGGCAGGGGCGCTTTGAACTGATGCTGATCGGTCCCGAGGCGGAGCGCTGGGACCACTGCTTCATCGCCGAATACCCCAGCGTCGCTGCTTTCGTGGAAATGATCCGCGACCCCGTCTATCGGGAGGCGGTGAAACACCGCCAGGCAGGGGTCGAGGATTCGCGCCTGATCCGGCACGCGGTGTTGCCGGTCGGAAAAACCTTTGGTGAGATTCCCGCATAAAAAATCGGCGGCCAAAAACGGCCGCCGATCGATTCGTTTGCCGAGTACTAGCCGGCGGGACCGGTGTCCTCGAGAATCGGACCGAACAATTCCCAACGCTGGCCGTTGAACTTCATCATCTGCATTTGCTTGTTGACGCGGTAGTCGTCCACCGTGGTGTTGCCCTTGATGCCGGGCAGCGACAGATCGAGTTCGACGTTCTTTAGGTTGGTCGCCTGTTTCATCACGTTCTCTCGCGTCAGGTCGTCACCGCACTGCTTGAGCACATGCGCCATCAATTGGGCGGTCGAATAGCCGTAGGTGTTGAAGTTCGAGTTCTTGTCGCCATCGGGAAAATACTTCGCCATGAACTCGAAATATCGCTTCATGCCGGGATCATCCTTCCACTGCGGGTCGCCCGGATCCTTGCCGTAATTGGTGCTGATCAGGCCTTTGGATGCTTCCAGGCCGGCCGGCGTCAGCACCGCGCCGACCGAAGTGGCGTTGATATCGACGATGTGGACAGGGTGCCAGCCGACCTCGGCGATCTTCTTGATCGCCTGTGCCGCCTGTTTCGGCGTTGTTGCGCTGAAGAACAGATCGGCTCCGGCGTCCTTGATCTTGAGAACCTGTAAATCGATGGTCGGATCGGTGACTTCGTAAGAGGCTTCAGCCACGATCATCGAGGCCGCCTTGTCCCCGAGGCCGGCCTTGATGCCGGTCAGATAGTCCCTGCCGAGATCGTCGTTCTGGTAGAGTATGCCGATCTTGGCGGCCGGATAGTTCTTCAGAATGTACTGGCCGTAGATGCGGCCCTCAGTCTGATAGTTGGGATTGAAGCCGAGCGTCCATGGGAAATTCTTCGGATCGGTGAATTTCGATGCGCCGGTCGCGGCGAACAGTTGCGGTACCTTCTTGGCGTTGAGGTATTTCTGGACTGCGGCGTTCGACGGCGTGCCGACGATCTGGAAGGTGAACAACACCTCGTCGCTCTCGACCAGCTTGCGCACCTGTTCGACGGCTTTCGGCGGGCTGTAGGCGTCGTCATACTGGATCAAATTGATCTGGCGGCCGTTGATGCCGCCCTGCTCGTTGAGCATCTTGAAATACGCCGCCTGCGTTTTGCCGATACTGGAATAGGCGGAGGCGGGTCCGGAGAATGGCACGGTCTGGCCGATCTTGATTTCGGTATCGGTCGCGCCGGTGTCGTATTTCTTTTGCGCGTAGGCAGAAGACGCCGACAGCGCCACGGCAAAGGTCGTCGTGGCGAGCAGGTGAAAAAAACCATTCCTCATATTGCAGCTTCCTCATGCGTGATTTGGTCGATGATCTGATCCGGTGCCTTGTTCAGGCCGCGGCGGACGCCATCGCTCGCGGCGATACTGGCGGAATGGATGTGGCAATGCAAGGCGATGCCGGGTGGAAAGGTAAACTCTACTTCTTTGTTTGACGCGTTTTCTGAGCGCGAACCGGTACCGCTTCGCCGGAAAACGCTCTAAGCCAGCCAGAGCAGGATCAGCGCGATGGCGGCAGGCGCTGCCTGCACGAACAGAATCCTTCGGCTGACGGTCACCGCACCATAGACACCGGCGATGATCACGCAGAGCAAAAAGAATGTTTGGACCTGAAATGCAAAGCCCGGAATACTGATGACAAGTCCCCAGATCAGTCCGGCGGCGAGGAAGCCGTTATACAGCCCCTGGTTTGCCGCAAGCACCGCGGAGTCGTTCGCCTTTTCCAGCGAGTTACCAAAGGTCCTCAGGCCGAGCGGCTTGGTCCAGAGAAACATCTCCAGCACCAGAAAATAGATGTGCAGTGCTGCGACCAGCGCTACCAAAGCGTGAGCGATCCAGATCATGTTGCGGTCCCCCGACCGGTAGCCGGATTTCGGGTGGACGCTAGCATGCCGGTCATGAAAAGTACGGTGGCCCATCCGCCGGCCGAACCGAAACCGCCGAAAGCCCAGGACGACTGCATGAACGCCACGCGGCCTGACACGTTTCACCTCGACCGACTGGAAACACCGATCGGCATCGCGCTGCTGGTAACCGACGGCGACGGGATCCTGCGTGCGCTGGACTGGCAGGATTATGAACCGCGCATGCGAGGACTGCTGCGCCTGCAATATGGCGATGTGGTTTTGCGGGACGCGCGGTCGCCACGGCAGGTCCGGGCGGCGCTGTCAGGCTATTTTAACGGCGATCTTGCTTCTTTGAATGCGATCAAGTGGCGTGTCGCCGGCACGCCGTTCCAGCGCAAGGTCTGGACCGCGCTGCCGAAGATTCCGGCCGGGACAACGATGAGCTATGGCGTGCTGGCCGCGCGGCTCGGCATGCCGAAGGCGGGGCGCGCGGTCGGACATGCCAATGGCTCAAACCCGATCAGCGTTGTCGTGCCATGCCATCGCCTGATCGGCGCCAACGGTTCGCTTGTCAAATATGGCGGCGGGCTCGAGCGCAAGCGATGGCTGCTGCAGCACGAAGGCGTGGCACTGAAGCCGGCGTCAAGAACCGGTTCGGCAGAAATCCCGATCTAAGCCGCGGGCTGCGTCACGCTCTCGTCGTTGGCCAGCAGGTGGATCAACGCGCTCTTGATCGCGGCCTGCCGGGTTGGTGCGCTGATCTGTGCGCCGAGCAGGTCGGTGACGTAAAACACGTCGCGGGCGCGCTCGCCGAAGGTCGCGACATGGGCCGAGGCGATGTTGAGGTTGAGCTTCGAGATCGCGGTGGTCAGTTGATACAGCAGGCCCGGCCGGTCGAGGCCCGACACCTCGATGACGGTGTAGCGGTCCGACCACTGATTGTTGATGATGACTTCCGGTTCGACCTCGAACGGCCGGGTCCTTCCGCGCCCCGCGGCGCGGCGCGCCACCGCTTCGGGCAGGCGCAATTTGCCTTCGAGCACGTCCTCGATCATCTCGCCGATCCGGGTCGCCCGCCGTCCCTCGTCCTCGTCGCGGTCGTATTCCCTTGATATCGCGATGGTGTCGAGCGCACGGCCGTCGGTGGTGGTGTAGATCTGCGCGTCGACGATGTTGGCGCCGGCCGAGGCGCAGGCGCCGGCGATGATCGACAGCAGCCAGGGATGGTCCACCGCCAGAATGGTCAGTTCGGTAACGCCGCGGGCCTCGTCGAAGCCGACATTGATCGCCAGCTTGTGTCCGGCCAGTTCGCTCGCGCGCAGGAAGCGGGCGTGGCGGATCTTGCGCGGCAATTCGACCTTGAGCCAGTACGCCGGATAGTGCCGCCCGATATAGGCATTGAGTTCCTGCTCCGGCCATTCGGTGAAGGCCGCGCGGAATTCCGCCTGCGCCGCGGCGATGCGCTGGGCGCGGTTGACTTCCGAAAAGCCGCCGGTGAGCACCGGTTCGGTTTCATAATACAGCGTTCGCAGCAGTTGCGCCTTCCAGCCGTTCCAGACCCCGGGACCGACGCCCCTGATATCGGCGGTGGTCAGGATCGTCAGCAGCTTCATCTGCTCGACCGATTGCACGACCGCCGCGAAGTTCTCGATGGTCTTGCGATCCGACAGGTCGCGGGATTGCGCCACCGTGGACATGGTCAAATGCTGCTCGATCAGCCAGGCGATCAGTTCGGTGTCGGCGGCGCTGAAACCGAGCCGCGGGCACAGCCGGCGCGCGACTTTCGCACCGGCGATCGAGTGGTCTTCCGGCCGGCCCTTGGCGATGTCGTGCAGCAGCGTGGTGATGTAGATGACCGCGCGGTGCTCGGGGCGGATCTTGCGCATCAGGTCGCTGGCGACGGTGAATTCCTCATTGCCGCCGCGTTCGATGTCCTGCAGATAGCCGACGCAGCGCAGCAGATGCTCGTCCACCGTGTAGTGATGATACATGTTGAACTGCATCATCGACACGATCTTGCCGAAGGCGCGAATGAAATGGCCGAGCACCCCGGTTTCGTTCATGCGTCGCAGCACGATTTCGGCGTCGTTCGAGGTCAGGATTTCCATGAACAGCCGGTTGGCTTCCGGATTCTCGCGCAGCGGCACATTGATCAGCTTCAGCGAGCGCGTCACGGTCCGCATCGCGTCGGGGTGAAACGCCAGATTGTTTTTCTGGGCGAGGCGGAAAATCCGGATCAGGTTGACCGCGTCGTGCTTGAAAACATCGGGCGCCGCCAGGTTGATGCGGTTGTTGTCAATGATGAAATCGTCGCTGTCGGGTACCCGGCGCCGGTTGGTGTTCGGCCGCAACCGCGCCATCATGCGGCTGAGCACAGGCGCCGGCTTGGCCTGCTGGTCTTCCAGCTTCGCGCACAGGATCGCCGTGAGATCGCCGACGTCCTTGGCGACCAGAAAATAATGCTTCATGAAGCGTTCGACATCCTGCATGCCCGGATGCGACGTATATCCGAGCCTGACGGCGATCTCGCGCTGGATGTCGAACGACAGCCGTTCTTCCGCGCGGCCGCTAAAGAAATGGATATTACAGCGCACCGACCACAGGAAATCGGCGCAGCGGCGGAAGGTGCGGTATTCCTGCGCGTCGAACACGCCGCGCTCAAGCAGCTCGTCGGTCTCGCGCACGCGATAAACGTATTTGGCGATCCAGTACAGCGTGTGCAGGTCGCGCAGGCCGCCCTTGCCGTCCTTGACGTTGGGTTCGACCAGGTAGCGCGACTGTCCGGCGCGGCGGTGTCGTTCCTCGCGTTCGGCAAGCTTGGCGGTCACGAATTCGGCCGCGGTGCCCTGCACGACCTCGCGATCGAACCGCGACACCAGCTCGTCGTAAAGCGGCTGGTCTCCGGTCAGAAACCGGGTCTCGAGGATCGCGGTGCGGATCGTCATGTCGCCGCGCGCCTGCCGGATCGATTCATCGACCGACCGCGTCGCGTGGCCGACCTTCAGCCCCATGTCCCACAGGCAATAAAGGATCGCCTCGGCGACCTGCTCGCCCCAGGCGGTCTGCTTGTAGGGCAGGATGAACAGCAGATCGATATCGGATTCCGGCGCCATCAGTCCGCGCCCGTAGCCGCCGGTGGCGACGACAGCCATGCGCTCGGCGCCTGAAGGAATCGGCGAGTGATAGAGATGGCGCGTGGCGGCGGCGAACAGAATCCGGATGATCTCGTCCTGGACGAAACACAACCGTTCGGCGCAGCGTCGCCCGTGTCGATCCTTCAGCAGCATCGCCTGCGCGACCGCGCGGGCATCCATCATTTCAGCCTTCAAGAGCTGAGCCAAAGAGGAGCGGAAAACGTCCTCGCGTCCGGCATGCTTGGCGGCGAGTTCATCGATCGCGACGGTGACCCGCGCGGTATCGAAACGTTCGTCGGCCTCACGCCCGGCTGGTGTCACAACGCTGTCCATGACCTAACCGGATATCGGACGATGCCTGCGCTGTCACTGATCATTCTGGGTTAACAGCAGGTCCGTGCTGCGTTCCCGCCGCTTCGGGCAAACTTGTTCCCATTGCCGGACGGCGGGCAGCCATATTTTTTCATTGACGTCATGGCCTAACTCATTGAAGTAAAATGGTCTTTATAAGCGCGGGGTTGGCCCGCCGGCGAAAGCGGCAGTGGCCTTCACGGTTCTTTACCACGCGCTCTCAGTAATTTTTCACGACACGGAGACCCGACGATGTCCAACATCTCACGGCGCGCCTTGGCCGCGTTCGTCGCCGTCGCGGCGCTGCTGCCCGTTACCGCGTTCGCGGCCGACGCGCTGAAGGAAATTCATATCGACTGGGCAACCTATAATCCGGTGTCGATGATCCTCAAGCAAAAAGGCCTGCTGGAAAAGGAATTCGCCAAGGACGGCATCGCCATCGTCTGGGTGCAATCGGCCGGTTCCAACAAGGCGCTTGAATTCCTCAACGCCGGATCGATCGATTTCGGTTCGACCGCGGGCTCCGCCGCACTGGTTGCCCGCATCAACGGCAATCCGATCAAATCGATCTACGTCTATTCGCGCCCCGAATGGACCGCACTGGTCACGACCAAGGGCTCGGCGATATCGACGGTCGCCGACCTCAAAGGTAAGCGCGTCGCGGTGACCCGCGGCACCGACCCGCACATTTTCCTGGTCCGCGCGCTGCTCGGTGCGGGCCTCAGCGAAAAAGACATCACGCCGGTACTGCTGCAGCACGCCGACGGCAAGACCGCGCTGATCCGTGGCGACGTCGATGCGTGGGCGGGCCTCGATCCGATGATGGCGCAGGCGGAAATCGAAGATGGCGCCAGGCTGTTCTTCAGGAACCCGGCCGCCAATACCTGGGGCATACTCAACGTGCGCGAGCCATTCCTGAAGGATAATCCGGATGTAGTCCGCCGGGTGCTCGCAACTTACGAAGAAGCGCGCAAATACTCGCTGGCGAATTACGACGAGCTGAGGAAGACCTTTGTCGGCGTCACCAAATTGCCGGAGGCGGTGGCCGACAAACAGCTCAAGGAGCGCACCGATCTTACTTATAGCCGGATCGGCGCACCGCAGCGTGAATCCATTCTGGCCGCGGGGCTGGCCTTGCAGCAGGCCAGCGTGATCGACGCCAAGGTCGACGTCAAGGCAACGCTCGACGCACTGATCGACGATCAGGTTCCGCTGCCGACGAATTGAGAGCCACAGCCTCGTCCAATTCGCTAACTTGCAATCCTGACAAAGACGCGATTTGGCTATCGCTATGACGATTGAACTTCCCGCGCTTGAACGAGCCCAGACCATGGCTGATCCGGCTTCCCCAGCCCGCTGCGGCGTTGGGCGCGGCCGGCACTCGGGCTGTTGCTGCCGGTCGGGTTGGCGCTGGTGTGGGAGACCATGGTGTGGCTCGGCGTGTCCAACGGCCGGCTGGTGCCGCCGCCGACGAAAATTTTCGCGACCATTGTCGAACTGGCGCGCGGCGGCGAGTTGGCGCGCCACATCATGGCGACGCTGACCCGCGTTGTCGCCGGCTTCGGCCTGGGCGTGATCGCCGGCACGGTGCTTGGCGCGATCTCGGGTTACTGGGGATTGGCGCGCCGGCTGCTCGACCCCAGCGTGCAGGCGCTGCGCGCAATTCCGTCGATCGCCTGGGTGCCTTTGTTCATCCTGTGGCTCGGCATTTTCGAAACCTCGAAAATCGCGCTGATCGCCGTCGGGGTATTTTTCCCGATTTATCTCGGCGTGATGGGCGCGATCCTGTCGGTCGATCGCAAGATCGTAGAGGTCGGGCGCACCTTCCGCCTCTCTGGGCCGGCGATGATCCGGCGCATCCTGCTGCCGGCGGTGTTGCCGGCTTACGTCGTCGCGCTGCGGGTCGGTCTCGGGCTGGGGTGGATGTTCGTGGTCGCCGCCGAGTTCATGGGCGCCTCCGAGGGACTCGGATATCTGCTGATCGACGGTCAGCAGCTCGGCAAGCCCGCGCAGATCATGGCGGCGATCGTGATCTTCGCCATTCTCGGCAAAACCACCGACTGGCTGATCGAGATCGGCTCGGCGCCGCTGTTGCGCTGGCAGGACGCCTTCGGCCGCCAGAGCGGAGCCACGTGATGCTGGTGCTCGATCGGTTGGGAAAGATCTACGGGAATGGCGTCAACGCGCTGGAGCGCTTTTCCGCCGAAATCAGGCTGGGCGAGATCGTCGCCATCATCGGCGGCTCCGGCTGCGGAAAGTCGACGCTGCTGCGCGCCATAGCCGGCCTCGATCGCGCCACGACAGGCTCGGTGACGCTCGACGATGCGGTGATCACGGCGCCGCATGCCAAAATCGGTATCATCTTTCAGGAGCCACGATTACTTCCGTGGCTCAGCGTCGCCGACAACATCGGCTTCGGCCTGTCAGACGCGTCGGCCAAAATTCGGCGCGAGAAAGTTGCAGCTGCGCTGGCGCGGGTCGGTCTCGTCGACAAGGCCGACGCCTGGCCGCGCGAATTATCGGGTGGGCAGGCGCAGCGGGTGGCGATTGCAAGGGCCCTGGTGCCGCAGCCCGAGGTGCTGCTGCTGGATGAGCCGTTCTCGGCGCTCGACGCGTTTACGCGGCGGGATTTGCAGGATCACCTGCTCGATCTGTGGGCCGATACCAGGCCGACTTTGGTGCTGGTCACGCACGATGTCGATGAGGCCGTGGTGCTGGCCGATCGCGTTCTGGTGATGCGGCCGCGGCCGGGACGGCTGTTCGAGGAAATCAAAGTCAATCTGGCGCGGCCACGCGACCGCAACTCAGCCCTGTTCGACAATTTCAAGCGCCGCGTGCTGACGGCGCTGGATCGCTCGCTCGACCGCAACGTGCCCGACGCCGATCCGAAATCGAACGTCGGCGAGGCGATGTGGTGGTGACATCGGCCTTTTGACCCACTACATCCGATACCTAATTATATCCGGGAGAAACAAAAATGGACGCCGCTAAACTCCGCGCCACGCAGGCCCCGATCAAGGATCGCTACAAATCCGATCCGGGTGCCGCGATGATTACGCTGAAAGCCAAGGGCTCGATCGAGAACGAGGGCATCGCCTGCAAGGTGGAGACCGGACGGGCATTGGCGATCGCCGGTCTGCATCCGGCCACTGGAGGTTCCGGACTTGAATTGTGCTCCGGCGACATGCTGCTCGAAGCGCTCGTCGCATGCGCCGGCGTGACCCTGAAGTCGGTCGCGACCGCCGTCGAGGTGCCGTTGAAGACGGGCAACGTGATCGCCGAGGGCGATCTGGATTTCCGCGGCACGCTCGGCGTCGACAAGGAGGCGCCGGTTGGCTTCGCGGAAATTCGCCTCCGGTTCGATGTCGACACCGACGCGCCGCAGGAGAAGCTCGATCTGTTGTTGAAGCTCACCGAACGCTATTGCGTGGTCTACCAGACCATCAAGAACGGCCCGAAGGTTTCGGTGACGATGCACAGGGTGTGAGATCTGGATTTAGCTCGCTTCGCTTGGCCGGGGCGACGGCTGACAATCAACGCTTGTAGCCCGGATGAGCGCAGCGAAATCCGGGGTTCATCATGTTTGGTCCCGGATATCGCGTCGCTCATCCGGGCTACGATCTTTACGTCTTCGGCAGCTTCGCCTTCAACGAATACAGCGCCTCCAGCGCGTCGCGCGGCGACATCTCGTCGGGGTGCAATGCCCTTACGGCCTCGATCAGTTTCTCCGCCTCGCTCGGTGGCGCAGGCTCGGCAGCGGCGCGCGACGACATCGCGAACAGCGGCAGATCGTCGGCCAGAGCGCGCGCGGTTTGGCCGCGGTCCTGGGCCTCGAGCTTCGCCAGCACCGATTTGGCGCGGGCGATCACCGGCGCGGGCAAGCCTGCGAGCTTCGCCACTTGAATGCCGTAAGAGCGATCGGCCGAGCCCGGCAGCACTTCATGCAGGAACACCACGTCGCCCTGCCATTCCTTGACTCGCACCGTGGCGTTGAACAGCCGCGGCAATTTGGCCGAGAGCGCGGTGAGCTCATGATAATGCGTGGCAAACAACGCGCGGCAGCGATTGGCCTCATGCAGATGCTCGATCGCCGCCCACGCGATCGACAATCCGTCGAAGGTCGCAGTACCCCGGCCGATCTCGTCCAGGATCACCAGCGCCCGCTCGCTGGCCTGATTGAGGATGACGGCGGTCTCCACCATCTCGACCATGAAAGTGGAGCGGCCGCGCGCCAGATCGTCCGCCGCACCGACCCGCGAGAACAGCCGGTCGATGATCCCGATGCGGGCGCGCGACGCCGGCACGAAGCTGCCGGTCTGCGCCAATAGGGCGATCAGGGCGTTCTGGCGCAGGAAGGTCGATTTGCCCGCCATGTTGGGGCCGGTGATCAGCCAGATTTGTCCCGAGCTTTGTGCCGGCCCCGGCGATAGATCGCAGGCGTTGGCGATGAACGGCTGCCCGTCGCGCTTGAGCGCCTGCTCGACCACCGGATGCCGGCCGCCCTCGATCGCGAAGCCGAGCGAGGCATCGACCTCAGGCCGCACATAATTGTCATCGACGGCGAGTTTCGCCAGCGCGGTCGCGACGTCGAGCAAAGCAAAGGCGTGCGCGGCGGCGCGCAAATCGTCGCTGGCGGCCGCGACCATGGCGCACAGCCGCTCGAAGATTTCCAGCTCCAGCCCGAGCGCGCGGTCGCCGGCATTGGCGATCCTGGCCTCGATCTCGCCGAGCTCGGCGGTGGTGAAGCGGATCTGGCCGGCCAGCGTCTGGCGATGAATGAAGGTCGCATTCAACGGCGGCGCCATCAACTTGTCGCCATGCTGGGCGGTGACCTCGACGAAATAGCCGAGCACGTTGTTGTGGCGGATCTTCAGGCCCTTGACGCCGGTATCATCGGCGTAGCGCGCCTGCATCGCGGCGACGACGAGGCGTGAGGCGTCGCGCAGATTGCGGGTTTCGTCCAGCGCGCTGTCATAGCCCTCGCGAACGAAGCCGCCGTCACGTTTGATCAGCGGCAATTGCTCGGCCAGCGCTCGCTCGAATTCCCGCGCCAGCTCGCGCGATGGGCGGCGCAGCGCCGCCATGACGGCGGCGATATCTGATGGCGGATTTTCAAGCTCGCCAAGCTGCGAAAGCGCCTGATCGGCGGCGAGGATGCCGGCGCTCAATCCGGCCAGATCGCGCGGGCCGCCGCGTCCCACCGACAAGCGCGCCAGCGCGCGGGACATGTCCGGCGCCGCGCGCAGCGTGGCGCGGACTTCGTCGCGCGCCGCCGCCTCCGCGACAAAGGTGCTGACGGCATCGAGCCGCCGCGCAATTGTGGCGCTGTCGGTGAGGGGGGCGGCGAGCCGCTGAGCCAGCAGGCGCGAACCGGCCGCGGTCACGGTGCAGTCGATGGCGTCGAGCAGCGAACCGCGCCGCTCGCCCGCGAGCGTGCGGGTCAGTTCGAGATTGGCGCGGGTGGCGGGGTCGATCGCCATGGTGGTGCCGACGGCCTCGCGCGCCGGCGGCGATAGCGGCGGGCGTTTGCCCACCTGGGTGCGGTCGATATAGGTCACGGCGGCAGCGGCGGCGGTGGCTTCCAGCCGCGACATCGCGCTGAGGCCGTCCATGGTGGCGACCGCGAAATAATCGCACAGCCGCCGCTCGGCGGTTGAGCTGTCGAACACGTCACGGGTCAGCGGCGTCACCGCCGGCAGTTCGCGCAGCAGCGGTCCCAATTCGGTATCGCCATACAACGCGTCGGTGACGATGACTTCATTGGGATTGATCCGCGACAGCGTCGCCGCAAGTTCGCCAATTGAGCATTCGGTGACGATGAACTCCGCGGTCGAGATGTCGATCCAGGCCAGCCCAAGGCGATCGCCGCCTGCGGAAGCCCGTGCCCGCGCCAGCGCCAGCAAATAATTGTTGGCCCGGGCGTCGAGCAGGGTGTCTTCGGTGAGCGTGCCGGGCGTGACCAGCCGCACCACGTCGCGGCGGACCACGCTCTTGTTGCCGCGCGCCCGGGCCGCGGCGGGATCCTCCATCTGCTCGCACACCGCGACACGGTTGCCGGATGCGATCAGGCGATGCAGATAATCGTCGGAACGCTCCACCGGCACGCCGCACATCGGAATATCCAATCCCTGATGCTTGCCGCGCTTGGTCAGCATGATTCCGAGCGCACGCGAGGCGATTTCGGCATCCTCGAAGAACAGTTCGTAGAAATCGCCCATCCGGTAGAACAGCAGCAGCCCGGGATTGGCGGCCTTGATTTCGAGGTATTGTTCCATCATCGGCGTGACGTGCGCGACCGCCTCGGCGGAGGGCTGAGCGTCGGATGGCTGGGGAACGGATTGCTGGATCGTCATCAGAGCGTTTTCTATGGAAGTGGGTGCCGGCTCGCGCGAAGAAAACGCGTCAAGATCAAGGATCTGGAGTTCGGTTCTGATCCATTCAGAACCGGGCTTCAGGGTGCGCAAACTACGAAATTTCAGCCCGCGATCCTAACGGTTTGCCGCTCTCATGCGTGTTTTCCACCCCCTCCACGGCGTGCGCGCCGGACGCCAGCCCGGACCTGGGGACATGACCGGCACCGCGCCAAAGCACTACTGGAGCACCCGCGATCGATTGACCTGTCGCGAAGGCGCTCCTAAAACTCGCCGATCAATTCGAGCTGTTCAACGCGGAAAACGCGGCCCTGAGGGAGAGATTCGATGCGCGATGTGTTTGTTTGCGATGCCGTACGAACCCCGATCGGCCGCTTCGGCGGTTCGCTGGCCAAGGTGCGTGCCGACGATTTGGCAGCCGTCCCGATCAGGGCCTTGATGGCGCGCCATCCCAAGCTCGACTGGTCCGCGGTCGATGAGGTCTATTTCGGCTGCGCCAACCAGGCCGGCGAGGACAACCGCAATGTCGCGCGGATGGCGTTGTTGCTGGCGGGTCTGCCGGAATCGATTCCCGGTCTCACGCTCAATCGTCTGTGCGCATCTGGGTTGGATGCCGTCGGCGCCGCCGGGCGCGCGATTCGCGCCGGCGAGATCGACTTCGCCATCGCTGGCGGCGTTGAATCGATGACGCGGGCGCCGTTCGTGATGGGCAAGGCGCCGGAAGCATTTTCGCGTTCCGCCGACATTTTCGATACCACCATCGGCTGGCGCTTCATCAATCCGCTGATGAAGGCGCAATATGGCGTCGATGCGATGCCGGAGACCGGCGAGAACGTCGCCGAGGAATTCCAGGTATCGCGCGCCGATCAGGACGCGTTCGCGATCCGCTCGCAGCAGCGCGCCGGGCAGGCGATCGCTTCGGGCTATTTCGCGGAAGAAATCACCCCGGTCTCGGTGCCCGGCGGCAAGGCCGGACCCGTCAGCGTCGACAAGGACGAGCATCCGCGCCCCGAAACCACGCTCGAAGGCCTCACCAAGCTGAGGCCGATCGTCCGCAACCCCGGCACGGTGACGGCCGGCAACGCATCCGGCGTCAATGACGGCGCGGCGGCGATGATTCTCGCCTCGGAGGCGGCGGTGAAGAAGCATGGGCTCACGCCGCGTGCGCGGATTCTCGGCCTTGCGTCGGCCGCCGTGCCGCCGCGCATCATGGGGATCGGTCCGGTGCCGGCGACCCGCAAGCTGATGGAGCGGCTCGGCCTGAAAATCAGCGATTTCGATTTGATCGAACTCAATGAAGCCTTTGCCTCGCAGGGAATCGCCTGCCTGCGCCAGCTCGGGGTCAAGGACGATGCCGATTTCGTCAATCCGCATGGCGGCGCCATCGCGCTCGGCCATCCGCTCGGCATGAGCGGCGCGCGGCTGGCGTTGACCGCGGTGCACGGCATGGAAAAGCGCGGCGGCAAACGCGCGCTCGCGACCATGTGCGTCGGCGTCGGCCAGGGCGTCGCGATGGCGATCGAGAAGCTGAACTAGATTTCTGGACCTCATCCTGAGGAGCGCGAAGCGCGTCTCGAAGGGTGACGTTATGAAACCCATGGTTCGAGACGGCGCTGAAGAAAGCGCCTCCTCACCACGAGGGCGAAGGCAGGAGCTCATGACACTCGCCTATCCGATCGAGAGCAATGTGGCGCATCCGGCGCGGTTGTCGCCAGGTTACCACAGCACGCTGAAGCGGTCGCCGCAGAAGCCGCTGATCATCATGCGCCATACCTTGTCGGAGCTGACCGGGCCGGTTTATGGCCAGGAGACGGTGCGCGAGAACGATCACGACCTCACCATCCAGCACGCGGCGGAGCCGCTGGGCGAGCGCATCATTGTCCATGGCCATGTGCTGGATGAAGACGGTCGCGGGGTGCCCAATACGCTGCTCGAAATCTGGCAGGCCAATGCCTGCGGCCGTTACATCCATGTCGTCGATCAGCATCCGGCGCCGCTCGATCCGAATTTCACCGGTGCGGGGCGCGCGCGATCCGATGCCGACGGCTACTACAAATTCATCACCGTCAAGCCTGGCGCCTATCCGTGGGGCAATCATCACAACGCCTGGCGCCCGGCCCACATTCATTTTTCGGTGTTTGGCCACGCCTTCGTCTCAAGGCTGGTGACGCAAATGTATTTCCCCGGCGATCCACTGTTCGAGTTCGATCCGATCTTCAATTCGGTGCCGGACGAGAACGCGCGGATGCGGATGGTCTCCTCATTCGATATGGACAACACCCAGCCGGACTGGGCGTTGTGCTACCGCTTCAACATTGTGCTGCGCGGGCGCAACGCCACGCCGATCGAGACAAAATAATGAGCGGGGAACCATGGTAAAGGGCATTACGCCGTCGCAGACCGTCGGCCCGTTTTTCAAATATGGCCTGACGCCGGACGGCAAATACGATTGGAACGACGCCTTCTCCAATAACCTCGTCACGCCGGATGCATCAGGCGAGCGCATCAGGGTTGAGGGCCGGGTGCTCGACGGCGACGATCAACCGGTCGGCGATTGCATGCTGGAGATCTGGCAGGCCGATGCGCAAGGCCGCTTTGCCGATCCACAGGACAAGCGCGCGCTGCCGAATTCGGCGTTTCGGGGTTTCGGCCGCTGCGGCACCGATCCGAACGGCGATTACGCTTTCGACACCATCCGGCCGGGGCAGGTGCCCGATCCCGACGGCAAGCCGCAGGCGCCGCATCTTTTGCTGGCGATTTTCGCGCGCGGCATGCTGCTGCACAACTACACGCGGATCTATTTCGACGGCGAGGCGGCCAACGCCGCCGATTCCGTTCTGGCGCTGGTGCCGGCCGACCGCCGCGCCACCCTGATCGCGACGCGCAAGCCGGGCAACGGCAGCGCCGTCTACCGCTTCGACATCCGCCTGCAGGGCGACGACGAGACGGTGTTTTTCGATATTTGATGAGTTACCGGGAATTACTGCCTTGAGGCCTGTCTCATCGTCGTCGCCCGGCTTGACCGGGCGATCCAGTAAACACCGACGCCAGCGATTACCAGATCCCCCGCTTTCGCGGGTGATGACGGCTTTCTTCCACGTCCTCGATCAAGCCGAGAACAAACTCACTCGATGACCGCATGTTCCGGCGCCGCCGATTGGCTCCGTAGCGCGACCTTGGTGGAGCCAATCATCAGCGCCAGCGGGATGGCGCACAGCGTGAACAGCGTCACCATCTGATAGTCCAGCGAGAAGGCGATGATCTGCGCCTGCAGGGCAACCACCACGTCGGCCATCGCGCGGCCGCCGTCGCTGTTGAGATCGATCAGGCTGCGCACATCCGGCATCTGCATCGCGTGATTGAACGGGGTGATGTGCTGGGACAACACCGCGTAAGTTCGCCGCCCGCCCTCGGTCAATTGCGCGATGACGATCGAAATCCCGATCGAACTTGCGACATTGCGCATCAGGGTCAACATCGAAGTGCCGTCGGTGCGCAGATTGTTGGGCAAAGTGAGGAACGCCACCGTGCTGAGCGGCACGAACACCAGCCCGAACCCGAACCCCTGGATGATGCTCAGCGTCACGATCTCGGAAACGCCGGTCTGATCGGTCCAGCCGGTCATGTAGAACAGCGACAGGCAGGTCAGGCTGAGGCCGCTAATGATCAGCGTCCGGGCCTCGATATACCGCATCAGGCGTCCCACCAGCATCATCGCGACAAAGGTGCCGCAGCCCCGGCTCGCCAGCAGCAGCCCGGCGGTGATGATCGGGTAGCCGATCACGTTCTGCAAATAGGGTGATGACATCGCCATGGTCGAGAACAACACGAGGCCCATCACCGCCATGAAGACGCAGCCGCCGACGAAATTCCTGTCCTTGAAGATCGCAAACTGGATGAACGGTTTGTCGGTCGTGAGCGAATGCGCAAAGAAATAATAAAAGCCGGCGATCGAGACGATGATCTCGCCGATGATCTCGTTGGATTCAAGCCAGCCCAGCTGCTCGCCGCGGTCGAGCGCCACCTGCATCGACCCGATGCCGATCGCCAGTGCAGCGAATCCGAACCAGTCGAAGCGAAGGGCGCGATCGGCCTTGGTCTCGTCCATGAAGATCATCAGACCGAGCACGGTGAAGATGCCGAACGGCAAATTGACGAAGAACACCCAATGCCAGGAATAGGTCTCGGTGAGCCAGGCGCCCAGCGACGGCCCCATGATCGGGCCCATCATCACGCCCATGCCCCAGATCGACATCGCCTTGGCGCGTTCGTGCAGCGCATAGGAGTCCAGCATCACCGCCTGCGACAGCGGCACCAGCGCCGCGCCGAACACGCCCTGCAGCAGGCGAAACAGCACCATCTGGTTGATGTCCTGCGCCAGCCCGCACAGCACCGAGGCGATCGTAAAGCCGCCCGAGCACAAAATGAAGATGCGCTTGCGGCCGAAGCGGTTGGCAATCCAGCCCACCGGCGCCGTCATGATCGCGGCGGCGACGATGTAGGAGGTCAGCACCCAGTTGATCTGGTCCTGCGACGCCGAGAGGCTGCCCTGCATATAGGGCAGCGCGACGTTGGCGATGGTGGTGTCCAGCGCCTGCATGATGGTCGCGGTCATGGCGCAGATCGTCACCATGTTCCGGCGCAGGCCCGGAACAGCAACGGGTGCTGCAGCCATCGTGCTCATGGTCTGATCTCGTTGAGCATGATCATGCCCTAGTCCTGATCCTGGTTCGCAATCGCCGGGCGCAGGCCGAGCAAGGCCGCGAGCGACCGGCTGTGGCCGGTGTCGATAGTGGTATAGGCGCTCATGCCGGCCTTCAGCCTGCGGACGTATTTGTCATTGTTGTCGAAATAGATCCGCACCGGGACGCGCTGCACCACCTTGACGAAATTGCCGGTGGCGTTCTGCGGCGGCAGGATCGCGAATTGCGCGCCGGTGCCGGGACTGAGCGAGCCGATGGTGCCCTTGAAGGCGTGATCCGGGAAGGCATCGACGTCGATGTCGACCTGTTGCCCCACCGCGACATGGGTGAAATCCGATTCCTTCAGATTGGCATCGACCCATGGCTTGGCGGTGTCGATAACGCTGAATACCGGCGTGCCGGCAACGACAAAACGGCCGAGCTGAATCTGGTCGACCTGGGTAGCGATGCCGTCGATCGGCGCCCGCATCACCGTGTGGTCGAGATTGCGTTCGGCCTGGCCGAGCGCTGCCTTGGCCAGCGCGTAGGGTGGAAATTCTTCCAGCGGCAAGTCGGCATTGCCGAGCAACTGGGTTTTCGCACTGGACGTCTGCTGCTGGACGAAAGCGAGTTCGGCTCGCGCGGTCACAAGACCCGTTGACGAATTGTCGAGGTCCAGCTGCGAGCCGAAATTGCTCTTGACGAGTGTCGACTTGCGATCGACATCGCGCTGCTTCAGGTCGACACCCTGCTGCATGAGGTCGGCCATCTTGTCGTAGATCTTGAGGTTGGCCTTCAGATTGTCATAGGTGGTGTGGGCCTGATCGAGCGTGGCCTTGGCCTGCAGCTCGGCAAGACGAAACGGGATCGGGTCGATCTCGAACAGCACGTCACCCTGTTTGACCTGCTGGCCTTCGCGGACCACGACCTTTTCGATCTTGCCGGAGATGTCAGGCGTGATCAGAACCTTCTGCGCGCCGACATAGGCATCGTCGGTGGTCACATAGCGGCCGCCCCCAAGATAGAAGACGATCCCGCCAATCAGCGCCACCAGCGGCAATACCACTAGCAGAAGCGTACGGCGGTAACGCCGCAGGCCCGCCATCAACCGGCGTCGCGGCTGCGCGGCGATCTTCTTCGCGGGATGCGGCGGGACGCCCTTTTGCTCGGGCGGAAACTTGAGGACGGGATCAGCCATAACGCTGCTCCTTTTTGGGAGGTTCGCCGGCCGGATTCTGGATCGCGTTGCGCACGTTTTCCTTGATGGCCTCGAGTTGGGTGAGCAGACGGTGGGCGTCCGCCGGGTTGATGCCCCCGAGCGCGGTTGCGGTCAGTTCGGAGCGCAAGCCGCTCAGCTTGCCGAGCAACGGGCGCGCTGCCTTGCGCAGATAGAGCCGGTTGACGCGGCGATCGGTCTCGTCGCCGCGGCGCTCGATCCAGCCATTGTCACAAAGCCGATCGATCAGCCGGGTCAGCGTGATCGGCTGCATTTCCATCAATTCGGCGAGTTCCGACTGCTTCAGGCCTTCGGTGCGTTCCACTTTGGCCAGCACCGCCCATTGCGCACGGGTAATGCCGTAGCGCGCGGCCTGCTTGTCGGCATAGGCGCGCACCAGCCGCTGCAATTCGCCCAGCGTAAACAGGAAGTTCATATCCACGGAACCGCGCATCAGAATCGTCTCCATAAGCTTGTGATATAATAAGCTTGCTCATAAATTTGTAAACGAAGGGCTGATCTGCTGGCAGCACATGGCTCGCTGCGGAAAGGTCTGAATCCGGACGGCGGGGTTTGGGATTGTTCGACAAAATGCTACATAGCGGGCAATGACCGCGACCAAACCCGCATTTCCCGCGCCCGACCATGATCATGACCGCTGCGCCGCGGACGCGATTCATCACGCCGAACGGGTCTGCAAGCAGCGGGCGCAGAAATTCACGCCGATCCGCCGTCATGTCTTGCAGGCTTTGCTGTCCAGCCACCGTCCGCTCGGCGCCTATGAAGTGATCGACGAACTCGCCAAGTCGATGCCGCGGCCGGCGCCGATCACGGTATATCGCGCGCTCGATTTCTTGATGGAAAACGGCCTTGTCCACCGCATCGAAAGCCGCAACGCCTATCTCGCCTGCGCGCATGACCATGATGCGGCGGCGATGGTGGCGTTTCTGATCTGCGACCGCTGCGGTTCGGTCGGCGAAATACCCGCCGCGCCGGTGGCGCAAAGCCTCAGCGCCGCCGCACGCGCCAGCGGATTTGCGCCGAAATTGTCCGTCGTCGAGATCACCGGCACCTGCGCGCACTGCCAGCGCGCGTGAATTTGATCCGGGCATGATCCAATCTGAAAGCCGCGAGGCCACTTTTAGGGATCGTGCCCCAACACGGCGACAAGCCGGCCACGAGGGGAAATGTCTTCAGATCAGGTGAATCCATCGGCCGGGCGGCCGCTCAGCCCGGGCGCCGCCGCATTGATGCTGATGCTGTGTTTGAGTTGGGGTTTCAATCAGATCGCGGTCAAGCTGGCATTGCCGGACATTCCGCCGATGCTGCAGGCGGCGTTTCGTTCGGCCGGCGCGTTACCGGTTTTGCTGCTGATCGCGCGGCTGCGTGGCGTCAGGCTGTTCGAACGCGACGGCACGTTGGGCGCCGGCTTGTTTGCGGGCTTGTTGTTCGGTCTCGAATTTGTGCTGATCTTTCGCGGCCTGAAGCTGACATCGGCCTCGCGCGCGGTGGTGTTTCTCTACACCGCGCCGTTTTTTGTGGCGCTCGGCTCCTACCAGTTTCTTGGCGAGCGGCTACGCGCGTCGCAATGGGGCGGACTGGGCCTGAGTTTTGCCGGCGTGGCGCTGGCGATCGGCGTTCCCCAGGCCGATGTCGATGCCGACGTGCTGCTCGGCGACCTCATGATCGTGGGGGGCGGGGCGCTGTGGGCCGCCACCACGCTGGTGGTAAAGGCGACGCCGCTGCTTCGGGCCCCGCCTGAAAAGGCACTGGGGTATCAGGTGGCGCTGTCAGTCCCGATTCTGGGGTTGGCGGCGTGGATTTCGGGCGAAACCATGACCCGGGTTCCCGGCCCACTGGCGCTGTCGCTGATGGCCTATCAGGCGTTTTGGGTGGTGGGATTGACCTTTTTGATATGGTTTTCGCTGGTCAAATCCTATTCCGCCAGCAAATTGTCGGCTTTTACCTTCATCACCCCTTTGTTTGGCGTCATCGCTAGCTATTTCATCATGCATGACACCCTGACCCCCGTGTTCGGGGCCGCGGCCCTGCTGGTGATCGCCGGGCTTTACCTCGTCAATCGGCCGAGCCCTCTGGTCCCGGTTCCGATTGATCCATTGCTGAATGTCACCAAAACCTGATATTCGAGACCCCATGAACAAACCCGAAAAACCGCCGCAGAACGACGTCGCCGGCCCTATGGGGCGGCATAAAACCACGCAAGTCATGGTCGGCAATATCGCCGTCGGCGGAGGCGCGCCGATTGTGGTGCAGTCGATGACCAACACCGACACCGCCGACGTGGCGGGCACGGTGGCGCAGGTGGCAGCGCTGGCGCGCGCCGGCTCCGAGCTGGTGCGGATCACGGTCGACCGCGACGAAGCCGCCGCCGCTGTTCCGCATATCCGCGATGCCCTGCGCAAGCGCGGGATCACCACGCCCTTGATCGGTGATTTCCATTATATCGGCCACAAACTGCTGGCGGATTATCCGGCCTGCGCCGAGGCGCTCGACAAATACCGCATCAATCCCGGCAATGTCGGCTTCAAGAACAAGCGCGATACCCAGTTTGCCGACATCATCGAGATTGCGAACAAGAACAACAAGCCGGTGCGTATCGGGGCGAACTGGGGTTCGCTCGATCAGGAATTGCTCACCAAGCTGATGGATGAAAACGCGCTGCTTGCCGAGCCGAAGGATGTCCGCGCCGTGACGCGTGAAGCCATGGTGCAGTCGGCGCTGCTGTCGGCCGCGCGGGCGCAAGAGCTTGGCATGTCCAAGAACAGGATGATCCTGTCGGCGAAGGTCTCCGCGGTGCAGGACCTGATCGCGGTCTACCAGACCCTCGCCGAACGTTCCGACTACGCCATCCATCTCGGCCTCACCGAGGCTGGCATGGGCTCCAAGGGCATCGTGGCTTCGTCGGCCGCGCTCGGTATTCTGCTGCAGCAGGGCATCGGCGACACGGTCCGGATTTCGCTGACGCCGGAGCCCGGCGGCGATCGCACCCTGGAGGTGCAGGTCGCGCAGGAATTGCTGCAGACCATGGGCTTCCGCACCTTCGTGCCGCTGGTGGCGGCGTGCCCGGGCTGCGGCCGCACCACCTCGACCACCTTCCAGGAACTGGCGCGCAGCATCCAGGACTTCATCCGCGAGGAAATGCCGAGCTGGAAGTCGCGCTATCCCGGCGTTGAGTCGCTCAACGTCGCGATCATGGGCTGCATCGTCAACGGCCCCGGCAAATCCAAGCATGCCGATATCGGCATCTCCTTGCCCGGCACCGGCGAAACCCCGGCCGCGCCGGTGTTCGTCGACGGCAAGAAATTCAAGACCCTTCGCGGCCCCCATATCGCCACCGAATTCAAGGCGATGGTGATCGACTATATCGATCAACGCTACGGCGCGGGCACGGCCGTGCCGGTCAGCACCGTGACCGCGGCGGAGTAGGGCAGGGATCCTTCCGCGATCCACCCGCGCTCCGCGATCATATTTTCCGGGCGATCAACTCGATCGGCGCGATGCGGTCCTTATCTCCAAACGTAATATCGCTGCGGCACGGTAATTCAGTCGCTCGGTGTCGTCCATGGCGCAAGGCTTGACTCGACGGCGGCGACGAATCTTGCGCCGCCCCAGCGCCGCGACCGCGCGCTGCGTCGATCCGTTCGAGGGATGGAGGAAAAATGAAAAGCCCTAACCCAGCCGCTTGGTGGAGGAGATACGCGATGCGGACTCCGTTGGTGGCTGCGACGGGGATCGGCTGATACGCCTGAGCATCGCGGTCGCTCGCTTGGCGCTGTGGTCAAGCAGCCAACGTCCGAACGCGGCCGGCGACAGCGCCGGGGCGTAGAAAAACCCCTGAACGACATCGCAACCAAGTTCGGCCAGCAAATCCAGCTGTCCCCGGGTTTCGACGCCTTCGGCGACAACGGCCAGCCCCAAACTCTGGCCAACGCGCACCACGGTGGTAACGATCGCTCGTGCGCTGACGTCGCTCTCGACATCGCGCATAAAGCTGCGGTCGATTTTCAGCTCGCAAATCGGCAAATACGCGAGGCGACTGAGGCTCGAATAGCCGGTTCCGAAATCGTCCAGCGACAGCCCAACTCCGAGCTTGCGAATCGCACTCATGGTCTCGATCGCGGTCGAGCGCTCGTTCAGGATGACGCCTTCGGTAATCTCGAGCATCAGCACGTGCGGTGGCAGGCCATGGTCTGCGAGAATCCCGCCGACCGCCGCGGCCAGGTTCACGTTCTGGAAATTGATCGGAGACAGGTTGACCGATACGCAGGGAATATCGAGCCCGGCTTGACGCCAGTCCGCCATCTGCCGGCAGGCTTCACGAATCGACCACAGGCCGATCTGCTCGATCAGCCCGCACTCTTCGGCCAGCGGGATGAATTTCGCGGGCGAGACCTCACCGAGCACTGGATCATGCCAACGGGCCAGCGCCTCGACCCCGTGGATGGCGCCATCGACGGTACGAATCTGCGGCTGATAATGCAATTTCAGGGCATCGCTTGCGATCGCATTGCGCAGCGCCGCGCTGTGGGCCAGCCGTTGCTCCGCGAGCCTGTCCATGTCGGCGTTGAAGAAACGAAACGTGGAACGGCCGGCCTGCTTGGCCTTGTACATTGCGGCATCGGCCTGCTGTATCAGGGTATCAATGTCGGCGGCGTTGTCCGGATACATGCTGATTCCGATGCTCGCGGACATCGCCACCTGCCGGGTCCCGATCTGAAGTGGCGCGACCAGCGCCTCGGTGATCCGCGAAGCGACCCGTGAGGCTTCGGCGCCGTCACGGTTCGGCAGCACGATCACGAATTCGTCGCCACCCAGACGTCCCAATATATCGCCCGGCTGAATCTGGGCGCGCAGGCGTTGGGCAAGCTGCACCAGCAATTCGTCGCCGGCCGAATGTCCGAGCGTATCGTTGACGTCCTTGAAATTGTCGACGTCCAGAAACGCCAGCGCGACATGGTTTCCGGCGGGACAGGCCTCGATCGCCTCCGAGATCAGATCGCGCAGGCGTGCGCGGTTCGGCAGGCCCGTTAGCATGTCGTAATAGGCAAGCCGCGCGATCTGGGCGCGGGCTTCCTTGCGCTCGATCGCCAGCGCGCTGAGATTGACGCAGGCATCGACAATACGTTGATGCCAGCGACTCGGCGGGCGGCATTCCCTGAAATAAAACGCGAAGGTGCCGATCACGCGGCCGTCCTTGGCCTTGATTGGCGTCGACCAGCAGGCGCGCAAGCCGATCTCGAGCGGGCGAGTTTTGAACGGCTGCCAGCGCGGATCGCTGTCAAGGTCCGTCGCCAGCACCGGCGTTCCGTAAAATGCCGCCGACCCGCAGGAGCCAATCTCCGGGCCTATCATGAGACCATCCAGTGCCCTGGAATAGTCTTCGGGAAGGCTCGGACCGCCCAGGGGATGCAGCAATCCGCCGGCATCGACATAGAGCAGCGATGAGACGACATCAGGCGCGATCTCCTCGACGCGCCGGCAAAGCCGGTCGGCAATATCCGTAATAGAGAGTTCGTCGGCCAGCGCGCTCATGATCAGCTGCTGCAGCGAGCGCAGCTGCTTGGTCTCCGTGACGTCGGTCAGCAGAGCGGATATGTTTCTGACCTGCCCGTGCTTGTCGCGGAACGCCTTGACGCTGGCCAATACCCAGATCTCGTCGCCGTTTTTGTCGTAGATGAGAATCTCTTCCTCGCCGCCGGCCTCGTGACCGATCCAGTATCGCAACCTTGCCAGCATGCGGCGGTCGGTATGCCGACCCGCCAGCAACTCGTTCACCTGCCGGCCGTTCGCGTCCTCCGCCGAATACCCGAACAGCCCGGTAAACGCGGCGTTGGTATAGACGATCCTCAGATTGGGATCAGTGATCAGAACGGCGCGGTTGGTTCTGTCGGCGACCAACGTGAAGAGCGCCATCTTTCCCCGTCGTTCAACCTCGGCGGTGATGTCCCGAACGAATGCGATGGTGCGGCTTTGACCCCCGGCCTCGACGCTTGAAAGCGACAGCGCGGCCCGGACCCGGCTGCCGTCCTTGCGTTCGATCGTGATCTCGGAGCGGCGTTCTTGCGATCGTTTTTCAGATTGTTCTTGCGATTGCTCTTGCGATTGTTCTTGGGATTTTTCCTGGGATTCTTGTCGTCGCCATTCATCTGGTCTGAGGTCGGCGTCGCGCTACGCGGCTGCAGGTCCCTGAGCCCGAGACGGCTGACATGGCAACCGAGCACTTCCGCGCGATCCTTTCCCCAGATCAACTCGGCGGCCGCGTTAAAATGGCTCACGCGAAGATCGCTATCGACGATCACCACGGCGTCGGGTGTCCGCTCAAGCGCGGCCAGAAGGAAATCCGGGGTTTCCGCCAGAGGGTAATTGCGTGTGTGCATCGTACGACCCTGATGTTCGTCTAGAGCCCACCAAAGCTCGACCTCGGCGGAGCGACATCACTTTGACGACCGTAGGTGTGGAAGGGTATTAAATTGGTTGTCAGATCCAATTTCATCTACCGGAAGAAAATCTTCCTTAAGAATTCGCTACCACCCTCTCAACAAATGTAGGGGTGAAGCGGCACCAGTCTCCCTCGTCCACGAGGTGAGACGGATAACGGAAAACCCTTGGGATAAATCAATGGCCACGAGCATTGCACCAACCAGATTCTCTGCGTGCGCATGCGGGCAGGTCCAATGTCGGGCGGTCGGCCCGCCGATTGTTAGCCTGGTTTGCTATTGCGACGACTGCCAGGAAGGCGCGCGTCAAATTGAGGCGCTTCCGAATGCAGCCGGCTTCCGTGAAGCTGACGGCGGAACGCCATTGCAGACCTACCGCGACGATCGGTTCAGCTGCTCGGCCGGTGAGGACCTGCTGGTGGACTACAAAATCAAAGAAAGCGCGCCTACCCGGAGGGTGGTGGCGTCGTGCTGCAACTCCGCAATGTTCCTGAAATACAAGCCCGGATTCTGGGTTTCGATGTATCGGGCCCGCTTTGAAGGAGATTTGCCGCCGTTGGAAATGCGAACGCAGATCGAACACCGGCGCGCGGATGCGGCTCTTCCTCGCGATGTGCCGTGCTATCGGGGGTTCCCTATGAAACTTTTCGCCAAAATTATCGCAGCGCGTGTCTTCATGCTGCTTGGACGGTGAGCTTTCATTTGAAAAAGGAAACGCGCCGCGTGGTTATCTCGAACGACTCTAGGTCAGCCGGCGCCTGTTTCCTCGCTGACCTTAACCTCGACAAAACCGATTTGCTCAAGGTCAAAGCGATAGTTTGCGTCTTCCGTCGGAAACACGGTTTTCATGACGCTTCCGGTCATCACGACTTGACCAGCCTTCAGCCCGACGCCTCGCGAGGCCAACTGGGTGGCAAGCCACGCGACCGAATGGAAGGGATGTCCGAGGATGTCACGTCCGTGCCCTTCGCCGATCGCGGCACGGTCGCTCGTTGCACGCCCTGAGACGCTCTCCAGGTCGGGCCATGTCGTTGCAAACTCCGACAGCACGATGCCGGCGTTCCAGGAATTGTCCGCAACCAGGGTCAGTACATCGAGGTTGGCATAGTCCGCGCTTCGATCGTCGACGAGCTCGACGGCGGCGCCCACGCCGTCGATGTGCGGCCGGATCATGTCTGCGGCATAGGGGATGTCCGTGACCGGGACGTCCGATTTGATGCGGATAGCGATTTCAAATTCCAGGCCCAGTCGACCGAAATTCGAACGCCGGACCACAGCGCCGGATTGGCGCACGCGTTTTGCGAGCACAACACCTCCGATCGGATGGTCAATTCCGCAGAACGCCTGCATCGCCGCCGAGGTCAGTCCGACCTTGTAGCCGGCAACGTCGCCGTGTTCGCGGCGCAGAAGCGCGACATATTTCTCCTGAATATCGTAGGCGTCCGCGATCGCCGCGGGCTCGTCCGGCGGACCCAACCGCTTGAACGGCAGGTTGGCCCGGTGTGCCGCGAGCAGGTTTTCGGCGGCGCGTTGGGCCGCGGCGTCCTCCATAGAACTCTCCCTTTTTGCAAATCTTAACCTGCGATGAGCTGCGGTCAAACCTGGCTCGGCCTGACGGGCAAATCACCGATCCGGCTGTCCAGCCCCGTTCGCAAAAATATTCCCGTTCCCTTCTGACCCAAATCACTTCTACAACCCCGGCCATCCCGCCCCGCTCGAGGGCGTTTCGCGATCGTCACGGACGTTGGTGCGGGATGCGATGGACGCGGCAGCAGCGCAGCGCAAACACTTGGCGCGGGCGAACGGTGCTGACGCGGACGGCGAAGTCGTGTGGTCCTGACGCCCCGACGCTGGCGTCAAGTCGGTGAAAGAGATTTTCACCGGCGATGGTGACAACAAAGCCCGGTCGCCAGGGAGAGCGCGAAGGAAACCGTTAAAACCATCGCGCAGGGAAGGCCGGGTGATTCCGGTGAACCTGTGGTCAATACCCGTGTGCTTTCTACCTTTGCACACGGGGCCGCGGGTGCAACGGGCACCCGGCTTTCCCTGCTCCCCTCTTGGGGCAGCCCTGCGCCCTCTGATTTTCAGAAGGCGAAGGAATTTTGCACAACTCGGGCGCTTCGCGCCGCGAGAATGTGGAAGCGTATCTCAATTGAATAGGCGTCATGCGAGGAGCGAAGCGACGAAGCAATCCAGCGTCACCATTGCCGCGTCTGGATTGCTTCGCTTGCGCTCGCAATGACGGAGTTAGCTAATCTCAAATTGAATCTAGAAACCCTCAGCGGGTCGTCCCTGCGCATGCGGGGACCACGAGCGGCGACGGTAAAGCGCGAAAGAGACCGCGACCAGCTAATTCAACACCCGCTTGCCGTCGGGACTGTCGAGCGAAAACGTCGGCACGTCGATTTCGAAACGCTCGCCGCTCTCGCTCACCATCTGGTAGTGGCCGGTCATAAATCCCGACGCGGTCGGCAGCGGTACGCCGCTGGTGTATTCGAAGCGCTCGCCCGGCGCGAGCACCGGCTGCTCGCCGATCACGCCTTCGCCACGGACTTCCTGGGTCCGGCCCGAGGCGTCGGTAATGATCCAGTGTCGCGTCCGCAGCTGCACGGTCTCCTCGCCGGTGTTGATGATCACGATGGTGTACGACCAGAAAAATTCGCGTCTTTCCACCGACGAGCGATCGGGCAGGAAATTTGGCTCGACAGTGACTTCGATCTGGCGGGTAACGGCGCGGTACATGCGAGCGGACTTTCCGTAAACCGAGGCCATCATATCGAAAAGTTCCGGCGGAACCAATCGTCGGGCCGGTATCTGGTATTCAACTTGCGGTATTTTCAATCGTCGTTTCAACACAGTTTCACCCTAAAGCACCGGCCAAGCCTCGGACCTTCGTAACTTGCTTGCAGGGCGTGGCCAGATACACTCTTCGAATAGCGCCGCTTTGCAAAGTTGGCCTGCCCAAACGGTGCCAGATGACGTCCGTTGCCGATCGAATTGCCGGACCACCCCTTGCGGACGCAGCGGATGCGCTGGTGCCTGACGCTGCATCGCCCTCAGCCGTTTCACCGCCGGCCGCGATCCCGCTTCCCGCGGGCCGTGAACGCGAATTGCGGCTCGACCTGTTTCGCGGCCTCGCGCTATGGATGATCTTCATTGATCACCTGCCGGCCAATCTGCTGACATGGCTCACGATCCGCAATTACGGATTCAGCGACGCCACCGAAATATTCATTTTCATCTCGGGCTACACGGCGGCGTTTGTTTACGGCCGGGCCATGCGCGATTCCGGTTTCGTGATCGCAACTGCGCGTATCCTGCGGCGGGTCTGGCAGATCTACGTCGCGCATGTGTTCCTGTTCACGATCTTTCTCGCGGAGATATCCTACGTCGCCACCAGTTTCGAGAACCCGCTGTACTCGGAAGAAATGGGCATCATGGACTTTCTCAAGCAGCCGGACGTCACCATCGTCGAGGCGCTGCTGCTGAGATTTCGTCCTGTCAACATGGACGTACTGCCGCTCTACATCGTACTGATGCTTTTTCTGCCGTTGATCCTGTGGTTGATGAAGTGGAGACCCGACGTCACGCTGGCGCTGTCGGTCATACTCTACGCCTTCACCTGGCAATACGACCTGCATCTGACCGCGTATCCGAACGGCGTCTGGGTTTTCAATCCGTTTGCCTGGCAATTGCTGTTCGTGTTCGGCGCCTGGTGCGCGCAGGGCGGCGCCAAGCGAATGTCGCGGATTCTTTCCTCGCGGGTCACGCTGTGGATTTCGCTGGCCTATCTGCTCGCGGCGTTCGGCGTCACGCTGACATGGTATCTGCCGCAGTTGAGCTACTTGATGCCGCGCTGGCTCGAGCAATGGATGTATCCGATCGACAAGACCGATCTTGACGTGCTGAGGTTCGCACATTTTCTGGCGCTGGCGGCGGTTACCGTGCGCTTTCTGCCGAAGGACTGGCGCGGATTGAAGTCGCCATGGCTGCGGCCGTTGATACTATGCGGGCAGCATTCGCTGGAGATTTTCTGCCTCGGCGTGTTCCTGGCGTTCGCAGGTTATTTCGTGTTGGCCGAGATCTCCGGCGGCGCCGTGATGCATTTCATTGTCAGTCTTTCCGGGATCCTGATTATGTCCGCCGCGGCGTGGCTGTTTTCATGGTACAAACACTCCGCCGACAAGAATGCGGAGCGAACAAAAAGCACCGGCGGCAACGCCGATATGGCGGGAGGGGGCTTATGAAGTCCAACTCAGGGCCCATCCTGAGCCTGACGTTACTGGCCGGTCTTCTGACCGCGACGTGCGCTTACGCCGAGGATGCTTCCCAGCCCTGTGAACTGCCGGCTTACCTGCTGCAAAGCGAGAGCCCGCTTCCCAAGGTCATGGATGCCGTAAAAGGCGGCCGTCCGCTGGATATTCTGGTGGTCGGCAGCCGGTCATCAACCATTAACATGTCAGAAGGGAGCGCCTATCCGGGTCGGTTGCAGGCGATGTTGAGAGAGAAATTGCCTGCGGTGACGGTTAATGTATCCGTAGAGTTGCAGGCGAAGAAAACCGCCGAGGAAGTTGCCGGCGGCCTTGCCAAGCTGGTGGACGCTAAAAAGCCTACTTTGGTTATCTGGCAGACCGGCACGGTTGATGCTATGCGATCAGTCGATCCCGATGATTTTCGCGGCGCCGTCGACGACGGAGTTGCTGCATTGCAAAAGGCGGGAGCCGATGTGGTTTTAATCAATCTGCAATATAGCCCGCGCACCGAGACGATGATTTCTGCGCCTCCCTATCTGGATAATATGCGTGTGGTGGCCCAGCAGCACGACGTTCCGCTATTCGACCGCTTCGCCATCATGCGTCAATGGAACGATTCAGGAGATTTCGACCTGTTCAGCCCATCGCATGGCCCCGAGCTCGCAAAGCGCGTCCACGATTGCATCGGTCGCGCATTGTCGAAATTTGTAATCGACGCGGCGCATATCGAGCCGGCGAACTAGAATTGAGGATTTGGCGTTAATGCGTTTTATTCGTCCTTTTTGCGGGATCACATTGCTAGCTGCGGTGCTATTGGCGCCGGCGTCGATCCTGCCCGCGCACGTTCCGGCCGCCCAGGCTGCCCAGCAGCCGATGCCATCTGAGGGTGCCAGAACCGATAGCTCCAAGGCGTCGGCAACTCAAACGACCGGAATGGGCAATGTGGTCGCCGCCGTCCAGGCAAGTCCCCCGCAGCCGACCAGCCTCACCGGCAGGGCGATCGAAAAGGCAAAGGAAGTCGCCAAATCGGCCGGCGATATATTTAGCCGCGTTCCGTGCCTGCCGCCGAAGGGCGGCGCCAAGTCGATAGGATCGTTGCCGCATGTCGCGGGCAAGCTGGCATCGGGGTTACCCGTGGTGATCGTCGCATTCGGATCGTCGTCGACCGAAGGTTACGGTTCGACCGCGCCTGAATTCACCTACCCCAACCGGCTGGCGACGCAACTGCGTCGGCAATATCCGAACGCCGACATTACCGTCGCCAACCGCGGGCATGGCGGCGAGGACGCGCCCGAAATGATGAAGCGGTTGCAGGCAGCGGTGCTCGACATGAAACCGGATCTGGTGATCTGGCAGGTCGGCACCAATGCCGTGTTGCGCGGCCTCGACCCGATCGAAACCGCAAAGCTGGTTAATGACGGCGTCGCGCGCATCCAGGCTGCGGGCGCCGATCTGGTGCTGGTCGATCCGCAATATTCTCCCAAGGTTACCGAGAAGGCGCAAAGCGCCAGTCAGATGGTAAGGCTGCTCGGCAAGGTTGCCGAGCTGCGTCATGTCGGGCTTTTTCCGCGCTTCGAGGTGATGCGCGAATGGCATGAAGAGCAGGCGATCCCGATCGACAAATTCGTTATCGCCGACGGCCTGCATATGAACGACTGGGGCTACGCCTGCTTTGCCCAGTTGCTTGGCGACGACATCATCAAGTCGGTGGGTCAGATCAAGCTCAGCGTCAACGTGCCGTCCGGCGTGCAGACCTACCGCCCGATGTGAGACGCCCGGCGCCGCTTCATGCCTTCTCGAGCGCTACTTGCAAATCCTCGATCAGATCGTCGCGATGCTCGAGGCCGGCCGAGAACCTGATCAGGCCCTCGCTGATCCCGAGTTCGCTACGCGCCTCCGGCGTCAGCCGCTGATGCGTCGTGGTCGCCGGGTGGGTGACGAGGCTCTTGGAGTCGCCGAGATTGTTTGAAATCCGCGCCAGCTTCAGCGCGTTGAGACAACGGAACGCGCCGGCTTTGCCGCCTTTGACTTCGAAGCCGACCAGGGTCGATCCGGCGCGCATCTGCTTCTTCACCAGCGCGGCCTGCGGATGATCGGCGCGGCCGGGGTAAATCAGCCGCGAGATCTTCGGATGCTGCGCCAGCGCATCGGCGATGGCCGCGGCGGTTTCGGTTTGCGCGCGCACCCGGATCGCCAGCGTTTCAAGCCCCTTCAGCAAGATCCAGGCATTGAAGGGCGACATCGACGGGCCGGTCTGGCGCATGAAAGTATGGATATGTTCGGCGATGAAGGCTTCCGACGAGAGGATGATTCCGCCGAGGCAGCGGCCCTGACCGTCGATGTGCTTGGTCGCGGAATACACCACCACATCGGCGCCCAGCGCGAGCGGGCTCTGCCAGATCGGTGTTGCAAACACGTTGTCCACGATCAGCCGGGCGCCGCCTTGATGCGCGATCTCGGCGATCGCGCCGATGTCGAGCACGTCGAGCGTTGGATTGGTCGGGCTTTCCAGAAAGCAGCTCTTGGTGTTTGGCTGCATCGCCTTGCGCCACTGGTCGAGATCGAGGCCATCGACCAGCGTCGACTGAATGCCGTAGCGCGGCAGCAGATCTTCCACCACGTAGCGGCACGATCCGAACATCGCCTTCGCGGCGACCACGTGATCGCCGGCTTTCAGCGGCGCCAGAACCGCCGTCGTCACCGCGGCCATGCCGGTCGCGGTGGCGCGTCCGGCTTGCGCGCCTTCGAGCTCGATCATCCGGCGCTCAAACATCGAAACCGTCGGATTGGAAAACCGCGAATAAAGAAAGCCGGGATCGTCGCCCTTGAACCGCGCCTCGCACTGCTCGGCGCTGTCGTAGACGAAACCCTGCGTCAGAAACAACGCCTCGGATGTCTCGCCAAATTGCGAGCGCAAGGTCCCGGAGTGAACCAGCCGGGTTTCAGGACGGTAATGGGCGGTGGGTGACGCGGGCGCGGTAGTCTCAGACATGTGACCTCCATCGTGACCCATTGAAATGGTCACAAAAAACCGGCCTGGAAAATTCCACAGGCCGGGATCACACGTGTCCCCGGCCTGTTTAGCGACTTATTTAACGTGGCTGCAAGCCGGCCGGCTCAAATCACCACGGGATAAGTCATGCTCTTATTCCGTCGTACCCTTTCCGTCAAGCCGGCCATCGGATAACCGGTAAAAGTCCATATTTTCAGCGTCTGGATGACGAGAGCAGGGGCATCCCGAGGACGATATCGTGTCATTCACGCTTCAGCCCGACGCCAATGGCATTTTGCCGGATCGCATGATCGCGGCGATGGCGGATGCTGGCCTTATTCTACCGGCCTATCCGTTTGTCGAAAGCCAAATTCAGCCGGCGAGCCTCGATCTGCGTCTTGGCGACATCGCCTATCGGGTGCGCGCGAGCTTCTTGCCGGGCCCCGGCGCGACGGTCGCCGAGCGCATCGATCAATTGAAACTGCACGAGATCGACCTGACCGATGGCGCGGTGCTGGAAACCAACTGCGTCTACATCGTGCCGTTACTTGAGAGTCTGGCGCTGCCGCCGGAGATCGTTGCCGCCGCCAACCCTAAAAGTTCGACCGGGCGGCTCGATGTTTTCACCCGGGTGATCGCCGACGGCACGCGGCGCTTCGACATGATCGGCGCCGGCTACCACGGTCCGCTATATGCGGAGATCAGTCCGAAGACGTTTCCGGTGCTGCTGCGCGAGGGATCGCGGCTGAGCCAAGTCCGCTTTCGGACTGGCGACGCCATCCTCACCGCGGATGAGCTTGACGCGCTGCACGATCTGGAGCGGCTGGTCGATGTCGACGATGCTGACCTCGTCAACGGCGTGGCGCTGAGCGTCGATCTGTCCGGTGAAAATGCCAACGGATTTGTTGGTTACCGCGCCAAGCGTCACACCGGCGTGGTCGATATCGACCGCCGCGGCGGCTACGCCGTTGATGAATTCTGGGAGGCGATATCGGCGCGGCCCGACGGCAGCCTCATTCTCGATCCCGGTGAATTCTACATTCTGGCGTCCAAGGAAGCCGTGCAGGTGCCGCCGGATTACGCCGCGGAGATGGTGCCGTTCGATCCCTTGGTCGGCGAATTCCGCGTGCATTATGCCGGCTTCTTCGATCCCGGCTTCGGTTATGCCGGCGCCGGCGGGCAAGGGTCGCGCGCGGTGCTGGAGGTGCGCTCGCGCGAGGTGCCGTTCATCCTGGAGCATGGCCAGATCGTCGGCCGGCTGGTCTATGAAAAAATGCTGGCGCGGCCCGACGCCCTGTACGGCCAGCGTATCGGCTCGAACTATCAGGCGCAGGGCCTGAAGCTGAGCAAGCATTTTCGGGTGTAGCGGTCGCTGGCTCGCGATCAGGACGCCGCCAGCCTTCTCTATTTCGCTGCCGGCGTGACGCGCCAAACCGAATTGCCGACATCGTCGGCCACCAGCAGCGCGCCCTGCTTGTCGACCCTGACGCCAACCGGCCGACCCTGAGCCTCGCCGCTCTCATTGAGGAATCCGGTCAGCACGTCCTGCGGTTTGCCCGAAGGCTTGCCATTGGCGAACGGCACGAAGATGACCTTGTAGCCGGCGCGAGGTTTGCGATTCCACGAACCGTGCTGGCCGATAAAGGCACCGCCGGCCATTTCGGGCGGAAACAGATTGCCGGTGTTGAATGTCAACCCAAGCGAGGCCGTATGCGCGCCGAGCGCATAATCCGGCACGATCGCCTTCGCCACCAGATCGGGCCGCTGCGGCTCGACGCGTTCATCGACATGCTGGCCGTAGTAGCTATAGGGCCAGCCATAGAAGCCGCCGTCTTTGACCGAGGTCATGTAGTCCGGAACGAGATCATTGCCGAGTTCGTCGCGCTCGTTGACGGTAACCCAAAGCGCTCCGCTCTGCGGCTGCCAGGACGGCCCGTTCGGATTGCGAATGCCTGATGCGAACACCCGCCATTTGCCGCTGAGGCGATCGACCTCGAGCACGGCGGCGCGGTTGGTTTCGGCCTCGATGCCATTTTCGCCGACATTGCTGTTGGAGCCGACGGTCGCGTAAAGTTTTGTGCCATCGGGACTGGCCGCGAGATCCTTGGTCCAGTGATGATTGCGGGTGCCGGCGGGAAGATCCGCCAGCTTGACGCCAGGCGTCGTGATTTTGGTGTCGCCGGCACGATAGGGAAATTTCAGAATCGCGTCGGAGTCGGCGACATAGAAATCATCGCCGACCAAGGCCATGCCGAACGGCGAATGAAGCCCTTCGAGAAAAACGCTTCTGGTCTCGGCGACGCCGTCACCATCGGCGTCGCGCAGCAGGGTGATGCGATTAGCACTCGTCGTACCGGCGCCGGCGCGGCCCATCACCATTTTTGTGATCCAGCCCTTGATGCCCGCGCTATCGTCGGGTTTTGGGGGGGCGTTGGTTTCGGCGACCAGTACGTCGCCATTGGGCAACACATAGACAGTGCGCGGATGATCGAGCCCGGTGGCGAATGCGTTTACCGCCATACCCTTCGCCGGCGTGGGTTTGCCGCCGGCAGGCCAACCGACGGCGGTGGCGACGTTGACCGTCGGCACCATGGACTTTTGCGGAGCGGGCAAAGTCGGCGAAGGGCCGAAAGTCTGTTCGACAGCAGCGGTCTCCTGCTCGTCGCAGGCTGTGAGGGACAGCGCCAATGCCCCGACCCACATCGCCAGCAATAGTTTGTTCCGCATGTTTGCTCCCTGCATGTCGCCATACAATACGGAAAACCGGCGGATGTTCACAGCGTTTGCCATGAAATTGATCGGCTAAATCCAGGGACTTCGCCCGCGTCTGCATTCCCGCAGACCGCCCTTGCGCCCAGTGCACATGGAACCCGCCTTGATTGGTGCTAGGAAGCAGCCGCGGCGCGGCATCAATCGGGCTGGGAGACCAAATTGTCCGATATCAGCCTCGCTGAAATTCCCGTAACCGACGAAGAGGCGCTTCCGCTTCGTCCGATCTCGCCGCCGGCAAGAAACGCGCTGGTCGACGGCCCGATTCTGCGCACGCTGCTGTGGCTCGCATGGCCGAATATCATTGCGCTCAGCGCGGGTACCTGCGTGGTCATCGCGGAAACCTCCTATATCGGCCGGCTCGGCACCGAGTTGCTGGCGGCGATGGCGTTGGTGTTTCCGTTCGTGATCCTGACCATGACGATGTCGGGTGGCGCCATGGGCGGCGGCGTGTCGTCGGCGATCGCGCGGGCGCTCGGCGCCGGTGACAAGGAGCGCGCCGGCGCGTTGGCCGCGCATGCGCTGCTGATCGGCGGCTGCTTCGGCCTGACTTTCATGCTGGTCATGCTGATCTTCGGACCGGCACTGCTCGAACTGCTCGGTGGCCGCGGCAACGTGCTGGCGCACGCCATTGGCTATGTTCAGATCTTCTTCGGCGGCGCGATCCTGCCGTGGTTGATGAACACGCTGGCCGCGATCCTGCGCGGCACCGGCAACATGAAATTGCCTTCGCTTCATCGTTCTCACCTCGGCGATCTGCCAGATCGTTCTCGGTGGCATCCTTGGCCTCGGGCTCGGGCCGGTGCCGCAATTCGGCATGCGCGGCGTGGCCGCGGGTTCGCTGATCGCCTATGCGACCGGTGCTGCGATCATGGCGTGGTACATTTTCTCCGGCCGGGCGCGCGTCGTACCTGTCGTCAGCGGACTTCGAATCCGGCGCGACATGTTTTTCGATATTTTGAAGGTCGGCGCCGTCGCCTGTTTCTCGCCGCTGCAGTCGGTGCTGACGATTATCATCTTCACCCATATGTTGGCGCAGTTCGGAACCGAAATCCTCGCTGGATACGGCATCGGCGCCCGGCTGGAATTCATGCTGACTTCGCTGGCGTTCGCGGTCGGAATTGCCTCGGTGCCGATGATCGGGATGGCGATCGGCGCGGGACGGATTGCACGGGGCAGGCGGATCGCGATGATCGCGGGTTGCGTTTCTTTTGTATCGGTCGGCCTCGTCGCCACCGTGATCGCGATCTTCCCTGATCTGTGGGTCGACATCTTTACCCACGATCCCGGCGTTCGCGCCGCCAGCCGGCAATATCTCGCGACCGCCGCCCCGATGTATGCGTTCATCGGGTTGTCGATCTCGATGTATTTTTCCTCGCAAGGGGCGGCAAAAGTTCTGGGGCCGGTGCTGGCGCAAACCGCACGGCTGGTGTTCGTCGCCGCCGGCGGCGTCTGGCTGTCGACGCATGACGCAACCGCGGCGAACTTTTTCATCCTGGCGGCGGCCTCGATGGTGGTGCTCGGCGTGCTGTCCGCCGCAAGCGTGGTTCTGACCCGATGGGAGCCGAAGGCCGTTGCGGTCGAAGACGTTCGCCCCGCATGGTCCGAATTGGCCGAGTAGAGTTTTTCCGATCCGATTGAATCGGAACGGAGGTTTATTCAATTTATTCAGCGCCGCCGGTGACGCCGATGGCCATATGCGCGGCCGCCGCCGAAATGGGCCATCTGGATCAGCTGCGGAATCATGCTCATCATTTCACCGCCGCCGCCGATCATGCCCATGAAATCTCCGCCCGCGCTCATGCCATAGGCTTGCGGTGCGAAGCCCGAGCCGCCATCGAAGCCGCCGGGCGTCCCGCCAAAACCGCCACCGCCGTTCTGCGTCATCCGGCTCATCATCGGTCCCATGGTTTGCATCATCTGGCCGAAACGGCGCTTGCCCATCTTCGCCTTCATCATTTCAATCATCGGCGCCATCTGGGTCATCATGTCGCCGCCTCCTCCGCCGCCGAAGCCGGCGAACTGGGCCTTCGCCGGCAGCGAGGTAAGGGTAAACAGCAACAGCAACGCGGCGGCGCGCCACAGCGAGCAAGATGGCTCTTCTCAATCGCCATCTCGGTCCGTATTTTTGTTCGAGCACAATCTCCGCGCAAACGCTTCGCGCCTGTCGCGAGGCAAAACCGGTACCCACTTTTCCGGATCATGCTCCGGCCTGCCAGCTCCCGTCATGGTCCTGCTCCTCGTGCGCAGCTCCGCAGGGAACGCGGTGCAAACCGGACGCACGCGGCGAGGCTAGGAGACGCGGATGCCGATTTCCGTGAGAAAGATCACGTTCGCGCAGGATCGCGCGCCGAGCGCCTTCGTCATGGCTGACGATGCCTGGTCCATCTGGCCCTCGATGTAGGGCGCGATCTCGTTGGGCAATAGATCGACGATCCAGATCAGCCGGGTGCGGCTGTCGCCGTCGGCGAGCACTTGCACCGACGCGCTATAATGTTTCACCCGCTCGCTGACCACGGCATAGACCAGCCGTCGCGCGGCGTCGTCGCAATCCACCAATAGCTCGCGCGCAACCGTGCCGTTGGCGAAAGTTACGATACGCGCGTCACCGTCGAGGCGCGCGTCGAGCACGAAATCCAGGCGCCAGCCGCTGGTGCACGGCGCCGAAATCGCGAACCGCAGCCCAGACACGGTCCGGGTCGGCATCAATCGGAAGCTCTTTGCGGATGGAAGCCATGTTGGATTCCTTCAAGGAGTTCTCATAGCAAGTTCGTCATTGCGAGGAGCGTATGCGACGAAACAATCCAGTCCTAGCTTTGCGGCTTCTGGATTGCTTCGCTTGCGCTCGCAATGACGGTGATGAAAAGCGGAGCGCTAAATAACTACGTGCAAACCGCCTCGACATTGTTGCCGTCGGGATCGATCAGGAATGCGGCGAAGTAGGTCGGGCTGTAATCTTCGCGCGGGCCGGCCGCGCCGTTGTCGCGCCCTCCTGCCTTCATGCCGGCGGCGTGGAATTTGGCGATAGCGGCGTGATCGGGCGCGCGGAACGCGATATGGGCGCCCTCGGCGGGCGGCCCCTTATGCAGGTAAAGCCACAGCGCCGGTTCGCCCTTGGGCCCGAAGCCAGCGCCGGTCTCGTCGCGCGAACACAGTTCATAGCCGAGTGGCGCCAGTGCGGTGGTGTAGAAGCGCACGCTGGCGTCGAGGTCGGCGACTTTCAGTCCGATATGGTCGTACATGAGTGTCTCCTGTCAGGCGCGCTCCAATGCGCGCGGTCAGGAGGCGAGCCTAGTCAATGCAACGAGAGCCGATCTTGGAAAATCTTGCGCATCCCGCGCGAGGCCTGGCGGAACCGCAGCGGCGAGACTCCGGCGGCGCGGTGGAAGGTGCGCACGAAGTTGGAGAGATCGCCGAACCCGACGTCATAAGCGACGTCGGTGACCGACCTGTCATCGTCGGCCAAAAGGCGCGCCGCATGGCGCAGCCGCGATCGCACCAGATATTGATGAGGGGTGACGCCGAGCACGTCCGAGAACAGCCGCAGAAAGTGGAACGGGCTGATATCGGCCTGGGCGGCCGCGTCTTCCAGATCGATGGGTCGTTGCGAATGCGCATCGATCCAAAGTGCCGTTTCAACGGCGCGACGGCGATCCCGGACTGGGGCCGCTACAGGCTTCTGTCGCCGCCCGGAGACCACCTCGACAAAACGGCTGGCGAACAGCTGACCAACCTCGTCAAGACCGATATCGCTACGCCCATCGGCCGCGGCCTGCGCAAGTTCACCGAGCACCATTAATTCGGGTAGCGGCGGTGCGCAGCCGATCTGCCAGATCTCGATCTTGTCGCCGATCGTTTCGGCCAGTTCCGGCGTCAGAAAAAACGACAGGCACTCGTCGCCGCAGACATGATCGTGGCTGCAGGCATACTCATCGCCGGGATGACCGACCAGGATCGATCCCGCCACGAGCTCGAAGAAGCGGCCGCGGCTGCGGCAGCCGAAGCTGCCTTTGCGCACATAGGAGATGGAATGGCAGCGATGCTGTTCCACGAACGGCGTGTCGCCCGGGCCGGCGCTGCAGCGGAAGTCCGACACCGAGATCGATGGGCGTTGCAGCAGGGTCGTTACGTTCATGCCCGCGATTTTAGCCCTGCGGGCGCGGCGCGGCAACGGGAAGCAGCACATCGAACAGGGTTTTGCTGCTCAAGCCGCTCGCGCCCTCGATCGAGAGCAGGCGGCGCTTGGAGATGGCGCCGCCATTGGGGGAAATCTTGTCCGCATAATTCCCCGTTTCGAGCACGCGATGGCACGGCACGATGATCATAAAAGGATTGCGGGCAATCGCCTGCGCGACCGAATGCTCGGCGCCCGAGGCTCCAAGCTTTGCGGCGACCTCGCCATAGGTGCAGGTTTCGCCGCGCGGAATCCCACGGGTGAACTTGTAAACACGGACATTGAACGGAGTTATGCTGCTGATATCGAGTGTGACATCGGAAAGATCATAGGGCTGCCCGCGCAAGGCGGCGACAATACCCTCGATCGCAATTTCGACATTCAGCGGCGGGCGGAGTTCACGGGCATCGGGGTACTGACGCAGCATTCGCCCGCGGGTTTCGATCTCGCGTGCTTCAGGAAGTTGCACGCCGACGACGCCAAGATGGCCCCATGCGATGCCGCATCGGCCGATCCCTGTATCGAATACCGTGTACCCACGCCCCGACATCACGCAACCACCCCGGAACCGAGCATAGCATCGCCATCAGGGCGCGCATCCGGAAAGTTAAGATTCGGTTAAGACGCCCGGTGCGACAAAATGCCCGAGCCTTGGATGGCCAACGGCGGCGCCCGGGCGGCGCGCATCTGACCCTTGGGCCGATCCGCGAAAGGCGCTGAGGTCGAGCGAACGCGACCGGCCTGCGCTTGATAAGGTCGACCGCGTGGACAGTTCGCCGCTGCTCGCGTTGGTGGTTTTCGCTGTCGCGACTGACTGGGCTCCTCGGGGTTTTCGCCGCGTGTCGAACCCGATATAAGGTCGGGAAGGGTCGGACGGCGTCAGCCAATTAAGCTGGAACCGAAACTCCGATTTTTCTAACTAGCTGATTTCATTGAGATTG
>CAVRYV010000023.1:0-126656 GCA_963725555.1 uncultured Pseudomonadota bacterium | reverse complement strand
TATGTTCGCCGACATGGCAAAGCAGATCAATCTGCCGAAGATCGATTACGAGGCGTTTGTCGACATTCACCGCAAGAACATCGAGGCGATGCAGAAATCAGCTGCCGTGCTCTCGGAGAGCGGGCGTGCGGTTCTTGCAAAGGAGCAGGAAATCCTGGGGGAGGTGGGGCGCGAGGCGCGCCAACTGCTCGCTGACTTCAAGCCAGGCGGTTCTCCTCAGGAAGTTGCCGCCAAGCAGACGGAATTGGCCAAGCGTGTTTTCGATGCAACCGTTAAAAATACCAGGGACATCGCCGAACTGGTCCAGAAATCCAGCAGCGAAGCACCGAAGATCATTCTTGATCGAATGCGGGCGAGCTTTGCCGAAGCGCGGGCGGCCATCGAGTCCAAGACGGCTTAATAGGTGACCCCACCTCGTATCAGAGGCGGGCACGAACAGGCCCTGCTACAACGCGGGAGAATTTGACGCGCCCGTCTTCCGAACCGGACCGCGTAACTTCGCAATGATCCGGCCTGCAGTGACGGGTCCAAAGGTCCGTAGCGGCGCTCGCCGTTACCAAATGCTGAAACGTCTAACCTAGGGGTGAGCGTCAAGATGAAAAAAGAGGACGTGCTCAAGCAATACACAACGCCGACCGGAGCTCCGGCTTTTGTCCCAGGCCCGCATCGCTTCACATCGCGCGAGTACCTGAACATCACCTACCGGACGGATCGGGAAGCTCTCGTGAAGCAGGTGCCCGAGCCGCTTGAAGTCGACGAGCCGCTGGTGCGCTTCGAAGTGATGAATATGCCCGACACCACCGGATACGGCTCGTATGTCGAGTGCGGGCAGGCCGCCGTCGTGCGGCATAAGCAAGAAGTCGGCGAATACATTATCGGCATGTATCTCGACAATCTGCCGGCGATTGCCGCGGGTCGCGAACTCAGCGCGTTTCCGAAGAAGCTCGGTTCGGCAAAGCTGTTCGTCGATTCCGATACGCTGGTAGGAACGCTGGACTACGGCACGCTCAGCGTCGCCCGCGCCACGATGGGCTACAAGCACAAGCCGATGGATCATGAAAAGGCGCGGCAGGAAATCTGCGTGCCCACCTTTATGCTGAAAATTCTCCCGAGCTACGAGAAGCGCCCGCGCATTTGCGAACTGGTGCGTACCGAGATCACCAACATCTCGGTGAAAGGAGCGTGGCGGGGGCCGGCCCGGCTGCAACTGTTCGAGCACGTTCTGGCGCCGCTCGCGGATCTTCCTGTGCGCGAGATCATTTCGGCGACGCACATCCTGACGGATCTCACGCTTTCGCCGGCCACGGTCATCTACGATTATCTCACTGACAGCGCGCCTTCGGCCGGTTCAAACAAATAGGCGAACATCATGGCCACAGCTCAGCAGGATATTTTAAACCGATATTCGAAGGTTACCGTGATCGGTGCCGGCGTCATCGGCGCGTCGTGGACCGCGCTCTTTCTCGCGCACGGACTGACGGTGGTTGTCAACGATCCGCGCCCGGACGTCGAAACCATCGTCCGCGACTATATCCGCAACAATCTGTCGACGCTCAAAGAGCTTGGGCTGCCGACCGACAATCTGGAAAAGAAATTGAGCTTCGAGGCCAATCTCGAAGCCTCGGTCGCGGGCGCCGACCTGGTCCAGGAAAATGGACCGGAGCGGATCGAGTTCAAGCAGGATTTATGGGAGCGTATCGGAAAGGTCGTGGGGGCGCACGCGCTGATGCTTTCGTCAAGCTCCGCCAAGACCGCGACCGAGCAGGCGCTCAAGATGTCCCGGCCCGGGCGACTGCTGGTGGGGCATCCCTTCAACCCGCCGCATTTGATTCCATTGGTCGAAGTCGTGCCTGGCGAGAAGACCAGCCCGGAGGCGGTGGATGATGCGGTGGCGTTCTACGCGGCGCTTGGCAAGGTGCCACGGGTCGTGCGCAAGGAGATGCCCGGCTTCGTCGCGAACCGCCTGCAACGGGCGATTTTCCGGGAATGCTGCTACCTCGTTATTCAAGGCGTCGTTAAAGTCGACGAGCTCGATGACATCGTGACGAGTTCGATCGGATTGCGCTGGGCGGCGGACGGTCCATTCCGTTCGTTCCATCTCGGCGGCGGTGCAGGCGGGTTCAAATCATTCTTCAAGCAGTTCGGTCCAGGTCTCAACGAGGCCTGGAAGAATATGGCGCCGGTCAATCTGGATGAGGCCGCGCAAGATAAGATTATCGCCCAGGCGGAGGCATCATTTGCCGCGCAACCTCCTGAGCAGCTCGAAAGTGAACGCGACGCCAAGCAGCTCGCGATTATCCGTGCGCTCAAGGCGGTGAAGGCAGGCAAATAATAGACGCCGCAATCGCGTCGTCCAGGCCGGAACCGGGCGCAATCAAACGGAGGAGTGAGATGGGACTTTTGTTCGAAGGCCTGAAGGTGATCGATTGCGGCAGCTTCATCGCAGCGCCGGCGGCGGCCACGATTTTGTCGGACTTCGGCGCCGATGTCATCAAGATCGAACCGCCGGGATCAGGAGATCCCTACCGCCATCTCACGAAGCTTCCAGGTCATCCCAAGAGCGATCAGAATTACGCGTGGATGCTCGGTTCGCGCAACAAGCGCAGCCTCGCTGTCGATATGGGGAAACCTGAGGGCAAGATCGCAATCCAGCGTCTTGCATCACAGGCGGATGTCTTCATCACCAATTATCCTGCCGCGGTCCGCAAAAAGCTTGGCATCGGCTATGAAGCATTGTCGGCTCTGAACGACAGGCTCATCTACGCGTCGTTCTCCGGCTATGGCGAAAACGGCGCCGAGGCGACCAAGCCCGGCTTCGACGTCACAGCGTGGTGGGCGCGGTCGGGTTTGATGGACACCGTTCGGGCGTCGTCGGAGTTGGTGCCGGTGCGACCCGCGAACGGCATGGGCGATCATTCCGCGGGCTTCACGCTCTATTCCGGCATTGTGATGGCGCTTTATCAGCGTCAAAACACCGGCAAGGGCACTGAGGTGTCGTCGTCGCTGGTGGCGAACGGACTTTGGGCCAACGGCTACAACGCCCAGGCAGCATTATGCGGCGCGACCTTCACGGACCGTCCGGCCCGCGAGGTCGCATTCAATGCGCTGACGAACTACTATAAGTGCCGCGACGGTCGCTGGCTGATTCTGACCATTCTCAATGAAGAAAAGCAGTGGCCGGAGTTCATGAAGTGTCTTGATCGTGAGGATCTGATCGATGATCCGCGTTTTGCCAAGAAGGCGGATCGATTGACTCGCTCGCGCGAGTTGATCGCCTTGCTCGACAAGGAGTTCGAGAAGAAGGACCGTTCGGAATTGCGCAAGCGCCTGACGGAAAGCGGTATCGTGTTCGACGTCGTGGCAACGCCCGAGGATATTCCGTCGGACCAGCAGCTTCTCGATAACGACATTCTCATTCCCTTTGCCGGCAGCGAAACAAAGACGATCAATAGTCCGATCGCCCTGCGCGGCCTGGACAAGGTGCAACCGAGGATGCCGCCTTCGGTGGGCCAGCACAGCGACGAAGTGCTCCGGGAAGCCGGATTCGACGCGGCGACGATCGCCCAAATGCGCGCCGCCGGCGCCATCGGTTGAGCAATGAGCATCCAGGCATATTTCCGGTTCAACAGGAGCGATAGATGAAAATCGAAGAACTGTTCTCGGTTCGGGGGAAGGTCGCGCTGGTGACCGGTGGAAGTCGTGGCCTCGGCGAAATGATCGCGCGCGCTTACGTCGAAAACGGCGCCAAGGTTTACATCACGGCGCGGCGCGCAGACGCCTGCATCGCACTTGCGGAAGAGCTGTCGAAAGTTGGCGAATGTATCGCAATCCCCGCGGACCTGTCGCGGATGGAAGAGATCGCGCGTTTGTCCGGCGAACTTCATAAACGCGAGAAGAAGCTCGATATTCTGGTCAACAACGCCGGCGCAAGCTGGGGCGCGACCTTTGCCGAGTTTCCCGAGAATGGCTGGGACAAGGTGATGGACCTCAACGTGAAGTCGGTGTTCTTTCTGACCCAGAGTTTGCTCGATCTGCTGGAGGCGGCAGGATCGGCGAATGCCTATTCGCGGGTGATCAACATCGGTTCGATCGAGGGCATCAGGACATCGCACCTCGAAGCCTATTCGTATGCCGCGTCGAAGGCTGGCGTGAACCATCTCACGCGCATCATGGCGAAGTTCCTTGCGCCGAAGCACATCGCGGTCAATGCGATCGCGCCTGGTTACTTCCCGTCGAAAATGACCGACGCGATCGACGAACATGGCGCGAAGGAGGTCGTCGATAACGCGCCGATGAAACGCATGGGAAATGCGGACGATCTCGCCGGGATCGCCATCTACCTCGCCTCGAGGGCCAGCGGCTTCGTTTGCGGTGCGGTCATTCCGGTCGACGGTGGGCTGGCCACGACGGCTTGAGATTTGTTCTGCGCGGCGAGAGAGCGGGACGTCGAGAGTCTCTCGAAAAGGCTGGCGCCACATGAAGCGACGCCAGTGTCTTGTCTGCAATCCTTAGCTAACGTCTGTCGGAAGGTGTCAATCCGATCCCGGCGGCTTGTTGTTCAGGCTTCGTCCGGGTTTGCTGGCTTGACGATTGCCAGCAGCAGCAGGCCGGATAGCACATAGGCTCCCGCGATAAGGTATGTGCTGTAGAGTGAGTTGCCTGTTGTCGCTGTAATATAGCCCGTGACGGATGGCGCCACAGCCGGGCCGAGATTACCGAGGCTGCTGATCAGCGCAATGCCGCCGGCCGCGCTTGCCTTGGAAAGGTATTCGGTGGTTGTGGTGAAGAATAGCGGCGTCGCCGAAATGAAGCCAAGGCCGGCGAGCGTCAGGCCGATGATCGACGCCAGCAAATTGCCGTGGGAGAAGGTGATGGCCAAAAGGCCGATTGCCGCGACGGCCACGCAAGTGGCGTAGTGCCATCGCCGCTCTCTTGTCTTGTCCGAGTGGCGTCCCATCAGAATCGTGCCGATGATTCCAGCGATCTGCGGCAAGGTGGCAAGCAGACCTACCTGCAACAGATCGGCCACGCCCCAGCTTTTGATCAGCGAGGGAATCCAGAACACCATGGTGTAGGTAGCGCCAAGCAACAGGAAGTATGTGAAGGCGAGACCATAGACCTTCGGATCTTTCAGCATTTGAAAGAATCCGGCGTGAGATGCGGTCTCGACATCGTTATGATCGTGATCGAGCTGGAACCGCAGCGCCGTCTTCTCCTCGGCGCTCAGCCATTTGGCATCCTCGGGTTTATCCTGAAGATAGAAATAGGCGATGAGACCGAGGATCGATGCCGGCAGGCCCTGGGAAATGAAGAGCCACTGCCAGCCATGCCAGCCGTCAATATCGTTGAAATATTTCATGGTTGCACCGGAAAGCGGACCGGCGATGACGGACGCGATGGCCGTCGCGGTCATGAACATCGCGATGATCTGACCGCGACGCGCCGAAGGGTACCAGTACGTCAGATAGAGAATGATGCCGGGGAAGAAGCCCGCCTCGAGCACGCCGAGTAGAAACCGGGCCGCATAGAACTGTATCGGGGTCTGCACGAATGCCATCGCGCACGAGACGACGCCCCACGTGAACATGATGCGCAACAGGGTTTTACGAACACCGATACGTTCAAGCAGCAGGTTGCTCGGGACTTCAAACAGGAAGTAGCCGACGAAGAATATGCCCGCGCCGAACCCGTAGGTCGCATCGCTGAAAGTCAGCGTCTGCTTCATCTGAAGCTGGGCATATCCGATGTTGATGCGGTCCAGAAACGCGATCATGTAACAGAGAATCAGGAAGGGTAGAATCCGCCAGCTGACTTTGGCGAACAGTCGTGTGACGGCGATCGGCTCTTTTTCGGCGGAAGGAATGGTACGGACGCCCGCTGCGTGGATAGCCATGGTTTACTCCCCTTAATTTGTATTCCCGCGGAGTTTTTTGCTCCGAGTTGGAAGGTATCTGCTGTCTTACGGCTTGACGCTCGGCGCGCCGCGATGGAGTTTGCGACTAACGTTCCGCATCATAAAAATCTGAAATATTGGACGAGAACTGTTCAGGACCGAGGATGGTCGCGCCGTGCGCACGGCTCCGGCTCTTTTTATCGCCCTGGGGCCCGCGGTCGGCGTCGTCCGTATCATGATCGACTCTCGGGCAAGAACCGGCGAAAACGGCTATGGCAGCTTCAAAGGATCATTCGTCAGTTAATCTATCAGTCGCTTGATTGCTTAGCAACCAGTGCTTGTTTCGCCATTACAGGTAAACGGGCAGCGGTAGCGCGGAAAATGGTGACTAAGTGGGCTATTTCGTTCTGATCTCGCTAGGGGACTTGTTGGTCCAGCGGCGAAATGCGCGGCGGAAATTTGCGGCATCGCTGAATCCGAGCGCCAGCGCAATATCCTCGTTTGCAAGCCTTGTCGTGCGCAAATATTTCAGCGCAATCTGCATTCGGAGCTCATCCAGCAGGCCGCGGAAAGAAATCCCTTGCTCCCGTAGCTGGCGCCGCAGCGAGCGATCGCTCACCTGAAGGATGCTTTGCAATGGCGGCGAGGGTTGGAGGGTTGGTGATATCCCGGAGCAGGAGGGCGCGGATCTCCCCAGCTATCCCAACTCGCAATTTCAGCTCGGTGAGCAGATCATCGCAGAGAGCTACGATCATTGGATAAGTCGTCTTGTTGCCGAGACGTGCTGGCTGGTCGAGCCAGGATGATCGAAAAGCGATCCTGTTGATCTCACTCGCGAAGTTTACGCGACATCCGATCTGGTCCGCCGGCAGGGCGAAATCGTCGGTTTCCGAATAGGCCAGGCTGACCTGGTCGGGGGCGAACGCGGCGCCCATGATATCGCGCATCAATGAGATATGAATGCCGATCTGCATCTCGGTGATGAAGCGGTAAACTTGCGGATCGATTACGGCGTGCACATGGGGCTCAATGGTCCAGCTCCCGAATCCTTCCTCCTCATGGAATTCGATCGTTGCAAGCGGCGCCGCAAGCGAGTGATACCGCGCCGCGAAAGCCATTGCGTTGCGAAAGTCGGGGCAGCAAAGAATGGCAAACCCGTACATGCCGTAAGCGGAGATATGGATCGATGTGCCGATGCGATATGGCAGATGCGGGTCGCTTGAGAGCCGAATTGCGTTCTTGCAGACCGTCATCAATTCCGTGAGCGAAATCCTGACCCTGGGAGAATGCACGTCCTTCTCCTGGAGGCCGACGTCTCTCAGTATCTCACCGGCAGGGCAGCCTTGGTCGATCAGCGCGTCGAACACAGCAGCAAGTTTGGTCGCTTCGTAGATGCGCTCGCTCATTCCGATGACCGGCCCCTCCTCCGCATCTGTCGAGGCGAGGCGCGAGCCGAATAACCTGCTGGGCTGTCTGGATTCGCGCAACTGAATCTGCCTTGGACGCCGGCGCAACACGCGCGTCGGGCGTGCCACGGCTCCGAGCTTATGCTCCATTCCTACCGCAGCAGGATAGCAGTCTTTTCGATCACTCAAAGGGTTGGCCGATCCCCCGTTGTGCAGAGCACCAAGACTTCGGGTTCGCTCTGATTTAGAATAACAGCGGTTTTGTCCAAGACGACACCCTGGCTTCGGAGGCAGCCTGTCCGGCTCGGACCCGCTCGTCGTCCGTTTCGGACCTTCACAAGCACCGGGCCACGCGCGAGGCTCGGGCTAGTACCGTGCGGTGCCATCGTCGGTAAGCAGAACGGCAGACCAAGCGATCCGCTCGCCTAGAATTGCGGACGCCGAAACCGCCGGAGAGAAACAAGTCGAGGGAGGCCGCCATGGTTGGAAGGCTGATTCAGACCGCCAAATCCGCTTATCAATATCCGCTGATCTTCAAGCAGTTGTGGCACACGCCGCGCGTGCAGGCGCCGGATCAGGAGGTCGTTTACCGCGATCTGAGGCGCTTCACCTATCGCCAGATCAGGGAGCGGATCGGCCGTCTCGCTTCGGCCCTGAGCAAAGCGGGGGTCGTGCCCGGCGACACCGTGGGCGTCCTCGACTGGGACAGCCACCGCTTTCTCGAGGCGTTCTTCGCAATCCCGATGATGGGCGCCGTGCTGCAGACGGTGAATGTCCGTCTGTCGCCCGAACAGATCGCCTACACCATCGACCACGCTGGCGCCTCGACGCTTCTCGTCAACGATGAGTTCGTCGGATTGCTGGAGGGGCTGAAGTCCCAATTGCCGAAGGTCAAACGGCTGATCGTGATGTCGGACCGCGCTGCGCCGCAGACTGGCAGTCTGTCCTTCATCGGCGAATATGAGAGCCTGCTGGCGGCGGCGACGCCTGACTACGACTTTCCCGATTTCGACGAGAACACCCAGGCGACCACCTTCTATACGACCGGCACGACGGGACTGCCCAAAGGGGTCTATTACAGCCACCGGCAGCTGGTGCTGCACTCGATCTCGGGGCTGGCCCTGTTCGGGATGGCCGGACATGCAGGGCCGCTTCTCGCGTGACGACGTCTACATGCCGATCACGCCGATGTTTCACGTCCATGCCTGGGGTTTTCCCTGGTCCGCGACGCTCGCCGGGCGTCAAGCAGGTCTATCCCGGACGCTACGAGCCGGCGATGCTGGTCAAGCTGATCAAGACTGAGGGCGTCACCTTCACCCACGGCGTGCCGACCATCCTGCAGATGCTGCTCGACGCGGCGGCCGCGGAAAATGTCGATCTGAAGGGTCTCAAGATGGTGATTGGCGGTTCGGCCTTGCCGAAGGCGCTGGCCAAGCGGGCGCTTGCGGCGGGCATCGACATCTTCGCAGGCTATGGGATGTCGGAAACCGGCCCGCTTGCCGCTGTGTCCCATGTCCGATCGAAGGATCTTACCGGCGATCCGGACGGAGAGGTCGAGTTCCGCGCCAGAGCCGGCATGGCGGCGCCGCTGGTGGATCTGCGCATCGTCGACCCCGACATGAAGAACGTGCCGCATGACGGCAAGTCCGCCGGCGAGATCGTGCTGCGGGCGCCATGGCTCACCCAGGGCTATTTCAACAATCCCGAAGGCTCGGAGCAACTCTGGGCCGGGGGCTACCTGCATACCAGCGATATCGCCGTGGTCGACGCGAACGGCTATGTGCACATCACCGACCGCATCAAGGACGTCATCAAGACCGGCGGCGAGTGGGTCTCGTCGCTGCAGATCGAGGACCTGATCTCGCAATGCGCCGGAGTTGCGGAGGCCGCCGTCATCGGCGTCAAGGACGACAAATGGGGCGAGCGGCCGCTCGCCCTCGTGGTCAAGCGGGCGTCCGATGCGAATGGCGTCAGCGATGCGGTCATCAAGGACCACCTCAAGAGTGTTCGCCGACAAGGGCATCATCTCGAAATACGGAATTCCGGAGAAGATCCTGTTCGTCGACAGCATTCCCAAGACGAGCGTCGGCAAGATCAACAAGAAGGAGCTGCGCGAGCGGTACGGTGACGCGTAGCTATTCGAACGCAGAGACGAATGATCGAGGAGAAGAACGTGAGCAACTTCACCCTTGCCGGTTTGGGGAAAGAGTTGGGCAAGAACTCGGAGTTTCCGATTGGGTCAAGATAGATCAAACGCGCATCGACGCGTTTGCGTCCTGCACCGGCGATCGCCAATGGATTCATGTCGACGTTGAAAGGGCGAAGCGGGAAAGTCCTTTTCGCGGTCCCATCGCCCACGGCTATCTGACGCTCGCGATGGTGGCGCCGCTGGCGATGGAGATCGGTATCATCCCGAGTGACGCCGCGGCGGGGCTGAACTACGGGATCGACAAGGTTCGCTTCCTGGCGCCGGTGCCGGCCGGGGCGCGCGTGAGGCTGCGCGTCGTGCTCGCCGGGATCGAGCCGAAAGACAACGGACAGATCATCATGAAGACCCAGAACACCCTGGAAGTGGAGGGATCGGAAAAGCCTGCCCTGATCGCCGAGACGCTCGCGCTTCTGATCCCCGCAACGGGAGCACAACGGCCATGAGCACGGAAAATCGCGAGCAAAGTCCCGCCGATGGAGGAGATCTCCGAAGACGCATCCCGAAATACGCTGGCGCTCAATCCGCTTGTCGGCATCCGGGGTCAGGATCTGGTCGACAGCGCCGGCATCCTGTTCAAGGCGATGGTCAACGAGCCGAAGGTCGCCGCGGAGCAATGGCTCTCTTTCCTGGGCGAACTCGGCTCCATCGTCGCCGGCAAGTCGGAGCGTGCGCCGCAGACGGGCGACAAACGATTTTCCGATACCACCTGGAAGGAGAGCGCGCTGCACGGCGGGATGCTCAAGGCCTATCTTGCCTGGGGCGATGCAGTCAGCGGCTTTGTCGACAAGACGAGCCTGAGCGACATCGACAAGGCGCGGGCGCATCTGGTCACCGAAATCCTGATCGATGCCGTGGCTCCGACCAATGCCATGCTGACCAACCCGGCGGCGGTGCGCAAATTCGTGGATAGCGGCGGCCGGAGCCTGTGGTCCGGGTTGAAGAACTATTTCGATGATCTCACCAAAAATGGCGGCATGCCGTCGATGGTGGATCAGAGCGCCTTCAAGGTCGGCGAAACCTTGGCGACCACGCCGGGTGGAGTGATCTTCCGCAACGAATTGCTGGAACTGATACAGTATGCGCCGACGACGCCGAATGTAAGAAAGCGGCCGCTGGTCATCACCCCGCCGCAGATCAACAAATATTACGCGTTGGATCTGTCGCCCGACAAAAGCATGGTCCGCTTCCTGCTCGACAGCGGCTTTCAGGTCTTCTGCGTCAGCTGGCGCAATCCCACCGCGGCCAATCGAGAATGGGGGCTCGATACCTATGTCGCAGCGCTTGATGAAGCTGTCGATGCCGCGCGCGAGATCACCGGCAGCGACGATATCTCGATGATGGGATCCTGTTCCGGCGGCATCACCTCGACGGCTTATTTCGCGACGCTGGGAAGCGCGGGGCAACAGAAGATCAGGAATATGGTGCTCGCGGTCTGCCTGCTCGATCCGAACACCGCCGACGAGAGCGCGTTCGGCTGCCTGATGACGCCGGAGACGATGCGCGCGGCCAAGGAAGCCTCCCGGCTGCGCGGCATCGTCGACGGCCACGAACTGGCGCGGATGTTCGCGTGGATGAGGCCGAACGACTTGATCTGGAACTACTGGGTCAACAACTACCTGCTCGGCAATCAGCCGCCGGCCTTCGATATCCTGTACTGGAATGCCGACACGACCCGGCTTCCGGCTGGTCTGCATGGCGATTACCTCGATCTCTATTTCACGAACCCGTTCGTCAACGCCGGAAAGCTCACGTTGAACGGCAAGACGATCGACATGAGCAAGATCAAGGTCGACAGCTATGTGGTCGCCGGCACGACCGACCACATCACGCCCTGGAAGGGTGTGCACAAGACCGCGCAGATCATGGGCGAGGGGACGACCTTCGTGCTTTCGAACAGCGGCCATCTTCAGAGCCTGATCAATCCGCCGACCAATCCGAAGGCCTCCTTCATGATCGGGACGGTCAATCCATCCGGTCCGGACGCATTCGTGGCCGCAGCCGAGAAGCGAAAGGGAAGCTGGTGGCTCGACTGGCGCGATTGGCTGCACGCACGATCCGGCGAAGAGGTTGCGGCACCCGCGTCGCCAGGTAGCGAACGCCATCCCGTCCTTGCTGCAGCTCCGGGGACTTATGTCTTTGACTGACGATCCTGCAGCAGAGAACCGAATCGGCGAAGCCGCGCGAGATCGAGGTGCGGCAAATCGTGATCGACGGGCAGTTGCTCCAGGTCGCCATCAGGCACGGCAGCGGCCAGCAGCCGCCGCTGTTGCTGTTCAACGGAATCGGGGCCAACTGGGAGTTGGCGAAGCCCTTCCTCGAAGCACTCACGAGTACGACGGCAATCATCTTTGACGTGCCGGGTGTCGGCGGTTCGCCGAGGCCGCTGTTGCCGTATCGCCCGTCGAGGCTGGCGCGGCTTGCCGCCGGTCTCGTTGCGGAGCTCGGCTATGCAGAGATCGACGTCGCCGGCGTGTCCTGGGGAGGCGGAATCGCGCAGCAGTTCGCGCATCAATATCCAAAGCTGTGCCGGCGGCTGGTGCTCGCCGCAACGGCGCCCGGCTTCACGATGGTGCCGGCAAGCCCCGCGGTGTTGTGGAAAATGGCGACGCCGCGCCGCTACACCGACAAGGGCTACATGAACAGGATAGCGGCGGAGATCTACGGAGGCGCCTTTCGCGACGACCCGTCCTTGATCGGCCGTCATGCGGCCGCGATGCATGGTGCGCGCAACCTGGGCTACCTGTATCAGCTTCTTGCGGTGAGCGGCTGGACCAGCCTGCCGTGGCTGTGGTCGCTGCCGCAGCCGACGCTCGTCCTGATGGGCAGCGACGATCCATTGGTCCCTCCGATCAACGGTCACATCCTGGCCGGCCTGATCCCGAACGCCGAGCTCCGGATGATCGATGACGGGCACCTGTTTATGGTGACGCGGCCGGCGGAAACCGCCGCCGTGATCGAGGCATTTCTGGCCGACGCGAGCAGGCGTGTCGAGCCGTCATCTCCGCTCTCACGAATGGCCAACTGGGTCAGAGGTCTGGTTTCGACGTTCGGAGGAGGCCGCGATGCCCAATCGCAGCTAGGCAGGGAGGAAGTGATGACGGACACGACCTCGTATATCGGGACCGTATGAAAGAGGGTCTTGAGAAGATAGGCTCCGGCATTGGCCGAAGCGAGGCGACCTGAACCGACGGGACTCCGGCGAAGCAACGAGCCAGCTTTTGCTGGAGCCGCCAAAACAGCAAGGCCTTACACTCAGCGCAGGGAGGAATCGATGGCGACGCAGCAGGCAAAACCGAGGGGGAAACCGGACTACGCGCCGCCTCCAATCGACGGCGACTTCTACCGGATAGCTGCCGTACTGAACGAGAGCGAGCGGGCGCTGCTCAAACGTGTTCGCGAGTTCACGGAGGGCGTGATCGCGCCGGTGATCGAGGACTATTGGAACCGGGATGCATTTCCCTTCGAAATCATCCCGAAGATGGCCGAGGTCGGCATTGGCGGGGTGGGCTACCAGGGATACGGCGCCGCCGGCGGCAGCTGGCTGCTGAACGGTTTTGTCTCGATGGAATTGGCGCGTGTCGATTCATCGGTCGCGACGTTCTGGGGCGTCCATACCGGCCTGTCGGCCGGATCGATCTATCTGTGCGGCGACGAGGCGCAGAAGCAGCGGTGGCTGCCGGCCATGATGCGCTTCGAGAAGATCGGTTCGTTCGGTCTGACCGAGCCGTTGGTCGGCTCGGCTACATCCGGCGGGATGATGACGACCTGCCGGCGAGAAGGCGACAATTGGATTCTCAACGGCCAGAAGAAATGGATCGGCAACGCCACCTTCGCCGACATCAACGTGATCTGGGCGCGCGAGGAAGGCTCCAACCAGGTCAAGGGCTTCGTGGTGGGAAAGGACAATCCAGGCTTCTCGGTCGAAAAGATCAAAACCAAGATGGCGCTCCGCGTCGTGCAGAACGGGCTGATCACGCTGAAGGACTGCCGTGTTCCCGAGGCGGATCGCTTGCAGAATGCCAACACCTTCAAGGATACCGCCAATGTTCTGAGGATGACCCGCACCGGGGTGGCATGGTTCGCCGTTGGCTGCCAGATGGGCGCCTACGAGCACGCCTTGCGTTACGCGACCGAGCGGACGCAGTTCGGCAAGCCGATCGGCGGCTTCCAGCTCGTACAAGATCTGCTGGTGCGCATGCTTGGCAACGTCACATCGACCCAGGCGATGATGCTACGTCTCGCGCAGCTTCAGGACGAAGGCGTGATGCGTGACGAGCATGCCTCGCTCGCGAAGGCGTTCTGCACGGTCAAATGCCGCGAAACCGTCGGCTATGCGCGCGAGTTGCTCGGCGGCAACGGCATCCTGCTCGAGAACCACATCGGGCGGTTCGTGGCCGATGCCGAAGCGATCTACTCGTACGAGGGCACAAGGGAGATGAACACGCTGATCGTCGGCAAGTCCATTACGGGATTGAGTGCCTTCGTATAGCACGCGCTGTAGTTTCTGGCGGGTCATATTGGATCGCTTTGGGGCATAGGCCGGATATCGAACCCGCCCTATAGTCGGCGGAGCGCCGCGTCACCGCGGCGGTTCCTGCTTCGAGGAGACAATCCATGCACCCAGATCTGGATCATCTGACCGCGATGCAGGCGGCGTCGGACATCTGCGCCGGCAAATATACCAGCGTGGCGCTGGTCACGGCCGCCCTGGCCCGGGCCAAGGCCCGCTCGGAGTTGAACGCGTTCATTACGCTCGATGAACCGGGAGCCATGGAGGCGGCCCGCGCTTACGATGCTGCACGTGCGCGAGGCGAGCCCTGCAAACCGCTGGGCGGCGTGGCGATCGCCATCAAGGATAATATCGAAGTTGCCGGGCTGCCCGCGACGGCCGGGACGCCCGCGCTGAAGGACTATGTTCCCGTCGAGGACGCGCCGGTGGCGGCGAAACTGCGCGCCGCCGGCGCCATCATCATCGGCAAAACCAACATGCACGAACTGGCCTTCGGCGTTTCCGGCTATAACACGGCATTCAAGACCGGCACCGAATTCGGCGTTCGCAACGCTTACGATACGGCGAAGATCGCCGGGGGTTCTTCATCGGGCAATGCCGCGGCGATCGCCGCACGCATCATTCCGGCGGCGATCGGGACCGATACCGGTGGATCGGTGCGTATTCCCTGTGCGCTTAACGGTGGCGCGTCGCTGCGGCCGACCGTTGGTCGCTATCCGCAGGCCGGGATCGCTCCGATTTCCCACACCCGCGATACGGCAGGGGCGATGGCGGGATCGATCGCCGATGTCGTGCTGCTCGATCGCATCATCTGTGGCGAGTCAGAAATCGAAGCCGCCGATTTGAAGGGCGTACGGCTCGGCGTCGTTGCCGCGACGATGGCGAATCTCGACGGCGACACCGCGGCGGCGATCGCCGCGGCGCACGAGAAACTGAAGGCGGCCGGCGTGACGTTGGTCGGTGTCGATATGCCGGAACTGATGGAGCTGAACGCGCAGGTTGGCTTTCCAGTCGCGCTCTACGAGGCCTATGACGACATGGTCGCCTATCTCGAACGCGGCGCCAAAATATCGATCACAGCGTTGGTAAGAGACATCGCCAGTCCCGACGTCAAGGGCACCTATGAGGGCCTGGTGATTCCGCGCAAACTGCCCGGCCCCGACAATACGGTCGTGGACGCGAAGCCCGCTTATGACGCGGCGATCAAGATCGCGCGTCCGGCCCTGCAACAGCTCTATCGCGACACTTTCGCGAACAACCGTCTCGACGCGATCGTATTCCCCACCGTGCCGAAAGTGGCGGTCGCCGCCAATCCCGATGCGAGCGATCTGGCGAATTTCGCCACGTATATTCAGAACACCGACCCCGGCAGCAACGCCGGCATCCCCGGTCTTCAGATTCCGATCGCATTGGGTGCGACCAGCGCATTGCCGGTCGGCATGGAACTGGACGGTCCGGCCGGCAGCGATCGTCGGCTGCTTTCGATCGGCCTTGCGCTGGAAAAACTGTTCGGGCGAATTCCAGCGCCCACCAAACTTTAGTAAGATTGGGCATATAGGCATCCCATGATGATCGGCCGGTGCGATGAAAGTTGTCAGCCCGCAAAAGCTTGAGATCGCGGTCGGGAAGGCGGACACCGTCTCCGCGCTTCTGCTGCGTCCGACCCAGGCGCGCGCCTGTTTTGTGTTTGCCCATGGCGCCGGCGCCGGGATGACCCATCCCTTCATGGAGACGGTTGCGACCGGCCTTGGCGAACGCGATGTTGCGACGTTGCGTTATCAATTCCCATACATGGAAAAGGCGAGCCGTCGGCCCGACCCGCCGGCGATCGTTCACGCCGCGGTGCGAGCCGCGGTGGCGGAAGCCGGCCGAAGCTGCCCGGGCCTGGTACTGATCGCGGGCGGTAAATCGTTCGGCGGCCGAATGACGTCACAGGCCCAGGCGCTTGAGCCGCTCGCCGGCGTCGATGGACTGGCGTTTTTGGGGTTTCCGCTGCATCCGGCGGGCAAGCCGTCCGCCGACCGGGCAAAACATTTGTCCGACGTGTCTATTCCGATGCTGTTTATGCAAGGCACCCGCGACAATCTGGCTGACGTGAAGCTGCTCGAACCTGTCGTTAAAAGCCTCGGGCCGTCGGCGAGGCTGCATCTGGTGGCGGAGGCCGATCATTCCTTTCATGTGCTGGCGCGTTCGGGGCGCAACGACCACGAAGTGATGCACGAAATTCTGGACACGTTCGCGGGCTGGATTGCAGCCATCGAGGCGAACGGTGCGCCATCCTGACGTGTGATTGATCTGATGCTTTCATCAGCCCTCCGACGTGATAGCTAAAGGCTTCCACCCGGGGCATGATCGTCCGCTGATAAGCCAGGAACCTCAATTGCCCGCCAGAACTATCGAAGAGCCCACGCGACAGGTGCCGCTCTATGGCGAGTATGAAGTCGCCGTGCTTGGTGGCGGACCCGCCGGGATTGCGGCGGCCGTGGCTGCCGCGCGCGCGGGCCGGCGCACGCTGCTGATCGAGCGCTACGGTTTTCTCGGCGGCATGGGCACCGCTGCGGGCGTGACGAATTTTTGCGGATTGCATGCCAATGTCCACGGCGAGATGCGTCGGGTGTGCAGGGCATCGCTACCGACCTGCTCGGGCGCATCGATCGCCTCGGCGGGCTTAACGCGCCGCATCTCATGCTTGGGTAAATTCTGGCGCAGGCCTATGACACCGCGGCCTACAAGATCGCTGCCGACGATCTGCTGCTGAGCCACAAGGTCAACATCCTGTTTCATGCGCTCGGTGCTGGCGTGGTGATGCACCATGACGGCCGCATCCATGCGCTCATGGTCGAGACCAAAGCCGGACGTCAGGCGATCGCCGCCGATATCTTCATCGATTGCTCCGGTGACGGCGATCTTGCGGCCTGGGCCGGGCCCGCTTCGAGGTCGGCGACAATGCCGGGAGCATGCTCTACCCGTCGATGATGTTCCGCCTCAACGGCATCGATCCGCAGAAAGCCGGCGACGCCTGGCGGACGATCCCGGCGCTGATGGAAAAGGCCGAGGCGAGCGGCACCCATCATTTTCCGCGCAAGGCCGCGATCGTGCGACCGCAACGCTCGCAAATCGAGTGGCGGGTTAATTTCACGCAGCTGGCCCGCGAAGATGGCACCGCGATCAACGGCCTTGAACCCGACGACCTGACGCGCGGCGAGATCGATGGCCGCCGCCAGGCCGTCAACGCCTTCGATTTCCTGCGCACGGTGCCGGGGTTCGAGAAATCCTACATCGTCGATCTGCCGCCGCAGCTCGGATCCGCGAAACCCGCCGTGTCATCGGCGGCTACCTGCTCTCAGGCGAGGATGTGCTCGGCTGCGCCTCGTTCGGCAACTCGATCGGCGTCAACAGCTGGCCGATGGAATCCCATATCGCGGGCGATGTAATCTTCACGTTTCCGCCGATCCCGGAATCGCGCGGCTTCAATGAACTGCCCTATCGGATGCTGGTTGCCCAGGGGTCGACAATCTGCTGGTGGCCGGGCGCTGCGCCTCGATGACCCATGACGGTCAATCGGCGGCGCGCGTCTCTGGCGCCTGCTTTGCGATGGGTGAGGCGGCCGGGTCCGCCGCGGCGCTGGCGCTCTCCGGCAATACGATGCCGCGCGAGATCGCGGTCGACAAATTGCAACATCAATTGAAACAACAAGGGGCCTTTCTCGGACAGGATCAAGCGATCCCCGCGGGCTTATAATGAAAGACGGAGGAAACCGAATGGTACAGCTCGATCGGGCGCCCAAAGTCTGGCCGGGATGCGCGCGGTGGGCGGTAGCTAGCCTGCTGGCACTGGCGGCCGTGGCCGCGCCGCCCAGGCGCAGAGCGATGAACTGCTGAAGGCAAAAGTCGGTGTGCTCCGGCTGTCGTCGTCAGCCCCCGTGTTCATCGCGCAGGACAAGGGCTATTTCCGCGATGCCGGGCTCGATATCGAGCTAAAATTCTTCGATGCCGCGCAACCGATCGCGGTCGCGACCACCTCAGGCGATATCGATTTCGGCGTAACGGCGTTCACCGCGGGTCTTTATAACCTGGCCGGCAAAGGCACGCTCAAGGTGATCGGCGGCATGAGCCGCGAGAAGGCGGGCTATCCCTTGATCGGCTATTTCGCCAGCAACAATGCCTATGCGGCGGGCCTCAAGACGCCCCGGGATCTTGCCGGCAGGCGCGTCGCGGTTACGCAGGTCGGCTCCAGCTTTCATTACTCGCTCGGTCTGCTCGCCGATAAATACGGATTCAAGCTCAGTGATGTGAAGGTGCTGCCGCTGCAGTCGTTGTCGAATGCGGCAGCGGCGCTGAAAGGCGAAACCGTCGATGCCGCGTTGTTGCCGGTCTCGACCGCGCGGACGCTGATGGATGCCGGTGGTGCGAAGCTGTTGGGATGGGTCGGCGACGAGACGCCGTGGCAATTGGGAGCGGTGTTCGCCTCGAATAAAACATTGGCCGACAAGCCAATCGTGACCAGACTTCTGGCGGCGCTGGTTCGCGCCGACCGCGAATATCACGACGTGATTCTTTCCGCGGTCGCTGACGGCAAGGCGCCGATCAACGAAAACACCCGGCCGCTGCTGGAGATTATCGCGAAATACACCAGCTTGCCGGTTGAGCAGGTGGTCGGCAACTGCGCCTATGTCGATCCTGACGGCAAGCTCGACGTCGGCAATGTCGCCAACCAGATCTGGTTGCAGTTGCAGGGTTTGTCGACAAGGGATTCACGTCGAGCATATGCAAGGATATGTCAAGCCGGTCGATGCTTTTTATCGATCACTTCTTTTTGCCTTTAGGGACTTCTTGTCGCAGATCGCGACTCGATGTGACAAAGATGGATCTGATCGCTGACCATATCAGTCACCACTTCGGCGCGCTTGAGGTGCTCGACAACGTGTCGTTCACGGTGAGCGGCGGGTGAGGTGGTCGCGATCGTCGGTCCATCCGGCTGCGGCAAGAGCACGCTGTTGTCGATCCTCGGCGGCCTGTTGCGTCCCAGCGCGGGATCGGCGGAATTGCGCGGCGCGCCGCCGCCTGCAAGCCTCAATCCGCTTACTTTCGTGTTCCAGGATTTCGCGCTGCTGCCGTGGTGCACGGTCGAAGCAGAATGTCGAATTCCCGCTGCTGCATACCGGACTGAACGGCAACGAGCGCCGCGCGATCGTCGACGATACATTGCGCCGCACCAGCCTTGCTGATTTTCGCGAGACCTACCCCAAGCAATTGTCCGGCGGCATGCGGCAGCGCGTCGGCATCGCGCGCGCGTTGGCGGTGCGGCCGGCGATTCTCTTGATGGACGAGCCGCTGTCGGCGCTGGATTCGCAGACCCGCGAATTGCTGATGGAGGATTTTATCCGCCTGCTCGCCGATGGCGCGATGGGCGCGGTCTATGTCACGCACAATCTCGAGGAAGCGATTCGGATCGCCGACCGCATCGTCGTGCTGTCGCGGCGGCCCGGACGGGTCCGCGAGGTCATCACCATTCCGTTGACGCGCGCCGGTCGCGGCGATATCGAAGCGCGCGGCCAGTTGCTTGCGTTGCAGAACGAGCTGTGGTCGCTGATCCGCGAGGAAGCGATCGACGCCGAGCGCGAGGTCCAGCATGCTTGACCGCGCGAAATCGACTGACGCTTCGCCGCAAGCCGATCGCAACGCCGATACGCGGCCGGTCGAGTTTCGCGGTGGCGGCTTTGCCCCAAGGCTGGGCCGCTCGGCCGGCTGGATCGCGCTCGCGCTGGTGATCGGCTTTTGGCAGTTGGCCGGCAGCATCGGCTGGGTCAATCCCCTATTCCTGCCGACGCCATCGCGATCGCGCGGGCGATCTATCAGCTCGCGATCAGCGGCGCGCTTTGGCATCATCTGTCCTATTCCCTGATGCGGATCGGCGCCGGCTGGCTGCTCGGCACGATCGCCGGTGTGATCGTCGGTTTCGCGATCGGTCTTTCGAGCCTGGCGCGCGGCGTGGGCATCACTTTCATCTCGGCGCTGTTTCCGATTCCGAAGATCGCGCTGTTGCCGCTGTTGATCCTTGGCTCGGCATCGGCGAACAGCCGAAGATCGCTACCATCGCGCTCGGCGTCTTCTTTTCCACTGCGATCTCGGTCTATAGCGGCGTCGATTCCGTGCCGCGCAATCTGATCCGGATGGCGCAGAGCTTCAATGTGCCGTTTCACGCCATCGTGCGCCGGGTGATCTGGCCGGGCGCGCTGCCATCGATCCTCGCCGGTTTCCGCATCACCGCGTCGATCGCGCTGCTGCTGGTGGTGAGCGCCGAGATGATCGGCGCCGAATTCGGCATCGGCGCCTTTGTATTGCAGGCCGGCAATCTGATGCAGACCGATCAACTGCTTGCCGGCGTCGTGATCCTGTCGCTGTTCGGCCTCGCGATCGGACGCCTGATCAATTGGCTGGAAACACGGTTGTTGCATTGGCGGTGATCTGCTCCCCTTTGCGGGAGGGGGGTAGCCACAAGCCCCGCCGCCGGCGACCCCCACCCCCGACCACCTCCCCGCAAGGGGGAGGGGAGAAAGACACTCCGCTTCGCAAGACGTCATAGCCTGAGAGAAAAGCCGGCCGACGACAGAGATTCAGGCATTGCCGCGATCTTCGCGGAACAGGTCGAGCTTCTGCTGCACCGGACGATCCGAGAAGCTGAACAGCACCGAGTCCTGGTCGGCGTCGTGCGTCACCCATTGCCAGCTCGGCACCACGAACAGATCGCGCGGCCCCCATTCGAAGGTCTGCTCGCCGATCCGCGAACGACCCTTGCCTTCGATCGCGGCAAACACCGTGGCGTCGGTCGAGCGGTAGCGCGCGGTCTTGAAGCCCTTCGGCAGCAACTGGATGAAGGTGCCGATGGTCGGCATCGCAAAGTCGCCGGTCTCGGGATTGGAGAACTTCAGTTTCAGCCCGTGGCAAGCGTCCCATTCGTCGCGCTGTTTGGCCTGCTCCAGCGCTTCGCGGGTGTAGCGGTAGGGATAATTGAAAATCGGGGAGGTCTTCGACGTGCGCTTGGCATCGACCGGCAGCAGGTTGTGGCCGTAACGCGCGAAGCTGTCGCCGGGAGGACGGGTAATTTCTTGCTGGTCCTGATCCGATCCTTCTGCGAACGACGCATCGAGGAATTGCACCAGCGGAATATCGAGCCCATCCAGCCAGAACACCGGTTCCGAGGTCCGGTTGGAGTGATCATGCCAGGTCATCGACGGCGTGATCACGAAATCGCCGGGCTCCATCGCGGTGCGCTCGCCATCGACTGCGGTAAACGCGCCGTTGCCCTCGAGCACGAAACGCAGCGCCGACTGGCTATGCCGGTGCGCCGGCGCGACGTCGCCCGGGATCACCATCTGGACGCCGGCAAATAGCGAAGTGGTGATTTTCGACTGACCGCGAAGCCCGGGATTTTCCAGCACCAGCACCCGCCGCTCGGCTTCCTTGGCGGTGATCAGTTTGCCGGCCTCGGTCATGTAATCGCGGATCGAGTCGAATTTCCACAGATGCGGACGGCAGGCGCTTTTCGGCTCCGGTGTGATCAGGTCGCCCATGACGTTCCACAACGCCGAGAGATTTTCGCCGTCGATCTTGCGGTAGAACGCCTCGCGCTCCGGGGTCTTTTGCACGGCTTCCATGGCAGCCTCGCGTCGTCTCGTTCGATTATTGACAGCATACTTACAAAGTGGATAGCGTCAATGACGTGATCCAAGAAAACGAGACGAGGTGAGGGAGGTTCCGATGAAGCTGCACGGTTATTTCCGCAGCAGCGCGTCCTACCGGGTCCGAATCGCCTTGAACCTGAAGGGTTTGCGCGCCGAACATCTGCCGCACCATCTGCGCAAGGGCGAGCAGCGCGATCCCGCTTATCTCGCGCTCAATCCACAAGGGCTGGTGCCGACGCTGCAGGACGATTTGGGCGCGATCATCACCCAGTCGCTGGCGATCATCGAATGGCTGGACGAAACGCATCCCGAGCCGCCGCTGCTTCCGAACGACCCGCTGCGCCGCGCCAAGGTTCGCGCCTTGGCGATGGCGCTGGCCTGCGATACCCACCCGGTGCAGAATCTTAAAGTTCTGGCGCGGCTGCGCGAACTCGGTCTGCCCGACGAACAAGTGACGGGCTGGGCGGCGTGGGCCAACCGCGAGGGTCTCGCGCCTTGCGAAACATTGCTCGCGAATGAGCCCGGGCCATTCTGCTTTGGATCAGTACCCACCATCGCCGATCTCTGCCTGGTGCCGCAGCTTGCCAATGCCCGCCGCTTCGGCGTCGATCTCGCCGCCTTTCCGCGCCTGCTAAGGGCGGAGGCAGCTGCAAAAGACCTCAAGGCGTTCGCCGACGCCGCACCGGACCGGCAGCCCGATGCCGAATAAATCCGAGCCGATTACGATGGACGCGGTCTATGGCGCGCCGGGCTATCTGTTTCGCCGAATGCAGCAGATCGCGGTGGCGATTTTCATCGAGGAGTGCCGCGCCTACGACCTGACGCCGGTGCAATATGCCGCGCTGGCCGCGATCCGCACCCATCCCGGTATCGATGCCACGCGTCTGTCCGCCGTAATTGCCTTCGACCGCTCGACCCTCGGCAGTGTGATCGAGCGACTGGAATCGAAGCAATTAATTGAGCGAAAGCCGGCCGTTGAAGACAAGCGCGTCAAACTGCTTCATCTGACCCGAGCCGGCGCGGCGTTACTGCGCGACATCATGCCGTCGATCGATCGTTCGCAGGCGCGGATGCTGCAGCCGCTGAAACCGGCTGACCGCAAGACGCTGCTGGTGCTGCTGACGCAACTGGTCGACCTCAACAACGAAGCGTCCCGCGTGCCGCTGCGCGCCGAAGACGCACTTGAACATTTTAGGAAACTAAGCTGATGGGACAGGGATCGAGCGCACGGCAGGCGAACATGCCCGCATCCGCAACGCCATCCTGAGCGCGAAGACGTCGAGATTATTGCGCCGATCCGGCGTGGCTGTTGTGTCGGTTGTATCGAACGCGCGGGCATTCGGCGACGTCATGCTTTGCTCCCGCCTGGTGAGAGGGATCGCGAAGCCTCATGTCGTGCCATGAAGGCCGGCGACATCGCGCGCAGCCGGGCATCGTCGATCCGCCCCGAACGGGTGATGTAGCTGTATGCGAAATCCATCAGGTCGAGCCGCATATGCTCGGGGAATTTTTCATACCAGTCGGCGCTGGTGCGCGCCGCCGTCACCAGCTTCTTCACGATCGGCTGACGCTCCCTTTGGTAGCGATCAAGCGCTGTCGAAATATCCGGCTCAGCCTCCAATGCCTTGACCAGCGCCATCGCATCTTCGATAGCCAGGCGGGTACCCGACCCGATCGAGAAATGCGCCGAATGCAGCGCGTCGCCGATCAATACCTTATTTTCGAACCACCAGCGCTCGTTCCAGATCCACGGGAAATTACGCCATACCGATTTATTGGACACCAATCGATGGCCATCGAGCGCGGAGGCGAACACGCGCTCGCAAATCTCTTTCGATTCTTCGATTGTCTTGTCAGCAAAGCCGTAACGCTGCCACGTCGCCAAATCGCATTCGACCAGGAAGGTGCTCATCGAGGTCGAATAACGATAGTGGTGCGCGTTGAAGGCGCCGATGTCGGTTTTGACAAAGGTCTGCGACAGCGTTTCGAAGCGTTTTGTCGTGCCATACCATGCAAATTTATTGACCGAATGCGAGATCGACGTGCCGAATTGGGTCGCAAAGGTGCGGCGCACCAGAGAGTTCAGGCCGTCCGCCGCGACAACGAGGTCGTACCCGGTCAATTGGTCTACGGACTGGATCGCCGTGCCGTAGTGCGGCATGACGCCGACCGAGCGAGCCCGATGTTGCAGGATCGCGAGCAGATCGAGCCGGCCGATCGACGAGAAGCCGACGCCGTCGATCTCGACATTCTCGCCGCGCAGGTTGAGGGTGATATTCTTCCAGCTCTCCATCCTTGGCGCGATAGCGTCGATCGTGTCTGGATCGTCGGCGCGCAAGAATTCAAGCGCCTGCTCGGAGAACACCACCCCGAAACCCCACGTCGCGCCGGCGGCATTCTGCTCGAACAGATCGATCCGGGCGTCCGGGTGGCGTCTTTTCCAGAGATAGGCGAAATAGAGGCCTCCAGGGCCTCCGCCAATTACGGCGACACGCACAATACTCCGCTCCCATGGCTTGGCATTTGCGGAAGATTCGCAAACTGTCGGCAGAATTTCTCGTCTTATTTTATTGCGCCGCGAACTGGCTCAGAACATCGGCGCATGCCGGTGAAAGCGAAGCGGCATGCGCAGCCAAACATCCTATAATACGACCGCCACCGGCCGGAACGTCCCCGCAAAGCGCGCGAACATCCTCGCCGCAAGCTGACCTTAAGACGAAAACCACTTCGCGGGGCCGCATCGGCCGCAGCATCAAAGCTGTCGCTGGCGCCGGCGTCGCGGCGGGCGCGGCTCCAGGACCGGCGGTTGTTGCATCCCCCGGCCCGCCGGCCGCAGGCGTTGTGGCGCCGCTGCCAGCCGCGTCGACGGCTTTCTGGCAGCTCGCCGAAAGGTTCGCCTTGTTCTTTTCCAAACAGCTCAACGCCGCGGCACCTCCGGTCGGCACGCCGGCGCAGTTCTTCTGATAATCGGTGCGGCACGCGCTTCGGATCGCGGTGGGCTTCGCACCGCCTGGCTTTTGACTCGCTGTGCCTGCTGCCGCCTTGGAGGCCGGCGGAGGCGGCGCGGTCTCAGCGGCCGGCTTGGCCGTTGCGGCGGCCGGGGCGGACTCGACCTTCGGCGCTGCTGGAGTGGACTCGGCCTTGGGCGCTGCCGGGGCTTCGACGGCACGCACCGCTGCCTGGCATCCCGATGAGAGGCTCGACATGTTTTGCTGCAGGCACTGCAGCGATGCCTTGCCGCCCGGCGGGATACTGGCGCAATGGGCCTCGTAGTCCGAGCGGCATTCGGATCGAATGGCGCTGCGTTGCGCATCGGTCGGGGCCTGTGAAAATGCCGGTGTCGCCGCAGCGAACAGGATCGCCGCCATTGTCGCCCAGAGCGTCGCCTTTCGCCTCAACGTGTTGAACATTTGAATAAATCCTTGTCGTTGACGCCGGAGCTGAGGTCGCAACGGAAGTGAAATCTGAAAGGCGGAATAAAAAAATTTCGCCGTCATATCATTTTCTCTTTCGAGTTTCGCCGCAAGCAGATTGTTGCTATCGTTAAATTGCGGAACGCCTTCTCGAAGACGAGATGAACTGGGGCATGGAAATGAAGCCGCTACGTTCGCCAGCATGCGCGCTGAATGGTCGCATGAGGCAGGGAGCCATTGCGGCCTTCCATATGGCTTTCGCCATATCGGCATTCGCCGCGTTAAGCGGCTGCGAACAAAATAGTTTTGTACCGCCGCCGCCGCCGAAGGTCGATGTCGGCTTGCCGGTACAGCAGAACGTCACGCGTTTTCTCGATGCCACCGGCAACACGGCGCCGATCCAGAGCGTCGATCTTGTGGCGCGGGTGCAGGGCGTATTGCAATCGATCAACTACAAGGATGGCAGCTTCGTGAAGGCGGGCACGACGCTGTTCACGATCGAGCCCGAAACCTACAAGCTGAAACTGGAGCAGGCCCAGGCCGCGGAGGCAGGTTCGCAGGCAACGATGAAGCAGGCCGAAATCGACTACAAGCGTCAGGTCGACCTCGTCGCCAAGCAGGCCGTCTCGCAGGCGACCCTCGATTCAGCCGACGTCGGCACGCGACAACGCCCAGGCCAATCTGCAGCAGGCCCAGGCCAACACCAAGATCGCGGCGATCAATTACGGCTACACCGATGTCGTCGCGCCATTCGACGGCATCGTCAGCGCACATCTCGTTTCGGTCGGAGAACTCGTCGGCGCGGCGTCGCCGACCCAACTGGCGACTATCGTGCAACTTGACCCGATCTACGTCAATTTCAACGTTGCCGAACAGGATGTGCTGCGGGTCAGGGCAGAAGCCAGACGGCGCGGACTGACGACCAGCGATCTCACGCAGTTGCCGATCGAGGTCGGATTGCAGACCGAAACCGGTTATCCGCACAAGGGCAATCTCGACTATGCGGCGCCGACGATCAACCAGTCGACGGGAACGCTGGCGGTGCGCGGCGTTCTGCCCAATCCCGACCGCGTCTTGCTGCCCGGCTATTACGTTCGTGTCCGTGTTCCCTTCGATCAGCAGCAGAATGCGCTGCTGGTGCCGGATGTGGCGTTGGGCAGCGATCAGGCCGGACGCTATTTGCTCGTCGTGAACAGCGAAAATGTCGTCGAGCAGCGCAAGGTCCGGACCGGGCAGGCCGAGGGCGACCTGCGCGTGATCGAAAGCGGCCTCAAACCCGATGACCGTGTCGTCATCGCCGGGCTACTGCGTGCCATCCCCGGCCAAAAGGTCGATCCGCAATTGCAAAAAATCGAGCCGAGCCGCGCCACAGCGAATTAGGACCGGGCATGATTTCGAAATTCTTCATCGAGCGGCCGGTTCTTTCCAACGTTATCGCGATCCTGATGGTCTTGATCGGTGGCGTGGCGTTGTTCAGCCTTGCGGTTGCGCAATATCCCGACGTGGTGCCGCCGACGGTGCAGGTCACCACGCGCTATCCCGGCGCCAGCGCCAAGACCGTCATCGATACTGTGGCGCTGCCGATCGAGCAGCAGGTGAACGGCGTTGAGGACATGCTTTACATGCAGTCCTACAGCGCAGCCGACGGCACCTACACGCTGACGGTGACGTTCAAGATCGGCACCGATCTAAACTTCGCGCAGGTACTGGTGCAGAATCGCGTGGCGAGCGCGCTGTCGTCGCTGCCGCAGTCGGTTCAAAACCAGGGCGTCACGGTCCAGAAAAAGTCGACGGCGATCCTGCTGTTCGTGACGCTGACGTCCCCGAACGCGACCTACGACAGTCTCTTTCTCAGCAACTACGCCACGATCAATATCAGGGACGAACTGTCGCGGCTGCCGGGAGTTGGCAACGTGACCGTTTTCGGCGCCGGCCAGTATTCGATGCGGGTCTGGCTCGATCCGAACAAGCTGCAAGTGCGCGCATTGATGCCGCAGGACGTCATTCAGGCGATCCAGCAGCAGAGCCAGCAGGTCACCGCAGGGCAGGTCGGGATGCCGCCGACGCCTCCGGGACAGGCGTTTCAATATACGCTCAACGTCAACGGCCGGCTCGACGACGCGAGCCAGTTCGAGGACATCATCGTCAAGACCGGCAACAATGGCGACGTGACCCGGGTGCGCGATGTCGGCCGCGTCGAACTCGGTGCCCAGACCTACAGTCAGGTATTCTCGCTCAACAAGAAGCCGGCGACGGGCATTGGCGTGTTCCAATCCCCTGGCGCCAACGCACTTGAAGTCGAAAAGGCAGTCCAGAAAAAGATGGCCGCGCTGGCGGCGCAGTTTCCGCAGGACGTGAAATACGACACGCCATTCGACACCACCAAATTCGTCGCAGCTTCGATCAATGAAGTCTACAAGACGCTGATCGAGGCCGGTGCGCTGGTTCTGGTCGTGATCCTGATTTTCCTGCAGGACTGGCGCGCGATGCTGGTCCCGGCGACCACCGTGCCGGTGACGATCATCGGCGCGTTCGCGGCGATGGCCGCGCTCGGCTTCACCATCAACCTGTCGACCTTGTTTGCGATCGTACTCGCGATCGGCATCGTGGTGGACGACGCCATCGTCGTGGTCGAAGGCGCTGCCCATAATATCGAGAAGGGCATGTCAAGCCATGATGCGGCGATCCGTGCGATGGATGAGCTGTTCGCGCCGATCATCGGGATCACGCTGGTATTGATATCGGTATTTCTGCCGGCAGCTTTTCTGCCGGGATTGACCGGTCGCATGTATGCACAATTCGCGCTGGTGATCGCGGCGACCGCGCTGCTCAGCGCCGTCAACGCGGCCACGCTGAAACCGACCCAGTGCGCGCTTTGGCTGCGCCAGCCGGTGCCGCCAGAACAGCGTAACTGGTTCTATCGCGGCTTCAACTCGGTCTATAATCGTCTGGAGCGGAGTTATGCCGGCTTGATCGGCCGGCTGGTCGCGCACAGCAATCTGTCGGTTCTCGCGGCCCTGATCCTGATCGGAGGCGCCGGTTACGGCCTGTCGCGGGTACCAACCGGCTTCATTCCTATCGAGGATCAAGGCTATCTGCTTGTGGCCGTGCAGTTGCCTGACGGGGCGGCGCTCGATCGCACCCAGCGCGTGCTGGATCAGGTCAGTGAAATGGCCGGCAAGACACCCGGCGTCGAGCAGGTGATCAGCATTGCCGGCATATCGGCGCTCGACGGCAGTTCGAGCCTTGCCAATGCCGGGGTCGCCTATCTGATTCTGAAGGAGTGGAGCGAGCGCGGACCCGGACAGGATCTGCGGTCGCTGTTCGTCGGTCTGAACCAGAAGCTGGGAGCGATCGATCAAGCGCGGATATTGGTGATCCCGCCGCCGCCGATCCAGGGTATTGGCAACGCCGCCGGCTTCGCCATGCAAGTCCAGTTGCGCGACGGCAATTCCGACTTCGGAAAACTGCAGGCCATGACCGGCGCGATGGTTGCCAATGCGCAGACACAAAGCGCCCTGCAGCGCGTCAGCTCGCCGTTCCGTGCGCTGGTTCCGCAGTTCGATGTCGAGGTCGACCGGATCAAGACCCAGACCCTGCATGTCACGACGGACGTGGTGTTCTCAACGCTCGCCTCTTATCTGGGATCGTCCTACATCAACCAGTTCACCAAGTTCGGCCGCACCTTTCAGGTCTACACCCAGGCGGATTCGCAATATCGGCTAACGCTGCGGGATATGGAAAATCTGATGGTGCGCAATCAGCAGGGCGATATGGTTCCGCTCGGCACGCTGGCGACCATCACGCCGTCGGTCGGCCCTTCGCTGATCAGTCTGTATAACCTCTATCCGTCGGCGACCATCATCGGCCTGCCGGCCCAGGGCTTCAGCTCCGGTCAATCGATGGCATTGATGGAGCAGATCGCGGCCAAGACCTTGCCGCCGGGTGCCGGCTTCGAGTGGACGGCGATGTCGTACCAGGAGAAAGCTGTCGGCAACCAGATCTACTACGCGTTCGGTCTCGCCATGTTGCTGGTTTACCTGGTGTTGGCCGGACAGTATGAAAGCTGGTACGCGCCGATTTCGGTGATCCTGGCGGTGCCGCTTTCGCTGCTCGGCCCGATGTCCGTACTGACAGGGCTGCGGATCGAGAACAACCTCTATACCCAGATCGGACTGATATTGTTGATCGCGCTGTCGGCCAAGAATGCCATTCTGATTGTCGAAGTCGCGCTCGAACTTCATGTCCGCGACCGCAAGCCGCTCTTGGAATCGGCGATCGAGGCGGCACGGGCGCGGTTCCGGCCGATCCTGATGACATCGTTTGCTTTCATCCTCGGCGTGGTGCCGCTGGTGGTCGCCAGCGGCGCTGGCGCCAGTGCCCGCAAGTCGATCGGTATCACCGTGTTTTCGGGAATGATCGCCTCGACCTGCCTCGCCGTGCTGTTCGTTCCGACGTTTTTTGTCGTAGTCCAGCGGTTCGAGAATTGGCTTGCCGAGCGAAAGAGCAAGAAAGCCGGCCCGCAAACGAGCCCGCAGGCGCCGAGCGTGACGTCCTAGAGTAGTATCGCAAGCGGGCAAGCGGTGGGCGCTTGCCCGCTTTGCGCCTAAACCTTCACCATCCGCTTGCCGCGGTTCTCACCGGCCAATAGTCCGATCAGCGCCTTCGGCGTATTCTCGAGGCCGTCGATGACGTCCTCCTGGACTTTCAATTTGCCGGAGGCGACCCAGGATTGCAGGTCGCTCAATGCCTTGTCGCGCTGATCCATGAAGTCCATTACGATGAAGCCCTGCATCACAAGGCGCTTCACGACGATCAGGCCGGGGACGCCACGCGGCCCGGTCGCCGACGGCACGCCGTCATATTGCGAGATCGCGCCGCAGCAGGCGATGCGGCCGCGATTGTTCATTTGCGACAGGCAGGCTTCCAGAACATCGCCGCCAACATTGTCGAAATAAACATCGATGCCTTTCGGCGCCGCGGCCTTCAGGGCCTTGAACGTCGCGCCGTCCTTGTAGTCGACCGCGGCATCGAAGCCGAGTTCGTCGGTCAACCATTTGCACTTCTCCTTGCCGCCGGCGATGCCGATGACACGACAGCCCTTTATTTTGGCGATCTGGCCGACAATCGATCCGACCGATCCGGCCGCGGCCGAGACCACGACGGTCTCGCCAGCCTTCGGTTTTCCGACATCGAGCAAGCCGAAATAGGCGGTAAGACCCGCGATGCCGTACACGCTCAACAGATGCGTCATCGGCTCAAGCCGCGGCACCTTGTTCAAATGCTTGGCGGGTACGGCGGCATAATCCTGCCAGCCGGTATCGCCGAACACGATGTCACCAGGTACAAGGCCCGGCGCTTTCGATGACACAACTTCGGCGATGCCGCCGCCGGCCATCACCGTGTTCGCCTCAATGGCCGCGCGATAGGTTGCGCCATGCATCCATGCGCGGTTGGCGGCGTCCAGCGAAATATAGCGCACCCGCAGTAACGCCTCGCCATCCTTTGGTTCGGGAATGGCACTCTTTGACATCTTGAAATGCTCCGGCCCAAGTTTTCCGGTCGGCTTCTCGACCAGCAAAATCTGACGGTTGACGGTGTCGGTCATGGTTTTTGTCTCCGAATGACGGTTCCTGATGCAAGCGGGCGCGCGGAAAGCCCAACCGCAAACATTGGACGCTGAAACGACGCTAGTCGGCGGCAGCCCATTTCACAACGGGAACAAGTGGCAAACGTGTCGATGTCCGGCGCGTGTTGTAGGGTGCCAGAACCGAATCCCAGATGTTGAAGGCCAATCGCAATGACGACCGTCTCGCTGACCCTGTCACAGGTCTTCGAATTCGCCCTGAAAGCCTACCGGGCCGGAAAGTTTGCCGAGGCCGAACAGCTGTGTCTCAAGATTCTGTCCGCCGACCCTGATTCGGCACCGACCCTGAATCTCCTCGCCGTCATCAACAGCGCGCTCGGCCGCCACGACGCCGCACTTTCCAACTGCGATCGCGCGCTCTCGCTGCGACCCGACTTTGTCGAGGCCCTGGTGAATCGCGGCATCGCGCTGTATGACCTGAAACGTTTCGACGAAGCGCTTGCAAGTTATGATCGCGCCATCGCCCAGCGGCCGAACAACGCCGATGCCCTGGTCAATCGCGGAAATGCGCTGGGCAAATCGCAGCGGCACAGCGAGGCCGTGGCGAGCTATGATGACGCGCTGACGCTGCAGCCGCAGCACATTGAGGCGCTTGCCAACCGCGGCCTCGCCTTGCAAAAACTTGGACGGTTCGTAGAGGCGTTGGCAAGCTATGATCGTGCGCTGACTTTGCAACCGGATCATGCCGAGGCGCTGGTCGGCCGGGGCGTCACCCAGCATGATCTCAAGCAATATGGTGAAGCGCTGAAAAGCTATGGCCGCGCGCTTGCGTTGCGACCGGATCATGCCGGGGCGCTGGTCAATCGCGGCGTCACGCTGCACGAGCTGAAGCAATCTGGCGAGGCGTTAGACAGTTACGACCGCGCCCTTGTCTTGGAGCCGGAGAATACCGAGGCGCTCACCAATCGCGGCGTCGCTTTGCATAATCTGGATCGATATGCTGAAGCGCTGACCAGCCATGACCAGGCACTCGCGGTGCACCCGGACCACGCCGCCGCGCTCAACAATCGTGGCGTTACACTGCATAAACTCGGGCGGCTCGATGACGCGTTGGCAAGTTATGATCGTGCGCTCGCCTCGTGGCCCAACTATGCCGAGGCGCTCGTCAATCGCGGCGTCACGCTGAATAATCTCAAGCGATTTGAGGCGGCTCTGATAAGTTACGACCGCGCGATCGCCCTGCAGCCGGACGATGCCGATGCGCATTTTTTCGGAAGCATGTCGCGGCTTCTTACCGGCGATTTCGGCCGAGGGTGGATTGAGTATGAATGGCGCAAAAAGGCGTCGACCGTAATTTCCAAGCGCGATTTCCTCCAACCGCTCTGGCTTGGAGGCGACGAGATTGGCGGCAACACGATCTTGCTGCACAGCGAGCAGGGATTCGGAGACACCATTCAATTCTGTCGCTACGCCCCGCTGGTCGCAGCGCGCGGCGCACGGGTCGTCCTGGAGGTCGAGGCGCCGCTTCAGGGGCTTTTAACCGGCCTTGCCGGCGTCGATCGGGTGGTCGCTAAAGGCGATCTCCTGCCTGATTACGAATTGCAATGCCCCCTTCTCAGCCTGCCGCTGGCCTTCGAGACGCGGTTTGAAACGATCCCGTCCCCCGTGCCCTATCTGCGCGCACCGGATCAGTCGCTGCTGAAATGGGGGACGCGGCTTCCGGTGAAATCTCGCCCGAGGATTGGAATAGCCTGGGCCGGCAACGCCAAACACATTAGGGATCGTGAGCGGTCGATCGATCTCGGCCGTCTGCTGTCGCTTTTAGATATCGATGGCACGTTTGTCAGTCTGCAAAAAGAAGTTCGTGCCGCCGACATGGCGACCCTAAAGAGTAATTCCAATATTCTCCATTTTGGTCACGAGATATCAGATTTTTCCGACACCGCGGCGCTGATAGCGCACCTGGATCTCGTGATATCGGTTGATACCGGTGTCGCGCATCTTGCGGGCGCATTGGGAAAGCCGGTCTGGATATTGCTGACACACGTTCCGGACTGGCGCTGGCTGCTCGACCGGAATGATAGCCCGTGGTATCCGACCGCGCGTCTATTCCGTCAGGATGCGGCCCGCGAATGGGACAGCGTGATAGCGCGCGTTCGCGGTGCGTTGCTCCAATTCATCGGCAGCAACTGACAGGGATCGAGCGTCGGCAAAAAGAACTTGCGCTCGCTCCCGGCGTTCAGGAAAAATCCAGGTGTTGTGCGCGCCCGCCGCGAGCGACGGTCGCGTATTCGATCGCCAGGAATAATCCGCCGGCCACATATATTTTCTGCCTGCGTGACGTGGCGAGTTCCTGGCTGACGCGAACCGCGTCCTCGATGGTTGGGGCGATCTGAACGCTTGCGGCCGGATTGGCGTTTCGAACCGAGGCAGCGATGCTCTCCGCCTTCGTGCCCTTGTGGCGTGCCGCGGTGCATATGATGGTGTCAAATGACGGCGCCAGCAAAGCGACGATCTCGGTGGCCTTCTTGTCGAGGGAAACGCCGACCACGAGGATCCAGTCGTCGGCTCCATGCATTGCCTGCAGACTTGCCAATGACTGCCGGATTCCGTCCGGGGTGTGGCCGACGTCAATCACCGTGAGCGGTTCCCGTTAAATCACCTCCAGCCGCCCGGGCCAGCGGGCGTTGCGCAGGCCTGCTCTGACGGCGGCTTCGATGTCGGCCGGCGCCTCATGGGGCCGCGTTTTGCGCAGCCAGAGCAGAAACAGAGTGACCGCGATGGCTGCATTGTTAAACTGGAACGTGCCCTGCAAGCTCGTTTCGAGAAAGCGAAAATCGTATTCCTCGAACCGCAGGTCGAAGCGTTGTCCGGTTGCCGAAACGGATTCACGACAGATCGCGATCTGGTCGCGGACCAACAGCGTCTCAATTTTGCGATAGCGATTATATTCGATGAGATGCGGTTGCAGGCTCCGGCAATTTTCGCCGTAGACAATCGTACCTCCGGAGCCACAGGCGTCGCTCTTGTCGGAGACGATCAATTCCAGCGATCGGCCGAGCAATTCGACATGCTCGTAGTCAACCGAGGTCACGCAAGTGCAGAGCGCGCCGACCAGACGCACCGGGTCGTAACGGCCGCCGATGCCGGCTTCGAACACCGCGAAATCACACTCGCTGTCCTGAAAATACAGGCAGGCGAGCGCGAACATGGCCTCGAAGGCTCCGAAGTTCTCATTTCGCTGCCGTGAAATTGGGGCAATGGCGGCTTCGATACGCAGCTTCAGGTGCGCCAGGGTGTCGTCGCCGATCGGCGCGCCATCGATCTGAAACCGTTCATTGAACTGGTACAAATGCGGCGAGGTGAACAATCCGGTTCGCAGGCGATGGGCCTGGGCGATGCCGGCGCAGAACGCCGCGGTGCTACCCTTGCCGTTCGAGCCCGTCACGACAACCGACACGCGCTGTAATCGTGCGCGATCCACCGCGAGGGCGTCGAGCAGGTCGGCCATCCGCGCCAGACAAATGCCGTCACCGTATTTCGGAAGATCAAACAATCAGGCGCCTCGCTTTTTTGGCAATGGCTGCGGGAATCTCAAATCGGCGGCGCCAGCAATCCCATGGCGGAGAATGTGTGATGCCAGATTTTCAGGATCAGATCGCTGCGGCCGGATTGCTCCAGCAGCCGAATCGATGGGCTGGAGTTCACCTCGATCACCCGTATCGCATCTGGTTCGCCGCCGATATCGGTAAACATGTCCACCGCGGCGACGCGGAGCCCGAGTGCGCGTGCCGCCTTCTTTGCGTGCGTGAGCACGGCACCGGAATCGCAAGCTTCGAGAAGCATCGCTCCCCCCGCGCTCAGATTCATCCGCCCGGGGATGTCCCAACGCTCGCATTTGGGCAGCACGGCGTCGAGCGAACGATCATGGTCTGCAGTCATGCTGACCGGCGAGAGACCGCGGGATTGCAAGCTTGCGTCATGCGCGGCGAGCAGATCGCGGATCGTCCTCACCCCATCGCCCAAAATAGATGGCGGATATTTTCGCGCCGTATAGAGAACCTCGTCATCCAGCAGAAAAACCCGGTATTCGATTCCCGAGACGAGCGGCTGGATCAGCACCGCGTCGTAGTATCGCGAAACCTCATCGAGATATCGAAGCAGCGCGGCTTCGCTATGAACGGCCTGCGCGAAATCACCGCGCGATCCGAGCAGGGGTTTGGTGAAGGCTACTCCGCCCAATTTTCCGAAATATTCAAGTGCCGCTTCACGCTCATGGCCCGCGGCGCGAAGCCCGCGATGCCGCTGATGCAGGAAGAAATATTCGCCGCCCAGTGTCGGCACGCCGGCGCTTTCGAGAATCCTGTTGCTGAAATATTTGTCCGTGGCCAGCGATGAGGCCGTGGCGTTATTCTGCGGATACCATGAACATCGTCCGGCGCCGAAATGAATGCTGCTGGCCGCGGATGCGACACTGAAGACAAGTCCGGATCCATCGTCGATATCGTGAAATGCCAGTCCAAATTCGGAGCAGGCATATTCCGCATACACCGATTGGTCCGGATAGGAGTTCGGCTTTCCCGATCGAAATTTACTCAAGCCTGGCATGCGGTATCCGGCTATCCGATCTGCGAATTTTGAAGCTTCATTCCTGACGGATTTCGCTTTTCTCAACGGCAAATTAACTGCCAGAACGGTGCCGGTTTCAGCAAGTTAATTGCGTGCGGAGCGGTGTCGCAATGACTCTGCGTCGAACCATTCCGAAAAATAAACCGACTGCCGTTTTGAACCCTCAATTGCGCATCGACGACTGTTGACTATCTCTGATATTGGGGTAGTCACAGGCTAAATCGTCAGTCGTTTCAAGGGTTTTCGGCTGTCTTAAGAGCTGGCAGCTCGATTGTTCTACATCCTAGCATCTGGAAAAACGAAAACACATGAGCGCGTTCCATAGAGAGAAAGTTCTTTCCGTCCGGCACTGGACCGATACGCTTTTCAGCTTCACCGCCACCCGCAATTCCGGCTTTCAATTCCTTAATGGGCAGTTCGCGATGATCGGGCTCGAGGTCGACGGGCGTCCGCTGCTGCGTGCCTACAGCATGGCAAGCGCCAATCATGAGGAAGAACTCGAATTCTTCAGCATCAAGGTCGCCGATGGTCCCCTGACCTCACGGCTTCAGCAGATCAAGCAGGGTGACACCATTCTGGTGGGGCGCAAGGCGACCGGTACGCTGATCGCCGACAATCTGATTCCGGGCAAACGCCTGCTGTTGCTGTCGACCGGGACTGGTCTTGCTCCGTTTGCCAGCCTGATCAAGGATCCGGAGGTATACGAGCGATTTGAGACTATCGTTCTGGTGCATGGTTGCCGGCAGGTAACCGAACTCGCCTATGGCGAAGAGCTGGTGGCGAAGCTAAGGGACGATGAATTTCTTGGGCCGCTACTCACCGAGAAGCTGCTGTATTATCCGACCGTGACCCGCGAGCCGTTCCGCAACCGCGGCCGTATCACCGATCTGATCGCATCGGAGCAATTGTTCGATGACATCGGTCTGCCGCCGCTGAATATCGAGACCGACCGGATCATGATGTGCGGCAGCCCGGGCATGCTTGAAGAGCTGCGCCAGACCTTTGAAGCGCGCGGCTTTCTCGAAGGCAGCCACAGCGAAGCCGGACATTTTGTGATCGAAAAGGCGTTTGTCGAACGGTGATCCGACGTCCGGGCGCAGCGCCGCTTCAACGCTGCTCCGCCCGGATGGCGAACCGCGTTGATGCCTTCGCCACGAGCGAGATTTCACCCGCAACAACCAATGTTGATGGCAAAGTGCGCATCGCGGGCTGCTATAAACCCGCCGAACCTCGCGTGACCGATGGTCTGCGCGCCGATACCGGGAGCGACCGAGGGTTGTCCGTCTCCAATCATGCCGGGCCTGCGAAAACGGCCTTTGTCTTCGCGGGCGGAGGCAGCTTTGGCGCCATTCAGGTGGGCATGATGCATTCGCTCGCCGCCCACGGAATTACCGCGGATATGGTGGTAGGCTCCAGCGTCGGCGCCCTGAACGGCGCTTATTATGCTGGCGATCCCTCGCTGAAGGGGGTGTTGCAACTGGAAACCATCTGGCGCGGACTGACGCGGCACGACGTTTTCCCGGTCACATGGCGGACCCTGCTGGGATTTATCTGGCGCCGGGATTTCCTGATCCCGCATGACGGCATTCAAAAGCTGATTGACGATAATCTGCCCTATCGCAACCTGGAGGACGCCAAGCTCCCGGTTCATATCGTCACGACCGATATCGTCTCGGGCGACAGTGTGGTGTTGTCGGAGGGGTCGGCCGCCCAGGCCATTATCGCTTCTACCGCGATCCCCGGCGCGTTTGCGCCGGTTCGCTACAAGGATTTCTATCTGGCCGATGGCGCCATCTCGAGCAATACGCCGATCAAAGTCGCGGTCCAGAAGGGCGCAAATCGCCTGATCATCCTGCCGACGGGGTATGCCTGCTCAACGCAAGCCCCCCCAACCGGCGCGGTCGCAAATGCGTTGCATGCGCTGACGCTCCTGATCGCGCGGCAATTGGTCTCTGAATTGGAAGACATCGATCCCGCCATCGAATACTTCGTGGTGCCGCCACTGTGTCCGTTGGTGGGATCGCCGTACGACTTCTCACGAACGCCCGAACATATCGAACGCGCCATCCAGAGCACCGACGCGTGGCTGGCCCGGAATGGCCTCGAGAAAAGCGGGATTCCCGACGAGATGCGCCCGCACGCTCACTGAGCCATTTGATCTCTGGTCAAACTACGTTGCACTGCAAAAAAGGGACCTATGGCTGGATCGATTCCTCGCGGATTGTAGCCTCGCCGCTGTCCACTGTCATACCTATGAACTGCGCGCCGGATATCGTGTACAGGATGTCTGGATAGTCTGGATTAGGCTAACCGCCGACAAGAATTACGACAGAATTTGTCCGAGGGGTCCTATGGAAACGTTGATGCTTCCGTTCTCGCCACGCTTCATCATTCTTACGATTTGCAGCGTCGTCACGGTATTGCTTCTCGGTATCGGGATCGTCGATCACAAGGTTCTCGATCTGGTCGTGATCCCGATCGTTATTTTCGGCGCCCTTACGCTGCTCGGCATTCGCGATCTCACGCAAAAGAGTCACGCGGTTCTGCGTAACTATCCAATCTCGGCGCATCTGCGCTTCCTGCTGGAAGAGATCAGACCGGAGATGCGGCAATACTTCTTCGAGAGCGAAAAGGACGGCATGCCGTTCAGCCGCGATACCCGCGCCGTCATCTATCAGCGCGCCAAGATGGTGCTCGACAAGCGTCCGTTTGGCACCCAGGAAGACGTCTATCGCGAGGGCTATGAATGGATGCACCATTCGATGGCGCCGAAGCCTAATGCCCGCGAGAAATTTCGCGTCACCATCGGCGGACCGGATTGCTCCAAGCCTTATTCCGCATCGGTCTTCAATATATCGGCGATGAGCTTCGGCGCGCTCAGTCCCAATGCGGTGCGCGCACTGAACGCGGGCGCCAAGAGGGGCGGCTTCGCGCACGACACCGGAGAGGGCGGCGTCAGTCCGTATCATCGCGAAAACGGCGGCGATCTGATCTGGGAGATCGGCTCCGGCTATTTCGGCTGCCGCAACCGCGACGGTTCGTTCAATCCGGAAGAATTCGCACGGATCGCCTCCGACGACCAGATCAAGATGGTCGAACTCAAGGTCAGCCAGGGCGCCAAGCCCGGACATGGCGGCGTGCTGCCGGCAGCAAAGGTGTCCGAAGAAATTTCCCGGATCAGGGGCGTGTCCATGAACGAGGACTGCATCTCGCCGGCATCGCACCGTGCGTTTTCGACGCCGCTGGAAATGATGACCTTCATCGGCGAGATGCGGCGGCTGTCGGGCGGCAAGCCCGCCGGGTTCAAACTGTGCATCGGCCACCCCTGGGAATTCATGGCGATCTGCAAGGCGATGCTTCAGACCGGAATCTATCCGGACTTCATCGTGGTCGACGGCAACGAAGGCGGCACCGGCGCAGCACCGGTTGAATTCATGGACCATCTCGGCATGCCGATGCGCGAGGGAGTCAATTTCGTCCATAATGCGCTGGTCGGCATCCATGCGCGCGATCGGATCCGCATCGGCGCCGCCGGAAAGATAGCCACCGCCTTCGACATGGCGCGCGCCATGGCGATCGGCGCGGACTGGTGCAATTCGGCGCGCGGCTTCATGTTTTCGCTGGGCTGCATCCAGTCGCTGAGCTGCCATACCGATCGATGCCCGACCGGGGTGACCACCCAGGACCCGTCCCGCAATCGCGCCCTGGTGGTGCCGCACAAGATCGAACGGGTCTACAATTATCATCACGCGACTTTGCACGCGCTGGCCGAGCTTCTCGCCGCCGCCGGGCTTGAGCACCCGCAGCAGATCCGGCCGATCCATTTCTCGCAGCGAAGTTCCACGACGGACGTGCTGTCATTCGCGCGGCTCTATCCGTCGCTGCGCCCGGGCGAACTGATCGACGGCACCGCCGATCCGCGCTTCCGCGAGGCCTGGGCGATGGCGCGCGCGGATTCGTTTTCAGCGGCGGGGTGAAGTCTCTTGCTTATCGTCCGCACGAATGCGCCCGAGACCTCGGGCTGATCGCCAAGTATCCGTCACGCACGGTCCGCGGCGTCAACTCCAGCCGTTTGCTGAATCGAGGCGCTGGACCTCTATTGTCACGTGGGACAAGTCGGCAAATCCAGCCAATCTTTGCCGGTAATGCGCCGCCTCGCGGGCTCCCGTGGTTGCGACCGAGACGATCGCGCCGAGATGTCCGGGCCCAAGCCGCCAAAGATGCAGGTCGGTGACGCGATCGCCGTCGCTCTCGATCGCCACGCGAACTTTCTCCGCCATGCGCGGATCCGGCGTCCGATCGAGCAGAATGCTGCCTGTATCGCGCAGCAGCCCTGCCGACCAGTTTGCGATCACCAGCGCGCCGATCAAACCGGCGAGCGGATCCATCCAGATCCAGCCGAACGCGCGCGCCAGCAACAGCCCAATGATGACCAAGACCGATACGCCGGCATCGGCCAGCACATGAATGACGGCTGCCCGCATATTGTTGTCGCGGTGATGCTCGCCGAGCTCGGCTTCGTGCTCGTGATGATGGCCATGCGAGTGATCATGACTGTGACCGTGATGATGGCCGCCAGATAACAACCAGACGCTCGCGACGTTGACCGCCAGGCCAAGCACGGCAATCGGGATCGCCTCGTTGAAGCTGATAGGAACGGGGTTGAACAGGCGCGACACAGCCTCATAACCAATCAGCAGAGCGATAACAGCCAGAACGATAGCGCTGGTGTATCCCGCGAGGTCGCCGAACTTGCCGGTGCCGAAAGTGAAATTGCGATCGTTGGCATATTTGCGGGCATAAGTATAAGCCAACGCCGCCAGCAGCAGCGCGCCGGCATGGGTCGACATGTGCAGTCCGTCGGCGATCAGGGCCAACGAGCCGAAAAGAGCACCACCGATGATTTCGGCGATCATCATGACGCTGCAAAGGACGATCACTGCCCAGGTTCGGCGCTCGGCCTTCTCGTGATCTTCGCCCAAAAAAACGTGATCGTGCCGGTCGGGCTGCGAGATCGTTTCCATTTCGACCATGATGGCTCTCACTTCAAATAGGTGTGGACCACTTCGATGAGTTGATCCGCCGCCTCGGCATTGAGCGCGCCCGGATTCTTTTCGGGGTCGACGAGATGGGTCCGGATGTGGTCCTCGACCACTTCGGCCATCAGGCCTGCGACGCCGCCGCGAATGCCCGCGATCATGTGCATGATGCGCTCGCATCCCGCTTCTTCGGACAACGCCCGCTCAATGGCTTCAACCTGGCCGCGAATGCGGCCCACCCGCGCCAGCAGCTTCTTCTTCTCTCGGATCGTGTGGCTCATGATCCTTTATATAGGGTACCCCCCTATCCTATGTCAATCTGATGCGCCCGCGGTTGTCCAAAGCAAGCTGCGAATTTTCCAGCCGCCATCTTCTGACAGGGATTACAAACGGTTAACCGCCAAGCCTCAACTCGTCGGGCCAGCCGAAAGCGTTGCCGGATCGAACTTGTCGACGTCAGCGAGCAATTCGCAGAAGGCGCGAGCGCCGTGATCGAGCAGCCGTCGACCCTTTTCGGCTGAGGCCGCTGTGGCATCGCCGGCCGCGCCGCTCGGGTGGAGGTCTTGGGCCTGCCAGGCAAGCGGCGCGGGCCGGTGCGCCGCCAGCCAGCGATAATCCTTTTCCATCGCGATACTCGTGGGGCGAAAATCGGCGATGGCTTCGAGACGCACCTGCTCTGGGTATTGCGCCAGCATGATCGAGGTTTCGACCGCGCCGCCATGAATTCCATGACGCAATTCTTCTGCAGAAAACAGTCCTTCCGGCGCGCCGAAGCGGGTCCACCCTGTGCTGACGACGAGAAGCCCGCAGCTCGCGCGCAGATCCTGCGCGACGAGGCTCATGGCCGCGCTGTTGCCGCCATGGCTCGTCACCATCACCAGCTTCTTGATGCCTGCGCGTGCGACGCTCATGCCGAGCGCCATCCAGCTCTGCAGCGCGACTTCGGTGGGTAGCGTCAGCGTGCCGGGATAGTCGATGTGTTCGGTAGAGATCCCTACCGGCTGAATTGGAAGGAACGTTACCGGAAGGGTGTCGGAGAGAAGTTCACGTACGCGGGCAAGATAGGCTTTTGCAATCATCACGTCGGTACCGACCGGCAGATGTGGACCGTGCTGTTCAGTTGCCGCCAGCGGTAACACCGCAATCCATGGCGCTGGCCCGGTGCCGGCCATGTCGGGCCAGTGGATGTCGGTCCAATCGCGGGAAGGAAGAGTTGAAGTCATCGAGCGAAGCGTTTCTTTGGGTGGATTTGCGAGCTAGTTTGGATTCATCCCCGGCAAAGACGTTAGCTCTATCCGGGCCGGCAGTGAGTTCCTATCATGGGCCAGAATGATCGACGGAGTCCAATCATGAAGCTGCCTGTTTTCTCGCGAGCGTTAATGGCCGGCCTGATGGCCGCCCTGGCGGCTATCTCGCCCACGGCTGCCCAGACGGCACTGGACAAGGTCTCGTTCGGAACCAACTGGGTCGCCGAGGCGGAGCATGGCGGATTTTTCCAGGCCCTGGCCGATGGTACCTACAAGAATTACGGACTCGACGTCACCATCGTGCCGGGCGGCCCCAATAACAACAATCGCATGCTGCTGATCGCCGGCAAGCTCGACTTCTTCATGAGCGCGAACACCCTGCAGTCGTTCGATGCGATCGCCAACAACGTGCCGGTCGTGGAGGTCGCCGCCATCTTCCAGAAGGATCCACAGGTCTTCGTGACGCATCCGGAATCGAAAGTCACGAAGCTTGAAGATCTCAAGCCGCTGACGTTGTTCGTATCCAAGGAAGGGATCACAACCTACTTTCAATGGTTGAAGTCCGAACACGGGTTCAGCGAGGAAAAGGTCAAACCCTACACCTTCAACGCGCAACCGTTTCTGGCCGACAGGCAGAGCGCCATGCAGGGCTACGTCACCTCGGAGCCGTTCGCGATCGAAAAAAGCGCCGGATTCAAACCCGGAGTTATTTTGCTGGCAGATTATGGTTTCAACGCCTATTCCACGCTGATCGAGACGCGCCGCGATCTGATCGACAAGAAGCCGGACCTGGTCCAGCGATTCGTCGATGCCTCGATCATCGGTTGGTACCACTATCTGTACGGCGACAATGCGCCGGGCAACGCGATGATCAAGAAGCTCAATCCGGAAATGACCGATGAGCTACTGGCCTATTCCGTCGCCAAGATGAAGGAATATGGAATTGTCGATTCTGGCGATACCTTGCACGACGGCATCGGCGCCATGAGCGATGCCCGGGTCACCAGCTTCTTCGACAAGATGGTGCGCGCGGGTGTCGTGCGCGGCGACATCGACTTTCGGAAAGGATACACGCTTCGCTTCACCAACAAGGGCGTCGGCCTGGATCTGCGGCCAAAGAACTAGAGGCGCAATGGTCGATCCCTCAGCCCTATCCGAAAGCGGCCCGCGCCAGGCTGGCCTCGCGGTGAGCTTGCGCGGCGTTACCAAGGTCTACGACAACGGCGTCACCGCGCTGGGGCCGTTCGACCTTGATGTGGTCAAGGGTGAGTTCGTGTCGCTGCTCGGGCCGTCGGGTTGCGGAAAGTCGACGGCCCTGCGCCTGATCGCGGGCCTTAACACGCCGACCTCCGGCACCGTCGGTGTTTCCCAACCTTCAGGTCGGGTCCGCACGGGACCGGCGATCGGCTTTGTGTTTCAGGAGCCGACCCTGATGCCTTGGACCAGCGTGCGGGAGAATGTGCGGCTGCCGCTGAAACTTGCGCATATCCCGGCCGCAGCGGCGAATGCGCGCGTCGGGCAGGCGCTAAAGCAAGTCGGGCTTGCCGAATTCGCCGACGCTTACCCGCGGGAATTATCCGGCGGTATGAAGATGCGGGTTTCGCTCGCGCGCGCGTTGGTCACCGATCCGGACATCCTGCTGATGGACGAGCCGTTCGCGGCACTCGATGAGATCACGCGTTTCCGGCTGAACAACGATCTGCTGACGCTATGGCGCGATCTGCACAAGACCGTCATCTTCGTCACGCATTCGGTCTTTGAGTCGGTGTATCTGTCGCAGCGGGTGGTGGTAATGACGTCGCGCCCAGGACGCGTGGGCGCCGAGTTTCGCATCGAGGCCGCCGAGCCGCGCGGCGAGGATTTTCGTACCTCGGCCGACTATGCCGGCTATTGTCGCAAGGTCTCAAACGCGCTGGCGCCGCTGCAACAGAAGCCGCCCGCATCATGAACGCGCTGCAGACCCCGTTAGCATCCGTTGAATCAGGCGCGCCGGGCGGCAACGGCCTGCGCCTTGTTCGCATCGTGCTTCCTATTGTCGTGCTTGCGATCGGAGTAGCGGCATGGGAACTCGTGGTGCGCGTCAACAATATTCCACCCTATGTGTTGCCCGGTCCGGCGGCTGTTTTTCAAACGCTCGTGAGTGACTGGCCAATACTGTCACGATCGCTGCTGGCCACGTTACAGACCACGCTCGAAGGGTTCGTGGCGGCCGCCGTCGGCGGCATCGTGCTTGCGCTGTTGTTCAACCAATCGAAATGGTTGGAATATTCGCTGTTTCCTTATGCGGTAATTCTGCAAGTGACACCCATCATTGCGATCGCGCCGCTGCTGTTGATCTACCTGCCGCAGCAGACTGCGGTCATCGTCTGCGCCTGGATCGTTGGATTTTTTCCGGTGCTGTCCAACACCACGCTCGGCCTCAATTCGGTAGATCGCAATCTGGCGGGCCTGTTTCAGCTTTACGGCGCGTCGCGGATACAGACATTGCGATATCTGAAACTGCCATCCGCGTTGCCTTTTATCCTCGGCGGATTGCGGATTGCGGGCGGCCTGTCGCTGATCGGCGCCGTGGTCGCCGAGATCGCGGCCGGCTCCGCCGGCTCCGGCTCCGGACTCGCCTATCGAATCGCGGAATCCGGCTATCGCCTGAACATTCCCAGAATGTTCGCAGCGTTGTTGTTGCTCTCGGTTGCCGGAATTGTCATTTATGGGGTGCTGGCGTTAACATCGCATTTGGTGTTGCGGCGCTGGCATGAGAGCGCGTTTGGAAAGGAAAGCTGATGGTGGGCGGGAATATCTCCTCCGAGAAAATCGATTTGCTGATCTACGGGCCGAGCAAGCCGATCGTCGACCACGGCTTTTCCGACCAGTTCGTTCTGCATTCCTTTGAAACCAAGCATGACCTTGAGCGGTTGACTCCGGCCGTTGGCGGGAAAATCCGCGGTGCCGCGATCACCTATAACACCGTCCGCGGCGACAGGACGACGCTGTCGCTTTTTCCCAAGCTTGAGATCATCTCCAGTTTCGGTGTCGGCTACGATCATATCGACGCCGAGCACGCTTGTGAACGCAATATCGTCGTCACCAACACGCCGGATGTCCTGACCGAAGAAGTGGCGGATATCGCCATAGGACTTCTGATCGCTACCTTGCGCGAGTTCGTCAAAGCCGACCGCTATCTGCGTTCAGGCCTCTGGCGGACGCAGAATTTTCCCCTCAGCGTCGGCTCGCTGCGTGACCGCAAGGTCGGGATGGTGGGCATGGGCCGGATCGGCCAGGCGATCGGACGCCGGCTCGAGGCCGCGCGCGTTCCTGTGGTTTATCATTCGCGCAATCCGGCGGTCGGCGTTTCGTACCAGCATTATCCCGACCTTATCGAGATGGCGAAGGCGGTCGATACGCTGGTGGTCATCGTCCCCGGCGGCACGGCGACGGCCAAGCTGATCAATGCAGATGTGTTGAAAGCACTGGGGCCGCGGGGGGTCATGATCAATGTGGCGCGCGGCTCGGTGGTCGACGAGCCGGCCTTGATCGCGGCGCTCAAGTCGGGGACCATCCTGGCCGCCGGGCTGGACGTGTTCGACAACGAGCCGAACGTGCCCGACGAATTGCGCGCCATGCAGAACGTGGTGCTACTTCCGCACATCGGGTCTGCGTCGGTGGTGACGCGGAATGCCATGGATCAGCTGGTGGTCGATAATCTGAAAGCCTGGTTTGCCGGAAAACCTCCGCTGACGCCGGTTGCGGAGACCCCTGTGAAGGCGCGCTGATGAGGGGCGGTCGCGCAGCCATGGTGCTAGCGGCGCTGATGGCGTCGATCGCTTGCGCATCGCCGGCGCGGACGCAAGACGCCGCCAGCTTGAAAAAAGAGATGATCGGCCAATGGGAGCTTTCCACCACCGAGCGTAGCAAGACCTGCGTCGTCACGTTGAAGAACGATTCTGCGCCGCAGGGCCTGAAGCTGGAACTCGAGCCCGGCTGCGCCGCGGCGCTGCCGTTCACCAAGGATATCGCTGCCTGGAACATCAAGGGGTTGGATATCGTGCGGCTGCAGGATGCCGCCGGGCAGCCGGTGATCGACTTTACCGAAGTCGAGAGCGGGATTTTCGAGGGCCTGCGAACCGGCGAGGGCATCTACATCTTGCAGAATCTCGTCGCCGCGCGCTCGCTTGCGAAATCGATGGATCAGATGATCGGCGACTGGGCGATGGTTCGTGGCAATGGCCAGTCGATCTGTGGCCTGACCCTGACCAACACCGAGGCGACGGCTGACAATTTCGCAGTCTTCCTCAAGCCGCATTGCGATCCAGCGGTCGCAGCCTTTGCCCCGACGGTGTGGCGATTGGAGCGCGGCGAACTGTTGCTGATGTCGGCCAGCGGCGAAGTCTGGCACTTTGAGGCCGACGACAACGCGCAGTGGCGGCGGGTGCCCGACAGCGCCGATCCGCTGATCATGGTGCGACAGTAGAACGGCGGCAACAGTCAGCGCGCAGCCAACCCGGGCGCGCCGGCGCCTTTGCCGCCACGCCAGCAATCAAGCAACAGATGCTCGGCTCGACAATAGGATCAAAATAAAAAGGGAGAAACGTGAATGGTTCGGATCGAAAAGCAGGACGCGGTGTGGACCATCATTCACAGCCGGTTTCAGGAGGCGCGTAATGCGATGGATCCCGCGAGCGCGGATGCGCTGGTGGAGGCCTTCAAAGCGTTCGATTCCGACAAATCGGCCAGCGTTGCGGTGTTGTGGGGTGAGGGCGGTGCATTCTGCGCCGGCTGGGACCTGAAGTTTGCGAGCACCCTTTCCAACCGGGATAAATTTCAGCGCGATGTTGTCGAAGGTCTCGCGTTTCCAACCGGCGCCAACGCCGCGCCTCGGGGGCCGCTTGGCCCGACCCGTCTCGAGCTATCAAAGCCGGTGATCGCAGCCGTCGAAGGACCCGCGGTGGCCGGGGGCATGGAGCTCGCTTTGTGGTGCGACATTCGGGTGATGGCCGAGAGCGCCTATTTCGGGGTTTATTGCCGCCGCTGGGGCATCCCGTTGCTGGATGGCGGAAGCGTGCGGCTTGCCAGGCTGGTTGGCCAGGGCCGGGCGATGGAAATCATATTGACGGGCCGCAAGGTCCCCGCGTCGGAAGCTCTGCGTATCGGCATGTGCGAACAGGTGGTCGAATTGGGCGGGGCGCGCGTCGCCGCCGAAGCGATGGCTCGCAATATCGCGAGATTTCCGCAGGCGGCGGTTCGTGCCGATCGGCGGTCGATCCTGGAAACATATGGCGTACCGGTGCGCGAAGCGCTGCGACGGGAATGGGCGAACGGCGTCGAGGCCCATTTCGAAGAAGGGGCGGCGGGTGCCGCACGCTTTGCAAGCGGTTTGGGTCGTCACGGCGACTTTGAAAGAATTTGACGCCGGGCAGCGGCTCAGCCGTGTTTCGATCTGGGCAGCGCGGTCTCGCAACTAGCGAAGCATAAGTCCATCGGGCCGTGACCTGAAGACCTTGATGGTCTTGACCCACGACCATGTCTGCCGCGAGTTTTAACGTTGAGGATTGATCGGCCGGTTCTCCGTCCAATCCCAGGTCCCCTGGTCGCGATTGCGGACGGCTTCCTTCCAGCCGACTTGTTCGGCCCGGTGCTTGAAGTTCAAACCTTCCGGCGAGTGGCGGGTGATTCCGTCGAAAACCGTGGCGATCATCTGCGTGGTCTTCAATCCCATCGCCTCGATGGCCTGGTTGATCATGAGCTTTTGCATCATGAGCTGATTGACAGGGACACCAGCCATCCGTTCGGCGAGCGCTTCCACTTCGGCGTCAAGCTTTTCCGGAGCGACCGATTTCAGCACCAGCCCCAGCTTCTCCGCTTCGGGACCCTTGATCTTGTCGCCAGTGAACAGCATCCGTTTCGCCCGTTCCGGTCCGATCCGGTAGACCCACATGGCCGTCGTCGGGCAGCCCCATACGCGGGTTGGCATGTAGCCAATCTCGGCGTCATTCGCCATCACGATGGTGTCGGCGCAAAGCGCGATATCCGAACCGCCCGCGATCGCGAATCCGTGCACCTTGCAGATGACCGGGCGATAGGATCGCCACAGGCTCATGAACAATTCGGTATTCTTCATCATGAAGGCATAGTCCTTCATCGGGTCCCACGGCATGTCCTGCGTGATATGGTTGGCGCCGGCGGTCTGGGCGTAGGCGGTCAAATCGTATCCGGCGCAAAAGGCCCGCCCTGCGCCTGAGAGCACGATGACGTGGACGCCGGGATCGGCATTGGCGCGCTCCACGCATTCGGCGAGCGAACCCGGCAATTCATCGTCGATGGCATTGAGCACATCCGGACGATTGAGTGTGATCCGTCCGATGCGGCCGTCTTTCTCATAAATCACCTTCGACATCGACGCTTCTCCTGACAGTTATGGTGGTGCACCGCCGCGCGACGCCGCTTGCCAAGTCACAATGCGATATTGCCTGTAGGCGCGTCCAGCCGGAAGGCGCGTTGGCTAGAAGCCGGATGAAACCTGATTGTTATCGACCGCGACGCCAGCGCGGGCGCGCCGAACGTTGCTCACGAGCGCGCCAGGCCGGTCTTCGCTGGCGGGCTTGGCGGTCGCAAGCCGCAGCACGGCCGCGTAATTCGGCTGCACTTCCATCCGTGCAGCATGAGGACCGCGCAAGAGAATTTGATGAACGCGCGGCAGGTTGTAACAAGGGACGTAGAACAGCAGATGGTGTTCGAGATGATAGTTCACATAATAAGGCGCGATGAACAGCCGTTCGATAAAGCCAGCGCGCGTGATGCGGGTGTTGCGCAACGGGTCGTCGCTGTCCGGCACCACCGCATGTTCAGCGATGTTGCGGATACGGGTGATAACCATCATCCATGTCAGCATCGGCAAGATCCACAGTAGCGGATAGGCCCACCACACGCCCACCGCTGCGAGCGCGGCGAAGAAAACCAGATTGAACAAAACCTGAGGGCCAAGTTTGTCCCAGAAGTGAGCGCTTCGCTGCGCCAATGGCCAGGAGCTGTCGCCGAGTGCGTTGAGAAACTGCGCCTTGCGTTGCGCATAGCCGGTCTGCCCGCTGATATCGCGCCAGAATTTCCGCCGATAGCTTGGCCTTGTGATCGGGAAATGCGCAGAAAGTATCAGATCGGGATCGTCGTCCTGCTGAGTGTGGGCGTGATGCTGCAGATGATAACGACGATAGGCCTGGGTCTCTACAAACACCGGATAGGCGCAGAGCCATTGACTGAGAACGATGTTCAACGTGGCGTCGTTCGCCAGAGCACCGTGTGCGCCGTCATGCATCAGGATCGTCAGCCCGAGCTGGCGCGAGCCGATAATCGCAACCGCCAGCACGAAGGTGAACGGATTGGGCCACATCGCGACCATCGCGATCGAACCGAGGATCAGGGCCCATGCATGAGCGATCAGCGCAACGCTCTTCCAGGTCGACCGCGTGCGTACCTCGATGAGTTCTTGCTCGGTCATCAAGTCGCGGGCGCGTATGCGAAGGGCAGTCATGGCTGTTTCTCCTTGCCAATGTCGCCAACGACCCTGAGCCGCGCTGATGGGGGAGGCGCGTCGGCCTGTTGACCGATCAGGCGCAGCATCTCGGCGGCAAGAACGTCGGGCGAGCGGCCCATCGCGTGCCCCTCCAGCGTCACGCCGATCGCGATCGCCCAAAACCGCCGCGCGCTGGTTTCCGGATCGAGCCGCGAATGCCAGCCCCGTGCGGCCATCTCGGCCGCATAGGCGCGTAAACCTTCGGAGTGCAGCCGCTCGACCGTTCGCTCCACCAGCGGTGCAAGGTCCTGGCGGCGGCGGGTCAGCGTCATGGCCTCGACGAAAAAGCCGACGGCATCCGATCCCATCACGCTGTCGACCAGCGAACGGGTATAATCTTCCGGCGAAAGTTGCTTTCCCGCATGCTGCTCAGCCGCGCGCGCCACGTAAAGCACGTCGCGACAGGCGGCTTCGACGAACAGCGCCTCCTTGGTGCGAAAATAATAGGTGATCTGGCTCGGAAAGGCGTCGGCCGCCGCGGCTATATCCGCAATCGAAACGGCCGTCAGCCCTCGCTCCTTGAACAGCCGGCTCGCCGAATCCAAAAGCCGCGAACGCATTTGCCGGCCCGCCGTGCGCGTGGCGCGTACGGTGTGCCTCGGATCGCTCAAGCCGTCATTCGCAGCAGCACTTTTCATGTCGTCCTCTGTTGGCGAGGCGTTCGGCGGCGTCCGGGCCAGTCTCAACTCGTTATTTGTATGCTATACAAACAAAATCGTCAAGCTGGGGCGGCGGCTCGCTTTGACGCGGCGCAGGCCACCATGTTCTTTGCTCCGGAACGACTGCCGCGTTTTTTTTCCAGGCGGATGTCGATCCTTCGCGGGCTGGTTCGTCGACTTGATTAGCGAGACTGTTCCGCAAGGCTCGGCGCCCGCGGCTCGCCTCAGAGGAGTTTTCAGATGCGCTTCATGTATATCGTCACATCTCCCCGTCCCCCGGGATCCCCAACCCCGGAACTGATGGAGGCGATGCACAAGCTCGCTGACCGCGAGATCAAGGCTGGCCGTATGCTCGATAGTGGCGGGCTGATGCCGCTCGCGGCCGGTGCGCAGGTGCGCATTGCGGACGGCCAGCTCAGCGTCGTCGATGGCCCGTTTGTGGAAGCCAAAGAGGTGATCGGCGGTTACGCGATCTTCGAGCTACCGGGCAAAGAAGAGGCCGTCGCGTCGGCGGTCGAGTTCATGCAGCTGCACAAGGACTTCATGCCGGGCTGGGAAGGGACGTGCGAGGTTCGCTCGTTTGCTGGCCCTTGAGGGCGGCATCCACCCAGCGCGGTTGGCGGCCATGACGGCCGCCGACACCCACCGAACGATTCACCGGACTATTCTTGCCGTCTGGCGGATCGAGCAGCCCCGGCTGATCACCAGCCTGGCAAGGATGCTGCGCGATGTGCCGCTGGCCGAGGAATTGACGCAGGAAGCCCTGGTGGCTGCGCTCGAACATTGGCCCGCGTCGGGCGTCCCCGAGAAGCCCGGGGCGTGGCTGATGGCGACGGCCAAGCGCCGGGCGCTGGACCATTTGCGCCGGATGCGGATGCTGGCACGCAAGCACCAGATTGTCGCCTGGGACATGGAGCAGGACCAACAGGCCATGCCCGATCTGGACTCCGCCTTGGACGACGACATCGGTGATGAGTTGCTGCGGCTTATCTTTACCGCCTGCCATCCGCTGCTGTCGCGCGAGGCACGCGCGGCGCTGGCGTTGCGGATGATCTGCGGTCTTACCACGGACGAGATCGCGCGAGCCTTCCTGCAGTCGGACGCGACCATCGCCCAGCGCATCCTGCGCGCCAAACGGACGCTTTCGGAATCGGGGCTGGCCTACGAGACGCCACGCGGTGAGGAGCTTTCCAAGCGGCTCGCCTCGGTGCTCGAGGTCGTCTATCTCATCTTCAACGAGGGCTATACGGCAGCGCGCGGCCAGGACTTGCTGCGCCCGCAGCTCTGCCACGAAGCGCTTCGGATGGGCCGGATTCTTACTTCGATCGCGCCGCACGAGCCTGAGACCCATGGATTGCTGGCTTTGATGGAGCTGAACGCCTCCCGCACGGCCGCGCGCACCGACGCCACGGGCGAGCCGATCCTGATGCTGGAGCAGAACCGTTCGCTCTGGGATCAGCTCCAGATCCGCCGGGGAATGCAGGCGCTGGCGCGCGCGCGTGAGCTCGGCGGCGCCAACGGCTTTTACGCCCTGCAGGCGGCCATCATTGCTTGCCACGCGCAGGCGAGCACGGCTGACGCTACCGACTGGTCGCGCATAGCAGGACTTTATGCGGAGCTCGCGGTGCTGGTGCGCTCGCCGATCATCGAGCTCAACCGCGCAGTCGCCGTCGGCATGGCCGAGGGTCCGCAAGCGGGACTGGCGATCGTCGATCGCCTCGTGCAAGAACCCGCGCTCAAAACCTATCATTTGCTCGGAAGCGTCCGCGGCGATCTGCTGCACAAGCTTGGCCGCTACGAGGAAGCGCGCGCCGCCTTGGAAGCCGCCGCGCTGCTGGCAGGCAACCGGCGCGAACAGGATCTGCTGAAGCGACGTGCCGCGGAAGCAGCGCTTGCATCCGCGCAGTCGCCGTGACGTGTTTAGATCAGCTTCGGCCCCTTCAAGCTCGCATGGAGATACCGGCGGCACCCTTGCGATATTCAACCGGCGTACAATTGAGGTGCCGGCGAAAGACCCTGTTCAGATGGCTCTGATCGGCAAAGCCGCTGAGGAGCGCGATCTCCTTGAGCGCCAGATTGTCCCGTCGTAGATGCCGGCACGCCTGTTCGACTTTCTGTTTCTGAACAAAAACGTGAGGGCGTATCCCGTAGTGAGCATGGAATTTGCGGGCGAATTGAATCGGCGTGCAGTTGCAGATGGCTGCTAGTTCGTCGAGCGTGATGTTTCGGGAGATGTTCTGCTGAATATAGTCCTCGATCAGCCGGGCATGAGCCGGCCTGAAATGTCCCTGCGCGGAAGGCGTCTTGAACTTCACCGCGGCGTATTTCCGCATGATGTGGACGCTGGCCTGGAGCGACAGCGCGTCGTAGCAGAGTCTTCCGCCGGGCCCGCCGGCGGCAACTTCGCGAACCATTTGTTCGTTGATCCAGTCCAGGACGGGGTCATCGATTCCAAGCAGATCGTGAAGTTCAACGGCGCCGACGTCGCGATCGAAAGCCTCGCTCGCGGTTTTCATCATGAAAGCCGGTGAAATGTAGAAGTGGCTGACCTCGATATCGTTGGCCCATCGCCAATGCGAAGGCTCGGCGCGGGTCAGCAGCGTGGTAATGCCGCGGCCGACGCGCTCCTGCTTCCAAGCGCCGGTCACGCGGCGGTTCATCGCGGTGACACCTTGGCGGTAGACGACGATGAGGAAGTCTTCCGTCGGAGGGACCCAAATGTCGGACGGCGCATAGCGAAATACCCGCATGCGGAAATCAGGACGGCCGACCGCCGAACTGTCCAGCTTCAGTTCACCTGGCGCGTATCGCGGAAGCTCGTCGACCGCAATGAACTTGCTCATGGCGCAGTCTCCGCATGGTTGGCGGCCGTTCGCCGGCTCCTCTTTCACGGTAGTGCAGGATACGGCGCTTTTCCTGACTTGGCCAAATGTATTAATTCGCCCGGAGCGTTCGCTGCGTCGCACACGCATTTCGTCCAAAGAAAGGTCGGCTTCGTTCAAGCCCGCCGTGCCTCGGCGCAACTAGTTTCCAGCACGTTCCGCCGGCGATGTGTGAGCGGCTCGAGACCCTTCAGGGTTCCAGGACCCGCCCAGCATTTCCGTTGGTTCGTCAAGGAGACGCAACTCCGCCCATTAGGTCGGGTGGCACGGTGCATAGTTAAAAAACAGCAGGAGAGGGAAATGGACCAGGCTGAAATCAAGTCCAGGGAATCCAACGGAACAAAAACCCTGGACGCGGTCGTTATCGGAGCTGGCATCGCGGGTCTGTACCAGTTGCACCGCATGCGGCTACTGGGACTGAAGGTCCGCGCCTTCGAGGCGGGTTCCGGCGTCGGCGGAACCTGGTACTGGAATCGTTACCCCGGTGCGCGCTTCGATTCTCAGGTGGAGGTGTATCAGTATTGGTTTTCCGAGGATTTGTACAAGGCGTGGAAGCCGAGCGAGCGTTTTCCGGCGCAGCCCGAGACCGAGCAGTGGCTGAACTTCGTCGCTGATCGCTTCGATCTCAAGAAGGACATCCAGTTCAGCACCCGGATCGAGTCCGCCACCTATCGGGAAAAGGACGGCCGCTGGGACGTGGTCACCTCCGACGGCGAACGCATTGATACGCAATACCTGTTGGCCTGCTGCGGCATGCTGTCGGCGCCGCTGAACGACCGCTTCCCCGGCCAGTCCACGTTCAAAGGTCTGATTACCCATACCGGCCTTTGGCCGAAAGAGGGAATCGATCTCAAAGGCAAGCGGGTCGCCGTGGTGGGCACCGGAGCCACCGGCATCCAGGTGATCCAGACCATCGCATCCGAAGTCGGGTCGATGAAGGTGTTCGTGCGCACGCCGCAATATGTTGTGCCCATGAAGAACCCGAAATATTCGCAAGCGGATTGGGATCGCTGGAGTAGCCGGTTCAATGAGCTGAAGACCCGCGTGCGCACCACCTTCGCCGGCTTCGACTATGACTTCGAGAATCGCCCTTGGGCCGAATTGACCGCCGATGAACGCACCACGTTCTGGAAAAATACTGGAACGACGGATCGCTCTCGATGTGGCTTGCGACATTCCCGGAAATGTTCTTCGACGAGGCGGTAAGTGCGGTCGTTTCTGAGTTCGTCCGAGGCAAGTTGCGGCAGCGGCTGCGGGACGACCCGAAGCTGTGCGATCTACTCATCCCGTCCGAGAGCGACTACGGATTCGGCACGCATCGTGTGCCACTCGAGAACAAATATCTCGAGGTCTATCTGCAGGACAACGTCGAGGGAGTGAACTGCCGCAAGACACCAATTGAGCGCATCGTGCCCGAAGGCATCCGGACCTCCGACGGGAAAGTTCATGAGGCCGACATCATCATCCTTGCCGTCGGATTCGACGCCGGCTCGGGCGCTCTCAGTCGCATCGACATCCGCGGCCGCGACGGCCGTTCGCTGAAGGACAGGTGGCACGACGATATCCGCACCGCGATGGGGCTGCAGGTGCACGGCTATCCCAACTTGTTCACCACCGGCGCGCCGCTCGCTCCGTCCGCCGCACTTTGCAACATGACGACCTGTCTTCAGCAGCAGGTGGACTGGATCACCGACTGCATTGCTTACGCGAAGGAGCACGGCAAAGGCGTCGTCGAGGCAACCAAGGAGTTCGAGGACAACTGGGTGAAGCACCACGACGAAACCGCGGCCGCGACCCTCGTTGTGAAAACCGACTCCTGGTACATGGGCTCGAACGTCGACGGAAAGCCACGACGGCTGCTGTCCTATATTGGCGGCGTCGGCAACTACAACAAGCAATGCGACGAACTTGCAGCCAATGGCTACCAAGGCTTTGCGATGACCTGATGATAACAACAACGGGAGGAAACATCCAATGAGCACAAATTCTTACTACGGCCAGGAAGGCCACGGCCCATACGAGATGATCGGAATCGGCAACCTCGAGCTTGAGGATGGCGGCCATATTCCGGACTGTCAGCTTGCGGTGGCGACCCACGGAACGCTGAACGCGGCGAAGGACAACGCGATCCTCGTTACGACCTGGTACTCGGGAACGAGCAAGATCATGGAGCAGGTCTACATCGGCAACGGGCGTGCGCTCGATCCGGCGAAGTATTTTATCATCGTCGTCAACCAGATCGGAAATGGCCTTTCCACCTCGCCGAACAACAGCGGTGGAGCGCAGGCCGGACCGACTTTCCCGAAAGTGCGCATTGGCGACGACGTTCGCGCCCAACACAAGCTTCTGACCGAGAAATACGGTCTGAAAAGCCTCGCGCTGGTCGTCGGCGGCTCGATGGGCGCGCAGCAGACCTATGAGTGGGCCGTGCGCTATCCCGACTTCGTCAAGCGCGCCGCTCCGATCGCCGGCACCGCCAAGAACACCGAGCACGATTTCGTCTTCACCGAGACACTCTCCGAAGCGATTACATCCGATCCGGGGTTCAACGGCGGCAACTACGGTTCGCCGGTCGATGTCGCCGCCGGCCTCAAGCGCCAAGCCAAGCTGTGGACGGTGATGGGGTGGAGTACCGACTTCTTCCGCGAAGGTCGACACAAGGCGCTCGGCTTCGACTCGATGCAGGCCTTCGTCGATACCTTCATGACGGGATATTTCGCGCCGATGGATCCAAACGATCTGCTGGCGATGGCGTGGAAGTGGCAACGAGGCGACGTCAGCCGCAACACCGGCGGCGATCTGGCGTCGGCGCTCGGCCGCATCAAGGCGAAGACCTACGTGATGCCGATCAGTCACGACATGTTCTTTCCGCCGAGCGACTGCGAGGTCGAGCAGCGTCTGATCCCGGGAAGCAAGTTCCGTCCGCTGAAGAGCATCTGCGGACATCTCGGCCTGTTCGGCGTCGACCCAGAGTTGCTCGCGCAACTTGACGCCAATCTGAACGAGCTGCTGGCGCCGCCGGTGGATTGACGCGCCGGATAGATTGATCGCCTGTTGCAGTTGAGGGTGCGAATGAGAATTTTCACGCCCTCATCCGCAACTCGTAATCTCGGGATGGTTTGGAAGTTTGCAACAGTGTAGCCAATCAAGGACTCGATGGACCGATACGCACGCTGGTCCGAGGATCACTGGCGACCAACTGGAGCCGCGGGGAACTCCTCGCGGACCGTCAATATCCAGGGGCATTGATCGTAGATCTCGGGCTCGCTGCTCTTGCCGGAGCGCAATCGTGCGCCTGCTTGCCGAGGCGTTCAAATCAGCTTCAGCCCTTTCAAGCTCGCATGGCCGTTCTTGCCGACGATGATGTGATCGTGCACCGAGATCCCGAGCGGACCGGCAATGTCGATGATGGCGCGGGTCATCTGAATGTCCGCCTGCGATGGCGTCGGGTCGCCGGACGGATGATTGTGCACCAGGATGATTGCGGTGGCGGATAATTCCAGCGCCCGTTTGATCACTTCGCGCGGATACACCGGCGTGTGGTCTACGGTGCCGATCTGCTGCACCTCATCGGCGATCAATTGATTGCGCTTGTCGAGAAGCAGCAGGCGAAATTGCTCCTTGTCGGCGAATGCCATGCTGGTCCGGCAATAGGCGATCACGTCGTTCCATGACGACAGCAAGGTGCGCTGCTTCAACTGGCCTCTTGCAATACGGCCGGCGGCTGCCGCGATCAGTTTGAGCTGGTTGATCGACGCTTCACCGATTCCGTCGACTTCTCGTAGCAGCGTCTCCGGCGCGTGAACTACTTCGGCGAACGAGCCGAATTTCTTGAGCAGGGATTTGGCCAGCGGTTTCATATCGCGCCGGGGTTGGGCCGTGAACAGCACCATCTCCAGCAGCTCATAGTCGCTCAGCGCGTCGGGGCCGGCGCTATGAAAGCGCTCGCGCAGCCGTTCGCGGTGGCCGTGATAGTGCGGCGTATCGGTGGACGGGTCCTGCTGATTGCTGTTCTTGGCGGGCATCGGCACCAACATGCCGTGCCGGTCAGGTTTTGCAACCGGGAAGTGTTTGATTTCAGGCCGCCACCGGCGGCTTTTCACCGTGGCGTTGCGACAGTGTGAAGATTTCGACGCCATTGGCGGTCACGCCGACCGAATGCTCAAACTGCGCCGACAGCGAGCGGTCACGTGTCACCGCGGTCCAGCCGTCCGACAGGATCTTCACATGTGGCTTGCCGAGATTGATCATCGGCTCGATGGTGAAGAACATGCCCGGCTTCAGCGTCACGCCTTCGCCGGGCCGGCCGACATGGATGATGTTCGGTTCGTCGTGGAAAATACGACCCAAGCCGTGGCCGCAGAAATCGCGCACCACGCTCATGCCCTGCGGTTCAACGAAACTTTGAATAGCGTGACCAAGGTCGCCGGTGGTGGCGCCCGGTTTCACCGCGGTGATGCCGCGAATCAAGGCCTCATAGGTTACCTCAATCAGCCGCTCGGCCTTTCGGGCGATCGGGCCGACCGCGTACATCCGGCTTGAGTTGCCGTACCAGCCTTCGACGATGAAGGTCACATCGATATTGACGATGTCGCCGTCCTTCAACACCCGGTCCCCAGGCATGCCGTGACAAACCACGTGGTTGATCGAGGTGCAGGTCGAATAGCGATAGCCGCGATACATCAGGGTGGCGGGGTACGCGCCGTGGCCAAAGGCGAAGTCGCGGACGAAATCGTCGATCCGCGAGGTCGGCACGCCGGGTTTGACGATATCGGTCAGTTCATCGAGGCATTTGGCCACCAGCGCGCCTGCTTTGCGCATACCCGCGAATCCGCCGGGCCCGTGCAGCTTGATCTGCCCGGTTTTGCGCAAGGAAGTATCGGAGGCTTCGATATAGCTCATGGACGGTTCATATTCCGGCAGGCAGGGGGCGCGAAGGCGCGAATTGATGGGCTAATTTAATGATCGGAGCGATCAGTGCAAGCCAAGGCTGGGGCGCGGCCCCGCTATGGCGCGACCGGAAACGCCTTGAACGCCCCGAAGCGGCGTCCGCAAGGGGAATTTGGCGGTGGGGCAGGGTCAGCTCGGGACCTCTACCGTGGTCTCAACCGGTAGCGCGCCGTGGATCCGGATCTCGCGCACCGGGTAGGGGACGCGGATGCCCTCGCGCCGGAAAGCATCCCATAACGACAGCATCACGTCGCTCTTCACATTGTCCATTCCGTCAGGGTCGGCGATCCAGAAGGTCAGGGAAAACTTCATGCCAGCCTCGGCGAACTCGGTCAGGATACAGCTCGGTGGTTTGAGCTTGATGATCCGGGGCGCCGCCGCGGCGATATCGATCGCCAGTTTGCAAACCAGCCGAGGATCGGCTTCGTAATTGGCGCCGAAATTGACCTTCACCAGCGTATTCTTGTCGGTGTAGGTCCAGTTGGTGACCTTTTGTGTTACCAGATCCTCGTTCGGGATCAGGAACTCTCGGCCGTCGCCGGCGGCGACCGAAATATAGCGCGTCTTCATCGCGCTGATCCGACCGGAACTGTCGCCGATGGTGACGAGGTCGCCCGGCTTCACCGATTTATCCGCCAGCAAAATGATACCGCTGATAAAATTAGCGACGATTTTCTGCAAGCCGAAACCGATGCCGACGCCGGCAGCGCCCGAAAAGATCGCCAGCGCCGACAGGTTGATACCGACCGCGCTCATGACGACCGCGACCGAGAAAACCATCAGAGCCAGCCGGATCATTTTGACCAGCAGAACCTGAATCGACGGCGTCAGGTCGCTGGATCGCGTGATCCGGCTTTCGGCGAAGTTGCTGGCGATATTGGACAGCCACAGCGCCACTAGCAGGAGTACGCCGAGCTTGATCACCAGCAACGGCGTCAATTGCAGGCCGCCGAGCACGATCGAGACCGAGTCGAGCGCATCGATGGTCGGATCAAGCTGTCCCAGAATGCTCAGCGCCGCCACCAACCACGCAGACAGCGACACCAGGCGGACGATAAAGCTGTTGCGAATAACGGATGTGACCAGCCGGATGATCAGCCACGCGAATGCAAGCTTGAAAGCGACGGCGAGCAGATAGCTGCGGCTCGGCCATGTCGACATCACCATGACCAGACGTGCCAGTCTCATCAGCACCGCGAACACCGCGGTCGAGGCGCTGGCGACCAGCACGCGCGTAAACAGCCGCAGCGGCGTCGGCCAGCCCATCGGGTCCGAGGTCAAATCGACCCGCGAACGAACGACCGCGCCAGCGGCAAATGCGATGCCGGCGCCAGCCAGGATCAGGCCAAGCTGCAGATAGAACCAAGGCGATGTGACCTCCGCGCCGACCGAACGCGCGGCGGAATGCAGAAAATCGGTGATGTCCGTGAGGTTCAGATCCATCGTCAAAATCTCAATACGAGGCAGATTGGCGCAAGGCAAACCTGATTCGAAAGTTCCGTAGATTCCCACAACCGCTGCATGGGCGCCATCGCGCCGGCGAGCCCGTGGAGCAATTTAAGCGAGGAGAATTCGTGCTGACATTGGCGTCAGCGCCTGCTTGATTCTGATTCACGAATTCCGGAAACGGGGCGCCATTGGCAGAAATGGGTTGGCGTTGAACTGTGGCGACGATAAGGATGCAACTGCAAGTATTTGCGATGAGTTGCGATTGTTCATGGCTTCTCTCGATTCGGTCAGCATAGCCATTCTTCTCGGCGCCGCACTGGTGATGGCCGGCATTTTGTCGAGCCTGCTGGCGCTGCGCTTCGGTGCGCCGTTGCTGCTGGTGTTTCTGTTCATCGGCATGCTGGCCGGCGATTCCGGCCCGGGGCAACTGCGGTTCGACGACGTGCGCACCACCTATCTGGTGGGATCGGTCGCACTGGCGTTGATCCTGTTCGATGGCGGGCTGCGAACCCGATTTCAGAGTATCCGTGCGGTGCTCGCACCATCGATGGCGCTGGCGACGATCGGGGTGCTGCTGACCGCGCTGGTTACGGCACCGGTGGCCAAATATGTGCTCGATCTGAACTGGACCGAGGCACTGCTGGTGGGCGCCGTGGTGGCGTCGACCGATGCCGCGGCCGTGTTTCTTTTGGTTCACGCCCAGGGATTGCGGCTACGTCCGCGTGTCGGCGCGACGCTGGAGGTTGAGTCAGGTACCAACGATCCGTTTGCGGTATTCCTGACGCTGATGCTGGTGGAACTGATTTCAAGCGGCCAAAGCTCGTTCTGGCATGTCGCCCTGGAATTCGGCCGCGAAGCCGTGCTCGGCGCCGTCGTCGGCGTCGTCGGCGGCCGGTTCGTGGTGCTGGCGCTCAATCGTGTCGCGCTGCCGCAGGGATTGCACGCGCCATTCGTCGCCACCGCCGCACTGGTAATTTTCGGCGGCGCGCAGATCGCGCATGCTTCGGGATTTCTCGCGGTCTATCTCGCCGGGATTATCATCGGCAACCGGCCGACGCGGGCGCACAATTCGGTGGTGACGTTCCTCGACGCCGCGACCTGGCTGGCGCAGATTGTGATGTTTGTCCTGCTCGGCCTTCTGGTTTCGCCGCATCGCCTGGGCAGCAGCATCGTCCCGGCGGTGATCGTGGCCCTGGTGCTGATGCTGGTGGCGCGGCCGCTCGCGGTGTTCTTCTGTCTGGCGCCGTTTCGCTTCAACTGGCGGGAGAAGATTTTCATCGCCTGGACCGGGCTGCGCGGCGCGGTCGCGATCTTTCTGGCGTCGATCCCCATGCTGGTCGGATTGTCAAAGGCGTATCTTTATTTTGACGTCGCCTTTGTCGTCGTCATCATTTCGCTGCTGCTGCAGGGCTGGACGCTGGCTGCCGCAGCCCGGCGGCTCCATGTGGCGCTGCCGCGAGCCGATCGCGTGCCACGGCGCGTCGAACTTGATCTGCCCGGCCAGCTCGAACAGCAGTTGGTCGGCTATTCGGTCCGTCCGAAAAGCCTGTATTTCCGGCGCGGCCTGATTCCCTCCTGGTCGAAGCCGACGTTGGTCATCCGCGACGAGCGAATTCTCTCGCCCGCCGAAGCCGATCCGATCGCTGCGGGCGACTACATTTACCTGCTGGCGCCGCCGGAAAAGGCCGAAGCGCTCGACCGCTTTTTTGTCGACATGATGCCGAGCACGGCACCCGATCCACATCTGCTCGGGGATTTTGTCGTGTCCGGCGAAATCACGCTGGGCGACCTAGCTCAGACCTATGGTGTCGTGGTCGATGCCGAGCAATCAAAGCTGACGCTGGCCGATTATTTCGACGTTCATCTCGATCACGCCCCAAAGGAAGGCGCGACGCTGGCGCTCGACTCTATCGTTCTGGTTGCGCGCAGCATTGGCGGCGGCAGGGTCAATGTGGTCGGACTTCGTCTGCCTGAAGATGAGGAAGAGGTCGCGCCGTTAACGCGAATGGCGTCGCTCAAGAAAAAGCTATCGCGGATGTGGTCGTCGGTGGCCGGAATTTAGAACGCAAGCCGTCGCGTGCAATCAGGCCGGCGACATAGCCGTCGGAAGTACCTCGGCGCCGCCGAAGGCGGTCACGCGCCCGCGCTTGAGCATGACAATTTGTGTCGCCAACTGGCGCATTTCGTCGGGGTCGTGGCAGACATAGACCATCGGTATGCCGGCCTCGTCGCGCAGGCGCACGAGATAGGGCAGGATCTCGTGTTTGCGTCCTTCATCGAGCGATCCCAGCGGCTCATCCAGCAGCAGCAATCTTGGCCGCGCCAGCAGCGCGCGGCCAAGCGCCACGCGCTGGCGCTCGCCGCCTGACAATCGACCGGGGCGGCGATCCAGCAGGCCGGCGATGTCGAGCAGGTCGGTGACACGCGCGCGCTGTGCCGGGTCGTCGGCAAGGCCATTCATTCGCCGCCCGTAATCGAGATTCCGGCGGACGTCGAGATGCGGAAATAGCCGCGCGTCCTGGAACACATAGCCGATCCGACGGCGATAGGTCGGGACGTGGACGCCTGCCGCGGTATCGTCGAGGGTTTCGCCGTCAATGGCGATGGTTCCGCGATCGGGCCGCAGCAGTCCTGCGATCATGTTGATGAGCGACGACTTGCCGGCGCCCGAGGCGCCGAACAGCCCGGTGACAGGGCCTTCGCTGGCGAACGAGGCTTCGATCGCGAACTCGCCGAGCTGTTTTGAGACGTCAACGCGCAGCATTATCAATTCCCGTGCACGCGTGCGTTGGCGCGCCGCGCGAACCATTCGGAGGCCACCAGCGCCGCCGTTGCGATGAGAATTGAAACCACCACCATCCGCAGCGCCGCTGCATCGCCATCGGGGGTCTGGATCAGCGAATAGATCGCCGAAGAAATGGTCTGGGTTTCGCCGGGAATATTCGACACGAAGGTGATGGTGGCGCCGAATTCGCCAATCGCCTTGGCAAAGCCGAGCACCATGCCGGCCAGCACTCCCGGCAGCGCGAGCGGCAAGGTAATGGTCAGGAACACCCGCCAGGGGGCTGCGCCCAATGTTCCCGCCGCCTGCTCCAGCCGGCGATCCACCGCTTCGATCGAAAGCCGGATCGGCCGAACCAACAGCGGAAACGACATCACGCCGCAGGCCAGTGCGGCACCGGTCCAGCGGAATGCGAATACGATCCCGAGATGGTCGGCGAGCCACGCGCCGACCAGGCCGCGCCGTCCGAATGTCAGTAACAGCAGATAGCCGGTGACGACGGGAGGCAGCACCAGCGGCAAGTAGATCAAGGCATCGACAACCGATTTGCCCCAGAAATCGCGCCGTGCCAGCAGCCACGCCACACCGATCCCGAGCGGCGTCGCCACCAGTGTCGCAACCGTGGCAACCCGCAGCGAGAGCTGGATCGCCGTCCATTCCGTCGGCGAAATATCGAACACGTTTCAGGTCGTCGGGTTGATCAGGAATTTAAAGCCGTATTTCTCGAAGATGGCCTTGGCCGCCGAGGTTCGCAGGAATGCCAGATAATCGGCCGCCTCCGGCTTTGCGATTGCCGTCGCTGCCACCGGATAGATGATCGGTGCGTGGGAATTGACCGGGAAAGTGCCGACGATCTTGACCTCGGGCTCGACCTTGGCGTCGGTCGAATAGACGATGCCCAGTGCCGCTTCGCCGCGCGCCACCAAAGTCAACGCGGCGCGCACGCTCTCCGCCATCGCGAATTTCGGCTCGGCGGCCTGCCATGTACCGAGTTTCTCCAGCGCCGCCTTGGCGTATTTGCCGACCGGAACCGCCTTTACGTCGCCGGTGGCAATCTTGCCGTCGCCGGCGAGCTTGGCGAGATCGAAGCCCGGTCCGATCGTTACATTGTCGATCTTGGAATCCTTCGGCGCGATCAGCACGATGCTGTTGCCGAGCAGATCGACTCGCGTCGGCGCGTTGATGTTCTTCTTGTCGATCGCGTAGTCCATCCAGTCGGTGTCGGCGGACACGAAGACATCCGCCGGCGCGCCTTGCTCGATCTGCTTGGCCAACACCGAGCTGGCGGCATAGCTGGCCACGACCTTGACGCCGGCCTTCGCGGTATAGGCGGCATCGACATCATCGAGCGCGTTCTTCATCGAAGCGGCGGCAAACACGGTGAGGCTGTTGTCCTCGGCAAGCGCAGGCGACCAGGCCGGTCCGCCCAGGAGGATGAGTGCGGTGAAGAGTCCGGCAAGACGATGCATGGGTCACTCCCGTGCGCGTTCGCGACATATCGCGCGCACAAAACAGGCGTTGGTTGGACGGTGAACGCGATAGGCGGAATTGTCGTTCCACTGATCCCGATGACTTACGGTCGATCCGGGATATCGCTAACAAAAACAATAACAGGCTGAGGATTTGGGTAAAGTCTTCCCGGAGTGCGATTGTCAAATAAGGGAACCAGCTTTGGCTCCGATCGCGCTCCGGGATATCGTGCGCCGGGCTATTCCGACGGCAGGATCGCGACCGACACAGCATCTTCCTTGATGCCGCTGACCTGGAGCACAAACGGGCTTGCCGAGATCTCGTACTTCATGGTCTTGCGAATGCCGTCGCAATCGGTGGCGCCGCTGAAAGCCTTTGGCTTCAGGGCATGCCCGTCCTGGAACAGATCGACCCAACCGCCCGAGGACAGACTGATGGTGTAAATACCGGGCTTCGGTGCATTTTTGAAATTCGCAAAGCCCGCGAAGGTGCCATCCTTTGGCGCGCGTTCGGGCGGTGTCGGCAGCTTGGCCTCGGCAGGCGGGTGCAAAGCGAGCGTAATTCCCGTCGAAGGCAATGCCGCGAGTTCGCCGCCGGATGCAAGCTTGATGCGGTCCGGCGCCGTTAGCGCAGCGCGCTCGTGCTCGATTGGCCATTTGAATTTGTCACAGCCGCTGGGTTCTTCTGCCGCCCATGCCGGAGCCGTTCCGAGCCAGACCAAGGCGAGGAGCAGGGGTGCACGGATCATCAATCCACCGCGATCATGACGTCGGAAGCCTTCACGACGACGGTGACGTGACCTTTGGCCTTGATGCCCAGTTCATCGACCGCCTCGTTGGTGATCGAAGAGGTGACGATCTGGCCGTTGCCAATATCGACGCGGATATGCGAGGTGGTCGCGCCTTTTTTCACTTCGATGACGGTGCCCTTGAGCTGATTGCGTGCACTGATGCGCATAGTGAGTCCTTTACAAGGTATATGCCGGGCCTGACGACGGCTCGCATCGACAAATCGGGATTCGAATGGGAATCAGCAGCCCTGATCCGGAGCTTCGCCTGCGCTTACGGCGCAGCGATAGTACACATTAGCGTATCTTCGGGCCGAATCAAATCACCGTCGGACCAGGTTATGGCGGTATCCGAGGTCCGGAGCGGAACGGCCGCATGCCCACGAACTGTTAGATCGGGCGAGTTGTGGCTAGAAATGTTGCCGGTTTGGAATATTGGCGGAACAAAGATGCGAACGTTGCGGCTTGAATATCTTGCGGACCACGTTCCCCACGTGCCGCAATTGGCAACATGGCACCATGGGGAATTTGGATATTTAAATCCTGCCAATACGGTTGAGCGTTACGTCGAGCGCCTGACGGCTTCGCTCCGGAAGTCGGACTTGCCGACCACGTTCATCGCGCTTCGAGATACCACGTTGCTCGGCTCGGCATCGCTGATACGCCAAACGATCACGCATCAGCATCTTTCGCCCTGGCTCTCCAGCGTTTACGTCGGTCCGGCGCATCGCGGCAGTGGAATCGCCTCGGCATTGGTCGGGCGGGTCGAGCGGGCAGCCATGGAGATGGGTTTCGAAAAGATCTATCTGTTCACGCCAAGTAGCGAAAAACTGTATGCGGGCCTGGGGTGGAATCTCGTGGAATATTCGAGCCACCACGGACTGAAAATAGCGATCATGTCCAAATCTCTGACGACGCAGACGGCGACTGACGCTGGCGAAAGCCCGCGCCTGCCGTGAGGCCGTCACTGCTTGGCATCCGGCGCGGCCAGAACCGCCCGGCAGCCGGCCGGCAATTGGGCCAGCGTGATCGGCTGGCTCCGCTTCGGCGGTTCTTTCGGCGGCTCCGGGTGGAGTACCGAATCCTTGAACCAATAGGCGAGATCGTCGGCGCTGCAGCCCTCTCCGTCCGCCTGCGGCGGCTGGCCCTTGCAGTCGCTGCTGCCGGGTGGGCACGCGATGCGGATGTGGAAGTGATAATCGTGACCCCACCACGGCCTGATCTTGGACAGCCAGCTTCGGTCGCCCTTGGCCTCGCGGCATAGCGCTTTCTTGATGGCCGCATTGACGAAGATGCGCTGGACCCTCGGCTCCTGCGCGGCGTCGCGCAGCACCAGAACATGGCCGGGCGTGAAGACTTTCGGATCGATGTCGCGGCGGTCGTCGCGCACCATCATGACCGCGGACACCTCCTCGCGCTCTTCGCGCGACAGGCGATGATCGGGCATCGGTGTCAGCCAGATATCCGCATCGAGTCCGATCTGATGGCTGGCGTGGCCGCTGAGCGCCGGGCCGCCGCGCGGCTGTCCGATGTCGCCGACCAGTATTCCGGGCCAGCCGGCGTCCTTGTGCGCCTTGACCGACAGCCGCTTCAAGAGCGTGATGATGTCGGGATGTCCCCAATTGCGGTTGCGCGACAGCCGCATCACCTGCCAGGTCTCGCCATTGACAGGCATTTGCTCGGCGCCCGCGATGCAGCCTTTGGAATAGAAGCCGATCACGCGAGTTGGCATTGCCGCCGGCAACAGCTTGCGCGCGAACAGCTCCTTGGCGCCCAGCTTGGGATCGTTGGGGTTGGCCAGCGGCGGCAGTGGCTTTGGATCGACGCTGCCCTTGTCCTGCGCCAGCGCGGCATGAGCGCCGACGAGAGCGGCGGCCACCAGAAGGAGGCGGATGCGAATCAGGCGGGGGCTCATCGGGGTACCCTATAGCGCAAGAATAGCATGAAACCAGCCGCGGGGATAAGGTGCTCCAATCGCTTCCTCGATCGCCGACGCCCAAGCGGGCACGACGGCAGGAGGTTAAGCTCGTTGTGACGGCTTTCGCTCTCATTCCGGTCTTTACAAAGAGCGTTTGAAAGCCACATCATCTCGATGTGGAAGCCTCATCATATCTCCTTTCAAAGGCGAGCAGCGGGGCTCGATCATGAAACGGCGGTCGGCAACGTGGCTCGCAAGACTTGCGGGCGTGATGATATCGGGCTTGGCACTGACGGCGGCGCGCGCCGATGTTCTGGTCCAGATCGACAAATCCTCTCAGCGTATGGCCGTTAGCGTCGACGGGACGATGCGATATAGCTGGCCGGTTTCCACCGGCCGTAGCGGCTATGGCACGCCGAGCGGTGTGTTCCACCCGCAATTGATGGCGCGGCGCTGGTTCTCGCGGAAATATTACAATTCGCCGATGCCGCACGCGATCTTCTTTTATTACGGCATCGCCATTCACGGCACCAATAATCTGTCGCAACTCGGCGGCCCGGCCTCGCACGGCTGTATCAGGTTGCACCCTTCGCATGCGGCGGCGCTGTTTGCCTTGGTCGAACGCAACGGGCCGCGTAACACGCGGATCGAGATTTCGGACTAGTTGCGGGCGCTTCAAGCGCCGCGGCTTAACGTTTCGATAACCCTGTTGATCATTGACAAAATTTCTTGCGACCGCGGAAATTGATGGCGCTCATTGTGAAATCGCCAGATCCGTCACTGATCCATTATGCAATACAGGCGATTTGCCTTACACATTCGCACGCGCGACCGGCGGCGCGGTCCGCGACAGCTATCTTTTCGCTATTGTCGGCAAAATCGCCACTTAAATAGGCAATCGGGACGCCAAATGCTCGAGGCGGAACATTGCCGATCTGATGCTATCGCGCGGAAGTGATACCAATTTTTCAGACACTTATCGGAAAACACCCACGCAGAATGCGAGTGGGGCGTTGCAATGCCGAGAATCCGGCCAAAGACATCGAAAAAAGTGAAGCGTCCGGCGATCGCGCGCATTCCAAACCGACCGGTAAAACGCCGTCTGAAACTATCAGGCGGTAACGGCTGCGTTTCGACGGAGATCGGCGAGGTCCTGCGCACGCGCGCCGAGGCCGATGCGGCGATGACGGAGGCGAGAAAATCTCACGAAAGACTGCGTGAGGCGATCGAGATCCTGCCGCAGGGCATCGTGTTCCTCGACGACGAAGGGCGCTACATTCTCTGGAACAAGAAGTATTCCGAGATCTACAGCCGCAGTTCGGACCTGTTCGAGCCGGGTGCGCGGCTCGAAGATACGATTCGCATCGGCATCGAGCGTGGCGATTATCCCGAAGCGATAGGCCGCGAGGAAGAGTGGATCGCCGAGCGACTTACCAAGCTTTATCAACCGGGCGAACGCCACGAGCAAACCCTGGCCGACGGTCGCTGCATCCTGATCGAGGAGCGGCTGACCGGGGACGGCGGGATCATCGGACTGCGTGTCGATATCACTGAACTGAAGCAGCGCGAGGCCTCGTTCCGGCTGCTGTTCGACAGCAACCCTGTTCCCATGATCGTCTGTGCGCGGGACGATGAACGCGTACTTGGAGTCAACGACGCCGCGGTCGAGCATTATGGCTATAGCCGCGCCGAATTCGAAAAGCTCACCATCCGCAGCGTCCAGGCCTTTGGATCCGAACCACCCTGGGTGGGCGACCGCAGCAGCGACGAACTGGCGACCCGCACCTGGACGCATGTCAGGGCCGACGGGACGCTGATAGATCTGGCGATCTATTCGCGCCATCTGGTCTATGGTGACCAGCCCGCGGTATTGCTGGCGCTGATGGACATCACCGAGCGCAAGCGCGCCGAGGCGCGGCTCGCCTTCATGGCCCAGCACGACGCGCTGACCGGGTTGCCGAACCGCAATTTGCTCCGTCAGCGCATGGATGAAATCCTGCTGCATACGCGCCGCAGTGCTGAAAAGGCTGCCGTACTGGTGCTCGGCCTCGATAACTTCAAGGCCGTCAACGATGCGCTTGGCCACGGTATTGGCGACAAGCTCCTGCGCGCGGTTGCCAAGCGCCTGCGATCCATGTTGCGCGAGGAGGATACGCTCGCCCGCCTCAACTCCGATGAGTTCGCGATCGTCCAGAGCGGGCTGACGCGGCCAGAAGACGCCGTGTTGCTGGCCAGGCGATTATTAGAGGCGATCGGCGATCCCTATCTGCTGGACGGCAATTCCGTCGTTGTCGGCGCCAGCATTGGCATTGCCATGGCGCCCGGCGACGGCGACGAGTTCGAGAAACTTCTGAAAAATGCCGACATGGCGTTGTCCCGCGCCAAGAACGAGCAGCGCGGCACCTTCAGTTTCTTCGAAGCCGGAATGGATGCTCGCGCCCAGAGCCGCCGCAAGATTGAGATCGATCTGCGCCACGCGATCCAGAATGATGTGCTGCGGCCGCATTATCAGCCGTTGATAGATTTTACGACTGGACGCATCACCGGCTTTGAGGCGCTGGTGCGCTGGCCGCATCCCGAACGCGGCATGATCTCGCCGGCCGAATTCATACCGGTGGCCGAGGAGACCGGTCTGATCAATGCGCTGGGCGGCCTGATGCTGCGTCGCGCCTGTATGGACGCGGCGCAATGGCCCGACGACATTCGGGTCGCGGTCAACCTGTCGCCGTTGCAATTTCGCGTCGGCAATCTGTTGTCGATGGTGATGGATGCGCTGAACCAATCAGGACTGCCGGCAAGGCGGCTCGAACTTGAAATCACCGAAACACTGCTGCTGGAAAAAAGCAGCCAGGTGCTCGCCACGCTGCACGCGCTGCGGGCCCTTGGCGTGCGTATCTCGATGGATGATTTTGGCACCGGTTATTCGAGTCTGAGCTATCTCAGAAGCTTTCCATTCGACAAAATCAAGATCGACCAGTCGTTCGTTCGCGACGTGGCCGCCAATCGCGACGCGCAGGCAATTGTGCGTTCGATCATCAGCCTCGGCGCGGGACTCGGTGTGACGATTACCGCCGAAGGCGTCGAGACCGAAGCCGAACTGAGCTGCCTGCGCTCCGAGGGCTGTCAGGAGGGACAGGGCTTTCTGTTCAGCCAAGCGCGGCCCAACGCCGATGTCATCGGGCTACTGGAAGCGCAGTGCGGCGCGGAATTCATCGCATCCGCGCACCGCTGCGATAGCCGCGCGGGTCGCCTAAAGAGGCCAAGGTCAAGTGGGACGCGAAGCTGGCTTACGCTTGCGCAGATGATAGGTCAGCGCCAGCGCCACGCAATGGCGCAGCTCCGGTTCGGGAAGATCGCCGGCGGCATTCAGCAGGATGCTCCGGTTGCCGCCATAGCTCAGCTGCGTCGGATACAGCTCGCGAAAGGTTTCGACCAGATCGGTCTGGCAATGAAAATAGATCGCGCATTGGTTGGCGGTGGCTTTTACCTGATCGATCCGGATGGTGCTGCCACTCTTGGTCTCGGTCGTGAGATAGCTCGGCTGTCCCCATTTCAGGGTTTCCTGCAAGGCGCCGACGCCTTTGGTGGTCCGTGCAGTGTCGAAAATCAGCCGACGCAACGCCAGTAGCTTTGCTTTGAGCGGCTTCGGATAAGCGCTGAAGACCTCTTCGACGGCGGGATCTGACAAATCCGTCCGCGCGATCGCGGGACTCTTTCTTGGCGCCCGTTTCATCGGTGGCCTTTCCGTACACATCGGCCGCGCACAACCCTGGGGCGCAGCGTCCGCCCCGGACTTCTGCCCGGATGGCCATGCGGCTGTCAAGCGTCCATGGCTGGCGCGCCGGGATCGGTGGCCAGGATCGCCCTGCCGACGTCTTCATAATGCGTTTCCCGGGCCTGGATTTGCTGTGCGATGGCGTGCATGTCGCGGAAGCGGCGCTCGAACTTGTTGGTGCTGAACACCGCCGTGGCGCCGGCCATCTGATAGGCGGCATCGACCACTGAGGCCGATTGACGAATGGTCCAGGTCGAGGCCAACCGGAGCGCCGCGCGGTGGTCTTCCGTGTACCCACCCGATGCCGCCAAATCGCGCCAGACCTCGCCGGTCGTGGCATAGAGATAGGCCCGCGCCGCGCGCAAATTGGCTTCGATGCGTCCGATCGCGCCCTGCACCGCATTGTTTTCACGCATTGGCTTAATACCGGTTGAGGCCTTGCCGCGCGCCAGTTCGACGGCGGCGTCGAGCGTCGCCCTTGCGACGCCGAGCGAGAGCGCGGCAAAGCCCAGTGCGAAAACGATGTTGGTGGTGAGCCGATAGAGCGGACCCGTTTCATGCACTGCGGCAGGCTCGTCGCGCAACGCCGTAAATTTCTCGGGAACGAAGAGATTTTCGACCGAATAAGAGTTGGAGCCGGTGCCCTTGAGGCCGATCACGTCCCAGACGTCGTACATCGTGGCGCTCGCCAGCGGAAACAGAATTGTGCGCACCTCCGGCGCGCCATCGGGTTTGCGGCGCCTGCTGCCATCGGCTTCCACGATCTGGACATGCGCGCCGAGCCAGCTTGCCTGGCGGGAGCCGCTGGCGAAGTCCCAGCGCCCGGTGGCCCGGTAGCCGCCGGGAACGACATGCACCTCGCCCGCGATCGCTCCCCAGGCGAGGATGCCGCTGGGCAAATCGAAAATCTCGCGCGCGACATCGGCATCCAGATAGGCCGCGATCATGGCGCAGACGCTGCATTGGCCAAGGCACCACGCCGTAGAGGCGTCGGCTTTTGCGACTTCCTCCAGCATCTGCATGAAGATTTCGGGCGGCGCCTCACTGCCACCGAAACTTTGCGGCAACAATACGCGATAAAGCCCGTTCTCGATCAAAGCGGAAACCACTGGCTGGGTGAGACGCCGGGTCCGCTCGATCTCATCGGCCTCCCGGGCGATCAGCGGCGCCAGCGCTCGCGCGCGCTCGATCAGTCCGATACCGGGAGCTTTGTTCATCTGCTTTCTCGCCCCCTTCTGGAGTTTTGTTTGGCGAAGCCGCAATCGTGATCTATTCGTAGCCGCCGATCAAGATGGGGGGTGACGGGAGCAGTGCGTAACGCGTCCCGCAGCGGCTTATTGCGCTGTCACGGTCATCACAGACCGTGCATTTTCGAACCGTTCTTTGCACATCCTACGGCTGCAATCTCATCGGCCAATCGACCTCAGCTATCCACCTTCAGCGCGGCGATAAAGGCTTCCTGCGGGATGTCGACCTTGCCGAACTGCCGCATCTTCTTCTTGCCTTCCTTCTGCTTTTCCAGAAGTTTGCGCTTGCGGGTGATGTCGCCGCCATAGCATTTCGCGGTGACGTCCTTGCGCAGCGCGCGCACGGTTTCACGCGCGATCACCTTGCCGCCGATCGCTGCCTGGATTGGAATCTGGAACATGTGCGGCGGGATCAGCTCCTTCATCTTCTCGACCATGGCGCGACCGCGGCCCTCGGCGCGCTGGCGGTGCACCAGCATCGACAACGCATCGACCGGCTCGTTGTTGACCAGGATCTGCATCTTGACGAGATCCGCCGGCTTGTAGTCGGTGAGATGATAGTCGAACGAGGCATAGCCCTTGGAGACCGATTTCAGACGGTCGTAGAAATCGAACACCACCTCGTTGAGTGGCAGCTCGTATTTCACCATCGCGCGATTACCGACGTATGTCAGCTCCTTCTGCGAACCGCGCCGGTCCTGGCACAGCTTCAGCACGCTGCCGAGATATTCGTCCGGCGTCAGGATCGTGGCTTCGATCCATGGTTCCTCGATCTCGGCGATCTTCACCACGTCGGGCATGTCGATCGGATTGTGAATCTCGATCGCCTGTCCATCGGTCAGATGCATCTTGTAAATCACGGACGGCGCGGTCGCGATCAGGTTGAGATCGAACTCGCGCGACAATCGCTCTTGAATGATCTCCAGGTGCAACAATCCAAGAAAGCCGCAGCGGAAACCGAAACCCAATGCGGCCGAGGTTTCCATCTCGAATGAGAAGCTGGCGTCGTTGAGCCGCAGCTTGCCCATCGCGGCGCGCAGCGTTTCGAAATCGTCGGCGTCGACCGGGAACAGGCCGCAGAACACCACGGGGATCGCCGGCTTGAAACCCGGCAACATCTCCGTCACCGGCTTGCGGTCGTCGGTGATGGTATCGCCGACGCGGGTGTCGGCAACTTCCTTGATCGCGGCAGTGATAAAGCCGATCTCGCCGGGGCCGAGCTCGTCGATCTGCGTCATCTTGGGCGTGAAGAAACCGACGCGCTCGACGTCATAGGCAGCGTTGGTGCCCATCATCCGGATGCGCTGGCCTTTTTTCATTACGCCGTCGACAATCCGGACCAGCACCACGACGCCGAGATAGACGTCGTACCAACTGTCGACCAATAGCGCCTTTAGCGACGCCTCGCGGTCGCCCTTCGGCGCCGGCAGCCGGTGAACGATGGCTTCGAGCACGTCGTCGATGCCGAGCCCGGTCTTCGCGGAGATCATCACCGCGTCCGAGGCATCGATGCCGATCACGTCCTCGATCTGCCGCTTGACCTGATCCGGCTCCGCCGCCGGCAGGTCGATCTTGTTGAGGACCGGCACGATCTCGTGCCCGGCGTCGAGCGCGTGGTAGACATTGGCGAGCGTTTGCGCCTCGACGCCCTGGCTCGCATCGACCACCAGCAGCGAGCCTTCGCAGGCCGCCAGCGACCTGGAAACCTCGTAGGCGAAGTCGACATGGCCGGGGGTGTCGATCAGATTGAGAATATAAGTTTGGCCATCCTTGGCCGGATAGGACAGGCGCACGGTCTGCGCCTTGATGGTGATACCGCGCTCGCGCTCGATATCCATGGAATCGAGCACCTGTTCCTTCATCTCGCGCGCCTGCAAGCCCCCGGTGGTCTGAATCAGACGGTCGGCCAGCGTCGATTTGCCATGGTCGATATGCGCAACAATGGCGAAGTTGCGAATGTTGGAAATAGGGATGGATGTCATGGGGCGCGGGATAGCATTGGCACCCCCGGTGCGGCAACCATAATGCAGCCCTTTGACGGTACAACTTCACGCCAAGCTGATTTCACTTGGGTCAAAAACGCGCTAGGCAATCGATTATGTCAGCTGCCCAGTCTTTGCCCGCAAAATCGCACGCCCGCATAACGTCGAGGGTCCGGCGACTGGCGGCGTGGCTCGCCGCGTCGGCCTCGGATCGCGAGGCGGGGCCTGCGCTGGTGATCGGCTTCGCGGTTGTGCATGCGGTGCTCTGGACCCTGATCCTGATCAATCTAAAGGCCGCGCAGGACGTCCACATGGATGTCGCGGAAGCCTACGCCTGGGGTCAGAAATTCCAGCTCGGTTATGGCAAGCATCCGCCGCTTGCCGGGTGGGTCGCGGGCATCTGGTTCAGGATGTTTCCGGTCGCCGACTGGGCAACTTACGCATTGGCAATGGCGACGCTGGGAAGCGGGCTGATAATTTGCTGGCTGATCGCGCTGCGCGTGGTCGATCGGCGCCGCGCCTTCTTTGTCGTAGTGATGCTGGCGCTCTATCCGATCTTCAATTTCAAGGGTTACAAGTACAATCCGGATCTGCTGCAGCTTGTGACTTTGCCGCTCCTGGTGCTGACCTATCTGAACGCGTTCGAGAAGCGCAGCGTACGCGCCGGCGTGTGGCTGGGGCTCGCCGGCGCGCTCGCGCTAATGACAAAGTACTGGGTGCTGACCATGATCGGCGCGATCGGAATAGCCGCGCTCGTTCATCCCGATCGGTTGCTGTTTCTGCGCTCGCCGGCGCCGTGGGTTGCGATTGTCACGCTGTTGGTCGCGATGCTTCCGCATTTATGGTGGCTGAGGGAGGTCGATTTCCTGCCGCTGACTTACGCCGGCGATACCTATGGATTGTCGAGCCGCGCGCAAAGCCTTCAACTCGTCATTGGCTACATCGGCCACAATCTGGCGCTATTCGCTGTACCTGTCGCGCTGGCGGCGCTGACGTTGGCCTGGTTTCCTCAGCGACGGGCGAACTTTGCGCGCGCCTGGTCCTCCTGGGCTAACACTGCAGTGAATTTATCGCAGGCGCTCAATATCTGGATTATTCAGATCGTGGTGGCGATCGGGCCTCCGCTCGGCGCTCTGATTTTTACCATCTATATAAAAACCGACTGGGGAATTTCCCTATTCTTTCTGACCCCGCTGGCGCTGGTTGCGATTCCGTCGCTGCAACTTCAGAAAATCGCGCTGTTTCGCGTCGTCACGATCTGGCTTGTGGCGACACTTTTGGTGCTCGCCGCATCGCCCTACATCGCGGCCCGTGAACTCGTGATGAATCCCAATGGCGCATCGGGCTATGGTGCGCGTTCCGAACTTGCCCGCGAATTGACGCAAGCCTGGCATGCGCGCTTCAACTCGCGATGGGCGGTGGTCGCAGGTGGTACGGAAATTGGCGAGCCGATGACGTTCTACAGCCCGGATCATCCAGCGCCGTTCACGCCCGGCGAACTCTGGGCGTCGGGGCTGACATCGCTGGAGGAAGCCAAGCGGCTCGGGTTCATAGGGATCTGCGATACGTCGGATGCGAGGCTACCAGCTTGCGAAGCGTGGATGGCGGCTAATGCGGATCAGGCCGAGCCGCTGGTCATCACGACGCAGCGTTTCTCTCACGGACATTCCGGGCCAGCGACCAGCTGGAAGATCTACATCGTGCCGCCGGCTCACATTTAGGCGTTCAGCGTTGCCGCCTAGGTGCCTTCTTCGTTGAACTTGCTGGCGACGAGGTCGGTGATCGCGGTGATGGCGGCTTCGGCTTCGGGGCCGGCTGCGGAGACCACGATCGAGGTCCCTGGTCCCGCGGACAGCATCATCAGCCCCATAATGGAGGTGCCTCCAACGGTCTCGCCGCCGCGCGTCACCCATACTTCCGCATTGAAGCGCTCGACCATCTGAACGAATTTCGCCGAGGCACGCGCGTGAAGTCCGCGCTTGTTGATGATGGGAATTTCCCGAGACAGCGCGCCCGGCGGGATGCTTGGCCCGGCATTGTTTTCGGGCGGCGCTTCGTCGTCGCTCATTTGCCGGCGAGAACCCGGCTGGCGATGGTGACGTATTTCCGGCCGGCTTCCTGCGCCATGGAGATGGCCTCGGGAAGCGACCGTTCCTCGCGAACCTTGGCGAGCTTGACCAGCATTGGAAGATTAATTCCTGCAAGCACTTCCACTTTCGGACGGCTCATACAGGAGATCGCGAGGTTGGAGGGCGTGCCACCGAACATGTCGGTAAGGATCGCGACGCCATCGCCACTGTCGACGCGATTGACCGCTTCGATGATGTCGCTTCGACAAAGATCGGAATCGTCCTCCGCTCCGATCGTCACGGCTTCGATTTGTTTTTGCGGACCCATAACGTGTTCGAGCGCCGCCTTGAATTCGTCGGCAAGGCGCCCATGGGTCACAAGTACTAGACCAATCATCGGAAACTCCTCGCGGGTGCTTTTTGGTGCACCGCACGAACGCGCCACTTTGACCATCCAGAGCCCTCGCGCAAGAGGGGATGTTCGCGATTCTCCCGGAAATTAGCGGTAGAGAGGGGAACCCGCGCCGATCTATTCGGTGGCGATACTGGGCCCCATATGGTTACCAATTCCCTTCAAACAATCAGCCGAAGTAAGGGTGGAAGGTGAACTCTCGGTCATGGTCAAGGCCGCTAGGACCAGCGGTAGCGCTGAATAAGGCGGTCCAACCGGGATTCGAGGTATCAAAACACCGTCGATAGACGTCAGAAGCGCCTCCGGTGCCGGCAGACGCTCCGCATCGGGGGCCGCCAGATCGACCACCACGCCCACCACGGCCTCCTCGGCGAAGTGGCAGCGGCGAATGCCAAGTCCCCGAATTTCGATCAGGCCGGCCAGCTCGCGCGCCGGCCGTACCAGGAGTTGCCCCTGGGCCGCTTCGAGGTAGATGCGATCGTCGCCGACCAGCAGCGCCGGAGGGATTTGCCCCGCGCGCCCAGCCAGGATCAGATCGAGCGCAAGCCGCGACTTGCCCGAACCGGAAGGCCCGCGGATCAATACGGCGCGGTTCTCAACCAGCACGGCGGAAGCATGGATGCTCGCCCCTGCGCCCTTCGTCATGGCGCCGGCAGCCGGACCACAAAGCGCGCTCCCGCGACCGTCGCTTCACCGTCAGCGCCGGGCGCACCGGCACGGTTTTCCGCCCAGATGCGTCCGCCATGGGCTTCGATGATCTGCTTTGAGATCGACAATCCCAACCCGGAATTCTGTCCAAAACCCTGGTGCGGCCGGTCGGTGTAGAAGCGCTCGAAGATTTGCTCCAGCGCATCCTCGCGGATCCCGGGCCCATCATCATCGACCACGATTTCAATTTCCGGTTTGACGCGACGGCAGACGATACGCACCTTGCTGCCGGCGTTAGAAAACGACTGGGCGTTGACCAGCAGGTTGGAAATCACCTGTCCGAGCCGCGAATCATGCCCCGGCACGGAGAAGGTATCGGTCGAGCTTCGGCCTTCGAAGCGAACTTCGACCAAGACATTGTTGCCAAGCCGGGTCTCGTTGGCCACCGAAGTCAGGGTGTTGAGCAGGCGGCGAAGATCGACTGGCGTCATATCCTGCCGCTGCAGTTCGGCATCGAGCCGGCTCGCATCCGAGATGTCGGAGATCAGCCGGTCGAGCCGCTTGACGTCGTGCTCGATCACCGCCAGCAGCCGCGAGCGGCTGTTTTCATTCCGCGCCAATGGCAGCGTTTCGACCGCAGAGCGCAGCGACGTGAGCGGGTTCTTCAATTCATGGGCGACATCCGCGGCGAACATTTCAATCGCCTCGATGCGGTTATAGAGTGCATCCGTCATATCGCGCAGCGCGCCAGAGAGATGTCCGATCTCGTCGCGGCGGCGGGTGAAATCCGGAATCTCGACCCTTGTCCTGATGCGGCGGCGGACCCGTTCGGCGCTGTCAGCAAGCCGGCGCACCGGCCCCGCGATGGTGCTGGCCAGCAGCAATGACAGTATCATCATCACCGCGGCAGCGACGCCGCCGACTTTCAAAATCGCAAGCCGTTCGGCAGTTACCATATGATCGATGTCGTCGCCCTGGGTCGAGAGCATCAGCGCGCCGTGGATCGCGCGGAATCGCTGCACCGGCACCGCGACCGAGACGATCACCTCGCCGCGCTCGTTGATGCGCACCATGCTGCTCTTTTCGCCGTTGAGCGATTGGGCGACTTCCTGATAGCCTTTGCCATTCTCCGGGCCGAGTTCGCGATAGAGCGGCAAATCGCCACGATTGAGCCAGGTGCGGATCGCGATCATGGTTCGCTCGGCGATGCCCGGCTTCTCCACCGATGGCGGCGGTAGTTCGAACCGCAGCACGTCGCCGCGGCCGTAGAGATTGCGGCTGTCCAGAATAAGGCCGCCATCGCGGTCGTAAATGCGCGCCCGGGTCTTGGTCGGCGAAATCAGCCGGCGCAACACCGGCGCGACGCGTTCCGGGTTGATCGGAAAATCGAGCCCGGAATATTCATCGGGCGCGCCGTAGGTTTCACCGGGCTTCAGATCGAGCAGCCGGTCGGGATCGATGGTGATGGTGTTGGTCTCGACCGTCGCGGATGCCGCGATCGCACCGGCGATGATTTCGGCCTGAACCAGCAGGCTTTGCGCCCGAGCGTCGATCAGGCCGGCTCGGAATTGCGATAGATAGAGAATGCTCGCCACCAGGGCGATCAGGCCGGCCAGATTCAGCGAAACGATACGGCGGGTGAGGCTCGAGAAGCTGAGCGCGAAAAAAAACTGACCGGTCCGTCGCAGCCAGCCGAGCGGCCGCTGCCAGCCTTTCGCTCCCGGGTTCTCGACGACAGCGAGATCCGCAACGACGGACGGCGATGCGTCCTCGGCATTCAGGCTTGGATCAGGCTGCGTTCGATCAAGCAATGGCCAAAACTGCCGGTTGTTTCGATATGTCTTGCGGCACGCGTTGCCTGCGCATCCTAGCCTGGACAGGCCGCGGCGTCAGTTAACAAAGCGCGGTTGAAATTCCGCAAATCATGTTTCCTTGAAGCGATAGCCCACGCCGTAAAGGGTTTCGATCATCTCGAATTCGTCGTCAACGACCTTGAACTTCTTGCGCAGCCGCTTGATGTGGCTGTCGATGGTGCGATCGTCGACATAGACCTGATCGTCATAGGCAGCATCCATCAGGGCATTACGGCTTTTTACCACGCCCGGGCGGGTGGCCAGCGCCTGCAGGATCAGAAACTCCGTCACCGTCAACGTCACCGGCTCGTTCTTCCAGGTGCAAGTGTGCCGCTCCGGGTCCATCCGCAGCAGTCCACGATCCAGCGCCTTGGCGTCGGTTTCTTTTGGCGCCGCGGTCGGATCCTTGGGCGCGGCGCGGCGCAACACCGCCTTTACGCGCTCGACCAGCAGGCGCTGCGAAAACGGCTTGCGAATGAAATCGTCGGCGCCCATTTTGAGGCCGAACAATTCGTCGATCTCCTCATCCTTGGAGGTGAGAAAAATCACCGGCAGATCGGACTTTTGCCGCAGCCGCCGCAGCGTCTCCATGCCGTCCATACGCGGCATCTTGATGTCGAGGATCGCAAGATCCGGCGGGCTGGTGCGGAAGCCGTCAAGCGCCGATGCGCCGTCCGTGTAGGTCATGATGCGATAGCCCTCGGCTTCGAGCGCGATCGAGACGGATGTGAGAATGTTGCGGTCGTCGTCGACCAAAGCGATTGTGGGCATGGGCCTGCTTTCCGAAACGGAGTGTCTGAAAACGGCGAGCAATCCAGCAATGCGCCGCGTAATGGGCTTCGTAGAGGGTCAACGAGCAATGCAAGCTGGGCTGAAGTGTGACCGAGTTCCCGAAACGCCTGAGCTCCCTGGGGCTTCCAGCGTATATAGATACTCGTTTGACGGGAAAAAGGCTATTTTTGCAATGAGATGCCGGAAAATGACCGATGCAGCCCACCCCTGATTTTGATGCCGCCAAGCTGGCGCGGTCGCTGCTGCGGCGCTGCCGGCAAGGTGCCTTGGCGACCCTGACGCCCGGCAGTGGCGATCCTTATTGCTCGCTGGTGAATGTCGCAAGCCACCCCGATGGGTCGCCGATCCTGCTGATTTCGCGTCTGGCGCTGCATACCAGGAACCTGCTCGGCGATGACCGTGTTTCGCTGATGCTGGACGAGCGGGCCGAGGGCGACCCGTTGGAGGGATCGCGAATCATGCTGGCGGGCCGCGCCGAGCAGACCGGCGGAGACGCAGCGGCGGTTTTGCGCCGCCGTTACCTCAATGCTCACCCGTCCGCCGAAGCCTTTGTAAATTTTAAGGATTTTTCTTTTTTCAGGATCCGGCCCGCCGGCGCGCATTTGGTGGCCGGATTTGGCCGAATCGTCGACCTCAAATCCGAGCAGTTTTTGACCGACATTTCCGATGCTGCTGCACTGCTGGAGGCCGAGCAGGGCGCCATTGACCATATGAATGCCGATCATCGCGACGCGATGAACCTCTACGCCATCAAACTGCTAGGCGGTGAACCGGCAGACTGGCACTGCACCGGCTGCGATCCGGATGGAATGGATCTGCAGGCCGGCAAAACTACGTTGCGGCTCGAATTTCCCGAACGGATCCTTACTCCTGTTGCACTGCGGCAGGTGCTGAAGCAGCTGGCCGACCAGGCCCGCACTGCAGCAAGTTTTTGACGAGAAACGGGATGCGCCCTCGTATAAACCAAATATCCGGGGATCGACTTGGCAAGCGCGGCGTTCGTCAGTATTAGGTCGCCGGACCGGGGCCGGACGGCTATATTGACGGTCACCGCGACAGAGGCGCGTCTGGCGGCATTCGCGCTGGAGATACGCGGGTTCGAGGAGGATTTTTCCGTGCAAGAGACGGGCGTGCATAACGGTGCCTACGGCGCCGACAAATTCGGCTTAAAAAAACTCAAGGGCGTCAACTGGAACTTCGGTGCGCCGCAACTCTGTGAACACTCGCTCGCCGCGGGCGAAGCCGTGCTTTCCGCTGATGGGGCTTTATGCGCGGACACGGGTGAGTTCACCGGCCGCAGTCCCAAGGATAAGTTTACCGTTCGTGATGCGAATACCGACAAGAACATGTGGTGGGCCGGCAACCAGTCGATCACGTCGGAGCAGTTCGAGGCGCTGTACGCCGACTTCCTCAGCCACGCCGAAGGCATGACGCTGTTCGCGCAGGACCTGTATGGCGGCGCAGATCCGAGCCTGCGGATCAAGACCCGGGTCTATACTGAACTCGCCTGGCATTCGCAGTTTATCCGCACGCTCTTGATCCGCCCCGAGACATCCGAGCTTGCGACCTTCGTACCTGAACTAACCATCATCGATCTGCCGAGTTTCAAGGCCGATCCTAAACGCCACGGCGTGCGTTCGGAAAACGTGGTCGCGATCGATTTCGCCCGCAAGATCGTCCTGATCGGCGGGTCTTATTATGCCGGCGAGATGAAGAAGTCGGTTTTCACCACGCTGAATTATTATCTGCCCGAAAAGGGCGTGATGCCGATGCACTGCTCGGCCAATGTCGGTCCCGACGGCGATGCGGCGATCTTTTTTGGTCTCTCCGGCACCGGCAAGACCACGCTCTCGGCCGACCCGAAGCGCACGCTGATCGGCGACGACGAGCACGGTTGGGGTGCCGACGGCATCTTCAATTTCGAGGGCGGCTGCTACGCCAAATGCATCAAGCTCTCGAAGGAAGCCGAGCCCGAGATTTATGCCGCCAGTAAGCGGTTCGGCGCGGTGCTGGAAAACGTGGTGCTCGACGCCAATACCCGCGAGCCCGATTTCGACGACGGCTCAAAGACTGAAAATACCCGCTCGGCCTATCCGCTCGAATTCATTCCCAATGCCTCGCGCAGCGGCCGCGCCGGTCATCCGAAGAATCTGGTGATGCTGGCGGCGGACGCGTTCGGCGTGATGCCGCCGATCGCCAAGCTGACGCCGGCGCAGGCGATGTATCACTTCCTGTCCGGCTATACCGCAAAGGTGGCGGGCACCGAGCGCGGCCTCGGGAACGAGCCGCAGCCGGAATTCTCCACCTGTTTCGGTTCGCCATTCTTGCCGCGCGATCCGTCGGTGTACGGCAATTTGCTGCGCGACCTGATCGCCAAGCACAATGTCGATTGCTGGCTGGTCAACACCGGCTGGACCGGCGGCAAATTTGGCACCGGCCGCCGCATGCCGATCAAGGTGACGCGGGCGCTTTTGACCGCGGCGCTGAACGGCTCGCTGCGATCGGCCGACTTCCGCACCGATAAGTATTTCGGCTTCGCGGTGCCGACTTCGCTGCCCGGCGTCGAGCCGCATATCCTCGATCCGATCAAGACCTGGGCCGACAAGGTCGAGTTCGACAAAACCGCGCGTTCGCTGGTTGGCATGTTCCAGAAGAACTTCGCCAAGTTCGAAGCGCAGGTCGACGCCGACGTCCGTGCCGCCGCTCCGGAAGTGAAGCTCGCAGCGGAATAAAATTCGAATATCGATTTCGCGAACAACCAAAAAGGGCGGCTCTAACGAGTCGCCCCTTTTCGTTTCGCCACTCGGGCGTTGTTCGAGGTTTGCCGCGATGTCGGCGGCCATATCGTCGATGGAGTGTAAGACTTCCTTCGTGACTGAACCAGCCGCCGAGTAGCTCAACCGGTTTCATTCCGCTAAGAACAGAGGGCGGCTTTTCGGTCGTCCTTTTTCGTTTCTCTACTCGCGCATGATTTCGGCTTAGTTGTGGTTGGCCGATTCCAATAGAGTCCTTTTGCGCCGCGGCTTCTATTCGCTGATTATTTTCATTCTAAATTCCAGTTAGATCTATTCCAATAGAGTCTTGGGCAGTCTGCGGAATATGGTCATCAGGCGTTGGTTCTTCCTTGATCGGGGAGCTGATCCCCGCAGACGGAGGGGCCTGTGTCTGCGTTTGCGTGTGTTGCCACAAAAGTTTCATCCAACCGTTCCGGCGATTGCTCGGAACGAAATACCCTATATGCAACCACCGCACTGACCGGATGCCTCAACGCGAGGGGCGGCGGTCGTCTGCAAGATAGCAAGCTGTATCGAAGCTCGACGGCGATCCTCGCGCCAGCCATCGCAGCGGGGTTGCTGTGCTTTGCGAATCCGCAAGCGGCCCTGGCGCAAGACGCCGGGGCGTTGCCGCCGATCGTGGTCGTCGACCCCTTGAAAAAGCTCAAGCGCGCGCCTGCAAAACACGTGGCTGCAACCCGTGCTGTCTCAAATCGTGGCACCGGACGCAACAGTCAACCGGCGCGGGAAGCAGCGGTCACCGGAGCAGGCGTTCCGACTCCGGCTGAGGCAGCCCTGGACCGGAAGATGCAAGGCTTCGATCAGTCTCGGGACCATCTGCTGCCCAAGTTCGGAGCCTCGACCTATACGATCGATCAGACCGCGATCGAATCCATGCCGCAAGGCGACAATAACCCGATCGACAAGCTGGTTCTTCAATTTCCCGGCGTAAATTACGATTCTGCCGCCTCGAATCCGAATTTCCACGTTCGGGGCGAATACGCCAATGTCCAGACCCGGCTCAATGGGGTGATCCTGCCGGAGGGTGTCTCAGCCCTGGGACCCGTCGTCGACACCAGCATCATCGGGAGCATCTCCTTGCTGACGGGTACGCTGCCGGCCCAGTACGGCGGTCGAACCGCCGGCATCCTCGACATCACCACCAGAACATTTGCTGCGCCAGGCGGCGACGTCAGTATCTACGGCGGCAGCAACTCGACGATTACGCCGAGCTTCGACTACGGCGGCAGCATCGGCAACACTCAGTATTTCTTCGCGGGCCGTGGCAACTGGAACAACCTCGGGATCGAAAATCCGACCTCGTCGATCAATGCGCTTCACGATCACACCGATCAGGGCAAGTTTTTCGCCTACGTGTCGACCCTGCTTAACGATTCAACGCGCCTGAGCATCATCTCTGGCGCCGCTTACAGCGCATTCCAGATCCCCAACAATCCGAACCAGATGCCGCTCGGCGACTTCGGACCTGCGAATGCCAACTCATCCACGCTGAATGAAAACGAGACTGACCAGTTTTATTACAATATCGTCTCGCTACAGACCAAAGGCGATCTCATCGACAGCCAGCTTTCGTTTTTCTCCCGTTACGCCAGCGTGCATTTCATTCCCGATGTGCCGGGCGATCTCACATTCAACGATGTTGCCTCGGACGTTACCCGCCAAAGCCAGATGTATGGCACCCAGTTTGATGCCTCATATGAGGTGAATAATGCCCATACCTTGCGGGCGGGCTTCCTGGTGAGTGCGGAGAAGACCAACGTCACCAACATATCGACTGTGCTTCCCGTCGATCCGGATACCGGGGCAATTTCGCCGAATCCCTTCACCATTACCGACGCTAACTCGCTCGTAGGTTGGAATATCGGGACCTATGTGCAGGACCAATGGAAACTCACCAATCAGCTAACCCTCAATTATGGAATTCGCTTTGATCAGCTGTATCAGTTTGTCGACGCCAATCAGTTCAGCCCACGTGCCGCATTGGTGTATAAGCCGTTTGATGGCACGACCATCCACGCGGGTTACGCCCGCTATTTCACGCCGCCGATGCAGGCTCAAGCAACGCAATCGAACCTCGCGCTGTTCACCAATACTACCAACCAGCCGGATATCCCGCTGAACGATCCAGTCCTTCCGGAGCGATCCCATTATTTTGACGCTGGGGTCGATCAGAAGGTGCTCCCAGGTCTCGATGTGGGTTTCGACGCTTATTACAAGCTTGCGACCGACTTGATCGATGACGGTCAGTTCGGGCAGGCGGTCGTCCTCACTCAGTTCAACTGGGCGCGCGCATACAGCGAGGGCTTTGAACTCAAGGCCAAATATCAAACCGGAAACTTCAGGGCTTATGCCAATTTCGCTTTCAATATCACAAGGGCGACCGACCCGGTTTCGAACCAGTATCTGCTAGACAGCGATGAGTATGCTTTTCTGCTCACCCATTATCACTACACCGACGACATGCAGATGCTGACCGGCTCGGCTGGAGCGGCCTACCGTTGGGACAAAACCCTTTTCACGGCCGACATGAGATACGGCAGCGGCCTGCCGACCGGGTTCGCCAATTCTTCGTTCAACCAGCCCTATGTGACGGCCAATCTCGGGATCGTGCAAGAGCTGCCGGCTGCGCCTGGCAGCAAGCCGGTCACATTACGGTTCGACATCGTCAATCTGTTCGACAAGATTTACGAACTTCGTGACGGCAGCGGCATCGGTGTATTCGCGCCGCAATATGGCGCGCGCCGCGGCTTCTATGCGGGTCTTTCGCAGAAGCTGTGAAACAACAAGGGGGTCGTCGTAGCCGAGCGCTACGCCTTGAAATACGCGATCTGGGTAGTGGTCGCGAGCAGGCGCCCCTGTGGCGACCACAACGCGCCGGTCTGGTCGCCGTAGCTCTTGCGAAAGATATTGGCGTCGGCGGTAGCGAGCACGCGGCTGATATCCTCGGCCGCCAGGTCTTCCGCGTCGGCATGAAAATAAGTCGTCAGCGACACGGTGCCGAACGGCACGAGTTCGCCGCGCGCGTGAAAGACCCGACCGAAGAATGCGTCCGACATCGACATCAGCGATAACGCGTCGATCTTTCGGGGCACGCGGTCGCCGATCCATAATTTGGAGAACGCGCTGGCCGGTGCGGCGTGCGGCGTCGAATTGAATTTCGGTTCGCCCTCGACAAAGCGAAATTCATATTGCTTGACCCAGGGCGCCGCTATTTTGGCGTAAGGTAGCGTCTGTTCGAAAGCGGTGGCTCCCGGAAATTCCGTCTGCTGGTGCGACCACGACGGACGGCGCGCGGCGAATACGGCGGTGGCAAAGGTCGCTACCTCGCCGCCATCCTGCGTCATCTCGACCGACCAATGCTGTGTCGACCGGTTGGCCTTGATCAGGCGAACGTCGAGATCGAAAGCCCCTTGCGCAACCGGTGCGCAAAAGTTGACGGTGAGGGAGAGCGGATCGCCGGCGCGCTGTGGATGATCGAGCAGCGCTCGCAGCATCGTCGCGGCGGTCGCTCCGCCGAACGGGCCGACGAACGCCCAGTAATCCTCGCTGGTCCGCCCCTGCCAGCAGCTGTCGCCGGCGGTAACCCGGGTGGCCTCGTCGAACAGATGTTGGGTCCTGGCAAGCATGAAATTTACTCGATCCTTCGTCGCAGTATCATGGCCAGCCGGCCGAATTCAATGACGTCGGAGGTCATGGTCGTACGATGGCGGAATCGACAAGTTAGACCATGGCTGGCTTGGGCTGGAATTCAGCGGTTCGCTCCGCGCTGTGCGCCCGGCTCTTGCGACGCTTGCGGTGAAGTCCCGCGCACCGGCACGTTCCAGATGTCCTGGGCATATTCGCGGATAGTGCGGTCGGACGAGAACCACGGCATCCGCGCGACGTTGAGGATGCTGGCCCGCGTCCATGCCGGAGCCACCTGCCAACGGGCATCGATCCCACGCTGGGCATCGAAATAGGCGGCGAAATCCGCGCTGACCATGTAGTGGTCGAGATGGCGCAGCGCGTGCGCGACCGAATTCGAACCGGCTCGGATCGTCCGGCGAGAATTCGCCACTTGCGATGGCGTTGATAGCGCGCGAAAGATGCGGTGATCGCCGGATCACGTCGCTCGCGTCGAGCCCCTGCTTGCGCCGCACCACCACATCCATCGCCTCCATGCCGAAGATCGCGATGTTTTCGGGGCCGACGTGATCGCGGATTTCGAGATTGGCGCCGTCGAGCGTGCCGATGGTCAGCGCGCCGTTTAGCGCGAGCTTCATATTGCCGGTGCCGGAAGCCTCCATGCCCGCGGTTGAAATCTGCTCCGAGAGGTCGGCCGCGGGAATGATCACCTCGGCCAGGCTGACATTATAGTCGGCGAGGAAGGCGACCTTGAGCCGTCCGGCAATCGCCGGATCGTTATTGACGACTTCGGCGACGTCGTTGATCAGCTTGATGATCAGTTTGGCGTAGCGATAGCTCGCCGCCGCCTTGCCGGCGAAGATTTTCACCCGCGGCACCCAGTCGCGCTGCGGCTCGTCCTTGATCGCGTGATAGAACGCCACAGTCTCCAGGATATTGAGCAACTGCCGCTTGTATTCGTGGATGCGCTTGATCTGGACGTCGAACAGCGCGCCGGGATCGATCTTGATATTGAGGCGCTCGCCGATCAGTCGTGCCAGTACGATCTTGTTGTGGTGTTTGACCGCACGGAATTGCTGCTGGAAGGCGTTGTCGCTGGCGCGGGCTTCGAGGTTTTGAAGCTGCGAGGGATCGTCGAGCACGGCCTCGCCGCAGGCCTCTCGCAACAGATCGGTCAACCCTGGATTGGCCAGCATCAGCCAGCGGCGGAAGGTAATGCCGTTGGTCTTGTTGGTGATGCGGGCCGGATAAAGATGGTTCAGATCGTGGAATACCGTCTCCTTCATCAGGTCGGAATGCATCGCCGAGACGCCGTTGATGCGGTGCGATCCGACGAACGCCAACTGGCCCATCCGCACCCGGCGGCCGGACTTCTCGTCGATCAGCGATACCGAGGCCCTGAAATCGACATCGCCTGGACACCGGGCATCCGCCAGCGCCAGATGCGCGACATTGATGCGGTAGATGATCTCCAGATGCCGCGGCAACAGACGTTGGAACAGTTCGACCGGCCAGGTCTCGAGCGCTTCCGGCAGCAGCGTGTGGTTGGTGTAGGACAAGGTGGCCACGGTGATCTGCCACGCTTCGTCCCAGCGGAAGTTGTGAAGGTCGCAGAGAATGCGCATCAGCTCGGTCACGGCGAGACTGGGATGGGTGTCGTTGAGCTGCACCGCGGCTTTTGTCGCCAGACTGCGCAACTGTCCGTCCGATGCGAGATGGCGCCGCACCAGATCCTGCAACGAGGCCGACACGAAGAAATATTCCTGACGCAGCCGCAATTCGCGGCCGGCCGGGCTCTCGTCATTCGGATAAAGAAACTTGCAGATCGATTCGGCGCGCGCCTCCTCGGCGCTGGCGCCGAGATAGTCGCCGGTATTGAACACGTCGAGCTTGAGCGGGTCGGGCGACCGCGCCGACCACAGCCGCAAGGCGTTGACGTGCTGGCCACGCCAGCCCACGATCGGAGTATCGTAAGCGACGGCCTGCACGGTTTCCGCCGGATGCCAGACCGCGCGGTCGCGGCCCTTGGCATCGACGATATGTTCGACGCCGCCGCCGAAATGCACATGGTAGACCACTTCAGGCCGCTGGAATTCCCAGGGATTGCCGAAGCCGAGCCATTCGTCGGGATATTCCTGCTGCCAGCCCTGCGCGATGATCTGCCGAAACAGGCCGAAATCGTAGCGAATGCCATAGCCGATGGCAGGAATGGCCAGGGTTGCCATGCTCTCCATGAAGCACGCCGCAAGCCGGCCCAGGCCGCCATTGCCGAGCGCCGCATCCGGCTCGCATTTGCGCAAATCGGACAGATCGACGCCGAGATCGCCGAGGGCGGCTTCGAACACCGGCAGCAATCCCATATTGTTCAGCGCATCGGTGAACAGGCGGCCGATCAAGAACTCCAGGCTGAGATAATAGACTCGCTTGCGGCCGGCGTCGTAGCTCCGCTTTTCCGCAGTCAGCCAGTGGTGCACGATGCGGTCACGCAGCGCCAGCGCCGCTGCCTTGTACCAATCGTGGCGGGTGGCCATTCCGGTGTCCTTGCCGATCGCAAGCCGTAACTTGGCGAGCACCGCGCCTTTGATTTCGGCCAGCGCGAGTTCGTCGACGGGCTGCCCGAGCGTCGGAAAATTTACCGGGAGAGATGGATCTGGCAACGTAGACACCCCTGACTCACTTTACGAAATAAGACGCGCGTTGCGCCCTTTACGAAATAATACGCATGTTGCGCAGGGACCGAAACCCGTTAAGGGCCGCGAATGTGCAACGCTTGCATGGTTTTTATGCAAGGACCGGGCCGAGTTGGCGGTAAATGTACTGCATTCCGCTACGCGCGCTCAATCTTCGACAACGTCTATTCCTTCGTCCCTCAACGCTTGCATCAGCTGTTCAATGTCTTCGGGCATCGACGACGATGACGGACACAGTTCGTTGAGCTGATCGAAGGTGATGTCTCCGTTCCTTTTGCCGGTTTCAATTGCTGCACTGATGATTTTGCGTATTTCCATTGAACCCTAGGGGCAAATTTCGGTCTCCCATAATCGGGGAATGCAAAGCGCCCCCGCGTCGGCCGCCCAAGGCGCGGCGCCAAAGAACAAATTAAGAACACTTTAGCAAGTCTTTGATATATCATAGTGATTCGGCGCAGTGCCGATACAACATCTATGGTCTGCCGTTAGTTTTGAGGACTACATGTCCACCATCGCCTTCGATTCCTCCGCACTCACCCGCATCGCCGACTTTGCGCGATCGCTATCGCGGTTGCATCTGGCCTCGCACCGTCGGCCGGTCGATGACGACCAGATCGACCGCGAGTTCAACGCCGTCTGTATGTCGGTATGGGGCTACACCACCGACGATTTCGGCGACGAACTGTTTTCGATCGAAGACCATGCCTGGCTCGATACCCTCGATGAAGCGCATGCGCGCATCTTCGCCGCCGAGCAGGGCTACGACCTCGTCGACGACAACGGCATGCTGACGGATTGGTGGGGCTATTGCTGGATGATCCTCGCCGAGAAACGCGGGCTGCTGACGCCGGAGAACCGGGCGGCCGCGCGCGCTGCGATCGAGGAAAAATATCTATCGGCGCCGAACGTGATCGGCGTCATCGTCGGGCGGTAAGGATCCCGCGGCCGTCATTCGGGGCGCGCATCTTCGCGCGAACCCGGAATCTCGAGATTCCCCGATGTGCAATTGCAGATCTGAGGTTCAATGGTATCGCATCGCCCCGGAATGACGAATTCGATCACGGCTCAATTCACTTCGGCGCGCTTGTCTTTTACCGATGAAGATTTTGAGACCGAAGTCACGGGCGGAGCGCTTGCTTCGGGCAGCGGCATTTCATTGGCGATCGTTTCGGCCGCGACCGGCGCCACCTTCATTTCGCCAAGCCGCGCACGCACGTCCGAGGTGAGGCCCGGATAGGACGCCACCGGCGTGAATTCAGCGGTCTGGTTGACGCCGACCTTGACGCCGGAATAGGCCACCAGGCCGGTCGTGGTCGCGATCACGTCGCCAGGACGCAGCGAGGTGTCGAGCGTCAGGTCGACCGGAGCGAGGCCGGCGGAATCGCGGCCATTGCAGGTGCAATCCGCGCGCAGCGCCTTGCGATAGGCAAAGGCATTTTCGCTTTCGGCATAGCGCTCGCCGGTGCTGGACGATGCGCTGTCGATGCTGCTGCCGAAGAAGACCTTGATCGGACTGGCCGGACAGAACGCCTGGCACATCTGAACCGGCGTCGCGTTGCCGCGAGCCAGCGGGAAATACCTGCCGTCGCAGGTCCTCACGCAAAATGCAGGTCCGGAACCGCCTGAAGCGACCGGACGTGGCGGTGGCGCAGGTTGCTGGTTGAGGCCAAACGGATCGGCGAAGAAGTTCGCCTGCGGCGAGGCTTGGCGCTGCTGTTGTTTCTGGGCTCCGCCGAACAGGAAACTGAACAGGTCTTCGGCTGACGCCATGCCCGGCGCGAGCGGTGCTGCGACGGCGACGACGGCAACAAGCGTCATGCGGCGCCGCATGCGCTGATTAGGCAACTCTTTACGCAACGCTCACTCCACTCGACGCAACAAACCTGCTGCGGCGAGCGTGCCCCAGCACAATTCACATTAGTGCGGGATGGTAAACGAGCTATGAGCAAGCGCCGGATTGCCGAAAAGAAATGCACAACTGTTTCGGTCAGTGCCGGCGCCGCGCCGCGCCGCAAAGACGGCAATCAATCTTTCAAAAATTCGCCGGCTTTATAGAGCGAACGAAACGCAAGGCCGGCTTGCGCAAAAGTCTCGGTCGCACCTTCGTCACGGTCCACCATGGTGAGCACCAGCGCGACTTCGCCGCCGGCCTCGCGCACGGCTTCGACGGCTTTCAGCGCAGAGCCGCCGGTCGTGGTGACATCCTCGACGATCACCACGCGCTTGCCTTTCAGGCTTTCGCCTTTCGCCAATCCCTCGACCGCCAGTCGGGCGCCGTGTTCCTTTGGCTTCTTGCGTACAAAGAACGCCGCGATCGGATGGCCCTTGATCCAGGACAGCTGGGCGATCGCGCCGGCGAGAGGCACCGCGCCCATTTCCAGCCCGCCGACATAATCGAGCCCATCATCCTTGAGCGCGTCGAATGTCAGTTCCGCCAGCAACGAGGCGCCTTCGGGATCGAGCATGGTCGGCTTGAGATTGAAATAGAAATCACTCTTGCGGCCCGAGGCCAGCGTGATTTCGCCACGGCCAAATGAGCGTTTGCGGATGATCTCGGCGAGGCGGGCGCGGGAAGCTGACTTGGACAAGGCGTGTTCTCGTATGGGCGGGCCGCTGCAATCTATCGGCGGTTTCAGGCACATTCCAGAGCCGATATCGCGCCGTCAACAGCGGGAAGCGCCGATGGTATGGTATTCCAGCGGTTGTCAGGCTGGGCGATTCCGGGGTACGCACGCGCGCTGCCGTCGCGGGATAAGACAAAGAAATGACCATTGAACTGCACACCTGGAACACGCCGAACGGACGAAAGATCAGCGTCGCGCTGGAGGAAATGGGGCTGCGGTACCAGGTTTTTCCGGTCGATATCACCAAGGGCGACCAGATGGCGCCGCAGTTCCTCGCCATCAGCCCCAACAACAAGATTCCGGCGATCGTCGATCCGGACGGGCCGGGCGGCGAGCGCGTCAGCGTGTTCGAGTCGGGTGCGATCCTGCTTTATCTCGGCGAGAAGACCGGCAAGTTCCTGCCCGCGTCACTGATCCAGCGAATTCCCGTGCTGGAATGGCTGATGTGGCAGATGGGCGGCTTTGGGCCGATGCCGGGTCAGGTGCATCATTTCATCGCGCTGGAAAACCAACAGGACCGCGCTTACGGTTTAAAGCGCTACATGACCGAGACGCGTCGGCTCTATGGTGTGCTGGATCGTCGCCTCGCGGCTCATGAGTTTGTCGCGGGCGCATTATCGGTCGCCGATTTTGCGATTCTGGGCTGGGCGTGGCGGCACGAGCGACACCAGGTGTCGTTTGCGGATTTTCCCAATGTCGGCCGCTGGTACGACACACTGATGGCGCGCCCCGGCGTCAAGCGCGGCATGGACGCGAAACTGGATTGAATTCTTTGACACTGCTAATGCGCCTCGTCCCAATTATTGGCGGCGCGGGCGTCGACATGCAGCGGCACTGACAGCAGCACCGCCGGGAACGGCGCGTCCTGCATCGTGTGCTGCACCACCGGCAAGGTCGCTGCCACCTCGTCGTCGGGTACCTCGAAGATCAGTTCGTCGTGAACCTGCAGCAGCATCTGCGCCGAGAGTTTATGTTCCGCCAGCGCGTCTTCCATCCGGGTCATGGCGCGCCGGATGATGTCGGCTGCGGTGCCCTGTAATCGCGCGTTGATTGCCGCACGTTCGTTGAAGGAGCGGATCGAGGCGTTGGAGGCCTTGATGTCAGGGTAATGACATTTCCTGCCGAACAGCGTCTCGACATAGCCATGCGACCGGCAGAAATCCCGCGTCTCGTCCATGTAGGCGCGGATGCCGGGGAAACGCTCGAAATATTTCTTGATATAGGCGGAGGCTTCTTCCCTGGGAATGCCGAGCTGGTTGGCAAGACCGAAGGCCGAGATACCGTAGATGATGCCGAAATTGATCGCCTTCGCCCGGCGCCGCACCTCGCCCGGCATATCCTTGACCGGGACGCCGAACATTTCCGATGCCGTCATGGCGTGGATGTCGAGCCCATCGCGGAAGGCCTGTCTCAGCACAGGAATATCGGCGATCTCCGCCAGCAGCCGCAACTCGATCTGCGAATAGTCCGCCGACACCAGCTTCTGACCGGGCGAAGCGATAAAGGCGCGGCGGATTTTCCGACCGTCCTCGGTTCGCACCGGAATGTTCTGCAGATTGGGCTCGTTCGACGACAACCGCCCGGTGGTGGTCGCCGCCAGTGCATAGGTGGTGTGGACGCGATGGGTTTGCGGATGCATATAGGTCGGCAGCGCATCGGTGTAGGTCGATTTCAGTTTCGACACCTGCCGCCATTCCAGAATCTTCTTCGGAAATTCGTGGCCCTGTTCAGCGAGGTCATCGAGAATTTGCGCAGATGTCGACCAGGCGCCGGTCTTGGTCTTGCTGCCGCCGGGCAATCCCATTTTGCCGAAGATGATGTCGCCGAGCTGCTTGGGGCTGCCGACATTAATGGGTTCGCCGGCGATCTCCTGAATCTCGGATTCGACACGCGCGGCGGTCTGCGCGAAATCGCCCGACAGCCGCGACAGCACCTGGCGGTCGATCGAGATGCCGCGTCGCTCCATCCGCGCCAGCACGCCGATCAGTGGCCGCTCCAGCGTCTCATAAACCGTGGCCATGCGCTCGGCGATCAGGCGCGGCTTGAGCACGCGCCATAAGCGCAGGATTACGTCGGCGTCTTCGGCCGAATAGGCCGTCGCCCTGTCGATCGCCACCTGATCGAAGCTGAGCTTGCCTTTGCCGCTACCGGTCAGTTCGCCGTAACTCATGGTGGCATGGCCGAGCCAGCGCTCGGCCAGCGCATCAAGCCCATGGGCGTTGCGGCCGGCGTCGAGGGCATACGACATCAACTGCACATCGTCAGGATTTCGAATCGTGATGCCAGCTTGCGCGAACATCACGGCATTGAACTTGATGTTGAAGCCGATCTTGAGGATGCCGGGCGACTGCAGCAGCGTGCGCAAGGCATCGAGCGCGTCAGCGGCCTTGATCTGGTCCGGCGCGAGGCCGGCGGCGAACAGGCCGGCGCCGTCGCCGGATTGCTTGTGGCTGAGCGGGACATAGCAGGCATCGTTGGGTCCGAGCGCCATCGCGAAGCCGCACATCTCGGCCTGCATCGGATCGATTGAATTCGCTTTGGTCTCGATCGCGAAATGGCCGACATCGTGCGCCCGCGCGATCCAGGCATGAAGCGCATCGAGGCTGCGGATGGTCTGGTACGCGTTGCGATCGATCCGCGTTTTCCGCCCGGCTTCGGCGCGCGCGGCTGCAAGCGCCTGCGGGGTCAGGATGACGTTCGAGCTTTCCGGTTTGCCTTGAGCTCTGTCAGCGCTGCCCGCCGCTGCCTTTCCGCCCGCAGGGGAGGACGAAGTCTCTTGATCCGCGAAAAGATCCCCTCCCGCGGGCCGGGGAGGCATCGACGCGCCTGCCGACCGGCCACTGGCCCCGCTCTTGTTGTTGCCGTCCGCCTCGACATCCGCCGGATCGATCTGCGAATAGTCGGCGACGCGGCGGGTCAACGTCGAAAATTCCATCGCCTTGAGAAACGCGAGCAGCTTGCGCGGGTCAGGCTCGTGCACGGCGAGTTCGTCGAGCGGCACATCGAGCGCGACCTTGTCGTCGAGCAGCACCAGTTGCCGCGATACCCGCGCCTTCTCGGCATTTTCGATCAGCGCCTCGCGCCGCTTCGGCTGCTTGATCTCGCTTGCGCGCAGAAGCAGCGTTTCCAGATCGCCGTATTCGACGATCAATTGCGCCGCGGTCTTGATGCCGATGCCCGGCACGCCCGGCACATTGTCGGTCGAATTGCCTGCCAGCGCCTGCACTTCGACGACCTTTTCGGGAGGCACGCCGAATTTCTCGATCACCTCGGCAATGCCGATGCGGCGGTCCTTCATGGTGTCGAACATGGTCACCTTGTCGGTGACAAGCTGCATCAGGTCCTTGTCCGAGGAGACGATGGTCGTGGTCGCGCCACGCCCGCCGGCCTCGCGGGCGTAAGTTGCGATCAGATCGTCGGCCTCGAAGCCGCCTTGTTCGAGGCAAGGCAGATCGAAGGCGCGGACCGCCTCGCGGATCAGCGGAAATTGCGGAATCAGGTCGTCCGGCGCCGGTGGCCGATGCGCCTTGTAGTCGGGATAAAGCTTGTTGCGGAATGTGATTTCCGACTTGTCGAAGATGATGGCGAGGTGGGTCGGCCGGTTATCCGGCGGCATGTCGCGCAGCAGCTTCCAGAGCATATTGCAAAAACCGAGCACGGCATTGACCTGTAGCCCGTCGGATTTGCGATTCAGTGGCGGCAGCGCGTGGTAGGCGCGGAAAATATAGGAGGAACCGTCGACCAGAAAGACGTGGTCGCCCTTCGCAAGGGCTTTGACGGCGGCAGGCTTTGGAGCGGTTTTTTCGGATGTTTTCGGCATGGCCGCAACTTAGGGATTTTTGCGGCGATTGACAGCCTTCCGGGCGGAATCTGCCGGGATTTTTGCGTCCCACGGCAGCTCCCGAATGAGTTGCATCGGCGACCATTCCATGAACCCCTTGCGGCAAGCTGAAAGGGAGAATCGATGACCGCGCAACTCGATACGCTGATGGACAAGCTGCGATCGGTCGAGGCCGAAATCGAAGTCGAATTGACCAAACGCAACGAACGACTGCGTTTCCACATTGAAAGGCGCAGGATCGTGTTCGAAGAGGACGTCAGGCGTATCCACCGCGCCATCAAGACCCATTCAGCGCGCTATTTCTTCGATGCCAACCCGCTGATCGTGCTGACGGCGCCGCTGATCTATTCGCTGATCGTTCCGATCGCGCTGGTCGACATCTGGGTGATGGCGTACCAGGCGATCTGCTTTCCGGTTTACAGGATTCCAAAAGTGCGCCGGCGCGACTACCTGATCTTCGACCGCCACCATCTCGCTTACCTCAATGTCATCGAGAAAATCAATTGCGCCTATTGCTCCTATTGCAACGGCGCAATCGCGTTTGTGCGTGAGGTAGCATCGCGTACTGAAGTCTACTGGTGTCCGATCAAGCATGCCCGCCGGATACTCGGCCCGCATCCGCACTACCAGGGTTTCGCCGACTTCGGCGACGCCGAAGCATTTCGCGAAAAACTGGCGCAGATGAAGGATGGCGTTAAGATCGCTTAATAAGTGGCCTGCAAGCACGATGACGGCTTGCCTGGTTGGTGCGCTGGCTACTCCGCAGCCTGCAACGCCTTGGGCGTTTTTCTCGGTGCGATCCAGAATGCCGCGGGACGCTCAAACAGGAAGTTTGCGCCGAGCGCCAGCGCGATCTGCCACAGTGCCAGCGCCCCGGCGACGCCCATGATGGTGACAATCAGCGAAATCGTACCGATGTCGTGGATCAAGGCTGTATGCAACAGCAGCGTCCGCGTCGTTGCCATCGGCAGGAAGAACGCCAGATAAATGACGATGGAATGCTCGCCGCAAAAGCGCAGGAAAGTCAGCCAGTGCGCCCGGGCCAGCAGCGTTCCCATGGTGACGATGGCGAAAGCGCCCACCAGCCCGAGCGCCAGCGAGACCAGCGGCCATTCGCTGCAACCGAATTTCACCAGGCTGCCGTTGATGAGGGCCCAGAGCGCCAGGCCGCCGAGCGCCAGCGCGGGGCGCGCACGGGCACGATCAGACAGCACGAAAACATAATCGGCGAACAAGTAGCCGGAATAGAAATAGACGAAGCGCGCGCAAAATTCGTCGATCACGGTCCAGCCGGTTACAATGTGTGCCATTTCCAATAACGCCGCGACACCCCAGATCGCCAGCGGGGGCACTCGCCTCGTGGCCTTGGTGACGACGAAGAAGATCGGCAGCAGATAGATAAACCACAGCGTGCCAAAGGGCTCAATGAAGGATTCCAGATACATCACGCCGACGTGAGCCCAACTGGTCTCGGCGGCAAAGGACGGCGCCTTGAAGCCGAACTGGATCGTCACCCACAGCACGTAGAAATAGGCAAAGTGCACAACCTTGCGGTCGAGATAGATTCGCCAATCCCGATCAATGACGATGGACAGGAACAGGCCGGAAATCAGGAAGAAGTCCGGCATCCGGAACGGCTTTGCGAACATGACAACGAGATGCATGAAGCCGGTCTGGCCTGCGGCAATCTCGACACCCAGCACCGAATGCATCATCACCACCATGACGATGCAGATGCCCTTGGCATAGTCTACCCAGTCGATGCGTTCGGGCGCCGAATGCGCGGGACGCTCGGCGCCGGCGGATGTACCGTTTGCTGTCATCAGTGTCCCTTTTTGGCGCTGGATAGCGGCATCATCGACCTCAGGGGTTTCATTCTCCTTTATTCATACAAATGACATGCCGCTTTCTGGAACTTTCCGATTTCCCCTTTGCCGCATCATGCGCTAAGACCCGCCCACAAAATCGGGCTGAACATTAACCATTACCGACGGGTTCCTAAATGCGGATTGCCATGATTGGCACGGGCTATGTGGGGCTGGTTTCCGGCGCCTGTTTCGCGGATTTCGGCCATCAGGTCACCTGCGTGGACAGGGACGGCGACAAGATCGAAGCCTTACGTCGGGGCGAGATCCCGATTTTCGAACCCGGCCTCGATGCATTGGTGGCCTCCAACGTGAAGGCCGGGCGGCTGGATTTTGCCACCGATCTTGCCGCGCCAGTGGCGACCGCCGACGCGGTGTTCATTGCCGTCGGTACGCCGTCGCGCCGCGGCGACGGACACGCGGATTTGAGCTATGTGCATGCTGCGGCGCGCGAAATCGCAATGGTGCTTGAAGGCTTCACGGTTGTGATCACCAAATCGACAGTGCCGGTTGGTACCGGCGACGAAGTCGAGCGGCTGATTCACGAAGCCAATCCCGCGGCCGATGTGGTGGTGGCCTCCAATCCGGAATTCCTGCGCGAGGGTGCGGCGATCCGTGACTTCAAGTTTCCGGATCGTATCGTGGTCGGCACGTCGGATGAGCGCGGGCGCAAGGTACTCGGTGATATCTATCGGCCGTTGTCGCTCAATCAGGCGCCACTGATGTTTACCGAGCGTCGCACCGCGGAGTTGATCAAATACGCGGCCAATGCGTTCCTCGCTACCAAGATCACCTTTATCAACGAGATCGCGGATCTGGCCGAAAAAGTCGGCGCCAATGTGCAGGAAGTCGCGCGCGGCATCGGGCTCGATAATCGTATCGGCTCGAAATTCCTGCATGCCGGGCCGGGTTTTGGTGGCTCATGTTTCCCAAAGGACACCCGTGCGCTGGTCAAGATCGCGCTCGATCACGACGTGCCGTTACGGATCGTCGAGGCGGTGCTGGCGGTCAACGACAACCGCAAGCGTGCGATGGCGCGAAAAGTCTCCAACGCGGCGGGCGGCAACCTGCGCGGCAAGACCGTCGCGGTGCTCGGCCTGACCTTCAAGCCCGACACCGACGACATGCGCGAGGCGCCGTCCATACCGCTGATAACGGGGTTGCTCGACATGGGCGCCAAGGTGCGTGCACATGACCCTGTCGGCATGGAGCAGGCGCGCCGCGAGTTGCCCGATATCGAATATTGCGACGATCCCTACACTTGCGCACGCGGCGCGGATGCCTTGGTGATCGTCACGGAATGGGTGCAATTCCGCGCGCTCGATCTGGACCGCCTGAAGCGCGAAATGGCGCGGCCCGTGATGGTCGATCTACGCAATATATATCGCCCGGAGGAGATGAGGGCGCTCGGCTTTACTTACGAAGGTGTCGGTCGAGGGGCGGTTTGAGTTAGTTTGCGCGCTTTTTCTTCACTCCTCCCCGCAAGAACGGGGCGAGGGAGTATGCACCGGATTGATTTGTGCCCCGCAGCTTCGACACGCCCCTTCCGATCGACGCGGTGCTGGACGAACTTTCGGCCGCGCTGGAGCGCCATAACGCCGCGGTGCTGGTTGCCCCGCCCGGCGCCGGCAAGACCACGCGGGTGCCGCTGGCACTGTTGGATGCGCCCTGGATCGGGGGCAGGAAGATCATCGTGCTGGAGCCGCGGCGGATCGCGGCGCGCGCCAGCGCTGAGCGGATGGCGAAGAGTTTGGGCGAGCGTGCCGGCGAGACCGTCGGTTACCGCGTCCGGTTCGGCTCGAAAGTGTCGCGCGCGACGCGGATCGAGGTCGTTACTGAAGGCATCTTCTCACGCCAAATTCTCGACGATCCCGAACTGTCTGGTGTCGCCGCGGTGCTGTTCGACGAGTTTCACGAGCGCTCGCTTGATGCGGATTTGGGCCTTGCGCTGGCGCGCGACGCGCAGGTCGGCTTGCGCGAGGACCTGCGCATCCTCGTGATGTCGGCGACGCTGGACGGCGCGCGGATCGCAAGGCTGCTCGGCGACGCGCCGGTCATTGCCAGCGAGGGCCGCGCCTTTCCGGTCGAGACCCGCTATCTCGGCCGCAAAGCGGATGCACCGCTGGAGCGGCAAATGGCGGATGCGATCGCGATGGCGCTGCGTGCCGATCCGGGCTCGGTGCTGGCGTTTCTGCCTGGTGCTGCGGAGATCCGTCGCACCCAGACTTTCTGGGCGAGCGGATTCATGACGCCAGTATCGAAATCGTGCCGCTGTTCGGTGCGCTGGACGCCGCCGTGCAGGATCGCGCCATTGCGCCGGCGCCGAAGGGCCAACGCAAGGTCGTGCTGGCGACCTCGATCGCGGAAACCTCGCTGACCATCGAAGGCGTCCGTATCGTCGTCGACTCGGGTGTGGCGCGGGTACCGCGTTATGAGCCTGACATTGGCCTGACGCGGCTGGAAACCGTGCGCGCCTCGCGCGCCGCGGTCGATCAGCGACGCGGCCGTGCCGGCCGCACCGAGCCCGGTGTATGCTACCGGCTGTGGGACGAACCGCAAACCGCCTCGCTTGCGGCCTATACCCAGCCCGAAATCCTCAGCGCCGACCTGTCGTCGTTGGTGCTTGACGTCGCGCAATGGGGCGTCAGCGATCCCGTCGACATTGTCGTTTCTTGATGCGCCGCCGGCGCCGGCGCTGAAGGAAGCGCGAAGCCTGCTGCGCGAACTCGGTGCGCTCGACGGCGATGGCCGGATCACGGCGGAAGGCAAGAGCCTGCGCGCGCTGGCGCTGCCGCCGCGGCTGGCGCGCATGATCGTGGATTCGCATCGCTGGGACGCGGGCGAGGAAGCCGCCGAGATCGCCGCCATTTTGACCGAGCGCGGATTAGGCGGCGACAGCGTCGATCTCGATGTCAGGCTCGATCAATTCCGCCGCGACCGCTCGCAGCGCGCCAACAGCGCGCGCAGCCTGGCACAACGCTGGGCCTCGCAGGTGGCGGCGGGCGAAGAGGCGCTTTCTTCTCCCTCCCCGCAAGGGGGAGGGGAGCAGAAGAGGTCCCATCAAAATAAGGGCGCGCCTTCAACGTTAGTGTTAGGGGAGCTTACCACCGGCGTCATGCTGGCTTTTGCATTTCCAGACCGGGTCGCGCGCAATCGTGGCAATGGCAGCTTCGTGCTTGCCAACGGGCGCGGCGCTGCCATGGAGCGGACCGCTGCGCTGGCGCGGGCGCCGTATATTGCGGTCGCCGAATTGACTGGAACGGCGGCGCAGGGACGCATTCTGCTGGCGGCGCCGATCGCGCCGGCCGACATCGAGATGCACTTCGCCGACCAGATCGAGGTCACCGACGAAATTTCGTTCGACCGCGACGCAATGGCTTTGCGGGCACGGCGAAAACGAACGCTGCATGCGATCACACTGTCGGAAACACCGTTGGCGCTGCAGCCTTCTACGGAAACCGCGCGGGTGCTGGCCGATGGTCTCGTGGGCTCCGGCCCCGGCGGATTGCCGTGGTCGAAGCCCCTGAAACAGTGGCGTGATCGCGTGATGTTTTTGCGCGCGGCCGAGGCAGACGCGTCACAGAATTCCTGGCCCGATCTGTCGGATGACGCGCTGGCGGCACAACGCGAGGCTTGGCTGGTGCCGGCGCTCACCGACAAAACATCGCTGAAGCAATTTTCGGCGAGCGATTTGTCGGATGCGCTGATGACACTCTTGCCCTGGGAATTGCGCGCGCGGCTGGAGCGTGAGGCGCCGACGCATTTCGAGGCGCCGACCGGCACCATGCTGGCGGTCGACTATGAAGCCGAGCAGGGACCTACGATCGCCGTCAGGCTGCAGGAATTGTTCGGGATGAACACCCATCCATCGGTGGCGAAGGGGGCGGTGCCGCTGGTGCTGGAATTGTTGTCGCCCGCCCATCGTCCGGTGCAAGTGACGCGCGACCTGCCAGGCTTCTGGCGGGGCAGCTATGCCGCCGTGCGCTCCGACCTGCGCGGCCGCTATCCGAGACATCCCTGGCCGGAAGATCCGGCAAGCGCCATGCCGACGCGTCGCGTCAAACCGCGGGGAACGTAAGAGCGGAGTGGCGCCCTGAGGCCGAGCTGTCCTTGGGGTCGCGGGATTCGCGCCTTCGAGATGAACACAACGGTGTTTGTCCAGCGTATCCCGCCCTTCGCGTTAACCCTTCGCTCATCCTTTTGGTCAAAATGAAAGCCGTTACCGCCGCAGTTAGTCGCGACTTTGCCGCTGACGTGGTGATATCGGCGGGTGTTCGGATCGAGTGTGGCGTAATGCGTAACATCATGATCTTTGCCGCCTTGATGGCCGGCCTCGGCACGCTGATGGCGCAGATGGCCGACAAGATGACGCCCGCACTCGCCAATACCGTGACACATAAAGCCGCCCCCGCGGTCGAGACCGTCGCCCAGGCCAGTTCCCGCAGTATCAGCATCCCCCGCGACGCCCGCGGTCATTTCGAAACCGAAGGCCGGATCGAGGGTCAGCGCATCGGCTTCATGGTCGATACCGGCGCCTCGATGATCGCGCTGAACGAAGCCTCGGCGGCACGGTTCGGGTTACGTCCGACCCCTCGCGACTACAACGCCAGGGTCACGACCGCGAACGGCACCGTCAAGGCGGCGCACACGCGCCTTGCCATGGTCGAAGTGGGAGGAATCATCGTGCGCGATGTCGATGCCATGGTGCTGCCCGACGAAGCGCTGTCGGAGAACCTGCTCGGGCTGTCGTTCCTGTCGAAGCTGAAGCGCTTCGAATACGCCAACGGCACCATGGTTCTGGAGCAATAGGCCTCTTCGCTTCCAATCCGCCGCAATTAATCGCACCAAAACGGTGGTCCCGCCTTCCGCCGCGGCTGCTATTCGCTATGGCTGCAGTGCATTCTTCCGAAGCTAGGCCGTGAACTCATCAATCTGCTGGACGGACAGCTTGCCAGAGTCCGCCATGCACCTGTTAGCCGGCGTACCGCTGCGCTGCACGAAGCGAAGGCGGACATACAAAGGCGAAGCCAGTCCGTGCAGCCTAAAATTCCAAAGTTCGCGCCGCTAGACCGCCACAGTAAAGCTGAATGTCGGCGAATTTCCGTGTCCCTTCGCGACATAGCCCGCTGCCGCATAGCCCCGGTCGGTAATAGAGCAGGCGGACGTGGCCTTCGTAGAGTTGCGCCGCCGGGTTATGAGTACACGGGCCTAGTAGCCCTCATTATTCTCTGACGCTCAGGAGGCTTGGATCGCCTTCAACCGGGGTCGCTACTAACAAACCAGTCGGGTCGGCATCGGTGACTGTCCCAATTCGTTGCTACCGGGTTCTGAGGCCGTTAGCGTATGTCCGTAAATCCCACCGGGCGCAACAGCGCGGCTTATTGCGCCGCCGTGCAGACGGGTGGATGACGCTTCGCCAATACGCCGCAATTAATCGCCGCAAAACGATCATCCCGCCTTCCGCCGCGCCCGCGTATTCGCTATGGCTGCAGCACACTCCTTTTCGCTTTTCCCCACGAGGTCCAGATGTTTCCGAAACCGAAATCCGTTCTGGTTCCGAACACCTATGCCTATGAATCCGAACCGATGGTGAAGGCGACCGGGTTTCGCGAATACGACGCCCGCTGGCTGTTCGGCAAGGAAATCAACCTGATGGGCATCCAGGCGCTGGGCATGGGGCTCGGGGCGCTGATTGCGGAACTCGGCGTCAAACAGGAAGTCGTGACCGGGCACGATTTCCGCGGCTATTCGGCCTCGATCAAATACGCGCTGATTTCCGGACTGCTGGCTTCCGGCTGCCGGGTTCACGACATCGGCCTGTGCATGACGCCGATGGCGTATTTTGCGCAATTCGACCTCGATGTGCCCTGCGTTGCGATGGTGACGGCGTCGCATAACGACAATGGCTGGACCGGCGTCAAGATGGGCGCCAATCGCCCTCTCACTTTCGGGCCCGACGAGATGAATCGTCTGAAACAGATCGTGCTCAATGCCGACTTCAACAACAAAGTGGGCGGTTCTTACCAATTTCACGAGAACTTCCCGGCGCGCTACATTGCCGATTTGACCAAGCGCCCGAAGCTGAAGCGCAAGCTGAAAGTCGTGGTCGCCTGCGGCAATGGCACCGCCGGCGCCTTCGCACCGCAGGTGATGGAGGCGATCGGCTGCGAAGTGGTGCCGCTCGACACCGAACTCGACTACACCTTCCCGAAATACAATCCCAATCCGGAAGACATGGAAATGCTGCACGCCATCCGCGATGTGGTGCTGGCGCAGAAGGCCGATGTCGGCCTCGGCTTCGACGGCGACGGCGACCGCTGCGGCGTGGTCGACAATACCGGCGAAGAGATTTTCGCCGACAAGGTCGGCGTGATGCTGGCGCGAGACATGTCGGCGATCCACAAGAACGCGCAATTCGTTGTCGACGTGAAATCGACCGGACTTTTTGTGACCGATCCGGTGCTGCAGAAGCAGGGCGCGAGGGTAACTTATTGGAAGACCGGCCACTCCTACATGAAACGCCGCACCAACGAACTGGGCGCGCTGGCGGGTTTCGAGAAATCCGGCCATTTTTTCTTCAACACGCCGTTCGGGCGCGGCTATGACGACGGCCTGATCTCGGCGATCGCGATCTGCGAGATGCTCGATCGCGCACCCGGCAAGTCGATGGCAGACCTGAAAGACGCATTGCCGAAAACCTGGTCATCGCCGACCATGTCGCCGCATTGCTCCGATGAGACCAAATATGGCGTCGTCGATCAGGTGGTGAAGCATTTCGAGGCGATGCAGAGCAGCGGCGAGAAGGTTGCGGGCCAACCGGTACGCGATCTCGTCACGGTCAATGGCGTACGCGTCACGGTCGAGGACGGTAGCTGGGGTCTGGTGCGGGCGTCATCCAACAAGCCGGAGCTGGTGGTGGTGGTCGAGAGCCCGGTGTCCGAACAGCGGATGCACGACATGTTCGAGGCGGTGGATTCAGTCCTGCGCACCCATCCCGAAGTCGGCGAATACAATCAGAAGATTTGAGGGATGCCGCTTGCCTGATTTGCCGCCCTCTTACCTCGCGAAAGCGCCCTCTCTGTCCGGATTAAGAGATCATCCTCACGCCGCCGGCACCGGCAAGGCGGTCACCGACTTGATCTTCTCCATCGCGAAACGCGACGTGACGTTCTTCAAAGGCACCGCGCTGATCAGCTTCTTGTAAAAAATGTCGTAGCTCTGCATGTCGGCGACCACGACGCGCAGCATGTAGTCGACGTCGCCCGCCATCCGGTAGAATTCCATTACCTCGGGCATGGCGCTGACGGCGTTGGCAAAGGTCCGGAGCCAGGCCTCGGAATGGTCGCCGCTCTCGACGGATACGAATACCGAAATGCCGAGCCCGATCTTGTTCTGATCGACCAGCGCCACCCGGCGCAAGATAATACCGTCGGCCTCGAGGCGCTGAATTCGTTTCCAGCACGGCGTCGAGGACAACCCGACCCGGTCGCCGATTTCGGCGACGGACAGCGAGGCGTCGTCCTGCAGGACCGTCAGAATTTTACGATCGATGGCGTCGAGGCGGCGGTTGGGTTCGAGCGCGTGAACGGCAAGATCGGTCATGAGAAGAACTTTGTTCCATTTACGAGACCGTTCTAGCTCATATAGAGAAAATTCTTCTATTGCAAGTCGTTATTGACCGGTCCGGGCCGGACTGGCTCCTTGGCTCTGGCTCAAAAGAGCTTCAACTTCAGCACGTTGCGGGGCAGCATAAGCGCCGCCAAAGCGGGTGCATTTTAGCGCTGCGGCGGCCGAGGCGAACCGCAGCGCCTGAGGCAAATCCTGCTTCTCGGTGATGGCCAGGGCGAATGCGCCATGGAAGACGTCGCCCGCACCGAGGGTATCCACGGTATGCACCGGGAAGGCAGGTGTCTGTTGCAGGGTTTGCCGGTCGTCGAGCCAGAGCGTGCCCTGGGGCCCCTGCGTTCCCGCCAGGAAAGACGGGGTCAGTTTCGCGATTTTCAGCAATGCGTCGGCGTCGTTGGCGACGCCTGCGGTGGACTGCAGGGCCTCGCTGGAGAACACCAGATGCGACGATGCCGTAAGCAGCCCTTCGCGCAGCGACATCGTGCGGTCGACATCGACGATGACGGGAATGCCGCGCCTGCGGGCCTCCACGCACAGATCCGTGCAGAACTCCGCGCAACGGTTCTCGGTCAGAATGGCGTCGCAGTCCGCAAGCAGTGTATCGGCGTCGGGCAAGCGGACCTTCCACAATTCCGGGTCGCGGAACGTCACGATGGTTCGCTCGCCGCTGGGGTCGATCATGATGTTTGAGATCGGCGTCACCAGACCGGGCATATGCACGAGATGTTTGGTGTCGATGCCCTCATGCGCGAGTTTGTCGAAAATATACCTGGATGAGGTTTCACGGGCGTCGCCCATCGGTCCGCAAATCGAGGCACGGCCGCCGAGGCGCGCGATTCCGATCGTCGCATTGAGCGCGTTGCCGCCGCTGATTTCGTCAAAGTGACTGGCGTTCACCTTGAAGCCGCGCTCCGGCAATTCCTGGATGCGAAAGGTGAGGTCGCGCACCGGTATGCCGATACAAAGGATGCGCGGCGGGGTTTTCGGCGCGTTGGCATGAAAGTTCATGGGTTCGTCCATCACGTTCGCCCTGCCATCTGGCGGAGCCGGATACCTGCTGTTAATCGACGAGCCATGATCGGGTTCCCGCTATGCACGCGAGTCAATGCCGGTTTGCAACCAACGTCCAAGCAAATGATGAGCTATTGCAAATGGATGCGGCCCCGCAAGGCCGTCAGGATGTTCCCGTTTCATCATCAAGGTCGCCTCGGCCCGGTCGAACCAGCGCGCATCCTCGAGTTCTGAGCGATCGACGATGATGTCCTGGTTGGTCGCGCGCGCGTTGCATCCGATCATCAGCGAAGACGGATAGGGCCAAGGCTGCGTCATGTAATAACTCACATCGGTGCAGCGAATCCCGGATTCCTCGAAGATTTCGCGCCGGACGGCGTCCTCGATGGTTTCCGCGGCTTCGACGAATCCAGCCAGGCACGACCACATCCCGGCAGGAAATTGTTTCTGCCGCCCCAGCAGGCACTTGTCGCCGGAGGTCACCAGCATGATTACGACGGGGTCGGTGCGCGGAAAATGCTCGGCCTTGCAGTTAGGACAGTCGCGCTTCCAGCCGCCCTCCTTCATCACGCTGCGTGTTCCGCAATTGGCGCAGTAGCCGTGGCGCTGATGCCAGCTCACCATCGATTTGGCCATCGCGATCGCCGAGAGTTGTTCAGGCGGCACCTTGCCCTGCATCGCCATGCCGCGCAGTTCGGTCACGGCGACGTCGTCGCGGGTCAGCAGTTTTTCCACCGCCGCAGCCGAGATGCCCATGCCGAAGATGGCCGCGCCCTCGCGCAGCCCGAGGAAAATCGTGCCGGGATTGGCGCCAAATTTCAGCGCTTCATCGATCGTCAGCAGCGCCTGGGGGCCTTGCGCGGACTGCTTCACCACCAGCGAATCGCGATACACCACATAGGCGCGCGCATTGCTCTGGCCTTCCAGCGCCATCAATTTCGTGTCGTCGCCGCGCAGATGAGCGGCGCGATCGAGAATATGTGTGACGAAGGCCGGTTGCCCCAGCGGAAACGAATTGAAAGCTGTCATGAGTTCAACCCAGTCAAGACCCTAGCCAGATTTTACGGCGCAGCGCGCTGATGAAGTTCTGGACCTCCTCCGCGTCATGCGCCAGCGGCGGCATTGCTCCCCAGACCGGACGCGGCCAGGCGACATCGCTACTGCGCCGCGCGATGACATGCATGTGCAGTTGCGGCACCAGATTGCCGAGGGCGGCGATATTCAATTTGTCGCATTTGGTAATCTCTTTCAGGGCCCGCGCGACGCGAGCCATTTCAGTCATCAGCTGCGCCTGCTCGACCTCATCGAGGTCGATAATTTCAACGGCTTCGTGCCGGCGGGGCACCAGCAACAACCAGGGGTAATGCGCATCCTTGATCACCAGCACACGGCATAGCGGCAGATCACCGATGTCGATAGTGTCCTTTTTGAGCTGTGGATGCAGCGACCAGGCGGGAGCTTCAGGGGGCATAAGGATTCCAGGTGCGTCCACCGTTTTGTCGATGGCTTCGGTCTGAAGTGCCCGAGTGGACACCGCCCCCAGTGTCATATCAAGGCGTCAACATCCGCGAAAGCGGATGGTCCGGTATTCCGTAGCGAAGGATCTATGCGACCCGGCTTTATGGTAGCCGCGTTCGCTGTATGACGGCAGACGCCGCGCTTGCTTTCCGGGGCTTTTGGCCCCAAATAAGGGCCGGGAGATTGGCGGTGGACGAGCCACTCGCCAACCGGGTCAGGTCCGGAAGGAAGCAGCCCTAACGAGGTCCGGATCGGGTCGCTCGTCAGTCTCCTACCTGTTTTTTTGAGCGAATTGCGCAACCTCGATAGTCGTCGTTGGGTGCGATTTTGTTCCTTGTTCCGCAAGCCGGCCTCGAGAGACAATCAATTGCGGATCGATCGATGACCGACGCTGGCATTCCCGTAACGCCCCCGACCGATCCGCAACAAAACGCCGATCAAACCGGTTTTGATCTCGGCGGTCCGCCGCAGGCCGGCAAACATTATCGTGTGTTGGCGCGGAAATATCGTCCCTCCAGTTTCGAGGATCTGATCGGCCAGGACGCCATGATCCGCACCGTTTCGAACGCCTTCGAAACCGGCCGGATACCGCAAGCGTGGATTCTGACCGGCGTGCGGGGTGTCGGAAAAACCACCACCGCGAGAATTCTTGCACGGGCATTGAATTACGAGCTGCCGGACGGATCGGTAAAGGGACCGACCATCCACATGCCGGTGCCGGGCGTGCATTGCCAGGCGATCATGGAAAGCCGGCATATGGATGTGCTGGAAATGGATGCCGCGTCCCATACCGGTGTCGATGACGTGCGCCAGATCAATGACAGCGTGCGCTATGCGCCGGCCAGTTCCCGCTACAAGGTCTATATCATCGACGAAGTGCATATGCTTTCCACTGCGGCCTTCAACGCGTTCCTGAAGACGCTGGAGGAGCCGCCGGAGCATGCCAAGTTTGTGTTCGCGACCACGGAAATTCGAAAGGTGCCGGTGACGGTGCTGTCACGCTGCCAGCGCTTCGATCTGCGCCGCGTCGACGCCGACGTGCTGATGGCGCATCTCGCCAACATTGCCGGCAAAGAGAATGTCGAGGCGGAGCCGGAGGCGCTCGGCATTATCGCCCGCGCGGCGGAAGGCTCGGTGCGCGATTCGCTGTCATTGTTCGATCAGGCGATTGCGCATGCGGCTGGCGTCGTGCGTGCCGACGCCGTTCGGCAGATGCTGGGCCTTGCCGATCGCACCAGGGTGATCGATCTGTTCGATTCGCTGGTTCGCGGCGACATCGCCAGCGCGTTCGGAGAGTTCCGCGAGCAGTATGACACCGGCGCCGATCCGATCGTGGTGCTGAGCGATCTCGCCGAATTCGTCAATTTCGTCACCCGGGTCAAGATCGTGCCGGCAACCGCGGACAATCTCGCCTTCGGAGAAACCGAACGGCTTCGCGCCCGCGACTTCGCGTCGAAACTTTCGATGCGGGTGCTGTCGCGAATGTTTCAGATGCTGTTGAAGGGCATTGCCGAAGCGCAGGCCCACACGCGTCCGGCGGTGGCCGCCGAAATGGTGCTCGTGCGCATCGCCTATGTCGCCGACATGCCGACACCGGACGAGGCCATCAGGATGCTCGAGCAGAATGGCGGAACATCGGCGGGCATCTCGGGAAGCGCTGCGCCGCGCGGCGCGTCGGCGCCGAGCGTTTCTTCGACGCAGTCCTCGCCCGTACGCGCGGCCTCCGCGATCCGGGCCAGCGCAGAGCCGTCGGCGCGCCCGCAGATGATTGCGCCGACGTCCGGCGCGCAGGCAGCTCCGGCGGCGCTTCGGATTGGGAGCTTTCCGGAACTGGTGGCGCTGGCCGCCGAAAAGCGCGACCTCTTGACCAAGTCCGCGCTCGAAGCCGACGTCCGTCTGGTCCGAATCGAAGACGGGCGGCTTGAGCTGACGCTGGAGCGCAGCGCCGCGCGGACGCTGATCAACGACCTGTCGCGTAAGCTCGAACAATGGACTGGACGGCGCTGGACCGTGATCGTGTCGAACGAACCGGCCCAGCCGACGCTGCGTTCGCAAAGCGAAGCGCAGAAAAACGAACGCGAACGCGCCGCCGAATCCGATCCGCGCGTGAAGGAGGTGCTGGCGCGATTTCCCGGCGCCAAGGTCGTGGAGGTGCGCAAGCTTGCCCCCGAGCCGCCGGAATCCGATGCTAGCGATGAAGATCCTGCCGAGAGTTTCGACAGCGACGAATAACGATCGATACACAAGGAATGTTTGATGGCTGATTTTCTCGGCATGATGAAGCAGGCAGCGCAGCTGCAATCAAAGATGCAGGCGATGCAGGATGAACTCGGCCATGTTGAGGTCGAGGGCATCTCGGGCGGCGGTCTCGTTGCCGTGCGCATGACCGCGAAGATGGAAGTCAAGGCCGTGAAGATCGACCCCTCGTTGATCAAGGCCGAGGAGCGCGAAATCCTCGAAGACTTGCTGGTCACGGCGCATAATGACGCGCGGCGCAAGGCGGAAGCCGCGATGCAGGAAAAGATGCAGGCGCTAACCGGCGGATTGGGTTTGCCGCCGGGGCTGGGCCTCACCTGACATGGCTGCTGCGGTTGCCGGTCCTGAAATCGAACGCCTGATCCAGCTGCTGGCGCGGCTACCGGGGCTCGGCCCGCGCTCGGCGCGGCGTGCGGCGCTGCATCTGATCAAGAAGCGCGAGGCGCTGATGACGCCGCTCTCCGCCGCATTGCAGGTGGCGATCGACAAGATTCAGGTCTGCAAGACCTGCGGCAATATCGACACCCAGAATCCGTGCACGGTATGCACCGACCCGCGGCGCGATCCGGCGATCATTGTGGTGGTCGCGGATGTCGCCGACCTCTGGGCGCTTGAGCGTGCCAACGCCATCAACGGATATTACCACGTGCTCGGCGCGACGCTTTCACCGCTCGACGGGGTCGGCCCGCAAGATCTCACCATCGACGCGCTGATCGCGCGCGCACATGATTCGCGCGTGACGGAAATTATTCTTGCCTTGAATGCAACCGTCGACGGCCAGACCACCGCGCATTATATCACCGACTTGCTGCAGGAAGCGGGGGTGAAGGTGACGCGGCTCGCCCACGGCGTACCGGTCGGCGGCGAACTGGACTATCTCGACGAAGGCACGTTGTCCGCAGCCATGCGGCAGCGGACCCTGTTCTAACCACCACCAACGGAAATCATCGACATGACGAGACGACGATTTGGCAAACGCTTGGCTTGGGTGACGGTTGTTGCGGCGATGGTCGCAGCACCAGGAGCGTTCGCGCAAGAGGCCGACCCCGCGCCGAAGGCCGCCAAATTGATCAATGCCGGCGACGTGCTGTCGGGGGAGCTAAATGCCTTGCGTACGCGCGGCGGCAAAAAGGGCAAACACGTCGCGACCTATCAGCTCACCAGTGAGCCCCGCCGGCTGCCAGGCCCGACCGGACTATGCGGTCTGGAAACCGGCCCGGAAACCTTTCAGATCGTCACCGACAGTGAGGCGCAGGCGGCGCAACTGAAGAACTTCGTCGGCAAGGAAGTCTCGGTAAAGGTCGATGAGGTTGCCTGTTCCCAGGAGGCCGGGCAGATGAGCGACGCCATTGTCACCAAGTGGAGCGTGGTGACCAAGCATTGAGTTCGTGCCGCGCACCGGGAGATGATTGGCGAGAGCTTTAAACCCGCACGGTCCCGAGCGCCGAAAAATGCCCGCGTCGTTGCAGCCACGCCAGCAGGATCAGGCTCGGAATCGCGACCAGGACGCAGATCGCAAAAAACAACGGCCATCCGGTTGCCTTGGCCACGTACCCCGCGCCTGATGACAAATAAGTGCGTCCAACCGCGGCAAGCGCTGTGAGCAATGCGTATTGGGTGGCGGTATGCAACGGATTTCTGCAGAGCGCCGAAAGATAGGCGACGAAGATCACGGTGCCGATGGCGCTGGTGAAATTCTCCGCGGTGATCGCGAACGCCAACGCCCATTGATTGACGCCGGCCAGCGCCAGCCACGAGAACGACAGATTGGCCACGGCCTGCAGTACCCCGCCGATCCACAGGCTGGCGGCGAGTGAATAGCGCCGTGCCACGAACCCGCCGGCGAAGCCACCGATCAAGGTGGCGGCCAGGCCGACTCCCTTGACGATAGCGGCGTAGTCATTGCGGGTGAAGCCGAGGTCGATCACGAACGGCGCGGTCATGCTGCCGGAAAACGCGTCGGTGAATTTGAACAGCACGACGAAGGCGAGTGCCGCCAGAGCGTCCTTGCGAACGAGAAATTCCGAGAACGCACCGATCGCGGCATGCATGACCCGGGCGAATGTGGTCTCGGTGCCAGTTGCGGCCTCGGCGCGCGCCGATTGTTCGGGTTCGGTGGCGACAAGCGCCGTGACCACGCCGATCAGCACCAGCGCTGCCATCGCAACATAACCCCACATCCACGCTGAACTGCGTGCGATGCCGGTGCCTTCGAACGCACTCACCAGGAACAATGCGCCCGCGGTCGAGACCAGCGCACCGATGCGGTAAGCCGCGACATAGGACGCCATGCCGGCGGCCTGCTCGCTCTCGGGCAGGCTTTCGACGCGAAACGCATCGACCACGATGTCCTGCGTTGACGACATCGCCGCGACCAGCAGCGCGCCCAGGGCCACGTATAGCGGCGAGCGCGCCGGATCGGTCAGCGCCAGCAGCAAAATCGAAACCATCAGCAGCAGTTGCGAGAACAGCAGCCAGCCACGCCGGCGGCCGAAGCGACGGGTGAAGAAGGGCACATGCAGCGCATCGACCAGCGGTGCCCAGAGAAATTTCAGCGTATAGGGCGTACCGACCAGCGCGAACAGGCCGATGGTGCCGAGATCGACCCCGGATTTACGCATCCAAACCAACAGCGTCGATCCCGATAGCGCCAGCGGCAGGCCCGATGAAAAGCCAAGCAGCAAAACGATCAACACCCGCCGTTGCAAATACACCGCAAGGCTCTCGCGGAAGCTGGCGCGGGGTTTCGGCGCGCCGGGCTTCGGCACCATCGATGGTTCGGGCAGGCTATCAGGCGTATTGGTCATGCCGCAGTGCTAGCAGATTCGGTGGCAACAAATGATACCTCATCGGTCGGCTTGACGATTGTTCAGGCGTCATCGTCCGCGAAGGCGGATGATCCAGTATTCCCTGAAGTCTGAGTTCAGAAAGAAAGTCGTCGTATTGCTGGTCACGCCGACGTAAAGCGTGCCCCCGATGCGACTGGCCAGAATGTAGACGTAAAAGCTGCGTGCGCCCATCGCGCACCTCTGGGCCGCCCCGGTCAAGCCGGCGAAGAAGGTTCAGAATACTGCACTTCGTCGCGCAACCCTACTCCCCGGCCTGCAATTTGCGCGGAACCGGGAACAGCTCGGGCGCGCCTGATTTGACGAGGCGCGGGGGCTCAGCGGGAGGCTCGGTTTTGCTGAAATCCAGCTCCTCGATCCGGCCCGCGCGCTTTTCGATCTTGTCGGCGGAAATCAATATCTGCCGGACATCCTCGTTGGCGTCGCTGAAATGCTTCTGGAGCTTCAAGACGCGCTCGCGCAGCCGTCCCAGGTCGTCGCCGAGGCTGAGCACTTCGGTGCGGATCTGGTCGGCGGCGTCGCGCATCCGGGCGTCTTTAAGGATTTGCTGCATCACCTGGATTGCCAGCATCAATAGCGACGGCGACACCAGCACCACTCGGGCGCGATAGGCTTTCTGGATCACGTCGTCAAAACCGTCGTGAATTTCGGCGTAAACCGATTCGGACGGCACGAACATCAGCGCGGTATCCTGGGTCTCGCCGGCGATCAGGTATTTTTCGGCGATGTCGTTGACATGTTTCATGACATCGGCGCGCAGGCGCTGCGCAGCGAGTTTCTTTTGCTCGTCGGTGCGCGCGTCATGGAGCGCGGTCATGGCCTCCAGCGGGAATTTCGCGTCGATGCAAAGCGGCCGCTGGTCGGGGAGAAACACCACACAATCCGGCCGTTTGCCGGTGGAGAGCGTGAACTGGAATTCGTAAGAACCTTTCGGCATGCCGTCCTGGACGATCGCTTCCATCCGCGCCTGGCCGAACGCGCCACGCGATTGCTTGTTGGCGAGCACATCGCGCAGCGTCGTCACCTGCGATGTCAGATCGGTAAGATTTTTGTGCGCATTGTCGATGATGCCGAGCCGCTCGTGCAACGCCCGCAGCGAATCCATGGTGTTGCGCGTCGTCTGCTCCATCGACTGGCCGACGCGATGGGTTACCGAATCCAGTCGCTCATTGACGGCGCGCGCCATATCGGCCTGACGGCCGGCGAGCGCCTGTCCCATCGCATCGACGCGGCCGGTGGCTTCGCTTTGGGCGCGGAGCATGTCGCTCAGGCGCTCTTCGAGCTCGTCGGCGCGAATCGCTTGCTCCATCGCCAGCTCCGCGCCGCGGCGGCCGGATCGGGCGACGACGATGGCAATGCTCAACAGCAGCAGCAGCGCCAGCCCGGCAAAGCCGATCAGCGCAACACCGGTGCGGACCGGCAGGTCACCGATCACAAAAAGGATCTCGTTCATGTCGCCCGTTGTAGCCAATTCGCCGGCCAACGCGAACGAAGAGGGAACATTTATGGTAAATAGAGGCTTAATTTTCGCGTGGCTGATGGCGCCATAATTCATGGCCCGGGGGGTGGGGATGACGCCGGCGGCGCATTGACCCCGGCAAATCAGCAGCTTAAATCGCCCGCCATGGCCATCAGAGAAATCATCGTCCTGCCGGACAAGCAGTTGCGGCTGGTCTCCAAACCCGTTGAGAAAGTCACGGCGGAGGTGCGCAGACTTGCCGACGACATGTTCGAAACCATGTACGACGCGCCCGGGATCGGGCTCGCGGCGATCCAGGTCGCGCAGCCGGTGCGGCTGATTACGATGGATCTCGCCAAGCGAGACGAAGACGGCGAGAGCCAGCCGCGACCTCGCGTCTTCATCAATCCGGAAATTATCTCCTCGTCGGAAGAATTGTCGATTTACGAGGAAGGCTGCCTGTCGATCCCCGAATATTACGAGGAAGTGGAGCGGCCCGCGCAGGTGCGCGTGCGTTTCACCGATCTCGACGGCAAGGTGCATGAGGAAGACGCCGACGGCCTGTTCGCCACCTGCATCCAGCATGAAATCGACCATCTCAACGGCGTGTTGTTCGTGGACTATTTGTCGAAGCTCAAACGCGATCGCGTGCTGAAGAAATTCACCAAGGCGGCCAAGCGCGCGGAGTAGATGAACGGGGTGTAACCTCTCGCTCGGTCTGCTCTCTCCCCCTTTGCGGGGGAGAGGTGGATAGGGGGTACCGCAAGCGCAGTGCAAGTGTTTCGCCCCCTCCCTAGCCCTCCCCCACAAGGGGGAAGGGAACGCACCGGATTACAAACATGTCGCTCCGCTTGATTTTCATGGGCACGCCCGATTTCGCGGTGCCGACGCTGCTGGAACTTGTGGGCCATGGCCATGAGGTCGCGGCGGTCTATACCCGCGCGGCAAAGCCGGCCGGGCGGGGGATGAAGCTGCAGCCGACGCCGGTGGAGCAGGAGGCGCGGCGGCTCGGCATTCCGGTATTCACGCCCTCCACTCTGAAGACGCCGGAAGCTCTCGAAGAATTTCGCTCGCACCAGGCCGATGCGGCGGTGGTCGTCGCCTATGGCATGATCCTGCCGCGGGCCGTTCTCGATGCTCCAAAGCTCGGCTGCTTCAATCTGCACGGGTCGCTATTGCCGCGCTGGCGCGGTGCTGCTCCCATCAACCGTGCGATTATGGCGGGCGATGCCGAGAGCGGCGTGATGGTGATGAAAATGGATACTGGCCTCGATACCGGCGATGTGGCGATGGCCGAACGCCTGCCGATTACCGACGCGATGACCGCGGCCGATTTGCACGACGCACTGGCGCCACTCGGGGCCGATCTGATGGTGCGCGCGATCGGCGCGCTGGAACGCGGCAAGCTGCAGCTCACCCGACAGAGTGACGAGGGCGTGACCTACGCCGCCAAGATCGACAAGGTCGAGGCGCGAATCGATTGGGATAGACCCGCGCAGGACGTGTTGCGCCATATTCACGGTCTGTCGCCATTTCCCGGCGCGTGGTGCGAGATACTCAGCGAAGGCGAGCCCGCGCGGGTAAAAATTCTGCGCTGTGAGATTACCTCTGGTTCAGGCGCGGCTGGTGACCTGCTCGACGATCGTCTGGCGGTCGCCTGCAAGCAAGGCGCGATCCGGATTATCGAGCTGCAACGCGCCGGCAAGGCGCCGATGAAGGCGAAGGATTTTTTGCTTGGAACGCCGCTGAAACCTCCGCTGCGGCTAGGCTGATGCCCCGCTACAAACTCATCATCGAATATGACGGCGCGCCGTTCTGCGGCTGGCAGCTTCAGGACAACGGTGCATCCGTGCAAGGCGCGCTGGAAACCGCGGTCAAGGCGATCTGCGGCGAGCAGGTTCGCGTCCATGGTGCGGGCCGCACCGATGCCGGGGTGCATGCGCTGGCGCAGGTCGCGCATTGCGATGTTGCGAAACATTTTGTGCCTGGACGATTTCGGGACGGCTTGAATGCGCATCTGCGGCCGCATCCGATCGGGGTGTTGTCGGCGGAAATTGTGCCCGATACATTCGAGGCGCGGTTCTCCGCCAAGAAACGGCATTACCTTTATCGTATCTCCAATCGCCGGGCCAACCTGGCGCTCGACATTGGCCATGTCTGGCGGCTGCCGAGACCGCTAGATACCGACGCCATGCATGACGCCGCGCAACGGTTGATAGGCAAGCACGATTTCACGACGTTTCGCGACACCGAATGCCAGGCGAAGTCGCCGGAAAAGACCCTCGACCAGCTCGACGTCGTCAGGGACGGCGACGCCATCAATATCGTTACGTCGGCGCGCTCATTCCTGCACAGCCAGGTCCGCTCGATGGTCGGCTCATTGGTTTGGGTCGGCGAGGGCCGCTGGAGCGCCGACGATCTCGCGTCGGCATTGACCGCGCGCAGCCGCGCCGCCTGCGGTCCGGTCGCGCCGCCCGATGGGCTGTATCTGGTGCGGGTCGATTATTGAATGGTACGAACGCAGCTCCGCCTTGGGTGGAAAAGGGTCAGACGAAATAGCGATCGAGCACGCCGCGATAGATTTTGGTCAGCTTTTCCAGATCGGAAACCGGCGTGCGCTCGTCGATCGCGTGCATGGTCTGGCCGACCAGACCGAACTCGATCACCGGACAATAGCTCGCGATAAAGCGAGCATCCGACGTGCCGCCGCTGGTGCTCAATTCGGGTTTGCGGCTGGTGATCTGTTCGATCGCCGCGACCGCCAGATCGGTGAAGGCGCCGGGTTTGGTGACGAACACGCTGGCGTTAGAGGGCTCCCACACGATCCGCGCCCGCACCCGGTTGCCAGCCGCTTTCGCCATGCGTTGCTCGACCAGTGTCTGCAGCGTTTCCTGGGTATGGTGATCGTTGAAGCGAATGTTGAATTTCGCCCGCGCCTGCGCCGGGATCACATTGCCGGCTTTGTTGCCGACATCGACCGAGGTGAATTCGAGATTCGATGCCTGGAACTGAGCGCTGCCGTGATCGAGCGGCTCGTTGCTGAGCGCGACGATCAGACCGGCGATATCCGGCACCGGATTCGCCGCGCGATGCGGATAAGCGACGTGGCCCTGAATGCCATCGACATAAAGCGTGCCCGACAACGAGCCGCGGCGGCCGATCTTGATGCAATCGCCGAGCTCCTCGATATTACTGGGTTCGCCGAGCACGCAATGGTCGAATTTTTCGCCGCGCGCCGCGACCCATTGCAGCAGCTTGATCGTGCCGTTGACGGCGATGTCTTCCTCGTCACCGGTGATCAGGAATGAGATCGAGCCTTTTGGTTTGCCACCATTGTCAGCGAGATATTCCAATACGGCCGCCACGCTGCAGGCAATCCCGCCTTTCATGTCGACAGCGCCGCGTCCGTACAAGAAGCCGTCCTTGACGTCGCCCGCGAACGCGCCATGGGTCCATGCGAACTCGTCGCCGGCCGGCACCACGTCGGTATGTCCGGCAAAAGTGATGTGCGGCGCGCCGTCGCCGATGCGGGCATAGAGATTGTCGATGTCGACGGCGTCAGGCTCGCTGAAGGTGACGCGGTGGACGTCGAAGCCGGCGCCTTTCAGGAGATTCTCAAGCACCGCGAGCGCGCCGGCATCCGCCGGGGTCACCGATGGGCAGCGCAGCAGGTCACGAGCGATGGAAAGAGCAGAGAGGGCTTCAGTCATGCCCTCGCTTAACATGCGGCGACGGCGATGGGCTAGCACTGTGCGGAACAAATTCCAGCTGGCTTTGCTGGTCCCAGCGAGCCGCAGTAGGCGTGTCCGGCGTAGCTGACGCCAGCGGATCCGGGCCGGTAGATTGGTCGTCACCGACCGGTTTAGGTTCAATTCTAGAGCCTGCGTCCCGATGTAATCGGAACGCAGGCTCTAATTCCCTGTTTGACGCGTTTTCCAAGCGCGAACCGGTATCCGCCCGGATCAAGTCCGGGGCAGGCTTTCGCTGGAAAACGCTCTAATCCCGCAGCAGCTCGTTGATGCTGGTCTTGGCGCGGGTGCGCGCATCGACGCGCTTGACGATCACCGCACAGGCGGTGGAGGGACCGGGCTGACCGTTCTTGAGTGGCCGCGCCGGCAGCACGCCCGGCACCACCACGGCATATTCCGGGACTTCGCCAATGAAGGTTTCGCCGGTGTCGCGGTCAACGATCTTGGTGGAGGCGCCGAGGAACACGCCCATCGCCAGCACCGCGCCCTTGCGCACGATCACGCCTTCGGCGACTTCCGAACGCGCACCGATGAAGCAATCGTCCTCGACGATGACGGGTTCGGCCTGCAGCGGCTCGAGCACGCCGCCGATGCCGACGCCGCCGGAAATGTGCACGCGCTTGCCGATCTGGGCGCAAGAGCCGACCGTCGACCAGGTGTCGATCATGGTGCTTTCATCGACATAGGCGCCGAGATTGACGAAGGACGGCATCAGCACGACGTTCCTGGCGATGAAGGCCGAGCGGCGAACGATGGCGCCGGGCACAGCGCGAAAACCGGCGTCGCGAAACCGGTTCTCGCCCCAGCCGTCGAACTTTGACGGCACCTTGTCCCACCACGACGCCTTGCCGGGGCCGCCGGAAATCGAGCTCATATCGTTGAGGCGAAACGACAGCAATACCGCCTTCTTCAGCCATTGATTGACCTTCCACTTGCCGCTGGCTTCGCGCTCGGCCACGCGGGCCTCGCCCTTGTCGAGCAGCTCCAGCGCATGATCGACCGCCTCACGGACCTCGCCCTTGGTTGCGGTGGAAATGCCATCGCGAGCATCGAACGCGGTGTTGACGGTGGATTCGAGGGAAGCCAGAGACATCGAGATTTCCTTGAAGAGTTCGGGTGGCGCTTTTGTCGGGATTTGAAGCGGGGGTGTCAAGGCTCAGACCCCCAATTGTCGTCACCCGCCGTCGGGCTCGCCGGAAGCGAGACCCGGTGGCTGGACACGACGGCTGGAATTGCCGACACGGTCGCACCTTAGACCAGCCCCTCCAGAAATCCCGTCAGGTCGTCGGTGACGTGATCGACATGGGCGGCGTCGCGGCCCTCCAACTCCCAGTCCTCGCGCACGACTTCCTCGCTGCCGTCGGGCACCACCAGCACCGTGGTCATGCCGAGCTGGTGCGGTACCACGAGATTGCGCGCCAGATCCTCGAACATCGCTGATCGCTCGGGATTGACCCGGTGCAGCCCGAGGAATTTCTGATAGGTCTGCGGCGCGGGCTTTGGTTCGAGTTCGGCGGCGATGATGTCGAACACCGCCTCGAAATGCGGACCGATGCCGAGCCGCTGCAAGACCTTGTCGGCATGATCGGTCGAACCGTTGGTGAGTATCAGCTTGCGTCCGGGGAGTTTTGCGATGGCGGCGCCCATCGCGGGGTTTGGCTGCAGCGGCGAATGATCGATCTGGTGCACATAGGCGAGATAGTCGTCGGCATGCACGCCGTGCTCGGTCATCATGCCGCGCATGGTGGTGCCATAGCGAAGGTAATAGTCCTTCTGGATCCGTCTCGCCTCGTCAGCGGGAACCTTGAGATAAGCGCTGACGAAATCACCGATCCGGGCATCGACCTGTTGCCACAGATTGACGTGATGCGGATACAGCGTGTTGTCGAGATCGAACACCCAGGTGTCGATGTGAGTGAAGGGACGGGAAGTTTTTTTCATCGTCATCGATCTATCCAACCGTCATGCCCGCCATCGGGTGTCGCCTCCGGCGAGCCCGATGACTGGCTCCAGCGGGCATCCAGTAAGCCGCGAGGTCGGGTAAATTCTTTAGCGGCGCGAAATACCGGATCATCCGCCTTCGCGGATGATGACGCAGAAAATGCAGCCCGCAAGAATTCGCAACTCATCACGGCATCGCAAAGCGCAGCGTCTTGCCGCCGCTGCTCATGTCGACAGCGGTAAAGCCGGTCACGGCGAGGCCGCGGGTGCCGCAGTCGCCCTGTTCATTGATCTCGAACTTGCTTTCGCGGGTGCAAAGCGGGGTGGCGCCGCCCCAGTTCAGCGGCTTGTCCCTGAACTTGATGGCGCGGTTGTCGGCATCGACCGCCTCGGCGAAACTGAAAATCTGCTTGGGCTGGCCGGTGACATCGGGATGAAGGCATTTGCCGGGCTCGATGCGATACCAGCCGCGGCTGATCACGGTCTTGCCGTCGTCGGTACCGACGGCGGCCATGATCTTGTGCGGTGTGTCGTTGCACCAGGTCAGGCCATTGGAGGACGGCGCTTGCACCGCGTCGATCATGGCCGCGAAAAAATTCGGAGCCTGCACAATATCGGGTGACAGCCCGCGACTCCTGAGGAACGCGGCCAAAGCGGTTTGGGTTTTCGGACCATCGACGCCGTCGATCGGCGCGGCGTCATAGCCCGCGATCACCAGCAGCCGCTGAATGCCGGCAAGCCTCGCCTGTTCGTCGTCATATTCGCTGTCTTCGGCTAGATAGGCCACCAGATTGCCGTCATCGGTGGCGGTCGGGGCGATCTGGGTAAAGGGCGCCGGGGTTTGGCCGCTGCGGCACTGCCGCGCGGCAGCGATCACAAAATTGTCGGGCGCGATGCAAAGGGTGTCGCCGCCGTTCTGCGGGATCGGCGATGAGCCGTAGACGGCGAGCGCACGGGCGTTAAGCAGGATACGGTCGGCGGTCAGGTTGCCCTGCAAGACCACCCGGCACCCCGCCGGATCGATACGAAACCATCCCCGGGTCGCGGTGGCGGTTTTATCGTCGATGCCGATGGCGGCCTCGACCACATAGCTCATGCGATTACATAGTCTGAGGTCTGCGTGGGCCGGTGCGGCGCTCCCGAGCAGCGGCAGCAATGAGACATAAATGGCCGGAATGAATCCGGCCATGACGTTTCTCATGTGCGTCGCCGCATGGGTCATCACTTGTGGATCAGCGTGCCGGTGCCTTGATTGGTGAAAAGTTCAAGCAGAACCGCGTGCGGCGTCTTGCCGTCGATGATGACGACGCCCTCGACACCCTGTTCAAGCGAGTAGATGCAGGTTTCGACCTTCGGAATCATGCCGCCGGAAATGGTGCCATCGGCTATCAGCTTGCGCGCATCCTTTACCGACAGTTCCGGAATGAGCTTCTTCGACTTGTCGAGCACGCCGGGAACGTCGGTCAGCAGCAACAGACGCTTGGCCTTGAGCGCCCCCGCTACCGCGCCGGCAAAGGTATCGGCGTTGACGTTGAATGTCTGCCCGGTGCGCGAGGTCGCCAGCGGCGCCAGCACCGGGATCAAATTATGGCCGATCAACTGATTCAACAGCGTCAGGTCGACTTTTTCCGGCTCGCCGACGAAACCGAGATCGACCACCTTTTCGATGTTTGAATCCGGATCGACCATGGTGCGCGTCACTTTCGACGCCGTCACCATGTTGCCGTCCTTGCCGCACAGGCCGACGGCCTTGCCGCCGGCTTCGTTCATGTAGCCGACCAGCGTTTTGTTGATCGAACCCGCCAGCACCATCTCCACGATCTCGATGGTCGCGGCATCGGTGATGCGCAGGCCGGCGGCGAATTCGGATTTGATGCCGAGTCGCTGCAACATCTGGGCGATCTGCGGGCCGCCACCATGGACCACCACCGGATTGATGGCGGTCTGTTCCAGCAGGACGATGTCGCGGGCGAACGCCTTGGCGACGTCTTCGGCGCCCATGGCATGGCCGCCATATTTGATGACGATGGTCTCCTCGTCATACTGCTGCATGTGCGGCAGCGCCTCGGACAGGATGCGGGCCTGATCGAGCGGACTGATATATGGCGCGTCGGTCATGAAGCGGTCTCGTTATCGCAAGGGTGGGCGGTTTCTATCTGATTAGGGGGCATGGCGCAAAGCGTGTCCACTCGCTCTCAGGAGCCGCGCCGCGGCCATGCGGCCGCCACCGCGAGCACGAGCCAGCTCGCGATCAGGAGCGTTCCCCCGGTCGGCGCTGCCAGCGGGAACAGGATATGGCCGGCATATTGCCGCAAGGTCAGATCGCCGGCGAACAGCCCGGCGGCTGCGACGAAGCCCAATGCTGCCGCGATCCCGATCCCGAAATGAATCACGCCGCGTTCGACCAGCGCTACCACGGCAAGCACGGCGGTCGCATGAAACAGCAGCATCGATGAAGCCGCGCCCAGCCGTGTGGCGTCGGCTTGATGCGCGGCCATCGCCGCCAGAATGACGCCATCGGCGCCCATGACGCCGGCCAATATGATGAGAATGCGAAACAGGCGAAGCCTCATCAGCTGCGCTCGCCGAGCAGACGCACCATGGCGGCACGCAATTCCGGCATCCCGGCGCCGGTGCGCGATGACGTTACCAAAACGTCCGGGAAGGCGGCGGGATGTTTGGCAAGCGCGGCCACGGTGGCGGCGGTGCGCTGTTCAAGTTCGGCAGGCTTCACCTGATCTGACTTGGTGAGGACGACCTGATAGCTCACGGCTGATTTGTCGAGCGTCTTGAGGACGTCGAGATCGACCTCTTTGAAGCCATGCCTCGCATCGATCAGCACGTAGACCCGCGCCAGACTGCTGCGGCCTTGCAGGAACCTGTGGATCAGCGCGGTCCAGGACGCGACTTTGGCTTTTGGCGCGGATGCGTAACCGTAGCCGGGCATGTCGACCAGCCGGAAGCCGGCATGGTCGGGACCCTCGAAGAAAATCAATTCCTGGGTGCGGCCCGGCGTATGAGAGGTCCGCGCCAGCGCGCTGCGGCCGGTCAATGCGTTGATCAGGCTCGATTTGCCGACATTGGAGCGGCCGGCGAAGGCGACCTCCATGCCTGCCATCGGCGGCAACGTCTCGATCGAGGGCGAGGCCCAGAAGAACTGCCAGTCGCCGGCAAACAGCTTGCGGCCCTGCTCGGTCAGCTTCGCATCGGTATCGGCGGTCATGCGAAGGCTTTCGGTTGCGGTTCCTCATGGTGAGGAGGCGCTTCTTCAGCGCCGTCTCGAACCATAGAGTCCAATTGCATTCGCTGCCCATCCTTCGAGACGCGCGCAAGGGCGCGCTCCTCAGGATGAGGATGCGTCAGGTTTTCGACTCGGCCTTCTTCGACGCGAAGGTGGCCTTGAGATTGTCGAGCAGTTCAACCTTCACGCCGTTGCGGCGCATGATGAAGCTCTGCTGCAGTACCGACAGCGTATTGTTCCAGGCCCAGTAGATCACCAGACCCGCGGGGAAGCCTGCCAGCATGAAGGTAAAGATCAGCGGCATCCAGGCGAAGATCATCTGCTGGGTCGGATCCGGCGGCGTCGGATTGAGCTTCATCTGGAACCACATCGTGATGCCCATGATGATCGGCCATACGCCGAGCGCGAGGTAGTGCCCGAACAGCGGCAGCTGGGTCGGATCGAAGTGGAGCAGGCCGAACAGCGTGAACAGATTGGTTGGATCGGGCGACGACAGATCCTTGATCCAGCCGAAGAACGGCGCGTGCCGCATTTCGATGGTGACGAACAGCACCTTGTAAAGCGAGAAGAACACCGGAATCTGCAAGGCGACCGGAAGACAACCGGCGATCGGGTTGATCTTCTCCTTCTTGTAGATTTCCATCATCTCCTGCTGCTGCTTCATCTTGTCGTCGGGATAGCGCTCCTTCAGCGCGGCCAGTTGCGGCTGCACCGATTTCATCTTCGCCATCGACGCGTAGGATTTGTTGGCAAGCGGGAAGAACAACAGCTTCACCAGCACGGTCACCAGCAGAATGGCGACGCCGAAATTGCCGACCAGATGATAGAAGAAGTCCAGCGCCAGGAACATCGGCTTGGTGATGAAGTAGAACCAGCCCCAGTCGATCAGAAGATCGAAGTGATTGAGCCCGAGTTCCCTGTTGTAGCCGCCAAAGCCGCCGACAGGAAAATTGATGCCGACGACGCTGGCTTCCTTGGCGCCGGCGAACAGCCGCGCGTTGGCACTGCCGGTGCCGCCAATCGCGATGGTTTGCGGGTCCTGCAAATAGTCGGTCTGATACTTTCTGACGGTGCCGACAAGGTTGGACGAGAACCGCGCCTGCAGCGGCGCGCTGGTGTCCGGCAGCAGCGCCGAGGCCCAGTATTTGTCGGTGATGCCGAGCCAGCCGTCGGTGACCTTGAAGTTGATCGCCTTGGCGTCGTCGATTTTCTTGTAGGAGTATTCCTGCAGGCCCTGATCGCCGAGATAACCGATCAAACCTTCATGCAGGATGTAGTAGCCCGAGACTTTCGGCGTGCCATGGCGCGAGATCAGGGCGAACGGATAAAGCGTGACCGGCGCATTTCCGACATTGGTAACCTCATCCTTGACAGTGAAGAGGTAACGGTCGTCGATCGAAATGGTGCGGTGGAAGGTGAGGCCGTCGCCATTGTCATATTTCAGCTTCACCGGGCTGGTCGACGTCAGGATGCCCGAGCCTTCCTGCTGCCATACGGTGGTCTGGTCGGGGATCTTCACCGCTGAACCGCTGGCCGCGACCCATCCGAATTCCGCGTAATAAGGGCTTGCGGTGCCCGAGGGCGAGAACAATACGATGGCGGGTGAAAGTGGATCCACGGTGTCGCGGAATTGCACCAGCGACAGATCGTCGATCCGCGCGCCCTTCAGCGAGATGCTGCCGCTGACGCGCGCGGTATCGATCTTGATGCGCGGCGCTGAGGCGATGGCGGTGTCGCGGTCGATCGCGGGGGCCGCGGAGTCAGGCTGATTTACCGCGGGCGCGTTGGCCGATGGCGGCGGCGCCGCGCCGGCCTGTGGCGTGGCCGCGCTATCGGCCTGCGGCGTCGGCTTCACCAACTCGCTCTGGGCCTGCTGCGCCGCGCGCTGCTTTTCCATCTGCGGAATGTTGAAGAAATATTGCCAGCCGAGCAGCACGAGGCCGGACAAAATGACGGCGAGGATGGTGTTGCGATTGTCGGTCATCGTTCAGGTCTCGTCATTCAGTTCGGTTTGCGGCTGGCGCTAAGGTCTGTCTTCGATGCGTTATGTTGACGCGAACCGGTGTCCACTTCGCTCGACAACGCTTTAGACGGTATCGGCGCCTGCCGGTCGAGGCGATGAAGTGCCGAGCGGAGATCGTCGAGCATGATCGAAAAGTCGCGGTTCAGTGCCGCACGACGGCCGACTAGCACATAATCACTGTGCGGTCGCATTGATATGACATCCAGGCGCTTCACCAATTCGCGAAGCCGCCGCCGGATCCGATTGCGTTCGGTGGCGGTGCCGTTCTTCTTGGTGACGGTGAAGCCCACCCGGATCGGGCCGCCATCGTCGCGGCGGCGGCTTTGCAGCACGAAGGCGGCAGCGTTGATCCGCGCGCCATTGGCAACGGCGAGGAAGTCCGCCCGCTGCCTTAACCGATCCATGATGAAATCTCCGGGAGGCCCGGCTCAGGCGCTCAAGCGCTTGCGGCCGCGTGCGCGGCGTGCGGCAAGAACCTTGCGGCCACCGGTTGTCGCCAGACGGGCGCGGAAGCCGTGACGGCGCTTGCGCACCAGTTTACTGGGTTGATAAGTCCGCTTCACGGGTCGTTCTCCGCTGACCGGGCAATTTGCCGAGGAATGTGATAAGTCCGGTAATGTTGGCTGGCCCGAAGCGGGCCGTTTCCGGCCCAAAATGAGCCGTCCCGGTCGGACCGGGTCATCGCGGACAGTTGGCGCGGCTTATACGGGAGCGACCCGTTTTCGTCAATGTCGCGAGAGGCCCCAGTCCGGGCCCCTCGAAACGGCACAATTCGAGCGAATATATCAATGTTCGCGGTTGCTACGTGCGAGGGTAGTGCCTCGAGATCCCGCAAGCCCGATGCCGATCCGGGCGCAATTTCGGACAGCGTTCAGGCCGAATTCGGGTAAGTTCGGGAATCGGGTGGCATGCGGTAATCGGAAACCCTGAACATTATCGAACCGTAATTTGACCGGTTCCCGCGCAAAACGCATCGTGAACTCGGCGCGTCATCAGAAGGCAGATATCGTGTCAGTGACAGAGGACCAGCCGACAACCGGAGCGCCGCGGCCACAGCCGCCGCGCCGGCTCGGCCTGTCCGGCAAGCTGCTGCTGCTCACCATTCCGCTGGTCATGATCGCGGAAATTCTGATCTATGTGCCCGCGATCGCGAATTTCCGGATGAATCGGCTCAACGACCGGCTGGCGGCGGCGAACACCGCGGCGCTGGTGCTGGATGCGGCCCCCTCCGGCATGGTTCCGGATTCGCTGGCGCGGCAAATCCTCAGCAGCATCGGGGCGCGCGCGGTTGCCATCAAGATGGGGCAGCAGCGCCGGTTGTTGGCCAGCGCCGATTTGCCCTCGGCGATCGATCACGACGTCGACCTGCGGACGATGACGGTGTGGTCGGCCATCGTCGATTCGTTTGAGACCATGCTTGAAAGCGGCAACCAGACCATACGGATTGTCGGTCCGGCGCCTGGCGGCGCGCAATTCATCGAGGCGGTGATCGACGAGGCGCCGTTGCGCCTGGCCATGTACCGGTTTTCCCGCAATCAGTTGCTGGTCTCGCTGGTGATCGCGGTGCTGACCTCGGCGCTGGTCTATCTCGCGCTGCACTTCCTGTTCGTGCGGCCGATGCGGCGGCTGACCGCCAATCTGGTTGGCTTTCACGATAACCCCGAAAGTTCGGCGAGGATCATCGTGCCCAGCCAGCGCGGCGACGAGATCGGCGTCGCCGAGCGCGAACTGTCGGACATGCAGCGCGATCTGGTGTCGATGCTGCATCAGAAGAGCCGGCTCGCAGCACTTGGCCTGGCGGTGTCGAAGATCAACCACGACCTTCGCAACCTGCTGGCATCCTCGCAATTGCTTTCAGACCAGCTTGCCAGCGTGCCCGACCCGCGGGTGCAGCGTTTCGCGCCGAAACTGATGCGTTCGCTGGAGCGCGCCATCGCGTTTTGCCAGTCGACGCTGTCCTATGGTCGCGCCCAGGAGGCCGCGCCCGACCGCCGGATGATCCTGGTCGAGCCGGTTGTGATCGAGGTTCGCGAATCCGCGGGCCTGGCGTCGGATGCATCGATCGCCTGGATCAGCGCCATCGAACGCGGGCTGACCATCGACGCCGACCCCGACCATCTGTTTCGCGTGCTGCTGAATCTTGTGCGTAACGCGGCGCAGGCGCTGGAAGGCCGGCCCAGGAGCGACGCTGCGACCCAGCAGATTCGCATCACCGGGCGTCGCGAAGGCGCGGTCGCGATCGTCGAGGTCTCCGATACCGGCCCCGGCGTGCCCGCGAAAGCCCGCGATCATCTGTTCGAGGCATTCCAGTCGTCGGGCCGGCCCGGCGGCAGTGGGCTCGGCCTTGCCATCGCCGCCGAACTGGTCCGCGCCCACGGCGGCGATATCCATCTGGTGGAAGGCACCATTGGCGCGACCTTCCGGATCGCAATTCCGGACCGGCCGGTGGAACTGATGAGCGTGCGCAGCCAGCGGGCCCGGGCCTAGGCCGAATACCCCTGGATTTACCGCATGTTGCAGGGCGGTTTTCCGGACCTTGCCAAGCCGGGCCGGAGCCGGTAGCTATGGCGCGCTTTCGCGACCTCTGAAAATGTTTTCCGAATGCATGCGGCATCGGCGGGCCTTGCGCCCTGAAATGCTTAGCGAAAAACGCGCCCGTAGCTCAGCTGGATAGAGCACCAGACTACGAAT
>CAVRYV010000022.1:0-346307 GCA_963725555.1 uncultured Pseudomonadota bacterium | reverse complement strand
GGATCATAGGTGAGGCCGAGCACTTGCAAGTCGCCGCTCGCGTCGGGCTCGACCTGCAGATTGCGGACGTCGCGATCGAAATAGACGGTGATATTGCGCGCTTCGCCCAGGCCGAAACGGCCGGACAGCGCCTGCGACACACGCGCCGAAATCTCCTGCGCGGTGATGGCGCGGCTCGCGTGCGTGACGATGACTTCGGTCAGGCCGCGGGTGTCGATGTCGATGAGCTGATGCGGCCGGATCGCCTCGACGATGCGGTCGGTCGCCACCGCGCCGCGGGTGCCGAGGTCGGGCGAGCGGAAGATCGGCACGTCGGACACCGCGCCGGCATTGTCGATCAGGTCGCCGATATGCACGACGTCGCCGGTGACGGTGACGTTGGCGCGCAGCGCCGGCGGTCCGCTCTGTGCCGCGGCGGGATCGGCGAGCGGCGCCGCGAGCGCGAGCAACAGACCGAGAGTAAGGATGCGGGCGCGGATCATGACCAGGACCTTTCTCAGCGCATCAATTGCGCGGTCGTCTGCAGCATCTCGTCGGCTGCGGTGATGACCTTGGAGTTCATCTCGTAGGCGCGTTGCGCGGCAATCAGGTTTGAGATTTCGGTCACGGCCTGGACGTTGGATCCTTCGAGGCTGCCCTGCAGCAAGGTGCCGGAGCCGTTCGTCGCCGGCAGGCCATCCTGCGGCGTGCCGGACGCCGGTGTCGCGGTGAACAGATTGCTGCCGTTCGCCTGCAGGCCGGCGTCGTTGGTGAAGGTCGTGAGCGTGAACTGGCCGAGGATGGTCGAGGTCGTGGTGCCGGGCGCCGTCACCGAAACTTGGCCCTGATTGTTGATGGTGAGGCCGGTCGAGTTCGGCGGCACGGTGATGGTCGGTTGAACGACATTGCCGCCCGCGGTGACGATGCGGCCCTGAGCATCCATCTGGAAAGAGCCGTCGCGGGTATAGCTGAAGGTGCCGTCGGGCATCAGGATCTTGAACCAGCCCACACCCTGGATCGCGACATCGAGGGTATTGCCGGTCTGCGACAGCGTGCCCTGGGTCATCAGCCGCGGCGTGCCGACGGTCTTGACGCCGGAGCCAAGCTCGATTCCGACCGGCAGGATGTTGCCCTGGTCGGACGCTTGCGCGCCGATGCGCTGCACGTGCTCGTAGATCAGATCCTGAAACTCCGCACGCTGGCTCTTGAAGCCGGTGGTGCTCATGTTGGCGATATTGCCGGCGATGACCTGGACCTGGAGGTCCATGGCGGCCATTCCGGTCGCTGCGGTATCAAGCGCACGCATGGTACGTTCTCCTCAAAGCCCCGCGGACGGAGCTAACTGGTCGGCAGCTGCGACAGCTGCTGCAGCGCGTTGCGGCGCTGGTCGCCCTGCTGTTGCAGGATGGCGGCGATGTCGCTGTAGCTGCGGGTGATCTGGATCATGCGCGCCATCTCGGCGACGGCGTTGACGTTCGATTTTTCGAGCGAGCCTTGCATGACGCGGGTGTCGGGCGGCGCCGGACCGGCATCGACGCCATTCGGCGCCACGAAGGTCGAGCCGCCGTCCTTCTGCAGGCGCTGCGGCTGATCGAAGCTGACGATTTGCAGCTTGCCGCGCTGCGAGTCGGCGGTGCTCGCGCCTTCGCGCACGGTGACGATGCCGTTCTGGCTGATGGTGATGTCGTGATCGCCGGTCTGGAAGGTGATCGGGCCGCTGTCGCCGAGCACCGGGTAACCGTCGCTGGTGACGAGCTGGCCGGTGGCGCTGGTCGAGAACGCGCCGTTTCGGGTGTAGCGCTGGCCGCGCGGCGTCTGCACCACCAGATAGCCCTTGCCGTCGATCGCGACGTTGAGCGGATCGCCGGTGCGCTCGATGGCGCCCGGGCCGAAATCGATCCAGGTGGCGCGGTCCTGCACGTAGCTGACGCGCCGGTTGCCGCCGGGGAATTGCTGGTCGGCGGCGCGCGGCATCAGATATTCGCTGAACGCCTCCTTGTCGGCCTTGAAGCCCGTGGTGTCGATATTGGCGATGTTGTTGGCGACGACGTCGAGCTCGTGACTGAGCGCCATCTGCCGCGACAGGCCGACGAGAAGGGCATTCTCCATCGGGTACTCTCCCCTCGAAGCGAGGAAGATGCCGGAGCATCTTCATCGTGCGTGCCGCCCGCTCTCCCAAGCTGCGGCAAGGGGTGAATTGCAGAAGCCGTGCCAATAGGGGAAAACCATATTTATCAATGGCTTAATTCAGTTTGGCGCGGCGCCGGGCGGGCAGAAAGCGCCATCGCGGCGACACCACCCGGCAAATAATTCCTGCCGCGCCGGCCGCGGCAAGTATCCATTAACCATTCCTGCCTAGCGTGGCTTGTGACAGCGCCACATCGGTTGGCGCAGAGTCGCGCCCGCGGTCTTTGTTCTGCGTTGGTCCTGCCGACTGCGTGCGCCCTCACGCAAGCTGGAGCGGTGATGGCAACGAAGAACGAAACACCGGCGGAAGCCGACAAGGAAGAACCCGAAGGCGAGGAGGGCAAAGACGCCGCCGCGCCGAAGCGACGGTTCTCGCTCAAGCTCATTATCATGGTGGTCGGCGGCGTCGTCGGTCTCGGCGCGCTGGGCGGTGGCGGCTATTTCTTCTTCGGCCACCACGCCAACGCCGCGGCTGCCGCCACCACGGTCAAGCCGCCGATCTTCATCGACATGCCCGATGTGCTGGTGAATCTGTCGTCGAGCGGCGGCGATCGCACCCAATATCTCAAAGTGAAGATCGCGCTGGAACTGCCCGACGAGGCCGTCTCGGCGCAGATCCAACCGATCATGCCGCGGCTCCTCGACACGTTTCAAACTTACTTGCGCGAATTGCGGCCGACCGATCTCGACGGCTCGGCCGGACTCTATCGGCTCAAGGAGGAGCTGACGCGGCGCGTCAACGCCTCGATCGCGCCGAACCGCATCAATGCCGTGCTGTTCAAGGAAATCGTGGTGCAGTGACGGGCAAAACCCTCACGCGCAGAGAGTGACCGTAAAGCGATGGCAGCGAAAGACCAGATCGACCAGGACGCGCTCGCCGCCGAGTGGGGGGTAGCGCTCAACGCCGAGCAGCAGGGGGCGGCCGAGGCGTCACCCGCGGCCGAGCAGCCCGAGGGTGACGCCGAGGATATGGCGGCGCATTGGGCCACCATGGTCGACGACGGCCAGTTCATCCAAGCCGCCAAAGGCGGCGCCGAACGTATTCTCACCCAAGAAGAAATCAACTCGCTGCTCGGCTTCAGCCTGGCCGACGTCAATCTCAACGACAATTCCGGCATCCGCGCCATCATCAACTCGGCGATGGTCTCGTATGAGCGCCTGCCGATGCTGGAAATCGTCTTCGACCGGCTGGTCCGGCTGATGACGACGAGCCTGCGCAATTTCACCTCCGACAACGTCGAAGTCTCGCTCGACCGCATCACCTCGGTGCGGTTCGGCGATTATCTCAACTCCATCCCGCTGCCCGCCATCCTCGGCGTGTTCAAGGCCGAGGAGTGGGACAATTCCGGCCTGCTCACCGTCAACTCGAATCTGATCTATTCGATCATCGACGTGCTCTTGGGCGGCCGCCGCGGCCAGACCGCGATCCGCATCGAGGGCCGGCCCTACACCACCATCGAGACCAACCTGATCAAGCGCATGATCGAGGTGGTGCTGGCCGACGCGGAGCTCGCGTTCCGGCCGCTGTCGCCGGTGAAGTTCAACATCGATCGGCTGGAGACCAATCCGCGCTTTGCCGCGATCTCGCGGCCGGCCAATGCGGCGATCCTGGTGCGGCTGCGCATCGACATGGAAGACCGCGGCGGCACCATCGAGCTGTTGTTGCCTTACGCCACCATCGAACCGATCCGCGACGTGCTGTTGCAGATGTTCATGGGCGAGAAATTCGGCCGCGACCCGACCTGGGAAGGGCATCTGGCAACGGAAATCGGCCAGGCGCAAATCGCCGTCGACGCCGTGCTCTACGAGGCACAGCTGCCGCTCAAGCAGATCATGAAGCTCAATGTCGGCGACACGCTGATGCTGGAAATGAAATCCGACGCCATGGTCATCGTGCGCTGTGGCGACGTGACGTTGACCGAAGGCCGCATGGGCCGGGTCGGCGACCGGGTCGCCGTGCGCGTCGCCAAGCATTTACGCAAACCAAGCACGACCTTCGCCATGTTCGAAATGGCGGGCGGCACCGGAAACCCCATGGAGGCACAGTGAGCAACGGCATTGGAATCATGATCGAAGGCCTGGTCGCAATTTTGCTCATGCTGACGGTCGGTTATTGCATGTTGCTCAACCGGCGCCTCAAGCTGCTCAAGGCCGACGAGCATTCGCTGCGTGCCACCATCTCCGAGCTGATCACCGCGACCGAAATCGCCGAACGTGCCATCGCCGGCCTCAAGGTCACCGTGCACGAATGCGACATCGGTCTGGGTCAACGCCTCAACCGCGCCGAGGCCATGACCGGACGATTCTGATCGTCGGCTCGCCGCCGGCAAGGACGTGCTGCATCGCCTGTCGCAGATCGTGATCGCCGGCCGGCCGCCGCAAGAGCCGGCCGCGCCGAACAACGACGCCAAGGCGGTCGCGGTCGCGGCGCAGGCCTTCGCCGAGCGATTGCGCACCAAGGTGCACGGCCTCGCGGCATGATGAACTATATCCGCGATCTGCGTCTTATTCCGATCGCAGTCATTGCCTGCGTCTGCCTGTTGGCGTTGAAGGCCGCCGACCTGCTGCTCGACGGCGGCTCGCTCATTGCCGGCGATAACGCGCCGAAGATCGAGACGCACGTCGGTCGTGCGCACCACCGCGGACGTGCCGCAGCCATCGTCGTCGATGCTGTCGTGGGCGTCGCAGATGTTCAACTTTCCCGACGGCAGCGGCGCGACTTCGGCGCCGGTCGTGGCGGCGCTGCCGGCCGACAAGATGAGCCTCGACATCACCGGCTCGGTGCCGGCCGAGACCGCCGACAAGGACAAACAGGCCAAGGCTGAGCCAGCAAAGCCCGATCCGGCAAAAGCGCCCGCGGCCCGGCCGCCGGGCACCGTCATTCCCACCGAGCCGGGCCAGCCCTCCGGCGCCGAGCGCGCCATCCTCGAACGGCTGCAAGAGCGCCGCCAGGAGCTCGACACGCGCGCGAAAGAGCTCGACATCCGCGAGAGTCTGATCAAGGCCGCCGAGAAACGCATGGAAGGCCAGCTCGCCGAGCTCAAGGCAACCGAAGCCCGCATCACCGTCGCGACGGAGCAGAAGGACGAAGCCCAGGCCGCGCGCTTCAAAGGCCTCGTCACCATGTACGAGAACATGAAGCCGCGCGATGCGGCGAAAATTTTTGATCGCCTCGACATCGGCGTGCTGCTCGAAGTCGTCTCCAAGATCGAGCCGCGCAAGATGGCGGATATCATGGCGCTGATGTCGCCCGACGCGGCGCAGCACCTGACCGTCGAGCTCGCCAGCCAGGCGCAGGAAGTGAAGCCGAGCGGCGACGCGAACGCGCTGCCGAAAATCCAGGGCCAGCCGACGCAGTAATTTTCATCCGCCCCCGCGACTTGTCCGCCGAAGCGCAACGCGCGAAGGCGGAAGCAGGGTGGTGGAGGGGGCGCCTGACTCGACGCTTCGTTGCCGCTGAAGGTTTCCTTACACGCTTGAGGCGATGCAAGCCCCTCTTACGCGCTTGCCGCTTTTCCGCTTATGGGGAGAAGCGGTCATGCCTGGACGCCGCCGCCAAGTCGCAGTTTGACCCGGCTCGGACATTTGCACAGCTCATGATATTGGTGCGTGAGATCGGAATGTCTTGGACGCCTAGTCTTCAAATGGATCGACAAACGCTCGGGGCATACGACCACGATGCGGCCGCTTTTGCCAAGGAGTGGGAAGCGCAGCCGGTACCGGTGGACGTTTACGATCTTATTCGGCGGTATTTCGACCCGGCTCTGACTGCCGATATAGGCTGCGGCAGCGGGCGCGATACAAATTGGCTTAACAAGAACGGCTATACGGCGATCGGCTTCGATGCATCTGAAGGATTGTTGGCCGAAGCACGCCGGCTTCATCCCGGCATTGAATTCCGGTATGCAGCGCTGCCGGAGTTGAACGGCATCGCGGATGGAGTTTTCAACAATGTCTTTTGCGAAACGGTCATAATGCACTTGTCGGCCGATGCGATCGAGCCATCGGTCAAGAGGTTAGTCGAGATTCTACGGCCTGACGGAACCCTTTACCTCAGTTGGCGCGTGACCGAAAAGGAAGACAAACGCGACGACCGAGGAAGACTTTACTCCGCATTTGACCCAACCCTGGCGTTCAGAGCATTAGCGTCACAGAAAATTCTCTTCAATGACCATCTGGTCAGTCCGTCTTCTGGCAAGACAATTCAACGGATGATTGTGCGAAAGGTCGGTGGACCAACTCGATATGTCGCCTGATCGCCCTTTTCGACCGATTACGATGTCCGCTCGGAGGGCAGCTATTTGGCACATCGCGGCAGTCAGACACTCGCTGGCGCGTAGGATGGTTGAGCAGCAGCGAAACCCATCATCTTTCGCCGAAACGATGTCATCGACGAGAAGACGCAAGCGGCGCTCAGCCAGATTGGCCGTGAAGAAAAAGCTGCCGGCTCAACCCATCCCACGGGCTACCCTGCTTATTGAACGCGCGAAGGCCGTGAAACTAAATTGGTTAGCGGCTTGGGAACCAACCTTTCAAATTTTCCGCAACGTCTGACTTGGCAAGTTCACATTCCCACAATACGAGAACACGCCAGCCTTGCTGCGCGAGAAGGCCGTAGTTCGCGCGATCTCGTGCAGCGTTGCGCTGAAGCTTGGACTTCCAGAATTTGCGGTTCGTCCTGGGCAACTTCGATCGGGAACACCCATGCTGATGCCAAAAACAGCCATTGACGAAGAGAACCGTCCGCCATTTTGGGAAGGTCAGGTCTGGCCGACCGGGCAAATCGTCGCGAAAGAGACGATATCGAAGCCCTAACGCGTGTGCCGCGCGCCTTACAGTCAATTCAGGCTTCGTATTCTTGCCACGCACAGCGCGCATGTTGCGTGAACGGGCATAACTCGTCCGTGTCATGCGGAATCGCGCTGTTCTGCGAGCGTTCAATCTTCTTTTTGCCGAAACGGTTCGAATTCGTCGAAGCCAAGCCTTCCCATGTTTTGGCCGAGCTTCACCGCAGTGCGAAGCGCACGCCGCTGCTTCAAGTCGGCAAGCCATCGATACTGCTCGCCATCCGCCGCCTTGAAAAAGTACAGTCGACCGCCTTTTGACCTTTTTGCCAACACGGTTTCGGTTTTGCTATCTGGATCAAATAGCACTGAGAGTGACTCAGCGTACGCAGTCTCCGGCGCGGCAAGCCCAATCCACTCGACTTTGGCACCCTTCCCCAGCACAGGCACCACATGCTCTGGCGAGTCGTCGCTTTTATGCAACGGAATGAATAGGAACGCGGCCCTCTTCTTGACGCGAACGGAATCGCATGAAGCTTGTAGACAAAGGTAGTAGTTGCCCTTCATATTTCGAACCACGCTACCAAGTCCGAGCTGAGGAAATTTCCTTCCGGTTTTATACAGGTGGCTCCCCGGGTGGCTCCTTACCCCGGTTAGCACTGCGAATTCGCGCATCTCGGCCTGCGCTGTTGCGATGTCCTTCGTGAAAAGCGATGACAGGTCGCGTTTGAAAACTTTAAGACCCGGCTTATTCGGGGTCTGTATTTTCGCATACCCAATGGTGCAGCCGTCTGTGACGAGCCTGATGGCATCGTCGAGATTGACATTGAATACGCCGACTGCATTGCCGGCAGGATACCTGAAGGGCAGGGTGGCTTCTCCATTCGCAATTTCCCGTATCCGTGCCGCGATCGAGTCTGGACCGGCGAAGCGTTGCGCCACCCCGCGTTTGTCCACTTCGCTTTTTAGATCGCTTAGCACGACATCGACGCTATACTCTTCAGCGTCTCCGACCATCGGCAGGAGGGATCGGTGGTGGAAATATGGACCGTCCATCGGCGCCGCCACGTTTGCGAGTACGTGATGTGTCACATCGCGGATAGAGGCGATCGTCGCCAGAGCGACATTTGATAAAAGTCCGCCAGCGAGACACGCAAACTCCTCCTGAAGTCGCTTCGGCAAGTCCGCCTCCTTTACCTGCCGTTCTTTCCGAGCGTCAGCGAGGGGCACGCCGTGCGCCTTGAACAGACAAACGATCCACAGCCCGTGATTGCTCTCAATGCGGATGGCGTCGCGTTTTAGCCCGAACCGTTCGCGGTAAGCATTAGAAAAGGCATTAAAAACCTTTTCGAGTATTTGGTTGTTGTTTGTATCGCCGGTGTATATGGCGATTAGTCGTAAGCGGCCGTTCCGCTCCTCATCGGAACGCGCGATCTCAGTGATGATTTTGGTGGCCGAGTCGCCTCCATCCTCATGGAGCTCCCAGTCGAGGCAAATTATATCGGCCCTTTTGGCGGCTAAGCTGACTTGCGCCTTAATACTCTTCCTCTTCGGCGGTCTCACTACGGAACAGATTAGTCCCAACTCAAGCGCAGCGCCGACTAGGCTTTCGGTGTCGAGCGCGTGCCGGATCAGGAACAACTCCTTTTGATCGTTATCGGAGGCCGGTATGGGCCGACGTCTGCGCGGCGGCCGTAATCCGGGTCGTGGATTGGCCCGAGGCGGGGCGGGGCTCCAAGCGTCGTCGTCAACGACAATCATCGTGTGAACGAAATCCTGAGTGGCCGAGAGGCGATGGCCTGCGAAATTTTCGGGCGGGCTCATCGTCTATCCCGCCTAGGTATAATGGTCGCCTCTTCAGGGGGTGATATCCGAAACGTCGCGCCTTTGCCGTCCTCGCGTGGATCGATCGTTAGCTTCAGCCCAACGCGGGCAAGTGTTTGCCGTGAAATGTGAAGTCCCATTCCGCGTCCCCCAGGTTTCCTCGAGAAATTCAGTGCAAAGATGTTCTCTCTGTCTCTGATGCTGACGCCGGGTCCGTTGTCCCGAACAAGGAGGTCCAAACCATCAGCTTCCAGCCAAATGTGCCGATCGCCCCTATTTCGCTGCAGCCAATAGATCGAATTGTCGACGAGATTTACGAAGGCTGGATAGATCGAAGACGGGAACGAATTGAGAGCGCGCTGTGTAAATTGCTTTGTCGCGGTGAACTTGATGCGGTGTCGTTCGAGCCGCTGCGAGAACAGTCTCTCCAGGAATTCGAAAATTTGCTTACCGGTAATTCTGACCTTGGATTGATTGGCTCGCCGATCGAGCTGTGTGAACAGCGCTAGGTATTCATCAAGGTGCCCGAAGCTCAGCTGAAGCTCTCGATGTAGGTCCTCCAATTCTGGATTCTCAGCCGCCCATGCGCCTAGGCGCTCGACGCCCTGGCGGATATTTCCCACCGTCTTTTCGAATTCATGACTGACAGTATTAAGAGCTAGACCGATCTGAGCGAGTTCGAGGTCTGCATCGCGACGCTCTCGAAGTTCGTCGAGTTCTTCTTCCATCGATTCGGTCAATTCGGCGGTGTCGTAGCCATCTTTCTCCCAAATCCTGTTGACTTCGTTCAATTGGTGCCGAAGACGCTCCAATTTCGCGCTCTCGATCTTCTGGATGTCGGTAATCTTCTTGGCGAGTTGCTCACGTATCGCCGACAGGTGCTCGAATTCGACCGGACGAGCGTTGAAGACGTTCCAGCTCCGCCGTGACGGCGTCCACGGCGTGATTGACGGCAGCGTAGCTGTCCCTCGTCGTATCCCGGACCTTTGCTGCGATTTCGGTGTTTAACGTACCGATGTCATTCCGGAGGTTGCGGACCGACCGCAAGGCCTCCTCGCTTAACTCGGTAACGACGGCCGTCAGGCGGGCGGCATCGTCTAGCGGCACCTTCGACCTAGCCGCAATTCCAGAGATGTAACGTTCGATCTCGTTCTCTGTCGACTCGAAGACCTCCGAGGATAACCGGTCTAACTGAACTGAGTAGGAACTCCATTCGTTGGAAAGCGCGCGCGAAAGCCCGACCCCCCGCGGTTTGACGATAGTTACCGATCGACGGATTTCTTCTATACGATCTCGTCCAGTCTTTTCGATTCGCATCAGAGCCATCGCCTTTTGCGGCGTTGGTATCTTTTGAGAAATGATGCGATCTGCTTCGCGTTTAGTTTCTTCAAGAGCGGTCTTAGCGGATCTTTCCGGAGCACTCTCATCAAAGAGGCCGAATATCTTGTTAAGTGACTCCTGAAATGCTGCCCTTCTCTTTCTGACATTCGAAGCTTGGCGACGTCTGATATCTTCGAGTCGATTCAGCTCTGTCTTTCGTTGCAAATGCGGGTCAGCGAACTTCCCCGTCTCCCTGAAGTAATCTCCCGCCGTTTGCGTGAAAAAATTCATTAATATCGAACGCAATTGGCGATACGCTGTGTTGTCGCGAAATCCTTCCCGCCCGGCCTTTTCTGACAGGGCGTCGTTTTCGCCCTGGGTTAGCTCGACAAAGCCGAACATCCTTCTATATGAATAAAAGTAGTAGGCTGCGCCCAGCGTCCGATTCCGCTCGATGTCCAGCCAATCGAAATCGGAATTGCCATATGGCTGGACCCGAATTCCGTTCCGATAGACGTACATGCCGCCAATTCGCTCGAGTTTGCGACGCATGCGGTTGTGTTCTTCCGGCGGCACTAGAGAATCTCGGGGTGCGCCTTGCATGTACGCAAATGCCATGTTGAACGGACCGCACTGCGTCTTCCTACCGTCAGACGCGCTCCAGTTCAGAACGTATTCCTCGGGCTCCATTTGATAGATGCCGACCGTCCCTTTGAACTGGCCGTATTCGTCGAATCGGCCATTGAAGTGATGGTCAACTTCCTTGAATTCTTCCGGCGTAAAGAAGGCCGTCTCGCCGATCAATTCGATCGGAGGCCCTTCGGTACGATGATCTCTGAAACGCGCCACGATCGGCGGTGCCCTGCCAACGACCATCGTATTGGTGAAGCCGATGAGATTTCGCTCGAAACGGGTTGCCTTGTTATCGTTCTGGCGGCTGTCGATGTCATCCTGAATGATGGGGTCGGCAGGCTGGATGAAGAAATGGGTGCCGCATCCGCCACCCTTGAGACTGGGCGCGCCGAGCGCTTCGTCCCATTCATTCGGGTCAACATCGAACCCGCGGAATTGAGACTCGATCTGCCTGATCTGGTCGGCATCGATCCGATTTCGGAGTCCGTCAAGACATTTTTTTGCTTCGGCAACCATGCTTTCTACGTCTTTCGACGTAGGTAGGTTTCCATCGCCGAACTCTCTCAGGGGAATAACGATCTCGGAAATATCGATGCCCGGGAGTTCGAACATCGTCCAATTGATGTAGGCCGCAACCAGGGTTGGCAACGCTTTCCGATTCCGTTTCGCCCTGGTAAGAATCAGCGCTTGGGGACCGATGATCGCGACTGCCAGGCGACCGATTCCCTTTTCGCCCAATATCGGCCGAGTCGGCTGATCGGGATCTCGGGGCGGCAGGACAAGCGAAGCCGTGTTAAGCTTGCTCTCAGTTCCTAATGAAAGCCAACGGTCCTCAAAGTCTGCCTTGGTCATGCCTAAGCCATCGTCGCGCAGAAGAAAAAGGTTTTCCTTTCGCAGATAGTCGACTTCAACGTTCTGCGCGTACGCGTCGTGTGCGTTCTTGAAGAGCTCGCTGATCGCCGTTGGAATGCCGGCTATCTGTTGCCGGCCAAGCATGTCCACGGTTCTGGCACGGACGCGGAATGTCGCCATTACGTCGCCTTTTGCCTCTTCACTAGGCGGTAATGGTTCAGGATTGCGCGGCCGAAGACGCGAGCGAGTTGAACCGGTACAGCGTTCCCGATCTGTCGCGACATCGAAGCGAGATTGCCGTGGAATACGAAACTCATTGGAAAAGTCTGTATACACGCAGCTTCGCGAACACTGATCGCGCGGTCTTGTGTGGGATGCCCAAAGCGACCATTCGAAAGGCTAATGCAACGGGTGGTCAGAGCGGGAGCTGGTTGATTCTTGAACATTCGGCCATAAACGTCGGTATGTCCTGAATGCTGGTGATGGCAGACCAACTCAAGCTTCTTCGGCCAATCCATACGGCCGCCGCCGCGCGGAGTGGAGGTGATGCGTTTTAAATTGATAGGAGAAAGAACGGCCGCCCGGTGATTGACAATGGAGGGATGTGTTTCACCGGCCTTGATAGGGGGCAGAGGGGATATGCGATCCCACACCGTTGGAAGCCGAGGGTTATTTGCATTCGGACCATGGGTTCGCTCAGGAAATCCAATAGGTCCGAGCGTGCTCGCGATCAGTATGAGCCGTCTCCGCCTTTGTGGTACCCCATAGTGATAAGCCATCACGACATCATGCGCGTGCCAGTATCCAAGCGTGTCTAGTAATTCGATGAATTCGTAAAACGGTCCGCTTGCGCGACCATTTCTGTGCAATTCAGGAACGTTTTCGACGAATAAATACTCCGGCCGGAAAGCACTGACGAAACGATGGAATTCCGATAGCAATGTACGGCGACCATCGCCGCGCCTCCGATGGCGGTTCTGCTTAGAAAATGGCTGGCACGGAGCGCATGCACCGAAGACAATCGGCCGGTTTCGTCTTGGTGGTATGTACGAAACGAGGTCGTTCGGTTTCAATTCCCGAATATCACGGCATAGGAAACGGGCTCTCTTGAAGTTTGCTTCAAATGTGTCCCGGGCATCCTCATCCCAATCAACACCGAGCCGAACGCGTAATCCTGCTGATTGCATGCCGCGACTTGTACCACCGCAGCCGCTGAAAAAATCGTAGAAATCCATAGGTTTGAAGCCCCGACTATTCTCTTCCGGGGCAAAACACTACCAAAAATGTCAACCCGTTTTGTCACATTTCTAGTGTCCCGGTGGTCCCTAATAAAGCGACATTGGCCTTGACTTTATTCCTATCGCTGTTAAATAAGCACCATCCCGCTCGCAAAGGGACGCCTTTCGCGAGGGTACTCCTTGGGGCGGAGCGGGAGCGGTTCTCGTGGAGCGCGGCCATACACTGCGCTCACGGGCGGCTTGGGCATCGTCCCGTCCGGCGCGTGTCGGACTGCGAGGTGCTCGCTGCACTGGTGCCGGAGAGGGTCCTCCCGTTTGCATCCGGTGATTCCAGGAAGCGCGGCCTGAGCCGAGCCGAGGCCTAAAAAACCTCGGATGCCGCGGTGGGGCGCCGAAAGGCGAGCGCGCCCGCTCCATTTTTTGAGGTCCAAGGCTCTATGAAGTCCTGGACCTCGGTCCTCCCGCAGTGGGAAGACAGGAGAGAGGGTGCGCGCCGCGTCGCTTGTCGATGCGGCTCCTGGTTGGTGCGCTTCTCGGCGCTCCGCCTCCCTTCTTTTAAGGGAGGAGTTTTTGGCGATGCTTCTTGGCTTGGCTTTTCTTGGCGTGGGTAAAACTCGGGTGCGAAGGGCATCGCGAGAACGAAAGCGCTTGCTTGTCATCCGTCATCCTGAGGTGGCCGTGAAGCGGCCCTCGAAGGATGCTGCTCAGAGGCTCGGGCCGTCGTCCTTCGAGGCTCGCTGCGCTCGCACCTCAGGATGACGGGACCAACGCTTTTCGCCCCCTCCCGCGCGGGCGCGCGGAAGGGTAATATCGGCAGCAGGGAGAACCGCCATGTTCCTGCGCAATTACTGGTATGTCGCCGCGACCGATGCCGAGATCGGCCGCAAGCCGCTTGCTCGCACCATTTTGGGCGAGCCCATCGTGTTCTTTCGCACCGAAGCGGGCGCGCCGGTGGCGATGGAAGATCGCTGCGCGCATCGGCATCTGCCGCTGTCCATGGGCAAGCTCGTCGGCGACGAATTGCAGTGCCACTATCACGGCCTGCGCTTCGGCACCGACGGCCGGTGCACCCGCATTCCCGGCCAGGAGCAGATTCCACGCGGCGCCAAGGTCAAAACCTATCCGGTTGCCGAGCGCTATCATTGGATTTGGATCTGGATGGGCGATCCGGCGCTGGCCGATCCGGCGGCGATCACCGATTTCCATTGGCTCGACGATCCCAATCATTGGGGCGCCAAGAGCTCGTACCTGCACGTCGAGGCGAACTGGCAGCTCGTGGTCGACAACCTGCTCGATCTCACCCATCTCGCCTTCGTCCACGACACCACCATCGGCAACCTGGCCCTGGCCGAGCATGCCAAGGTGCAGGTCACGCGCGCGCCGAACAACGTCGTGGTGACGCGCTGGATCATCGACCAGGAGCCGCCGCCGACGTTCAAGAAGGTCGGCGGCTTCACCGGCCATGTCGATCGCTGGCAGATCATCGACTTCGTGCCGCCGGCGTTTTTGCGGCTGGACGTCGGCGCCACGCCGACCGGCACCGGCGCGCCGGACGGCAAGCGCGTCGGCGGCATCGGCATGCGCAATCTCAACGCCATTACGCCGGAAACCGAAACCACGTCGCACTATTTCTGGGGCCAGGCCCACGATTTCGACGTCAAGAACGCCGAGACCACCGAAAAAATCTTCCAGCAGATCAAGACCGCGTTCCTGGAAGACGTCAGCGTGTTCTCGGCGCAGCAGCGCAACTTGAACATCATCGCCAACCCACCGCAGGTCGACATCAATGCCGACGCCGGCACGATCGCGGCGCGCCGCATCCTCAGCCGGCTCTATGGTGAAGAGCAGGGGGCGGCGTCGGTTGCGGCGGCGGAGTAACAGTGCAGAGCCTCGTCATTGCGAGGAGCGGAGCGACGAAGCAATCCAGACTGAGCCGCCGAACTGGATTGCTTCGCTATCGCTCGCAATGACGAGCAGGCGTCATTGCGAGGAGCGGAGCGACGAAGCAATCCAGACTGCGCCGCAGAGCCTGGATTGCTTCGCTATCGCTCGCAATGACGAGCAGGCGTCATTGCGAGGAGCGGAGCGACGAAGCAATCCAGACTGAACCGCCGAACTGGATTGCTTCGCTATCGCTCGCAATGACGGGCAGGAAATCAAATCCAGTCCTTCCACTTGAACCAGAGCAGCGGCACAAGCGCCGTGACCAGGATCAGCGCGAGCGCGTATTGGTAGCCCCACGGCCAATCCAGCTCCGGCATGTTCTTGAAATTCATGCCGTAGATGCCGACCACCAGCACCGGCGGAATTCCCACCACCGACGCGATGGTCAACACTTTCATCACGTCGTTCTGGTCGATATTGATGATGCCGGTCGCGGCATCCTGCAAAAGCTGGACGCGGCTCACCAGGCCTTCGGAGAACTGCACCAGGGAAGCGATGTCGGAGCTCACCGATTGCAGCCGCGCGGCGTGGTCCTGCGCCAGCCAGTCGCGGGCGCGGTCCACGGTGAATTTCGCCATGCGGTCGAGGCAGACCAGGGTGTAGTGGATGCGCGCCATGCGCTCGCTGGTGCGCCCGGTGCGCAGCATGAGCTGCCGCAACATCGCGGTTTCCTTGGACAGCTTCAGGGCATTGTCCTGGCGGAAGATGATGTGGGAGGCGTCGTCGAGATCGCGGCCGGCGGCTTCCAAAAGATCCGCCAGATGATCGACCAGCGCTTCGAGCACGTTTACAAAAGCGGCCGCCGGTTCGAGTTTTTCTTGGGCGCCGCATTCCCTGGCCACCGCGTCGAAGGTCGCCGATGGGGCAAAGCGCAAGGTCATCAACACTTGCTTCGACAGCACGAAGCCTGCCGGGGAGGGCAGCCACGGCTCGTTGCCCGAGGCGAAGATCAGCGGCGCCGTCATGTAGAGCGCGCCGTTCTCGACCTGCAGCCGGCTGGTGGCTTCGATTTCGCCAAGCGCCTCGTTGCTCGGCACGCGCAGCCCGAAGGCGGTCTCGAAAGCCGCACGTTCGGCGTCGGTCGGGTCGAGGAGGTCGACCCAACCATGGCTCGCCAAGGCGCTGCCCTTGGCGCGATCCTTAGGATAGGCGCTCAACATCGCGATCCTCGACCATAACCTTCTGGAATCATTGAAAAAGCCGTTAAGCCGACGTTAAACGCTTCAGCCTAAATTAACCAGAGGCCGGCGTCGGGGGAACCGCGCTCTGGCCGCGACGGCGTGCTCCTTCTTTAATGTAGCGGTGGCGTAGGTCGAGTTCAGTCATGGCGCGCGGTCGCAGCGAGGAAAAACCGGCCATCGTTTGGCATCCTATCTGCGGCATTCCGGGCTGGCAGTCGCGGCGCTCTTTTGCATCGCGAGTATTGCCGCGCCGGGCTCAGCCGACGATGGTCCGGTCAAGGCCACGCTCGCGGCCACCGTCAACGACGGCTATGCCCGCCTCATCTTCGACATGAGCGAATTCGACGACGCCAGCGTGCGTCTCGCCAACAATGTGCTGATCATCACCTTCGCGCGCCCGATCGATGTCGCGGTCGAGCGCCTGGCGTCGCAGATTCCCGATTATGTCGGCGTGGCGCGGCGCGATCCCGACGGCAAGGGCATTCGCGTGGGGCTGTCGCAGCAGGTCAAGGTCAATGCCACGTCGGCTGCCGAGAAATTTTTCATCGATCTCCTCCCGGCGTCATGGAGCGGGCAGCCGCCCAGCCTGCCGCAGGAGGTCATTGCCGATCTGGCGCGCCGCGCCCGCGAGGCGGATCGTCTTGAACGCAAAGAGCGCCAGGCCGTCGCGCAGCAGCGCGCGACTGCCGAGCCGGTGCGCGTGCATGTGGCGACGCAGCCGACCTTCACCCGTTATATCTTCGCCATACCGGCCAATACTTCGGTGTCCAACGATCGCGTCAAGGAGCGGCTGACGCTGACGTTCGACGCGCCGATAAAATTCGACCTTGCCGATGTCGTGGCTTCGCTGCCGCGTGGGATCGCCGGCATCGACACCGAATTGCGCGACGACAGCGCGTTGGTGCGGTTCAATTTCCTCGCCAATGTCGACGTCCGCTCCTTCCGCGACGATGGCAGCTATGTGCTCGATGTCGTCGGCGCCGATAACAAGCCGGACGAGCAGGGCGCGGCGCCCGCACCGCCGGCTACGCCGCAGCAAAGCGCGGCGCCCGAGACCACCGCGCCCGCAACAGTCCCGCCTGCGGCGGCGAACGACGCTGCCGCGCCCCATGCTGAGGCACAGGCAGCGGAAACGACGGAAAAACCCGACCTCGCGCCGCCGGCAACAATCGCCGCGCCGGAACAACCCGCAGCGCAGCCGACGCCGCCGCCCGCCGCGGCGCAAGCGGCGCCGGCGCCATCGCCGGCCGATACACCGGCGGCGAAGCCGAAAGTGGAAGCACAAATCGCGGCGCCGGCAACGCCGCCGCAGCCGGCGCCTTCGGCCGACACGGCAAACGCAGCGCCGCCAGCGCCCACGCGATGCGGCGGCAGTGCCTGACAAAGCTCCGGCCAACGACGCGCCGCCGCCGCGCCCGCGCGCCGCCGATACCAGCGGCAAGGTCGCCGTCGAACTCACCCGCCAGGGCACCAACCTGCAACTGTCGTTTCCGTTCGCGACGCCGACGGCGGCCGCGGTCTTCAACCGTGCCGACACGCTCTGGATCGTGTTCGATTCCGCTGCCGACATCGACCTCGGCGCGCTCGACGGCGAAGCCAAACGGCACCATTCGCGGCGCCGAATTCACCCACGCGCCCGACGCCGATGTCATCCGCATCAAGCTCGATCATCCGCGGCTGGCCACCGTCGATATCGACGGGGTCGGCATGGACGGTGCAGATCGGCGATTCCGCCATCGACACCACGCGCGCGCTCTCCATCACCCGCAACCTGATCGGCCCCAACCGGTCGAGCGTCACCATCCCGTTCGACGCGCCGCATCTGGTGCACCGGCTCGACGATCCCGACGCCGGCGACACGCTGACGGTCGTTACCGCGTTCCCGCCGGCGCGCGGCTTCATCAATGAGCGCGATTTCGTCGAGTTCCGCGCGCTCGCTTCTGCCGAAGGCGTGGTGGTAGCAATACGTACCAGTCAGTAGATGAAAAAGTCGATCGCTGAACTTGCCGCTGGCGGTTGCTGGTACGAGAGTGGGATCGACGTTCCCAACGGGTGATGGTGATGGCCGATGGGTTTGCCTGGAATGGCCAAACCTATGACAGTCTCTCCAAGGTCGCCTTCGCGATCACCGGAACGAAGTGGAACGGTCCTCGCTTCTTTGGCCTGAGGGATAAAGAAGATCGATCTGGACGCAGAGGCTCGATCATGAAGGCTCCTGCGATCAAAGCCGGTCCGCTGCGCGATCTACACCCGGGTCTCCACCGACCACGGACTGGATCAAGAGTTCAACTCGCTGGACGCCCAATACGATGCCGCCTCAGCTTATATAAAGAGTCAGGCCCATGCCGGCTGGACCCTGATCCGGTCGCGATATGATGACGGCGGATATTCCGGTGGGTCCACCGATCGCCCCGACCTGCAGAGATTGCTGGATGATATCCGCGGTCGGAAGCTTGATGTCATCGTCGTCTACAAGGTCGATCGCCTGACGCGATCACTGGCCGACTTTGCCAAGCTGGTCGAACTGTTCGATGCCCATGGCGTGTCGTTCGTCTCGGTCACCCAGCAGTTCAATACCACGACTTCGATGGGCCGACTGACGCTCAACGTGCTCCTGTCCTTCGCCCAGTTCGAGCGGGAGGTCACCTCCGAGCGCATCCGCGACAAGATCGCTGCCTCCAAACGAAAGGGCCTTTGGGTCGGCGGTCCCCTCCCCCTCGGCTATCACATGAAGGACGACAAGATCGCCGTCGTCGAGGACGAGGCCGAACGGGTCCGACTGATCTACCGCCGCTATCTCGAACTCGGCGGCGTCAATGCGCTGGTGCGAGACCTCCGGGAACGGAATATCCGAACCAAATCAAGGCTGCTCGCGACGGGTGCTACCCGGGGCGGCGTTCCCTTCGGCCGGGGCTCGCTGTTCTATCTGCTGCGCAATCGCTTCTATATCGGCGAGGTCAAATACAAGGACGAGATCCTGCCCGGCGAACAACCGGCGATCATGGATCGCGCACTATTCGATGCGGTCCAGCAAAAGCTTACGGATCAATGGACCACCCGATCCACAGTCGCGAAACGCAAGTGACCATCTGTTGACCGGACTTTTATTCGACGATGCCGGTCACCGCATGGTGCCGACCCACGCGACCAAGGCCGGCATTCGCTATCGCTATTACGTTTCGCTGCCTCACCTTCACGGAGAATCCAAAACCGCATCTGTCGGATCGGTCTCCCGTATTCCGGCGACCGAAATAGAAGACGTCATCGTCAAATCTCTCCACGAGCATCTGATCGCTCAGAAGGAAAAGCCGTCCTCCAGCGGCACGCAAGTCGGAGACCGCAAAGTGGTGCAGGATTCGATCGCGCGCATCGATGTTCATGAGGATCATCTGGCTATTCGGCTGAAGTCAGCAGACGACGAAGAAACATCTGACTCGACCGACGACCATCTACTCTCGATCCCGTGGCAGAAGCCGCCGTCCAGGAGATCCCGGCAGATCCTTCTCCCGCATGGCATTCCCAGAAACGAAGTTCGTCCAACTCGGATCGAGCGTCGCGCGCGCCTCGTCAGCGCCATCGCCCGAGGCCGTCGCTGGCTTGACGAGATCGTTTCGGGCTCGGTGACCGACGTTCAGCAGATCGCGACACGTCAAAAATGCAGCGTGCGTCAGGTCAACATGACGATCTCGCTCGCGTTCCTCGCACCAGATCTCGTGCGCGCCGCGGTCGAAGGTCGTTTGCCACGCGGCATTGGAGTCGAGCGACTTCGTGATGCTCCGGCAGAATGGAGCCAGCAGTTCGAAGCCCTTGGATTGAATCCGCGATAACTACGGGCCGGGCTCGAAAGACGCGCTTTTGGCCTCCCAAGCCCCAAAAATTCCGGGTAGCCTATCGGCTTGGCCGGCAAAACCCGTGCCGCGGGGAACGGAATTTTTGGATGCAGGCTGGAGGCTAAAAATCGGCCTGAGAGACCGCAAAGGTCACCGGAGACCGAAAGAGTGGAACGATACCGGCGAATCCCACAGAAACGGCCTATCGCGAGTGGCGCGGAAATTGCTTTGATGCGGAGACCATCCCGGACCAATGGGTCTGTTCTGCCACGCAGAGATCGACAGTCTCCGAACCTCAGTAGGAACGGAATTTTTTGCTGCGGAGACCGGGCAGCGAAACGGGCTCATTCGGCTCTATTGCAGGAGCAGAGACCGCGCAACCAGAGTATTTGGCAGACATGTCTTTGAGATTGCGGCGCTATCGCGAATGTCTCAGAGACTACACAACTACAGAGTGTGGGTGGTGGAGACGATCTGGACCGAACTGGCTGCTCCCCACGCAGTCATCGAACCAGTCTCCGAAACTTGAGTCAGGAACGGAATTTTTCGAGGCAGAGACAACGGGCGGCGAAATAGGCCCATTCTCCTCGATTGCAGGAGGCAGAGACCGCGCTTATCCGAGCAATTTGGCCGGACATGTCTTTGATATTGCGGAGGTATCGCGAGTGTCGTGGGCACTGTACAACTACAGGGTGTGGGCGGTGGAGAGAATGGACCGAACTGGCAACTCCCCTCGCAGTCATTCGAACCGGTCTGTGCACAGTCCAGGAACGGATTTTTTCGATGCAGAGACGGGGGTCAAAATCCGCCGTTCCGCCTCTTAGAGACCGATACAGAGACGCGCTGAGATTCAAAAGCCCCCGTTCTGGCGGCATTGGCGCGAAAAACGCCCCTCGATGTCAACGAGCCCCTCGCGCTCTGGGCCGACGCGGGTCTGAAAGAAACTTCTGAAGGCATCAACTGCTTAAACAGCGTCCAATTTTTATGATGTCCGGCAAGCTTAAGTAGCTTCTCGAGTCATGACAATTGAGTCGCTGGGACCCGATAGACAACTACTTGAGGCGCATCAAATGACGGACATGGCCTTCAGCCCCGAGAACTTTAAATTGATGGCAGTTTTTGTGTCCGTCACACGTCTTCGTCAACGCAAACTGACCAAACTCGAAGTTGTAAAATGGCCAAGGGGCGCCTTGTTGGACCCGAACAATTTAGAATAAGCTTCTTGAGTTCACTTTTAATCTCGTGGCGTTTAACTTTGTAACAACGGCGATCATCCTACTGCGACATCGCATAAATCGAACATGTGAGGACCAATATGGGCGCACTTATCGCAACGCGTAGGCACTCGACGCCTATCAACCATTACAATTCATCTTTTAAATTAGCCCAGATACGCCACCCTAACTACGATCATCAACGATACAGCTGCGCAACGGGCTATATTCCCTCTAGACCCCAAGCATAACAGCGCGTATAATCCAGATCATTACACAACGCCAATGGTTTGATACTCTTTTTACCGCCCAGTGGGCCACAACCACAAACCTTCTTCAACGTTGGGACTATTATTTGCAGAACGAACTTGAACAGTATGAATCAGGATCTCTTTAGAGGCTTCATTTGCGTAAGCTCTGAACCTTGCAAACCCAACATCGAATAGCTCGGTCAAAATGAAGACAGTCCTCCCCGTACATACGTCGCCATTAGATTTGAATGCATCGAGGCTGACCCCCACGCAAATCCGCCTCAAGATCAGACGATCCTGCAGTCGGATGAATACCATCTGATGAACGATGATAAAGACGATAGTGGGCTGGATTTCAACTCGGCGTATTCGAAAATTGTCCTGGTTACTGGGCCGACCGCTGTCCCCATCGCCAATACATGACTCAAGTTGTAACCCGCCGCAAGTCTCGAAAGTAGCGTCACGTCGTTGAGCCGATGGCCTAGTGGATCCTTGACGTATCACACGTTTGAGGTTCTCAGTTAATTGGATTAACCCGACTCTAAAGGTTCTAAAATGCATTCTGTGCACATTCCGGCATCGCTTGATCGCGACCGCCTGCCACGAAAATTCTATATCTGCACTCGGCTGATAGATCCGGCTCGTCTTCTTTTGAGCCGCCAGTGAAATCTCGATGAAGCTCAATTATCTGTAGTGCTCCCCTCATGGTCATTTTGTCGGCGCACGCAACCGAAAACCTTCTTCATACCTATGCTGGCGGCCCAATAGTCGGCTTGACCCTGCCATGAGATCCAAGGCATGGCAGGATCCTATGGTGGCCCTCCAAGATGGTGTCCGGTCTCGTGGGCTAGCGTTAGAGCTAGTCCGGCTCGCGTCATTTTAGGATGGCGTATCAGGCCGCCATAAACACGAACATAGCCTGGCCGAACCTAATCGCCAAGCTTGCGAATTTATTGTTCGTACGACCCCGAAACCAGTTGGTATGTGATTTCTGGAAACGCCATTCCGAATTGATCCAATAAGTGCAGGGTTACGCTCTTACGCCTTTGTTGAGAACGGTGAGAAAGGTGTATTTGTTCGACCGGCCAATTCAAAAAACTCATCTCACTATCCTTGGCTCTGTCAGATTGGACCGGGCCTCAACAGCTCGGCAAGTAAGGCAAAACACTTTCCGCGCAAATTTTTGCCGCAGTAGCAGGCAAGCCCCTCGAAAGCGATCTCGGGCACGACTACCGAATTGGCTATAACTTGGGTTTTTAGCGATGGCAGCCTGCCGCTCAACTGACGGTAGCCGCCATAGATTTGCCGGGCAAGTCGAGTTATGCTCTTCGCGCCTCAAGTTTTAACTCTGCCAAGGGGCTATTTGATGCATTGCGCGCAATGTGGCGGCCGAAATGACGCCAGAAACAAATATTGTGAAAGCTGCGGCGCACCGCTCAAAATCAAGTGCGGTGCCTGTGGGCATAGCAACGAACCGACCAGTCGCTATTGCGGACAATGCGGTGCCGCAGTTTTGGTCACCCCGAAGAAGACGACCGCTCTTCGCAGCAAATCCTCCGGTCTTTGAGCTTAAAGGGCGGCGAACGTAAACGCCTCACAGTGCTGTTTGCGGACATTCGCAATTCGACAAGCCTGATCGACAATCTAGGCGATCCCGAACTCGGGATGCGGCGCTTGGACCCCGTACTTGCGCTGATGAAAGATGCGGTTCATCGCTATGATGGCATCGTCAACAAAATGCAAGGCGACGGCGTCATGGCGCTGTTTGGAGCGCCACGGCCTCAGGAGGATCATGCCGTTCGCGGCTGCCTTGCAGCCTTGGCCATGCAGGATTCAATTTCCAGACTCGGCGACGAGGACATACAAATTCGCGTAGGCCTTCATACCGGAGAAGTTGTTGTTCAAACCGTCGAAAACAGCATCTATCAAACCTACGATGTGGCGGGTGCGAGCGTGCATCTCGCAAATCGCATGGAGCAGATGGCAGACAGTAACTGCATTTATCTTACGAGTGATACCTACCGGGCCGCCAAACAATTTGTTGAGGTCGAGTCGCTTGGTTCGCAAACCGTTCGGGGTATCGGAAATCCCGTAGAGATTTTCAAGCTTAAGGGACTAAGAAACGCTCCTGCGAGCGAGGTATTCCGGAGCGGAGTTCGCATGAGCCGGCCTAGTCGGGCGAGACGACCAGTTTGCTGCTCTTGAACGAGAACTCGCAGACGCGATCAAGGGCGATGGTCGGGTAGTTGGGGTTGTCGGCGAGGCCGGAATCGGCAAGAGTCGCCTCTGTTTTGAGTTTGCTGATAGTTGCAGACGGCGCGGGCATTCGGGTCGTTGAGGCTCGCGTCCTGGCTCATGGACGCGCTACCCCCTTTCAACCAATACTGGCTTTGTTGCGCGATATCTTCGGCGTTCAGGCAAACGAAAGTGCCGAGACGTCACGCGCCGCGTGTCATCGAGCGATTTGCGGCCCTGTCGGACTCGGAACCGCTGCTGCTTGTCCTATTGGAGTTCCTGGGCTTGGCGGACCCCGCACGCGCCACCGTGAAATCGACCCCAAGACACGGAAGATGCAGCTGCTAGACTTTATCAGGACCCTTGCGCGCTCGGGTTCCGGCGACGCTGCCACCGTCGTTCTTATTGAAGACCTCCATTGGATTGATGCGGCGAGTGAAGAGTTCATAGAAGCATTTGCCGATGCGGTGGTTGGCACGACAGTGCTCCTGGTTGTCAATTTCAGACCAGGCTTCACTGCACCATTGATGCAGAGATCGCATTATAGACAAATCAACATGCTGCCGCTCACCACAGGCGAAGCACAAGCTACTGTTGCGGGAATGCTGCGGTGACGACGCCTCCTTGGCCTTGCTCGGTCGCAACATAATTGAACGCGCGCAAGGCAACCCGTTTTTTCTTGAAGAGCTTGTCAATGCCCTGGTCGAGCGCGGAGACTTCGAAGGCGAAAGAGGTGACCTATCGACTGAAAGGCGGGATTGATGCAATCCCATTGCCATCAACCGTTCAGGCCGTTGTCGCCGCCAGAATCGATCGCTTAGGAGAAACAGCAAAACAAGTTCTCGAGACCGCTTCTGTTATTGGCCGCGAATTTCCGCTTTCGATCTTGATGCCCGTAACCAGGCTTCCAGATGCCGAACTCTCGGAAGCTTTGTGGCAACTCCGGCAGGCTGAGTTGGTGTATGATTTGCCTCCCTATGAAAAAGGGCTGCATGCATTTCGGCATCCTCTCATCCAGGAGGTCGCATATCGAACACTGCTGCACGAACGTCGTCGCCTGCTCCACGGTGCGGTTGCGCAAGCCATCGAGACATCGAAAAACCGCACTGAGGAACACGCGGGGTTGCTGGCCTACCATCTGGAACAAGCGGGAGAGACCCTCAAGGCGGCCCAACAGAATATGCGCGCTGCGATGTGGGTGGGCGCTAACGACCCCGCCCAGGCATTGCGAAGTTGGAAAAAGGTGCGCGAGCTTTTGCTAGACCAGACCGCATCGCAAGCCAATCGACTACCTGCGAATGGTGGCCTGCGGCCAGATTGTCAATTTTGGCTGGCGTGAGGGGATTTCCGCAGACGACGCGAAAGTCTACTTCGAGGAAGCCATTCAACTGGCTACCTGCCGCGAAAGACATGCGGGCCAATGCATTGATTAACGCTGCATATGGACGAATCTTAGCTAACGGCGGATCGGCAGACGAATACGTGCCAAGAATTTTAGAGGCCAAAGCAATCGCAGACAGCGGATCGGATGTAAGCGTCCAAATCACGCTCAAGGCAATTTTGTGCCACGCATTGCGACTTTCGGGACGGATGACCGAAGCGCTTCAGATGAACATCGAGGCGATGGACCGCGCGCACGAAATCGTCAAATTCGACAGGCAGACACTTGGTTTCGATATCGAAGTTTGGTTGACTGCGATGCGCGGGCAAACGCTAGTAATGCTGGGACGTGGTGACGAAGCACGCCCCTTTCTCGACCGCGTTTTGCAGAAGCCGGAAGGCGATGTTGACGCCATCCACTACTGTCGTACCAAGCTTGGCTTACGTGGATTTGGCATGGGCCAACCGGGATCCACAGATGGCGTTGGAACACGCCCATCGCGCGTTTTCACTGGCTGTAAAGAGCGGCAATCCATACTTGCGGGTCTATGCACAGGCGTGTCGCGGTCTAGCTCACACAATCGCAGGAAATCTCAGTGCAGCCATCGAAGACCTTACGGCAGCGCTCCGCTTCGCAAGATCGCGAAAGGCAGGCCTAGAGAATGAAGCCCGTATCCTTGCCGACTTGGCCGATGCCTATCGTCTCAATGGTGATGCGACGACCGCTCTGGAGATAGTCGATGAGGCGATAGAAATCGCGATTGCACGCCATGCACGCGTCCCCGAATGTCTGGCCCGCATCGTGCGCGCGAAGATCCTGCTGGGGTCCGAAACGACCGATCAAAAAACCGCATGGGACGAACTCGCTCGCGCCAAGGAGTTGATGCATGAGACCGGCGCCTTGATCTATCGGTCCCATTATCGACGCCTTGGCAGTTGAAGGAAATCCGACTTCCCAGGCCGCTCCAGCAATCTCAACTGGATGAAGGGTCAACATGACCATCTCGCTCCCGTTACTTGCACCGGAATCTAATGCGCGGCTTGGTGACGCTCCGGCAGAATGGAGCCAGCAGTTCGACGCCCTCGGACTGAACCGGCGCCGCGTAGAAGTACGAGGACGGAGCGTCAATCGCGAAGGCACTCCCATTGCTCGGGATACTAACATCGAGATCTCTCGTTACCCCAGATGTTACCCTGGAGCGCATCTACCGACCATGGTAAAGTCGGTTAAGTCTTGGAGCGGGCGAAGGGATTCGAACCCTCGACCCCGACCTTGGCAAGGTCGTGCTCTACCACTGAGCTACACCCGCATCCGAGCGATTGGCGGCGATGATCCACCAACAACGCGCAGAGCTATGCCAAATGCCGCTCTCGAATGCAACAGCCGGCACAGCGGCCGAAATCGGCCAGATGACCGGTTATTGGCTGCAATCCGTCCGAATTCCCCCGAAACATCGCCCTGACCCTCCCGGAACCGGTCCCGGCGGATTGCAAATCAAGCTTTCAACCGCCAATTAGGGCTCAGGCCGTGCTAGAACGAGCCAATCCGCAAGACATCAGACGAGGATACCGTGACAATAGTAGAGCAGGGCAGCGGACCGGCGCCACAGGCGGCGGGTGATCTGATCAAGGAGACGACGACCCAGACGTTCGTGAAGGACGTCATCGAGGAGTCAAAGCGCCAACCGGTGCTGATCGACTTCTGGGCGCCGTGGTGCGGCCCCTGCCGCCAGCTTACGCCGATCATCGAGAAGGCGGTCCGGGCCGCAAAGGGCAAGGTCAAGCTGGTCAAGATGAACATCGACGAACATCCGGCGATTCCTGGCCAGATGGGAATTCAGTCGATCCCGGCCGTGATCGCCTTTGTCAACGGCCAGCCTGCCGATGGGTTCATGGGCGCGGTTCCGGAAAGCCAGGTCACCGCCTTCATTAACAAGCTGACCGCCGGCATGCCCGGGGCAGGCGAGCCCAATATCGCCGAAATCCTGCAGGAGGCCGAGGCGGTGCTGGCTGAGGGCGACCCGACCACGGCCGCATCGATCTATGCCGAGGTACTGGCCGCGGACGCCACGAATATCGCAGCCCTGGCCGGGCTCGCGAAATGCTACGTGGCGACGGGCGCGATCGAGCAGGCCAAGCAAACCCTTGCCATGGTGCCGGAATCGAAGCTCGGCGATGCGGCAGTCAAGGCGGTGCAGGCGTCGATCGATCTTGCCGAACAAGCCAAGACGCTCGGCCCGGTGACCGAGCTGGAACAGAAAGTCGCCGCAAACCCACTAGATCATCAGGCGCGATTCGATCTTGCGACCGCGCTCAACGCCAGCGGCAGGCGCAGCGAGGCCACCCAACAATTGCTCGAAATCGTCAAACGTGACCGCAAATGGAATGATGATGGCGCGCGCAAGCAGCTGGTGCAGTTCTTCGAGGCGTGGGGACCAACCGACGAGTTGACGGTCGAGGGGCGAAAGCGGCTATCGACGATCCTTTTTTCGTAGTCCGCACCACGCAAAAGCGGACACCGGTTTTGCTACAAAAATACACGCATCAACTTAGAGCCTCACGCATTAGCAACCGGGACCGCAGATGCCGATCAATGCCGATTATCGCGGGCCCGGCGACCTCCCTGAGTTGATTCCGGTGTTTCCGCTGCCTGGCGCGTTGTTATTGCCGCGCGGCCAAATGCCGCTCAATATCTTCGAGCCGCGTTATCTCGCGATGGTGGACGATTTGTTGCGCGACGGCCATCGGCTGATCGGGATGATCCAGCCGGACGTTTCCCACTCCCACGACGAGACCAAGCCGGTGCTGTTTCGTGTCGGCTGCGTCGGACGCATCACCCAGCTCGCCGAGGCCGGCGATGGCCGTTATATCCTCGAACTTACGGGTATCGCGCGCTTCAAGATAGTGGCGGAGATCGCGGCATTGACCGCGTATCGGCAATGCAAAGTGGATTATTTTCCCTATATCGACGATTTCACTGCGCGCAAAGGTGAAGAAGCGGTCGATCGCGAAGCGCTGCTCGCCGTATTGACGGATTTTCTCAAGGCCAACAATCTCAAGGTCGACTGGGAAGGCATCGAGAGCGCGCCCAATGAGGCGTTGGTCAATGCGCTGGCGATGATGTCGCCCTACGGCCCGCCGGAAAAGCAGGCGATGCTGGAGGCGCCCGATCTCAAGACGCGCGCCGAGATTCTGATTGCGGTCACCGAAATGGATCTCGCCAAAAAGCGCACCAGCGGCGATCCGCCGCTGCAATAGCGTCGTTCCCGGAAGCGCGGCTGAACTAATACCCCGCCACGGCCATCGCCACGACCGCGCTGAAGACCACCCAGCCAAAATGGCGGCCGCGCGACGCCCAGGCATTGCCGGCGGCCCCGAAAATAAACACGCAGGCGAAGGTGACGATGATCCAGTGCCGCGCCGGCTCCGACGCCATCCAGGGTACGGCGATCAGCAAGACGCCGAAGCCGATCCAGGCCACCGTGCCGGCCTGCCATACCAGCCGGATCAGGGTGCGAAGCCATCGCGGCTCGATGGTGGCGCGGGGGAAGATTTTGGTTTCACCGATCACGCCGTGGGTCAGCGCCGCGGCGATGGTGCCTATTCCCGAACATTGCAGCAATAGATCGCGCATCGGCTCCTCCATACACTACTGTATGGTGATAGCGGCCGCACTGGCCTCTGTCAATACACTTGTGTATGGTCGCAATGCCGCAGGAACCAGCATGACCGATCAGCTCTCGGCCGGGGATTGGCTCGATCAGGGCCTCAAGACGCTCGCGAAAAGCGGCTTTACCGCGCTGAAGGCCGAACCGCTGGCGAAGGCGATGGGGGTATCGCGCGGCAGCTTTTATTGGCACTTCGCCGATGTCGGCGTGTATCACGCCGCGCTCCTGAAGCATTGGCGCGACGTTGCCACCGAGCAGGTCATCGCGAATCTCGAGGAGATTTCAAAAGACCGCGATGCCCTGTCGCTGCTGCTGCGCCGGGCATTTTCCAGCACGCCGGCGCTGGAAAACGCCGTTCGCACCTGGGCCAGCGTCGATCCCGCAGCCCGCGCAGCGGTGCAGGCGATCGACCAGCGACGCCTCGGCTACATCGGAATCCTGTTGAAGCAATCCGGACTGCCGGACGATGCCGCCCGTGCCCGTGCCCAGATTCTCTACTGGGCGTTTGTCGGCTTTGCGCTGTCGGATAAGCCGCTGCCCCCGGCGCGACAGGCGGTGGTACTCGGCGAATTGCTTCGGATCGCCACGCAGTGACATCCGCACGGCTACATGTCGAACCGAATATGCTACACGATCGAACGAGCAAGCCGGAGACCAAAGCATGACGTCCCCCACTGAACGTCCGGAAGGCACGATCGATCCCAAGCTCCTGGAGATTTTGGTCTGTCCGCTAACCAAGGGTCCGCTGGAATTTGACTCGACGCGGCAGGAGTTGATCTCGCGCTCGGCGAAGCTTGCCTATCCGATCCGCGACGGCATTCCAATCATGCTGCCGGAAGAGGCGCGGAAGATCGATTGACGCATGCGCGCCCGGACCATCACGCGAGCGCTCGCCTTCCTCGGCCTTGCCGGGATGGCGATGAGCGCAGCGGCGGAAGAAACCAAAATTCACGTCGGCGCCGTCGATGCCGTGCTGACGGTCCCGGCCGACGTGGAGCGGCCGCCGGTGGCACTTCTGATCGCGGGCTCCGGATCCACCGACCATGACGGCAACGGGCCGCAGGTCAAACCCGCGACGCTGAAGAAGCTTTCCGAGCAACTGGTCGCGCGCAAGATCGCAACGCTTCGCTACGACAAACGCGGCGCGGGTGGATGGAAACCGGAATTCGGGCGGCCAGAAGATTTCCGTTTCACCCAGTTTGTCGACGATGCGACGGCGCTGGTGAATTATCTGCGCGGCAGCCGAAAATTCTCGCGCGTGGTTCTGGCCGGACATAGCGAGGGCGGCCTGGTCGCGATCCTGACGGCGCGGCGCGTCCCCGTCGACCGGCTTGTGTTGCTGGTCACCGCGGCCCGGCGGCAGGGCGACCTCGTCAAGGCCCAGCTTGAAAAGAAGCTTCCGCCCGAGGTGCTGCAGCCGATCGTGAAAGCCGTCGACGCCATCATGGCGGGACAGATCGTCGACCCGCCGCCGCAGGGGCTGGCGATCGCGCCGTCGATGCAACCCGGCATCGCCTCGGCCTTTACCGAAGATCCGATCCCGCCGCTGAAACTGCTCGATCAGCCGATCCTGATTATCGGAGGCGGCCGCGACCTCCAGATGGCGCGCCTGGATTTCGCGGCCCTGTCGGCGGCGGCGCCGACGGCGAAAACGCTCTGGCTTCCGGACATGAACCATGTCCTGGTCGATGTCACCGACGACACCGACAATCTGGCCGCCTACAATCAGCCGGAGCGGGCGCTCGACACCGTGATGATCGATTCCGTCGCGGCTTTTATTCTCGCGAACGACGCGCATTAAAGCATTTTGCAGCGAAAGCCTGCCCGGACTTGACCCGGGTCGGCGCCGGTTCGCGTGAAGAAAACGCGTCAATCAAATAAAAGAAGCAGAGCCTACAGCGCCTCCCCCTTCAGCAGCCGAGGCACCTCACCCGCCAGTCCCGCGGCGTGCCGGATGAACAGGCTTTTCAGTGGCGGAGCGCGATCGACCAGCCCGAGCCCGATATCACGTACGCTGCGCAGCAGCGCCGATTTGTTCGAGAACAGCAGATTTAGCGAATTGGTCGCGAACCCCATCGCCATGGTGTCGAACCGCCGCCATCGCTGATAGTTGCCGAGCACGTCGGCTTGGCCAAGGTCGATGCCAAGACGCGCGGCATCGACGATCACTTCGGCGAGGGCGGCGACATCTTTCAAGCCCATGTTGAGCCCCTGGCCCGCGATCGGATGAATCACATGCGCGGCATCGCCGACCAGCGCCAGCCGCTCACCGATGAACGAGCGCGCCACGAAATATCCGAGCGGAAAGGCGCGCGGCTGGTCCAGCACCTTGATCTCGCCGAGATGCAGGCCGAAGCGCTGCTCCAGTTCGCGGTGAAATTCTTCCGCGCCAAGTGCCACGATGCGTCCCGCTTCGGCACGCTTCTCGGTCCATACCAGCGACGAACGCGGTCCGGTCAGCGGCAGGATCGCGAACGGTCCGGCGGGAAGGAAATGTTCCTCGGCGCGGCCGTGATGATCGCGCTCATGGCCGACCGTGACCACGATGCCGGATTGATCGTAGTCCCAGCCATGGGTGGCGATGCCCGCGCGTTCGCGCAGTTTCGAGCGCGCGCCGTCGGCCGCCACCAGCAGGCTCGCCGCGATGACGCTGCCGTCGGCCAGCGTGACGTCGATGCCGTGGCCACGCGAATCGAATGTCGAGACCGCGGTGGCGCGAAGCTCAATGCCTTCGGCCTCGGCGCGCCTGGTCAGGGCGTCGATCAAATAGCGGTTCTCGATCATGTGCGCGAACGGTTCGCCCGGCTCCACATTTCCCGCGAAAGTCAGGAACGCAGGCCGGGTGGCGTCGTGCAGTTTGGAATCGGTGACCACCATATCGAGGATGGGCTGCGCCTCGGCGGCGACCTGGTCCCACACCCCGATCGCATCGAACAGCCGGCGGCAGGCCGCGACGATGGCGGTCGCACGCGGATCGCGGCTCGGCCGCACCGCCAGCGCCGGATCGGCGACGATGACGGGAATACCGTCGCCAAGGCCCTGACGCAGCGCCAGCGCCAGCGCCAGGCCTGCGAATGCGCCGCCGCCGATGACAATACTTTGCTGTGCCGACATCTTCGAACCTGCTTACTCAACGCCCTTGCTCCCGGAGTATAGCTGGGCGAAACAGATACGCGAAACAAGGTTCGTGGCCCTCGCACGGTCATTCCGGGGCACGCGACTTCGTGCGAACCCGGATATTTCGAGAGTTGAGGTTCGAGCGAAGCCTCGCCCCGGAACGATGCAAAAGGAACGCAATGTCCAAAAGCCTGATTGACTTGATTTCCATCCTCGACCTCGAGCCGATCGAGGTGAACATGTTCCGAGGCAGCAGTCCGAAGACGAGCTGGCAGCGGGTATTCGGCGGGCAGGTAATTGGACAGGCGATGGTGGCAGCGTGCCGCACCGTCGAAGGCCGCCTGCCACATTCGCTGCACTGTTATTTCATCCTGCCCGGCGATCCGCAGATTCCGATCATCTACGAGGTCGAGCGGCTCCGTGACGGCAAGAGCTATTCGACCCGGCGGGTCACCGCGATCCAGCACGGCAACGCGATCTTCTCGCTCATGGTGTCGTTTCATATCGAGGAGCAAGGCGCGTTCAACCATCAGGACAAGATGCCGGACGTGCCACCGCCCGAGAAACTTACCGCCGAAGAGGTCGCCAAGCAGCCGATGTTCCGCGAGATGCCGGAGTTTATCCGGCGCTATTACGAATCCGACCGCCCGATCGAGTTACGCCCGGTCGAACTCGGCCGCTATTTCGGCCAGAAGATCGACGATGGCCGCATCAACGTCTGGATCCGCACGGCTTCGAAACTGCCCGACGATCCGGCGTTGCATATGTGCGCGCTGGCCTATGCGTCGGACTTCTCGTTGCTCGATGCGGCGATGGCGCGTTATGGCCGCACCTTGTTCGACAAACGCATGATGCCGGCGAGCCTCGATCACGCGATGTGGTTTCATCGCCCGTTCCGTGCCGACGAATGGCTGCTTTATGCACAGGACTCGCCGAGCGCGCAGGACGGACGCGGCCTGACCCGCGGCCTGATCTTCAAGCAGGACGGCACGCTGGTGGCCTCGGTCGCGCAGGAAGGCTCGCTCCGCCAGCGCAAGTGAGGACGCCAGCGCTATTTTGCGTTACGCCGCGCTTCCAACGAGTTCGAACTGCGAGACATACCAGTTGGTGTACCAGCGCAGCACCCACGGAATCGGGATCAGCAACATGCAGCCCAGCGCGAACACCAGGGTCCGCCACAGCATTTCGAGGCCGGACGCGTTGAACACGATTTCTCGATGCGTGCCGCTGACATTGCGGCACATCCATCGCATCCAGGCGACGCTGACCCACGCCCAGCCGATGATGGTTATGGTCGAGATGAACAACAGTACATGCCAGCCGACGTAAGTCAGCGCGCTGCCGTTGAAGGCGATCGGAAGCGGTTGCCCATTCGAACTGAGATTCGAAGCAATCCATCGCACCGTCATCCAGGATAGATAAGCCTGAACCGCAATGACGACGAGATGAAGCAGGTGGGAGCCGCTTAAACCAACATAGCTTGTAAGCGCCAGCCCAACGAAGACGTACCAGATATCGCCGACTTCGCCGGTAAAGGCGAGATTGGGCCGCTGTGGCACATGGAGCCGGGAGGTAATCCACTGGTAGAAATTGGTCGCGACCCAGGGTGCCGGGATCACCAATAGAAATCCGATCGCAAACACCAGGCCGCGGATGAGCAGGTCCCATAAACCGACGTCGATCGAAAGCGTGCCGCCACCGGAGGCGCCAGCGCCGGTCAGCGGGACGCCCGAACGCGGAATAGCCGGCGGCCCCGAGCCGCCTGAGAACAGGCCGGCAACCTCCCCTGCCCTCTGCCAGCCCGCCATTCCCTCGCTCCAGACCAGCGTATCCGCCGTGACGGTCCCGCGGGCGATAAGCTCGCGTAGCTGCGCCCCGGGGTACGGGCCCCGCTGCTGGCCGTCGGACGCATAAAACCAGGACCGGTCTGACATATCATTCCCTTTAGGTGCTGAAACGGCATGAGAAGAAACAGAAATGGCGGCTAATGGACCGGCATTTTGACGGATAATCCTGGCCCCTGTACAGGGGCTACCGGGCGGCGCGCTTGCCGCAGCAATTGTTTTTTGGACAAGTCAGCAACTTTTTGTGCCATCCAGGCCGAAAGATGCCAGAGTTGCCCAGCGCGCGGAAATCAAGCCGTGACCGATCTCTCGGAATCCAGGAAATGAAGGCCAGACCATGAAGCTCGTTGTTGCCATTATCAAACCCTTCAAGCTCGACGAAGTGCGACAGGCGCTCACTGCGATCGGGGTCAGCGGTATGACCGTAACCGAGGTCAAGGGTTATGGCCGCCAGAAGGGACACACCGAAGTCTATCGCGGCGCCGAATATGTGGTGAATTTCCTGCCGAAACTGCGGATCGAAATCGCCGTCGCGTCAAATCTCGCGGACAAGGCGGTTGAAGTCATCACCTCCAGCGCCCGCACCGGCCAGATCGGCGACGGCAAGATATTCGTGACGCCGATCGATCACGCCTTGCGGATCAGGACCGGCGAGACTGATAGCGACGCACTCTAAATTCCCGCAGGTCAGTCGCATCCGAGGGCGGGATGACCGGGATCCCGCTGTCCGGGGGTATCCGCGACCGCCTCGATCGGCGGGACGCCGGGTCTGATCGAGGGCAATCCGCAGCAACTGCCGATCCAGCTTTACGGCGTCGCGGTTACCCCGGTGTGGTCCGGCCGGTAACGTTCGTGGTGCTCAAGCCGGTGAGCGCCTTCGCGACGCTGCGGGAATCCCGCGAATACGAGCTGCGAAGGCCTCGACATTTCGCAGCTGGGCGAGGCTTTGCAACAAAATTCGGCATGCGAATTCCCTTTCTCTGCCCTCTTGTTGAGCACGATAATGTTCGCCGCCCAACGTGCCTCCGATTAAGCCGTTGTGACTATATTTTGAGCAGGTCTGACCCGAGTAGATCGGCCGAAAGTCTACAAAGCCCCAAAACACCCGCGTTCATAGTCCGTTAGGCAACGCGGCCGATCTGGCACGGCATTTGATTCTATCGGTGCTGGCTGTGCCCGCGTAGTGAACTTTCTCCGCGTGGTGAACCTCAGTCGAGAACGCCCGGTCGCGTCTGGACCGGGCAACAAGCGGGGATAGGACCCATGAAAATTGTTATGGCGATCATCAAGCCATTCAAGCTCGAAGAAGTCCGCGACGCCTTGACCGCCATTGGCGTTCACGGTCTCACGGTGACGGAAGTCAAGGGATATGGCCGCCAAAAGGGTCATACGGAAATCTATCGCGGTGCTGAATACGCGGTGAGCTTCCTGCCCAAGATCAAGATCGAGGTCGCTGTCGCCTCGGACCAGGTCGACAAGACCATCGAAGCCATCACGTCAGCGGCAAAAACCGGACAGATCGGCGACGGCAAGATCTTCGTCATCAACCTCGACCATGCGGTTCGCATCCGCACCGGCGAGGCAGATGCCGCGGCCCTTTGATTTCGCGCTCACCCTTATTTAATCAGGAGTACAACAAATGACGTTCGAACGTCCAACCCGCGCGGGATTGGCCATAGCTGCACTCGGCCTGATCTGTGCCGCAGGTTTTGCCGGAGTAGCATTTGCCGAGGACGCTGCGCCAGCCGCCGCGGCCGCTCCGGCTCTCGTTCCCAATAAAGGCGATACCGCCTGGATGCTCGTATCCAGCGCGCTCGTTCTGATGATGTCGATCCCCGGCCTCGCTCTGTTTTACGGTGGCCTTGTCCGCACCAAGAACATGGCCTCGATCCTGACCCAGGTGTTTGCGATCGTGTCCATGGTCGGCGTGGTCTGGACGCTTTACGGCTACTCGCTCGCCTTCACTGATGGCGGCAGCATGACGCCCTATATCGGCGGCTTGACCAAGGCGTTCATGCATGGGGTCGATGCCAACGCAACGGCGGCGACCTTCTCCAACGGCGTCGTGATCCCGGAACTCGCCTACTTCGTCTTCCAGATGACGTTCGCGATGATCACCCCGGCCCTGATCGTCGGCGCTTTCGCCGAACGCATCAAATTCTCGGCCGTGATGGTGTTCATCCTGCTGTGGGTCACGTTCATCTACTTCCCGATCGCACATTGGGTTTGGTACGTGGCCGCTCCCGATGACGTCGCAGCTGCTGCCAAGGCGCTCGCCGCCGCGACGGACGGTGCGGCCAAGACGGCGGCCCAGGCCAAACTCGACGAAGTCACCGGCGCTGTCGGCTGGCTCGCCGGTGCTGGTGCCCTCGACTTCGCCGGCGGTACGGTCGTGCACATCAATGCCGGCATCGCCGGTCTGGTTGGCGCACTGATCATCGGCAAGCGCACCGGCTACGGCAAGGACCTGATGGCCCCGCACTCGCTGACCATGACCATGATCGGCGCCTCTCTGCTGTGGGTCGGCTGGTTCGGCTTCAACGCCGGATCGAATCTCGAAGCCAACGGCACGACGGCGCTGGCCTTCGTCAACACCATGGTGGCCACCGCCGGTGCGGCGCTCTCCTGGCTGCTTTCTGAATGGGTCGTCAAGGGCAAGCCTTCGTTGCTGGGCATCTGCTCCGGCGCGGTTGCCGGCCTCGTGGCGGTCACACCCGCTTCGGGCTTTGCCGGCCCGATCGGTGCGCTGGTGCTGGGTCTTGTCGTCTCGCCGGTCTGCCTGTTCTTCGTCAGCACGGTGAAGAATGCGTTTGGCTATGACGACGCCCTCGACGTGTTCGGCGTCCACTGCATCGGCGGAATCATCGGTGCGCTGGGCACCGGTATTCTGGTCAATCCCGCGCTCGGTGGCGTCGGCATCACCGACTACACCAACATCACCGGCAACAACGCCGGTACCTACGATCTCGTCACCCAGATGATCGCGCAGGGCAAAGCGGTCGGAGCGACGTTGCTCTGGTCGGGCATCGGCTCGGCGATCCTCTACAAGGTGGTCGATGTCATCATCGGTCTGCGTCCGTCCGTCGAAGCCGAGCGCGAGGGTCTCGACATCACCGACCACGGCGAGCGCGCATACAACATGTGAGTTCTCCCGGGGCACGATCTCACAAGGTCGCGCCCAGAACTACGGTTTGGGCACATACCCGGCAATGCCCGGACCGTCGAGGGGCTCCAGCGCAAGTTGGAGCCCCTTTCTTTTTTTGGAACCATAGAGCGCTGCGTTGACGCGGATTCCTCGTCGATAATCGCGGTATCGCCGTCGAAAATCCGATGGTTAATCGCGTCTTAACCTCGCCGTATCTATGGTGATCTCATCCGTTTCCGGACCGGTTTCAACGTGCGATCGGCGGCCCAACGGTGCTGGCGCTTCGAGTATGGCAATGACCGCTTCATCCCGCGCCCCGCAAAGCGCTGCCAGCCCGGAGAGCGAGCGCTCGCCGTTTGCGCGGCTGGCCGAGCTGCTGGCGCCGCTACCAGCCGGGTAAGCCCTTGATTACGCTATCGTTAGGCGAACCGCAGCATCCGGTGCCTGGCTTCGTCGGCCCGGTGCTGGCCAAACATATCGCCGATTTCGGCCGCTACCCCATTGCCAAGGGCATCGAGCCATTCCGGCGGGCGGCCGCGAACTGGCTTTCCACGCGATTCGAGCTGCCGCGACCGATCGACCCCGAGAGCGAAATTCTGGCGCTGAACGGCAGCCGCGAAGGTTTGTTTTTCGCCGCGATCACGGCGGCGCGCTATGTCGGCAACCGCCGCGGCAGACCCGCGATCCTGATGCCCAATCCGTTTTATCCGGCCTATGGCGCCGGCGCGCGCGCCGCCGACTGCGAGGCGATCTATCTGCCGACCACGCTTGCCAACGGATTTCTGCCCGACCTCGATGCGCTCGATGACGCGACACTTGCGCGCACGGTCGCGATCTACCTCGCCTCTCCGGCCAATCCGCAAGGCGCGGTGGCTTCGCGGCAATATTTCAGCCGGCTGAAAGCGCTCGCCGACCGTTTCGGCTTCATGATCTTGAGCGACGAATGTTATTCGGAAATCTACACGCAGACGGCTCCCGGCAGCATGCTGGAATGTGCCGGCCCCGATTTCACCAACGTCGTGGCATTTCAATCGCTGTCGAAACGCTCGAACCTGCCGGGCATGCGAGTCGGCTTTGCCGCCGGCGACGCCAAGTTTCTCGGCATGTTTCACGAGCTGCGCAATGTCGCCGCACCCCAGGTGCCGGTGCCGTTGCAGCATGTCGCGATCTCCGCTTATAGCGACGAAGCGCATGTCGAGGAGAACCGCCGGCTCTACCGGCTCAAATTCGATCTCGCCGACCAGATTCTCGGCAATCGCTATGGCTACCGTCGGCCGGCCGGAGGTTTCTGCGTGTGGCTCGACGTGTCAGCTCACGGCGGCGATGAAGCGGCGACCGTGAACCTTTACAGGGACGGCGGCGTGCGCGTGGTGCCCGGAAGTTATCTGGCGCGACAGCAACCCGACGGCAGCAATCCCGGCGCCGGTTACATTCGACTGGCGCTGGTACAAGACCATGAAACCACGGCCGAGGCGTTGCACCGGCTGGTCCAAATTCTGGATTAATCGCAGGGCCCCATGAGCATGCCAGCGATCGAACGTGTCATTCCCCTCGTCGGCCAGCTGCCGGCGACGATTCGCGAGGCGTTGGCGCGGCGATTGCGCGAGCTTGCAGGTCTCGGATTGCTGTCACTTTCCGGTGTCGCTGCAGCAGCGCTGATGACGTGGTCGGTGCAGGATCCCAGTTTCAGCCACGCGACATCGCGCGCGATCCGCAACATTGTCGGCTATCCCGGCGCGATCGGCGCCGATCTGCTGATGCAGATCCTCGGCCTTGGCGCGATCATGCTGATCCTGCCGGTGGCGGTGTGGGGCTGGCGCATGCTGACCCATCGTAGCTTCGACCGCGAAGCGCTGCGGATCGGCTGCTGGATACTCTGCACCGTGTTATCGGCGGGCTTTGCAAGCTGCTGGACGCATGGTGGGGCGTGGCCGCTACCAACCGGACTTGGCGGCGTCGTCGGCGACGCGCTGGTGCGCGCGCCCGCCGTCGTGTTCGGACCCCCTGGTATCGTCTATTGCCTCGTGCTCGGGATTATCCTGTGCGCCGGGATGATCGTAACCTTCCTGATGGCGAGCGGCATGGGCTCGCGCCCGCAAGCCAGATTGCCCGCGATCGAAGACGATGACGCGCCGTTTGAGGAGGAAGAGGATGGCGGTTCGATCTCGCTGGGATGGGCATTTCACGCGGCGATGAGCGCCAAGGCCCGGCTGTGGCGATTGCTCGCCCTGGCCTACCGCTCGCTGGTCGCAAGCGCGCCGGCGCCCCGCGCCTCCTCATTCGAACGTCAGGAACCGAATCTGGGCGGCCGTATCGGGCCGTCGCTGGCGCCGCTTGGCGACCTCGACGGCGGCAACGACGAGGAAGACGAAGAGGAGGACGAGGACGTCCCGGCGGCGCGCGCCCCGCGCAAGAAAGCCGCCCCGCGCCCGCCAGCGCGCAAATCATCCGACCGGTTCGAGTTGCCGCCGGTTTCGGTGCTTACCGCGCCGAAGGCTTCTGATCGCCAACCACTCAGCAAATCCGACCTGGACTCCAATTCGCGCGCGCTGGAGGGCGTACTCGGTGATTTCGGCGTCCGCGGCGAAATCGTCAAGGCTCATCCCGGTCCGGTCGTGACGCTGTACGAATTAGAGCCAGCGCCCGGCATCAAATCGTCGCGCGTCATTGGTCTGGCGGATGACATCGCGCGTTCGATGAGCGCGCTTTCGGCACGCGTCGCCGTCGTTCCCGGCCGCAACGCCATCGGCATCGAACTGCCGAACCCACATCGCGAAAAGGTTTATTTGCGCGAATTGCTGTCGGTCAAGGACGGCAATGAATCGGTCGCGAAACTTCCACTTTGCCTCGGCAAGAACATCGGCGGCGAATCGATCATCGTCGACCTCGCGCGAATGCCGCATCTGTTGATCGCCGGCACCACCGGCTCCGGCAAATCGGTCGCCATCAACACCATGATTCTCAGCCTGGTTTATCGGCTGCGCCCGGATCAATGCCGCCTGATCATGGTCGATCCCAAAATGCTCGAACTCTCCGTCTATGACGGCATTCCCCATTTGCTGACCCCGGTCGTAACCGACCCGAAAAAGGCGGTTGTCGCGCTGAAATGGGCCGTGCGCGAGATGGAGGAACGCTACAAGAAAATGTCCAAGCTCGGCGTGCGCAACATCGACGGCTACAACGCGCGCCTGATGGAAGCGAAGTCCAAGGGCGAGGAGCTGACCCGTACGGTGCATACCGGCTTCAACAAGGAAACCGGCAAAGCGGTCTATGAGGACGAGAAGCTCGATCTCGAGCCGCTGCCCTACATCGTCATCATTGTCGACGAAATGGCCGACTTGATGATGGTCGCCGGCAAGGACATCGAGGGCGCCGTGCAACGCCTTGCGCAAATGGCGCGCGCGGCCGGCCTGCACGTGATTCTCGCCACGCAACGGCCGTCGGTCGACGTCATTACGGGCACGATCAAGGCCAACTTTCCGACCCGTATCTCATTCCAGGTCACCTCGAAGATCGACAGCCGGACGATTCTCGGCGAAATGGGCGCCGAGCAACTGCTCGGACAGGGCGACATGCTCTATATGGCAGGCGGCGGACGCATCAGCCGCGTCCACGGACCTTTCGTTTCGGACGAAGAGGTCGAAAAGGTGGTGCGCCATCTCAAATCGCAAGGCCAGCCCGAATACCTCGAAGCGGTCACCGCGGAAGAGCCTACCGATGAAGACGGCGCGGTATTCGATACCACCGGAATGGGCGCAGGCGAAGGCACCGATCTGTTTGCGCAGGCGGTACAGATCGTCAAGCGCGACCGCAAGGCCTCCACCAGCTACATCCAGCGCCGGCTGCAGATCGGGTATAATCGTGCCGCGTCGTTGATGGAGCGAATGGAACTAGAGGGCATCGTCGGGCAGGCCAATCACGCCGGCAAGCGCGAAATTCTGGTCGAAGAAGAAGAAAGCCGCTTTTGATAGGCGTGGCCGAGCCCCCCGCGCACAATCATATTTTCACGGAAAAACGATATCTGCTTTAGCCAAAAGCACGATAAAAGGGCCCAAAGCCAACAGGACGACGCGTTGAACAAAGATTCGAAATTTCAAACGGCAAAGCAACCCGCGATCGGCGGCATTCGCGCCGGCTGGGCCGTGCTGATCGCGGCATCGCTGGCTGGCGTCGTGACACCCTGCTCCGCGCAGGGCGTCCCCGCTCTAACCACGCAGACTGCTCCGGTTCAAAATGCGCCGACGGTTCCGATCCCAAAGCCTGCGCCCAAAGCTCGCGACAAGCAGATCAGCGCATCGGACCCGCAGCGAGATCCGGCAACGACAAAGTCGACTTCGGCACAACCGCCCGATCCGGTGATTCCCGACCCACACCGCAATCTACCGGCCAATATTTTCGCCACCTTCGATGCCAATCAAAAAGCACAGGCCGCCAGGGTAAGTTCCTATCTGTCGTCGCTGCAGACTCTGGTCGGAAATTTCGTTCAGGTCGGACCTGACGGCAGCAAGACCAAGGGCGATTTTTACATCCAGAAGCCCGGCAAGGTGCGTTTCGAATATGATGCGCCGAATCCGGTCGCGATTATCGCGGACGGCTCGTCCCTGGTGGTGCGCGACCGCAAGCTTGCGACCCAGGACATCTATCCCCTGTCGCAAACGCCGATACGGTTTCTGCTGTCGGATCGCATCGATCTCATGAAGGACACCAATGTGGTGAACGTGACGGCCGATGACATGTTCATCAGTGTCACGATCGAAGAGAAGCAGGCCCTGATCGGCACCAGCCGCCTGATGCTGATGATCGGCACCAAGGATGGCCAACTCAAGCAATGGACCGTAACCGACCCGCAGGGTTATGATACGACGGTCGCGATCTACAATCTGGATTCTTCCAGGAGGCTGAATCCCGACCTGTTCAAACTCGACGACTTCTCCCGCTTCTCGCCCGGCTGAAAATCACCCTTGATCTCATGGCAGCGACGTGCGTCATCAGCCGCGCGTTCTGTCGCATTGCCGGGCCTTCATGCGCTTCTCCCTGACGACATGGAACATCAATTCGGTGCGCTTGCGCATCAACCTCGTCGCCAAATTCCTCAAATCGGTGAGGCCGGATGTTCTGTGCCTGCAGGAAACCAAATGTATCGATGACGCTTTTCCGTTGAAGCGCTTTCGACGCCTTGGCTATGAGCACGTCGCGTTGAACGGGCAGAAGGGTTATCACGGCGTCGCGGTGATCTCGAAGCTGCCGTTCGAGACAACGAACATCCGTACTTTCTGCGACAAGATCGATTCGCGTCACATCTCGGTGGCATTCGGTGAGAAAGCGCAGCTGTCAAAGCCGCTGGTGCTGCATAATTTCTACGTTCCGGCCGGCGGCGATATTCCCGATCCGGTGCTCAATCCAAAATTCGAGCACAAGCTAAGATTCCTTGACGAGATGAAGGCGTGCGAACCGCTGCATCCGCGCGGCGACGACCGGCACATCCTCGTCGGCGATCTCAACGTGGCGCCGCATCAGAACGATGTGTGGTCGCATAAACAGTTACTGAAAGTCGTGTCGCACACTCCGATCGAATGCGAGAAGCTGCTGGCTGCGCAGGCTCACGGCGAATGGGTCGACGTCGCGCGGATGCGCATTCCGCTGTCGGAAAAAGTTTATACGTGGTGGAGCTACCGTGCCGCCGACTGGACGCAGGCCGATCGCGGCCGCCGGCTCGACCACATCTGGGTGTCGCGCGCGCTCCAGGAAAGTGTCAGCGATTTCCGGATCACCCGGGACGCCCGCGGCTGGGAGCGGCCGTCTGACCACGTTCCCGTCACGGTGACGCTGGAGATGTGAATTTTTCGCAGGAGGCGCGAACCGCTGGATAACGCTCAGAGCGAGATAGCTTTCCGTCATCTCGCTCTATCTTTGTTTGAGCATGATTTCCGCGCAAACGCTTCGCGTTTGTCGCGAGGCAAAAACCGGACCCACTTTTCCGGATCACGCTCTAGGTGCTCAGCTTTGAGCCCGCCATCAGGATTTCACTGGCGATCTGGCTGGTGCGGCTGGCGAATTCGTCCCGAAGCCGGCGCGCGGCGCCGGGATCGCTCTCCAGCACCCGTTGAAACAGGCTGCGCGCGACGCGGATCACCGAAGAATACTCCAGCGCGATCGCGGTGGACGGCCGCGGCATCGCCACCACCAACGCAAGCTCGCCGATCAGGTCGCCCGGACCTGCGACGATCTCGACGCCACCGCCATCCTCGACCCGGAACGCCCCGCGTTGAACGATATATCCGGCGTCGGCATCATCGCCCGCATTGAACAGCACATCGCCGCGCGCGAAATCCCGCTGCTCGGAGCCGATCGCCAGCATGCGTAGAGACGTCGTCCCCAGCAGGCGCAGGGTCGGCACGCGCTCAAGCAGGGCAACATCATCTTCGATCGACATGGAAAACCAGCTGCGCCAATACGAATCGCTACTCGAATCGTATCACGGCACCAGCTTGTAGCCACCAGCTTCCGTCACCAGTATCTCGGGGTTGGCGGCATCTTTCTCGATCTTCTGCCGCAACCGATAGATGTGGGTTTCCAGAGTGTGCGTGGTGACGCCCGAATTATAACCCCAGACTTCCTGCAGCAGCGTTTCCCGCGACACCGGCAGCTGGCCGGCCCGATAGAGAAACCGCAGGATCGCCGTTTCCTTTTCGGTCAGACGTACCTTCCTGGCATTGGCGCCGGTCAGCATCTTGGAACCGGGCCGAAAACTATAGGGCCCGACGGAAAATACCGCGTCTTCGCTGGCTTCGTGCTGGCGAAGCTGCGCCCGAATCCGCGCCAGCAACACCGCGAACCTGAACGGTTTGGCGACGTAGTCGTTGGCGCCCGATTCGAGCCCGAGGATGGTGTCCGAATCGGTGTCATGGCCGGTGAGCATGATGATCGGCGCCTTGAAACCACCCTTACGCAGGCTGCGCACGACTTCGCGCCCGTCTGTATCCGGCAACCCGACATCCATCAGCACGAGATCGGGAGCATTGGCCTTGGCAGCGCTGGCGCCCTTGGCTCCGGTGTCGACCGCGGAAGCCTCGAACTCGTCGTGCAGCGACAATTGCTCGACCAGCGTATCGCGCAGATCGGTGTCGTCATCCACGATCAGGATCTTGCGGGCGTTGGCCATGGCGTGCAGTCCTTTTCGGGGCCGATACAAGCGCAAGCGCCTTCAGCCGATATTTAGTTGCTAACGTCTTGGTTGGTCTGGTCTTGCTTCGTCTTGAGGTAGGGAATTGTTACCGATTCACAAGCTGAAACGCAGTGTACTCCAGAATTCGCAGCCAATTGGATGAATGTCCTGTAATGCCGAAAGTAGAATATTTCGGACCAAACCGATAGCAAAGCGGGTCACGCCATGAACGGGAAGTCGCGGTTTTTCAATGGCTTATGAGACAATTTCGCGTGACGGGCCGATCCGGGCGGTCAGGATACATGCCGCCGCCGGCGATCCCCGCCGCGGCTGGCTCACCGCCGGCGGGCGAACCGTGCCGGTGGCGCTGGGGCGCGGCGGCATCATGGCCAACAAGCGGGAAGGCGATGGTGGCACTCCGAAAGGCACGTTCCGGCCACGTCAGGTATGGTGGCGCGCCGACCGCCATCCGAGGCCGCACACATTTCTCCCGGTTCGCCCGATCAGGCCCGAAGATGCCTGGTGCGAAGATCCCGCCAGTCGCCATTACAACCAGCCGATGCGGCTGGATCGCGCGCAGACCGGCGATCGGCTCACGCGCGACGACCATCTCTATGATTTCATTGTCGAGATCGATCACAACAACACCCCGCGCATCGCCGGCCGCGGTAGCGCGGTATTCCTGCACCTGGCACGCGAGAATTTTTCACCAACGGCGGGATGTATCTCGATGACGAAGGCATCGATGCTGCGCCTGTTGCAGCGCCTCGGCCCCGAGACAAAAATCGTGATTGGGTGAGGGCTACGAATTCGACACGGTCTCGGTGCCGCGCGAGTTCGAGCCGCAAGCGGCGCCTTTTTCAAGCCTCGAAGCATCTCGGCGAGGGTCCCAGTTTACCGGTGCCCGAAAATCGCCGACCCGACGCGGACATGCGTGGCGCCGAACTGGATCGCAATCGCGAAGTCGGCGCTCATGCCCATCGACAAATTCTTCAGCCCATTGCGCGCGGCGATCCTGGCGGTCAGCGCGAAATGCGGCGCCGGCGCCTCATCCACCGGCGGAATGCACATCAGCCCGGAAATCGGCAAACCGTATTTTTCGCGGCAACTGGCAATGAAGCCGTCGGCTTCGGCGACGGCGATGCCCGCCTTCTGCGGTTCATCGCCGGTATTAATCTGAACGAACAATTCGGGCCGCCGCTTTTGCGAGGCGATTTCCTTGGCCAACGCTTCACAAACACTCGGACGGTCGACCGAATGGATGGCGTCGAACAACGCCACGGCCTCCTTCGCCTTGTTGGATTGCAGCGGCCCGATCAGATGCAGCGCGATACCGGGATGGGCCGACAATAACCCAGGCCATTTCGCCTTGGCCTCCTGAACGCGATTCTCGCCGAATACGCGCTGACCGGCCCCGATCACCGGCACAATGGCTTCGGCGTCGAATGTTTTGGATACCGCAATCAGCGTCACCGACGCGCGATCCCGACGTGCCTCATTGCACGCGCGGAAGATGTCGTATTCCACCGACGCCAGTAAAGGCGGAGTTACCGGCGAAGGATTTTCGGGCGCCATTTCATCTATCGGTCATAAATTGACGAGGTCGTTCGAATTTTCGAGTTCGGAAAGGCTTCTTGAACCCGGCTGTCTAGTTTGCACACAGGTTTGGGGGACAAGATGTCACGCTTCACGTTCAATCGCAAAAGATTGAAGCTGAAAAAGCTTCTCGGCATCCGCACGCGGATGACGTTGCTGGCACTGCTTCTGGTGGCGCCGCTGATGCTGGACCGCGCCCGTTCGCTCGAGACCTAGTCGCGGTCAATGACAGGCTAACTGTGATGGCGTCGATCGACATGCTTTCCGGCCTCGCCAACCGGCGCGGTTCCAGGGCCGGCTCGACTTCGAATGGATGAAGGCCCAGCAAAAAGATGCCTGCGACCTGTCATTGCTGATGATCGACGTCGATCACTTCTAGCTCTTCAACGACACCGATGGTCATCCCGAAGGCGACGCCTGCCTCGTCCGACTGACCGATGGCGCCGGCGCCATCGCGCTGCCGAGCTAGCCTAATCAGAGCGGCCCGACGGTGACGAATAAAAAGCCAAGACGGCTGGCCTCCTGGCGGCTCAAGGCGTTGACCCGTCGCGGTCTTTTGTGGCCTAGTCCGCCGTCCTTTTAGCCAGTCGGTAAACGACGAAAAGCCCCACGATTTCATGACCTCCGAACGCTATAACGCACGCAAATCCGAGCCGCGCTGGCAACGCCAGTGGGATCAGCAAGCGATCTTCGCCTCCAAAAACGACGACCCACGGCCGAAATATTACGTGCTCGAGATGTTCCCTTATCCGTCCGGGCGGATTCATATCGGGCATGTCCGCAATTACACGCTGGGCGACGTGCTGGCGCGCTTCATGCGGGCCAAGGGTTTCAACGTTCTGCACCCGATGGGCTGGGACGCCTTCGGCCTGCCGGCCGAGAATGCCGCGATCGAGCGCAAGGTCGCCCCCAAGGCGTGGACCTACGACAATATCGCCGCGATGAAAAAGCAGCTGCAGTCGATCGGGCTGTCGCTCGACTGGTCGAGGGAATTCGCGACTTGCGATCCCTCCTACTACAAGCACCAGCAAAAGCTCTTCAACGACTTCCTGCGCGCGGGACTTGCCGAGCGCGAGCATCGCAAGATCAACTGGGACCCGGTCGACATGACCGTGCTCGCCAACGAGCAGGTGATCGACGGCCGCGGCTGGCGTTCCGGCGCGCTGGTCGAGCAGCGCGAGATGAAGCAGTGGGTCTTCAAGATCACCAAATTTTCGCAGGAGCTGCTCGACGCGCTCGATACGCTGGATCGCTGGCCCGACAAGGTCCGGCTGATGCAACGCAACTGGATCGGTCGCTCCGAGGGCATGCTGGTGCAATTCGCGCTCGACCCCGCAACGTCGCCCGGCGGGGAATCCGAGCTGAAAATCTTCACGACGCGGCAGGACACGTTGTTCGGCGCCAAGTTCATGGCGATCGCGCCGGATCACCCGCTGGCGCAGGCCGCGGCGGCGAAAAATCCGAAACTCGCGGATTTCATCGCCGAGGCAAAACGTCATGGCACCGCGCAGGAAATCATCGATACCGCCGAAAAGATGGGTTTCGACACCGGCATCCGGGCGATCCATCCGTTCGACGAAAGCTGGAAGCTGCCGGTTTACGTCGCCAATTTCGTGCTGATGGAATATGGCACCGGTGCGATCTTCGGCTGCCCCGCGCACGATCAGCGCGACCTCGACTTCGTCAACAAATACCGGCTTGGCAATACGCCGGTGGTGTGTCCGCCCGGCGTCGATCCGGCGTCGTTCGTCATCACCGACATCGCTTACGACGGCGACGGCCGCATGATCAATTCGCGCTTCCTTGACGGCATGACCATCGAGCAGGCCAAGGAAGACGTCGCCAAGCGGCTGGAAAGCGCCTTGCGCGGCAACATGCCGGTCGGTGAGCGCCAGGTGAACTTCCGCCTGCGTGACTGGGGCATCTCGCGACAGCGCTATTGGGGTTGTCCGATTCCGGTGATCCACTGCCCCAAATGCGACGTCGTTCCGGTGCCCGACAGGGATTTGCCGGTTGTATTGCCTGAGGATGTCAGCTTCGACAAACCGGGCAACGCGCTCGACCATCATCCGACCTGGAAGCACGTCGCTTGCCCGCAATGCGGCGGCAAGGCGCAGCGCGAGACCGACACGATGGACACTTTCGTGGATTCGTCGTGGTATTTCGCGCGTTTCACTGATCCGTGGAATGAAAATGCGCCGACCACCCCGGCAGTGGTCAACCGGATGATGCCCGTCAACCAGTATATCGGCGGCGTCGAGCATGCGATTTTGCATCTGCTGTACAGCCGCTTTTTTACCCGCGCGATGAGGGCCACGGGGCATATCGCCATGGATGAGCCGTTCGACGGCATGTTCACGCAGGGCATGGTGGTGCACGAAACCTATAAAACGGCCGACGGAAGCTATGCGACGCCCGCGGAGGTCAAAATCGAGACCGATGCCGAGGGCCGCCGCGCAAGCCTGCTTTCGACCGGCGCAGAAGTCTCGATCGGGCCGATCGAGAAGATGTCGAAATCAAAGCGCAACACCGTCGATCCCGACGACATCATCGCCAGCTATGGCGCCGATGTCGCGCGCTGGTTCATGCTGTCGGACTCGCCCCCGGACCGCGACGTGATCTGGAGCGACGAACGGGTGCAAGGCGCGTCGCGGTTCGTTCAGCGGCTGTGGCGGCTGGTGAACGAATCCGCTGACATTGGCCAGAACTGCGCCGGCGGAGCGGCCGTCATCCTTCGGCGGCGATGCGCTGGCGCTTCGCAAGGCGGCCCATGGCGCGCTGGACAAGGTCTCCACCGGGATCGAGAAGCTGCATTTCAACGTCTGCCTGGCCTATATCCGGGAATTCGCCAACGCGCTGGGCGAAGTGCTGGGGCGCCCCGGCGAGCCGTCGCCGGATCTGGCATGGGCGGTTCGCGAGGCCGCGGTCATCCTTGTTCAACTGTTCGCGCCCATGATGCCGCATCTGGCGGAGGAGTGCTGGCAGGTGCTGGGGCAGCCTGGCCTGGTTTCGGAGGCCGATTGGCCTAAAATCGAACGCGATTTGCTGCTTGAAGACACCGTAACGCTGGTGGTCCAGGTCAACGGCAAGAAGCGGGGTGAGGTCACGGTGGCCAGCGATGCCCAGAATCCGCAAATTGAGGCTGCCGTTCTGGCCCTCGATGCGGTAAAACAGGCCTTGGGCGGCAACGCTGTCCGCAAAGTGATCGTTGTGCCCAAGAGGATCGTGAATGTCGTTGGCTAGGACCCGCATCGCCGCACGGCTTCTGGCCGTGGCCGCCCTGGCAGCGCTGACGGCCGGCTGTTTTCACCCGATGTATGCCGAAAATGCCGACGGCTCACCGGCGTTGCGCGAAAAACTATTGGCGATCGAAATCCCGCCCGTGGACAAGCCCAAGGCCTCGCGTGAGGAGCGGCTGCAGGTAGAAATCCGCAACGCGCTGGCATTCAAGCTCTACGGCACCGCCACCGGTACGTCGCCGCTTTACCGGCTGGTGCTGAGGTTCACGACCAATCGCTCATCGCTGATGATTGATCCGCTCACCGCGCTCCCGACCAGCGAGAATATCGGCATCGATGCGCAATACAATCTGATCGAGATCGCCACCGGAAAGTCGCTGATAACCGGCAGCACGTTCTCACGTGTCTCTTACGATATTCCCGGCAGCTACCAGCGTTTCGCGCGCTCCCGCGCCTTCCGCGACGCCGAGGACCGCGCGGCCCAGGAAATCGCGGAACATCTTCAAACCCGCTTGGCGGCCTACTTCTACGCCGGCACCTGATTTGGTCGCGCTTCGCGGAAGAGAGATCGACGCTTTTCTGGCCCGGCCCGATCCGGGGCGTCCCATTATTCTGCTTTACGGTCCGGATGCCGGACTCGTGCGCGAGCGCGCCGACGCGCTGTTGACATCCGCGGTCGACGATCCCGCCGATCCGTTCTCGCTGGTCAGACTGGACGGCGACGAACTCTCCGCCGAACCGTCGCGGCTTGTCGATGAGGCGATGACGATCCCGCTGTTCGGCGGCCGCCGCGCGATTCGTGTTCGCGCCGGCTCGCGCAGTTTTGCCAGCGGCATCGATACGCTGGCGGAGTCGCCGCTGAAAGATTGCCGGATCGTCATCGAGGCCGGCGAGCTGCGGCCGGAGTTGCCGCTGCGCAAGGCCTGCGAACGCGCCAAGACCGCGGTCGCGATAGGGTGCTATCCCGACGGCGAGCGCGACCTGGCAAAGTTGATCGACGATGAGCTGCGGATTTCAAATTTACGCATCGCGCCCGACGCGCGCGCGGCGCTGACGGCGTTACTCGGCGGCGACCGCCAGGCCTCGCGCAACGAACTTCGCAAGCTCACGCTTTATGCCCACGGCGAAGGCGAGGTCACGCTAGAGCGACGTGATCGCGGTGGTCGCCGACGCCTCCGAGCTCAAGATCGATCCGATCGTGGACGGTGCGTTCGCAGGAAAACCTGACCTGGTCGAAACCGAATTTGCCAAGGCGATGATCGCCGGCATCTATCCCGGCATGATTATTTCGGCAGCCCAGCGTCAGGCGGCGTGGCTGCACAAATCGGCGCTCGCGGTTGCGGAAGGGACATCGGTCGCGACCTTGCTCGACACCGGATTTCCGCGGCTGCATTTTTCGAGGAAAGCAAATGTCGAAACCGCGCTGCGGCATCTGAACGTGGCGCGCCTGGCGTCGATCATCGAACAACTTGCCGCCGCCGCGCTGGAGATGCGCAAGCAGACGCCGCTCGCCGCCGTGATCGCGCAGCGTGCGCTGCTGTCGATCGCGGTGAATGCCAAACGGCGGGGATGAGTTGCGATAAAACGCGCCTACGCTCGTCCTTGCGAAAGCAAGGACCCATAACCACCAGCAATTAGATTGTAATAGCCGGGGTGCTCCAGCGCCTCGCAAGCTTCGCTTGGCCGGGACGACGGAAATATTTCCACGCAGCGAAGTCAGACGCCTTTATCCAATCTCCGCACGATCTCGTCGAGCTGATCAAGGTCGCGGTAGCGGATCTGCACCGTGCCGCCGGGATTGCGGTGTTCGACGCTTACCGCCAGGCCGAGCGCGTCGCTGAGGCGCTTTTCGAGCGCGACCGTGTCAGGGTCTTTCTCCTTGCCGCCGCGCGCCTTCTGCGCTTTGCGAACCGGAACCCCTTCGACATGCGCCAGCGCCTCAGCCTGACGCACATTGAGCCCTTCATTAACGATGCGTTTGGCAGCGGCAGCCGGATCGGGCAAACCGATCAGCGCGCGCGCATGGCCGGCCGATAGCTGGCCCGATGCAATGTAAGCCTGGACCTCAACCGGCAGTTTTGTCAGCCGCATCATATTGGCGACATGGCTGCGGCTCTTGCCGACGATCTTCGCAATCTCGTCGTGGCTGCGTTTGAATTCATCGGCGAGCGCATGATAGCCCTGCGCCTCTTCCATCGCATTGAGATCTTCGCGCTGCACATTTTCGATGATCGCGATCTCGAGCGCTTCGCTGTCGCTGACATCGACTGGAACGATCGGTACCTCGTGCAGCGCGGCCATTTGCGAGGCGCGCCAGCGGCGTTCGCCGGCGATGATTTCAAAGCGATCGTGCGCGCCGCGCACCGGACGCACCACGATCGGCTGGATCACGCCGTGCTGCCGAATCGAATCGGCGAGTTCGCTGAGTTCGGCATCGGAAAAATCGCGGCGCGGATTGCGCGGATTGGGTTTGAGGAATTCGATCGGCACCTTGCGCTGCGTACGCGGCCGATCGATATGCGCGGCCTCGCCGCCGACATCGCCGATCAGACTTGCAAGACCGCGCCCCAGTCGCGAACGCGCTTCGTCGGCCATCGCCAGCTCCCTTGGATTCACTCACATCACTCCGGATTAGACGCTTATGTTTTTCAAACAGACCCGGGCACACCCCAAGCAGGAAGGACGGAATCATCCTAATGCGTGCGGAGCTCGCGCTCGCGCTGGATCACTTCCGTCGCAAGCTTGAGGTAGGCTTCGCTGCCGACACATTTAAGATCGTAGACCAATACCGGTTTGCCGTAGGACGGCGCCTCGGAGATCCGCACGTTGCGCGGGATCATGGTGTTGTAGACCTTGGCTCCCATGAACTGCCTGACATCGGCGACGACCTGGTTCGACAAATTATTGCGCGAGTCGAACATGGTCAGCACGATGCCGTGGATTGAAAGATTGGGATTGAGGGTCGAGCGTACCTGCTCCACCGTTTGCAGCAATTGCGACAGGCCCTCGAGCGCGAAGAACTCACACTGCAGCGGCACCAGAATCGCGTCCGAGGCCGCCATCGCATTGACGGTGAGAAGGTTGAGCGACGGCGGGCAATCGATCAGCACATAGGTGTAATCGGAGTCCGGCATCGCGTTGGTGTTCAGCGCCGCGATCGCATCGCGCAGACGAAACGCACGGTCGCGCGTCGATCCCAGTTCAAGTTCGAGACCGGAGAGGTCCATCGTCGATGCCGCGATGTGTAGACGCGGCACCGCGGTCGGCACCACCGCGTCACGCAGCGGCGCTTCTCCGATCAACACATCATAGGTCGAGCAGCTGCGGCTTCGGCGGTCGATGCCAAGACCGGTGGACGCGTTGCCCTGCGGATCGAGGTCGACGATCAACACCCGCTCGCCGATGGCGGCCAGCGCCGTGCCAAGGTTGATGGCAGTCGTGGTCTTGCCGACGCCGCCCTTCTGGTTGGCGAGCGCCAAAATGCGCGGATGGCCAGCCGGACGCGGCGCCTTATCTTCTTGATAAATATGATCAATTACGGTCATGCCCGGATGCCATCGGTTGCTGCGGTGGGACTGCGCCGCTCGATATGATCGAGCTCGACGATCCAGCCATGTCCGCCAGTGCGGCTGGAATGTAGATGCGGCTTGATATTCCAATATTTAGTGGCCTCAGTCAATTCAGCCTCTACATCTTGGCCTTTGAGAAACAGAGCTTTTGCACCCTGTCTCACCAGCGGTTCCGCGAAGCCGATAAGCTGGTGTAGCGGAGCCACCGCCCGGGCAGTGACGCAATCGACCTTACCGGTGATTTTATCCACACTATCCCCGATATCAGCCAAATGAACTGTGCCTGGTGAGCCTGTTACCCGTAGCGCCTCTCTCAGGAAGGCAGCCTTCTTGGCGTTGCGTTCGACCAGATGAATTCTCGCACCCGGCGTCTCCGTCAGGCCGCAGGCCAAGACAACACCCGGAAAGCCGCCGCCGCTGCCCAAGTCCGCCCAAGCGACGGCTGACGGCGCGAGCTCCAGCAGCTGCAGTGAATCCGAGATATGCCGGGTCCATAGGTTTGGAAGTGTCGATGTCGCAACCAGATTGGTTTTTGCCTGCCATTCCAACAGCAAATCGACATAGCGCTGCAGCCGCGCCTCTGTTTCACGTGAAACAGGCGTGAGCTTTAGCGAAGCCGCTTTATCGGCGGCTGAAACCGGGGACGCTTGCTCGGTAGCTTTAGCCATTCGATCTGTATGCCGTTGCGAAGGTCGCCATTGCCGCGGGGCTATCAGGCTGTCATTGCGAGCCAACGGGTCGCGCGATTGCGCGCCAGATAACAGGCTCCGCCAAACAAGCCAGCATTTTGGATGCCCAAGGCTGGATTGCTTCGTCGCTGACACGCCTCGCAATGACAACCCGGAGGTCGTGATCCTCAATTAAGCGTTTCGATTTGGCGTCGGGCTTCGAACAGGTGTTTCACGTGAAACATTCTTACGCCGTTGCCGCTGAAGGCTTTCGCCGCGCTTCTCGTCGCAGATAGGCCGCCAAAATCCCGAGCGCCGCAGGTGTCAACCCGTCAAGCCGACCCGCCTGCCCCACCGTTCGCGGCCGCGCCGCCTCAAGCTTGGACCGCGCCTCATTGGAAAGTCCAGGCACCAGGCTGTAGTCGATCTCGCCGAGGATCAGCCCCTCGTCGCGGCGGAAGGCGTCCACATCGGCGGTCTGGCGCTTGAGATAGACATCGTATTTGGCATCGATCTCGACATGCGCGGCGATTGAGGGGTCAACGGCCGACAATTGGGGCCAGATAGCCCGTATTTGGGCCCAGTCGATTTCCGGATAGGCCAACAATTCAAATGCCGAGCGACGGTGGCCGTCATGATTCAGCGCAAGACCATGCATGGCGGCTTCGTTCGGCGTCAGCGTGAGTGACCTGGTCAATGCCTTTGCGGTATCGAGCGCCGCCATCTTGACGCCGTGGCGCCGAGATCGCGTGGCTCCGACGCAACCCAAGGCAATACCCTTGTTAGTCAGGCGTTGATCGGCATTATCGGCCCGCAGCGTCAGGCGGTACTCCGCCCTGGAGGTGAACATCCGGTACGGCTCGGTAATGCCGCGCGTCACAAGATCATCGATCATGACGCCGAGATAGCCGTCGGCGCGGTCGAAGATGATGGGGTCAGCCCCGCTGGCGGATAATGCTGCGTTGAGGCCTGCAACAACTCCTTGTGCCGCAGCCTCCTCATAGCCGGTGGTGCCGTTGATCTGTCCGGCCAGGAACAGTCCCGGCAAGCGCTTGGTCTGCAAGGTCGGGTTGAGTTCACGCGGATCGACATGGTCATATTCGATGGCGTAGCCCGGCCGCACCATCCGCACCCGCTCCAGGCCTGGAATCGTTGCCAGAATCGCCAATTGCACCTCTTCGGGCAGCGAGGTGGAGATCCCGTTTGGATAGACCGTGGTGTCGTCGAGGCCTTCCGGCTCCAGGAATATCTGATGTCCGTCGCGGTCGCCGAAGCGAACGATCTTGTCCTCGATCGACGGGCAATAGCGCGGACCGCTGCTCTTGATCTGGCCGGAATACATCGGCGATCGCTGTACATTCGCCCGGATCACATCATGGGTTGCCGGCGTCGTACGGGTGATGCCGCACTGGATCTGCGGCGTCGTGATCCGCTCGGTCATGACCGAAAAAGGTTCTGGTGGATCGTCGCCCGGCTGCATTTCCACCGCCGACCAGTCGATGGTGGCGCCATCGAGCCGCGGCGGCGTGCCGGTCTTCAGTCGCCCGAGGGCAAACCCGGCTCGTTCGAATGAGGCAGATAGCCCCATCGCCGGTGCCTCATCGATCCGGCCGGCCGGCCAGCTTTTTTCACCCAAATGGATCAACCCGCGCAGGAATGTCCCGGTGGTAACGACGACGGCGCCTGCGGACAACTCACGACCGTCAGCCAGACGGATGCCCGTGACCCGCCCTCCCGAGAGGATCAGCTCGTCCGCCTCACCCTCGATCACCCGAAGATTGGCCGTCTCCTTGACGGCCGCCTGCATCGCGGCAGCATAGAGCTTGCGGTCGGCCTGAGCGCGCGGGCCCCTCACGGCGGGACCTTTGCGGCGGTTGAGCATGCGAAACTGGATTCCCGCCGCATCCGCGACCCGACCCATCAACCCGTCCAGGGCATCGACCTCGCGGACCAGATGGCCCTTACCCAAGCCGCCAATGGCGGGGTTGCAGGACATCGCCCCGATGGTGGAGAAGCGATGAGTCAACAGCGCCGTGCGAGCACCGAGGCGCGCCGCAGCGCTCGCAGCCTCGCAGCCAGCGTGTCCGCCACCGATCACGACCACATCGAATGATTCTCGTCTGAAATTCATGCGGCGACTTCTATCGCGAGACGGCAGGAGCTGGAAGTCCGAAATCGACGCTTTGGCGCTGTTTCGCGTGCGAAGCGTGGAGTCCAGCGAGATTTGAGGCTTGTTTCACGTGAAACAAGCTGCTTAACAAATGAACGAAGAAATATTACTTTCCTATACAGAATTCGCGAAAAATCTTATCCAGGACATCCTCGACATCAACCCGGCCGAGCAGCCTCCCGAGCGCTTGAGCCGCCGCGCGCAAATCCTCCGCCGTGAACTCCTCGCCCTTATCGATTACGTTAATGCTGCGCTGCAACAAATTCGCCGTATCGCGCAGCAATTGCCGGTGTCGCTCCCGCCCGATCAAGCTGGCCTCTCCGGAACCCAAATTCTCCCCCGCAAACAGGGTCAAGGACGAGATCAATTCCTTGACGCCATCACCCCGGCTTGCCGATATCTCGAAATCGAAACCGCTAGTTTCTGCTTTGCTCGCGTCCAGATCAATCTTGGTGCGGACCCTCCATATCGGCACCGAGCTCTCCATGGCCGCATCCGGCGCAAGGCCATCGACCAACCATAAAACCAGGTCGGCCTCCCCGGCCCGCGCCTTGGCACGGCGCACGCCTTCCTTCTCCACCGGATCGTCGGTCTCACGAATGCCGGCGGTGTCAATCACCGTCACCGGATAGCCGTCGAGATCGAGCTGCACTTCGATGACATCCCGGGTCGTGCCCGCATGCGGCGAGACGATCGCAACCTCGCGCCGCGCCAACCCATTCATCAATGTCGACTTGCCGACGTTCGGCGCCCCCGCGATCGCCACCAGCAATCCCTCGCGCAGCCGTTCACTTTGGCCCTGCGCCGCAAGCACTTCCTCGATTTCGTCGCGCAGCGTCTTGATCTTCGCCAGCGCCGGGCCCATCAACTCAGCGGATACATCGCCTTCATCGGAGAAATCGATTCCGGCTTCAATCAGCGCCGAGGCCTCGATGATTCGCGCCCGCCAGTCACGCGCACGTTCACCCAATAACCCTTTCAACTGACGGAGCGCCTGACGGCGTTGCCGATCGGTGTCGGCATGGATCAAATCGTCGAGCCCTTCGGCCTCGGTCAGATCGAGTTTGCCATTTTCGAATGCGCGGCGGGTAAACTCACCCGGCTCAGCCGCGCGCAAGTCTGCGAAACTCGAGAGCGCCGCAAACAGCGCCGCCAGTACCGCGCGCCCGCCGTGAACGTGGAATTCCGCGACGTCCTCGCCGGTCGCGCTCGCCGGCCCCGGGAACCAGAGCACCACCGCATCGTCGATCGGTTGCCCGCTTCCGTCGCGCAACAACGCCCGCGTCGCCATCCGCGGAACCGGAACCTTGCCGCGCCAAGGCGATCAGCGCCGTCGCGGCTTGGGGCCCGGATACCCGCACCATTGAAATCGCGCTGGGCGGCCGGCCCGACGATAGCGCGAAGATGGTCTGATCCCGCGAATGCATCGCCTATTTGCCCCTGAGCCATTGAAAAGGCAATGTAATTCCCGCTTCCCGGGATTTGACGACCCATTTAATGGGAAAACATGCAAAACGGCGATTACCGCAGCAAATGCTGCAACAAAACCGCAGCATTTATGCTGCAGAAATCGACCAATCTGAAGACCGGCCAGCGTTTCTAGAAAAAATCGCTTGTTATTTCAATATCTTACAAATAAGCGGCCGGCCCGGCAGAGCTTACCTCATGCTGCACCCATGTTGCAGCAAAGTCCGCAGCATGGACCGCGCGGCAACCAAACGAAAAGGGCGCCCGTCTCGCGAGGGCGCCCCGTTCAAAATCGGCAAGATCGCTCAGGTATTCATCAATTCGAAGAATTCCGAGTTGTTCTTGGTGTTGCGCAGTTTGTCGAGCAGGAAGTCGATCGCGTCCATGGTGCCCATCGGATTGAGGATCCGGCGCAGCACATACATCTTCTTCAGGAGCTGCGGGTCGGTAATCAGTTCCTCCTTGCGGGTGCCGGAGCGGGAGATGTCGATCGCCGGGAAGGTCCGCTTGTCCGAGACCTTGCGGTCGAGAATCAGTTCGGAGTTACCGGTGCCTTTGAATTCTTCGAAAATCACTTCGTCCATCCGGCTACCGGTATCGACCAGCGCGGTCGCGATGATGGTAAGCGAGCCGCCTTCCTCGATGTTACGCGCGGCGCCGAAGAAACGCTTCGGCCGTTGCAGCGCATTGGCATCGACGCCGCCGGTCAGCACCTTGCCGGAGGACGGCACCACGGTGTTGTAAGCGCGTCCCAGTCGCGTAATCGAGTCCAGCAGGATCACCACGTCACGGCCGTGCTCGACCAGCCGCTTGGCCTTCTCAATCACCATCTCGGCGACCTGGACGTGGCGCACCGCCGGCTCATCGAAGGTCGATGAAACCACTTCGCCCTTCACCGAGCGCTGCATGTCCGTGACTTCTTCCGGACGCTCGTCGATCAGCAGCACGATCAGATAGCACTCCGGATGATTGGCCGTGATCGAATGCGCGATGTTCTGCATCAGCACGGTTTTACCGGTGCGCGGCGGCGCCACGATCAAGGCGCGCTGGCCCTTGCCGATCGGAGCGACGATGTCGATAACCCTTGCAGAAAGGTCCTTTCTGGTCGGATCTTCCAGTTCGAGCCGGAAACGCTGGTCCGGAAACAGCGGCGTCAGATTGTCGAAATTGACCTTGTGCTTGGATTTTTCCGGGTCTTCAAAGTTCAGCGTATTGACTTTGAGCAGCGCAAAATAGCGTTCGCCTTCTTTGGGGCTGCGAATATGGCCCTCGATGGTGTCGCCGGTACGAAGCCCGAAGCGGCGGATCTGCGATGGTGAGACATAGATATCATCCGGTCCGGGCAGGTAATTGGCATCCGGCGAACGCAGAAATCCAAAACCGTCGGAGAGAACCTCAACGACGCCTTCGCCGATAATATCGGTTTCCTGGATCGCGAGTTGTTTGAGAATGGCGAACATCAGCTCCTGCTTGCGCATCGTGCTGGCGTTTTCGACCCCTTTCTCTTCCGCGAACGAGACGAGCTCGGCCGGCGTTTGAGCCTTGAGGTCTTGAAGTTTCATTTCCCGCATTGGGATGGTCCTGTGGAATAACGGGGGGAGGGATCGCGAGGTGGCTTTAAGAAAATGGCGGACGCAAAAATCGAAGGTCCGCAGAAGTCCTGAGCAAGGAAGGTGCCGGAGAGGCTTCAAACCTGACGTAGCGGCCGGTTCAACGAGGAAACCGGAACACAACCACATCCGCCTGCGTGGGGTGGGATTTCAGCAATATAGAAAATCAGATGGCTTTCCGCAAGCCGCTGTAACCTTGAAGATGTTGGCGCCGATATCCATCAGAACGGCTTGACCACCACCAGGATCACAATACCGATCATCAAAACAGTCGGTACCTCATTGATAATACGGTAAAATCTCTGGCTTCTGGTATTGCGGTCGGCGGCGAAATTGCTGACACACCGCGAAAAAAACCCGTGGATACCCGACAACGCCAACACCAGCAGCAGCTTTCCGTGCAACCAGCCCGCCGATAGCCAGTGCCCGGCCCATGCGAGGTAAAGCCCGGCTAACCACGTCACGATCATTGCCGGGTTCATGATCGCCTTCAACAGCCCCCGTTCCATGACCTTGAACGTTTCGGATTGCTTCGAGCCCGTCTCGGCTTCGCAATGAAAAACGAACAGACGCGGCAGATAGAGCATGCCGGCCATCCAGGCGATCACCGCGATCACGTGCAACGCCTTGATCCATTCGTACATCGTGGACGTCTCACTCATTCGCGAAAGCGTTGTGCTGTCAGCCGCGTCCCGGAACATTCCGGCCGATATCAGCGTTGATGGGCGGGCTGATCTCGCGCTGAACGAAGACATATCCGAAAGCAGGTCTTTTCTAAAACAATAATTTTAGAATCTTAGGTTTGAGTTTAAGTAGCGGTGAATTAGGCCCGCACAAAACTTTCCCGCAATTCTCCAGCCTTGTTCACATCCATCAACAGTTCTCGCCGTAACCCGCTCGATACGGATAACGGTACTGGCCTCAGGTACTTGCGTGCCGTTATGGTCAGCTTATGCAGAGACAAGTCCACATAACCTCGCTATCATTGCCGCCGTCGAATGAACTTATCCTTTTGCGAGGCCTGTGAAGAAGAAGTTGGGTTATCCCCGGACCATCGACGCGCATACGATTCTCGCAGATAAGCTCCACAGCGATTCACAGGATACACAGGGGTCACGGTGCCCACGACCGGCAGCTTTTTCCATCTTCATCTCGTCTCCGATTCGACCGGTGAAACGCTGATTACAGTGGCGCGCGCGGTGGCCGCCCAATACGCCAACGTGACACCGGTGGAACATGTCTATCCGCTGGTGCGGAGCCAGAAGCAGCTCGATCGCGTGCTTGATGAAATCGAGGAGGCGCCCGGCATCGTTCTCTTCACCTTGCTGGAGAAGGATCTCGTCGGCCGGCTGGAGGCCAAATGTCAGCAGATCAACATCCCGAGCCTTTCGATCATCGGTCCGGTGATGCAATTGTTTCAGGCCTATCTAGGGGCTGCGACCACCGGCCGCGTCGGCGCGCAACACACCCTGAATGCCGAATATTTCAAGCGGATCGACGCGCTCAATTATTCCATGATGCATGACGATGGTCAGCACGTCGAAGGCCTCGAAGACGCGGACGTGGTTCTGGTCGGGGTATCCCGCACCTCCAAGACGCCGACCTCGATCTATCTTGCCAACCGCGGCATCCGCACCGCGAATGTTCCGCTGGTACCGGGCATCGCGATTCCGCATCAACTGGAAACGCTAAAAAAGCCGCTGGTGGTCAGCCTCCATGCGACGCCGGAACGACTGATCCAGGTCCGGCAAAACCGGCTTTTGAGCCTCGGTGCCGGTCCTGGCAACGATACCTATATCGACCGTCAAGCCGTCACCGACGAGGTTGCGTATGCACGGCGACTGAGCGCCAAATTCAATTGGGCGCTGCTCGACGTCACGCGGCGATCGATCGAAGAAACCGCTGCCGCGATATTGAAATTGTTCACCGACAGGCAGCGACAACGGCTCCCGGAATGACGCTTTGGCGCGGAAAACATCCGTTGATCCTCGCCTCGCAGAGCCGGGCGCGGCAGGCGTTGCTCGCGAATGCCGGCATCGGCTTCGAAACCGTTCCCGCCGATATCGACGAGCGCGAGGTTCAGCGGGCCTCGGGTCTTTCAGCGCCCGGTGACGTCGCCGCTCTTCTGGCGCGGCAGAAGGCCCTTTGGGTATCATCGCGCCAGCCGGACAGATTTGTCGTCGGCGCCGATCAGACCTTGGCGCGCGGGGCGCGACTTTTCAGCAAGCCGGCCGGCCGCGCGCAGGCGGCAGAACAATTGCGGGCGCTTGCCGGCGGCAGCCACGAGCTGCATTCCGCCGTTGCCGTCGCGCGCGATGGCCAGATATTATTCGAAGGCGCCGCCGTCGCGCGGATGACCATGCGGCAGCTTGGCGAGCCCGAAATTACCGCCTATCTGGACGAAGCGGGAGAGGCCGTCACCTCCAGCGTTGGCGCCTACCAACTCGAGGCGTTGGGCGTGCATTTATTCGAGCATATTGCGGGCGATCATTTCACCATCCTTGGCCTGCCGTTGTTGCCGTTGTTGGCATTTCTGCGCGAGGCGCGGTTGCTCGGTGTGTGAGAGCAGTTTCTTGCAGGCAGCGAATGGCGAAATCTGAATGGTAATCCTCTCATGATCATCCTTGGGCTGACCGGTTCGATCGGGATGGGGAAATCGACCACCGCCAAGCTGTTCGCCGAAGCGGGTGTTCCGGTTTACGACGCCGATGCGACGGTTCACATGATCTATGAAGGCGAGGCCGTGCCGGCCGTCGAAGCGGCGTTTCCGGGCACGACCGGCGGCGGCAAGGTCGATCGGGCTAAGCTTTCGGCGCAAGTGGTGCACGATCCGGCCGCGATGCGAAAGCTGGAGCAGATCGTTCACCCGATGCTGCATCGCTATCACCAAAAATTCCTGGAGGAGGCCGAACGAGCCGGCGCACCGGTTGCCGTCATGGATGTGCCGTTGCTGTTCGAGACCGGCGGCGAAAAACGCGTCGATGCGGTGGTGGTGGTAACGACGGCACCGGAAGTCCAGCGTGAGCGAATCCTGGCGCGCGGCAACATGACCGCCGAAACCCTCGATGCCATCCTGGCGCGACAATTGCCGGACGCCGAAAAACGCCGACGCGCGGATTTCGTCGTGGATACCTCGCACGGTCTTGATCCGGTGCGCGCTCAAATCCGGGACATTCTGGGCGAGGCTGTTAAGATGCCGCGACGGCGACCCTGATTCGCCGCTTTTGCCGGCTGTACTGATGCGCGAAATTGTTCTCGATACCGAAACCACCGGCCTTGATCCGCTAAGGGGCGATCGATTGGTCGAAATCGGCTGTGTCGAAATTTTCAATCGCATGCCGACCGGCCAGATCTTTCACCGCCATATCAATCCGCAGCGCGACATGCCGGCGGAAGCCTTCGCCGTACACGGTCTTTCCAGCGAATTTCTCGCCAACAAGCCGCTGTTTGACGAAGTGGTCGAGGATTTTCTGGAGTTCATCGCCGATGCTCCGCTGGTGATCCACAACGCTTCGTTCGATGTCGGCTTCATCAACGCCGAACTCGACCGCGTCAAGCGGCCGCCGATAGCGCGCGACCGGCTGGTCGATACGCTTCTGCTGGCGCGGCGCAAGCATCCGGGCGTATCGAACCGTCTTGACGATCTCTGCTCGCGCTATGCGATCGACAATTCGCGTCGCACCAAGCACGGCGCCTTGCTCGACGCTGAGCTTCTGGCTGAGGTTTACATCGATCTGATCGGCGCCCGGCAGTCGCAATTGATCCTGGCGAGCGAGACCCGTGATACCCGCGCCGGCGGAATCGGAGAGATGCCGCGGCGGCAACGTCTGGTGCCGCTGATGCCGCGAATCACCGAAGCCGATCGGGCCGCGCATCGGGACTTTGTCGCCACGCTGGGCGACAAGCCGGTCTGGAACGATTTCCTGAACGCTTAGAGCATGATCCGGAAAAGTGGATATCGGGCTTCCGTCGCGACAAACGCCAAGCGTTTGCGCGGAGATCATGCTCAAATGGAAGCTACGAGCGGCCAGCGATCGACGCAGTGGCGCTCAGCTCGGTTTGATCTGCGCAGCTTGCGCGGCAGCCGCCTGGCGTTCCATATTCTGACGGTACAGACCGACAAAATCGACCGGATCGAGCATCAGCGGCGGGAACCCGCCATCGCGCACCGAAGTCGCGATGATTTCGCGAGCGAACGGGAACAACAGCCGCGGGCATTCAATCATGACCAGCGGGTGCAGGTTTTCCTTCGGTACGTTCAAAATGCGGAACACGCCGGCATAGGCAAGATCGAAGCTGAACATCACCTTGCCGCCGTTTTCCGCCTTGCCTTCGACCAAAAGCGTCACTTCGAAATCGTTTTCGGCAATATTGTTGGCGCTGACATTGATCTGGATATTGATCGCGGGCTGCTGCTGTTGCGGTGCCAGCGAGGCCGGCGCGTTCGGATTTTCGAACGACAGGTCCTTGGTATATTGCGCCAACACGTTCAACTGGGGAGGAAGGGCCGCCTCGGGAGGCGCGCCGTTGCCGTTGGTCATTGAATCTCTCCTGGAACGCGCGGAAACGTCGTTATCGGGCGGAGTGGCTATCATAGGGCCGCCTCATTCCACAAGGCGACAATTGCGAGCGGACTGGCAAAGCGCGGCCTTAACCATGGGCCGGTATTCCGGATTTCGAAAACGCGGCCCGGTGGAGCACCGAGCGTACACTCTAAATTGTTGAATATGCGCGATTTCCGGGCATCATCAGGGGTTTCCTCTCGCCGCGAAAACGCGCTACAATTCGTAAAGTGGCGAACCGGCGAGAGCATTGGCTTGGCTCAATTCCACCGGCATGGCTTTTTCATGCCAAAGCGCGTCATTGGCCAGGCAAAGTTTCGTGCCTACATGCTGCAGACCCATCCATGAGGTAATCTCCGCCGTCCCCAAAGGGAACGTTCTACCGCCGGAGCCCTCGCCGGCGCAGACCAGAAAGCGAATACGACGTGGATATTTACACCATCATCTTCCTGGCGTTGGCGGTCTTCATCTTCCTGCGATTGCGCAATGTGCTGGGACAGCGCACCGGAAGCGAACGGCCGCCTTACGATCGCACGGCGCGCAACGTCGTGCAGGGGGCGCAGCAGGACAACAAGGTGGTTCCGATGCCGGGCGCGGTAATCGATCAGGCCCCGCTGGCGCCTACGGCAGATGTGGCCCCGCCGACCGATCGCTGGAAAGGCCTGGCTGAACCCGGCACGCCGTTGGCTCAGGGACTTGACGGCATCGCAGCGCAGGATTCGTCGTTCGATCCGCGGCATTTTCTCAGCGGAGCGCGCAGCGCCTATGAAATGATCGTACTGGCATTTGCCAATGGCGACCGCCGCGCACTCAAGGATCTGTTGTCGTCCGAGGTCTATGAGAGTTTCGACACGGTGATCAAGGATCGCGAGAAGCACGAGCAAAAGACGGAAACGCGATTCGTTTCGATCGACAAGGCCGAGCTGGTGAATGCGGAAACCCGGGACCGATCGGCGCAACTGACGGTCCGCTTTGTATCGCAAATGGTTTCGGTCACGCGTGACAAGGCCGGCACGATCGTCGACGGGAATCCCGATAAAGTCGCTGATATTACCGATGTCTGGACATTTGCCCGCGACGTTAGCTCACGCGATCCGAACTGGAAGCTGGTTGGCACGGGAAGCGCTCACTAACGCACGCGGCAAACCCTACGTCGCTGCGTTTTGCGTGATCGCCGCCGTCGTGTCACTGGCTCCGCTGGTAGCATTTGCTGCACGCCATGCGCGTTCCAGCGCACCATCATCTTCGTCTCGTATGATCCCGTATCCCCAGCTGCCCCTGCCGCTTCAAATCAGCGGCAGCCAATATTCTCCGGTGGCGTGGGCGGATATCCCGGGTTGGAATGAGGACGACCATCTGCAAGCGTACAAGGCGTTCCGCACCAGCTGCACGCCGATCGCAGCGGAAGTAAAACCCCCCGCCGATCCGAAGGCATTGGGTGTCTCATTGCGCGATCCTTGCCGCGCGGCCAAAGCCGCCGCTATTTCAGACCGCGCGAAGGCCCGGGCTTTTTTCGAGGAGAATTTTCTCCCGTTACGGATCTCGCGGCTCGGGGAGGGCCAGGGCTTCGTTACCGGCTACTACGAGCCGGTCATCGACGGGTCGCGGACGCAGACCGACGTCTATACCGTTCCGGTCTATCGCCGTCCCTCGAACCTGTTCGTGCGCGGCAAGAAGCAAAGCGACAGCGGCTTGCCCAACAAGGGCGAGGTGTTTCGCAAAATCGGCCGCCGCAAGCTTGTGCCCTACTATGATCGCGCCGAGATCGAAGACGGTGCGATTGCCGGCCGGGGCCTCGAGATCTGCTGGCTGAAGAATCAGACCGATTTGCTGTTCTCGCAAATCCAGGGTTCGGCGCGGGTCCGCCTCGACGACGGCTCGACCATCCGCATCAATTACGACGCGCATAATGGCTATCCTTATACGGCGGTCGGTCGCATCCTGATCGATCGCGGCATCATCCCGAAAGAGCAGATGTCGATGCAGCGGATCCGGGAATGGATGGATCAAAATCCCGATGGCGCCAACGAATTGCGGCGGCAAAACCGGTCCTACGTATTCTTTCGCCAGGTGCAGCTCTCCGACAAGGATGAGGCAGTGGGTGCGCAGGGCGTTCCGCTGACGCCGGGCCGCTCGATCGCGGTCGACAAGGCGTTGCATGTCTACGGCACGCTGTTTTTTATCGAAGGCGATCTGCCTATCGAGTCGGAGCAGTCCAAGACGCCGTTTCGGCGGCTGATGGTGGCGCAGGACACCGGATCGGCCATCGTCGGTCCGGCGCGCGCCGATATTTATTTCGGGGCCGGCGCCGACGCCGGACGGGTGTCGGGCCGGCTGCGGAATAATGCGCGCTTCATCATCCTTGTGCCAAAGAGCCTCGATCCGGTCGCCAGCGGCCGCAAGATGCCATTGCCGGATCCGCGGCCGTCGGAGAAAATCGCAAAACTGTTTCCGCAAGTTGATCCAAAGAACGCTGCCGGCGCCGCCGATCCCGCGAAGAGCACCACGCCCGCTGTGGTGCAGCCTGCTGGCGCCGCCGCGCCAGCTTCGACGACGCCAGTCGCCGCCGCGCCAGCCGTCCCGCTGCCGGAAGCCAGGCCGAATATTCAACCCAGCGCAACCGGGCGCCGCTATCGTCAGCATTATTATCATTACCGGTATCGGCGCTACCGATGAAGCGCCAGCCATCCCCCTTGCTGTCCGAGTTGCCGGCGTCATCACGGCGCAAGCGCGCGCTCAGCGAAGAAGAACACGCGTTGTGGGAGAGTGTCGCAAAGCAAACCAAGCCGCTGCGCAAGAAGCCCCGCGCCGCCAAGGCGCCGCCCGCTTCACCGGATGCGGGAGTCGATGCGGCGAAATCCGATGCTCCGCCCAAACCGCCGCCAGCAAGCAGAATTGCGCGCGCGCCGAAGCCGGAGGCACTTCCGGTAGCGCCGCCGCTGGCGCCGCTTGGGCGGCGCGAGCGTTCGCGGCTTTCGCGGGGACGCAAGCAGATCGACGCCCGGCTTGATCTGCATGGCATGACGCAGACCAGAGCCCACCATGCGCTGTTCGGATTTCTGCAGCGCGCCCACGGCGAGGGCCTGACTTTTGTGTTGGTGATCACCGGCAAAGGCCGCACGGTCGGAGCCGAATCCGAACGCGGGGTATTGCGTCGCCAGGTGCCGCAGTGGCTCGGCCTGCCGGAGTTCCGCGCGATGGTGGTCGGGTTTGAAGAAGCGCATATCGGCCATGGCGGCGAAGGCGCGCTGTATGTGCGGATCAGGCGATCGAAAATCTGAGGCGCGTCGCACGAAATTCAGAACGGCCCCACGATCCCGACCCACGGAATCGATGTGACGATCCCGTCAATAACGCCAGGGACTTCCCACTCAAATTCATTCGGCGTCCGGCATGGATACCGCTACAGAATAAAGCGACTCAAATCCGCGTTTTTGGCGAGATCGCCGACATGCTTCTGCACGTAGGCGGCATCGATCTGGATGGTCTCGCCATTGCGGTCAGGGGCTGCGAACGAGATATCGTCGAGCACGCGCTCCATCACGGTCTGCAGCCGCCGCGCCCCGATATTCTCCACCGACGAATTGACCGCGACGGCAACGTCGGCGAGCGCGTCGATCGCATCGGGGGTAATCTCCAGCGTGACGCCTTCGGTCTGCATCAACGCGACATATTGCTTGATCAGGGAAGCTTCGGGCTCGGTCAGGATGCGGCGCATATCGTCGCGCGTCAGCGCCTCAAGTTCGACGCGGATCGGCAGCCGGCCCTGTAGTTCCGGCAGCAGGTCGGACGGCTTGGCGATATGAAATGCGCCGGAGGCGATGAACAGAATATGGTCGGTCTTCACCGCGCCGTGCTTGGTCGATACGGTGGTGCCTTCGATCAGCGGCAGGAGGTCGCGCTGCACGCCTTCGCGCGAGACGTCACCGCCGCTACGGCCGTCGCGCACGCAAATCTTGTCGATCTCGTCCAGAAACACGATGCCGTTATTCTCGACTGCAGTGATCAATTCCTGCACCAGTTGATCGCTATCCAACAGCTTGTCCGATTCCTCGTTGACCAGCAGCTCATGGGAATGCTCGACGGTGAGACGGCGGGTCTTGGTCCGGCTACCCATTTTGCCGAAGATATCGCCAATCGAGATCGCGCCCATTTGCGCCCCTGGCAAGCCGGGGATTTCGAACATCGGCGTTCCGCCCGAGGATTGCGTCTCGATCTCGATTTCCTTGTCGTCGAGTTCTCCGGCACGGAGCTTCTTGCGAAATGAATCGCGCGTTGCAGCGCTGGAGCCGGCGCCGACCAGGGCATCGAGCACGCGATCCTCGGCCGCGAGTTGCGCGCGGGCCTGCACGTCCTTGCGTTTGCGCTCCCGGGTTTGCGCGATCGCGACTTCGACGAGGTCGCGGATGATCTGCTCGACGTCGCGGCCGACATAACCGACTTCGGTGAATTTGGTGGCTTCAACCTTGATGAAGGGCGCGCCGGCGAGTTTGGCCAGCCGCCGCGCGATCTCGGTCTTGCCGACGCCCGTCGGCCCGATCATCAGGATGTTTTTCGGCAGCACTTCCTCGCGCAAGGTGCCGGTAAGCTGCAGCCGCCGCCAGCGGTTGCGCAGCGCGATGGATACCGCGCGCTTGGCGTCAGCTTGGCCGACGATGAAACGGTCGAGTTCAGAAACAATTTCGCGAGGGGAAAAGTCGGTCATTGGCTCTAGCTAGGTTGGAATGTTGTGAGAAACAAGCGTCTTAAATGATAGGCGGCCCCGCTTGCCATTGCCGGATCGCCTCAAACGGATGGATCAGCATGATGATGTTCAGAGTGAGATTATCGCGAATGTGAAGTCCGACCAGAATCTCGAACGAGAGCGCGAGTATTATGGTCAGCACCATCGGAAGTTTTCTCGCCAGCAGAAAACCCACAATCATGGACAACGTATCGGAAACTGAGTTGACGATGCTGTCACCGAAATAGTCCAGTGACGTCGTTGCGGCGCGATACCGCTCAATGATCCAGTTGGAATTTTCAACGACCTCCCATCCGCCTTCGATCAGCATCGCTATCATCAACCGGCCGGGCCAAGACAGGCGCGGCAACAGCACCCAGGTCGCGCCGTAAAACAGGAAGCCGTGGATGATGTGGGAAAATGTGTACCAGTCGGTGAGGTGCTGCGAATTCTCGGAACTCTGAACAACGCCATGCCAGAGCTTCACATAACCGCAGGCGCAGATCGGCAGTCGGCCCATTGCAAACAGGATAGACGCTTGAAGCATAATCAGTCCGCCAGCGATCGCCAACCATTGCCAGGCTGCAAGATTGGCTGCGACCGGCGTGTTGCGCTCTAGCGTCATGCGTTCCGGACCATCAACAGCGCCGGACCGTCCGGCGTATCGACAACGCGATCGCTTTGAAAACCGGCTTTGGTATAGGCGCGCACGGCGCGGCCATTGCCCGGGTCCGGATCGGTCACGACGCGCGGAACTCCCGACGCCAGCAAAGCATCGACGAATTGCCGGATGAAGCCCGAGCCATGGCCGCGTCCGATCATATCCGGTACGCCGATGAATTGATCGATGCCACGCGTGGTGGACGGTTGCGCGCCGAAATTCTGGTTCCAGGTGCTGAGGGCGTAGCACTGCAGGTAACCGAACCGATGCTCGCCGATGGCGACGATAAATTGATCCATATCCGGATGGTCGAGATCCCCACTCACTAATGCGTATTGTTCGTCGGCCTCGCCCCACCAGCGCGCGACTTCCGGTGTTTCGAGCCATTGTCTGACCAGGGGAAGATCGCCGGCGCACATCGGGTGGAAGACGTAGTTCGGCGTCATCGATCAGCCGCCCTGTAAGGTCTCGATAGTCACGTTGCGGTTGGTATAGACGCAAATGTCGGCGGCAATATCGAGCGCGCGGCGTACGATCGTCTCGGCGTCCTTGTCGGAATCGACCAAAGCGCGGGCGGCCGCCAGGGCATAGTTGCCGCCGGACCCGATCGCCATGACGCCGGCTTCGGGCTCCAGAACGTCGCCGGTGCCGGTCAGAACCAGCGACACGTCCTTGTCGGCGACGATCATCATCGCCTCCAGCCGGCGTAGATAGCGGTCGGTACGCCAATCCTTGGCGAGCTCGACCGCGGCCCGGGTCAATTGCCCCGGATATTGCTCGAGTTTGCTTTCCAGCCGCTCAAACAACGTGAAGGCATCGGCGGTGGCGCCGGCAAAGCCCCCGATGACATCGCCCTTGCCCAGTTTGCGGACCTTTTTGGCGTTGGATTTGATCACGGTCTGACCGATCGATACTTGCCCGTCGCCGCCGATCACCACCTTGCCGCCTTTGCGGACCGTCAAAATGGTGGTGCCGTGCCAGACCGGCAATTCCGTCTGTGATGCGTGCATGGAAGACCTCGGGTTCGGCCAGATTTAGGGATTGCCGCGCGGGGTTGCAATCTCAGCGCGTTTTGATTGCAACCACCGGCGAGCCGCTCCGCACAGGGAAAACGCCCCAAACATAGGCCCCGAACCGAATTTCGGTCACCATAGGCCGAAGTTCAGGTCGTAGCGGGCTATCCCGCAGTAGCGAAGGTGACATCAGCCTGTTAAAAGGGCGCGCTTTCGGCAAGGGACAAGCACTTTTCATGCGTAAGGCGACCATCAAGCGCAAGACCAAGGAGACCGACGTCGAGGTGTCTGTGAACCTCGACGGATCCGGCGTGGCCGACGTCGCGACCGGCATCGGTTTCTTTGACCATATGCTCGATCTGCTCGCCCGCCATTCGCGGATCGACATCACCGCGAAGGCCGTTGGCGACCTCCATGTCGACCACCATCACACCACCGAGGATGTCGGAATAGCGCTCGGCCAGGCCGTCAAGCAGGCGCTCGGCACCATGGCTGGGATCACCCGCTATGCGAGCATTCATATGCCGATGGATGAGACGCTGTCTCGCGTCGTGATCGACATTTCGGGACGACCGGTGCTGGTATTCAAGGTGGAGTTCCCGCGCGACAAGGTCGGCACCTTCGACACCGAACTGGTTCGTGAATGGTTCAACGCGTTTGCGATCAATGCCGGCGTGACTTTGCACGTCGAGACCTTATATGGCGAGAACAGCCATCACATCGCCGAATCCTGCTTCAAGGGTTTGGCGAGGGCGCTGCGTATGGCGGTCGCGATCGATCCCAGCGCCGCGGGCGAAGTGCCGTCCACCAAAGGTCAGCTCGGCGGCTGAGTATTGGTTCGTCGGCGGAGAGGTGCGATGCCGGTTTACACAGTTCATGCTCCAATGACGCGATCTTCGGGATTGGCTGCGACCGACAGGTTCGCCTTCGTTCGCGACGGATTTCACGTCTGGGCGGCCCTTCTGGGCGTGGTGTGGCTCGCCTGGCACCGCCTGTGGCTGGCGCTGATCGGCTGGATCGTTTTGATGGCCGTGATTGATTTCGCAATGATGCGGCTCGGCGTCAGCCCGATGGCGATCTTCCTCGTCGATGTACTCCTGGCGCTTCTGTTGGGATTTGAAGCGGCGAGCCTGCAGCGCTGGACCCTCTCGCGGCGCAATTGGCGGCAGCTCGACATTGTGGTGGCTGACGACGAAGAGCAGGCCGAGCGTCGCTTTTTCGATCGCTGGACCGCCAAGCAGCGTAATCTCGCCAACGATCAATCGGCGGTCGATCGCGGCGCGCCGCCGCCGACGCGGGATATTCCGGGCCAGCCATTCTCGCGGCCACCGCCGTTGTCGCAGAGCGAAATCATCGGCTTGTTTCCGGAACCGGGAGCATCGCGTTGAGCGTTGCCATCATCGATTACGGCTCCGGCAATCTGCATTCCGCCGCGAAAGCGTTCGAGCGTGCCGCGCGGAGCATGGCCGCTCCGGAAAAAATCGTCGTGACCCGCGATCCCGGAAGTGGTGTTTCGCGCCGATCGAATTGTGCTTCCCGGTGTCGGCGCCTTCGCCGATTGCCGCCGCGGCCTCGACGGGCTTGACGGCATGATCGAGGCGATGACGGAAGCGGTGCGAAACAAAGCCCGGCCGTTTCTCGGCATCTGCGTAGGCATGCAGTTGATGGCAACTCGCGGCAAGGAGCATGTCACGACCGACGGGTTCGACTGGATTGCCGGTGACGTCGAAAAGATCTCGCCGCGAGAGGAGAATTTGAAAATTCCTCATATGGGCTGGAACACGCTCGATATGGTCCGCGAGCATCCGGTGCTCGAGCGGCTGCCGCTGGGGCCGAAAGGACGCCACGCCTACTTCGTCCACTCCTATCATCTCAACGCTACCAACGAAGCCGACGTGCTGGCGCGCGCGGATTACGGCGGCCCGGTGACGGCCATCGTCGGCAAGGACACCGCCATCGGCACCCAGTTTCACCCGGAGAAGAGCCAGCGTTTCGGGCTGGCCCTGATTTCAAATTTTTTGAAATGGAAGCCGTGATCCTGTTTCCCGCCATCGATCTGAAGAACGGCCAGTGCGTGCGTCTTGAACAGGGCGACATGGCGCGCGCCACGGTGTTCAACCTCGACCCGGCAGCGCAGGCGCGCGCCTTCGCCGAGCAGGGATTCGAATACCTGCACGTGGTCGATCTTGACGGCGCCTTTGCCGGCAAGCCGGTTAACGCCGGGGCCGTCGAGGTGATGCTCAAGGCGATCACCATGCCAGTGCAGCTCGGCGGCGGCATCCGCGATCTGAACACGGTCGAGGCCTGGCTCGACAAGGGCATTGCGCGCGTCATCATCGGGACGGCCGCGGTGCGCGATCCCCAGCTTGTCAAAGGCGCCGCCAGCAAATTTCCCGGCCGTGTTGCGGTAGGCCTCGATGCGCGCGACGGCAAGGTCGCTGTCGAAGGCTGGGCGGAGACGTCACAAGTCACTGTTCTTGAAATCGCGCAGCGGTTCGAGGATGCCGGGGTTGCCGCGATTATCTTCACCGACATCGCCCGCGACGGCCTGCTGAAGGGCCTCAATCTTGAGGCGACGATCGAGCTCGCCGAGCGCATTTCGATTCCCGTGATCGCGTCGGGTGGCTTTGCTTCGATTGACGATGTGAAAGCGCTGCTGGCGCCGCGCGCCAGCAGATTGGCTGGAGCGATAGCAGGCCGTGCGCTCTATGACGGCCGCCTCGATCCTTCAGCCGCCCTGGCGCTGATCCGCAACGCGAGGGCCGCGGCCTAGAGCATGATCGAGGAGTTTCGATGTTCAAGGTGCGTGTGATCCCCTGTCTCGACGTCAAGGACGGACGAGTGGTCAAGGGTGTCAACTTTGTCGACCTGCGCGATGCCGGCGACCCGGTCGAGGCGGCCATTGCCTATGACGCCGCCGGCGCCGACGAGCTCTGTTTCCTGGACATCACCGCGACGCATGAAAATCGAGGCATCATGCTGGACGTGGTCCGCCGCACAGCGGAGGCGTGTTTCATGCCGCTGACGGTGGGCGGCGGCGTGCGTACCGTCGACGATATCCGCACCCTGCTGCGATCGGGCGCCGACAAGGTTTCGATCAACAGCGCCGCCGTCAGCCGGCGTGAATTCGTCAAGGAAGCGGCCGAGAAATTCGGCGATCAATGCATCGTGGTGGCGATCGACGCCAAGCGCGTGAAGCGCGGCGGCGGGTCGGAGCGGTGGGAAATCTTTACCCATGGCGGCCGCAATTCCACCGGCATCGATGCCGTCGAATATGCCCAGGAGGTGGTCTCGCTCGGTGCCGGTGAAATCCTGCTCACCTCAATGGACCGGGACGGCACCCGCCAGGGCTTTGACATTCCGCTCACCCAAGCGGTGGCGGACAGCGTCCCGGTGCCGGTAATCGCATCCGGCGGGGTCGGCAACCTCGACCATCTGGTGGACGGCATCCGCAAAGGGCATGCGACCGCCGTACTGGCGGCGTCGATCTTCCATTTCGGCGAATTTACCATACGTGAGGCCAAGGACCACATGGTGCGCGCCGGGCTGCCGATGCGGCTCGATCCTTGACAACTCTTTGTGACAGAAGTGCTAAAGGCGGCAGATGGTTAGCGCCCTCCGCGGGCCGCATGTCGAGTTGAGTTGAGTTGATGTCGCGTTTCACGATCCATGACCTTTCCGCCACCATCGATGCCCGCGCGGCATCGGGCGGAGAGGCGTCGTACACCCGCAAATTGCTCGACAAGGGCCCGGAGCATTGTGCGAAGAAGTTTGGCGAGGAGGCGGTGGAGACCGTCATTGCGGCGGTTGAGAATGATCGCGGCCATCTCATCGCCGAAAGCGCCGACCTGTTGTTTCATCTGCTGGTGCTTTTGAAATCGCGCGACGTGAAGCTTGAAGAAGTCGAGGCCGCGTTGGCGCAGCGCACGTCAATGTCTGGGCTGGAAGAGAAGGCGGCGCGCAAGCGCGACTAAGGCGCAAGGTGGCTTGATGGATATTCGGGCGGCAGACCAACAGTATAATCCCTACCGGGTATTCTCGCGCGCGCAATGGGCTCGGCTGCGTGACGATACGCCGATGACGCTGGAAGCCGGCGAGATCGCGGCACTGAGCTCGATGCACGACCGGCTCGATCTCAGGGAGGTCGAGGAAATCTATCTGCCGTTGTCGCGATTGCTGTCGATCTATGTCGATGCCATGCAGCGGCTGTATTTCGCGCAACGGCGCTTTCTCGGCATCGAAGACCGCAAGATGCCTTACATTATCGGCGTCGCCGGATCGGTGGCGGTGGGCAAATCGACCACCGCGCGCGTGCTGCAGGCGCTGCTGGCGCGATGGTCGCCGCGGCCAAAAGTCGACATGGTGACGACCGATGGGTTTCTGTTTCCCAATGCCGTGCTGGAACGGCAAGGCCTGATGCAGAAGAAGGGCTTTCCGGAGAGCTATGATCTGCCGACACTGCTGTCGTTCCTGAGTGATATCAAGGCGGGCCGGCGACCGGTGCGCGCGCCGGTTTATTCGCATTTGACCTACGACATCATTCCGAACGAATGGATCGAGGTCGACCGGCCGGATATCCTGATCGTCGAAGGCGTCAATGTTCTGCAGACCGGCCGGCTTCCGCGCGACGGCAAGGCGGTCCCTGTGGTTTCGGATTTTTTCGACTTTTCGGTCTATATCGACGCCGAAGAGCCGGTGCTGCGCAACTGGTATGTGCGCCGCTTCCTGGCGCTTCGCGACACCGCGTTTCACGATCCGCGATCGTATTTCCATCGCTATGCGCCGCTTTCGGACGAGGAAGCCACGGCGACCGCGCTGGCGATCTGGGAACGGACCAACCTTGCCAATCTCGAGGACAATATCTTGCCGACCCGGCCGCGGGCGACGTTGATCCTGAAGAAGGGCGCCGATCACGTGGTTGAAACCGTGGCGCTGCGGCGGCTCTGACCGTTCAAGCGCTCAGGCCGCAAGATGCCGCGCGGCAGCCAGGCCGGCGAGGGCGTCGGCAAGCTTTTCACGGTCGAGCGGCTTGATCAGAAACCCGTCCATGCCGGCCTCGAAGCAGGCATAGCGATCCTCCACCAGCGTGTTCGCGGTCAGTGCGAGGATCGGCGTCCGGCGTTCCGGCTGGCCGGCTTCGCGGCCACGAATGCGCTTGGTGGTCTCGATGCCGTCGAGTTGCGGCATCTGGATATCCATCAGAACCAGATCGTAAGGCGCGCCGGCGGATCGCGCCGCCAGCCAGGATTCCAGCGCCTCTTCGCCGTTGGTGGTGATGACGGCATGGTGGCCAAGGCGGGTCAAAAGCGAACGCATCAAGAGCGCGTTGATCTCATTGTCTTCGGCCACCAGGATTGAAAGACCTCGCGCCGGGACCAGAGCCGGCGTCTCGGGTTCGATCGACGCTTCAATCAGCGGATCGCTGAGAAGGCTCGGCGCCAGGATTTCCGGCGCCATGGTCAGCCGTGCTGCGAGCGAGGCCGCACGCAGTGGCTTGACCAGATAGCCGGTGAAATGGGAGGAAGCGGAAGACTGAACTTCATGCCGCGCCGCCGGCGTGAACATCACGATCCGCTGCGGGGCGTGGGAGCGCGCCGCCTCGCTCAAAAGCTCGACCTCTGCGGCGCCCAAGGCGCGATCGAGCAGAACCGCGTGCCAGGAACGCTCGGGCAGCAACGCCTGCGCCACGCCGATATCCGACACCATGCAGGTCTGTCCGCCCCAGCGTTGCAGCCGCCGTGCCACCAGCGAAACCTCGATGCTTTGAGGCGCGACCAGCATGATCGATTGACCGGTCAGATCCGGCGGCGTGAATGCCCGTTGCGCCGCCCCATCGCTTTCCGCGGCGGCCAGCGGAACCGACACTTCGAATGTCGAGCCGACGCCGGGCTGGCTCTCCAGCGTGATGCGGCCCCCCATTCGCTTGACGATGCGCTCGGAGATGCTCAGCCCCAACCCGGTGCCGCCATAGCTTCTGGCGATGCGTTCGTCGGCCTGCTCGAACTCGCGGAAAATCCGCGACTGCGCCTCGGGCGCGATGCCGATGCCGGTGTCGCGCACCAGGAAGCTGATTTCATGGGGCCAGATCCCCGGCTCGACGATCAGCGCCACGCCACCGGTCGAGGTGAACTTGATCGCGTTGCCCGCCAGATTGAGCAGTACCTGCCGCAGCCGCGCGGCGTCGCCGATCACCTCCATCGGCAACCGCTCATCGACATAGGCCGCGATTTCAAGCTTCCTGGCCTGCGCCCGCGGCGCCAGCAGTTCGGTGATGTCCTCGATCAAAGTGGCGAGTGCGAACGGGCGATGTTCGAGATCGATCTTGCCGGCTTCGATCTTGGAATAGTCCAGGAGTTCCTCGATCAAGCTGAGCAAGGCGTCGCCCGAGGTTTTTACCGCCTTGGCATAGGTCATCTGCTCGGGCGACAGCGGCGTATCCAGTAGCAATCCGCTCATGCCGAGGATGCCGTTGAGCGGCGTGCGAATTTCATGCGAGGCCATCGCGAGGAATCGGGACTTGGCGCGGTTGGCCGCGTCGGCCTGGTCGCGGGCCTCGGCGAGTGCGCGTTCGCTCTGGGTGCGGTCGGTGACATCGCGGCCGACGCATTGCATGTCGGCGGGTTGGCCGGCATCGGTGCGAACCAGACCTTCGCGCCAGGCGATCCATCGCGGTCCGAACGGGGTTGCGATCTTCTGGTCGTGAATCCGCGTGCCATTGGTCTCAAGCGCGGTGTCGCCTTGCTCGAGAATCTCAAGCGCAAAGTCGCTGCCGATCAGGGCGCTGCGCGGTTGCTGCGCCAGCTCGCAATAGGCGTCGTTGGCGAAAGTGATGCGGCCTTCTGGGTCGCGCAGCACAATCAGGTCGCCCTGGGATTCGAACAGGCTGCGGGCGCGCTCCTCGGCCTCCTTCAATTCCCAATTGCGGTCGGCCAGGGCCTCGTTGTGCAAGGCGATCTTGCGAATTTTCCTGTTCATCCAGCGCAGCCGGATGCTCAAGGTCGCGAGCGCGACGCAGGCGGCCGCAAACAGAAAACTGGCGCCGATGGCAAAGGCGTGGGCGTCATAGCCGGAATTCTCGGACCGGCTGCCGGCAATAAATCCATAGGCCCCGCCGAACGCGGCGGAAAAGATCATGACCGAGCGGACCGCGACAATGAGCCATGGATGGCGTCGCGCGAAGCGGCGCAGACGTCGCTTGATCCGGAAAGTCCGCCCCATCATTTGCTACCCTGAGATTGCCTGGCATCGCCGCGATCGCTTCGCACTCGACGCGCGCCCCCGTCGCCGACGATGCGGCGGCGACCTTGCAAAGTGCTTGAGGCGATGGCTGGGTCACGCCGTCCTTGAGAACATGGTTGATGAAACGTTAAGAGGCCCGTTCCGGGTGCAAACCGGCGGTTGGAAAAGATCCTGCCGGGCGAACGGATCTCAGAGCGATGCGGCGGTGAGGCGAGGGTGTCCGTCGCGGGCGCCGACGATGAGGGCTGCGGCGTCTCGCGCCGTAAAGGTCTTCGATCGCACGAAAATTCGGTAATCGGCCGGACCGTCCGCCGCGAGATAGATCACCGGCGCGGGGCTCGCGGGGGTGGCGGAGACCGCCACCAACAATGTTGTCGCCGTCGCCCCGCAACTGCCGGCCTCCGCACTGTCGACATCGTCGACCACCACGAAATCCGCGGCCTCCGCGCTATCCGATATCTGCACACGCACGGTCGCGGCGGCGGGATCGTCGCTGAAACTGACGTGAAGATCGGCGTGCCAGGGAACGGAAGCGATCTCGACCGAGGCGTCGCCGACCATGATGCAGGGGCGCGGGCCGGGCAACAGCCCGCCGCGAGCGATCGCGGTGGCGATCATCAAGGGAACAACGGAGGCCAGAATCTTGAAACGCAACATGATAAGCCGTCCACTCATCCCAAGCCCCCAACACGCGAGGCTTATGGTTGGCGGAGTGTAAACAAAACAGGTTACCGGCGAGTTGACGCGCCGAGCTGGCACAGGTGAGGGACAGAAAACGGCGTCTTTCAGCTTCAAATTTCAAACAGCCTGGACAATCTGGTAGTTGGGCCGTCAATGCGAGGAGCCAACGGGTCGCACGAATGCGCGCCCGATGAGAGGCTCCGCGACGAAGCAATCCAGAGTGTCAAGCAGCAACAGTCTGGATTGCTTCGCTGTGCTTGCAATGACGTTGTTCCAATTCCTGCAGACATAACTTCGCGATCTCGCCGGGCGTTTCGCGCGAGTTCTTGCCATCAACGTAAACTGGAAGTGGCCGGCTCACAGCCAAAGTGACGATTGACCCACTACGGAGTGCGCCAGGAAGCTGGCAAAGAATAGGAGGTGAAAGTCCCCCACGGGGAAGGTCTAGCCAACCGCCCCGACCCCGAGTGATGCGCGGCGTCCCGCGAGGGCCGACGTGAAGCGTTCACAGGGGAGACCACGGGCCAAGTATTGAGCTGCGAAACGGGTCTAATTCCGAGGTGCCGATCTCGTTCCGTTGAAGAGAAGGCAACATCGTCCTGTGGCGAATGGCTTGCATGGGAAGAACCTCGCGCAGTCGGAGACCTTGTGCACGTGGAGAAGTTCTTTGCGCGGAACCTGGGAAGTCTCATCCGTGTCCGGAGCGGTATGCCGGGCCGGTTCATGAAGGCACAGCCGAACGATGAACATGCACGCGGATGAGAATTCGGACGGGGTCATAGTACCCGAGAAGCGGCCGAACAAAGAGGGCTTGCCCTCGGCGGAGGCCGTGGAGGGAAGGACCCCGCCCAAGGGGAACGGCGGCGAGACGGCCGCGGCCCGGACACTGAGCCGGGATACCGCGTCGAACGGACTCATCGCCGTGCGCCGAGCGGCGCGACAGAGCAAGAGTGTACGGTTCACTGCGTTGCTGCATCATATCACCATCGATCTCCTTGAGCAGAGTTACCATTCGCTTGAACGGGACTCCGCGCCGGGAATCGACGGAGTGACGTGGCAGGCCTACGGAGAGAACCTCGAAGAGAAGCTGAAGGATCTACACGACCATGTGCACCGGGGTGGTTATCGAGCACGACCGGCCAGACGAACCCACATTCCGAAGGCTGATGGTTCGAAACGACCGCTGAGCATTCTGTGCTTGGAGGACAAAATCGTCCAACAGGCGGTCGCGACGGTTCTCGAAGCAATCTACGAGGAGGATTTTCTCGGGTTCTCCTACGGATTCCGGCCGGGGCGAGGCCAGCACGATGCGCTGGACGCACTCCATGCCGGCATTCTCAGGAAGCAAGTGAATTGGGTGCTTGACGCGGATATCCGGGGCTTCTTCGATACCATGGCCCATTCATGGATTATCCGCTTCCTCGAACACCGTATCGCGGACAAGCGCATCCTGCGCCTTATAGTAAAATGGCTCAAAGTCGGCACTGTCGAAGATGGACGCAGAACACGTGGCGTATGCGGCGCTCCGCAAGGCGCGGTAATCTCACCGATCCTTGCGAACGCCTACCTGCACTATGTGTTTGACCTATGGGTCCATCGCTGGCGCCTCACCAAGGCGTCGGGTGACATGATCGTCATTCGCTATGCGGACGACAGCATTGTCGGCTTCCAGCATGAGCATGAGGCACGGGCGTTCCTTGACGATCTAAAGGAGCGAATGCGCAAGTTCGAATTGGCGTTGCACTCGGACAAAACCCGGCTGATCCGCTTTGGCCGCCACGCGGCTAAGCAACGTGAGAAGCTTGGAGAGGGGAAGCCTGAAACCTTCGACTTCCTCGGATTCACGCACTTCTGCACGCGGTCACGCAAATGGGGTTCGTTCGTCATCGGGCGCAAAACGATCAAGAAGCGTATGCGAGCCAAGCTCAAGGCGATCAAGATGGAGTTGCGCAAACGTATGCACGACCCCGTCGCGCAAACCGGAGCTTGGATGAAACAGATGCTGCAAGGGCATCTGAATTACTTCGCCGTCTCGGGTAACCACCCGAGCACGTGGTGGTACTGCAATCAGGTGCGGTGGCTCTGGCTAAGGACGCTCCGGCGCCGGAGCCAGAAAGCCAACCTCTCCTGGGAGCGATTCATCAACCTCGCCGACCGCTTCTTTCCGCCAATAAGGACACTACACCCGCTGCCCTGCCACCGTTTTGACGCCAAAACCCGAGGGAGGAGCCCGGTGCGTTAGCAGCGCCCGCCGGGATCTGGGCGGGGGGCGAGGAGCAATCCTCGTCCCTACCGCGATCGTCGACCTGTCACTCATCGAAGCCTAGCTCGGCGGCGCGTTGCTTGCGTTTTTCGTTTGACTTCTTCGCGCGATTGTACTTTTCGCCGCAGCAAGCTCTACGCAGTTGACCCTACCGATCCGAAGCATGACAATTGGCGGCATTTGCGTTGCTCAAACCATTTATTCTTTAGAGACGACCCGAATGATCTGAGTAAATCTTAAAGGAAGCAGCAATGAACGTGCTAATGCAGAAGACAAGTTTCGCCGCCCTGCTGACAGCCAGCCTTGCCGTGTCGGCGTTTGGTGCCGAACAATCTGTAAATACCGACGAAGGCACGCTCGATCAGGCGACCGTAGAGAAGGCTTTTCCCGCGAAGCCGCCTTACTCGCCTTACGCTGGCCGCAACTTCCCCACCCGACCGTTCTTCGGTGATACCCATTTGCATACTTCGTTTTCAATGGATGCGGGTGCCTTCGGTGCGCGGCTCGGTCCAAAGGACGCTTATCGCTTTGCCAAGGGTGAGGAAGTCATAGCTTCCAGTGGCCAGCATGCGAAGCTTTCGCGGCCGCTCGATTTTCTGGTCGTGACGGATCACTCAGACGGCATGGGATTTTTTCCGCAACTAATGAGCGGCGATCCAGGGCTCCTGGCCACGCCGCAGGGTCGCAAATGGTATGACGAGATCAGTTCCGGCAAGGGAGCGCAGGCCGCCGTCGATATCATTACCAGTTTCGGAAAGGGCCAGTTGCCGAAGGGCTTCCCGACGCCAGGTACGCCCGCCTACCGCAGCGCGTGGCGAGAGACGATCAAGGCGGCGGAGGAGGCTAACGATCCGGGCCGCTTCACCGCTTTCATCGGTTACGAATGGACGTCGAATGCCGGGGGGAACAATCTTCACCGTAACGTCATCTGGCGGGACAATGGGGCGAAGGCCGGCCTGATCGAGCCCTTCACCACCCAACCACCGCTTGGTAGTCCCAATCCCCGCGACCTCTGGAAGTGGATGGCGATGTGCGAAGAAAAGACCGGCGCCGAGATACTCGCTCTGGCCCATAACGGCAATCTGAGCAACGGTCGCATGTTTCCGATTGTCGAGAGTTTCAATGGCAAACGGATCGACCGCGAATATGCCGAGAACCGCACCCGCTGGGAACCGCTCTACGAAGCCACCCAGATCAAGGGCGACGGCGAGACCCATCCGTTTCTTTCGCCCAATGACGAATTTGCGAACTTCGAGCGTTGGGACAAAGGAAACCTCGATCTGACCGAATTGAAGAAGCCCGAGATGCTGGAGTTCGAGTATGTCCGTTCAGGACTCAAGAACGGCCTCAAGATGGAAGCGGAGCTTGGTGTAAATCCTTACAAGTTCGGTCTGGTCGGTAGCACCGATGCGCATACCGGGCTTGCGGCAGTCGAGGAGGATAATTTCTTCGGCAAGACCTCTTCGTCGGAGCCAAGTGCGGAACGCGCCACGCATCCGTTCGTGAAGACCGACAAAGCGGTCATCATGGGCTGGGAACAGACGGCCTCCGGTTACGCCGCAGTTTGGGCAACCGAAAACACGCGCGAGGCGATTTTCGATGCCATGAAGCGCCGTGAGACCTATGCCACGACCGGCCCGCGCATGGTGGTTCGCTTCTTCGGTGGTTGGGATTTCGAGGCCGGCGACGCCAACAACCGCATGCCAGCAAAGATTGGTTACACCAAGGGTGTTCCGATGGGCGGTGACCTGAGCAATGCGCCGCCGGGCAAGTCGCCCTCGTTTCTTGTCGCCGCGCTCAAGGACCCGATCGGAGCAAATCTTGACCGCATCCAGGTCGTCAAGGGCTGGCTCGGCAAGGACGGGCAGACGCAAGAGCGCATCTACGATGTTGCGGTCTCCGGCGACCGCAAGATCGATGCGGACGGCCGCAGCAAGACGTCAGTTGGCAACACCGTAGATGTTGCGAATGCGACGTGGACCAACACTATTGGCGCGGGCGAGATGATGACGGTATGGAAGGACCCCGACTTTGATCCGGCTTTGCGCGCGTTCTACTATGTCCGCGTGATCGAGATACCGACGCCGCGTTGGACCGCCTATGACGCAAAATATTTCGGCGTCACAATGCCCAAGGAAGCCCCGATGACGACGACCGAGCGCGCCTACACGTCGCCGATCTGGTACACGCCTTGAGGTTCGCGCTGCTGAGAGAACCGCTGCTTCAATTCCTCGTGCTGGGCGCGGCTCTATTTGGCCTTTTTCACCTTGTCGACAACAGGAAAGCTGAAAGGCCGACACGGATCGTTGTTTCTTCCGCGCGCGTAGTCAATTTGGCTGACGGCTTCGCCCGTACGTGGCAGCGACCACCCGGTACCCAGGAGTTACAGGGCCTCCTTGATGACTATATTCGCGACGAAGTGTTCTACCGTGAGGGGCGCGCAGCTGGCCTTGACCGCGACGACGTTATCATCCGCCGTCGCGTGCGGCAGAAGATGGAGTACTTCGCGGAAGATGCGTCCGTCCAAGAACCGAGCGAGGCCCAACTTGCCGCCTATCTTGAGGCCAATCCGGAACGCTTCAAGACGGAAGATCATTTCACATTCCATCAGGTTTTCCTGAGCGCGTCGCGGAGGGCGGCGACGATAGATCGCGACAGCCAACAGGTCGCGGATGCGTTGGCGCGCGCGAATACAGAATTGGACGTGATGACGCTGGGTGATCCCTTCCTTCTCGGGGAAGAGTTCAAGTCGGTATCGCAACATGAGGTGGCAAACGTATTTGGTGATGGCTTCGCCAAACGTCTATCGGTGATGGACCAAGGCCACTGGCAGGGACCGATCCCGTCGAGCTTCGGACAGCATTTCGTCTATATCAGCGCGCGGATACCCGGCGGCTTGCCACCGCTCGATGCGGTCCGCGACGCCGTTCGCCGGGAGTGGTCGAATGCTCGCCGGCTCGAAGAGGAGCAGAAGCTTTACGTCTCGCTTCGGGAACGCTACGAAATCGTCGTGGAGATGCCGCAGGCCAAGTCAGCTCAGTCAGAAGTCAGCAGATGAAATATTTGTTTGGGCTGTTTGCATTGCTCGGCGTGTTGTTAGCGTATCCCGTGCTTTCTGATGAACTTCGGCCCGGTTATCTTGAGCTACGTCAGACTGCTCCCGACACCTACAACTTGCTCTTCAAGATACCTGCGCGGGGCGAAGAGCTACGTCTCGCTATCTATCTAAACCTGCCCGAAGGCACCAAAGATGTTGGTGCGCCGCGAGCATCGTCCGGCGACGGGGCCTATGTCGAACGCCGTACCATACGCCGCGATGCAGGGCTCGCCGGACACACGGTCACCATTGAGGGCCTGTCTGCTACTTCGACTGACGTATTGGTGCGGGTCGAGAGCCTCGACGGGGCCATACAGACTGAGCGGCTTTCGCCGACAAGGACGGCGTTCGTTGTTCAGGCTACGCCGGCCCCGGGAGAAGTGGCTGCAACTTATCTTCGCCTTGGCGTCGAACACATCTTGTTCGGCTTCGACCATCTCCTTTTTGTTCTGGCGCTTGTGATCCTGATCCGAGACTGGCGGCGTGTCGCTGTCACGGTGACTGCATTTACCATTGCACACAGCATCACACTCGTCGCGGCAACGCTCGGTTTTGTGAATGTTCCGGCTCCGCCTGTGGAAGCGTGCATAGCACTCAGCATCATGCTGGTTGCCGTCGAGGTTCTGAATGCACGGCATGGAAAGCCGAGTTTTACGGAGCGTCTGCCGTGGCTGGTTGCCTTCAGCTTTGGTCTGTTGCACGGCTTCGGTTTTGCCGGTGCGCTGGCCGAGGTTGGGCTGCCGCAACATGCCATACCGGTCGCGTTGCTGTTCTTCAATATCGGAGTGGAGGTGGGGCAACTGATCTTCGTTTCCGCGGTGTTGTCTTTAATCTGGCTATCGAGACATGCTGCATCACACCTGCTAGACGCGGCAGTCGCTCGACGAGCATTTGACCGGCTTGATATAACCGTCGCCTACGGGATAGGTGGTTTTGCGGCCTTCTGGTTTATTGAGCGGACAGCTGCCTTTTTCACTTAATCATAGGCGGCTATTGGTCCGCTTATGGCACAAACGCGAAATGTCGACTGTATCTTGCAATGTCCGCCTTCAGAAGTAACCCAGAAGACATTTGCTCACTGTTCTTCTCAGTTTCACCCAACGCGGACATTAGTCCAGCGTTGTTGCGCCCGCACTTGATCGGAATGGGTCGGCGTGAATAAGAAAAGCGCCGCCATTGCATTTGTTAGGCCGACTGGCTCCGTTCGCTGGTTTGCACGCACAGAGGCCATCTCTGGCCGATCCTGCGCCAGCACGAAATCGACGTGCCGCAGGGCGAACCCGCAATTACCGATTGCCAAGTCGGGGGGGCCAATTGGTTGATTGTGATCTGCTGAAGCATGAGATCAGCCTTGCTGACTGCCGGTGCCGAAATCACGCTGTAGGAATTTCTGAGACCCGGTTCGCGCGCATCGACAAGTCGGCTATCTACTGGCCCGGCGGCGGCAGTCCAGGGTTTCACATTCCGCGCCCAAGACGGGAGCGACAAACGGCTTTCGTGCAGCACGGAAAGTCGTCATTCTGCGCCTTTTCCGGGTTCGGGCCTTGAGGCATGTTTCGAAGATCCATCAAACAGAAGATTGTCGGCATCGCCGCGGGCTTGATCGTGCTGGCCGTGATCACGTCGTCGTTGTCGATGATCATGTCTGCCCGCGTGGGCCATCTGCTCGATGAACTGACCAATCGCTACGTCCTCGCCTATGCAGACCTGGCGCGGGCAAATGTCAGGTCGCTCGAGCGAGGGCTGAAGGTGCGGCAGATGATCATCGCCAAAATGGAGAACCCGCCGGATGAAGCGAGCTATGCAGCGCATCTGAAGGCCTTCGAGTTGATCAATCCCGAGATCGATCGCGAGGCACACGCCGCGCGCGAGCAGATCGCTGCGATCATAGATGACCCGTCGACACCATCGGATAACGCCGCGCTCGGCCGTCTCGATGACCGCATCGATACGGCCGTCAATGAACTTCGTGAGCGACTGGACGCGCAAGACGCGATCCTGCTGAAGCAACTCGATGCGCGCAATTTCGACCAAGCGAAATCGGCGCTCGCCGGTTCCGATGCATTGCGCGCGGAGTTCGATCGCAAGATCGACGGCGTCCGTGCTGACATGCTGAATCAGGTCCGTGCCAGCGCTGCTATCGTCATTCGCGAACAACGGCAAGCGATCTGGGTATCGGCGATTGCGACGGGAATCGCAGCGGTGCTCGGCTTCATGTTCGCGATGATGGTAGGCAGTGGCATCACTGGTCCGGTTCTGCGCCTGCTGGAAGGCACCCGCGAGATTGAGGCCGGCCGACTCGACCGTTCGATCAGCGTGACGTCGCGCGATGAAATCGGCCAGCTCTCGGCAGCATTCAATCGTATGATTGAACGGCTGCGACAGAACCAGCGTATCCGCGAGACCTTTGGCGCTATATCGATCCCAGAATAGCCGAAGGCCTGCTTGGCGAAACCGCGATTGCCGCCACCGAAGGGCAGCGGCGGGTAATGACGGTGATGTTCTGCGACATGAAGGGCTTCACGGCGTTGAGCGAAGGCGTCACCCCGCAGGGGCTGGTCAAGATCATGAACCGCTATCTGTCGACGATGTCCGAACCTATCCACGCGAATCGCGGTGTAATCGACAAATATATTGGCGATGGCATCATGGCCTATTGGGGCGCCCCCTTTGTCGAGGAGGCTGAGCAGGCGAGATGCGCAGGCTCGGCCGCAATCGACATGATCAGCCGCCTCGAGAGGTTTCGGAAGGAGCTGCCTGAATTGCTTGGTATGCGCACGGTCCCACTCGATTGCGATCTCAGGATCGGGATCGCGACGGGAGAGACGCTGGTCGGCAGTATCGGCTCGGAATACATGATGAGCTTCACCGTGATGGGTGACACAGTGAACCTCGCTGCAAGGTTGGAAAGTGCCAACAAAGCGTATGGCAGCCGTTGCCTGATCTCGGAGGCAACCGCGAACATGTGCTCGGCCGATTTCGAAGTCCGCGAGATTGACCGCGTGGTGCTCACCGGCCAGAGCAATCATCAGACGGTCTATGAGATCATGGGCAGGAAAGACGCTGTCGCGCCTGAACAAATGCAGGTACGCGCGCGCTATGCGGCAGGACTGACCGCATATCGGGAGCGGCGTTGGGACGAGGCCGGTGCGGCGTTTGCGGCAGCGCTCGAAGCTGCGGCGGACGACGGCCCTTCGATCGCATTGCTGAGCCGAGTCACCGATTTAAAGCAGAATCCGCCGCCCGAGAATTGGGACGGATCGTGGCGGATGCAATACAAATAGGCACCGGTCGCTGTTGGGATGTCTGGTTGCGTGTCAGCGTCGCGGTCACGCCGCGCGCCGCTGATCCTCGGCCAGTACGCGATACGACAACGCTTCGGCCAGATGCAAGCGACCGATCTTCTCGCTGCCGTCGAGATCGGCGAGCGTGCGGGCGACCCGCAACACGCGATGATAGCCGCGCGCCGACAGCCGCATGGTTTCGGCGGCATCGCGGAGCAGTTTGGTGCCCTGCGCGTCAGGTTGCGCGATGGTCTCCAGCACCGATGCCGGCGCTTCGGCATTGGTGCGGATCTGCGGCAATCCTGCCGCGGCATAACGCGCGCGCTGGATGTCGCGGGCGGCGGCGACGCGCGCGGCGACTTCGGCGGACCCTTCCGCTGCCGGCGGCAAGATCAGATCGGCGGCCGTCACCGCCGGCACTTCGATCCGCAGATCGATCCGGTCCATCAGCGGGCCCGAGATACGCGATTGATAATCGGAGGTGCAGCGATCGATCCGGCCGCGCTTGCAGGAGTAGCCAGGCTCATAAGCGTGGCCGCAGCGGCAGGGATTCATCGCCGCGACCAGCATGAAGCGCGCCGGATAGGTGACGCGATGATTGGCGCGCGACACCGAGACCTCGCCATTCTCGAGCGGCTGGCGCAGCGAATCCAGCACCCGCGGATCGAATTCCGGCAATTCGTCGAGAAACAGCACGCCCTGATGCGCCAGCGAGATTTCGCCGGGCTTGGCGCGCATGCCGCCACCGGTCAACGCGGCCATGCTGGCGGAATGATGCGGGCTGCGGAACGGCCGCCGCGCGGTCAGCGCGCCGTCCTGGATCTCGCCGGCGACCGAGGCGATCATCGAGACTTCCAGCAATTCCGAGGGCGACAGTGGCGGCAGGATCGAGGGCAGCCGCGCGGCGAGCATCGACTTGCCGGCGCCCGGCGAGCCGATCATCAGGAGATGATGCCCGCCGGCCGCGGCGATTTCGAGCGCGCGTTTGGCGCTTTCCTGGCCCTTGATGTCGCGCAGATCGAGCAGCGCCGGCCCAGCCTCATGCACTTTCGGCGTCGGGCGCGACAGCACCTGCGTGCCCTTGAAATGGTTGGCGATCTGGATCAGCGAATTCGCCGCGACGATCTGCATGATCCGGGCTCGCCCAGGCGGCCTCGGCGCCGCACAGCCGCCGGGCAAATCAGGCCTTCGTCGCGCGAATTGGCGCCGATCGCCGCGGGCAGCACGCCCGCGACCGGCGCGATCGATCCATCGAGACCGAGTTCGCCGAGCACCGTGAAGCCGGAGAGCGCATCCGGCGGAATGGCGCCGATCGCCGCCATCAGGCCGAGCGCGATCGGCAGATCGTAATGGCTGCCTTCTTTCGGCAGATCGGCCGGCGCGAGATTGACCGTGATCCGGCGCGCGGGCAGCGCCAGCCCCGAGGCGATCAGCGCCGAGCGCACCCGCTCGCGGGCCTCTGAAACCGCCTTGTCGGGCAGCCCGACAATGGCGAAAGCGGGCAGTCCCGGCGCGACCTGCACCTGCACGTCGACGCTGCGGGCTTCGATCCCCTCAAAGGCTACGGTGGAAACGCGCTGGACCATGCTGCCCTCTGCCGCAATCAAGGGTAGCGGAAGGTCTTGGGGAGCGCAAGAACATTAAGGGAACGTGGCGGAAGGAGGCCTCGGGGATCGGACCGATCGGTCCGCCCCCGGGCACGTGTCGTTCAGAGCATCATACTCATCGGTTCGGGATAATAGTGGAATCCCGTCGCCGGCCTTGGCGACGTGGCCATAGCCCGGCCACGCGAAGTGGTAGGACATCACGGGCGTCTTGTTGGCCGCCAGCATGTTCAGCATTTTCACGCGTGATTGCGCCGCCTGCTTCGGATCGGTGTCGTAGGAGAATTCCATCAGCGGCTTTTCGAGCAGCAGTACCGCGTGATGGGTGAGATCGCCGAGGAAGGCGAAGGATTTTCCGTCCGATGTCACCATGAAGATGTGGTGGCCCACGGTATGTCCGGGCGCCGCCATGGCCTGAACGCCCGGCAGGAATTCCTGGCCATCCTTGAAGAACACCAACCGGTCGCGCACCGGCAGCAGGTTCTTGCGGGCGTGAACCACGAAAGCCTTCAGCGGGCTGTCCAGTTTGCCTTTCATCGGTCCAGAAATCGAAATCGCTTTGCGCGATGTAGAACTGCGCGTTGGGGAATAACGGCTTGTCGTTTGCATCCACGATGCCGCCGATATGGTCGATATGGGCGTGCGACAGCACGACCGCGTCGATTTCTTCCGGCTTGATTCCGGCTTCGGCCATACTCTTCTGCTGGCGGCCGGTGGTCGGCCCGAACGCTTTCGATGTGCCCATGCCGGTGTCGAACAGAATAACCTTGTCGCCCGTGTTCACGATCGGCGAGTTTTGCTCGAGCACGACATTGTCAGGCGACAGGAAATTGTCGCTCAACATCTTTCTTACTTCTTCATCCGGGACGCCGACGAAGGTGCCTTTGGGAGGCCCGAGCGGGAGCTGCCCGTCGGAAACCACGGTGACTTCGGCGCTGCCCAGATCGAAGCGATACCAATAGCCCGGCTGGGTATTTGCTTTGGCGCTTTCGCCAGCGCGCTGCCGCCGAGCATGGTCGATGCGCCCATACCGGCGCCGAGAGCAAGCAGAGATCGTCGCGAAACATCGTATGTCATGCGTTTTCCTCTCCATTGTTTTTATGAGATTGCAGTCTTGTGGCCCACAGGTCTCATCCGCCTGATTGTTCAGGTACTGCAGGCTGCGCCCGCTTTTGAAAACGCGCAATCGGGCCTTGAGGAAGTGCGCTGCGGCAATGTGTGGCAAAACGCCGCGAAGGATTATTTTCCGCTCCGCTTCTTCTCGATCGCGTCCCAGATTATGGCCGCGACATCCGGTCCGTTGAGCCGCGCGATGGCGCGAATGCCGGTCGGCGATGTGACGTTGATTTCGGTGAGATGGCCGTCGATGACGTCGATGCCGACAAACAATAGACCGCGCTCGCGCAAGGCGGGCGCCAGCCGGGCGCAGATTTCGCGTTCGCGCGGCGTCAGGTCGGTGGCCTTGGCGGCGCCGCCGCGCACCATGTTGGAGCGCAGGTCGTCGGGGGCCGGCACGCGGTTGACCGCGCCGGCGAATTCGCCGTCGACCAGGATAATGCGCTTGTCGCCCTGTTTGACCTCGGGAAGAAAGCGCTGGATCACCCAGGGCTCACGAAACGTCACCGAGAACATGTCGAACAGCGAACCGAAATTCATGTCCTGCGGCATGATGCGAAACACCGCCGCACCGCCATGGCCGTGCAGCGGCTTCATCACCACCGCGCCGTGCTGGTCGCGGAACGCGTTGATCTCATCGAGATCGCGGGAGATCAGGGTCGGCGGCATCAGGTCCGGAAAATCCATCACAAAGATCTTTTCCGGCGCGTTGCGCACGCTGGCGGGATTGTTGACCACCAGCGTCTTAGGATGAATTCGCTCGAGAAAATGCGTCGAGGTGATGTAGGCGAGATCGAACGGCGGGTCCTGCCGCAGCAAAATGACATCGTAAGCCGCAAGCGGCTCGCGCCGCGGCTCGCCGAGCGTGAAATGATCGGCCACATCGTCGCGCACGGTCAGGACCTGCACCGGAGCCACCAGTTCCTCGCCGCGCAGCGAGAGTTTGTCCGGCGTATAATACGAAAGCCCGTGGCCGCGCTTCTGCGCTTCCAGCAGCAGCGCGAAGGTCGAATCGCCGCGGATATTGATGCGCGCGATGGGGTCCATCTGGACGGCGACGTTCAATTTCATGGGCGGGTCCGCAAGTTCTCTTTGGGATGAGGATTTCAGATGCTGGCGTCGAACGCTGCTAACAGATGGCGCGGCAGCCGCCGCGGCGCAATCAGTATCGCATCAAAACGCAGGTCGAATTCGGCATGTTCGGGATGCGCCATCAGCCAGGCCTGCGCGGCATCGATGATGCGTCGCTGCTGGCGCGACGTCACGGCATAGGCGGCGTCATCGAGGCTGGCGCGGGCTTTGACCTCGATAAACGCCAGCAGGTTAAGCCGCCGCGCCACGATATCGATCTCGCCATAGGGGGTGCGAAAACGCCGGGCCAGAATGCGGTAGCCCTTGGCGATCAAGAACACGGTGGCGCGCGCCTCGGCGGAAAGCCCGGTTCGAAACGCCGCGACGCGCGCCTGCGCTTTCCCCGGCGCTATTTCGGATCCGGCGTCGTCAGGTTTTGTCATTTTTCCGGATCATCTCCCTCGCCATCTTCGCCGTCCGGATCGGCTTCCTGAGCGAGTTCAAGCGCGCGGGCATAGATTTCGCGGCGCGGGCGGCCGGACAATTCGACCGCGTGGGCCACCGCATCCTTCACGCTGGCGTGCTTGAGCTGGCTTCGCAGCAGCTCGTCCAGTTCATCCCCGGCCATGATTTGCGCGCCCGCCGCGGGCGGCCCGATCACCAGCACAAACTCGCCGCGCGTCTCCAGCGTGCCCGCGGCCTGCGCCAACACCGACACCGACGCGCGCCGGATATCTTCATGCAGTTTCGTCATCTCACGGCAGATTGCCGCCTCGCGCGCGCCCATGATGTCAGCGAGATCGGAAAGCGTGGCCTGCACGCGATTTCCGGATTCGAACATCACCAGCGTCGCGTCGACCCGCGCCAATTCGGCCAGCCGGGTCCGGCGCGCGGTCTCTTTCGACGGCAGAAAGCCCTCGAAGAAAAACCGGTCGGTCGGCAGCGCCGCCACCGCGAGCGCCGCCAGCACCGAGGACGGTCCCGGCAAGGCGATCACCGGATGACCGGCCGCGCAGACCTCACGCACCAGTTTGAAACCGGGATCGGAGATCAGCGGGGTGCCGGCGTCGGAGACCAGGGCGATGGAGCAACCCTGCGCCAGCCGTTGCAGAATCTTCGGTCGCGCCAGCGCGGCATTATGTTCGTGATAGGGTTTGAGCAGGGCTGTGATCGCGTAGCGTTCGGTCAATCGCCGGGTGATTCTGGTATCTTCGCAGGCGATGATATCGACGCCGGCCAGCGTCTCCAGGGCGCGCAGGGTGATGTCGCCGAGATTGCCGATCGGGGTCGCCACCAAATGCAGACCAGGAGTGGCCTTCGGCGCGGTCAGGATATGGCCGCGCACGGAAAAAGTGCGGGCGGCGGGCGCCGTCAGATCCTCAGTCGCATGCGTGGAGGCGGTTTTTGCGGGCATCGTGCTAATCTAGAGCCGTTTTCCGCCGAGATGGATACCAGTCAGCGCAAAGAAAACGGGCCAAGCCAACGAGAGATAGAGCGGGCGGTTGGGTCCGAGATTGCGGTACCGGAATGCTGCGATGCACAAGAGCGAGGCGACAGAATGTGCAACCAGCGCCTGCATAGCAAGGCTATAATCCTTTTGTTTTGGTTAACTATTCGTCGACAATATGCCTGAATCCACCCTCCTGATCATTTGGAGGTTGAAAGTCCAGGCCGATTTCGGTCGGTCAAAAGAAGAGATCCAATGGTGGGCCCGCCCGATCCAAAGTCTCTGCCGGCCAAATTTTGGCTTGGCAAGTCTCGGCTTGGCAAGTCTCGGCCTGGCAAGTTTCGGCCTGGAAAGCCTCTGTTGCCGGGCGCAACCCGGCGGACGGCTGTTGGCCTGATTCTCGGTGCGCCTTTGCTTGCGGCTTGTTCGGGCGTGCAGCAGACGCTCAACTCGTTTTCGGGTTCGCCGGATCAACCCGGTCCCGCCGGGCCGGCGCAGCAGCCGCTCGCGGTCGGCACCGGCGGGGTCAAGGTCGGCCTGATCCTGCCGCTGTCGGCCGGCGGCAATGCCGGCGTCGCCGCGCAATCGATGAAGAACGCCGCCGAAATGGCGCTGGCGGAATTCCAAAATCCCAACGTCCAGCTCCTGATCAAGGATGATGGCGGCAGCCCACAAGGCGCGCAGCAGGGTACGCAGCAAGCGATTGGCGAAGGCGCTGAAATCATTCTGGGACCGCTGTTCGCGCTGTCGGTGCCGGCGACGGCCCAGATCACCCGCGCCCGCAACATATCGGTGATCGCGTTCTCGACCGATTCGAGCGTAGCGGGGCACGGCGTCTATCTCCTGAGCTTCCTGCCGGAATCCGACGTCAACCGGATCATCGAATATGCCGCCAGTATCGGCAAGCGGTCGTTTGCCGCGCTGTTGCCGGACAACGCCTATGGCAATGTGGTCGAAGCCGCGTTCAAGCAGGCGGTGCCGCGCCGGGGCGGTCGCGTCGTTGCGTTTGAAAAGTACGGCGCCGACCGAGCCGCCGCGGCGCGCATCGCGCCGGCGCTCGCTCAGGCCGATGCACTGCTTCTCGCCGACGATGGCGACTCACTGGCGGCGACCGCCGACGCGCTGGCCGCGGCCGGCGCCAACCTGAAAAACATCCAGCTGCTCGGCACTGGTCTGTGGGACAATCCGCGCGTGTTCAATAGTCCAGCCCTTCGCGGCGGGCTGTATGCCGCACCAGATCCATCCGGCTTCCGAAATTTCTCCGCACGCTATCACGCCAAGTTCGGCGCCGATCCGGTGCGAACCGCAACCTTGGCCTATGACGCGGTGGCGCTGGTCGCAGCGCTGGCGAAAACCCAGGGCGGCCAGCGATTTTCAGGTGAGGTGCTGACCAATCCATCCGGCTTTGCCGGCATCGATGGCGTGTTTCGCTTCCGCCCCGACGGCACCAACGAACGCGGCCTCGCCGTGATGCGGGTGGTGCCGGGCGGCAGCCAGCCGGTCGCCGGATCGCCCAAGAGTTTTGGCGCATAGATCGTGCGCTACGCCGCGAGATCCGCGACCACCGCGTCGAGCACAGGAAATCCGGCTTGCGTGACCCGCAGCCGTCCGCTGGCGTCGACCGTGATGGCGCCTTCCTCACGCAGCACCGCGATCCGATGCGGATCGAGCAGCCGGCCCGACAACGCCGCATAGCGTTGCGGGTCGATGCCTTCGGTGAGCCGCAGCCCCATCAGCAAAAATTCATCGGCGCGCTCTTCGCTGTTGAGGACATCGTCGGTGACGACACCGTCGCCGGTCGCCTCGACCCGCATCAGCCACGCCTCGGGTCGCCGTTCGGTGGCGATCGCATGTCTGAAGCCCGCGATATCGAGGCGGCCATGCGCGCCCGGACCGATGCCGGCATATTCCTCGCCGCGCCAGTAGACGAGATTATGTTTGCATTCCGCGCCGGCCCGCGCGTGATTGGAAATCTCGTAGGACGGCAGCCCTTGGGCGGCGCAGACCTCCTGCGTCACATCATACAGCGCGCGCGCGGTGGCTTCGTCCGGTGTCTTCAATTTGCCCACGGCATGCAAACCGAAGAACGGCGTGTCGGGTTCGATCGTGAGCTGATAGAGCGACAGATGCTCGGCGGCTTCCGAGATCGCGAGCTTCAACTCGTCCGCCCACATCTGCGGCGTCTGATCGGGCCGGGCGTAGATCAGGTCGAATGAATAGCGGTCGAAGGCGGAGCGCGCGATCGCGACCGCGTCCAGCGCTTCGCGCGCGGTATGCAGCCGTCCCAGCGCCTTCAGCGAAGCGTCGTCCAGCGCCTGCACGCCGAGCGACACCCGATTGACGCCGGCGGCGCGATAGCCGGCAAACCGCGTCGCCTCGACACTGGTCGGGTTGGCCTCCAGCGTGACTTCGGCGTTCGCTGCAACGCGCCAGTGTTTTGCGATCGCATCCAGGATCGCACCGACGGTTTGCGGCCGCATCAGCGAGGGCGTGCCGCCGCCCAGAAAAATCGAAGATACCTGCCGGCCGGGCGTGCGCGCGGCGGTGGTTTCGATTTCGCGCGCGAACGCTTGCGCGAATCGATCCTCATCGATCGGGGCATGCCGGACATGGCTGTTGAAATCGCAATAGGGGCACTTCGACAGGCAGAACGGCCAGTGCACATAAACGCCGAAAGCGTCGCTTTTTCCTGCTGTCGCGCTCACAGGCAAATCTCCGCCAGCTTGACGAAGGCGCGGGCGCGATGCGAGAGCCCGAGCCCCAGCGGCGGCAGGCCGTGTTTCTCGATGCTGGTCATTTCGCCGAAAGTGCGGCCGTATCCATCGGGCAGGAACGCCGGGTCGTAACCGAAGCCGGCGGTTCCGCGTGGCGGCCACACCAGCGTGCCGTCGGCGCGCGCTTCGACTTCTTCGAGGTGATCGTCGGGCCACGCCACGCATAATGCGGAAACGAAATGTGCCTTGCGCTGCGGTGGTGTGGTGGCGCCGCGTTCCTGCAGCAGGCGCTCGATCCGCGTCATCGCGGCGTCAAAATCCTTAGCCGCCCCGGCCCAGCGCGCCGAGAAAATCCCGGGCGCGCCATCGAGCGCGTCGACCACCAGTCCTGAAATCATCGGCGAAGGCCGGAAGCTGCGCAGCTTGGGCCGCGGCGACGGCCTTGATCCGGGCATTGGCGCGGAAGCTGTCGCCGGTCTCGTCCGGCTCACCGAGGCCGAGGTCGGCCGCCGATATCGCCTCGACGCCATGCGGCGCCAATAATTCGCGCATCTCGGCGAGCTTGCCGGGATTGTGGGTCGCGATCACGAGCTTGCCGGTGATTCGACGATGCTGGGCCATGGACATTTATAGCCCGTTATGGCCGGACAAAAGCGCCAGCGCAGTCGCGCCTGTTACCGGCCATCCACATCTTTTATGGATCACGCCACGGCCATTTTCTGCAGGTCCACCAGCCGCGCCACGCCTTTGCGCGCCAGCGCCATCAGCGTCAGAAATTCGTCCTGCGAGAACGGCGTCTTTTCCGCCGTGCCCTGCACCTCGATGATGTGCCCGTCGCCGGTCATCACAAAATTGGCGTCGGTGTCGGCTTCGGAGTCCTCGGCGTAATCCAGATCGAGCACCGGCGTGCCGTTATAGATGCCGCAGGAGATCGCGGCCACGTTGTCGCGCAGCACGTTGCCTTTCACCATGTTGCGGGTTTTCATCCAGCCGATGCAGTCGGCCAAAGCGACCCAGGCGCCGGTGATCGAGGCCGTGCGGGTGCCGCCGTCCGCCTGCAGCACATCGCAGTCTACGGTAATCTGGCGCTCGCCGAGCGCTTCGAGATCGAGCGTGGCACGCAACGAGCGGCCGATCAGGCGCTGGATTTCGACGGTTCGGCCATTCTGCTTGCCGACGGAGGCCTCCCGCCGGGTGCGCTCCAAGGTGGCTCGCGGCAGCATGCCATATTCGGCCGTGACCCAGCCGCGGCCCTGGCCCTTGAGCCATGGCGGCAGGCGCTCTTCCAGGGTTGCCGTGACAAGCACATGGGTATCGCCGAATTTCACCATGCAGGACCCCTCGGCGTATTTGACCACGCCCCGTTCCAGGGACACGGCGCGCAGTTCATCCGGCGCACGGCGGCTTGGCCGCATGGGAATCCTCCGATAATTCAGCAAAAGTTACGGTTCGCGGTGCTTGTAGGAGGGGGAAGGGGCAGCGGCAAGGCCCTTCGCTGCCGTCAAGGTCGATGCCTGCTTGTATCCGACCCCGGAGATGGACAGATTAGGCCCTGTCGCACGCGCGACCATGCGTTCTGGAGTACCCTGTGGCCCACCACGATCCGATCGGCCTGATCGCGCCGAATGCCGGGCTCGCCCAGCTCAATGAGCGGTCGCGGGATATATTTCGTCAAATCGTCGAGAGTTATCTCGCGACCGGCGAACCGGTGGGTTCACGTAACATCTCGCGCCTGATCGCGATGCCGCTGTCGGCGGCCTCGGTCCGCAATGTGATGTCGGACCTCGAGCAGCTCGGCCTGATTTATGCGCCACATACTTCGGCCGGGCGGCTACCCACCGAATTGGGGCTGCGTTTTTTTGTCGATGCCCTGATGCAGGTTGGCGATCTGACCGAGCCGGAGCGGCAATCGATCCAGACCCAGCTGGCTTCGGTCGGCAAGGCGCAATCGGTCGAGGCCGCTCTCGGCGAGGCTTTGACGCGGCTGTCCGGCCTGACCCGGGCCGCGGCGGTGGTGCTTACCGCAAAATCCAACTCGCGGCTGAAGCATATCGAATTCGTTCGGCTGGAACCGGAACGGGCGCTGGTAGTGCTGGTCGGCGAGGACGGTCAGGTCGAGAACCGGGTGTTGACGCTGCCGCCCGGAGTTCCTTCATCGGCACTCACCGAAGCCACCAATTTCCTCAATGCGCGGATTCGGGGGCGAACCCTGGCGGAGGCGCGTCTCGAACTTGAAACCGCATTGACGCAAAGCCGCACCGAGCTCGACCAATTGACGCAGAAGGTGATCGCCGCCGGGATCGCGAGCTGGTCCGGCGGTGAAAGCGATGACCGGCAGCTGATCGTGCGCGGTCATGCCAATCTCCTGGAAGATTTGCACGCGCTGGAGGATCTGGAGCGTGTCAGATTGCTGTTCGACGATCTCGAAACCAAGCGCGGTGTGATCGATCTGTTGGGACGTGCCGAACGCGCCGAAGGCGTGCGGATTTTCATCGGGTCGGAGAACAAGCTGTTCTCGCTGTCCGGCTCCTCCACCATCATCGCGCCCTACAGCGACGGCGCCGGACATATTGTCGGCGTTCTCGGCGTGATCGGCCCGACGCGGCTCAACTATGCCCGCGTCATTCCGACGGTGGACTATGCCGCGCGCATCGTCAGCCGGATGCTGGGCGGATAATCCGCCCCGTCTGCGCCCGGTTGCGCTTGATTTTTGGCGCCTAAAGCACGATATCCGGGCCAGCAATCCTCCCCATTGATCCCTTGCCATTTTTTCGAGAAGGCAGTCTATGACCGATCCCAACCGGCAGAACGACGATCCGGTTCACCCGGCGCAGGCCGAGCCCGTGGTTTCCAAGCCTTACATCATGCCCGACGATCCCGAAGAGGGATCGGTCGAGGCGCTGGCGAAGGAAGCCGCCGAATCGCGCGACAAGATGCTGCGCACGCTGGCGGACATGGAAAACCTGCGCAAGCGCACGACGCGCGAAGTCGCGGACGCGCGCGCCTATGGTATTTCAGGTTTTGCGCGTGACGTTCTGGATATCGCGGATAATCTGCAGCGCGCGCTCGATGCGATTCCGGCCGAGACCAGGGCCGCCGCCGATGCCGGGTTGACGGCGCTGATCGAGGGCGTCGAGCTGACCGAGCGGTCGCTGCTCAACACCCTGGAAAAAAACGGCGTCAAGAAATTCGATCCATCGGGCGAGAAGTTCGATCCGAATTTCCAGCAGGCGATGTATGAAGTTCCCGATCCATCCGTTCCCGCGGGAACGGTGGTGCAGGTGGTCCAGGCCGGCTACATGATCGGCGAGCGCGTGCTGCGGCCGGCGCTGGTCGCGGTCGCCAAGGGCGGCGCGAAAGTCAGCGCCGCCGAACAGAACTGACGCTCACGGACTTCCAAGCTCAGAGACCGTAAGGCCCGCCCCGCACTTGATGCGGGGCGACGAAGGTGCGTTGACTTACCTCGAAGTCAGTCCCGCTCCAGTCAGGCCTCGATATCGCCCGACTGGATGCGCTTGACGCCGGCCTGCGCCATGTCCGTCCAGGCTTTGGCGAGCGAGCCCTGGGCGTCGATTCCGCGGCAGGCGTCTTCCACCACATAGGTCTCGAATCCGGCCTTGCGTGCATCGAGCGCGGTCCAGGCGACACAGAAATCGGTGGCGAGCCCGGCCACGAACAGACGCTTGATGTTGCGAGCCTGCAGATAGGCGGCAAGTCCGGTGGTGGTTTTGCCGTCGGCTTCGGTGAACGCCGAATAGCTGTCGACGTCCTTGTGGAATCCCTTGCGAATGACGAGTTCGGCCTGTGGAATCGACAGATCTTTCGAAAGCGAAGCGCCCTCGGTTCCCTGCACGCAGTGATCGGGCCACAACATCTGCTTGCCGTAGGCGAGATCGATGACCTCGAACGGCTTCTTGCCGTCGTGAGCTGACGCAAAGGAGACGTGGCCAACGGTGTGCCAGTCCTGCGTCATCACGACATTGGTGAAGCCTTTGGCAATGCGATTGATCACGGGAACGACCTGGTCACCCTCCTTAACGGCAAGGCTGCCGCCCGGCAGGAAGCAGTTCTGAACATCGATCACCAGCAACGCCGATGCGTCGTCGGGCTTGATTGTGGCCGCTGCCCAAAGCTGTTTCGAGATACCGGTCGTGATGATCATCGTGCCCAAGCCTGCAAGTATCTGTCTTCGGTCCAACATGCTGCATCTCCCCATAATAACTCGGGTTAGCAAATCAGGTCATCGGAGCACCGTAAAGAGCATTTACGGCACCCACCGAGGACCAAATCGAGGCTGGCTCTGCTGGAAAGAGGCTATCTTTGCCGAAAATGCTCAGGCGCAGGATCACCAAACTCAGCGCGGCAATATTCCGTCGCGCACCGCGCGGAACCGCGTGAATGCTGTCGCCCACTGGTCGCGCGGCGCGCTGCCGATGAGGCGCAAGGTAGTGGTGCCGCCGAACCGCAGCCATTGCACGACGGTGACCGGAATGTTGTCCTTGCCGCTGGTCGCATCGATACGGGTTTCAAATCCGGGCATGCCGTCGATGCGAACCGGCTCTGACATCGTCATCCGTGCGTCGCGTACTCCCGGAATGGCGATGGCGGCCTGTTGAGCAAACCTGCCGCGATCCTCCGGCTGCGCCGGTGTGGATCCCATCAGGCCGAGCACCATGAAGGGCGCTTTCTCCAAGCCGGCTGTTTCGTCGCCGTCGGCAAGAAGGATGGCGGAGCCGACCGCCAGCATGCGGACATTCTTGAAATCAGCAAGGTCGCTGATCTTGAACGGCATCAGCCCAAGCTGCTCCTCGACCGGAACTTCCTTGCGGACCGCCGCCGTGGCAAGCATTTGCCTCACCGCCTCGTCGGTATAGATTTTGCTCGCATTCTCGGGAACCTGCACGGCGATATAGCCGGAGAACCCGCCGCCTGGCAGTATCATCGAATAGCGCCGCACATTGGTGGCGCCATCCTTGGCGTTTTCCGCGGTGTAATAGGCAAGCCCGGCGGTGGTCGCGATGCTCTCCGGCTTGATGCCGTTGGTCCCGTTAGGATTGGCTTTGAAGGCGTTGACGACCTCGCTGTAGGCGTCGGCCGGAAGTTCTGCGACCAATACCTTGACACTGTGGTCCTCGGTTTCGAAGCCCACGAAGGTTCTTGCGGCGCCCAGGCCGACCAGCGGCACCATCCCGACCCGCCCGCCCGGCGGAAAGATCGTCTCCGCGGCAAAGGCTGGACCGATTGCGGCAAATAGCAGGACAAATGCGGAAAATAGTCGAATGCGCTTCATGAAAAATCTACTGAGTTTGTATTGAGGCCGTTCGATGGTCGCCCGTACAGCCCGGCACCGGGTGGCCACGTTTCCAACCTGCCTGCTTTAGCCGTTTTGTCGCCCCGGCAACAGGCCAGGCCCTGCGGATCCGGTCCCGAGCCTCATCGCACCCGCGCCGGCGCACCGGCCGCGACGGAGTTGGCCGTCCCGCCTGGCCCTGCCCCCGCAGGGGGACACTATCTTTCAAAGGTCAGGGGTTTTCGCTGGCTAAGGTTGCGCCCCGGTCCTTGCAGGCCTGCCCCCCTGTCCTATATGAGGCTCACCGTCGCAATATCGCGAGTAATTGATCGTTGGGGGTTTGGATTGGTGCGCCGTCAGGGCCCAGCCAACCTGCCGCAAAAAGAAGGATATGAGGACCATGGGAAAGGTCATTGGGATCGATCTCGGCACCACGAATTCGTGCGTTGCCGTAATGGATGGCAAAACGGCGAAAGTCATCGAGAACGCCGAGGGTATGCGCACGACACCGTCGATTGTCGCTTTCAGCGATGATGGCGAGCGCCTCGTCGGCCAGCCCGCCAAGCGTCAGGCGGTGACCAATCCCGAGCGGACCTTCTTTGCGGTGAAGCGCCTCGTCGGCCGCCGCTACGACGACCCGATGGTCGAGAAGGACAAGAAGCTCGTCCCCTACAAGATCGTCAAGGCCTCCAACGGCGACGCCTGGGTCGAAGCCGATGGCAAGACCTACTCGCCCTCGCAGGTCTCGGCTTTCATTCTGCAGAAGATGAAAGAGACCGCGGAAGCCCATCTCGGCCAGAAGGTTGATCAGGCCGTCATCACCGTTCCCGCCTATTTCAACGACGCGCAACGTCAGGCCACCAAGGATGCCGGCAAGATTGCCGGCCTTGAAGTGCTGCGCATCATCAACGAGCCGACCGCGGCCGCGCTGGCTTACGGTCTCGACAAGTCGAAAGCCGGCACCATCGCGGTGTACGATCTCGGCGGCGGCACCTTCGACGTGTCGGTTCTCGAGATCGGCGACGGTGTGTTCGAGGTGAAGTCGACCAATGGCGACACGTTCCTCGGCGGCGAAGACTTCGACATGCGGCTCGTCAGCTATCTGGCCGATGAATTCCAGAAGGAGCAGGGCATCAACCTGCGCAACGACAAGCTTGCCTTGCAGCGCCTGAAAGAGGCCGCCGAAAAGGCCAAGATCGAACTGTCTTCGACCACGCAGACCGAAATCAATCTGCCCTTCATCACCGCCGATCAGGCCGGTCCGAAGCATCTGACGATGAAGTTGACGCGCGCCAAGTTCGAGGCGCTGGTCAACGATCTCGTCGAGAAGACCATCGAGCCCTGCCGCAAGGCGCTGAAGGATGCCGGCCTCACCGCCGGTGAAATCGGCGAAGTGGTGCTGGTCGGCGGCATGACCCGGATGCCGAAGATCCAGGAAGTCGTGAAGCAGTTCTTCGGCAAGGAGCCGCACAAGGGTGTCAATCCGGACGAAGTCGTTGCCATTGGCGCGGCGATCCAGGCCGGCGTGCTGCAGGGCGACGTCAAGGACGTGCTGTTGCTTGACGTGACCCCGCTGTCGCTCGGCATCGAGACGCTGGGTGGCGTGTTCACGCGCATCATCGATCGCAACACCACGATCCCGACCAAGAAGAGCCAGGTGTTCTCGACCGCCGAGGACAACCAGAACGCCGTCACCATCCGCGTCTTCCAGGGCGAGCGCGAAATGGCGGCCGACAACAAGGTTCTCGGCCAGTTCGATCTGATGGGCATTCCTCCGTCACCACGTGGGATGCCGCAAATCGAGGTGACCTTCGATATCGACGCCAACGGCATCGTCAACGTGTCGGCCAAAGACAAGGCGACCGGCAAGGAGCAGCAGATCCGGATCCAGGCGTCGGGCGGCCTGTCCGAAGCCGACATCCAGAAGATGGTCAAGGACGCCGAGGCCAATGCGGCCGAGGACAAGAAGCGCCGCGAAGCGGTCGATGCCAAGAACCACGCCGACGGCCTGGTTCATTCGACCGAGAAGGCGCTGGCCGAACATGGATCGAAGGTCGAGGAGAGCGAGCGCCGCGCCATCGAGGACGCCGTCAGCGATTTGAAGGAAGCGCTGAAGGGTGACGATGCCGAGGCGATCAAGGCCAAGAGCAACACGCTGGCGCAGGCTTCGATGAAGCTCGGCGAGGCGATGTACAAGCAGCAGGCCGAGAGCGATGCGGCCAAGGATGCCGCAAAGGATGATGTGGTCGACGCGGAGTTTACCGAAGTCGACGACGACAAGAACAACAAGAAATCTGCTTAAACGGCGATGAACATGGCCCTCATTCCAAAGAGCGCGAAAGCCGCGTCTCGCGGAATGGGGGTCATTTTTTATTAAGCCGGGGACTGCATCCTTTAGGGCGCATGCTTCGGAATGAAGACGAACTTCGGGCGGATTTGACGGATGTCCACCAAGCGCTGCTACTACGAAACCCTTGAAGTCGAACGGACCGCGGACGAGTTCCGGCTCAAGGCAGCCTTCCGCAAGCTCGCGATGAAATGGCACCCGGACAAGAATCCGGGCGATGCCACCAGCGAAGTCCGTTTCAAGGAAATCAACGAAGCCTACGAAGTCCTGAAGGACGGCGACAAGCGCGCGGCCTATGACCGGTTCGGTCATGCGGCGTTCGAGCAGGGCGGCGGCGGTGGCCCGGGATTCGGCGCGGGCTTTGCCTCGTCATTCTCGGATATTTTCGAAGACCTGTTCGGCATGGCCGGGCAACGCGGCCGCGGCGGCGGGCGCGAACGCGGCGCGGACCTGCGCTACAACATGGAAATCACGCTGGAGGAAGCCTTCCTCGGCAAGACCGCGCAGATCGAGATTCCGGTTTCGGTCACCTGCAAATCCTGCTCGGGCACCGGGGCGAAAGCCGGCACCAAGCCGAAGACCTGCTCGACGTGCGGCGGCGCCGGCCGGGTGCGGCAGGCGCAGGGATTTTTCACGCTGGAGCGAACCTGTCCCGGCTGCCAGGGCCGCGGCCAGATGATCGAAGACCCGTGTCCGTCCTGCGTGGGCTCGGGGCGCGTGACCCGCGAGCGCAACTTGTCGGTCAATATTCCGCAAGGCGTGGAAGACGGCACCCGCATCCGGCTTGCCGGCGAAGGCGAGGCCGGCGTCCGTGGCGGCCCGTCGGGCGACCTCTACATTTTTCTGTCGCTGGCCGCGCATCAATTCTTTCAACGCGATGGCGCCGATCTGCATTGTCGGGTGCCGATCTCGATGGTGGCGGCGGCGCTCGGCGGCGAATTCGAGGTGCCGACCATCGACAAGGGCAACGCCAAGGTGAAAGTCCCGTCGGGAACCCAGTCCGGCCGGCGCTTTCGCATTGCATCAAAAGGCATGCCGGTACTCCGCTCGCGGCAGACCGGAGATATGTATGTTCAGGTCGTGGTCGAAACCCCGCAGAATCTGACCAAGAAGCAGCAGGAATTGCTGGCGGAGTTTGAAAAACTATCGTCCGGTGCCACGCAGCCTGAGGCGGCGGGTTTTTTCACCAAGGTCAAGGACTTCTTCGGTGCCCGCGCCAGCACGTAGCATCGGCGGTAAAGCTGGAGCCGTGTTGCGTTCCATCAGGCTGAAAACCAGAAGCAGCGCATGGCCTTGCGGACCCTGCAAGGGACCGTCCAGCTTGACCGTTTCGGCCGCTACCTATACCTCTTTATGAATATTTTCTGACACCCACCGCCAACTCGCGGTCCCGCCTGGTAACGACATGCCTTTGCAATCGTCCGTGCGTGCGTTGAAGAAGCCGCTTCGTCTCGACGACGAGGTTCGCTTTCTCCGTTCGTGGATCGAGAAGCCGCTTCACATGGGCGCTGTCATGCCGTCGGGAAAGGTGTTGGCCCGCACTATGGCGCGGTATGTCAACATTCACTCATCGGGTCCGGTGGTCGAACTGGGGCCGGGCACCGGCGCCATCACCAATGCGTTGATTGAGCATGGCGTCGATCAGAAGCGCCTTGTCCTGGTCGAATACAATCCGGGCTTTTGTGCGTTGCTGCGCGACCGCTATCCGCACGCGAAGGTCGTGCAAGGTGACGCCTATGCGCTGCGCGATTCACTCTGGAACGTATTGAACGTTCCGGCATCCGCGGTCGTGTCGGGCCTGCCGCTCGTGACCAAGCCGATGCTGACGCGCCTGAAACTGATCCGCGATGCCTTCCTCGCGCTCGCGCCGGGTGCACCGTTCGTGCAGTTCACCTATTCGGTTGCGCCGCCGATTCCAAAATCGCTGCCGGGCGTGTCCACGGAAGCCTCCGAGCGAATCTGGATGAACCTTCCGCCGGCCCGCGTCTGGGTGTATCGCAGGCGCTGACCGTCCGGCGCTGCAGCAGGGCGGCTGAACGATGTAATCCATGTCCGCGCTGAAAATCCTTGTCATCCCCGGATCGCTTCGCACCGGCTCGCTCAATGCCAGGCTCGCGGCGGCGGCAGCCCATGAATTCGCGCAAGCCGGCGCGGAGGTCACGCGCATTTCGCTCGGTGATTTTCCGCTGCCGATCTATGATGGCGACCTGCAGGCAAAATCCGGCGTGCCGAAGCATGCGGTCAATCTCAAGCGCATGATCGGCGCCCATCAAGGCGTCCTGATCGTGACGCCGGAATACAATTCGTCGGTGCCGGCACTGCTCAAGAATGCCATCGACTGGGTGACGCGCGTGCAGGATGCCCACGAGACCCGCGGCCAGGTGTTTCGCGACCGTGCCTTTGCGATCGCGGCGGCGTCGGAAAGCCGACTCGGCGGAACGCGATCTCTGGCGGCGCTGCGGCTGATTCTTTCGGCCTGCCACGCCACGGTCATTCCCAATCAGCTCGCGCTCGCCTTTGCCGGCGAGGCCTATGACGATATGGACCGATTGAAACATACCGCCGATGTCGAGGCGCTAAGGGCCTTGGCACGGCAGCTGATCGACGTTTCGCAACGCATGATGTGAGGTGACATGCAGGCATCGACTATCACCCCCCGCGACCGGTTGATCGTGGCGCTCGATCTGCCCGGCGTCGCCGCCGCCGAAGCGATGATCGCCCGGCTTGGCGACAGCGTGACATTCTACAAGATCGGCTATCAGCTGGCCTATGCCGGCGGATTGCCGCTGGTCCGTCAACTCGCGGGCGCAGGCAAAAAAGTATTCGTCGATCTCAAGCTGCACGACATCGGCAATACCGTGGCGCGCGGCGTCGAAAGCGTCGCAACACTCGGCGCAACATTCCTGACCGTGCATGCCTATCCGCAGACCATGAAGGCGGCGGTCGAGGCTCGCGCGGGATCGGATCTGAAGATCCTCGCGGTGACGGTGTTGACCTCTTATGACGACGGCGATCTCCACGCCGCGGGCTATCGCCTCGGCGTGTCCGAACTGGTCGAAGCCCGCGCCCAGCAGGCGGAGGCGCTGGGCATCGACGGCCTGGTCTGTTCGCCCGAGGAGGCGGCCAGTTTGCGCAACAAGATAGGCCATCGGATGAAGCTCGTGACACCCGGGATCCGGCCTGCGGGTTCCGCCGCCGGCGACCAGAAACGGATCATGACGCCGGCCCGCGCCATTGCCGCCGGTGCGGACTATCTGGTGGTCGGCAGGCCGGTGATGGAAGCAGCCGATCCGAAGGCGGCGGCGGATAGCATCGTCGCTGAAATCGTGCAGGCGCTGGGCTGAAACACCGAAAAGGGAGAAAGCGGATGGCGAAGGCTTACTGGATCGCGCGCGTCGACGTCCACAATATGGATGGCTACAAGGAATATGTCGCGCAGAACGGCGCGGTATTCAAAAAATACGGCGCCAGGTTCCTGGTGCGCGGCGGCAAGTTCGAGTCCAGGGAAGGCTCGTCGCGGTCGCGCAATGTGGTGCTCGAATTCAAGGATTATGAAACCGCGCTGGCTTGCTACAATTCCCCGGAATATGCGCGGCTGGTCGCGATGCGCGCGCCGCATGCCGAGAGCGACCTTGTGATCATCGAAGGCTACGACGGCGCGCAGCCTTAGGTTTCATGTTCTCCGTCAGCCTGATCCACTCTGTCTCACTTACCAGCTGAGACGTGGATGCCTGGACAAGCACGGGCATGACGAACCTAACTTGGGCAGCCTGATCAGTTGCCGGAACGGTCGGCCCCGGCTATACGGCAAGGGCGTGCGAAAGGTAGTAAATGTCGGACATGCGCTTGATCGTTGCGGGGGCCGGCGGCCGCATGGGCCGCGCACTGACGCGCGTCATCTCGGAAACCCCGGGCGCGATCATTACCGGCGCGCTGGAAGCGCCGGGGTCTGAACTCCTCGGCAAGGATGCCGGCGTGCTCGCGGGCCTGCCCGCCAATGGCGTTTTACTGTCCGCCGATCTGTGGTCGCTGTCGGCCAATGCAGACGGCATTCTTGACTTCACCGTCCCGCGCGCGACCATCGCCAATGTCGCGATCGCCGCCCAACGGGGCCTGGTCCACATCATCGGCACCACCGGCCTCTCGGCGTCGGACGATGCCGTGATCCAGAGCGTGACGTCGCGCGCCATTGTCGTCAAATCGGGCAATATGAGCCTCGGCATCAACCTGTTGGCGGCGCTGGTCAAGCGGGTCGCGCAATCGCTGGATGATGATTTCGATATCGAAATTCTGGAAATGCACCACAAGGCCAAGGTCGACGCACCATCGGGCACCGCGTTGCTGTTGGGCGAGGCGGCGGCCGCCGGCCGCAAGGTCGCGCTGGATCAGCATTCGGCGCGGGGCCGCGACGGCATTACCGGCGAACGCCGAACCGGCGATATCGGCTTTGCGTCGCTGCGCGGCGGCACGGTCACGGGCGATCACAGCGTGATTTTCGCGGGCGCCATGGAGCGCATCGAGCTGATCCATCGGGCCGAGGACCGCACCATGTTCGCGCAGGGCGCCATCAAGGCAGCACTTTGGGCGCGCGACAAGAAGCCCGGGATGTATTCGATGGCCGACGTGCTCGGGCTCGCTGACTTCTGAGATTTTAACAACTGAAACGGAATGATGGGAATGAGCGACCGGCTTCTCGTGCTCGTGCGTCACGGCCAGAGCGAATGGAATCTGAAAAACCTCTTTACCGGCTGGAAGGACCCTGATCTCACCGAGAAGGGGATCGCCGAGGCCAGCGATGCCGGCCGCAAATTAAAGGCACAAGGGCTGTCGTTCGACATCGCCTTCACCTCGGTGCTCAAGCGCGCGCAGCACACGCTTGACCTGGCGCTGGTCGAGATCGGCCAAAGCGGCCTTCCCGTCAGAAAGCACCTCGCGCTCAACGAGCGCGATTACGGCGATCTGTCGGGTCTCAACAAGGACGACGCCCGCAAGAAGTGGGGCGAGGAGCAGGTCCATGTCTGGCGGCGTTCCTATGACGTGCCGCCGCCCGGCGGTGAAAGCTTGAAGGACACCTTGGCGCGAACGCTGCCCTATTACGTTCAGGAGATTCTGCCGGGCGTGCTGCGCGGCGAGCGCACGCTGGTCGTGGCGCACGGCAATTCGCTGCGCGCGCTGATCATGGTGCTGGAAAAGCTGACCCCGGAGGGCATTCTTGCCCGCGAACTCGCCACCGGCGTCCCGGTGATCTATCGCCTCAATGCCGACGCGACGGTCGCGTCGAAGCTTGATCTGGCGGCGTGAGCGACACTGCTGCGAGGCGCGCGGGTTTCGTTTTAATGGACGCCGACTTGCCCCGCTTCCCAGCCCAGCATCGCCTGCTTGCGGGTGATGCCCCAGTGATAGCCGGTCAGCGCGCCGCTTTTGCCAAGCGCGCGATGGCATGGCACCACGAACGACACCGGGTTTCTTCCGATCGCGGCGCCGACCGCGCGTGACGCCTTCGGATTTCTGATCTTGTTGGCGATATCCGAATAGGACACCGCCCGGCCCATCGGGATTTTCAGCAACGTCTCCCAGACCCGGACCTCGAAATCGGTACCGATCAGCACCACCCGCAACGGCTGGTCGGCGCGCCAGAGCCTGGTATCGAAGATGCGCTGCGCCAGTGCGGCGGTGCCGGCGCTATCCTCCAGATAGGTCGCGCGCGGCCAGCGCCGCTGCATGTCGGCGAGCGACGCCTGCTCCTCGCCCGGGTCGGCGAATGCAAGGCCGGCCAGTCCACGGCCACTGGCGATGACGATCGCGGTGCCGAACGGCGAGGGGTGAAATCCGTAACGCAGCGTCATGCCGACGCCGCCGGTCTTCCATTCGCCCGGCGACATCGCCTCATGGGTGACGAACAGGTCGTGCAGCCGGCCTGGACCCGAAAGCCCGGAATCGAGCGCGGCATCGAGCACGCTGGCGGAATCGCGCAGCAGGCCTTTGGCATGATCGAGGGTCAGCGCCTGCATGAACGCCTTTGGCGTCAGTCCGGCCCAGCGCCGGAACAAATGGTGCAATTCATCCGGCGTCACGCCGGCCGCATCCGCCATCGATTCGATGGTCGGCTGCGCGCGCCAGTGTTCGGAGATGAAGGCGATGGCGCGCCGCACCGAATCATAGTCGCGCAGCGCGGCGTTCTGTGCCCCGGGTTTGGTCAGGCGTCGATCGTTGATGGCGAGGTTCATTTGATCATTCATGGCAAGGTTCATCATGGTCCTGATGTAGGACCAGCGCCACGTCCAAACCACCCGATTCCCGACTAAACCGGATTGTAGGTCGGCCCCCGTCGCGCGGCCTGTAATGCGGCCGTTAAGGCTTTGGCAAAGCTGGCTTTTTCATCAGCTCCCAGAAAGCTCGCGATGGAGACCCGGCGGCCCTTCGAGACCAGATAAAGTTTTTCAATGCCGAATTCCGCGTGGGTTTTCTGATCGAGCTGGACCCAGAGCGGATTGAGCACCCATTCGACGACATGGCCGCGATGGCTCACCCGGCGCACGCGGAGCTCGGACGGCGTCACCGAAATTTCCTCGCTGGCCCTGGCGCGGCGGAAATTGATCCGGAACGCCCAATAGATCGCCAGCACGTCGAGGCCGAAAAAGCCGAGCACCGGCCACGCGCCCATCAACAGAAAGGCAAGCCCAGCGGCAAAACTGATCACGCTGACAAATCCCATCAGCACCAGAAAGCCGGTTCGGTTCAGCGAGCGATGCGGCGTCAACAGCGCCGAAAACAATTCTGGCTGAGGCTGCGCCGGATCAAAATCGTTGCCTGCGGTCATCGCGTGTCAGTATATCCGGATCATGCCGAAAATCACCCGCAAATCCTAGAAAGCCGCGGCCGCCAAGCGCCCCGCGGCCGCGCCAAGCCGAATTAAGGCCACCAAAAAGACTGTTGCCAAATCGGGGCAGGCCCGCGCGGCGAAAAAGTCGAGCAGCCCTTCGAAGCTCGACCAAACCCTGGACCGCCGCCGAGGTCTACGAGGCGTTCAGCCGGTTTCGCAAAGCCAATCCGGAGCCAAAAGGCGAACTGGAACATCTCAATCCCTACACGCTGCTGGTTGCGGTCGTGCTGTCAGCGCAGGCGACCGACGCCGGGGTCAACAAGGCGACGCGCGCATTGTTTCAAGTCGCCGACACGCCGCAGAAGATGCTTGCGCTCGGCGAGGACAGAGTGCGCGACTACGTCAAGACCATCGGGCTCTATCGCAACAAAGCCAAGAACGTCATCGCGCTGTCGGAAAAACTGATCGCCGACTTTGGCGGTGAAGTGCCGCGCACCCGTGCCGAACTCGAATTGCTGCCCGGCGCCGGCCGCAAGACCGCCAATGTCGTGCTCAACATGGCATTTGGCGAACACACCATGGCGGTCGATACCCATGTGTTCCGGGTCGGCAATCGTACCGGCCTCGCGCCCGGCAAGACTCCGCTCGAGGTGGAGCTTGGCCTTGAGCGGGTGATCCCTGCCGAGTTCATGCTGCACGCGCATCACTGGCTGATTTTGCATGGCCGCTACACCTGCCTCGCGCGCAAGCCCCGCTGCGAGGTCTGCCTGATCAACGATCTCTGCCGTTGGCCGGAGAAGACGGTTTAAGGCGAACCCACGCGATCGCCTTACAACGCGCCGAAGGATGACGTTTCACGCCACCGGCACGCTCGTCTTCCGCCTGGGCTCGATCAGTTCCGGCCGTGGACCACTCAAACGCTTGTGCAGGTGGACCATGAACGCCATGCCGAACAGCGGCGTCGCCAGATTGACAATCGGGATCGACACGAACGCCGAGATCACCAGACCCGCGGTGAACACCAATGCGGCATTCTGCTTGCGCATCGCCCTGGCTTCCGCCGGCGTGCGAAACCGCATCGCCGCAAGCTGAAAATATTCCCGGCCGAGCAGCCATGCGGTCGCGATAAAAAATGCAATAAAGCCGGCGCCGGCCACGAACACGAACGGCAACGCGATCAGATAGACCAGGATTGTCAGCAGCGCGGTCTTGATGCCTTCCGTCATAGCGAGACCGAGTGGCAGCGCCGTGCCCGGGTGCTCCGCCGGATAATATTCGCGCTCGACATGGTCGGCGACGTCATCGACGAACACGCTGGCCACCAGCGTGGTGATCGCAGGCATCAGGAACACCGCGCCGAACACGACGCCGAGACCGGCGGCAATCGAAACGATCCATGCGAGGATATTGAGCGGCGTGTCAAAGCCGGGGCCCAGCATCGCCTGAGCCCAGGCTTCGCCAAACGTCGCGAACCAGCTCAGCAGTCGCTGCAAGCCAAGCGCCAGCACCACGATCAGCACCAGCGCGAGGCCAATCGACCGCCATAGGATGGAACGCATCGGCGGCGACAGGATTTGCGAAAGCGCCTTGACGGCGTCGTCGAGCATAGTGGCGGTATCCTCTGCAAAAAACCTTGCCAGAGGTAACCATGCCCGGAGGGTTCGGCAAGATCGGAGATCTACTGCCTTCTAAGCCGCGAGTACCGCGACGCGCGAACTCGCGCGCCGCTCCGGCCGCCGCGCGGGCACATATTCGACGACCATAAAATGCTCCGACACTGTGACACGCTCCACCAGCGTCGCTTCGAGTGACGCTTCCCTTGCCACCAGGGTCACTTCCTGAGCTGGAAGCGGCGCCTCTTGGTCAGCCGCTTCAGGAACAAGCGGCGGCGACTCGATTGATTCTGGAAACACCCCGAATGCGCCTGCTACCTCCCGGAGCGGCTTTTGCTTGTCGGCCCAGTGCAAGGCGGTGTAGTCGAAGCCGTGCACGATGGTGGGTTTGACGATTTCGAAATAGGGCGAGATATCGAAATCGCGGGGCATGTAGAGCGATGAATCGCGGATGTGCAGGATCTCGCGGCGGGCCTGCCTGCTGCCACCGCGCGTGATCTTGGGCAGTATAGGATAGCGTACGGCGTCGAACGCCTGCGCGATCAGCGCCGAACAGATGATCTTGGTGGGGTCGCCGGAACCGAACGCGATCATCCGCCGCCGCCATCGCTGCGGTATCGGTAGCGGAATCAGAAAGCGCATCAGATCGAGGATGTTCTTGGTGTCGTAGCCGAAGCCGATCCGGTTGATGGCGTAGCGGCAGACCGTGTTGCGGTCCTCAAACGACAGGCCGACCGGTCGGCATATCCGCGTATGATAGGGAAAATATTTCGATAGCGGCGCCGAGGTCACGCCTTCGCCGATATTGGCTTCGATCAGAACGTGCGGCTCGCCGTCAGGCTCGGACGCGCCATCGACCGGGCCGACAAAAAGCGCGGAGTGCGACCAGGTCGACTGAGTGAGGTATTTGATGATGCCGGAAACCCGGTTGTTGCCTTCCACCAGGATGACATCGCCCGGCTCGATGATGCCGCGCAAATGCGCAGGGTCGCTGGGGGTGAACGGCTCGTAGCCCGGTACTTCCTTCTGCAGGTAGCCCGCGATCAACTTGCCGACGGTATCGAGAACAACACCCATGATCTCCCCCCGGAGCCTTTTCCGTTCCGATCGAATCGGAACGCAGGCTCCTCTTGTTTATTTTGACGCGTTCTCTTCACGCGAACCGGGATCCACCCCGCATCGAGTGCGGGGCAGGCTTGCGCTGGAAAAGGCTCCAGCCAGCCTTTCCGGCCGCTTTTCTCTTTCCTTATCATGGTCGAAAGCGGTTGCAATTTAGTTCATGCATGCGGCGGTACAATCATGATTGATTCACCATGACCGTTGCTGCCTGCGTCCGGATGCGGCAAGTTCGACGCTCCCTGGCGCCAGAAATTTGCGGTCGTCGCGGCGCGATTCGGCCAATTTCGGGGTCTAAAGGATGCTGGAAATGTATGATTCCAGTATGGTTTCGGTTCGAAAGTTTTCCTGGCGGGCGGGCAGTGAAGCCACAGAAACCCTCTGAACCGTCACATCCCAGGTTCTGCCGCTATTAAAAGTTCCGGAAACCATGACATGACAATAACGCGCCGCGATTTCCTGTCGGCGTCCGCGGCACTTGCGGTGACGCCGGCGCTGGGCGCCGGCGCATGGGGCGCGACATTGCCGCGCGAGGCGGACATTGTCGTGATCGGCGCCGGTGCCGCCGGTATCGCCGCGGCGCGTCGCGTCGTGGCCGCCAATCGCAAGGTCATCGTGATCGAGGCCGCGGGCCAGATCGGCGGCCGCTGCCTCACCGACACCGCGACCTTCGAGGTCGCGTTCGATCGTGGCGCGCGATGGATGCACAATCCCGACACCAACCCGATGATCAGGCTCGCGCGCAGTTCAGGGCTTGATGTCTACCCGGCGCCGCTGGGCCAGAAGATCCGCATCGGTCAGCGCTTCGCGCGGGCCGCTGAAACCGAGCAGTTTCTTGCCACGCTGGTGCGCGCCAACCGCGCCATCGATGAAGCTTCGCGCGGCAAAGTCGACGTGGCCTGCGCGTCTGCGCTGCCGAAAGATCTCGCCGACTGGGCGGGAACCATGGAGTTCGTACTTGGCGCCAATGCTGTCGGCAAGGATCTGAAGGATATTTCCGCGATCGACAAAGCCCGCGCGCAGGAACGCAATGCGTCGATCGCCTGCCGCCAGGGCGTGGGCACGGTGATCGCAAAGCTTGGCGAGCAGGTCCCGCTCGCGCTGTCGATGCCGGCGAATCGAGTTGCCTGGAACGGCCGCGATGTCACGGTAGAGACGCCGGCCGGAAAGATCGCCGCGCGCGCCGCCATCGTTACGGTGTCGAGTAACGTGCTGGCGGCGGGCAATATCAAATTCACGCCGGATATTCCCAAACGCCAGCTCGATGCCGCGGCAAAATTGAGCCTCGGCAGCTATGACCGCATCGCGCTGCAATTTCAGGGCAATCCGCTCGGGCTCGCGCGCGACGATATTGTCATCGAACAGAGCACCAGCACGCGGACAGCGCTCTTGTTTGCCAATATGGGATCGTCGTCACTCTGCTCGATCGATGTTGCAGGCTCGTTCGGACGCGATTTGTCGGCACAGGGCGAGCCGGCGATGGTGGCTTTCGCGGTCGAATGGCTGACCAAATTGTTCGGCAGCGAAATCGCGGCTGCGGTCAAGAAATCGAGCGCGACCAACTGGAATGCCGCGCCGTTTGTGCTCGGCGCGATGTCCGCCGCGGCACCCGGCGCGCAGCCGTTGCGAAAGGTTTTGACGGAGCCGATCGGCTGCATGTTCCTGGCCGGCGAAGCGACCCACGAAACCCTGTGGGGAACGGTCGACGGCGCCTGGGAAAGCGGCGAGCGCGCGGCGGACGCGGCGCTGCGCAAAATCGGCGCGCTCAAAGATGAGTCAGTAGAGGCGACGCCAGTGGCAAAGCCCCGGCGTCACGCTGCGCCAACCAGGTCGGCAAGGCCGGCGGCGCCCTTCAACTGAATCCGGCGCTGCAACCGAAGCCACTCCGGCAGCGCCGGTGGCGTCAGCGCAACGTGCCGCCGGTTTTCTTCGACACCTCGGCGACAATTTTTGCGGCGACCGCATCGATCTCCTGATCGGTCAGGGTCTTTTCGCGCGGCTGGATTGTCACTGCGATGGCGACCGATTTCTTGTCGTCCTCGATGCCCTTGCCTTCGTAGATGTCGAACACGGTCACATGGGTGATCAGCTTCTTGTCGACGCCCTGCGCGGCGCGGACGATATCGCCGGCTTTGATGCCGCGGTCGACGATAAACGCAAAGTCGCGCGACACCGGCTGGAACGATGAAAGCTCCAGCACCGGCTTGGCGCGGGTCGGCCGCTGCTTGGCATCGGGAATGCGATCGAGAATCACCTCAAACGCCATCAAGGGACCGTCGGCGCCGAGCGCTTCGAGCGCGCGCGGGTGCAGCTCGCCGAAATATCCCAGCACGTTTTGCGGGCCGATCTGGATGGTGCCGGAGCGCCCGGGATGCAGCCAGTTCGGGCCACCGGACACCACCTGCAGCGCCTGCATCGGCGCGCCGGCGGCGGAAAGAACGGTAAAGGCGTCGGCCTTGGCGTCGAGCGCGTCGGCCATCGCCGAACCCGACCAGTGTCGTCCCTGGCCTTTCGACGACGCGTAGCCGTGGCGAACGCCCGCCGCCGCAACGAATTGATCCTGCGGCCTGTCACCCCTGAATACTTGCCCGACCTCGAATAGCGCCAGATCCGGAAAGCCGCGATCGATGTTCGCCTGCGCCGCCGCGACCAGGCCCGGCAGCAGGCTCGGCCGCATGTCGGACAGATCGGCCGCGATCGGATTGGCGAGCGCGAGTTCGCGCGGCCCGCCACCGAATAATTCGGCATGCGGTTTTGAGATGAATGACCACGTCACCGCCTCGACCAGGCCGCGCGCGGCCAGCGCGCGCTTGGCGCGGCGGGTGCGCAACTGGATCGGGCTCAGGATCGACTTGCGCGGCGCGTCGCCGCGATCGAACGGCGTCATCGGCACCTTGTCGACGCCGACAATGCGCACGATCTCTTCGACAATATCGGCCTTGCCGTGCACGTCGGTGCGCCAGGAGGGCACCGCGACCTTTACCACCGGGCCGTTGCCGGCCAGCATGAAGCCGAGGTGGCTCAGGATGCGCTTCATCTCCGGCAGCGGCACCTCGATTCCGGCGAGGCGTTTGACCTCGGTCGTCGGAAAATCGATCACGCGGTCTTCGCCGAAGGCGTTACCGACGACGACATTTTCCGATGGCGTGCCACCGCACAGCTCCATTACCAGCCGGGTCGCCATCTCAAGCCCCGGGACCATGAAGGCCGGATCGACGCCGCGCTCGAAACGATACCGCGCGTCTGAATTGATGCCGAGCTTGCGGCCCGACTGCGCGATATTGATCTCGTTCCACAGCGCCGATTTAATCAGCACGTCGGTGGTTTCCTCCGAGCACCCGGAGGCTTCGCCGCCCATGATGCCCGCGAGCGATTCGACGCCGTGATCGTCCGCGATCACGCAGACACTGGCATCGAGCGTGTAGCTGCGGCCATCGAGCGCCAACAGCGTCTCGCCTTCGCGCGCGCGGCGCACGGTGAGATGGCCCTTCACCTTGGCCGCATCGAACACATGCAGCGGGCGGGCGCGGTCATAGGTCATGAAGTTGGTGATATCGACCAGCGCGTTGATCGGCCGCAGCCCGATCGATGTGAGACGCTTTTGCAGCCATTCCGGAGAGGGACCGTTCTTGACGCCGCGCACCAGGCGCAGCGCGAAGCCCGGGCATAGCGTGGCATCTTCGACAGTCACCTTCACCGGGCAGGGAAATTCGCCCTTGACCTGTTTGATCCCGGGATCCCTGAACTTGCCCATGTCGGCGGCGCTGAGATCGCGGGCGATGCCATGCACGCCGGTGCAATCCTGCCGGTTCGGCGTCAGGTTGATCTCGATCACGGGATCGCCAAGTTGCGCCCATGCCGCGTAAGCGGCTCCAATCGGCGCGTCGGCCGGCAACTCCATGATGCCGTCGTGATCCTCCGAGAGTTGCAATTCAGCCGCCGAGCACAGCATGCCACGGCTCTCGACGCCGCGGATGGTGCCGACACCGAGCGTGATGTTCTTGCCGGGAATGAAGGTGCCCGGCGCCGAGAACACGCTGACCAGGCCGGCGCGGGCATTCGGCGCGCCACAGACGACCTGCACCGGCGCGGCACCATGGCCGGTGTCGACCATGCACACCCGCAAGCGATCCGCATTGGGATGCTGCTCGGCCGAAATCACCCGCGCGATGGTGAATGGCGAAAGCTGCTTCGCCTTGTCCTCGATATGCTCGACCTCAAGCCCGATCATGGTGAGCTTGTCGGCGAGCTTTTCCAGCGGCTCGTCGGTGTCGAGATGTTCCTTCAGCCAGGACAGGGTGAATTTCATGGCTGGCCTCGAATATTGCCTGTGGTCGGCGTGACGCTGGCGGTGGTGCTGCTGCTCCCTGCCCGCTTGTGGGAGAGGGCCGGGGGTAGGAGTAAGCCGCGCGCGGGGTCTGCGGCAGCCTGCCGGATCGTTTCAACGATGCCTTCCAGATTCGACATCACCTGCGCCCGGCGAAGTTGCTTTGCTCGGCTGCATTGTCGCGGACTGACTTCGGCGTGCGGCATTCGCGACTAGCTCCCACCCCAACCCTTCCCCGCAAGCGGGAGAGCGGCAAGCTTGGCCGCATTGATGGATCAGCGACGGACATCGACGCCGCATCGAGTTCGTCCGCTCCGCTGGGGCTGTCCCCGAAGGCGGCAGAGGACAGAAAGAGCATCGGCGAAACCTGACGTCGGAATGCTGCACCATTCAGCTCATATCTTCGCAATCTCCGCCCGAAGCAATCGTTCCGCGTCGATGGAATTTTTCTGAGCCAGCCTGCGGTCGCGCGCCTTCCTCAAAGGCAACTTTCCAGATCGACGTCTTCCGATCATCCATGGTCACTTCGGTCAAGTTCGACCACGCACCCCGGCCCTCCCCGCAGCGGGAGCACGAGCCAGTGCTCGCCGCGGCGTCGACTGTTGGGCTCATCTCGGTGCTACAGGTGCGCGGTCTTTATGCCCCTGACGACAAGTGCGAGCACTTCGTCGGCGAGTTCCGGCCCGTCGCCGAACGCGAAAGAACGCAAACCGGCGATACTTTTCGGGACAAGATTCACGAACTCAGCCCTCCCGCCAGCGTCGGGACGTCGAGCGGCTTGAAGCCGTAATGGGTGAGCCAGCGGACGTCGTTCTCGAACAATTGCCGCAAGTCGGACATGCCGTATTTCAGCATCGCGATGCGGTCGATGCCCATGCCCCAGGCGAAACCCTGATAGATGTCGGGATCGATGCCGCAGGCGCGCAGCACGTTCGGATGCACCATGCCGCAGCCGAGAATCTCAAGCCAGTCCTCGCCTTCGCCGAAACGGATTTCGCCCTTGTCGCGGCGGCACTGGATGTCGACCTCGAGCGACGGCTCGGTGAACGGAAAGAACGACGGGCGAAACCGCATGTTGATGTGATCGACTTCAAAGAATGCCTTGCAGAATTCGTGCAGGATCCATTTGAGGTGGCCGAGATGCGAGCTCTTGTCGATGACAAGACCCTCGACCTGGTGAAACTGCGGGGTATGGGTGGCGTCGGAATCGATGCGATAGGTGCGGCCCGGACAGACGATCCGGATCGGCGGCTTTTGCGTCAGCATGGTGCGCACCTGCACCGGCGAGGTGTGGGTGCGCAACAGCATGCGCGAGCCATCCTCTTTCGGATTGAAGAAGAAGGTGTCGTGCATCTCCCGCGCCGGATGGCCTTCGGGAAAGTTCAGCTTGGTGAAATTATAATCGTCGGTCTCAATGTCAGGACCTTCGGCGATGGCGAATCCCATGTCGGCGAAAATCGTGTTGACCTCTTCGAAGACCTGGCTGAGCGGATGAATCCGGCCCTGCTCGGCGGGTGCCTCGCGCAATGGCAGCGTGACGTCGACGGTCTCCGAGGCAAGCCGTGCGTCAAGGGCAACGGATTTCAACAGCTCGCGGCGCGCGGTCAGCGCCTGCGTGACCTTGTCCTTGGCAAGATTGATCGCAGCCCCTTGGGTCTTGCGTTCGTCCGGCGACATTTTGCCGAGCGTCGCCAACAGGGCCGAGATCGAGCCCTTCTTGCCGAGCGCTGCGACGCGCACGGTCTCCAATGCGGCCTCGTCGCTCGCGGTGGCGATCTGGCTCAGGATGGTTTGTTCGAGCGTTGCGAGGTCGGACATGGCGACGATCACCTTATGGGAATGCGCTCGCGATCCAGCACGCGAGGCCGTCATCATCCCGCGGAAGACGGACGTATCCAGTAACCCCCGGGGTCAAGATGTGGTTTGGCGGCTACTGGATGCCCCGCCTGCGCGGGCGCACGACACCGGAGCTGCAGGGCCGCAGCGATGGCGAACTTAAGCCGCCAGCGCCGCCTTGGCCTTTTCGGCGATCGCCTGGAACGCCACCGGCTCGGTGATGGCGAGGTCCGACAGCACCTTGCGGTCCACCGTGATGCCCGACTTGGAAAGGCCGTCGATAAACCGGCTGTAGGTCATGCCGAACGGGCGCACGGCGGCATTGATGCGCTGGATCCAAAGCGCGCGGAAGGTGCGCTTCTTGCGCTTGCGGTCGCGGAAAGCGTATTGCCCGGCCTTCTCGACCGCGGCTTTCGCGGTGCGGATGGTGTTCTTGCGGCGGCCGCGGAAACCCTTGGCGAGCTTGTAGACTTTCTTGTGCTTGGCGTGAGAGGTCACACCGCGTTTAACGCGAGACATGACGGGTCTCCTTCATCTGGAAATGGGTGACGGATCGCCGCGCGGACGCGGCTCGGCTCAAGTGAAATCGCAAGCGCGATCAGGCGTTCGGCAAGAAGTATTTCTTGACGTTGTCGCCGTCGGTCTTGAACAGCACGCGGGTGCCGCGGAGCTGACGAATCTGCTTCTTGGTCCGCTTGATCATGCCGTGGCGCTTGCCGCGCTGGGCGTGCATCACTTTGCCGGTGGCAGTCACCTTGAAGCGCTTTTTAGCGCCTGACTTGGTCTTCAGCTTGGGCATTTGGCTCTCCTGTTGCCGCAGAAAAACGCGCCCAAAGAGGCGCTTTCGCGGCTGAAATGCTCGTTAGAGCGTTGAAAGTACTCGATTATTTCGTAATCGAAACAATCGGCACGGGCATCGACACGGCAGCCCTTGATCAGCCGGGCGATGAAGGTTGGGCTTATGGCAGAGGAAAGCCGAATTGGCAACGGCAACCTCCCGCTTCGTCGCCGGATAATGGCGGGCTAGCGGGCGCCTTTGGCGGGGTCGGCCAGCAGGCGATGGGAGCGAGTGTCTTGGGGCGTCCCGGCTTGGCTAGCTCGCCGGGACGACCAATTGGAAACGGGATTGAAATTAAGCAAACACGAAGGGCGGAATCTTATCAGCGTGGCGCCAGAACCATCACCACCTGGCGGCCTTCGAAACGCGCGTCCTGTTCGACCTTGGCGATTTCGGCGACGTCGCTTTTGACTTTATCGAGGAGCTTGGTGCCGATTTCCTGATGCGCCATTTCGCGGCCGCGATAGCGCAAGGTGACCTTGACCTTGTCGCCTTCCTCGAAGAACCGCTGCATCGCGCGCATCTTCACTTCGTAGTCGTGATCGTCGATCATCGGCCGCAGCTTGATCTCCTTGATCTCGACGATCTTCTGTTTCTTGCGGGCTTCCGCGGCTTTTTTCTGGGCCGAATACTTGAACTTCCCGTAGTCCATGATCTTGCAAACGGGAGGATTGGTATTGGGCGAAATCTCCACAAGGTCCATGCCGGCTTCCATCGCCATCTTGATGGCGGCGATCGTCTCGACATTGCCGTGGTTCAGGCCTGTCTGATCGATCAGCTGGATTTCGTGGTTGCGGATTTCATCGTTGGTGCGCGGCCCGTCTTTGGTGGCAGCGGGCGGGGCTCTGTTGGGACGGCGAATGGGTAACTCTCCAAAGTTGTGAACGAAGGCGATAGTTTGAAGGAATAAGGCCGGACGGGCAAGCAAACTCGCACGTCGGGTGCTAAAACCAGTCAAAAGCGAGGCATTTTAGTCACGCTGGCTAACGTCGGCATGACGGTTTGGTTCAGATCAGCCACATAGGGCGCGCGCTCCCTCAGCGCAAGCGTCACAATACCCCGAAGCGCCGCACATAACCCAACGGCGGCGGTATCGGCGTCCGTTGACGGATCGCGCGGGCTCACCCAAAACGCAGCCGGGAGGTGAGCGATCCATGACTAACTCATTGGCACATCCACCCGATCAGGGGCCGGCCTTCATCGAGGTCGGCCATGATGGCGGCCGACGCCGCATCGCGGTGCGCGCCCGCGCGGGCACCGCCCCCGGGTTGTTCTGGCTGGGCGGCTTCAATTCGGACATGCAGGGCACCAAGGCGGTCGGCGCTGGATGCCTGGGCCGCCGAGCGGAATCGCGCCTGCGTCCGGTTCGACTATTCCGGCCATGGCGAATCCGGCGGCGCGTTTGTCGATGGCACCATCGGGCGCTGGCTGGAAGAAACCGTCGCGGTGTTCGAGCAATTCTGCGCCGGCCCGCAGGTCGTGATCGGCTCGTCGATGGGCGGCTGGATGGCGCTGCTGCTGGCGCGCGAGATGGCGCGGCGTCCGGGATCGCGCGCATCGCTGGCCGGGCTGGTGCTGATCGCGCCGGCGCCGGATTTCACCGAAGAGCTGATGTGGAAAGGGCTTCTCGCCCGAAGCCCGCCAGGCGATCGAGACCGATGGCGTGTGGCTACGGCCATCGCCCTATGGCGAGCCCTATCCGATCACGCGCGCGCTGATCGAGGAGGGTCGTAACCATCTGTTACTCGGCGGCTCCATCGATGTGGGGTGCCCGGTTCGCATTCTGCAGGGCGCGCAGGATCCGGACGTGCCGTGGCGGCACGCCTTCGCGCTGGCCCATCGGCTGCCGGTCGACGACGTGGTGCTGACCATGATCCAGGACGGCGATCACCGCCTGTCGCGGCCGCAGGATATCGCGCGGATGATCGCGGCGGTGGCGGAGATCTGATCGCCAGGGAATACGAAGTTCGCGACGCATGACGGCTTTTGATAATCGGGAGGATCGAATGAACATCACCGCCATGCTCCGCACATTCTGCGACGCCGTTGAACAACACAACGGTGCGGCCCTTGCGGAGCTGTTCAGCGAAGACGGGGTCTACCATGATGCGTTTTACGGCGCGTTCGCAGGCCGCGCGAAAATCGCCGCCCTGATTGACGACTGGTTCTATCGCACGGCGACGGATTTTCGCTGGGACATGCATTCGCCGGTCAGCGACGGGCAAACGCTCTATGCGCGCTACACGTTCAGCTATCGCTCAACCCTGCCGGAGGCGAAGGGAGCGCGCGCGATGTTCGAAGGCGTCGCCATCATGAAGCTCCGCGACGGCAAGATCACCGAGTATCACGAGGTCGCCAACACCGCGACCGGCTTTGTCGACATGAACTTCGCGCCCGAGCGCATCGTCAAGATTGTCGCAAGGCAAGGCGCTGCATTGAAAGCACGGCCGGAGATGCAGCGGCATCTGGCGTGAGTGACAACTAGATTCACGGCGGCGGCGGTTTCGCCATCGGCTTGCGCTGCGCCAATGCGGCGACGGTGGCGGTCCCGATCGAGCCTTGCTGGTCGTACAGCGCAGCACTCGCCGATCGCGATGCCCTGGGTGGCGTGGTGGTTCACGACCTCGAACCCGATCCATTCCTTCACCGGCAGGCGATGCAAATACAGCGTGACGTCGCTGTTGATGTAGCCAAGGCCGCGATCGCCGGCATTGGCAAATGGGCTTGCAAAATCCGCCGCCACCGCGACCCGCACGAACGGCGTCAGCGGCGTGCCCTCGACGAGATCGCGCACCTCGCTCATCCACAGCCGCCGCGGGCCGACGGTGCCCATCGCGCCGACGATCGGGCGGGTGGCCCATTTGCCGTTCATGCCAAGCCGCGGATCGGTCGGAGCCGGAATGTCGGCCGGCGCCGGCACGTCCCAGTTCGGTGGCGACCAGACCAGGCCTTGCGGATTTTCCGTCTTCCGCAGCAACTGGCACGAGGCTCGCGCCATGCTGACGCCGCCGCTGAAAAATTCGGCTTCGATCACCTTGATGCGCAGGCCTTCGCGGATCACCCGCGAGGTGACCTCGATGGCTTGCGAAATTCGGCAGGCGGAACATGTCCACCGTCAGCCGCGCCGGCACGAAATCGTCGGAGCCGTGACGCTGCTCGATCACGAACGCCAATAGCCCAACGATGACACGGCCGTGCAGCGATTTCGGATCCCACGGGCCGTTCGCGGCCTGTGTCGGGATGAAAGCGTCGCGGTCTCGGGTGAAGAAAGGCTGATTTGTCATGCGTCAGGGACCATGGCGGATTCGGCGACGCTAAATCAAGGGTGGGCGACGCATTTCGCCCTGCGTCCGCCTGCCATTCGGCGCGGACGGTTTCGTCGGTCTCGGCGCGGACCGCCTCCGATGCGCGGGCCGCGAATTCCTTCTGCCCGATCAATTGGGACAAGCGCCCACACCGCGGCGCCGCGCACCAGCGGGCTTGGATCGTCCAGCAGCCGTTCGGCCTCGACGGCCAGATCGTGCTCGTCCGAGTTGCCGATCGCGATCAGCACGTTGCGAATGAAGCGGTCGCGGCCGATGCGCTTGACCGGCGATTTTGTAAACAAGGCGCGAAACGCCGCATCGTCGAGCCGCGCGAGATCGGCAAGATCGGGCGCGCGCAAGTTCTCGCGCGCGGCAAGTTTGGCCTCGCGGCCGGCCTGCGCGAACTTGTTCCACGGGCAGACCGCGAGACAATCGTCGCAGCCATAGATGCGGTTGCCGATCGCTTTACGAAATTCGCGCGGGATCGGACTTTTGCTTTCGATCGTGAGGTACGAAATGCAGCGCCGGCATCGAGCTTGTACGGCGCCGGAAACGCCGCGGTCGGGCAGATATCGAGGCAGGCCTGACATGAGCCGCAATGGTCGGCCTCGGCGCTGTCGCGCGGCAGATCCAGGGTGGTGAAGATCGCGCCGAGAAACAGCCAGGAGCCGAATTCGCGCGACACGAGGTTGGTGTGCTTGCCCTGCCAGCCCAGTCCCGCGGCCTGCGCCAGCGGCTTTTCCATCACCGCGGCGGTGTCGACGAACACCTTGACCTCGCGCGCCGGATGCGGCGACCAGCCATCGCGCCAGCGCCTTCAAACGCTTCTTGATCAGATCGTGATAATCGTCGCCCTGCGCATAGACCGAGATCGCGCCGCGGCTGCGTTGCTCCAGAATCGCCAGCGGATTTTCGTCGGGCCCGTAATTGACGCCGAGCATGATCACCGAGCGCACGCCGGGCCACAGCACGCGCGGATCGATGCGCCGTTCCGGGCGAGCGGCGAGCCAGTCCATGTCGCCATGGGCGCCGTCGTCGAGGAACGCCTGGAAATGCCGGCCTGCATCCGCGATCGCGCCGGGATCGGTCACGCCAATGCCGTCGAATCCGAGCGCGCGGGCTTCGTCGAGCGAGCGCGGTCTTCAGGTCGTGAGCAGAGAGCTTTGAGCGGCGCGTTCAGAAGTCGAGGTCCACGTAAGTCCGCGACGCCGGCACGCCCGCCAGCCATTCGCTGAGCAGCGGACGGAACGACGGGCGGGATTTCACCCGCGCGTACCACGCCTTTGCCGCGTCGTCCTCGATCCATGGCACGTCGCCCAGATAATCGATCGCCGAAAGATGCGCCGCGGCGGCGAGGTCCGCATAGGTCAGCCGGTCGCCGGCCAGAAAATTCCGGGTCTGCGCCAGCCAGCCGATATAGGCCAGATGGTAGCGCACATTTGCCTTCGCCGCGCGGATCACGTCCGCGGCCGGCGCGCCGCCGCCATCGCCCTCGCTCATGAAGCGCTTGTAGATCCGCTCGGTGACCAGCGGATTGGAGGCCTCTTCGAAAAACTTTTCGTTGAACCACGCCATCAGCCGGCGCACCTCGATGCGCTCGGCCATCGTGGTCGGCAGCAGCCGGCGCTCGTCCATCGCGGCGCCGTGGCTCTCATCAAGATATTCGGCGATGATGCCGGCGCCGGGAATCGCAGGCCGGCCTTCCGACAGTCAGCACCGGCGTGGTGCCCGCGGGATTGAGCGCCAGAAACGCCTCGCGCCGCTCCCAGACCCGCTCTTCCACCAGCCGCAGATCGAGGCCGTGTTCGCCGAGCGCAAGGCGGATAAAGCGCGAATGCGGACAGAACGGATGATGAAACAGTGTGAACATGAAGTCCTTGATAAATTTGCGGTGCTTAACAAACTCTCACCGCCCGAGTGCGGCGCCAAACTATAGAAGCAGAGGAACGAGGCAACCGGTGTTTTCGCATTTTGACGGTTGCGGCGGGCGGGCGAATAAGCGAGAAGAATCCGGCTTTTTCGGCCGATACCGATCATAACGGACTGGATTGAGATGTCTGATGCAATAAGGGCGGTGATCCTCGGCATCATCGAGGGTGTCACGGAATTCCTGCCGGTATCCTCCACGGGTCATTTGCTGCTGGCGGAACGATTTTTCGATCTTGGCGAAGGCAGGTTTTGGCAGAGTTTCGCCGTACTGATTCAACTCGGCGCGATTCTGGCTATTCTTGCGATCTATTTCGCCAAATTGTGGCGGATCGCGCTCGGCATGTTTTCCAACCCCGATGACAGGCGCTTCGTCATCGGCGTGCTGGTGGCATTTTTGCCCGCGGCCGTGATCGGCGCTGCGGCCGGCAGCTACATCAAGGCCTATTTGTTCAATCCCTGGGTGGTGTGCTTTTCGCTGATCGTCGGCGGTGCGATTCTGTTGTGGGTCGATCAGCTCGATCACAATCCGCACGAACATGATGCCACGAAATTTCCGCTGCCGATGTATCTGACAATCGGGTTCGCGCAGTGTCTCGCGATGATTCCCGGCGTGTCACGCTCCGGCGCCAGCATCGTCGCCGCGATGCTGCTCGGCGCCGACAAGCGCGCGGCGGCCGAGTTTTCGTTCTTTCTGGCGATCCCGACCATGGTCGGCGCGTTCGCCTATGATTTCTACAAGAACCGCGCCGAGATGACGACGGATCATCTGGGACTTATCGCGATCGGATTCGTGGTGTCGTTTGTCACCGCGATCATCGTGGTCAAAGCATTTCTTGGCTATGTGACCCGCCATGGCTTCACGCTGTTCGCGTGGTGGCGCGTCATCGTCGGCACGCTCGGCCTGATCGCGCTGGCGATGGGAAGGTAGTGATTCTCTACGTCGTCCCCGCGAAGGCGGGCTGCCGCGTCGCTGCGAAGCACGCTTGATGCCGAAACGCGATTCCTCGATGTATGGGTCCCGGCTTTCGCCGGGACGACGCGAGGATAACTTAAGCGCTCTTCTTCTGGAATTGCCCGGTGGCACGGAAGCGCCAGAGGTATTGCGGTGCGATTGCTTCCAGCGAATCCGCCTGAATCCCCAGCCCTTCCAAGGTGAGGCCGGCGGCTTTCGCCGCATCCGACACCACATTATCCGATTGCAGCAGCGTCACCTGGTCCGGCGTCAGCTTGAGGGGTCCCGGCGCGAACTGCAGGAGCAGCGACTGGAGTTTGGCGAGGCCGAATGGCAGCGAAACCAGCATGCGCCGGCGTTCGATGGTCGCCAGGATGATCTCCATGATTTCGCGCATCGTCAGGACTTCCGGGCCGCCGAGTTCATAGGTGGCGCCGGGTTTTGTCTTGCCGTCGACGGCGTCGGCAACCGCGGTGGCGACATCGCCGACATAGACCGGCTGGAATTTGTTCACCCCACCGCCGATCAGCGGCAACGCCGGCGATATCCTGGCGAGCGCGGCAAAGCGGTTGGTGAATTCATCCTCGGGCCCGAACAGGACGGAAGGCTGCAGGATCGTGGCCGCCGGCGCGGCCGCGAGCACCGCCTTTTCACCGGCAGCCTTGGCGCGCGCGTAACGCGACGGCGAATTGGCATCGGCGCCGATGGATGAAACATGCACCGTCCGCGCGCCGACGGCATCGGCGGCCTTCGCCACCGTGCCCGCGCCGCTGCCTTGTACCGCGTCGAAGGTCTGGGCGCCGCTCTCGGCCAAAATGCCGACGAGGTTAATGGCGACGTGGGAGTCACGCATCGCGGCCTCGACCGAGGCCGGATAGCGCAGATTGGCCTGTACGGCGTGGATCTGACCGACCTTGCCGAGCGGCTGCAAATGCCCGGCGAGTTCCGGACGCCGCACCGCGACCCGGATGCGGTAATCGCGCTTGGCCAGCGCGCGGACCACGTTTCGCCCGAGAAAGCCCGATCCCCCGAAAACCGTGACCAGCGTGTCCAGATTCGATTGCATAGGGTCCGTTCCTGCCAGTCAAGTCGGGTCATCGCGGGACTATTTTTATGTTTCGCGATACGCCATCGCCTCCGCGCTGTACAGCCTATTTGGGGTTCAGTTCGCCAATTTGACAAGCGCGCGACCGATCCGTACTAACCGGCCCGGGCCCAGGTGGCGGAATTGGTAGACGCGCTGGCTTCAGGTGCCAGTGGCTTCACGGCCGTGAAGGTTCGAGTCCTTTCCTGGGCACCACTCTTGCCCAAGCCCATGATATTGAACGCGCCATCAGACCGTTCGATTGCCGGTCTGACGAGCTACTGACTTCTGGACGAAATACATCGCAACCAGCGAAGTCAGCGTCGTGGCGACGACGATGTATCCCACCCAATCGAAATGCCGCAGCGAACCGTCGGCATTTTGAATGATAATCGCCGCGGCCACCACGGATCCGAGTCCGCCGGAGAGCTGCTGCACGGAAGCGCTGACCGCGCTGAAAGAGCCGCGCTGGCTGGGTTCGGGAATCGCTGAAATCAGCGCTTGCGACGGGATCATGCGCGAAAAGATGCCGACGAACATCAGAACGTTGACCACGATCGCCGTCGTCAATGTGACCTGACCAAGGTGGGTGTAGATCAGCACCATCACGACCGACATCGCGCAGCCGAAAGCAAAGGTGGGATACTTGCCGAAAGCGTCGCTGGCCTTGCCGACCAGAGGGCCGGTGAAAATGCTGAACAGGCCGGAGACCAGATAGATGGTCGGAAGATGCACGATATCGATCCCGAGATTGTGCACGGTGAAGGCGCTGCCGAACGGCATCATCATGTAGCCGCCGGTCGCCAGCAATGTCGTCACCGAGAATGCCAGCAAATAGCGGGGCTGCCTGACGGTCGCGATCAGATGCGCAAAGGCGTTTTTGTCCTGCTTGAGACGAAGATGCTCGTTGACCGGCTTCATCACCAACAGGATGGCAGCCATCGCGACAACGGACAGGCCGACCAGCGCCGCGAAACAGATATGCCAGTTCCAGTGGTTCGATAGAAAAAGCCCGACCGGGATACCCAGCACCTGACTTGCCGCGAACGCGGTCTGCACGAAGCCCATGACGCGGCCACGAAGGCGGAGCGGAAACAGGTCCGTGATGATGGCGAGCACGATGGAGCCCATCACGCCGCCGAACAATCCGGATACGATTCTGCCGAGCAGCAGCAGATGATAGTTCGGCGCTATGGCGCAGAGAGCCGTGCCAAGAGTGAACCCGACATAGAAAAATAGCAGCAGCCGCTTGCGATCGAATCGGTCGGCAAAGCCGGCCGCCAGGATACCCGAAATCGCCGCGCTGAAGGCATAGGCTGAGACCGCGATGCCGAACTGCGCGGCGGTAATATTCAGCGCCGGCATGATGATGGCGCCGAGGGGCGACATGATCATGAAGTCGATGATGATCGTGAACTGGACCAACGCCAGTAAGGCCACGAGCAGCGATTGGTAAGGCGAAAAACCCCGATTCAGCACCTGCTGTTCGTCGACGGGCGCTACAACAATCTGTTCGGTCATGACACTCATTTGGAGGGAGGGGACGGATGCCGCATTAGGGGCCCCGGAAACAGATGGGATCGGTGCAGCGTCGTTCCAAGATATCGGTCCATGGCATCGGGTTTCAGGGCCTTCGCGCCAAGCGGTATGGGTCGCGCGGCAGTAAAAGCCAAAAGCGGGCGATACAGTGTCCGACCCCAACAAAGGATCTTGGGTTGCCGCGTTCGGCTTCCAGATATGCAAAACCGCAGCCTTAGCGTTATTTTCTTGGCCCAAGGCGCATCCCTGCCGCTCGCCTCTTTGGGGTTTGAGCGGTAGGTTGTTTCGCGTCGATTCGATCCGAGACCTTAAGGCTGCTACTGATGACCATCCGCCTGCATCGCGGCGATCTGCCCGATCTGTCCCGCTATACCGATTCCGTGGCGATCGACACCGAGACCATGGGACTGCATCCGCACCGCGACCGGCTCTGCGTGGTGCAGCTTTCGAACGGCGACGGCAGTGCCGATGTGGTGCAGATACCGAAGGATCACGCCGACGCGCCGAATCTGAAGGCACTGCTGGCCAATCCGAAGATGACCAAAATCTTTCATTTCGCGCGATTCGATCTCGCCGCGCTCTACAACGCCTTCGGCGTGATGCCGCAGCCGGTATACTGCACCAAGATCGCCTCGCGACTCTGCCGCACCTACACCGATCGGCATGGTCTGAAGGATCTGGTGCGCGAAGTGCTCAACGTCGATCTGTCGAAGCAACAGCAATCGAGCGACTGGGGCTCGCAGACCCTGAGCGAGGCGCAACTGGCTTACGCGGCCTCCGACGTGCTGCACTTGCATGGCCTGCGCGAACGCCTCGATGTCATGCTGGCGCGCGAGGATCGGACGGCGCTGGCGCAGGCCTGTTTCGAATTTCTGCCGACCCGGGCAAAACTCGATCTGGAAGGCTGGGACACCGAAGACATCTTCGCCCATTCCTAAGCCGGAAGGCAGCTTTGAGCCGGGGGCCGCCCCGTTTCGGTCACACTCATAGCGGGAGGTCCGGGCTGCATAACCCGGCGACGTCGGGTAGAATGACAGCGGCCCGATCGGGACTAGCGCACGCCGGTTTTGCCGGGCAGACGTCTCTTTTTGGTCCAGAGATTGCGCTCTAACCCATTGAAGGAGCACATGGTCTTTTCGCCAACCCGGTCGTACGCTGGCGGATCATGCGCCAACGACGCCTGTGTTTTGGAGCTGTAGTGAATTCGATTCAGACCCCATCCTATCAGGCCGGAATGGACGCGCGCTTTGCCATCGCCGCGCGCCACAGCCGGATGGTGCGGGTGCTGCGCGTCGCGGTGCCGGCAGCCGTGCTGCTGGCGATGGCGATGATCGTTACGGTGTCGATCTTCAATCCATTCCGGATGCTGCTCCCAAACCTGCCGCTCGACATGGGAGCCCTCGTCGTCTCCGGCACCAAGATCACCATGGAATCGCCGCATATGGCGGGCTTTACGACCGATCAGCGGCCTTACGAAGTATGGGCAAAAACCGCGACCCAGGATGTGACCGATGCGGATCATCTCGATCTGAAGACGATACGCGCCAAGCTCTTGATGGAAGATCAGTCGACCCTCACGATGGATGCCCGCACCGGGTTGATGGATACCAAGAAGCAGCTGCTCGATCTGCATAAGGATATATTTTTGCAAACCTCCTCAGGTTATGAAGCGCGCCTGACGCAGGCATTTGTCGACATGGCCAACGGCATCGTTACCTCGGATGAACATGTCGATGTTAAACTGACCGACGGAACGATTACCTCCGACCGATTGAGGATTACCGGAAGCGGAGAGGTGATAACGTTCGAAGGCAATGTTGTGATGCATTTGAACCATTTCGACGCGACCGGCACCTCGGCCGAGCCGGCCCCGGCCCCTGCTCCCGCAACGCTCGAACCTGCCGCCCATTCCGGCAAGACGCGGTCTTCATCCAGCAAGACCGCCAACACGAAATGATTTTCAGGATGATGTTTTTTTCGCGCCGCACCTCAAATCGCCGGATCGCGCATGGCGTCTGGACCAGCCGCATTCGCGCTCGTGCTGATCGCGGCCGGCCAAGCCGGCGCGCAAAGCGCGGTCCAGGGCGTACCCAACGCCATGCAGGGCTTTTCGCAGAACCGCGACCAGCCGATTCAAATCGAAGCCAACACGCTCGAGATGCGCGACAAGAAAAAGGAAGCTACCTTCGCCGGCAATGTGAAGGTGGTTCAGGGCGACACCACCATGACGTCGAAGGTCCTCGTCGTGTTCTACGATTTCGGCCACCCCTGCTGCGGGGGCTCCGGCCTCCGCCCCAGCGGGAAATGCCAAGGCCGCGACCAAAGCGGCGCCGATCCAGTCCGCGACCCCGGGCCCTGGCGGCAGTTCATCGATCCGCCGCCTCGAGGCGAAAGGCAACGTGGTTGTCACCCAGAAGGATCAGGTTGTCACCGGCGAAAGTGCCGTGTTCGACACCAAGACCAACCTTGTCACTATGGTCGGCGGCGTGATCCTGACGCAGGGCAAGAACGTGCTGCGCGGCGACCGGCTGCTCGTCGATATGACGACCGGGGTATCGCGGGTGGAATCCGACAACGGCAAAGTGCAGGGCCTGTTTCAATCGTCCGGCCAGGGCGGTCCGGCGATACCGGGTGCGGCCCCTCCCGCATCCCCGGCGGGGCCGGCCGTCTCAAATAAACCGAAATAGCATCAATTACTTGTCCGCAGACTGGGGGCGCCGAGGTTGAAGCTCGCCGCGCCAGCCTGTATCTACCCTGAGATCTTCATAAGGCTCAGCGGCGCGATCCGCGCCTCAAACCGAGGGTGTTTCGCTGGGCAACGGGCATCCACTCATTCATGCTGCGCGAGCGTATCGAATCGTCGCGTTGGGGTTGCAGGATTACCGTAAGAGGCTGAACGAAGCGCGGATGGTGGATTTACTCGGCATGTTCCGTCGACGCCCGGCAAAGCGCGGTCCATCAGGATTTGCGCGCACGCGGGCCGATATCACCGCGCTTGGCGATGCCATGGGCGACATGCTATCGGCGCCGGTGCGCGACGCGCCTCCGCTTGCCCGCAATACGCCGCTGCCGAAAGTGGAAGCTCCGCGAGCAGAGCAGCCGCGTGCACCGCGCGCCAAGACCAACGGCGCTGCCGCTGCGCCGCGGCTGGCGCAGCGGGCGGGCTATCTGGCCGTGCATGGCGTGGAAAAGAGTTTCGGCACCCGTCAGGTGGTGCGCGGCGTCAGCATCTATGTGCGCCGCGGCGAGGCGGTAGGTTTGCTGGGCCCGAACGGCGCCGGCAAAACCACGGTATTTTACATGATCACCGGCCTGATCCCGGCCGACCGCGGCACGATTGAACTGGATGGCCACGACGTCACCAAGCTGCCGATGTACCAGCGCGCCCGGCTCGGGATCGGTTATCTGCCGCAGGAAGCGTCGATTTTTCGCGGCCTCAGCGTGGAAGAGAATATTCGCGCGGTGCTGGAGGTGGTGGAACCCTCCAAGAAAAAGCGCGAAGCCGAGCTCAATTCCCTGCTGGATGAATTCAATATCACGCGGCTGCGCAAGACGCCGTCGATCGCGCTGTCCGGCGGCGAACGGCGCCGCGTTGAGATCGCGCGAGCGCTGGCGACCCGTCCGAATTATATGCTGCTCGACGAACCGTTCGCCGGTATCGATCCGATCGCGGTGGGTGACATTCAGGATCTGGTCCGCCACCTCACCAATCGCGGCATTGGCGTGCTGATTACCGACCACAATGTTCGCGAAACGCTGGGACTGACCGATCGTGCCTATATCGTCTATGCCGGTGAGATCTTGACCGAGGGCAGTCCGGATGAGATCGTCAACAATCCGGATGTACGTCGCCTTTACCTTGGCGAGGAATTCCGCCTCTAATCCATTTTTCCAATTCGTCAAGCCGTGTACATCGGCTTTGGAGTAGTTTAAGCAAGAATCGGACCAACTTTACCGGATCGGTTCTTGCCTCCATGGCTCTGACGCAGAGATTAGAGTTCCGCCAGTCTCAATCGCTGGTGATGACGCCGCAATTAATGCAGGCGATCAAGTTGTTACAGCTGTCGAATCTCGACCTGTCGGCCTTTGTGGAAGAGGAACTGGAACGAAATCCGTTGCTGGAACGCGCCAGCGACGGCACCGAGCCGCCGGTGGCGGGCGAACCGATGCCGGAGCGGGCCGAGTTTTCGGGCCAGGACGATCCGGGCGCCGCCTATGGCGACGAAATGGCCGCCGAGCGTTCCGAGATCGGCGGCGGTCTCCCGGCGACGGCTTCGAGCCGGTCCAGGAAGAATGGATGAATTGCGACCTCGGCAGCCGGGCCGAGATCGAGCAGACCCTCGACACCGGCCTCGATAACGTGTTTCCCGAGGAGCCAGCCGAAGCCGCCGCGCGCACCGCACAAGATGCGGCGCCGACCGCCTACACCGAATGGGGTGGCGGGGCCTCCAACGACGACAGCTATAATCTCGAAGCCTTCGTCGCCGCCGAGGTCACGCTGGGCAGCCATCTGGCCGAACAATTGGCGGTGGCCTTCACGGCGCCGGCGCAGCGCATGATCGGGCAATATCTCATCGATCTGGTCGACGAGGCGGGTTACCTGCCGCCGGATCTGGGCCAGGCCGCCGAGCGGCTCGGCGCTTCGCCCGAAGACGTCGAGGCGGTGGTCGCGGTGTTGCAGAAATTCGATCCGCCCGGCGTCTGCGCGCGAAATCTGAGCGAGTGCCTTGCGATCCAGCTCCGCGAGCTCAATCGCTATGACCCTGCGATGCAGGCCCTGGTCGAGCATCTGGATCTGCTGGCCAAGCGCGATATTGCGGGGTTGCGCAAATTCTGCGGGGTCGATGATGAGGACATCACCGATATGATCGGTGAAATTCGCCGTCTCGATCCGAAGCCCGGTTTGAAGTTCGGCTCGGCGCGGATGCAGACCATGGTGCCGGATGTCTATGTGCGGCCGGGACCCGATGGCGGCTGGCATGTTGAACTCAACAGCGACACCCTGCCGAGGGTGCTGGTCAACCAAATCTATTATACCGAACTGTCGAAGACGATCCGCAAGGACGGCGACAAATCCTATTTCACCGATTGCCTGCAGAATGCGACGTGGCTGGTGCGCGCGCTGGATCAACGCGCCCGCACCATTCTCAAAGTCGCAACCGAGATCGTGCGCCAGCAGGACGGATTCTTTACCCACGGCGTGGCGCATCTGCGGCCGCTGAATCTCAAGGCGGTCGCCGACGCGATCCAGATGCACGAATCGACGGTGTCGCGGGTGACGGCCAACAAGTATATGGCGACCAATCGCGGCAGTTTTGAATTGAAGTATTTCTTCACCGCATCGATCGCCTCGGCCGATGGTGGCGAGGCCCATTCGGCGGAGGCGGTCCGTCACCACATCAAGCAGCTGATTGACGCGGAAAACCCGGCGACGATCCTCTCGGATGACACCATCGTGGAACGTTTACGCGCATCGGGCATTGATATCGCCCGCCGCACGGTCGCGAAATACCGCGAGGCGATGCGGATACCGTCCTCGGTGCAGCGCCGCCGCGACAAACAAAGCATGCTCGGCAATGCACTCTCGGCGCCCGCCGCATCCGCCGACCGGTCCCGCGATACCGCGCCAGCCTGATTGCGCTGCGGCCAAATCGGAATAGTGTCGGTTCCCCCAGACGACCAATCGAGGCCCCAAAATGACCCTCCGGATTTCGGGAAAAAGCATCAGCGTCGGCGACGCTTTGCGCGGGCGTGTCAGCGAGCGCACCGATGAAGTGCTGCGCAAATATTTCGACGGCAACTATTCCGGCCACATCACCTTGAGCAAGGACGGCTTCGGTTTCCGCACCGACTGCGCGCTGCATCTCAATTCAGGAATTACGCTGGAGGCCGATTCCAACGCGGCCGATGCTTATGCAAGCGCCGATCAGGCCCTGCTCCAGATCGAGAAACGGCTGCGCCGCTACAAGAGCCGCCTCAAGGATCGTTCGGCCCGCAAGGCCCATGCCGCCGCGGCGGCGATCGCGGAAATGAACGGGCCGACGCTGGATGCGCCGAGTTACGTGATCGAGGCGCCGGCGTCCGATGGCGAAGACGAGGTGAACGGCTACAACGCGGTGATCATCGCTGAGGCGACCACGTCGCTGAAGCGGCTTTCGGTCAGCGAGGCCGTGATGGAGCTCGATCTGACCGGGGCGGCCTGCATCGTGTTCCAGCACGGCGGCAGCGGTCGGGTGAATATCATTTACCGACGGCCGGACGGTAATGTTGGCTGGGTCGATCCGCCGGTGGTCAAGTCGGCGGGCGATCTCTCCGGGCATTGACGCCTTCGGGCCCCCTCCCTATGGTCCGCCGCCCTAAAGGGAAGGGTGGGGAACCCCTTCGTGGGAGTTGGCACCGGACTTGCGTTGGAGTAGAAGCCCCCCAACTGTACCCCAGATGGTGCCTGCCTTTTGCCGTTCTTCCCGACGCCGCGCCTCTGAAGTCCATTTCGCAACCTGACGGCTAAATTCACCTCGGAACGCCCCATGACGATTACCGACCTGGTCGCACCCGAGGCGATCCTCCCGGCGTTGAAGGTTAACAGCAAGAAGCAGGCGCTGCAGGAGCTGGCGGCGCGGGCCGCCGTGCTGACCGGGCAGAATGAACGCGCGGTCTTCGAGGTCCTGTTGCAGCGGGAAAAGCTCGGGACCACCGCGGTCGGCTACGGCGTCGCCATTCCGCATGGCAAGCTTCCCAAGCTGGAAAAGCTGTTCGGCCTTTTTGCCCGTCTCGAACGCCCGATCGACTTCGAGGCGATGGACGGCCAGCCGGTCGATCTGATATTTCTGCTACTGGCGCCGGAAGGCGCCGGCGCCGATCATCTGAAGGCCTTGGCACGGATCGCAAGGCTGTTGCGGGATCAGGACGTCGCCAAGAAGCTGCGGGCCTCGCGCGACGCCCAGGCGATCTATTCGGTGCTGGCGTTGCCACCGGCGAGCGCGGCGTAGAGCACTTTCCCGGCCAGAACGTTTCCGAGCAAAGCCGTTACCGCTTCGCGCAAACGCGCCCCGCCAAAACAGGAATCCCACATCGCTCGGGTTCGATTCGATCAGGGCCGCTTGAGATTTGCGACCAACACGAAACAAAAAAAGCGGGCCCATCCGCGATTGATCGAGGACAGGCCCGCATATCCCATAATTCTTTACGGCGGCGGCGACGCCGAAAAGCGCGGCGTCAGTGAAAGCGGCAGGCCTTCGTCAGTGACACCGGCAAGGCCTGCGTCAGCGACACCGGCAAGGGCCGGGTCAGTGCACGCTGACGGCCTGCAGCTCGTTGCTCCAAGCATTGGCGATCGCAGCTTCGCGGCTGTCGGTCAGCATGATCGGCGTGCCATCGGCGGCGTGGAGCGCAAACAGTTTTAGTCCCGGCGCGATCTTCGGCGCCTGCGGAAACAGGCCCGGCACGTCCTCGGAACGGATCTGTTTCACATAAGCGATATGGCCCTCGCCCAGGCTTGCCAGCGCCTCGGTGGAGACGGCTGTGGGTTCAAACGCAACATTAGCTTCAGTCATGGTCTCGACTCCTCTGTCAGATTAAGCGGTCGAGTCCGCTACTCGTTCCATTATTCGTGTTCATTGATAGCGATTGTCTTAACGATCTTTTCCGGCTCGGGCCGGGCAAGATCGATCGACAACAACCCGTTTTTCAGATCCGCGCCCAACACGTGCATCCCCTCCGCCAGCACGAAGGTGCGCTGGAAGTGGCGCGCGGCGATGCCGCGATGGATGTATTGCCGGGCCTTGTCGTCCTGTTGGCGACCCCGGATCACGAGCTGGTTTTCCTCAATGGTTACATCGAGTTGGTCGCGGGTGAAACCCGCCACCGCGAGTGTGATGCGCAACCGCTCGGGCTGCCCATTGCCGCGATCGCAGCGCTCGATGTTGTAGGGAGGATAACCGTCGGCGCCTTTGACGACGCGATCGAGCACGCGCTCGATTTCGTCGAATCCCAAAAGGAACGGACTGGATAACGAAGGAACACGAGACATAGTTTACAAAGTCCTCTCGAAGCGACTTTGAAGTTCAGGGCCCTTGCGGCGCCCATTTTTGACCGGTCGGCGAATTTGCCGTCCGGTCAACAGCCAATATGGGCATGATTTGCAGGTCGTTCAAGCACCTCCCGGTACCTGCATTGATAGGCTCCGGAAGACCCAAAAGTTAACGCTTTCGGTCGGCGCCGCTGACCACCCCTTGGGCCATCAGGGCATCGATCTCAGTGGGGGAATATCCGAATTCCGCCAGCACCGAGGAGGCGTGCTCGCTGAATTTCGGCGGCACATTGCGCAGACTTGCCTTTGTGCGCTCAAAGCGGATCGGGGATGCGACGCCCTTGTACCAGTCCTTTTGGATGACGTCGCCGCGGTAGCCGGTGTGGTCGCTGGTTAACGCCGTGTCGATCGACTGCACCGGACCGGCCGGCAATCCGGCCGCCAGCAGGCGATCGCACAGCGGCTCGGCGTCGTGTTGGCTGAACACAGCGGCGAGTTCGGCGCGCAGCGCATCGCGGTTGGCGACGCGGTCCTTGTTGCGGGCAAAGCGGACATCGGTGCCGAGTTCGGGTTTGCCGATCTCCTTCGCCAGCTTGCGGAAGGTGCCGTCATTGCCGACGCCGATGAAGATGTCGGCGGTTCGCGTCGGGAAGATCGCGTAGGGCACCAGATTGGGATGTTCGTTGCCGGTGAGCTGCGGCGGCTTGCCGTGCATGAAATAATTTGCAGCGTGCGGATGCATGATGGCGAGGCCGGTCTCGTACAATGTGGTTTCGAGAAACTGCCCGACGCCGGATTTTTGCCGTTCCGACAACGCCATCAGGATGCCGATCGCCGCGTAAAGCCCGGTGGTGATATCCACCAGCGGAACGCCGATCCGCATCGGCCCGCTTTGTGGTGAGCCGGTCGCGGCGATCATCCCGGTCATGGCCTGGATGATGGCGTCATAACCGGGATTACCACCGCGCGGGCCGTCGCCGCCGAAACCCGAAATCCGGCAGTGAACCAGCCTGGGAAATTTCGCGCGCAATACGGCGTTGCCGATGCCCCATTTGTCGAGCGTGCCTGGCTTGAAATTCTCGATCAGGACGTCGGCGCCCTCCAGCATCTTCATCAGCACCACGCGACCACCGTCGGAGGCAAGGTCGAGTCCGATCGAGCGTTTGTTGCGGTTGATGCCGACGAAATAGGCCGCGTCGTCGTCATGAAACGGCGGTCCCCAGTCGCGCACCTCGTCGCCGGCAGGCGGCTCGACCTTGATGATGTCGGCGCCATGATCGGCGAGGATTTGCGTGCAATAGGGTCCGCCGAGAACGCGCGTGAGATCGATCACGCGCAATCCGGCCATCGCGCCGGGTGCATTTTCACTCGTCATGGGTTGCTTCTTGCGGGCTCGTGGAACCATTGTCGAAGGCATTAAGCATCAGAGGCGCTTCGTCGCAAATGCGCGGTCGGATGCCGACTTCAGATATTTTTCGAATTCGAAGGCCCGCTGTTCATCGCTAAACGCGACGTAGGTTTTCAACCGCCAGGGTCGATACTTCGAAGTGTGGGTAACCTCGCCCGCATTGTGCTTTGCCAAGCGCGCGAGCGGGTCTTCGGTGATGCCAACGTAGAAGTGTTCGGAATCATGATTTTCGAGGATGTAGACGTACTTCATGACCGGCCCGTCTTCGTCCTTCGGGCTACGCCATGGCAGCCTTCGCTTGCTTCGCTCCGCTGGGCCGGGCTGTGGCTTGCCGAGCCGTAGCTTGCGAAGCAAGCGAAGGCTGGTGGAGCCAGGCGGGATCGAACCGCCGACCTCTTGCATGCCATGCAAGCGCTCTCCCAGCTGAGCTATGGCCCCTTAAACCTGTCGCTTGAGCATGACCTCCGGGTAGATGCTCCGCGTTTGTCCCGAAGGAAAACCGGTCGCACTTTTACGGATCATGCTCCCTGCGCGCCTTGGGCGACGCGCCGGGAAAAACCCAGAACACAGTTCAGGGTCGATCTCAAGTCTCCTCGTCGGTGCCAACGTCGCCGATGATGTCGGTAACGTCTTCGTCGCCTTCTTCCTCGTCGGCGATGAACGTGGAATCATCATCGTCATCGTCTTCGATGGTCTCGTCGATTTCGATATCGTCTTCCGATTCCGGAACGACGGCCTTGACCTTGCCGGTGTTTTCCTCGGCATCGGCTTCCTCGAGCGGCACTAACTCTTCGGCCTCGGCGGGCTCCGGCGTCGCTTCAGCCGCGGAGGCAGCCGCTGCGGCGCTGGCGCGCGCGGCGGCGTCGGCGCGGGTCCGCGGCGGCGGTATCGGCGCAATCGGCACGACCTCGCCGGTATAGGGTGAGATCACCGGGTTCTTGTTGAGGTCATAGAATTTCTTGCCTGTCGTCGGGCAAATGCGTTTGGTTCCGAGATCGGATTTGGCCACGGGTGGAATCCTGGGAATTTTCGAAAAACGGTGCTTCACTTGGCTAGTTGGCGCGCCGCTGTCAATAGCGCTTTGCGGGAGCCCGACCGCCGCGTGACGCGGCGCGGCCTATGTGATACCTGCCGCCGCTGCAGAGGACACAATCTTGACCCAATCAGATCGTCTCGCGGGCCTTGCCAATCAGCCGAGCCCGCTTGAAGCCCGTTCCAGCGGCCCGCTGGCCGGAAAAGTCCGCGTTCCCGGCGACAAGTCGATCTCGCATCGTGCCTTGATTTTGGGCGCGCTGGCTGTCGGCGAAACCCGGATATCGGGGCTGCTGGAGGGCGAAGACGTGCTCAACACCGCTAAAGCGATGCGGGCGCTGGGCGCTCAGGTCGAGCGAACCGGCGCCTTCGCCTGGTCGGTGCGGGGGGTCGGTGTCGCGGGATTGGCGGCACCGGAGGCGCCGCTCGATTTCGGCAATTCCGGCACCGGCTGCCGGCTGGTGATGGGGGCGGTGGCAGGCTCTCCTGTCACCGCGATTTTCGATGGCGACGCGTCGCTGCGCGGCAGGCCGATGCGGCGGGTTCTCGATCCCCTGGAATTGATGGGCGCGCGCGTGGGTGCCAGCGGGGACGGCGGCCGCTTGCCCTTGACGATCCATGGCGCGCGGGATCCGTTGCCGATCCTCTACCGCACCCCGGTGGCGTCGGCGCAGATCAAGTCCGCGGTGCTACTGGCGGGCCTGGCCGCGCCCGGCATCACCACCGTGATTGAAAACGAAGCCAGTCGCGACCACACCGAACTGATGCTGAGACATTTCGGCGCACATATCACTTCAGTGCCGGAAGGCAGCCACGGCCGCAAAATTGCGCTTGCCGGGCAGCCCGAATTGCGCGGCGCGCAGGTCGTGGTGCCGGCTGATCCGTCCTCGGCCGCATTTCCGGTCGTCGCGGCTCTGATCGTTGAGGGTTCCGACATCGTGCTGTCGGACGTCATGACCAATCCGCTGCGCACCGGTCTGTTCACGACGCTGCGCGAAATGGGCGCCTCGATCGAGGAAAGCCAGAAGCGCGGCGATGCCGGTGAACCGATGGCCCAGTTCCGGGTCCGCGCTTCCAGACTGCGCGGAGTTGAAGTGCCGCCGGAGCGGGCGCCCTCGATGATCGACGAATATCTGGTGCTGGCGGTGGCGGCCAGTTTCGCCGAGGGCACCACCATCATGCGCGGCCTGCAGGAGTTGCGCGTCAAGGAATCCGACCGGCTGGAAGCGACCGCTGCGATGCTGCGTGTCAATGGCGTCAAAGTCGAGCTATCGGGCGACGACATGATCGTCGAAGGCAAAGGCCATGTTTCGGGCGATGGTCTTGTCGCCACCCATATGGATCATCGCATCGCCATGTCGGCGCTGGTGATGGGGCTCGCCTCCGACAAGCCGGTGAGGGTCGACGATACCGCCTTCATCGCCACCAGCTTTCCCGATTTCATCCCGATGATGCGGGGACTCGGGGCGGAGTTTTCATGAGGGGCTCGTGATGAATGCGGCCTTCGGTCGCGACGCGTTGCTTGACGCATTCGATCAGATCGGCCGGGCCGCGGTGCTGGCCGGAACGAAGCTGCAGATCGCAGTTTACGGCGGCTCGGCGCTGATGCTTGCGAGCAATTTCCGGTTTGCTACCGAAGATGTTGACGTATCCGAACTAGAGCACCCGTTGCCTGCCTGGCTGGCGGCCGTCTTGTATGAGATCGCCCGAGAAAATCGTTGGCATGATGACTGGTTCAACGATGGGGTCGCATTCCACCTCAGTTCACTGGCGGATCGCGCCGCCGATCATTTGGAATTTGGAACCTTTCCGCGAGACGGAACGCGGCCTGGACTTGTGGTGTCGGTGCCCTCGGCAGAATATCTGCTTGCCTTAAAGCTGAAGGCTGCGCGGGTCATGGACCCGCTTCGGGGCGAAACGGAACGACTGGATATTCTCAACTTGATGCAGGTTGTAGGCATCTCGACGGCAGACGAGGCCATAGCGTTGCTAAGCCGGTATTTTCCCGTGAGTGCCGCTTCGCCAGAAAAGCAGCGATTTATATTGAAGAACATGAATCGCGAGGGAGGAGTTGATGCACCCAAATACCCTCGTTGAGGCGGTTGAAAGGATTCGGAACGGTTCGGCGCCGGACGAAGTCCTTGCCGAATTCGTTGATTTGTTTGAATTGGCGAAAACGGATCGAGATCGCTATCTGGCGATCGAGCGTGAACCCAAACTAACTGGCGATGTCAGGCTTGACGCTCTGGTCGGCGCGATCGCTGAATATTTGGCTAAACAACGTCGGCTCGGCCACGTTCCGCAATGGGTTGGCGATCCGACGCGCTTTTTGACCAGTCCCTGGTTTACGACGGCGTCGCCGTCGGATGCCATGCGCGAATATCTGACCTTCAGCAGTCCCGCCGAATTCGCGTCGCGCAATATCTTCACTGAGGAGCAGCCGCTTCGGCGGGCGCGAAGCCCTCGACCAGCCGAGACCCTTCGACCAACCAAGACATGGACCACATGATCATCGCCATCGACGGACCAGCCGCCTCGGGAAAAGGCACACTCGGCAAGCGGCTCGCCAAGCATTATGGCTATCGCCACCTCGATACCGGGGTGATCTATCGTGCGGTCGCCAAGGCGCTATTGGATGCCGGCGCCGATCTCGCCGACGAGATGCTGGCCGTTTCGGCCGCGCTTGAGCTCGATCCCGAAAAATTCGGCAATCCCGCCCTGAAGACCCAGGAAGTAGGCGATGCCGCCTCGGTGGTGTCGGCGATCCCGAAAGTGCGGGAGGTTTTGTTGAATTTTCAGCGACAATTCGCTGCCGATCCGCCAGGCGCGGTACTCGACGGCCGCGACATCGGAACCGTGATCTGCCCGCACGCCGATGTTAAGATATTCGTCGTTGCCGACCCGAAAGTCCGGGCCCGGCGTCGTACCCTGGAAGCGCGCGCCCGGGGCGAGAATGCCGACGAGGCTGCGGTATTGGCCGATATCCTCAGGCGCGACGAACGCGACCAGAACCGGGCCACCGCGCCGCTGAAAGCAGCCCCGGATGCTCACTTGCTCGACAACTCACATTTGGATATAGAAGGCGGCGTCCGGGCCGCCATCGACATTGTCGAGGCCGTCCGAGCGGGCCGGCAGCGGGTTTGATCGCTTCAAATTAACGAGCGCTTTCAAACTAAACCGCTGCCGTCATTGGAGGAAAGCCCGCTCCAGGTTCTTGTCGTCGATCGCTCGTTCACAGGTCCCGGATCAATTCAACGTATCGAATGTGCAGGCATGCTGCCGGCCCGCGGTTGCGATTTGTCGCAATGAGCGGTCGTTAGAGTTTGCGGAACTCCAACACTTCACATCCGATACGCCCCTTAACCCGAATGGCCGGCGATACCCGCATCTGGAGAACAAATGGCTTCGACTGCTACTTCCTATAATCCTTCCCGCGACGATTTTGCCGCCATGCTCGACGAGTCCTTTGCCGGCGGCAACCTGCAGGAAAGCTCCGTCATCAAGGGCATCGTTGTTGCGATCGAGAAGGACATGGCCGTCATCGACGTCGGCCTGAAGACCGAAGGCCGCGTGGCGCTGCGTGAATTCGCAGGACCCGGCCGCGAAAGCGAACTCAAGGTCGGCGACGAGGTCGAGGTGTTTCTCGACCGCATCGAGAATGCGCTCGGCGAAGCCGTGCTGTCGCGCGACAAGGCGCGCCGCGAGGAAAGCTGGGGCAAGCTCGAGAAGGCCTTCAACAACAACGAGAAGGTGCACGGCGTCATCTTCAATCAGGTCAAGGGCGGCTTTACCGTCGATCTCGACGGCGCGGTGGCGTTCCTGCCCCGCTCGCAGGTCGACATCCGGCCGATCCGCGACGTCGCGCCCCTGATGAACAATTCGCAGCCGTTCCAGATCCTCAAGATGGATCGTCGCCGCGGCAACATCGTGGTGTCGCGCCGCACCGTGCTGGAAGAGACCCGCGCCGAGCAGCGCCAGGAATTGGTGCAGAATCTCGAAGAGGGCCAGGTCATCGACGGCGTCGTCAAGAACATCACCGATTACGGTGCGTTCGTCGATCTGGGCGGCATCGACGGCCTGCTGCACGTCACCGATATCGCCTGGCGCCGGGTCAATCACCCGACCGAGGTGCTGACCATCGGTCAGACGGTGAAGGTCAAGATCATCAAGATCAACCACGAGACCCACCGCATCTCGCTCGGCATGAAGCAGTTGCTGGATGATCCGTGGCAGGGCATCGAGGCGAAGTATCCGCTGAATGCCCGCTTCACCGGCCGTGTCACCAACATCACCGACTATGGCGCGTTCGTCGAACTGGAGCCGGGCATCGAAGGCCTGATCCACGTTTCGGAGATGTCGTGGACCAAGAAGAACATGCATCCCGGCAAGATCGTTTCGACCTCGCAGGAAGTCGAAGTGCAGGTTCTGGAAGTCGATTCGGTCAAGCGCCGGATTTCGCTTGGCCTCAAGCAGACCATGCGCAATCCCTGGGAAGTGTTTGTGGAGAAATTCCCGGTGGGTTCGACCGTCGAGGGCGAAGTCAAGAACAAGACCGAGTTCGGTCTGTTCCTCGGCCTCGAAGGCGATGTCGACGGCATGGTGCATCTGTCGGACCTCGACTGGAAGCTTCCGGGCGAGCAGGTGATCGACAACTTCAAGAAGGGCGACATGGTCAAGGCCGTGGTGCTCGATGTCGATGTCGAGAAGGAGCGCATCTCGCTCGGCGTCAAGCAGCTCGAGGGCGATCCGTTCGCCGAGCCGGGCGACGTCAAGAAGGGCGCGGTCGTGACCTGCGAAGTGCTCGAGGTCAAGGAATCCGGCATCGAGGTCAGGATCGCCGGCACCGACTTCACGACCTTCATCAAGAGGTCCGAACTGGCGCGTGAGCGTTCCGATCAGCGCGCCGAGCGTTTCGCCGTCGGCGAGAAGGTCGATGCGCGGGTGATCCAGTTCGACAAGAAGGCCCGCAAGGTGCAGGTCTCGATCAAGGCGCTGGAAGTCGCCGAAGAAAAGGAGGCCATTGCGCAGTATGGCTCCTCCGATTCCGGGGCGACACTGGGCGATATTCTCGGCACCGCGCTGAAACAGCGCACCGACAAGTAAGTCTCGCGCTTTCTCGTCTTCAGCAAAAGGGCCCCGGTTTCGACCGGGGCCCGTTTTGTAGACCGCGACCATCGACGGTTGCGAGGGGCCTTGTTTTCTTCATATTGCACCGCAATTGATGTAATTGTGACACGGGATCTTAGGTCTGCCGCAGAGAAGACCGTGCGACCCCAAAATCGTTTCCGGGAGAATTTTCGATGTCGCTTGATTCAGACGTGATCGTCGATCGCCGCAGGATACGCCGCAAGCTGACGTTTTGGCGCGTGGTCGCCGTCCTGCTCGCAATCGCCGCGATCGTTGCGGTTGGCACGATGGCGACGCCGAACGGGCGTCGCGCGTTCGCCGGGACCGGTACGATTGCGCGCGTCAACATCGAAGGTTTGATTCGCAGCGATCAGGATCGCGTCGAGGCGCTGGAACGGCTGGCCAATTCGAAGGCGGCTGCCGTCATCGTGCACATCAATTCGCCCGGCGGCACCACCGCCGGCTCCGAGCAATTGTACGACGCGCTGGCGCAACTGAGGGCGAAGAAACCGCTGGTCGTGGTGGTTGAGGGACTGGCGGCGTCAGGCGGCTACATCACGGCCATCGCGGCCGATCACATCATCGCTCAGCAGACCTCGCTGGTCGGTTCGATCGGCGTGCTGTTTCAATTTCCGAACTTCACCGACTTGTTGAAAACCGTCGGCGTCAAGGTTGAGGAAGTGAAATCCTCGCCGCTGAAGGCTTCGCCCAACGGATTTGAGCCGACCAGTCCGGAAGCTCGCGCGGCGCTCGATGCACTGGTGAAGGACTCCTATGCGTGGTTTCGCGGCCTGGTGAAAGAGCGGCGCGGCATGGACGACGCGTTGTTGGAGAAAGTCGCCGATGGCCGCGTCTTCACCGGCCGCCAGGCGGTCGATCTGAAGCTGATCGATCAGCTCGGCGATGAGAAAACCGCTGTTGCGTGGCTGGTCGCGCAAAAGGGCGTCAAGAGCGATTTGCCGGTACAGGATTTCAAACTGGCGCCGCGCTTCGGCGACCTGACGTTTCTGCGAACCGCGGCTTCCATTACACTGGACGCGCTTGGCTTGAGTGCGATTGCAAGGCAAGTCGAGCAAGCCGGCGTCGTGCAGGCGGTCGACCGCCTCAGTCTCAATGGCATGCTGGCCTTGTGGCATCCCGAAGGGAACAATTGAACCGGTCAGCTAAGCTTCGGTGCGGTCCTTTCGCATCGCGGGTGGTGTCACAATCCCCAATCGGGTCATTTGTCACGCGTTTTCGAGCATACCAATTTCATTTAGCGTCTTGACAGTTCAAGGCATTTTCACGGAAATGGATGCCGCACGTTCCCGGGTCCCCAGTCTCGATGATAAAATCCGAACTTGTTCAGCGTATCGCCGAGCACAACCCGCATCTCTATCAGCGGGATGTGGAGAACATTGTGAACGCGATTCTCGACGAAATCGTCGCTGCGCTTGCCCGGGGCGACCGCGTCGAACTGCGTGGTTTCGGCGCATTCTCCGTCAAGCACCGCCCCGCCCGCGCCGGCCGCAATCCGCGCACCGGCGCGCACGTGCCGGTTGATCAAAAGAGTGTCCCGTTTTTCAAGACGGGCAAGGAAATGCGTGAACGGCTAAATCGCGACGACGGAGCTTCCGAAGCCGGCGCTTAGGCGTTTTCCGTCGCGCGCATTCGGGTCGCAGAACCGGTGCCTCGTTCGCGAAAAATGCGCCCGTAGGGCTCCAGCAACGCGAGAGATGGTCATGCGAAAATTCTTCACAGCTCTGGTGCTAATTCCGCTGGGTCTTATCTTCGTCGTCTTTGCGGTCGCCAACCGTCATCTGGTGACGGTGTCGTTCGACCCGTTCAATTCCAGCAATCCATCGCTGGGATGGACGCTGCCGCTGTTCGTCGTGATCATCGCGGTGGCGATTGCGGGCGTGGTGGCGGGCGGCTCGGCGACGTGGTTGCGGCAACGGCATTGGCGGCGCGCGGCGCGCCAGCACGAAGCCGATGCGCGGCAGGCCCGGGCCCAATTGGCCGATCTGCGCTCCGGTAACGCCATGCCCCAGCGGGTTGACCCACAGCGTCTTCCTGCCCCGTTGTCGGGCAGCAGATATGGGGCCGCCGAGCGAGACAAGCAGGGCGCGACGTTGTAGAACCCCGCCGCGTTGCGCCGCTTGGCGGTTGCTCGCCCAACCCGTGCCCGTGAAACCTGAAATATGTCCCTGATTGTCAAAATTTGCGGCCTGTCCACGCGCGAGACGCTCGACGTCGCGCTGCAGGCCGGGGCTGACATGGTGGGATTCGTGTTCTTTCCGCCCTCGCCCCGTCATATCAGCCTGAATACAGCGGGCGACCTCGGCAGCCGGGCCAAGGGCCGCGCCCAGAAGGTCGCGCTGACGGTCGATGCCGACGACGCGACGCTCGCCAACATCGTCGAGGCGCTGCAGCCGGACATCCTGCAACTGCACGGCAAGGAGAGCGTGGCGCGGCTGCGCGACATCAAGCAGACATTCGGGCTGCCGGTCATGAAAGCGATGGCGGTCGAGACCCCGGCCGATCTCGTAAGCTTGCCCGGCTACGCGGCCGTTGCCGATCGCATCCTGTTCGATGCCCGCGCGCCGAAGGAAGCCACCCGGCCGGGTGGCCTTGGCGCCGTATTCGATTGGCATCTGCTTGAGAATCTCGATCTCGGGGTGCCGTTTATGGTATCTGGCGGCCTGAATGCTGAGAATGTCGCGGAGGCCGTTCGCCTGACGCGCGCCGGCGGCGTCGATGTTTCCTCGGGCGTTGAACGCGCGTCCGGTGTCAAGGATCCAGAAATGATCCGTGCTTTCATTCGCGCTGCGCGCGCCACCGAAGAGTTGATGACTTGATGAATCAAAATCTACCCAATTCCTACCGCAGCGGTCCCGACGAGCGCGGGCATTTCGGCATTTTCGGCGGACGCTTTGTTGCGGAAACGCTGATGCCGTTGATCCTCGATCTGGAAAAGGCCTATGCCGCCGCCAAGGCCGATCCGGCCTTCAGCGCCGAAATGAATGGCTACCTCAAGGACTATGTCGGCCGGCCGTCGCCTCTCTATCTCGCCGAGCGCCTCACCGAACATCTCGGCGGCGCGAAGATCTATTTCAAGCGCGAGGAGCTGAACCACACCGGCTCGCACAAGGTCAACAACGTGCTGGGCCAGATCATGGTGGCGCGGCGCATGGGCAAGCGCCGCATTATCGCCGAGACCGGCGCTGGCCAGCATGGCGTCGCCACGGCGACGCTGTGCGCGCGGTTCGGGCTGGACTGCGTCGTCTATATGGGCGCGGTTGATGTCGAGCGACAGCAGCCCAACGTCATCCGCATGGAAATGCTGGGCGCCAAGGTGATCCCGGTTCAGTCCGGCTCTCGCACCTTAAAGGACGCGATGAACGACGCGCTGCGGGACTGGGTCACCAACGTGCACGACACCTTCTACTGCATCGGCACCGTCGCGGGTCCGCATCCCTATCCGATGATGGTGCGTGACTTCCAGTCGATCATTGGCGCCGAGACCCGCGTGCAAATGCAAGCCGCCGAAGGCCGCTTGCCGGATTCGCTGGTTGCATGCATCGGCGGCGGCTCCAACGCGATGGGGCTGTTTCATACCTTCCTCGACGATCCCGGTATCGAGATTTTCGGGGTCGAGGCCGCGGGCCACGGGCTCACGCAGTTGCATGCCGCGTCGATTGCCGGAGGCCGGCCGGGCGTGCTGCACGGCAACCGCACCTATTTGCTGATGGACCAGGACGGCCAGATCCAGGACGCACATTCGATTTCGGCGGGGCTGGATTATCCCGGCATCGGGCCGGAACATTCCTGGCTGCATGAAACCGGCCGGGTGAAATATCTGTCGGCGACCGACGACGAAGCTTTGGCGACGTTTCAATTGCTTTCCCGGCTGGAAGGCATCATTCCGGCGCTGGAGCCGGCGCATGCCATCGCCAAAGTCATGGAGCTGGCGCCGCAGCGGCCGAAGGATCATTTGATGGTGGTCAACCTCTCCGGCCGCGGCGACAAGGATATTCCGCAAGTGGCGGAAATTTTGCGAGGAAACAAGAATTGACTACCCGCATCGACGCACGCTTCGCCGAGCTGAAGCAACAAGAGCGCGCGGCCTTGATCACCTTCCTGATGGCGGGGGATCCCGATCCCGCGACCTCACTCGACATCCTCAAGGCGCTGCCCAAAGCTGGTGCAGACGTCATCGAGATCGGCATGCCCTTCACCGATCCGATGGCGGACGGTCCGGCCATTCAGGCCGCGGGCTTGCGTGCGCTCAAGGCCGGCATGACCCTGAAGAAAACACTGGCGATGGTGCGTGCGTTTCGAACGGGCGATGCGACGACGCCGCTGGTGCTGATGGGCTATTACAATCCGATCTACATCTATGGCGTCGAGAAATTTCTCACCGACGCCAAATCTGCAGGGGTTGACGGGCTGATCATTGTCGATCTGCCGCCGGAGGAAGACGACGAATTGTGCCTGCCGGCGATGCGGGCGGGATTGAATTTCATCCGGCTGGCGACCCCGACCACCGACGACAAGCGTCTGCCCGCGGTGCTCGCCAATACCTCCGGCTTTGTCTATTACGTCTCGATCACCGGCATTACAGGCAGCGCCAGCGCCGATGCCAACGTCGTCGGCGACGCCGTCGCCCGCATCAAGCGACATACCAAATTACCAGTCTGCGTCGGCTTCGGCATCCGGACGCCACTGGCCGCGCGCGGGATAGCGCAACATGCCGACGGCGCGGTGGTCGGCACGGCGCTGGTCGATGCCTTGCGTGGCAGCCTCGATCCCGAAGGCCGGGCCACCGCCGGCACAGTCGGCGCGGTGGCCGATCTCGTGGCCTCGCTGGCGCTAGGGGTGCGGGGAGCGAAACAGGCTGCGGAATAAGCCACAATTGCGGTGGAGACCGGCCGCCAGAGCCTGATACGGCGAAGAGGCCGGCTTGCCCAGTACCCTCCGGAGCGCCATATACTGCAGCGCGATCAGTAAAGTGGTATCCGGTTTTGCGTCGGATCGCCCTCTAAACCCTTGAAGGCGATTGCCGCCTGATCGCCATTCGGAGCGAACCATGAACTGGCTCACCAACGTCGTCCGACCGAAGATTCGCAACATCCTGCGCCGCGAAACACCGGAGAATTTGTGGATCAAATGCCCCGATAGCGGGCAACTTGTTTTCTACAAAGACGTCGAGAGCAATCAGTTCGTCATCCCCGGCTCCAACTATCACATGCGCATGAGCGCAAGCGCGCGGCTGAAATCGATCTTTGACAACGAGACCTGGTTCGACGTGGCGCTGCCGGAAGTGACCGCCGATCCCTTGAAGTTCCGCGATGAGCGCAAATATGCCGACCGCATCAAGGATGCCCGCGCCAAGACTGGGATGAACGACGCCATCAAGGTCGGCTTCGGCAAGCTTGAGGGCGCGGCCGTGGTTGTCGCGGTTCAGGATTTCGACTTCATGGGCGGCTCGCTCGGGATGGCCGCCGGCGAGGCGATCGTACGCGGGCTTGAGCTTGCGGTCGAAAAGAAATCTCCATTCATCGCGTTCGCGGCCTCGGGCGGCGCGCGCATGCAGGAAGGCATTCTGTCGCTGATGCAATTGCCGCGCACCACCGTCGGCGTGCAGATGCTGCGCGAGGCGAAACAGCCTTATATCGTGGTCCTTACCAATCCGACGACCGGCGGCGTCACCGCGTCCTATGCCATGCTCGGCGATGTACAGATCGCCGAACCCGGTGCGCTGATCGGCTTTGCCGGCGCGCGGGTAATCGAGCAGACCATCCGCGAGAAATTGCCGGAAGGCTTTCAGCGCGCGGAATATCTGAAAGATCACGGTATGATCGACATGGTGGTGCATCGCCACGATCTGCGCCCGACGCTGGCGCGGCTGTGCCGGTTGCTGACGAAATCTCCGGCAGCGGAAGCAGCGTCGAAGCCGGCGCCGCCGTTCACCGTTCCAACCCAGGTTCCGTTGGGTGCGGATGCGGCGCCGTCTGCGCCGCACGCGTGAACACGTCTGCGAGCAAGCGAGCGCCGCTCAGCGAAGTGATTGCGCGGCTCTCGGCGCTGCATCCCAGCCGCATCGATCTTGACCTCAAGCGAATGCATCGGTTGCTGGAGCGGCTCGATCATCCCGAACGTAAAATGCCGCCGGTGATTCATGTCGCCGGCACCAATGGCAAGGGTTCGACGATCGCCTATCTGCGCGCCATCCTGGAAGCTGCGGGCCTGCGGGTCCATACTTACACCTCGCCCTATCTGGTGCGACTCAATGAATGTTTTCGTCTCGGCCGCGCCGACGGCGGCGCCCTCGTCGGCGATGACGAATTGTGCGGGGCATTGGAACATTGCGAGCGGGCCAATGCGGGTGCGCCGATCACCATTTTTGAAATCGAGACCGCGGCGTCGTTTTGTCTATTCGCCCGGCATCAGGCCGATGTGGTGCTGCTCGAAGTCGGTCTCGGCGGCCGGCTTGATGCCACCAACGTCGTCGACACGCCGTTAGCGACGGTGATCGCGCCGGTGGGCATGGATCACACCGAATTTCTGGGCGACACGCTCACCAAGATCGCCGGCGAGAAAGCCGCGATCATCAAGCGCAACGCGCCGGTCATTTGCGCGGAGCAACCCACCGAGGCAATGGCCGTGATCGAGGCGCAGGCCCGGCGCATGCACGCGCCGCTAGTTGCGGCCGGGCAGCAGTGGCACGTCAATGTCGAACGCGGACGGTTGGTCTATCAGGACGATCGCGGGTTGATGGATCTCGCCGCGCCGCGTTTGTTCGGTCGCCATCAGTTCGACAATGCCGGCCTCGCGATTGCGGCGCTGCGCGCCATCGACGCGTTCAAGATCGACACCGCGGCATTCGAGGCCGGCATCGTCAACGCCGAATGGCCGGCGCGGATGCAGCGGTTGGCGTCGGGCGCGCTGGTCGATCAGGCGCCGTCGGCCAGCGAGATCTGGCTCGACGGCGGTCACAATGCCGATGGCGGCCGCGTCGTCGCCGCCGCCCTGGGCGACCTGGAAGAGCGGGTGCCGCGTCCCCTTGTGGTAATCGTCGGCATGATGGCCAACAAGGATGCGGTCGCGTTTCTGGCCAACTTCGCCGGACTGACGCGCCATATCATTGCGGTGCGGATACCGGACCGCGACAGCGCGATGCGGCCGGATCGGCTCGCCGATGCCGCACGGCAGCTTGGCATGCGGGTAGAAATTTCGGACAGCGTCGAAGCAGGGTTGCGATCACTGGCGCGGCTTGCCTATGAGGTGCCGCCGCGTATCCTGATTACCGGGTCGCTCTATCTTGCCGGCTATGTGCTGTCGGCGAACGGCACCGCGCCGGGATAAAATCTGGAAACTGGAATCACAATGCGCTTTGCCGCGATTGCCGATATCCACGGAAATTATCTCGCGCTTGAGGCTGTCATTGCCGACATCCGCGCGCTCGGCATCGAGAGATCGTCGATCTCGGCGATATGGCGAGCGGACCGCTTGACGCGCGGAAGACGATGGACATTTTGATGTCGCTCAACGCCGTCCACGTGCTCGGCAATCACGACCGTTACCTGATCGACCGGCCACCGGAGAAGATGGGGTGGTGGGACCGGCCGTCGCACGCGCAGCTCGATGCCGAGCACCTCGACTGGCTGCGCGCGGTGCCCCCGACGCGGGTGTTTCGCGATCAGGTCTTTCTGTGCCATGCGACGCCCGCGCGTGACGAGGTCTACTGGCTGGAGAACGTTCTGCCCGACGGCACGGTGCGGATGTCGTCGTATGAGGCGATCGAACAGGCCGCCAGGGGAATTGCGCAGCCGCTCATGCTCTGCGGCCACACCCACATTGCGCGCGCGGTCCGGCTCGCCGACGGACGCCTGATCGTCAATCCCGGCAGCGTCGGATCGCCGGGCTACCGAGATGTCCACCCTTTTCCGCATGTCATCGAGGCCGGCACGCCGGATGCGCGCTACGCGATTTTGGAATGGGCTGACGGTAGCTGGCAAGTGACGTTCCGGCATGTCCCGTACGATCACGACGCGATGGCAGCATTGGCGCGGCGCAACGATCAGCCGGAACTTGCTTCCGCGCTGGCGACGGGGTGGATACGGTAGCGCGTTTTCCGGCGAAGTGGATACCGGTTCGTGGGAGGAAAACGCGTCAAATAAATCGGAACGGAAGAGGCTCTGAAAAACAAAACGGCCGGCGAATAGCCGGCCGCTTGCGTAAATTATTTGTAAGGGATCAGACCGCGGCGGTGATCCACTGCTGCAGCTTCTGCTTCGGCGCTGCGCCGACCTGCCGTGAGGCCATCTCGCCGCCCTTGAAGATCATCAGCGTCGGGATCGACATCACGCCGTATTTCGAGGCCGTCTTCGGGCTTTCGTCGACGTTCAGCTTCACGATCTTGACCTTGTCGCCCATCGCGCCGGAGATCTCATCGAGCGCGGGCGCGATCATGCGGCAGGGACCACACCATTCAGCCCAGAAATCCACCACGACCGGGCCGGTCGCCTTGAGCACTTCGGCGTCGAAATCGGCATCAGAAACCTTGCCAACGGCCATGGGAATACCTCGTTCGGTTGAAAGAAGGGCGCGGCTGAAGAATCGCGCTTGGATGATAGCGTCAACCTATGAACGCGATCCTGCCGGGTCAAGCTTACTCACGCCAAGATGATAGAAACGCCAGTTCGGTGTCCAGCGCGAGGGTAGAAATCTCCATTAAATCAGGTGCTTCGGTCCAGAGCAACGCGGCGCGGACCGGCAATTGGGGATCGAGCTTGCGCAGCACCGCGCGATAGAGCGCAAGCTGGCGGACATAGGCCGAAGGCGCTTCGGCCGGCCGTTGCGGCGGGGCTTGATTGGTTTTGTAATCGACGATCAGGACCTCGGTTGGCGTCACCACCAGCCGGTCGATTTGCCCCGAAACCAGCGCCGGAGGCCGCCCCAGCCGGTCCAGCCTTCCCGCGATCGAGACCTCGGCGCGGCTGCCGCCGGCAAAAACCGGCGCAAAGCGCGGGTCGTCAATCAGGGCCAGCACCTTCGCCGCCAGCGCCTCGCGGTCGCCGTCAGTCCAGTCGCCGGCATTGCGGCCGAGGTATCCCAACGCCGCGGCGAGGCGACGCTCCGCCGCGATATCGGGCAGGGACTGCAACAGCCGGTGCACCAGCGTGCCGCGCTGCAAGGCCCGTGCGCGGGCCTCGACGGATTCGCTCGCTCGAACGCTGCGACCTTCGTCCTCGGCTGGATCGGAGGGACGCAGGAAGTCAGCGGCGGGGGCTTCTGGCGGAGCCGACACACGCAACCACGCCGGCAGTGCCATCGCAGCTACCTCCGCCGGAGCCGCGGCGGCGCCTGTGGACGCGGCGGCGTCCTCAGGCCGTGAGTAACGCTTGATCGCACCGTCCGCGGTTTCGATGGTCTCTTCCTGCAGGCCGGAATTGACGAGTCCCTTGCGGACCAGATCGTACCAGCACAGCTCGCGCAGATTGCTTCGGTTGCCGGGCTGGATACCCGCGACAATGAGCCGGTCGGCGGCGCGGGTCATTGCCACATATAACAGCCGGCGATACTCGTGCTCGGTCTCGTCGAGCATAGCCTTGCGCGCTTTCGCGACTTGCTCCGGATCGTCCGCCTTCCGGCCGGCCCAGACCGTAACCTCGCCGCCATTGCCGCGCGGCACCTGGATCAGCCGCAGCCGCTGGGTGTCCGAGGGCGACGACGTCGTATCGACCATGATGACGACGGAAGCTTCCAGTCCCTTGGCGCCATGCACGGTCATGACGCGGACTTCGTCGCGCGATATTTCCATGTCGCGCTTCACCTCGGTATCGGCGGCGCGCAGCCACGCCATGAAGCCTTGCAGTGAGGCGGGCGCCTTGCGCTCGTAGCCCAGCGCCAATTCGAGAAACTCGTCGAGCGCGTCATTGGCCTCGTGCCCGAGCCGTTTGAGAATGCGTGCCCGGCCGTCATCACCGCCGAGCAGCCAGGCGTAGAACGCGAACGGCGTCTCCTGCGCGAAGCGGCGCTCGCATTGTTCAAGTCGCTTCAGCGCGGGCTGGAATTTTGGGTTGGTCGCCGCGTGCTGTGACAACGCCTTGCGCAGCGAGCCCTTGCGGTCGTACGCCAGCGCAAACAGATCGTCGTCGTCGAGGCCGAACAGCGGACTTTTCAGCGCTACCGCGAGCGCCAGATCGTCCCGCGGCAGCAACAACGCGTCGGCGAGATTCATCAGGTCGATGATCGCAATATGCTCGGTCAATTTGAGCCGGTCGGCGCCGGCGACAGGAATTTCGGCGTGTTTCAGCGCCTGGATCACTGCGTCGAAAAGATTGCCGCGCCGACGCACCAACACCAATACGTCGCCATAGGTGAGCGGCCGGGGGTTGCCCTTATGGCCGGTCAGGGTCCCGCTTGCGACGAGCCGCCTGATCTCGGCCTGGATGCGCCGGGAAAGCTTTACCTCCGGGCTCGTCACAGACACGCCGTCAAACGGCGCGCGCCAGCCTTCGATGTCGTCGCGCTTGTCCGCTTCCACCAACGGCCAGAGCTCAATCGCGCTGGGGCCGGCGTCGTCGAGAGCCATGTGCGGCGGCATGCCGTCGCGATCGGTGGTGATGCTTGCGTAGACATCGGGCGACTGGAACGCGCTTTCCACCGCACGCAACAGGCCGGCGCCGGAGCGGAACGAATAGGTGAAGAAAATCGATTTGAAATCGAGCCCGGCGGCCTTGAAGCGTGAGCCGAAGCGCTGTCGCCGTTCGGCGAATTCGTGCGGCGCCGCGCCCTGGAACGAGAAGATCGACTGCTTCTCGTCGCCGACCGCGAACACGGTTCGCAGGATGCCGTCGCGCGCGCCCGCGCCGGCGGCGAACTCGGAAATGATGCGCTCGACAATGTCCCATTGGCGCGGGCTGGTATCCTGGGCCTCGTCGATCAGCACATGATCGACACCGCGATCGAGCTTGTAATGCACCCACCCCGCTGACACCCTGTTGAGCATCAGAAGCGTCTTGTCGATCAGGTCATTATAATCAAGCAGGCCGCGCTCCTCCTTCTCGCGCCGGTAGTTCGCGGCGGCAGTGGTCGCGATATGCAGCAACGCCTCGGTCCGATCACGGGTGACGACGGCGCGGCGCTTTTCGATGAGAGGTCCAAGTCGCAAGATTTCCGCCTCGAACAGACGGGCGACCGAAGGATTGTCCCGGATGAACGCTTTGGTCAGAACGGCCGCGCGTGGCGACTTGTCGTCGGTGAGAAAGACAGAGAGATATTCATCAGCCTGTGCGCCGCCGGTAAAGTCCTGGCAAGCGCGCAGTTGGTCTGCTTGTTTCTGGTCCGCCTTGTTGCCTCTATCAAGTGCGTCTGCGATCTCCGGCCAACGTTGGCGCGGGAGGTAGGGGCCATCCACCATCGCGCGCTCGACGTCCTCGAGGCTGTCGTCGGCGTTCACGCCAAGCACGGCCGCCATCTGTGCCGCCGCAGCGTCAGCGCTGCCCGCCGCGTCAGTCCAGGCCATGAAATGATCGCGGCTGAGGCAGGCCTCGCGGACGACGTCCTTGAAAGTGCCGTCGGCCGCGTTCGCCATCGAGGTCTGAAGCGCGCGGCCCAACACGCTGTCCGGTGCGTTAGAAGCTTCCAGGAATACTTTGAGGTTGGCGCGCTCCATCATGTCGGCCTGGTCGCGGTCGTCGAGCACGGCAAAGCGCGCCGGTACGTTCGCCTCGAACGGGAATTGCTGCAAAAGCCGCGTGCACAGCGCGTGAATAGTCTGCACCTTCAATCCACCCGGCGTTTCCAGCGCGCGCGCGAACAGTTCGCGCGCGGCCTTGCGCAGCTTGGCGGGATTTGCAACGCCGGCCTCAACGATCGCGTCGTCGAGCGCGGCATCCTCGAGCGTGACCCAATGGCCGAGCGTGGTGAACACACGCTCGGCCATGTTGGCAGCGGCGGCCTTGGTGAATGTGATGCAGAGGATTTTTTCAGGCGGCACGCCGGTGAGCAGCAGGCGGATCACGCGCTGCACCAGCACGTGGGTCTTGCCAGAGCCCGCGTTCGCCGAGACGAACGACGATGAGCCGGGGTTCGAGGCGTTGGCCTGCTTGTCACGGACAGCGGAGGGAATGATGCGCACAGCCTTCACCATTCCGGAAGTCCTAGTCCGCCGGCCGCGGACCATTCCTTGATCCGTGCGAGGTCGTCATAGCTGCCATAGCGATTGGTCCACATCGGCAGGTTCAGCGAGCGATACGGCTCGGTCTCGTTCTCGAAGGTACGGATCAGCGCCTCAAGCTGCGCCCGCGCATAGTCGGCAGCCTCGTTCGGCGGTTGCGGTGTCTCGTTCTTTATCTTCAGTTCCAGCGCCCGATGTTCACCCGGCGGATTGTTGCCGCTGAGCCGCACATAGGCGAGTTCGCCGATCGACGAGCCCGCATCGATGCCTTCGAAGCCGCCCTCGCGCAGGATCGCGGCCTCCAGCGTGAGCTGCGGCGACAGGCCCATCCGCACCTGCTTTCCCGTCGGCGGCGTCCCGGTCTTGTAATCGAGCAGGACAAAATTGCCGTCGACGCGGCGCTCGATGCGGTCGGCCCGCGCGGAGAGGATGAAGGTGCGATCATTATCGAGCGGAATTGAAATCTTGCCCGAAATCTCGGCCTTTATCGCAGCAATGTCTCCACGCCGCGCGACCTCCCACTCGGCAAACCATAAGGCGATGCGTTGAAACCGCGGCCACCACAGCGCGCGGGCTTCCGGCCGCTCCATCAGCGGTTCGAAATATTTCTCGCCGATGCCGCGCAAGACGCGCGCCGGATTGTCGGGCAGGGCCTTGGCGAAGGTCTGGGTAAATTCGCCGAGCGCGTCGTGAATTGCTGACCCACGGTCGGCGGCCGATAGCGGCATGTCGACCGGATCGAGCGGCGCCAGCCCAAGAATGAATTTCGCGTAGATCGTATAGGGGTCGCGCAACCAGTCCTCGATCGCGGTGACCGACAGTCTCAAGGGCCGTGTCGCGCGCGGCGGCCTTGGCACCGGCTGCGGGACCGGTTTGACCTTGTCGGGCCGGTCAAGTTCATTGGCGAAGCGGACATATTGTTCGCCGGCGGCGACCGCAGCTTTCCAGCGTGCTTCACCCGCAACCGCTTCCAGCCGGTGCAGGAAACGCGAGGCCACCGCTGGCGCGCCGCCGACCTTGGAGGCATGGCTGAGGATGACCTCATCGGCGCCGAGCAATTGCGCAAAATCGTGCGCGGAAAGGCCGATACGGCGTTCCGGCAGATCGAGTCCGAGCTCATGCCGCATCGGGCGGCTCAGCCAGGGATCGATTCGTGGCGCCGGCGGCCAAACGCCTTCCACGAGGCCACCGAGAATGACCCGGTCCGATTGCGTCAGCCGCGCTTCCAGCGGGCCATAAATTCGCAAGCGCGCATTGGTCGCCTCCGGCCGACGCACGATGCGGTCGCTAAAGCCGGTCTGGAATACTTCCGCGTAATCGCCAAGCCTGGCCATCACGCCGCTGTGCGCCCGTTCGCCAAGCAGGTCGTCGAACGCGGCAGCAAGCGCCAATCCTTGAGGGCCCTCGAAGGCGGCGGCGACGCCTTGCGCGTCGCGCGACAACTCCATCAGTACATCACGGTGGCGTGCGGCCAGTTCGGCAAAATCGTAAACCGTCGAAGGATCGAGTTTTTCCAGCGGCAAGAGAGCCGCCTGCAACGTGGCGATCAACTGCCGCACGTGATCGAGGTCCTCTTCGCCGAGCCCCGCCCTTGCTTCCGAACGATGCAGCGCGGAAGCCTCGTGCGCTTTGAGCTTGGCGAGCTCGTCGCGAAACCGGGCAAACTCCCGCGCCAGACCGGCGCTTCCGGCCTGCGGCCGGGTGCCGCGCAGCAACGCCAATTCGAGCGTCTCGATAGCGCCCTTGAATGCGCCTGCGTTGCCACCCAGCCGGCACAGCGGATGTTTCAGGAGCGCCAGCAGCGTCGGTGGCTCCAGCTGTTTCGCTGCCGTTTCCGCCGCTAACCGCGCGAAAATTCCCGCCGGCGTGTCCATCAGTGCGTCACCTCCGGAATTGTCGAAGGCGAGTTTCCAGCGGCCAAGGGCCGCCATCACGCGGCGCGCCAGCGCGCGGTCCGGCGTCACCAGTGCCGCCGATTTTTCGAGATGCCGCGCCTGCCGCATCGCGACCGCGATCGCCAGCGCTTCCATCTCGGGATTGTCGGCTTCGATCACGGCCAGATTTGCCATGCCGCCGGAGATTTTTTCGACGATCTCCGGCTCGGCCAGCCGATCGTGCCATTGCGCGGTCGCATTCGACGGTCGCATGGCCTCAGAGGCCAGCACTTCGCGTCCGCGCGGCGACGGCGTGCCGAGCAGTTCGACGTCGCCGCGCTTGATACGGAAGCGATGCAGCAGCGCCTGCATCGCGAATTGCGGATGGTTCGACGCGGGCGAAGTGGTGAATCTACCTTGCGCGTCGCGCACGCCGCCGATCGATTGCCACGCTGCATCGTCGAGATCGGTATCGAGCCCCGGCAATACCACCGCGCCTTGCGGCAGATTGGCGACGGCCTGCAGGAATTTGGCGGTCGCCGGCATCGAGCCGGTGGAACCGGCCGCGATCACCGGACCCTGGTGATGTCTACCCAGCCGCGCGGCTTCCGCCTCGATCAGCAGATCGCGCCGCGCCGCCGGCTCGATCTTGCCGTGTGCCTCGAGAATCCTGGGCCACGCATCCTTCGCGATGCTGAGGAATTGCAGGGTGAGTTGCCAGTATTGGTCGAGTGCCTCAGGCACCAGCCCTTCGAGCGCGCGCCATTCGACCCCACGGGTGACCATGTCGTCCATGAGGCGCGCCAGATCGTCGGCCAGCGCCAGCGTCGATGCCGGACCGCCGACCACGAGCGGCGCCTGCCCGGGATCGCTCGGCCTGATTTGCCTTGCCCATGCCGCGATCAATTGCGCCAGCAGCAGGCGGCGCTGCAGACCTTCCATCGCCGGTGGGATTTCCAGCGAGCCCAGCCCCGCTTCGGAGGCTGCCTGTGCGAAGGCCAACTCGTCTTCGTCGATATCGCCGAGGGCGACGATGCGCGGCAGCAGTACGGCGTCGGTTTTCAGTTCGTCGAGAAAGATTTCCCGCGCCATGCGTCCGGCGCGCCGGGTCGGCAGATAAAGCGTGGCCTGCGCCAGTTTTTCGGGATGGCCGCGGGCCTCGAAGCCTTCGATCAGCCGACCGTCGACCAACGCGGCAATGACGCTGCGCAGCAAGGGTGCCGAGACGGGAACGCTGAAAACACGCATGGAATTCCTGATTCGCGATCAGGCTCCATCATGGCATGGCCAGCAGTGCAGAGGGAATCTCAGAGCATGATCCGGAAAAGTGGTTACCGGTTTTCCGCGAAAGATCATGCTCGAACAGAAACATAGGGCGGATGGCGTTTCGACGAAAAGCCATCTCGCCTGAGGCGTTCAGGCGACGCTGGCGAGAAAGGCCTCTTCGGCGGCGTGAATCGCGTCGGGGGTTCCGACATGCATCCATACGCCGTCCAGCCGCAGGCCGAACAGCCGCTCCTTTTCGTTGGCGCGGTCGAATATCTTGGTCAGCGAAAACTCGCCCGCCGGGGCATCGGCGAATAGCGACGGCGACATGATCGCGGCGCCGGCATAGACGAACGGAACCACCTGGTGCTCCTTGCGCTTGCGCAGCGCGCCGTCCGGCAGCATCGCATAATCGCCGCGGCCGCCATAACCGATGCTGCTCGTGGTCGGCGCCATCAGCAGCAGGATATCCATCCGCGCCGGGTCGAAAGCCTCGGCCAGCCGCGCCAGGTTGGGCCGCACGCCATCGATCCAAAGCGTATCTGCGTTGACGTGGAAGAACGGCGCGGGGCCAAGCAAAGGCAGCGCCTTGACGACGCCGCCGCCGGTGCCGAGCACTTCGTCCCGCTCATCCGAGATGATGACGCGGGGCCGCGTTCGCGAAGCGACGTGATCGATGATCTGGTCGGGCAAATAATGCACGTTGACGACAGCCTCGCTGACCCCGGCTTCGCCGAGTTTGTCGAGCACGTGATCGAGCAGGGTCCGCTCCGCGACCCGTACCAGTGGCTTTGGCATCCGCTCCGTCAGGGGGCGCATGCGAACACCAAGACCGGCGGCGAGGACCATGGCTTTGGCAGGCTTGACGGACATTTTCCAAATTTCTCTAGCGATGATTCCAGTGCGTCATTCGCAGGATACCGATTTTGCGATCGGGATACGCAGAATACTGAATTGCCACGCCAATCATACCACGGCGATTCGCGCGGCGCATCGATGGTTCATCGCCATAGCCGTCCGACATGACGGTTGTACGACCGAGGCGGGTTCAGACTTCGGTGTCCTGCGCCGCCCCGCGCCGCATCGCCTTTTTCTTCTTGTCGCCCTGCTTCAGGAAATTGACGCCGATCTGATCGCCATTGACCCAGGCCAGCTCGCAACGGCGGTAGGCGAGGCCGGTGGAGGACAACAGCAGGAAGAATTCCTTGAGATGCAATCCTACGACGGAGCCTTCGACCGTGAGTTTGGCGCCGGTTTCCGAAATATCCTCCATCGTGCAATCGCGCCGCCAGGTGCCGTCGATGCCCATCATATGCGCGCTGATGCCGTGCTCGAACGTGATACGATCGCCCCGCTGCCGTTCCGCCGCCATGATTTCGCTCCTGCCCTCAAGCAGCCGCCCGCGCTCCCATGCGCAGGCGTCTACGCCAGATTAAAGGCAGGTTGGCTAACAAGTCGTAAATTACGCAACCGGTGGAGGAACGTTAGCGGAATACCATTCCCGGATGCCCGCGAGCGCGGGATGCGCCAGCGAACGGGTGAGATAGGTCCAGATTCGGGGCTGATGTCGCAAATATTGCGGTTTGCCGTCGCGCCGGTTCAGCCGTGCGAAGATGCCGAGCAATTTGGTATTCCGCTGCGCCGACATGATGGCATAAAGCTCGGCGAAACCAGCCGGGTCGAAGCTTCCGTCGGTGCTGCGCCGCGCCTTGATGTAGCGCGTCAGCAGCGCGAGCTCGAGTTGCTCGGGCACATCGATCCGCGCGTCTTGCAGTAACGACGCCAGGTCGTAGGCGGGGGCGCCTAGCACGGTGTCCTGAAAGTCGATGATGCCGACTTTCGAGGTGTCGGGCCGTTCGTCGAGCCAGATCAGGTTGGGAGAATGATAGTCGCGCAGAACCCAGGTCTTCGCCACCGTCGCTAGCTTGCCCAGTAAATCACGCCACATCGCGACGAATTCGGCGCGCACATTTTCAGTTGGTTCGGCGTCGCGATCGGGCAGATACCAGTCGAGCATCAATCCGATCTCGACCAGCAGCGCGTCGGTATCGTAGGCCGGAATGGCATAGGTGAGCTGCGGCCCCAGCGGTAGAATCTCGGGCAGCGCTTCGCGATGCAATGCCGCCAGCATATCGGTAGCGGCCTGATAGCGCTCTGCGATCGGTCGAAGTGGATCGCCTTCGATGACGCCCGCGCTGCCGAAATCCTCGGTGATCAGGAAGCCGGCATCGAGGTCGGCGTGATGGATGGCGGGGGCCGAGAATCCGCGCTCGCGCAAGCCGTTGGCGATGGCGACGAACGGCTTGACGTCCTCGGCCAGATGGGCCGCCGCGCTATATGACTTGCCGTCATAGATCGCCGGTCCATCCGGGCGTCGCGGTGAGTTCATCAGGATGACGACACCATCGTGTCGGATCAGCCGTGCATAAGAACGCGTGGAGGCGTCGCCGGCCATCCGATGGCGGCTCGCATCGGCATAGCCGGCCTCGGTCAGAAACTGCCGCAGCGCCTGGAGGCGCGCCACCTGCGCGGCCGCTTTCCCGTAGCCGGTGATTTCGGCGGCGCGCGCGGCCGATCCCAGCGCCGGACGGTGGCTCAGCGCGATCTCGATCCGGTCGGCGGGAAGGGCTGCGGGCGCCCGCTCGGGCCATTCGATCAGCGCCACCACCCCCTCAGGCAATGGCGACAGCCCGATCTCTTCCAGTTCCGACGCGTCGTTGACGCGGTAAAGATCGGCGTGGACCAGCGGAAACGGCGGCAGATCGTAGGTTTGCGCCAGCGTGAAGGTTGGGCTGGGAACCTCTATGGTGTCGTCGCCGGCGAGATATCGGATCATGGCCCGCGCCGCGGCGGTCTTGCCGGCGCCGAGGTCGCCCGAAAGCGCGATGACATCGCCGGGACCGATCAGCAAAGCGAGATCGGCCATCAACTGCGCGGTCGCCGTCTCGTTCGGTAACGCCAGCGAGAATGTCGTGGGATCGGTCATTCCGCGGCGTTGCGATGCACGGCCTGATCGATCGGAAAGTCGCAGGTGACGGTCGTGCCCTTGCCGACGATCGAATCGACGCGCACCTTGCCGCCATGCAGCTCGACAAAGGAGCGCACCAGCGACAGCCCCAGGCCGGCGCCGCGATGCCGCGACCCGTTGGAATGACTCTCGAACCAGTCGAACACCTTGTCTTTGACGTCGGGCGGAATGCCCGGGCCGGAATCGGTCACGGTGAAAATGACGCTGTGCTCGGTTCGCCGGGCGCTCAAGACGACCGTGGCGTCGTGAGGTGAAAATCCGACGGCGTTGGCCAGCAAATTATACAGCACCTGCACCACGCGGCGTTCGTCGCCGACGAAGTTGCCGATGTTGGGATCGACGTCGACCTTGAGCTCGATCCGGTCGGTGGCCAGCCGGTCCTGGATGCCTTCTGCGGCAGCCTCGATGGTCTTGCGGATATCGATTGGGCCCAGATTGAGCGACATCGCGCCGGCGTCGATGGTTGCGAGATCGAGGATGTTGTTGATGATCGCGAGCAGGGCGTTGGTCGAGGCGGTGATGTAACCGAGATACTCGGCCTGCTTCGGCATCAAGGGTCCCGTGACCGGGTCGCTGAGGAAATGCGCAAAGCCGATGATGGTGGTCAGCGGCGAGCGCAGTTCGTAGGACACGTGGTGGACGAAATCGACCTTCATCTGGTCGGCGGTTTCCAGCGCCTCGTTCCGCTCGCGTAGCGCCCGCTCGACATTCTCGGTATCGGTAATGTCCTGGAATGTCAGCATGGTCGCGCCGTCGGGCAGCGGCATGGTCATGCAGTCCAGCACGCTGCCATCCTTGCGCTCAAGCTTGAGCGGCACCTCGACCCGGTTCTCGATGGCGGTAATTGCCTCGCGCAGCGTCCGCCAGGTCGCGGCATCATCGAACAGCGGCTTGCACCAGGCTTCCACGGTCTCGATATGCGGCTGTTCCTGCAGCGCCTCGGGCGACAACTTCCACATTTTCGCAAATGCCGGGTTGAACAATTGCGCGCGGCCGTTGCTGCCGAATACCGCGACCGCCTCGGCGAGATTGTCGAGGGTTTCGCGCTGCACCCGGATCAGGCCGTCAAATCGCCGCGCCAGGTCCAGGCTCTCGGTCACGTTGTCGAACAGATAGGTGACGCCACCTTCCTGATTAGGTGTGGTGACGACGCTGAGCGCGCGGCCATCGGGCAGATACCAGGTGTCCTTTTCGGGTTCGACTGCGCGATAGGCCTCGTGCAGCTTCACCTTCCAGGCCCTGAAATCCGGCTGCTCGGGGAGTTTGCGCGCGGCGCGCAGCCGATCGAGCACGCTCGAATCATCAGGATTATTGTCGAGAAACGCGCGGTCCAGATCCCACAAGCGGCGATACGAATTGTTGTAGAACGCCAGCCGCCGCTGGGCGTCGAACACCGCAACCCCGGACGACAATTGATCGAGGGTACGGCGGTGCGCCTCCGCCATCCGGACCAGCGCCGCCGCAAGCGCGGTCGCTTCGCTGGCGTCGATGGCGATACCGACATTACCATCGCCGACATTGCGCGCATGCACGTCGTAGATTTGCCGTTCGCCGCGGATCACGATCGGTAACCGCGCATTAAAGGCCGCCGTATCTTTCAAAGCGCGGTCCATATTGGTGCGGTCGTCACTATTGAGCAGTTCAAGGTCACGATCGATCGCATCCGCGACATTTACCGCCTCGGTCGCCCGCGCATAAGCGTCGTTAGCGTAGGTGAGGCCGCCTTTGGCGCGCTTGGTCCAGATTGGCCAGGGCGCTCCGGCTGCGAAGCCGCGAAGCATCTCGGTTTCTTCCAAGAGCGCCTTGTGCCGGAGATTGGTTTCAGCAAGTTCCCGGCGCAGGCCGCTGAGTTCTCGAATCCGTACAATGGCCTGGCCGCCGATGGCCCGGCCCATCGCCTCGAAGGCCCGTCCATTTGAGGTGGTGAGATTGAGCAGAAAGCCCTCTCCGGCCTCGCGCAAGGCGTCGACCGCATGATCCATGCGCAATGCGGGTTCCGGCGGCAACCAGGTGCCGAAGGCAAGAAGGCGCTGCGGTTGATATTGCGCGGTATCCGGCGGCATCAGAAGCGAAACGTCGCCGCTGATTTGCGGGCGATTGTCACCCGCCGCCCACGAGATCAAGATCTGCGGCTCTGCGAACAACAGCGCGCGAAAACGATCCGCCTCGGCCTGCAGGCCTTGAATGTCGGAGCGCAGCCGCGTCTCGCTGTTTACCGCGCGGACACGGGCGCGCATCAGCAGGATCGCCGCCACCACCGAAAAGCCGAGCAGCGCCAGCGCCGTCGCGAGCACCGCGATTTCCTGGCGATTGAGGCCGAAGAAGGTGGAAATCGAATGCTCGACGGTGGCTAATTCGTTGGCCGTAGCGATCGGCGCCAGTGCGAGGGCGCCGATTGCGGCAAGCCCAAGCGTGGATAGGCCGCCGCGCACCAATGAGGTACACGACAGCAAGGTCCGACGCATCGCCACGATCACGCCCGACGACATGGTTTGCCCCAAACCGCACGACTCTGAGCCCGGCGAGCGATCGGACGCCAAGCTGGTATCCATTTTTGCTGACCGCGCTTCGGTTCGCGAATTGAGTGACAATATCCCCAACGGGAGTCGGCCGGTAAGAGTTCAGATCGTGAACGCAAAACTGCATCGTGAAAAAATCGGTATAAACTTTACCGGGCGGGGTTTTATGAAAATGAATCGGTATCTTGACTGACCTTAGCGGCCGGTCGAGCCGAAGCCGCCGCCACCGCGATCGGTCGCCGAGAGCGAGTTGGCGGCAACGAGTTCCGCCCGGACCACGGGCGCAATCACCATCTGCGCGATGCGCTCGCCGCGCCGGATCAGGAACGGTGTGGCGCCGTGATTGATCAGAAGCACGCCGATCTCGCCGCGATAATCCGCATCGATCGTGCCCGGCGCATTCAACACGGTGACGCCGTACTTCGATGCGAGGCCTGAACGCGGACGAACCTGCGCCTCATATCCGGGAGGCAATGCGATCGTTAGCGCGGTTGGCACCAGCACGTATTGCCCAGGCAAAAGCGTAACGGGCGAATTGTCGGGGACCGCGGCGAGCAGGTCGAGCCCAGCGGCGTCTGCGCTCTGATAGGCCGGCAAAGCCAGGCCTTCGCCGTGCGGCAATTGCCGGATTTCGACTTTGACCGTGGCGCTCAAGCTCGCCCCTCCATTATGCCGGCGATGCGTGCGACCAGAGCGGTGGCGACTTGTTCTTTCGTCATCACCGGCCAGGATTTGATTCTGATATCGACATTGACGCTGTTGGTGTCCCGGGTCAGCAGGTGAACCGTGTTGCGGTCGCCGCCCATCACGCCTGAAGCCGGCGAGACGTCGTTGGCGACGATCCAGTCGCAGCCCTTGCGCGCGAGCTTGGCCTTGGCATTCTCGATTAGATTTTCAGTCTCGGCGGCAAAGCCGATCACCAGCGGCGGTCGCAATTTCGGCAGTTTCGAGATCGTCGCAAGGATGTCGGGATTTTCCACCAGCTGTAATGGCGGCATCCCTGCCGCAGTTTTTTTCAGCTTCTGCTCACCTTCATGGGCAACGCGCCAATCGGCAACGGCGGCCGCGAAGATCGCGATGTCCGCCGGAAGGGCGGTTTCCACCTGATGCAGCATGTCGCGCGCGGACTCCACATGTTTCACCGTGACGCCGGCGGGATCGCTCAGTTCAACCGGGCCCGCGATCAGGGTGACGTCAGCACCGGCAGCTTGCGCCGCCGCGGCGATGGCAAACCCCTGTTTGCCGGAGGACCGGTTGGCGATGTAGCGCACCGGATCGATCGGTTCATGGGTCGGCCCGGCGGTAATCAGGACCCGCCTGCCGGCAAGCGGGCGCGGTTGCGGCGGATGCAGGAAGCGTTCGGCGGCGGAAGCGATTTCCACCGGCTCCGCCATTCGGCCGATTCCGGCCTCTCCGGCCTCGGCCATTTCTCCGGCATTAGGCCCGATCATGGCAACGCCATCGCGCTTCAGCAGGTCGACATTGCGACGGGTCGCCGCGTTGTTCCACATCAAGGGGTTCATCGCCGGGGCCAGCAGAATTGGGCGGTTGGCCGCGAGCAAAATGGCGCTGGCGAGGTCATCGGCATGACCCTGCGCCATCTTCGCCATCAGGTCGGCGGTCGCGGGCGCCACCACGATCAGGTCGCAGTCGCGCGCGAGGCGGATGTGGCCGGCGTCGAACTCGCTCTCGGGATCAAACAGATCGGTGAAGCTGCGCTGGTTCGACAGCGCGCTGGCGGCAAGCGGCGTGACGAATTGCTGCGCGGCTCTTGTCAGCACGCAGCGGACGTCAATCCGGCGCTCCTTCAGCCGCCGGATCAGATCCAGCGCCTTATAGGCGGCAATCCCGCCGCCTATAATCAGCGTGACGCGCGCAAGCTCCACGCCGGTGCTGCGAGCAGGATGTATCGTTCCGGCCTGGGCCGCCGGAGAAGCCGGCGCGTCGAAGGGAGGACTATTCTGGGACGCCTGGCGCAGGATCACCCGCACCTCGTCTTCGACTGAGCGGCCGTGCCTTGCCGCGCGGAGCCGCAGCGCATCCCGAATGGCATCGTCGAGTTTTCGGATCGTGAGGTTAGCCATGAGCAGTCTCAGTCGGAATTGATTGCAATGCTAGCATAGGGCGCAAGCATTGCAATCACAACTGCCGAATGGCCACCAGGATCCCCACAAACGTGAGGGCGATGACCCAGAGCGCGAGGGTGCGCCACCGGCTCTTGCGGCCCTCGGTCCGGCCCATTGCCGCGATCGTCTCCGGCGACAGGGTCAATCCTTCGCGGGTCATGGTCTCCAACTGCTCCAGCACGGCCACCGATCGCGCGGCGATCGCCGGCAGGCCCGCGAGCACGCGGCCGAGCTCACTGGCGCCGGACATCGCGCCCTGCACGCGTCCGGTCGGGCCGAGATTGCGCTCGACCCATTCGCGCACCACCGGATCGGCGACCTTCCAGATGTCGAGTTTTGGATCGAAGCTGCGCGCGACGCCTTCGACAACCACCATGGTCTTTTGCAGCAGGATCAGTTCGGGGCGGGTCCGCATGTCGAACAGGCCGGTGACCTCGAGCAGCAGCGTCAACAGCTTGGCCATTGAAATTTCTTCGGCGGTGCGGTTGTGGATCGGCTCGCCGATGGCGCGGATAGCCTGCGCAAAATTCTCGACCGAGTGATGCCGCGGCACATAGCCGGCTTCGAAATGCACCTCGGCGACGCGGCGATAATCGCGCGTGATGAAGCCCAGCAGAATCTCGGCGAGGAAGCGCCGTTCCTTGATACCGAGCCGGCCCATGATGCCGAAGTCAACCGCGACGAGGCGGCCGGCAGGATCGAGGAACAGATTGCCGGGATGCATGTCGGCATGAAAGAAGCCGTCGCGCAGCGCATGGCGCAGAAAACTCTGGATCACCTTGCGGCCGAGTTCAGCCAGATCGACTTGCGACTCCTTTAGACGCGCGTGGTCGCTCAGCGCGATGCCGTCGATCCATTCCATGGTCAGGACATTATGCGTGGTGCGATCCCAATCCACGATCGGCACGCGAAAATCCGGATCGTCGCGGGTGTTCTCCGCCATCTCCGAGAGCGCGGCAGCCTCGAGCCGCAGATCCATCTCCATCGCCACCGAACGCGACATCGTATTGATGACCTCGATCAGCCGCAGCCGCCGCGCATCCGCCGAATAGGTCTCCGCCTGATGCGCGACAAAGAAAAAATCGGCAAGGTCGCGACGGAAGCGCGAGGCGACGTTGGGCCGTAGCACCTTCACCGCGACCGACGTGCGCACGCCGTCACGCTCGGTTTCGCCACGATGCACCTGGGCGATCGACGCCGCGGCCACCGCCGGACCGAAGCTCGCAAACGCCTGCGCCACCGGGCGTTCCAGCGACGTCGCGACCGCGGCTTCGGCCTCGCTTTGCGAAAACGGCGGCAGCCGGTCCTGCAGGCTCTCCAGATCGCGCGCCATCAGCACGCCGACCACATCGGGCCGCGTCGCCAGGAACTGTCCGAGCTTGAGGTAGGCGGGTCCGAGCCGGGTCAGCGCGCGCGACAGGCGCGAACCGGATTTGGCGCCGGGACGCTCGATCAGCCGGGCGAGGCGAAGCGCGAGTTGCCCGGGCGGCGGCACCAGACTCGGATCGACGACACCGAATACGCCCTCGCGCGCAAACACGAACCCGGCGCGCGCCAGCCGCGCGATATGAGTTATGGCAGAAATCACAGGCGCCAGCCCGAATGCAGCGCCACGATGCCGCCGGAGAGGCTTTGCCAGGTCACCCGCGCAAAACCGGCGGCGCGAATCCGTTCGGCAAACGCATTCGGTTTCGGAAATTGACGGATCGACTCGACGAGATAGCGATAGGATTCGGCGTCGCCGGTTACCGCGCGGCCGAGCGGCGGAATCACCCTGAACGAAAACAGATCGTAAATCCGATCGAGGCCGGGCATATCGACGGTAGAAAATTCCAGGCACAGAAACCGGCTGCCGGGCTTGAGCACGCGAAATGCCTCGCCAAGCGCCAGATCGATCCGCGGCACGTTGCGGATGCCGAACGCGATGGTGTAGGCGTCGAACGCGCTGTCGGGGAACGCCAGCGCCTCGGCATTGCCTTCCACAAACGCCACCCGGTCATCGAGATGCCGTGCCGCGGCGCGCTCATGGCCGACGCCAAGCATATCGGAATTGATGTCGCAGACCGTGGCCCGAAAGCCGGGGCCCGCCGCCTTGGCGGCGCGAAACGCAATGTCGCCGGTACCGCCGGCGACGTCGAGCAGCGCAAACGGCCGATCGCCGCGCGGCGGATTGAGCGCGTTGATCATCAGCTCTTTCCAGACCCGATGCAGGCCCATCGACATCAAATCGTTCATCAGGTCGTAGCGCGAGGCCACGCTGTGAAACACGTCGTTCACCAGCGTCTGCTTGTCCTCCAGGGCAACGTCCCTGAAGCCGAAATGCGTGGTTTCCCGCGGTCGGTCCATCAATTTATCTCCATCGCCGGACCATAGCGCGCCCGCCGCAATGGCGCTATCACGTCAGTACGTAAAGGTGAATGACACTCGATGCCCGAATTACCCGAAGTCGAAACCGTCCGCCGTGGCCTCCAGCCAGCCATGGAGGGATCGAAGATTTTGAAAGCGGAAGCGAGGCGTAAAGACCTGCGCTTTCCGTTCCAGAACGACTTTGTCGCGCGGCTTGAGGGCCAGACCGTGACCGGTCTCGGCCGTCGCGCCAAATACCTGCTGGCCGATCTCGGGTCGGGCGACGTGCTCCTGATGCATCTGGGCATGTCCGGTTCGTTCCGACTGATTCAGAATAGTAAAGAGCAGGCGCCGGGCAAATTCCACCATCCACGGACTGAGGATCGCGCCCACGACCATGTGGTGTTTCACATGTCGTCGGGCGCGACCATTGTCTTCAACGACCCGCGCCGCTTTGGCTATATGAAGATCATCGTCCGCAGCGCGCTGGAACACGAACCGCTTTTGAAAGGCCTCGGTCCCGAGCCGCTGGGCAATGAATTCGATGCGACCATGCTGGCGCGATCCTGCGCCAACAAGAAGACCAGTCTGAAAGCAGCACTGCTCGATCAGCGCGTGGTCGCCGGTCTCGGCAACATCTATGTCTGCGAGGCGCTGTTTCGTTCGCACCTGTCGCCACGAAGATTGGCGGCGACATTGGCGACCAAGGCTGGACAGCGCGGCGTTGCCGGGGGTGAGCCGACCGATCACGCCAAGCGCCTGGTCACCGCGATTCACGCGGTGTTGAACCAGGCCATCAAGGCCGGCGGTTCGTCGCTGCGCGATCATCGCCAGACCTCCGGCGAGCTCGGCTATTTCCAGCACTCGTTTCAGGTCTACGATCGCGAAGGCGAAAAATGCCAGACCGCCGGTTGCGGCGGAATCGTGCGGCGGTTTACCCAGAACGGGCGCTCGACATTCTGGTGCCCGAAATGCCAGAAGTGAGTCTCAACAATAAGAAAAAGGAATCCAGTGCCATGACCGGTAACTGGCGCGATCGCGCAGGCACGGTTTTCGATTGCCAGAAACAGCCGGCATCGGGCAGCCGAGGCATGGTGGTCAGCAATCATCCTCTGGCCTCGGCTGCGGGGATGGAGATGCTGGCCGCCGGCGGCAACGCCATTGACGCTGCGATCGCGACCCTGTTCACGCTGACCGTTGTCGAGCCGATGATGGTCGGGATCATCGGTGGCGGAATGGCGCATATCCGGCTGGCCGACGGCAGCCACCGCTTCATCGACGGCCAAAGCACCGTGCCATTGAGCGTTCGGCCCGACACCTATCGATCAAAGCCGGGTGCAGCGCACGATGTGTTCGATACCGTCGACGACGAAAATCTCACCGGCCCGAAGGCGGTCGCGGTGCCCGGCTCGCTCAAGGCCTGGTGCGAGACGCTGCATAGGTTCGGCACCATGAGTTTGGCCGATGTCATGCAGCCCGCGATCAAGCATGCCACGCTCGGTTTTGCGGTGACGCCCTATCTGCACGAATGCATCGTCGACGGCGCGCCGGATATGCTGAAGGACAAGGCGATCTCCGCGATCTATCTGCCGTATCGGACGCCGCTGAACGCCGGCGACCGCGTCGTGCAAGCCGAATATGCGCAGACGCTAGCGACCATCGCGCGCGACGGCGAAGCGGCGCTCTATCATGGTCCGCTCGGCGACATCCTCGTCGACTACATGAAAGCGCATGGCGGGTTCATCACGCGTAAGGACCTCACCTCCTACAAAACCGTCGAGCGTTCGCCGATCCGGTCAGACTATCGCGGCTGGGAAATCCTCGGCCCGCCGCCGCCCGCGGCCTCCGGTGTTCACATCGCGCAGATGCTGAATATTCTCGAGGGCTACGACATGGCCGCGATGGGGTTCGGCACCGCCGAGATGATCCATGTCCTGGCGGAGGTGCTGAAAATCGCCTTTGCGGACCGTGCCGCGGCAAGCGGCGATCCGGATTTTATCAAGGTCCCGGTGGAGCGGCTGATCTCGAAGGATTATGCCAGTGAACGCCGCGGAGTGATCGATTTCAAACGCGCGCAACACTGGGCCGCGGCCGTGCAGCAGCGCGAAGGCGCACACACCACGCACATGACCGTGGCCGATTCGATGGGAAACGTGGTTGCGACCACGCAGACCATCAACAATCTCTTCGGCGCGAAGTTTTTGATCCCTGGCCTTGGCACGGTGCCGAACAACTACATGAATCTTTACGATCCGCGGCCCGGCCACGCGCTGTCGCTGGCGCCGGGCAAGCGCGTGACCACCTCGATGTCGCCGATGATGGCACTGCGTCATGGCAGACTGGTCTATGCGCTCGGCCTGCCGGGGGGAAAGCGGATTTTTCCGAGCGCGTTACAGGCGCTTGTCAATCTGATCGATCACGGCATGGGCTTGCAGGAAGCGGTTGAAGCGCCGCGCGTCTGGACCGAAGGTAATGCGCTCGAAGTGGAATTGGCGGTTCCGGATGGCGTGCGCGCGACTCTGGTAGCGCTGGGTCATGAGGTCATGGCGGTGCCGACCGTGGCCGGAGGTATGAATGCGATCCAGTTTCATGCGGACGGCTCACTGACGGGCGCTGCATGCTGGCGCGCGGATGGCACGCCGATCGGTCTTGCCGGAGGGTTGGCACGCGCGGGTATTCGCTTCGGTCTGGCGTGATGATGCAAAGATTACGAATTGCTTGCGGCCTTTTAGCCCCAGAGTTTTGAACGCAAGGTCGCACCTGGAGTTAAATCGCCGGGCGGCCTGCGAAACCATGGAAGCACAAAAGAGGACGGTCATGAGCGTGGTACGGATCGCGGCATCAGCCGTCATTTTCGCTGCGCTGTCGGCGGGATGCGCGATGGCCACGCCGATCGCCACCATCGGGGATACCAACTTACGGAAATCCCCGGGCATGGAAAGCCCGGTACTAACCCTCATCCCAAAGGGGACCACGGTCGAGGTTGGCAAGTGCACCAAAGGATGGTGCCGGACCTCCTTTGACGGGCGAGACGGCTACATCATCGCGCAGAATGTCGGCATGGGCGCGGTGCGGCCGCCACCACGCGGGTCGATGGTTACCGACGCAGAGGGAGTGGACGAAGAGCCTGCGTCGCCCATCATTTATGGCGGAAGGCCCTACCTCATTGCGCCGTTGCCCTCTCGGGGATACCGAGGTGGTTCAGGCTGGGGCTGGTAGCAACAGCACACGCCCGCACCTTGGGGACAGCAGCCTTCGAATTCCCAGAACATGACCTATGTTGGGACTAGTTGCGCTACTTACGTACGCAGATCACACGTACCACTGATGTTCTGGCGTCCGAGGATCCGTCGGTCGCATTCACGCCATTGGCTTTGAGAAATTCGCGTACCGTATCGGCCGGCGCCAGCGCCGCCAGCGCTGGGGGCGCGACATTCGGCGGCCCGGCGACAATCACGGGCTTCAGCAGCGCGATGCCGGCGAACTTTCCGTCGGCGTCAATTGCGGCCGCGCCGGCAAAGCCAATCGCCGGCGTCGGCGACAATGCGAGGTCGTTGTTGCTGCCGACTTGGACAACCGAAGCTTTGACGCTGCTTGCGGCGGCACCACCACCCTGATTTTGCGGATCGGCAATTCCTGTGAGTTCCACGCTGGATTTTGTCGCACCACTGGTCAGGCCGAGCGGCTTCAATCCGCGCGCGCCGTAAATGCGCAGCAAAGCGAGATCGCGGTCCTTGTCCTCGGCGACGCGATCGGCATGGCCGTAGCCGGCAATCGTGATCGCGAGGCAGCCATCGGTGACCTCGCGGTCGGCAACGATCGCGCCGTCGTCGCTGACGACCACACCGGTACCATATTCGACGGTCTTGCGCGGCGGCGGCCCCGCGATCTGGGCGCCGGACGGAAACGGATTGAACGCGCTCGACATCGCGATCACCACCGGCTCCACGGTGCCCTCGGTGGCCTGGTCGTAAAGGATGGTGAGGACGCGGACTTCGTCGCCTTTAAATGTTCCGCGCAGATAGAATTTCTTCAGGCCCTGCATGCCCGACAGCACAAAGAAATCGGGCTTCACCACGGTGTAGTCAATGGTGCGTCCGGGAGGGTCTTTCTTTTCCCGCTCGGCCAGTTTCGCCGTGGTGGGGTTGGCTTCCTTGCGCCGCGCTAGTTGAATCTGGATGGTCCCGGTGGGGGAACTCCATTTGGCGCCGTCGGCGTCGCTCGATTGCTGCGGTACCAATTTGCTCGGCACGCCAAGCCGCACGCCGGTACCGGGATCGGTGACGATTTTCCAGCCGACATTGTCCTGCCGGCGCTTCGCGGTTTCGGCGAGCACGCCGCGCTCCTGCGGATTGAGCACGCCGGTCTGTTTGCCGCCCCGGCCTTTCTGAAACTCCTTGATGGCAGCCACCATGCGCTCGCTGACCTCGCCGGTGATAGCGCCGTTGTATTGGCCAACCCAGGCCAGGTCCGACTGGATCGCCAGACGCTCCCCCTGCGCCATCGCGTTGGCGGTATCGGCCGGCGTTTGCAGCCCTGGCCTGATTGGAATGGTCGTCACTGGTTTAGGCTTGGCGCCCACGGTGGATGGCGGCGTCATCTGGGCTTGGGCGGAAGCTCCCGCGGCCACGAATATCAATGTTGCTGTCAGCATCGATTTCATGACAAGCCTTGATGTCCAGGGATCATTGACGTGCCGGCAATTAAGCACATCTGCTTGGTCGGCAACAACTGCGCGATGGTTCAAGCCAGTTCGACCCGATGGAGACCGCAGCACATGGTACAAAACGATGCCGGATAATCAGGACATCACCACACCATGCTGAGCGCCGACGAACTCGAACGATATGCCCGCCATATCGTACTGCGCGAGGTCGGCGGTCCCGGCCAGACCGCGTTGAAGGAAGCATCGGTGCTGGTGATCGGGGCGGGCGGCCTCGGGGCGCCGGCGCTGATGTATCTCGCCGCGGCGGGTGTCGGCGCGCTCGGCGTGGTCGATGACGACGTCGTGTCGCTGTCCAATCTCCAGCGTCAGATCATTCACGCCACGCTGGACATCGATCGGCGCAAGGTCGACAGCGCCGCGGAGCGTATTCACGCCATCAACCCTCACGTCAGATTTGCGGCCCACGCCACGCGGCTCGACGTCGACAATGCGATGACGTTGATCGGCGGCTACGATCTGGTGCTCGACGGATCCGATAATTTCGAAACCCGCTATCTGGTGTCCGACGCCTGCTTCCTGGCCGGCAAACCTCTGATCACGGCAGCACTCGGCGTGTTCGACGGATCGTTGACCACGATTCGCGCGCATGAGCGCAACGCCGAAGGCCAGTTCAATCCAACCTATCGATGCCTGTTTCCAGAGCCGCCGCCGCCGGGCACGGTGCCGGCCTGCGCCGAGGCCGGCGTGCTGGGCGCGCTTGCGGGCGTGCTGGGATCGATGATGGCGCTGGAAGCGATTAGGGAAATCGTCGGCTTCGGGGAAGGCCTGGTCGGGCGGCTATTGATGGTGGACGCCCGCGCGATGCGGTTCGAGACGCTACGCTACGCGCGCGATCCGTTGAACCCATTGAACGGCGATGCGCTTGTCATCACCGATCTGAGCGGACATCGCTGAATGCCCCTACCGCGGGGAGGGGGCATGATCCGGAAAAGTGAGTACCGGTTTTTCCCCGCGGCAAATGCGAAGCGTTTGCGCGGAGATCATGCTCTCTCAAGGGCTTTAAGCCCTCACAGCATGCTCGGCAGCACGCGGTCCGGCGGCTTGTGATTGTCAAGGAAGGTTCGGATGTTGATGATCACCTTTTCGCCCATCTCGACGCGGCCCTCGATCGTAGCCGAGCCCATATGCGGCAGCAGGGTGACCTTGCCGGCCTTCGCGAGCCGCACCAGTTTAGGATTGACCGCAGGCTCATGCTCGAACACGTCGAGGCCGGCACCGGCGATCTCGCCGGTTTCGATCAGCTTGGTCAGCGTTTCCTCGTCGATCACCTCGCCCCGCGCGGTGTTGACGATGTAGGCGTCTTTGCGGATCAGTTTCAGCCGCCGCGCCGAGAGCAAATGAAACGTGGCTGGTGTGTGCGGACAATTCACCGAGATGATGTCCATCCGCGCCAGCATCTGGTCGAGGCTTTCCCAATAGGTCGCGCCCAGTTCGTCGGCGATGCGCGGCGCGACGGGGCGGCGATTGTGGTAATGAATTTGCAGGCCGAAGGCGTGCGCCCGGCGCGCCACCGCCTGGCCGATACGGCCCATGCCGATGATGCCGAGCCGCTTGCCGCCGATGCGATGGCCGAGCATCCAGGTCGGCGACCAGCCGGGCCAGTTCTTGCCGTCGGTAAGGATGGAAGCGCCTTCGATCAACCGCCTTGGCACCGCCAGGATCAGCGCCATGGTCATGTCGGCGGTGTCTTCGGTCAGAACCTTCGGCGTATTGGTCACCGTGATGCCGCGCGCGTGGGCTGCGACGACATCGATATTATCGACGCCGTTGCCGAAATTGGCGATCAGCTTCAACTTGCAATCGGGCTGCTTGAGGAGATCTTCGGTGATCACATCGGTGACGGTAGGTACCAGGATATCGGCGGAACGGACCGCGTCGGCGATCTGCTCCGGTGTTAAAGGTCTATCGTCGAGATTGAGCTGAGCGTCGAACAGCTCGCGCATGCGGGTCTCGATCGAGTCCGGCAGCTTGCGTGTGACGACAACGAGAGGCTTCTTCTTAACCGACATGTCCTGCTCTCATGGGCTTTTAGTTCGCAGTGGCGTCGCCGTTCAGGCCTCATTAACCCGGTTGTTCGACACTGCGCCAGCGTGCAGTCCCTGCGTTTCCTTGGGTTCTCCCGATACTCCTCCTGGATTTCCCGGGAGACGCTCGGGTTTCGTCTTGGTTCTTGGCGTTCCGTCCTCTCTAGCAGAAGGCCGGGCCAAGACAAGAACCCCGAAATGACAGGCGAGGGCAATCGGGGCGAGTTGCAGGGGCGTTGAAAGCGGGGCGCGTCGGCGCTTCAGCTCGAAGAATTTGAGTTGGTATCTCGGCGGGAGAGCGGTTGATGGCGTTGGGGCGTTTTGGTTCCGTGGTCGGGCTCGCAGGTCTGTTGCTAGGCGCGTCGGTCGGCCAAGCATTCGCGGCAAAGGATTCGGCTGTCGCCGCCAGCGGCTTGCCGGTGCCGCGTTATGTCAGCCTCAAATCCGATCATGTGAATGTCAGGGCCGGCCCGACCAAGGACAACGACGTTGCCTGGGTCTACACCCGCTCGGGGCTGCCGGTCGAGATCACCGCCGAATTCGAGAATTGGCGCCGGGTGAGGGATTCCGAGGGTGCGGAAGGCTGGGTCTATCACTCGCTGCTGTCGGGTCGCCGGACCGCGGTCGTCACTATGAAGACCAAGGACGAACTCGCGCCGCTCTATGATCGTGCGGATCAAGCCAGCGCCATCGCCGCCCGCCTGCAGGCCGGCGTCGTGGCCCAGGTCAAGCGCTGCTCGCAAGGCTGGTGCCATGTTAACGGCGAGGGCTTTGACGGCTGGATCGAACAGCAACGGCTGTGGGGCGTCTACGCCGACGAGAAGGTCGATTAGCTCAGCGCTTCTTGCGCAATCGCACGACCATGTCGACCCGGGCGATCTCGTAGCCTTCGGGCACTTCCGGCATTTTCTGCAACACCAGGTTTGGATCCTGGATGTCGATCAGTTCGTGACTGTTTTCGAGATAGAAATGATGATGCGTCGACACGTTGGTGTCGAAATAGGTCTTGGTGCCGTCGACGCTGACCTGACGCAGCAAGCCCGCATCGGTTAGCTGATTGAGCGTATTGTAGACCGTAGCAAGCGACACCGGGACCTTGGCGAGAGTGGCTTCCTCGTAAAGCATTTCCGCGGTGAGGTGGCGCGCACCCTTGCCGAACAGCAGCCAGCCCAGCGCCATCCGTTGACGGGTCGGGCGCAAGCCGGCCGCCTGCAGCATTTCATTGACGTCGTGCCAGGGACAGCCGGTCAGCGCAGGTTGCCGTCCCGCCCCGCGGGCCATGATCGCGTCATCTTTCAAAATCGAGGCGTCGTCGCTCATTTCCACTTCAGGCACCACGCTCATCATCTCAGCTCTGTTGCAGTGAATATAAGAAGGAAACGCGTTAGATGCAAGTTTTTCGCAACTAGAACCGCCCCAAGGTTAAGGTAATCAGGTGATGCGGATGCGGCGTTTTACCCTGCCGGGGTGCTTTGCGGGCTGGGGAGCCTATGATAGAGAGCGCCCGGACCCGCTTGTGCGATTTGGGCAGAAGCGAGCGCGGGTTGCCACGGGGCATCCTGACCTGCGGTATTCGCGCCAATCAACGAAATTGGCACGCTTTCGATGCGAAACGGGTTCATCTAGCTCCAAAACGTTCCATTCGGGAATTTGAAAGAGGCTGGCATTATGCTGGATCGGCGCGGCGGTTACGAATACGAGGATTTGCTGGCGTGCGGCCGCGGGGAATTGTTTGGCCCGGGGAATGCGCAACTGCCGCTGCCGCCGATGCTGATGTTCGACCGCATCAGCGAAATTTCCGAGACCGGCGGAGAATACGGCAAGGGATTGATCCGGGCCGAGCTCGATGTAAATCCGGACCTTTGGTTCTTTGGCTGCCACTTCAAGGGCGATCCCGTCATGCCGGGGTGCCTGGGCCTCGACGCGCTCTGGCAGATGGTTGGCTTCTTTCTGGGATGGACTGGCGGCGAGGGACGTGGCCGGGCGCTGGGCCTCGGTGAGCTGAAACTTGCCGGCCAGGTGATGCCGAACGTTCGCAAGATTGTGTACAACATCGACATCAAACGCGTGATGCGTTTAAAGCTCGTGTTGGGCATCGCCGACGGGTGGCTTTCGGCCGATGACGAGATTATCTATCGGGCGAAGGATTTGAAGGTCGGGCTGTTCAAGCAGGATTCCGCACCGCAGCCCGGAGCATAGGTTATTGGCTCCGGCCGACGAGGCGGCGTCGCCTCGACAATGGCCTTCACACAAAAGCGCTATGCAAAAACGAAATGACAGGGCGAGGCGATCATGAGGCGGGTTGTCATCACGGGGATGGGCATCGTTTCATCCATCGGAAACAACACCCAGGAAGTGCTTGCGAGTCTTCACGAGGCGAAGTCCGGAATCACGCGCGCGCAAAAATATGCCGAGCTCGGCTTCAGGTCGCAGGTGCAGGGCGCGCCGACGCTTAATCCGGCTGACGTCATCGACCGGCGCGCGATGCGATTTCTCGGCGAAGGTGCTGCGTGGAATCACATCGCGATGGAGCAGGCGATCCAGGATTCCGGCCTCGAGCCCACCGAGGTTTCGAACGAACGCACCGGTATTATCATGGGCTCCGGTGGTCCGTCGGCCCGCACTATCGTGGAAGCAGCCGATACCACCCGGAGCAAGGGGCCGAAACGGGTTGGGCCGTTTGCCGTGCCGAAGGCGATGTCGTCCACGGCGTCCGCGACGCTCGCCACCTGGTTCAAGATCAAGGGCGTGAACTATTCGATCTCGTCGGCCTGCGCCACCTCGAACCATTGCATCGGCAATGCCTACGAGACCATCCAGATCGGCAAGCAGGACATCGTCTTCGCCGGCGGATGCGAGGAACTCGACTGGTCGCTGTCGGTGCTGTTCGACGCGATGGGCGCGATGTCGTCGAAATACAACGCTACCCCCGCGACGGCTTCGCGCCCCTACGACGTCAGCCGCGACGGATTTGTAATCGCAGGCGGCGCCGGGGTGGTCGTGCTCGAAGAGCTTGAGCATGCCAAGGCACGCGGGGCGCGGATTTACGGCGAAATCGTCGGCTATGGCGCCACCTCCGACGGCTACGACATGGTCGCGCCATCGGGCGAGGGCGCCGAACGCTGCATGAAAATGGCGATGGCGACGGTCGATACCAAGGTCGACTACATCAATCCGCATGCAACCTCGACGCCAGCCGGCGATCCTCCGGAAATCGCGGCGATCCGCAAGGTGTTCGGGGTTGGCGACAAATGCCCGCCGATTTCCGCGACCAAGGCGCTGACCGGACACTCGCTCGGCGCCACCGGCGTTCAGGAAGCGATCTATTCGCTGTTGATGATGAACAATGGTTTTATCTGTGAAAGCGCCAACATCACCGAGCTCGATCCGGTATTTGCCGACATGCCGATTGTGCGCAAGCGCATCGACAATGCCAAGCTCGGCACCGTGCTTTCGAATTCCTTCGGGTTCGGCGGCACCAACGCCACCTTGGTGTTCAAGCGGATGGATGCGTGAGATAGCCAGCGAACTGACTACCTCAATTCACCGTCATGGCCGGGCATAGTCGTCTGCGCAAGGCAGGTCACCCGCGCGGGCATGACGAAAGAGAGCACACGGACGATGAACGAACTGATGAAGGGCAAGCGCGGACTGATCATGGGCGTTGCCAATGATCATTCGATCGCCTGGGGCATCGCCAGGGTATTGGCTGCGCACGGCGCCGAGATGGCCTTTACCTATCAGGGCGAGGCGCTGGGCAAGCGGGTCAAGCCGCTGGCGCAATCGATCAATGTCGATCTGGTGCTGCCGTGCGACGTCGAAGATGCAGCCAGCGTCGATCAGGTGTTCGCGACATTGCGCGAAGAATGGGGACGCCTGGACTTCGTGGTGCACGCCATCGGCTTCACCGACAAGAATGAACTCAGGGGCCGCTATGCCGATACGACCCGGGCTAATTTTTCGCGCACCATGGTGATCTCCTGCTTCTCCCTGACCGAAGTCGCCAAGCGTGCCGCCGACCTGATGCCAGATGGCGGCTCGATCCTGACGCTCACCTTCGGCGGCTCCATGAAGGTGATGCCGAACTACAATGTGATGGGCGTGGTCAAGGCCGCGCTGGAAGCAAGCGTTCGCTACCTCGCGGCGGATTTTGGCTCGACCGGCATTCGCGTCAACGCGATTTCGGCAGGTCCGGTACGGACACTGGCGGGGTCGGGGATCGGCGATTCCCGTGCCATGTTCGCGTTCCAGCAAAAGCATTCCCCGCTCGGGCGCGGCGTTACGCTTGATGAACTCGGCGGCTCCGCGCTGTATTTGCTGTCGGATCTGTCGACCGGCGTCACCGGTGAGATTCACTACGTTGATTGCGGCTACAACATCGTCCTGATGCCGCACCCCGATCATTTGAAGGCGGACGAAGCCGCCGGCTAAGACGACTCTGGCCTTACCCCGCCGCGAGCACGCCGGCACGCTGGAACGCCGGCCGTGCCGCGCAGCGATCGATGTAGCGGTCGAATGACGGGCGTGACGGCACCATTTTGAACAGCCGCACCGCGAAATTCAGCCCCGATCCAATGGCGATATCGGCGGCCGAGAAGCTTTCGCCAAGAAGCCACGGGCCTTTCGCCAGCGCGGCGTCGAGCACATCGAACACGCGCTGCGCGTCGCCCCAGCCGGCGGCAGTGGGATTTATCTCGATCTTGGTCGCGACCTGCACCATCGCGGGTTCGATGCAGCCCGGCGCGAAGAACAGCCAGTAAAGATATTTGGCGCGCAACGGATCGCCCAATGGCGGCGCCAATTTCGCCTCGGGATAGCGTTCGGCGACGTAGGCGCAGATCGCGGCGGCTTCCGCCAGCGTCGCGTCGCCGTCTTGCAGCGCAGGAACCTTCCCCATCGGATTGATCGCCAGATATTCGGGCGCTTTCTGCGCCCCGGTCGAAATATCGGTCAACACCCGCTCATAAGGCTGCCCGGTTTCTTCCATCAGCCATAGCGTCGAAAACGAACGTGATCGCGGTGACCAATAGAGCTTCATCATCGGCCGGTTCCTTCCTTGTTCCATCGAAGGTATTTCATAACAATCGGGTCGCCGGCTCAATCACTTCTTTTTAAAAGACTTGCCTTTGCGTACAGGACAGCGCAGTACTTATTTATTTCTACGCATTTAACGCAGCAGAAATCTTCCGCAGCACGCGCCGGCACGCTCGACCCCGTTTTTTCGGCATTGGGGCGGACCCGGGCAGCTACTCTGCTACAGTCTCTGAAGCGTTCGTCGTGTAGCCCGTCGCGCCAGCGAGGTTCGGATACCACTGGACCAGCAGGCCCTGGTTGGGCATCGCGAGTTCGTAGGTCTCCCAGATGTCAGCATTGAACATTTCGTCGGTGACACGTTTTTTTGCCGGAAACCCTCCAAACGACAAATCCTCGTAAACAAACCTTGGATCCTTGATCAGCGTAAACTTCATGTGTTCGGTGAAACGCCGCAGAGCGAAATAGTAGAGACCATCGGTCGTCTCCAGCATTTCGAAATCATATTCGATATTTTGATCCTTTGGGCCGAGATCCAGGTAGCCCTCGCATCGAACGTCGTCGTCATCCCACTTGAGCGGACCCGAATTCGGGACAAGCGTGATCAGCTTATGGGCAGCAGCCCTAACATTGGGATTCGGGTGCGACACGATGCGCGGATTGACCAGCGACTTGATGGGATATTGCTCGCGATCACCGGGATGCAGCTCCACCCGGATACGAACACGCGCTTTAATAAACATCTGGCCGTCTATGGTGCATGCTTCATGCTTCATCACGACGTCGTGTCGGATAGCTGACCGCTTGTAGGCGTATGCCAGATAATTCTTCGAAAGTTGATTGAGCGCCTTGCGCGCGGTTTTCTGTTGTTCGAATGCTTGTTTCTTCTGGATGAAGAAGAGGGATCGTCCCTTTGCCCAAAATCGTTCGTCGGCACGCCATTCGTTGTTCTCTTCCGACCAGAGGCGGTGGAAAATGGTGCCCACATTGCTGTCGAGATCCAGGGAACAGAAGTTGTAAGCGTTGCTATAGCGCGGATCGGTGGGAATGCGCCGGTTGTAGCAAGCGCCGGCTGGGATCGTAACGGTATCGCCGAAGGCGTTGGACAGGCGGCTCATGTTGGGCCGGTGTTCGTGACCATGCAGGACGATATGGCAATGACGCCCGACGATTTGCTCGGCCTTTGCCTGTTCAGTTTCCTCGAGCCAATGCAGCGGATGATGCATCATTGCGATAGTAATGTCCGCATCGGATAGTTGCCTGAGTGCGTCGCTGATTTGCGCTTCGGTGAGGCGCAACAACCCGCGGTCCCAGATCATCGAGTTTATGGTGCTTCCGGCCGGCTGAATTGTGAACCGCGCCGAATGCCAGGCTGTGTTGAGACAGGCGATGCCAATCTTGCGGCCGCCTTTTTCGATGGTCTCCACGAAATAGAGTTTTCGCGGGTCGTATTTGCAGCCCTGCTTTGTGGCATAGCGGTAGAAATTCTTCAGGGGGCCGTTAAGGATTTCAAGCTTGGCCGGGTCCTGCAGGAGTTGTTCGACGTCGGAGTTCTTTTCGGTGCCGCCTGCCAGAATTCCCGCCCATTCGGCTGGTATGTTCGAGAAAGCCGATCGCTGAATGTCGTGATTGCCGGGAATGCAATAGATCGGGACCGTTGTGCCGAAGATGTTTCGGATGGGTTCGATCAACTGCTGATGGGCCAGCTCGAATTGCTCCGTTTCGCCGCTGAAAGAGATGTCGCCGGTGAATGCAATTAAGTCGATGTTTTCGAGTTTCGGGTCCCAGTCGGCCCGCGTTTTGATGTCGTCGATCAGTTTCCCTGCGATGACGTTTCGGTCATAGGCCGGCGTCTTGTGGTGCCAACCGGACAGATGTAGCCAGTTGATATGTGACATCCATGCCCCCAGAGGCAGAAACCAAAGCCGCATCGCTACTTCTGGTTGTCATCATGTCGCACCGCCTTTGAGCTGCCAATAGGGAAGTGGTTGAACCGGAGTAGGGTGTCCATTTACGGAGTTAAAGGATTTGCGCCGTAGCATCGGGATTGGAAGCCGCTATCGGTTCTGCGGTTAATGAGAGGCTTGCGCCTCCCGGCGAACGCGTTTAGATGGGATTCGTACAACTAAAAGGAGACAGATCATGACAACCACCGAGTTTTCGGTCGACGCGCATGCTCTTGAAATTTCAGCCGATTTTCTAGGAATATCGGCCGACTTCCTGGGTTGATCAATCAGGCTGTATTATGCGACCAGCGCGGTCTTATTTTGATCAGCGCCGGTTGGATTGAAAAAGTCCACGCGAGAACGGTTCGCCCGCTGTCGCGGTTGATACCAAAAGGGCGGCCTCTCGGCCGCCCTTTCGCTGTCGCGAATGCTGAGAAAAACTACTCGCCGGCGGCTTCGCGCGGAGCGTCCGCCTTCTGCTTCGCCTCGAGGTCTTCACCGGTTGTCTGATCGACCGCCTTCATCGACAACCGCGTCTTGCCGCGATCGTCGAAGCCGAGCAGCTTGACCTTGACCTTGTCGCCTTCCTTGACGACATCGGAGGTCTTCTGCACACGGTTCGACGCGAGCTGGCTGATGTGGACGAGGCCGTCCTTGGCGCCAAAGAAGTTCACGAACGCACCGAACTCCATCACCTTGACGACGGTGCCGTCATAGATCTGGCCGAGCTCCGGATCGGACGCGATCGACTTGATCCACTTGATCGCGGCCTTGATCGATTCGCCGTCGGCGGAAGCGACCTTTACGGTGCCGTCGTCGTCGATGTTGACCTTGGCGCCGGTCTTCTCGACGATCTCACGGATCACCTTGCCGCCGGTGCCGATCACTTCGCGGATCTTGTCGGTCGGGATCTTGAAGGTCTCGATCCGCGGCGCGTATTCGCCAAGTTCGGCACGCGCGGCGGTCAGCGCTTTCGACATTTCGCCAAGTATGTGAATGCGCCCATCCTTGGCCTGGCCGAGCGCGACCTTCATGATCTCCTCGGTGATTCCGGCGATCTTGATGTCCATCTGCAGCGAGGTGATGCCGACCTCGGTGCCGGCAACCTTGAAGTCCATGTCGCCGAGATGATCCTCGTCGCCGAGGATATCCGACAGTACGGCGAAGCGTGAGCCTTCCAGAATGAGGCCCATGGCGATGCCTGCCGTCGGCCGCTTCAGCGGAACGCCCGCATCCATCAGCGACAGCGAGGCGCCGCAAACCGAGGCCATCGACGACGATCCGTTCGACTCGGTGATCTCCGAGACGACGCGCACCGTGTAGGGGAATTCGTGATGCGGCGGCAGCACCGGATGGATCGCGCGCCAGGCGAGCTTGCCGTGGCCGATTTCACGCCGCTTGGTGCCGCCCATGCGTCCGGTCTCACCAACCGAATAGGGAGGGAAGTTGTAGTGAAGCAGGAACTGCTCCTTGTAGGTGCCCGACAGCGAGTCGATGTACTGCTCATCCTCGCCGGTACCGAGCGTGGTAACCACCATCGCCTGTGTTTCGCCGCGGGTGAACAGCGCCGAGCCGTGGGCGCGCGGCAGCACGCCGACTTCGGCGATGATCTGGCGCACGGTCTTGGAATCGCGGCCGTCGATGCGCTTGCCGGTGTCGAGAATGTTCCAGCGAACGATCTTGGCTTCCAGTTCCTTGAACACGCCGGCGATGCGCAGCTTGTCGTATTTCGGCTCCTGGCCTTCGGGGAAATAGTGCGCCATCACTTTTTCCTTGGCCTTGCCAACCGCGGCGTAGCGATCTTGCTTGACCGGAATGGCGTAGGCGGCCCGAAGATCGGTTTCGATCAGCCCGAGCATTTCCTTTTCGAGCGCGCTTTCGTCGACGACCTTGACGTCGCGCGGCTCTTTCGCGGCCTTTTCGGCGAGCTCGATGATGGCGTTGACCACCGGCTGGAAATGCCGGTGTCCGAACATCACCGCGCCGAGCATGATGTCTTCGTTGAGCTCCTTGGCTTCCGATTCCACCATCAGCACGGCGTCGGCGGTGCCGGCGACGACCAGATCGAGCTGAGTCTCGACCATTTCGTCGAGCGTCGGGTTGAGCACGTATTCGTCATTGATGAAGCCGACGCGCGCCGCACCGATCGGGCCCTTGAAGGGGGCGCCGGAAATCGTCAGCGCCGCGGAGGCAGCGACCAGTGCCAGAATGTCGGGATCGTTTTCCATGTCATGCGACAGCACGGTGACGATGACCTGGGTCTCGTTGCGCCAACCCTCGACGAACAGCGGACGGATCGGGCGGTCGATCAAACGGGAGACCAGCGTTTCCTTTTCGGTGGGCCGGCCCTCGCGCTTGAAATAGCCGCCGGGAATGCGGCCCGCGGCATAGGTCTTTTCGATGTAGTCGACGGTCAAGGGCAGGAAGTCGACGCCTTCCCGGGGCGATTTCGCGGCGACCACGGTGGCGAGCACAACAGTCTCGCCATAGGTCGCGAGCACGGCGCCGTCGGCTTGCCGGGCGATCTTGCCGGTTTCAAGCCTGAGAGGACGGCCACCCCAGTCGATCTCGACTGAATGAATTTTGAACATTGCGGTCTTCTTTCATGGGTTCACGAAAGGCAGACACCTGAAACGCAAAGACCATGCGCAAGATTGCGAGACGCTGGGTGCGACAATGTCGCGGTCCCTGCGTCCGGCGATCCTGCCATGGTCTCTATGTTTCGAATGGCGTCCATCCTTCCGATGGTACGGGCATCTTACCCGTTACGCCCAGCTGCCGGATTGCTGCTGGACACGCCGCGCGGACATTTCAAAGCCCGCGCGCTGGTGGACGCATGATCCTGATCGGAAAACCGGAAAACGCTTTTCCGGATCATGCGAAAACGCGCGCGCAAAATGCGCGCGCGAACTTTTGCTCAGCGGCGAATGTTATGCTTTTCGAGCAATGCCTTGTAACGCGCCTCGTCTTTCCTCTTGATGTAATCGAGAAGCGAACGGCGTGTTGCGACCATTTTCAAAAGCCCCCGACGCGAATGATTGTCTTTCACGTGGGATTTGAAATGTCCGGTGAGGTTATTGATGCGTTCCGACAGGATCGCGACCTGAACCTCGGGCGAGCCGGTATCGCCGGCCTTGTTGGCATTCGTCTTGATGACTTCCGCTTTGCGTTCTGCGGTAATCGACATCGTCAAACACTTTCGTTGCGGCCGGAACTGGCGGTCAGTCCGGTCAGGTTGAACACGCGCTTGGGGATGAGTTCGCCATTGCCAATTTCGGCGAGGGCCAGAAGCCGGCCTGCCACCGTGACATAGACTGTGCCGCTACAATTGGGCGCATCCCGTCCGCGCAACAAAACGGCTTGGCCCCGATGGAGCCTTGCCGCATCAGCCCGTGTGACGGCCAGTGCCGGGATGTCGTCCAGCGCGGTCTCAACGGGCAAAAGCGCGTCGGCGAGGCTGCCCTCGCCAGACGCGGCTCTATCGCACAAACCCTCCAACTGTTCCAGCGGAATCATGTCCGCCTCGCCGAACGGGCCGACCAGCGTCCGCCGCAGCGCGCAGATATGGCCGTAACAGCCGAGCAGGCGGCCGATATCGCGGGCCAGCGCTCGCACATAGGTTCCCTTGCCGCACTCGGCCTCGAATACGGAATGGCTGCTATCTGGTTGTTCTATAAGGGATAAATGATAAATCTCGACCGGCCGGGGCTTTAACTCGACGATTTCGCCGTCGCGTGCCAGATCGTAGGCCCGCTCGCCCTGGATCTTGATGGCGGAATATTGCGGCGGGGTCTGTTCGATCAGGCCGGTAAATTGCGGCAGCAGGTCGCGAATCGCGGAGGCGGAGGGCCTGGTCTCGCTGGTCTGGGTGATGCGGCCCTCGGTATCGTCGGTATCCCGTTCCTCGCCCCAGCATACCGTGAAGCGATAGCGCTTGCGGCCGTCCATCACGAACGGAACGGTTTTGGTGGCTTCGCCCATCGCGATCGGCAGGCCGCCGGAGGCGAGCGGATCGAGCGTGCCGGCATGGCCCGCGCGCTTGGCCTGGAACAGCCGCTTCACGACCGCAACCGCATGGGTCGAGGTCATGCCGATCGGCTTGTCGAGCACGACCCAGCCGTGAACATCGCGCTTGTCGCGCCGCGGCTGCTGGCGCGATTGCTTGCCACTGCGGCCACGATTTTGATCGTGATGCGCAGCTGGAGAAATATTTTTTGCAGCGTTGTCCGAATCGCCGATCGGCTGCTCGATCACGCTGGTTACGGTGGTCACGATCATCAGGTTACTCTTCCGAATCTTGCGGATCAGGTGCGATGTCTCTTAGCACCGCGGGTGTTCTCAATAATTTCTCTATTCGTTCCGCTTCATCGAATCGTTCGTCAACGCGGAAGCGAATATCAGGTGCAAATTTTAAGTTAACGCGCCGCGCGGTCTCGCCGCGCAGGAACTTCTTGTTGCGCTCCAGTGCCGCGATCACCTTGTCGGTGTCGTGGCCGCCGAGCGGCATGACATAGACGGTTGCGAGTTTGAGATCCGGCGACATCCGCACCTCCGGCACGGTGATGATGTGGCCCTCGAGATCGGGATCATGCACGCCACCCTGCGAAAGAATCTCCGCGATGGCATGCCGCACGATTTCGCCGACGCGCAACTGGCGCTGCGAACCGCCAGGGGCGGAAGCCTTTTTGTGATGGCTGGGCATTGTCGTCTTCTCAATGGCCTGATGGCGCGAGACGCGCGAGCCAAAAAGGCCGCGCTCCTTAGCCATCAGGATCAGGGTTTGGTCTTCATCCCGAGCCGCGACCAAATGGCCTCGGCTCGACGGATGAAGCAGGCAGAACTTCCTGCAAGATTTGGACTTACAGAGAGCGCTGGATCGTCTCCACGCGATAACACTCGATGACGTCGCCGGCACGCATGTCGCCGTAGTTCTCAAACGCCATGCCGCATTCCTGGCCGGATGCAACTTCCTTCACTTCGTCCTTGAAGCGCTTCAGCGTCGACAGCTTGCCTTCATGCACCACGACGTTGTCGCGGATCAGGCGGACATTGGCGCCGCGTTCCACCGACCCGTCGGTGACCCGGCAACCCGCGACCTTGCCGACCTTGGAGATGTTGAACACTTCCAGGATCAAGGCGTTGCCCAGCATGGTCTCGCGCAGCGTCGGCGCCAGCAGGCCGGACATCGCCTTCTTCACGTCATCCACCAGATCGTAGATGATGTTGTAGTAGCGGATTTCGATGCCGTTGCGCTTGGCGGCGGCCGCGGCCTCCTTGTGGGCGCGCACGTTGAAGCCGATGATGGCGGCGTTGAAGCCTTCCGCCAGCGTGACGTCGGATTCGCTGATGCCGCCGACGCCGGCGTGCAGGATTCTCGCCATCACCTCGTCGGTGCCGAGCTTTTCGAGCGATCCGAGGATCGCCTCCAGCGAGCCCTGCACGTCGGCCTTGATGATCAGCGGGAAATCCTTGCGGCCCGTGGTCTTGAGCTGCGACATCATCTGCTCGAGCGAGCCGCGCATGCCGGAAATGCTGGCGGCGGCGTTCTCGCGCTTCTGATGGGCGCGGTAGCTGGTGACTTCGCGGGCGCGGGCTTCGTTCTCGACCACCGCGAGACGGTCGCCGGCTTCCGGCGGGCCGTTGAAACCGAGCACCTCGACCGGTACCGAAGGTCCGGCCTCGTCAATGGTTTCGCCCTGGTCGTTGATCAGGGCGCGGACGCGGCCCATTTCGGCGCCGGCCACGACGATGTCGCCGACCCGCAGCGTGCCGCGCTGAACCAGCACGGTGGCCACCGGACCGCGGCCGCGATCGAGCTTGGCCTCGATCACGGTGCCTTCGGCGGGCCGCGAGACATTGGTCTTGAGGTCGAGCAGTTCGGCCTGCAGCGCTACCATTTCCAGCAGCTTGTCGAGATTGGTCTTGTTCTTGGCGGAGACCTCGACGTCGACCACATCGCCGCCCATCGATTCGACCTGCACTTCGTATTGCAGCAGTTCGGTGCGCACGCGCTCCGGCTTGGCGTCGGGCTTGTCGATCTTGTTGATGGCGATGATCATCGGGACCTTCGCCGCCTTGGCGTGATTGATGGCCTCGATGGTCTGCGGCATGACGCCGTCATCCGCCGCCACCACGAGGATCACGATATCCGTCACCTTGGCGCCGCGCGCGCGCATCGCGGTGAACGCGGCATGGCCCGGGGTGTCGATGAAGGTGATTTTCTTGCCGCTCTCGGGCGAGGTCACCTGATAGGCCCCGATATGCTGGGTGATGCCACCGGCCTCACCAGAGACCACGTTGGCGTGGCGAAGCGCATCGAGCAGCGAGGTCTTGCCGTGATCGACGTGGCCCATCACGGTCACTACCGGCGAACGCGGCTCGACGTCGGTCGAATCGTCGACGCTATCGAACAGGCCTTCCTCGACGTCGGAGGCGGCCACGCGCTTGACGGTGTGACCGAGTTCCTCGGCGATCAACTGCGCGGTATCGGCGTCGATCACGTCGGTGATCTTGTGCATCGCGCCCTGCTTCATCAAGAGCCGGATGACGTCGACCGCCCGCTCGGACATGCGGTTGGCGAGTTCCTGGATATTGATGGCTTCCGGGATCACCACTTCGCGAATGAGCTTTTCTTTCGGCTCGTTCGATTGATGCCCCTTCAAGCGCTGGGTACGGCGGCGGAATGAAGCGATCGAGCGCTCGCGTACGTCGTCGGCATTGAGCGCGGTCACCAGCGTCAGGCGTCCGCGCTGTTTCGCCGGCGCCGGCTTGGCGGTTGTCTTTGGCGGTGTCGCGGGACGGGCCACGCCGCCGGGGCCACGGCGGATCTGCCGCGGACCTTCGTCCTCGTCGGTAATATCGGCGGCCACGCCGGGAGCGCGCGCGGTGGGCAGAACGGCGGCGGCGGGGCGGGCGGCGGCCGCGGTCTTCGCTTCGGCTTCGCCGAAACGCTTCTTGGCTTCGAGTTCGGCCTTGCGCTTGGCTTCCTCATCAAGCCGGTGACGTTCTTCCTCGGCCTTGCGGCGGGCTTCGGCGGCTTCACGCTCGGCCTGCTCGATGCCTTCGCGGCTGTTGCGGCGCTTGGCTTCCTCTTCCGCGAGCCGGCGCTCCTCGACGTCGCGAACCTTGGCATCGGCCAGCGCGCTGGCGCGTGCGGTGCGTTCGTCCTCGGTCAGCGTCCGCAGCACGACGCCCGAACCGCCGCGTGCCGGGGTCGACGGCGTGGCGGCACGGGTCATTGGCGCCTTGGCGGGCGCCGCCTTGGCGACCACCGGCTCCGGTGTGTGCGGTGCATCGGTCGCGGGCGCATCGCCGCCAATGCGGCGCTTGCCCCGCTTTTCGACCACGACCTGCTTGGTGCGGCCGTGGCTGAAGCTCTGGCGCACGGTGCCCTGCTCGACGCGTGGCTTGAGCGTCAAGGTCTTGGCCGGGACACTCAATGTCTTGTCGCCAGGCGATTTCGTATCAACCATTCAGCAGTCCTAATCTTGTTGCGTTGTGCGTTTCCGCACATTCTGTATCGGCGAATTCTCGGCCGCATTACCGGCGGTCTTGTCGTCATCGGCCATCCGGTATCGAACCAGGATATGGCTGCGCGACAGAAACGTTTTGCTCGCCGGGCCCGCGAGCAGCGCAGCATGTACCACATTTGACCGGCCTAGTGCCAAATCCAATTGTTCGGATGTCAACGCCCGGACGACCGGAAATTCGCGCGATTCGTCGCCAATCGGGGCATTTTGCCGGGCGACGGCGTCTAATTTGCGGATTCCGTCCGCCGCGCCATCGCAGGCATGGATCAGGACCTGAGCCTGCCGCTGCCCGAGAGCGCCCTCGACCTTGCTGAAACCGGAGACCACCTGGCCGGCCTTGGCGGCCATGGCGAGCGCCTCCACCACGCTGCGGACCAGCAAGGCTTCGGTGTCGGCCGCCAGGGTTGCCGCGGCGCGCACGTCGCGCTTGAACCCCTTGCTGAAATGGTTACGGCGGGCCGCCTCCGCAACGGTCCGGTGCGATGCGGAAACCCACAGGCCACGGCCCGGGAGCTTGCGCTTCAAATCCGGGACCGCCTCGCCGGAAGGCGAGACGACAAACCGGATCAGTTCGTCGATCGGCCGCACCTGCCGCGTGACCGCGCACATCCGCATCGTCGCGGACCTGTCGGTCCGCGGTCCGTTGTCGAGATCGGGGTCAGCCAAAGCAAGCATACCTGTGACACAGCTCCTAACATCAGCGCATGGTCGGGGCGCAGACCCGGTATCCAATTTCGAAGAACACGCGCTAAACCGGCTGGTCTTCGGCGGCCCCGGTTTCCTCGGTCTTTTTGACGAGATCGGCCTCGGTGATCCAGCCGGCAATGACGCGCGCCTGCATGATCATGTGCTCCGCATCGTCGCGTGAGGTTTCATTGGGATCGAGAATGCCGGGATACTTGATCGGCTCGCCGCCTTCCTTGCGCTCGGTCCAGCCGACCAGGTCGTCGGTGGCGCAACCGGCGAGATCCTCGACGGTCTTGATGTCGTTCTCGCCGAATTTCACCAGCATCTTCGAGGTGACGCCGGGCACCGTCTTCAAAGCATCTTCCACGCCGAGTTCCTTACGTTTGTTTTCCAGTTCGGTTTCGAGCTGTTCCAGATATTCACGGGCCCGGCTCTGCAATTCATTCGCGGTTTCTTCGTCGAAGCCTTCAATACCGGCCAGTTCCTTGACGTCGACCAGCGCCAGCTCTTCCACCGAGGTGAAACCTTCCGAGGCCAGCAATTGGCCGACGACTTCATCAACGTTCAGCGATTCCATGAACACCCGCGTGGAGTTCTCGAAATCGGCCTGGCGGCGCTCGGATTCTTCCTGTTCGGTGAGAATGTCGATGTCCCAGCCGGTCAATTGCGAAGCGAGACGCACATTCTGTCCGCGCCGCCCGATTGCCAGCGACAGCTGGTTGTTGGTGTCGGGGACCACGACTTCGATGCGTTCGCGGTCCTCGTCGATCACGACCTTGGCGACTTCGGCGGGCGCCAGCGCGTTGACGACGAAGGTTGCGATATCGGGCGACCACGGAATGATATCGATCTTCTCGCCCTGCAATTCGTTGACCACGGCCTGCACGCGCGAGCCGCGCATGCCGACGCAGGCGCCGACCGGATCGACCGACGAATCCCGTGAAATCACGCCGATTTTGGCACGCGACCCGGGATCGCGGGCCACCGCCTTGATCTCGACGATGCCGTCATAAATTTCCGGCACTTCCTGCGCGAACAGCTTTGCCATGAATTGCGGATGGGTGCGGGAGAGGAAAATCTGCGGCCCGCGGGTTTCGCGCCTTACGTCGAAAATATAGGCGCGGACGCGGTCGCCGTTGCGGAACACCTCGCGCGGAAGCATCTCGTCCCGGCGCACAATGGCTTCGCCGCGGCCCAGATCGACGATGACGCTGCCATATTCGACGCGCTTGACGATGCCGTTGACGATATCGCCGATGCGGTCCTTGAATTCCTGGTATTGGCGGTCGCGTTCGGCCTCGCGCACCTTCTGCACGATGACCTGCTTGGCGGACTGAGCGGCGATGCGGCCATATTCCAGCGGCGGCAGCGTGTCGGCGATGGTGTCGCCGACCTGCGCGCCCGGATTGGCGCGTTGGGCGTCGATCAGCGAAATCTGGTTCGAGGAGTTCTCGACCTGCTCGACCACCAGCATGTGCCGCGACAGCCGCAGCTCGCCCTTCTTGGCGTCGATCTCGGCGTGAACGTCGGTCTCGCTGCCGTAGCGTGCCCGCGCGGCCTTGGCGATGGCGTCTTCCATCGCCGCGATCACGATGCCGCGGTCGATCGATTTTTCGCGCGCGACCGCGTCTGCGATCTGCAGCAGTTCAAGTTTATTGGCGCTGACAGCTGCCATGGCTCAGTCTCCTTCAGTGTGATCGGTTTCGCCCGCGCGCCGTCGCTCGGCGGCAAGCCGATGTTCCTTGGTATTCTTCGGCGCGCTTTTGCGAGCGCTTTCGGGCTTCAATTTCGGTTTCGGTTTGTTGCTTTTCGAAGGATCGCTCTTCTTGGCATGTGGCGGAGGCGGCGGTTCGAGGCCGAGATTCTGCCGCAGTTCGCGCTCCGCGGCCTTGCCGCGCCGCATCGATTCGGCGATCAATTCGTCGGTCAGAACCAGTCGCGCGTCCGCGATATCTTCCATGATCAGCGCAACATCGGCATCTTCGCCCGCGCGCGCGTCATCACGATGTAACTGCACCGCGTCGCCCTCGACGTCCCCGAGCGTGCCGCGGAACCGCTTGCGGCCCTGATGCGCCACTGCCATCTCGATCTTCACGAGGTGACCGGCATAGCGCTCGAAATCGGACCGCCGCACCAGCGGCCGGTCGATCCCGGGGAGGAAATCTCCAGCCTGTAGGCCCGCTCGATCGGGTCGGCGACGTCCAGCACCGGCGACAGCGCCCGGGAAATCGCCTCGCAATCGTCGATTTGCATCGATCCGTCAGGCCGTTCCGCCATGATCTGGACGGTGCAGCCGGATTCGCCGGAAATCTTGATCCGCACCAGCCGGTAGCCCATTCCCTGCAACACCGGACCGGCAACCGCCGACACCCGCGCCGCCACACCCGGCTCGACAACCAGGCGCGGTTCGGCAAGCAGATCGGTGTCCACGGAGGGAGCGGTTGGATCGGTCATATCCAGGGTCAAAATTTGTCTAACTTGGCTGCTTGGCTTGTATCGCGTTGGACTGTGGCCCCATGACGGGTTCGGCGCCGTCATCTGCGTCGCGTTCGTTCAGGTAATAAAAAAGAGCGGGTCCGGAAGGGCCCACTCTCAATACGCGATCGTATGAGAACCAGAAGTTGCGCGCCGATATAGCGGTTTTCGCCCAATCCGGCAAGGCCTGCGAAGCCTCGGAGCATGATTTTGCGCCTCTTCGAGGCGCGGTTCCGAACCTAACCCTTCCTTCACCAAGCCCACCTAAATTGCCGGAAACGAGCCGATGCGGCGGTTTTGAGTACGTTTGATGACAGTCGCTACCTCCCTGATCCCCGAGCTCGATGAAATCGTCAAACATGGCGATCCCAAGCGCCGCACCGAGGCGACCCGGCGGATCGTCGATCTGTTTTTGCTGGGGGCGGCGAATTTCCGGCCCGATCATGTCGATCTGTTCGACGGCGTCCTGACCGATCTCGTTCCTCACGTCGAACTCGCCGCCCGCGTCGAGCTGGCGGAGCGACTGGCGTTGCTCGCCAACGCGCCACCTGGCCTCGTCGGGCAGTTGGCGCGTGACAATGAAATATCGATCGCAGGGCCGCTGTTGCGACGATCGCCGGTCATCGACGAGCCGGCGTTGATTGAAATTGCCCGCAGCAGGGGCCAGGGCCATCTGATGGCGCTGTCGGAACGACCGACGCTTTCTCCCGGTCTTACCGACGTCATCCTGCGCCGCGGTGACCGCGAGGTGGTCAGGCGCGCCGCCGGCAACGCTGGTGCGGCATTCTCGCAGACCGGATATTCGGCGCTGATCAAGCGCGCCGGCCGTGACGGCGTTTTGACGCTGACAGTCGGTCAACGCGACGATCTCTCTCCGGCGCAGTTGAAAGATCTGCTGGAGGGATCCGTCGATATCATACGCCGCCGCCTGTTCGAGGTGGTCAAGCCCGGCAGGCAGGCGGCGATCAAGCAGGCGATGAACGAGATATCCGGCGTGCCCGAACCGCTCGAGAGCCGCCGCGACTTTGCGCCGGCGCAGCGCGCCATCCTTGCTCTGCACGCTGCGGACGAATTGAACGAAAGCGCGCTGCTGGGCTTTGCCAAGGCCTTCAAATACGAGGAATCGATCGCCGCTTTGTCGGCGATGTCAGGTGTGAAGATCGCAACCCTCGATCGGCTGATCAGCGGCGACCGTCACGATCCGATCCTGATTGTCGGCAAGGCGGTCGGTTTCGAATGGGCGACCGTGCGGGCTCTGATACTACTCCGGCTGGGTCCAACCCGGATGCCGTCGCCGACAGACATCGAGAACGTGCGGGTGAATTTCATGCGCCTGATGCCGTCGACCGCGGAGCGCGTCGTGAATTTCTGGCGGACCCGCCAAGCGCCGTGAACGACGCGCGCGGCAAGCACACATGGTGTGAGACGTTTCGTTGAGGTTGCCACGAACGATCCGTCCGTGGCCGAGGTGATTGTGCTGGAAATGCCGGCCATGTTAGCCTTCCGCGAAGGAGGCCACGCTTGGAAATCGAGAAGTCGGTGGTCGAGTTCGCGACCGAGGCGGCGCTGCGATATCGCACGATCGCCGGGGTGAGGCACGACAACGAAGTGCCCGAGAGCTTTTTGCGCAGCCATGTCGCGTCGCGTCTCCATGATCGCTTCGACTGCCCCGTCCATGTCGATCGGCTCTATGCAGCGATGGCGATCGATCTTGGTGGCCCTGTTACCGCCGAGTTGGTCACAGCATTGGGCGGACATCGCGCCGACATCGCGATCTACCGTGACGTTCGTCCGGTGGCGGTTATCGAACTAAAGGTGTTCGATGAGGTCGCGCCGCTGCCGGCGATCGGCATCAAGCTCGACAAGGCCAAGATTCTCGCGCGTGTCGCGCCGCTACAGATCTTCGTTGGCGCGATGGTCTGCCCGATCGTTCTCTCGCTCGAGGCCCGGATCGAGCGCTTGCACGATGCCGTCGGCGGCAACATGTTTGTCGGCGAACGCCAGCTCTCGCGCGACGGTCGATGGCAGTGGTGCTTTGCCTGCGCCTCGGTCAGCTGAGGCTGGATAGGCCGTCGATCGAATCGGCTCGTCGGCGAGGGGTGTTGGACCAGAGAACTTCTCACCGCATCCCCTTCCCAATGGCAAAAGCAGCGCGTTATGCTGTCAGCAATGGCGCGATACAGCGCCCTCGGGAGGCCGCGATGCCAGGTGAGATCGACGCTCAGTTCCATGCCGATAAAGTCCGCGACGACGGATACACGGTGATCGAGCATGCCGCGGGGCCCGAACTGATCGAGGGATTGAAGCACGCATTGCTACGCACCGAGCGCGAGCACGGTCTCGGTTATGCGAAGACATCGTTCGAAGGTTTCAAGACCGTCCGCATCAACAACCTTCTGACCTATGACGACACATTCTGGGAAGTTCCGCTGCATGCCAACGTGCTGCCCGTCGTGGAGCGCGTACTGGACAGGGAGTGCCTGCTGTCGTCGTTCTGTTCGCTGGTGCTCGGTCCCGGCCAGGAGGCGCAGCCGATCCATGAAGATACCCAATTGATCCCGCTGCCGCGCCCGCATATCCCGATCACCCTCAATGCGATCTGGGCGCTGTCGGACTTCACGCGCGATAACGGCGCCACAAGAATCTTGCCGGGCAGCCACAAATACGATTCCTCACCGGAATACGGCAAGCCATACGATGCCGTTACCGCGACGATGCCGGCCGGCAGCGTGATGCTGTTCGACAGCGCGCTCTGGCATGGCGGTGGCGCCAACACCAGTGATGACAGGCGCTTTGCGCTCTCCTGTGCTTATTGCTGGGGCTGGATGCGGCAGCAGGAAAACCTGCAGCTCGGTATTCCCCAGGAAATCGCGCGGCGGTTTCCGCGCCGGCTGCAGGAGTTGTGCGGCTATAGCGTCTATAAAGGGCAGTTCGGGCATATCGACAATCGCGATCCAATCGAGCTGCTCGGTCGCGAACGCGGCAAGCGTATGGTCTGGGAAGCGACCGATATCCGGAAAGCGCGGATGAGCGAGCCGGCGAAGCCATAGTCTCCCGTCATTCCGGGTTCGCGCGGCGTGCCTCGGAATGACAGCGGGATTTAGCCGATTTTCCGAAACCGCAGATACGCAGCGTGCCGGCCTTCGCGCTCCGCTTTGCGTCCATATCGGGTCATCGTGTAATCGCTCCAAGGCAAACGCCAGTCAGAGGCCTGCTCCGCCGTCCAGACGAAATCGGGCGAGCGTGAGAGATGCGCCAGCGTCCATGCGCAGTAATCGTCGATATCGCTGACGAAGCGAAATTCGCCGTCCGGTTTGAGCGCGCGCGCCATCGCGGCGATGGTTGTGTCCTGCACGAAGCGCCGTTTCCAGTGCCGACGCTTCGGCCAGGGATCGGGGTGGATCAGATCGATCCGCGTCAATGCGTGTTGTGGCGTCCATGCCAGCAATTCGGCGGCGTCGCCCGCGAACAGCCGGATGTTGCCGACGTTGTGGGCCTCGATCTGCGTCAGAATTTTTGCCATGCCGTTGACGTAGGGCTCGCAGCCGATAAAGCCGGTGTCCGGAAAGGCGCGCGCCTCCGCGATCAAATGCTCTCCGCCACCGAAGCCGATTTCGAGGCGCACGCTCCCAACCGGCGGATCGAACAGGCCTGCGAGATCGGGCTGACAGGGTCCGCCGATGTCGAGCGAAAGCCGCGGCAACAGATGTTCGATCAGATCGGCCTGGTGCGCACGGAGTTTGTGGCCTTTGCGTCGTCCGAAAAACGAACCCTGCGGGTGAACGGCCGCATCATCGGACCACGCGCCGTTAGTCCCGGGATGATGGGTTACGGCACTCATCGCAGGGTCTGATCCTTCTTTTGGGCGCGCACCGATAAACGCTACGCGTTTGCTCGGCGATGACGGCTTATTCCAGATTTCGACGTCGCTCAAACCAAAATGATCGGGCTCAGCGCTTGTCAGGCCCTTCGCGTGCGGCGATCTGTTCGACCATTTCGACAATGCTGCGCCGTAGCTTGGCATCTGATATCCGCGTGAATGCGCGGGTGAGCGCCAGGCCTTCGGAGGTCGCCAGAAAATCCGAAACGTAGGCCGGCGAGACCGCTTCGCTAAAGCCTTCGGCGCTCACGGAGCCGCTGGGTCCGCCCTCGAATAAAAAAGATACCGGAACCTGGAGTATTTCGGAGATTTGCTGAATACGGCTTGCGCCGACCCGGTTCGTGCCCTTCTCGTATTTCTGAATTTGCTGGAACGTCAGTCCCAATGCATCGCCGAGCTTTTCCTGGCTCATGCCGAGCATGATGCGGCGCATGCGCACACGACTGCCGACATATCTGTCAACAGGATTGGGCGCTTTTGTCGACATCATCTCTGAAACTCCCGGAGAGTATTTTGACGTGCCGATCCACGGCGCGTAGCGGCACAAAATTAAGGGAATCTATCGAATAGTGGAACCCCGCTTGGGCATTTTCTGCCGAAGTCGGTTACTGGACGACGCTGACGTCAGAATGTCCGTCTGGCCGAGCGCCGCCAAATAACGAATATCAAGGCAACGACAACGATAGCTGCGGCGGGAATATCTCCTGCACGTGCGTAAATCGTTGGCGGGATCGCGGACGGCAGGCTGGAATCGAGCACTCCCTCAAGGCCGAGACCAAGTCGTGCGACAGTTCGTCCCAGCGGATCGATCACGGCGGAAATTCCCGTGTTTGCCGCGCGAACCACCGGCAACCCCTCCTCGATTGCGCGCAGGCGAACTTGCTGAAGATGCTGATAGGGGCCGGTTGAAATTCCAAACCAGCCGTCATTCGTCAGGTTGACGATCCAGCCCGGGCGATCGTCGCGGGACGCAACGCTACCGGGAAAGATGGCCTCATAACAAATCAAGGGTAGCGCGCGCGGCGCGTTGGGTATCTCCATGGTGCGGCGTCGGGTGCCCGGAATGAATCCTCCCTGGACCTTGGTGAGCTGCACGATGCCGAGTTTTTCCATCAAATCCTGGTACGGCAGAAATTCGCCGAACGGCACCAGATGCAGCTTGTCATAGACCGACAATACGCTGCCATCGTGATCGATGACGTAAATCGAATTATAGGCGCGCGTGATCCGTGTGCCGGGCGGCAGATCGGGGGCGCGAACCGCACCGGTGATCAGGACTGTTCCCTTCGGCAACAACTCGGCGATCTGCGCCATCGCATCGCCTTCGCGCGTCAGAAAAAACGGGAACGCCGATTCCGGCCAGATCAGGATATTGACGTCGCGCACGCCGGTGGATTGCGGTCCGGACGCGCGATCCGAGAGCGTCAGATATTTTTGCATCACCCGCGCCTTGGCGGAATAGTTGAACCGGGCATCCTGGTCCAGGTTCGGCTGCATGATCCGAAGTTTGACGTTGGCGACCATCGTGGTGGGCTGCAGCGTCAGGCGAACGGCGCCGAAAATTCCCATGGCGACGAGCAACAGCAGGGCCACCGCGGGGGCGATCCAGGGTTTTCTTCCGCGGGAACTTCCGTCGATCAGCACGGCCGGGCTTGCGAAGATCGCCACGCCAAGAAACGTCAAACCCCACAGGCCGACCAGTGAGGCGGTCTGCGCCAGCGCCACCGGTACGGTGAGGGCATAGCCGAACGTATTCCAGGGAAAGCCGGTGAGCACGTGACCGCGCAACCATTCGCTTAATGTAAGGGCGGCGGCGAGCGCGAGAACCCGTGAGGCATCCCTGGTCCAGATCAGGCGCGCCAGCGCGAAGCCGAAGGCGGTGAACAGCGCCAGATAGGCCGGCAGCCCCAGCACGGCGAACGGCATCAGCCACGCGAAAGTGGGGGCATCGACCAGGAAGGCATATCCGATCCAGTACAGTCCCGGCACGAAATAGCCGAGGCCGAACCACCAGCCGGACATCGCAGCCGCGGGCACGCCGCGCATCCGGCCGGCGCCCGCGCCGTCGTTCAACCACACCATCACCGGAAAGGTCAGGAACAGCACCGGCCATGCATTGAAGGGTGCCATTGCCAGCGCCGACAGCGCGCCGGCGGCGAGCGCAATGGCGGCGCGTTTCCATCCCCATGACAGGATGATGGCAAGACCGACGGCGCGGAATTTACTTGGCGCTCTCACGGCGAACCGGTCCCATCGTCCGCCGGCGGGCTCGTATTGTCATTGGCCTGTGGCGTACCGGCTTCGCGGCGGCGGGCATCGCGCTGTGGGCGCGGCGCGGGGCGTTCCTTGCGCGTCCCGATGCGCAGGCGCTTGACGCGCCTCGGGTCGGCATCGAGCACTTCAATTTCGAAATTGCCGGGCCCCGAAATGACTTCGCCGCGCACCGGCAAGCGGCCGACATGGGTGACGAGATAGCCGCCAAGGGTCTCGACTTCTTCTCCGGCCTCGCCGGTGACGAAATCCTCGCCGATCACCGAGCGAACGTCGTCGAGACTGGCGCGCGCGTCGGCGATAAAGGAATTATCCGCTTGCCGCACGATCGCCGGCGGCTCGTCGCTGTCATGCTCATCGTCGATCTCGCCGACAATCTGTTCGACGATGTCCTCGATCGATACCAGGCCATCGGTCCCACCATATTCGTCCACCACCAGCGCCAGATGGATGCGCGAGGCCTGCATCTGCGCCAGCAGGTCGATCGCCCGCATCGACGGCGGCACGAAAAGCAGTTTTCGAATAATGTTGGCATCCGCGAGCGGCAGCGCGAGATCGACCGCGCGAAGATCGAGACCGGCGGGGAACGGCTTCTTGCGTCGGACTTTGCCGGTATCCGGACATACGTGCTCGTGCGGTCATGAATGCCAGCAAATCGCGGATGTGAACGATGCCCTCGGGATCGTCGAGGGTTTCGTTGTAGACGACCAGACGCGAATGCGCCGCACTTTCGAACAGGCTCATCAATTCGCCCAGCGGAATGTCGCGCTTGACCGCGACGATGTCGGCGCGATGGATCATCACGTCGGCGATGCGCCGTTCATGCAGGCCGAGGATGTTGCGCAGCATGGTGCGCTCAGTGGCGGAAAATCCGACTTCGTCCGGCGTACTGGCATCGAGCACGACTTGCAGATCGTCGCGGACCGATCCGGGCTTCCAACCGAACAAGGTGCGGATGGCGCGGGTCAGCCAGTTGTCGGCGGCCGGACGCATGACCTCGCCCGCCGGCACCACCGCCGGCAGGTTGCGCGTGTTGCGCGGATTGTCATGGATCGGTTCGGAGTTCCGCCATTTCAATCCATCCGTTGCCGATCCGCATACGGATCGGGAATGCCGAGTTGGGCCAGGATCTGCTGCTCGAGGGTTTCCATGGCCTCGGCGTCGCCATCGTTTTCGTGATCGTAGCCGATCAAATGCAGGAAGCCGTGGACGGCCAGATGGCTGAGATGATGATCGAACGGCTTTTGTTCGTCATCGGCTTCCTTGCGCGTCGTTTCATAGGCGATGGCGATGTCGCCGAGCATGCGCGGCGCATCGTCCGGGGCGCCTCGGCCGGTCGGTTGCAAAGCCGGAAACGACAGCACATTGGTCGGTTTGTCGATGCCACGCCAGTTGCTGTTCAGGGTCCGAATTCCAGCGTCGTCGGTCAGCATCACGGCGAGTTCGGCTTCGCCGATATCCGCATGGCCAGCACCGACGGTCTCGGCCGCGGTCTCGATGGCGCGATGGATCACCGCCTCGACATCGGGCTCGGTCCGCCAGGCGTCGGCGACGACGAGAACCTCGGTGAGGGGAAGGGCAAAGCGTAGCCATCGGTCCAGAATTTTGTTGGCGCCGGGAAATCGTCCCCGGCGCGCGCTCGGCAGATGATTTTCGCATCAAGGCTTGCTGGTTGCCGGCCGCTGCGGCACTCCTTCATAGGCGGCGACGATACGTGCCACCAGCTCATGGCGGATGACGTCCTCGGCCGTGAATCTGACCTGGGCGATGCCCTCGACGCTATCGAGCAGTTTGGCGGCTTCGGCGAGGCCCGATGTCTGACCGTTCGGCAGGTCGACCTGGCTCGGATCGCCGGTAATGATCATGCGGCTGTTTTCACCCAACCGCGTCAGAAACATCTTCATCTGCATCGAGGTGGTGTTTTGCGCTTCATCCAGAATGATGGCGGCGTTGGTCAAGGTGCGGCCGCGCATGAAGGCGAGCGGCGCGATCTCGATTTCGCCGGTTTGCAGCGCGCGCTCGACGATCCGCGAATCCATCAGGTCGTACAGCGCATCGTAGATCGGCCGCAGATAGGGATCGACTTTCTCGCGCAAATCGCCGGGCAGAAAGCCGAGCCGCTCGCCGGCTTCGACCGCGGGCCGCGACAGGATGATACGATCGACTTCCTTGCGTTCGAACAATTGCGCGGCCTGCGCCACCGCGAGCCAGGTTTTGCCGGTGCCGGCCGGCCCGATACCGAATACCAGTTCGTGCTTCTTGAGGGCGCGGATGTAGGAATCCTGCGCCGCGGTACGTGCCCGCACCGGGCGCTTGCGCAGATTGATGGTCTCGAACGACGACTTTGCGGTCTTGGCATCGAATTCGAACAGCGAGCCCTGGGCGACGACAGCGCGGATCGCGCCTTCGACATCGCCCTGCGCCAGATCGTGGCCCTGGGTTGCCTGGCTATACAGCGTCTCCAGAACGCGCCGTGCGGCGTCGCAGGCGTCGCGCGATCCGGCGATGGTGATGTGATTGCCGCGCGAATCGACCACGATGCCGAGCCGGCGCTCAATCAGCGCCAGGTTCTGTCCGTAGGGTCCGACCAGCGACGACACCGCGCGATTGTCGTCGAAGTCGATGACGACTTGCGTTTCGGGAGGAATTTGCAGGTCGCGGTCAAGTTTGCGGCTGGGAGCGAGCGAAGGCGAATCCGATGCGCTTTTTGGCAAGGGTTCAGGTTCCCGTTATCATGGAAGGGGTCATTTCAGAAAAAGCAGCGGGTGTCCGCCGTGCACCGGCCGAACGCACGAGCTTGCCGAGCAGGCTATAGCGTTCGAGGCTCTCGATAGTGACGGGGAGCACCTGGCCGATGATGTCGGCCGACGCCATGACATGCGCCGGCTGCAGATAGGCGGTTCGGCCGACGATCTGGCCGGGATTGCGGGCGGCGCGTTCGAACAGCACATCGACGGTATTGCCAATCGTCGCCGCATTGAAGGCCGATTGCTGGCTATCGATCAATTCCTGGAGCCGCACCAATCGTTCGTCCATATCAGCCGCTGACACCGTCTCCCGCATGTCCGCCGCCGGCGTCCCGGGCCGGGGCGAATATTTGAACGAATAGGCGCCAGCGTATCCGATTTGTGTGACCAGTGCGAGGGTCGCGGCGAAATCTTCCTCGGTCTCGCCGGGGAAACCCACGATAAAATCTGATGAAAATGCAATATCTTGCCGGGCGTTGCGAAATCGGTCGATGACGCGGCGGTAATCGGCAGTGGTATGCTTGCGGTTCATGGCGCCCAGAATCCGGTCGGAGCCGGATTGCACGGGAAGGTGCACGAATGGCATCAGCGCGGCGAGGTCGCGATGGGCTGCGATCAGCGTCTCGTCGACATCGCGGGGATGGCTGGTCGAGTAACGCAAGCGCACGATGCCGGGAATGCCGGCGAGGCGATGCAGCAGCGCGCCGAGCGACCAAACACGTCCATCCGGTCCTTCGCCGTGATAGGCGTTGACGTTCTGCCCGATCAGGGTGATCTCGCGCACGCCATGATCGGCAAGCCGGAGCACGTCGTCGACGATCTTGGCCACCGGACGCGACACCTCGGCACCGCGCGTGTAGGGCACCACGCAGAACGTGCAGAATTTATCGCAGCCTTCCTGCACCGTCACGAAGGACGAAATGCCGCGCGCGCGGATCGTTTCCGGCGTCGGTGGGGGCAGAAATCCGAACTTGTCATCGACCGGAAACTCTGTCTCCAGCGCCCGGCCGTGGCTGTCGGCACGCGCCAGCAGTTGCGGCAGGTGATGATAGCTTTGCGGACCGACCACGATATCGACCGCCGGCGCGCGGCGGATGATCTCCTGCCCTTCGGCCTGGGCGACGCAGCCTGCCACTGCGATGCTGATGCGGCGGCCATTGCGCGCGGCTTCGTCCTTGGCGACACGCAGCCGCCCCAGTTCCGAGTAAACTTTCTCGGAGGCCTTTTCCCGGATGTGGCAGGTGTTGAGGATGACCAGATCCGCGTCATCGACGCTGGCGGTCTCGATAAAGCCTTCGGGCGCCAGGGTATCTACCATGCGTTGCGCATCGTAGACGTTCATCTGACAACCATATGACTTGATATGCAGCTTGCGCGGCGGCTTCATGGAACCTGAATGCTGAATTGACGTGGCGTCATTGCGGCGCATCGCTCAATTATAGGCTAAAGCGCCGAAAATCCACTGTTTACCGTCAATTCGGAGCGGGCGAAGAAGCTTCGATCCGCCCGATCAAGCCCGGCAATTGTCGCATATCGTCAAATGTCTCGGCGGCGCCGGCCGCGCGCAGCGTGTCGCGATACCCGGCGCGGCAATGGCTGGCGCCATGAAAGCCCAATACGGTCATTCCGGCGGCACGCGCGCCTTTGATGCCGGATAGGCTGTCCTCGATCACGAGGCATCGATCAGGGGGCGTGCCCATTTGCGCCGCCGCGAACAAGAACAGGTCCGGCGCCGGTTTGCCGTTGCGAACCTGCGTCGCGGAGAAAATATTCGGCGCCAATCTGTCATAAAGCCCTGTGCGGCCGAGACTGACGCGCAATCGTTGTGGCGAACCGCTCGAGGCCACGCAGGCCGGGCGCGCGATCCCGTCGAGGGCTTCCTCGATATGAGGCACCGCTTCCAGCGTCGCCGCAAAGGACTTGAACAACGCGTCATCCAACTGCGCGTCGAAGTCGTCAGGCAGACTGCGGCCCAGTTCGGTCTCGACCTCGATCATGGCCTGGAGCGCCGATCGACCGAGGAAGCGGTCGAATACCTGTTCTGACGTGATCGGGTAGCCGTGGCGGGTCAGAACTTCGGCATGCGTGCGGCACGAAATGATTTCGCTGTCGACCAGCACGCCGTCGCAATCGAAAATGACAAGATCGATTTTCAGGGTCACGATTTGGGTGCGATCAGGATTTGTCGTCGTCCAACGGGACGCAATATAATTCCAGCCGATGATCGACCAGTTTATAGCCCAGGTTACGGGCGATTTCAGCCTGCAACTTCTCGATCTCCTCGGAAGTGAATTCAATCACCTTGCCGTCGCGCAGATTGATCAGATGGTCGTGGTGGCTGTCGCGCATCTGTTCATAACGCGCGCGGCCTTCGCGAAAGTCATGCCGCTCAATGATACCGGCGTCCTCGAACAGCTTCACGGTCCGATACACCGTCGAGATCGAGATCTTGTCGTCGACGGCGACGCAGCGGCGGTACAATTCCTCGACGTCGGGATGATCCAGCGCTTCCGCGAGTACGCGCGCGATCACCCGGCGCTGCTCGGTCATGCGCATGCCTGTGGCGGCGCAACGCGCTTCGATACCGGTGGCCTTGAGGCTGTGGGTGGATTTCAGGGCGGTCATGGTCTCGAAGTCTCTATGATGAGGCCTGTTCTGCCACCGCGCGCACGTTACGACAAGTCGCGACGCATCAGAAGCGCGTTCAATTGTTCCCCGCCGGGCTGCTGGTAATAGCGTTCTCGCCGTCCCGCGACACCAAATCCGGCCCGTTCGTAGAGCCGCCGCGCCGGTTGATTATTTTCCTCGACCTCAAGGAACACGGTGCTGACGCCGTGCCCCGCCAAATGGCCGAGATGCGTCAGCAGCAGGTTGCGGGACAGGCCACGTCCGCGATGGCTCGCTGCTACAGCGATCGAAAGTATTTCGGCCTCGTCCGCCGCCATGCGCGAGACCGCAAAGCCGACGATCTTCCGTCCCACCCTCAGGCGGTGAACCAGCGTATTGCGCTCGGACAGCATGCTCTCAAATTCGCCTTCGCCCCATCCGCGATGAAACGATGCGCCGTGAAGCTGCGCGAGCCTGGGGGCATCGCGCAACGTCGCGGGCTCAACCAGCGCTGCGTCGCCGCCCCAGAGTTCGGTGAGCCACGCCATCATGATGCCGACGGCTGCGCGGCCTTTTGCAGCAGATCCTTTGGAAGTTTGGCGTCGGGGGCGCGCAGATAATAGGGTCGGGCCGGCGCGGTGTCTGGACTGACCGCGGCTCCCAACCACGCCAACCAGCCAATATCCGGCGCGACTTGTGCGTCGACCTTGAAAGGCGGCGGCGCATCGGCGGGCCAGCGGTCGGCGAGAATCCTGGCGGCGTTGCCGACCAGATGCGCCGCGCCGAACCGCGACGCTTCAAGCGCTTCCTCGATGGGGGCGACCCGCGGTCGCATCAGCGAACCGCCATCGCCGCTAACCACCTGGAAATAAACCTGATCGTGGCGCGCATCGATGGCCGAGATGACCGGCCGTCCGGCGTTCTGGCCGACCACGGGTGCTGCGTAAGCGGTCAATGTCGTCAGCCCGACCACCGGTTTGTTGGCCGCGAGCGCAATGCCGCGAGCGGCGGAGAGTCCGACCCGAAGCCCGGTAAAGCTGCCGGGACCGGTGGTTACCGCGATACGGTCGAGGGCGGTAAACGCAAGGCCGGCCTGTTTGATCACGCGCGCGATCAGCGGCATCAGGGCCTCGGCATGGCCGCGCTTCATCGCCTGCGATTCCTGCGCGATCAGCTTGGCCGTGTCGGTGTCGAGAACGCCCGCGGCGCAGGCATCCAGGGCAGTGTCGATGGCAAGGATCAGCATGCGGAAGTTATATCAGCCGCAAGCCGCGAAGCTAGACCGGCAATCACCTTCCGCGCACATCCTTCGAGACGCCCGCAAACAGTGGGGCTCCCGGGACGACGACAGTTGTTACATCGGCCGGACTTCGACCACGTCGGGCACGAAATGCTTCAGCAAATTCTGGATGCCGTGCTGCAGCGTCGCGGTGGATGACGGGCAGCCCGCGCAGGAGCCCTTCATGTTCAGATAGACGATGCCGTCCTTGAAGCCACGGAAGGTGATGTCGCCGCCGTCATTGGCGACCGCCGGCCGCACTCTGGTTTCGATCAGATCCTTGATGGTCGCGACTGTCTCGGCGTCGGCCTCGTTGAAGAACTCGTCTTCCTCGTCGGCGGCTTCGTCACTGGTGACGCTGCCATCGGCCAGCAGCGGCGCACCGGACATATAGTGCTCCATAATCGCGCCGAGGATCGCCGGCTTGAGATGCTGCCAGTCGCTGTCGTCCTTGGTCACGGTCACAAAGTCGGAGCCGTAAAATACGCTGGTAACACCGGGCACGCCGAACAGCTTTTCCGCAAGCGGCGAGCGCGCCGCGGCTTCGCGGTTGGCAAATTCCAGGGTGCCGCTGTCGAGCACGGCGCGGCCGGGAATGAATTTGAGGGTGGCGGGATTGGGGGTGGCTTCGGTCTGGATAAACATGTGATTTCTCCGGCGTCGCCGGTTCAAGGCCGGCGCGTAGTCTCTCCTAGCAGATGGCGCCGGCAAACGCACGATCAAGCCCCGGAATGGCTGCAATGCCCGCCATTTAGCGGCTTTCCACCTAATTTATGACAGTGCGTCGATATCCTGGTCGCTCAAATCGCCGGGTACGATGGTGACGGGAATCGGGAACGAACCGGCCGTATTGGCCATCATGGTGATGATCGGGCCGGGTCCCTCCGCGCCGGGATTGGCGGCCAGCACCAGCACGGCGATATCGACGTCCTTGTCGATGACGTCGAGGATTTGCTCGGCGGGGTCGCCCTCGCGGATCACGCGCTCCGGGGTGATCGCGGCGATACCATTGGCCCGCCCGGCCGCGCGATCGAGCGCGGCATTGGCATCCTCATGCGCTTCGGCGCGCATGATGTCGGCGACCCCGAGCCATTGCTGGTTCTGGTCCTCGATTTCGATGATGCGTAGCATCACCACGCCGCCGCCGACCCGGATCGCCCAACGGCTGGCGTAGTAGACGGCGCGGTCCCATTCCGCGGTGTCGTCAACGATAACAAGACATTTTGGCTTGTGCCCCGTCTCGTAGCTTCGTCGCTGGGAGGTCATGCATGTCCCGATGCTGCGCCAGGCCGCATGCTGCCACGGCGCAGCCATCCTCGACAAGCGGAGTTGCCGTTGCCCATTCCGCAATGCGAATACCGGTTTTGCGCGGCCGGAGTGTTTTCCAGCGAAGCCTGTCCCGCCTTTGAGGCGGGGCCGATCCGGGAAGCTAGCGCTTGTGGACGAAGCCGACGATATCCTTTGTCGCCTTCATGGTTTCGGCCGCAATGGCGCGCGCACGGTCGGCGCCGTCGATTAGGATCGAAGTCGACATGGCCCGGGTCCGCCACCAGCCGCTTCATCTCGGAGGCGATCGGCGACAGCTTGGCGACGCAAAGCTCCACCAGCGCATTCTTGAAATTGGAAAACTGGCCGCCGCCGAATTCGCTGAGCACGTCGGCCTTGGCGCGGCCGGACAGCGCCGCATAGATGCCGACCAGATTGTCGGCTTCGGGGCGCGCCTCGAGGCCTTTTTCCTCCGATGGCAACGGCTCCGGATCGGTCTTCGCCTTGCGGATCTTCTGCGCGATGGTGTCGGCGTCATCGGTGAGGTTGATCCGCGAATTATCCGAGGAATCCGATTTCGACATTTTCTTGGTGCCGTCGCGCAACGACATCACCCGCGTGGCCGGGCCGGTGATCAGCGGCTCCGGCTGTGGAAAAAACAAGCCGTCATCAAAGCCATTGCTGCGGATCGAGTCGCCGAAATCATTGTTGAATTTCTGGGCGATGTCGCGCGACAGCTCGAGGTGTTGCTTCTGGTCCTCGCCGACCGGCACATGGGTGGCGCGATAGAGCAGAATGTCGGCCGCCATCAGCACCGGATAGTCGTAGAGACCCACCGAAGCATTCTCGCGGTCCTTGCCGGCCTTTTCCTTGAATTGCGTCATGCGGTTGAGCCAGCCGATGCGCGCCACGCAATTGAAGATCCATGCCAGTTCGGCATGACCGGATACCTGACTCTGGTTGAAGACGATGTGCTTTTTGGGATCGATGCCGGAGGCGATGAAGGCCGCGGTGACTTCTCTCGTATTGCGTGCGAGTTCCACCGGACCGCCCCACACCGAGACCGGTTGGGTAAGCGCGTGCATATCGACGACGCAATAGAGACAGTTATGGGTCTCCTGCAGCTTGACGAAGTTGACGATCGCGCCGAGGTAATTGCCAAGATGCAGATTGCCGGTCGGCTGCACGCCCGAAAAAACCCGTTCAACCATGGCCATCATAAATATCCTGCTGTTTCGCGCCGTCGTTTGCCACGCGCTCTTTACGCGCGCAAGTCGCGCCGCGGGGTCTGCCGGATGGCGCCGAGCGCCTCGCGCCAACCGGTTACCCCGAGCAGCGTGAGTAGCAAGCCATAAACCGCAATCCCGCCCATGATCAGGACCAGCAGGGCAGCGGCCTGCGCAAAGCCGTGGACGTCAACGTCTTGCGCCAGCACAAACCGCCTCGTCGCCCATAATAATCCGCCCATCACGAGAGCGGCCAGCACGATGCGCGGCAGGCGCCGGCGTGCCGCAGCGTCGATTGAAAAGCCAAATCCCGCCGCGACGCCGCGGATCAACGTGAATGCGCTGCTCCATGCCCCGAGCGCAATGCTGGCCGCGATACCGCTGGCGCCGTACACGTGACCGAGCACTATCGCCAGCACAACAGCGACCGCAAATCCCTTGAGGGTTGCGACAAGCGGCGTGAACGTATCGCCGCGCGCAAAGAATGCCGGCGACAACGTCTTGACCAGGAGATGGGCGGGCAGGCCGAGCGCGAGCAACATCAGCGCTTGCGCGGTGGCCAGGGTATCGGCGGCGGTGAACAGGCCATGTTCAAACAGCAACCGCACGATCGGCTCGCTCAGCACGATCAATCCCAGCGTCGCCGGCAACGCCAATCCAACCGCAAGTTCGAGGCCGCGCAACTCGGCGTGCATGGCGGCCATCCGGTCTTCGCCTTGCAGCGCGCGCGTCAGTTCCGGTACCAGCACGCTGCCCATCGCGACGCCGACAATGCCGAGCGGCAGTTCGATCAGTCGATTGGCGAAATACAGCCACGACACTGCCGATGGCGATGACGAAGCGATAATGGCGCCGGCGACGACAAGCCATTGCGGTCCCGCGCTCGCGACCATGCCGGGGATGGCCTTACCGAGAAAGCCGCGCATCGGCGCGTCGAACGAAACGCGCAGCGGGGTCGCGAAATTGTCACCGCCCCGGCGCCATACCAGAATCAGCAATTGCAGCAGGCCGGCGATGCCGACGGTCGCCGCGATCACCGTCGCGGCAAAAGCCGCGTCCTGCCGCCAGCCGATGAGCGCGATCATCACCGCGATCAGCGCGACGTTGAAAAGCAGCGGCGAGAACGCCGTCAGCGCAAAGCGCGCTTGCGCGTTCAACAGCGCCATCATCACCGTGGCCGGCCCGGCAAAGGCGAGATAGGGCAGCATCAGGCGGCCATCGTTGACCGCGAGTTGCAGGGTTTCGTGTCCGGCAAACCCCGGCGCGAGAACAGTCACGACCAGCGGCATCAACAGCCCGATCACGGCGGCCGCCACGATCAACGCGGCGCTGATGGTGCCGAGCACGCTCCCTGCGAATGCGGCGGCCGCGGCTGCGCCGTCCGCCTCGCGCACGCGCAGCCATGCCGGCACCAGGCTCGCGTTCAGGGCGCCCTCCGTCAGCAGCCTTCGCGCGACATTGACCAGTTGAAACGCCACCAGGAACGCATCCGCGACCGGGCCGGCACCGAGCAGCGCCGCCATCATCGCGTCACGCGCGAATCCCAAGAGACGCGAGGCCAGCGTTCCGGTCGATACAGTCAGGAAGGAACGGATCATGGTGGCTTCTATCGTGGCGTCGCTTGCTGGCAGTAAGTTGATCTGGTAGGCCGCAGCATCTCTGTAGCCGACTGGACCGGATTTTCCGCGCCACCGCAATTGTCACAACGGGAATTGGTGAATGACCTCAGCGAAATACGATGTTCTCGGGATCGGCAACGCGATTTTCGACGTATTGGTGCAGACCGACGACAGCTTTCTCACCGCGCACGGCATGGCCAAAGGCGGCATGGCGCTGATCGACGAGGCCCGCGCCGGATCGATTTACCGGGACATGGGTCCAGCGGTGGAGATGTCGGGCGGCTCGGCCGCCAACACCATTGTCGGCATCGCCAATCTGGGCGCCCGGGCGGCCTATGTCGGCAAGGTCAAAGACGACCAGATCGGCCGTCTCTACGCGCACGACATCCGCGCCGCAGGGGTCGCGTTCGAGACCAAACCGGCCTCGGATGGTCCCGCCACCGGCTGTTCCTACATTCTGGTGACGCCGGACGGCGAGCGCACCATGAACACCTATCTCGGCGCGGCGCAGGAGCTGACGCCTGACGATATCGACGTCGCACAGGTCGCAGCCTCCGCGATCGTCTATCTTGAAGGCTATCTGTGGGATCCCAAAAGCGCCAAGGAAGCCTTTGTGAAGGCGTCCACCATCGCGCATGATTTCGGACCGCCAGGTGGCGCTGACGCTGTCGGATGCGTTTTGCGTGGGTCGCTATCGCGCCGAGTTTCTCGACCTGATGCGGAATGGCACCGTCGACCTGATTTTCGCCAACGAGGCTGAATTGACTTCGCTGTATGAGACCCCGGATTTCGACAGCGCGCTGGCGCAATTGCGCGACGATACCAAACTCGGAATCGTCACCCGCAGCGAGAAGGGCTGCGTCGTGGCCTCGAAAGACGGCGTCGTCGCGGTGCCGGCATTTCCGATTCAAAAACTGGTCGATACCACCGGCGCCGGCGATCTGTTCGCCGCCGGATTCCTGTTCGGCCTGGTGCGCGGCGCCGGCTATGAAAATGCCGGCCGGCTCGGCGCGCTCGCGGCGGCCGAAATCATCCAGCACATCGGCGCGCGGCCACAGACCTCGCTGAAGGAATTGGCGAAAAAGAACGGGCTGCCGGTTTAGGCATGATCCGGAAAAATGAGAGCCGCGGTCGCGGGGGAAACGGCCGCGCCGTGATGCGCGGCCAAAAATAGGTCGCGACCTCCGCTGTGCGGCCGCGATGACGTTGCTCGTACGTCATCCGTCCGGCGCGATTGCGCAAAACGGGCATTGGCTCTGGCAGAAGGCAGGTCGGCCAACTATGCTGCCTGGAGGTGTTCGGCCGCGCGACGGCTTTCTGCGATCCGAGCGCGCGGCGGTTTAGCAGGGTCGTATCTGCATGAATGATTTTGCGTTGCCTTTAACGCGATACGCGCTCAGCGGAGACGTGAGTATTGCCTATCAGGTGATGGGTGATGGGCCGATCGATCTCGTCATGGTGCCGGGCGTGGTATCGCATGTCGAGTTCATGCATGAATTGCCCGGTTACACGGCGTTTCTTCGCCGCCTTTCGAACTTCGCGCGCGTCATCACCTTCGACAAGCGGGGGCAGGGATTGTCCGACAGGGTGTCCGGCGCCCCGTCGCTGGAAGAGCGCATGGATGACGTTCGCGCGGTCATGGACGCTGCGGATTCGAAGCGCGCGGCCCTGATGGGATTTTCCGAAGGTTGCGCTATGAGCGCTTTGTTTGCCGCAACCTACCCGGAACGGGCATCCAATCTGCTGCTCTTCGGTGGATTTGCGCTGTCGACGATGGCCGGCGACTTCGAAAAGAAAACGGCGGAACGTTTGAAGAATTGGGGCTCCGGCAACTCGATCAGGATGGCATCGCCGAGCCTGGTGGCTACGCCTCAAGGCCTGGACGCGTTAGCAAAGCTGGAGCGCCTCTCGGCCAGCCCCGGGGCGATCAAGGCCCTCACGCTATTGAACGCTCAAATCGACGTCCGGCCGATTCTGCCCGCCATTCAAGTCCCGACGCTGGTGCTTCATCGCAAAGGCGACCTCCAGGTTCCAATCGGGGCAGGCCGCGATCTTGTCAGGCAAATACCGGGCGCAAAATTCGTCGAATACGCAGGCGACGATCACGTGTTCTGGTCCGGCGACGTCGAACCGCTGCTTGGCGATATCCAGCAATTCCTGACGGGCAGTCGTGAGCATTCATCACTCGACATTGAACGCATTCTGGCGACCGTCCTGTTCACTGACATTGTCGGCTCCACCAGCAGCGCCGTCGCCGCGGGCGATCTTACATGGCGCCATATGCTGGACAGTCACGATCAAATCGCCAGGCAGATGGTGGATAAGCACCGTGGCAATTTGATCAAGACCACCGGCGACGGCATTTTGGCGACCTTCGATGGTCCGGGCCGCGCGGTGCGCTGTGCCTTGGCGTTCGAAGCCGCCGCCAAGCAAATCGGCTTGCCGCTTCGCGCCGGCCTTCACACCGGGGAGATCGAAGTAAGAGATCGCGATGTGGGAGGTATTGCGGTTCATGCCGCCGCTCGCGTCATGGCGCAATGTCAGCCGAATGAAGTGTGGGTATCAAGGGTCGTTACAGACCTGGTCGCCGGTGCCGGTCTGAAATTTTCCGAACGCGGATCGCATGAACTCAAGGGCTTTCCGGGGCGCTGGGATTTGTTCGCCGCACATGCCTAGCATGTCCTGGACCAAGACGTTGCCACGAGCGGTGTTTTTATCGCTTACGCTGATTGCCCGCTGCGACCGGCCTCCTAGAACAATTCAACAATGGAAGGTGAGAGCAGCTATTTAAGTTCCATGGAACATTTCACCACCAGTCGGTTGACCGCCGAGAGGTTGCATCAAGGTCACCTTGCGGATTTGGTCGCGCTGCACCTCGATCCAGACGTCTCTCGCTATTTGGGTGGTGTTCGCTCGCCGGAGGCAACGGCGACTTACTTGACAGTCAACATCGCTCATTGGGAGCGGCATGGTTTTGGGCTTTGGGTGTTGAGGACACACACGGGAGAGTTCGCGGGGCGAGCGGGGATCCGACATCTAGTCTTGGATGGCGTAGACGAGGTCGAGATTGCCTACACGTTCAAACGTGTACTTTGGGGCCAGGGACTAGCAACCGAAATCACGAAGGCGCTGATGAACCTCGGCCTGGTTCAGCTCGAGTTCCCGTCCTTAGTCGGCGTGGTCGCTGTCGAGAATGCGGCGTCCCGGCACGTTTTGGAAAAATCGGAATTTACCCTCGAGAGGAGCGGGATATTTCATGGCGACGAGGTTGTGATTTATCGCTCGTCAATCGGGTGCACGCTCCCGGACTTCGGCCAGATCAGAAAACAGTTGATCCCGCGACTACAGGCTTCGCGGAGGAAGCGGATTGAGGCCGGCTTCCCGCAAAGCTCGCTTTCGCAGCCCCAATTTGACCGGCACATCGTAGAGTCGCCCGGGAGCGAAACCGCGGTCGAGATGCCGCAGTCCCGGAACGATCACGCGGGCAACGGGTACCCCGACGTCAGGCCGGGTCTGGTCGAGAACGAGAAAATCCAGGCCGAGACCTTTGGCAAGCTTGATGCAAGCCAGAACCTGATCGCGCCGATCCATCTCAACAAATTTACGGGATCGCGCGCCCCGGGCGACCGATTTGCCGTGAGGCAGCAGGTAGGTATTTTTGCGCAAGGGCACCGGCAACGCGTCGTCTTTGTCTGCGACGGTTGTGGCATTAGCACCGCGCCTCATGCGAGCGATCGCCAACAACTGATTGAGCCCGGTCACCGCCCGAAGAGTCGCGATACGCAGATCGAAATGCGCGCCCGCGGCGAGTTCGATACATTCCCGTCCACTTTCCTTCCAGTGCAGGACGGCGATGACGACGGGAATATCAATGTCGCTGGTGATATCCAGCACCCACAGGTCGCGCCCCATCGCGGCGAATTGGGCCCGCAGATCCCTCACATAACTGTCGCCCAGCCGATCGAGATCGATCTCGGCGCGTTGCAAGCGGTTGTACCACCAGATCGCGTACGCATCCCGCTCGACCAGTTCGAGGAATCCCTGCAGGATCGCTTCCTCCATCGTATTGCCGGCGGCGCAGCCGTTCGAATCGGCATTGAACTGATTTTGGGCGGAGGCATCGTGAAAAAAATACAGCAGGCTCGTCGGAAGATGCTTGAAACGCTCGTCGCGCAGCGACCAAACCGGCGACCATTCGATCTCGACCGACGGATCGAATGGCTGCGGATCGTTGGACAACAAAATGTCGTCAGGAAGGATGGCGTCGCCCGCGGCGAAATCCACAAACCTGCGACTAGTCCTGATCTCATCGCCCTGGAATATCCCGCAATAGCGTTCGACCGCCTGCATCAGGGCGCTCGCTTCGGCCTGATCGGCGGTGCTGCCTTTGCCATAGCTGTCGCGGACCGGCTGGACCTGCAGCGCTTGGACAGCTTCGGGACGCGGCGAAAAGCTGTGTTTTGCCAGAAAAGTGAAATCCAGCGGGTGCTCGCTCTTGATCCGATCCAGCTGCGACACGACGCCGGTCAGGGGGCTTACGTGCTTGCGAACGCGAGCGATGGTTTCGGCCGGCGCCACCGATCGATAGCCGCCGCTCGTCATCACGGCCTTGCCGCCGACGCGGAGCCTGGTCGGCAGAGGGGCGCGATCAGGGTCCCGTACATCCTTGCTGCCGCAAGAAGGGCACTGCGGCCGAACCGGAACATAATGTCGGACCACCGTTGAGCCCAGCAAGTCAAGGCTGACGACATGGTGGTGCAGTTCGGTGCGAAAACCGCTGGCAATGGCCTTGGCGATTTCGGTCGCCGCAAGCCCGATCGCGCTCGGCGCGACCAAACTCTTGCTGAGCGGTGACGCTACCACGCAGCGAGCCTTCTTGCGGTCGAGGAACGCCTTGATCTGGCGGTTCCATTTCATGCGATCGGCGAGACAGGTCCAGCAGGCGCTCTTGCCCTGACTGAAAATCGGGCCGATCAGGGGAAAAATACCCGAGGGTTGCACGAGCAGCCATTGCTGCCGTTGCGCCAGCCGCTGACGGTTGAATGCTTCAAGTTGGCCGTCGAGATAGTCGTCCACCAGAACGACAGTCAGATCGGCCGAGTGATCGACGAGCCGAACGCCGAATTTGCGCAAGGCGGCGTCGAGCTCCCTCTGGCCCGCCGCTCCCATTGTTTCGATCCGCACGCTGGTGTTCGAAAGGTTCTCCGCGGCGATTTCGTCGGGGAGACCCAGGCTCGCCCAATAGCCCGCAGCCGTATCGTCGATCAGGTCGACGGGAACCACCAAGCGGCGATCGAGCAGACGTTCGAGGGCTTCATCGATCTTGTCGGGCGGGAATTCACCGGCAAGCGCCTTGGCGAGGGCATCCGGATGCGCTCCTGCGCCAATGCGCGAGGCGACCGCGCAGTAGAGTTCACCGCGAAGAAAAATCTTCCGGTTCTCCGAATAGAGGCAGACGCCATCGGGAGGCAGGATGTAAACCGAGAAATTAGGCGAGAACCGGATCGCACCTGTGCTCTGGTCACGGGCCAGCTCCGGAGTGGGCGAATGCCATGTAGGATCGTCAACCGTCATTTGGTCAGCCGTGCCTCCTGTCTCGCGTTTGCTCCGTATCGTGGTTGTTCATGATGCGGCAAATCCGGCCACCTTTTCCTCTTGTCGTTCTTCTTGCGCGGTTGGTCCGGCGGCATCGCCAGCCGTCCCGCTCAGTTCTCCGACGTGAGACAGATGTCTCCCATGAACAGTGCATCGATGCCGGCGTTGCGGAATGTGGCGATCGCATGGGCGGGTGTGCATACGATGGGCTCGCTGTCGTTGAACGACGTGTTGAGAACCAGCGGCACGCCGGTTCGCGCGAAGAAGCGCGAAATCAGCTCGTGAAAACGCGGATTGGCCGAGCGCCGCACGATTTGCACGCGGGCCGTTCCATCCTGATGGATCACGGCCGGAATGCGATTGCGAAGTTCTGGTTTTGCCGGGCAGGCAAACAGCATGTATTCGTGACTTGCCAGATGCGGCCCGATCTCAAACCATTCGTCGGCGTGTTCGTCCAGCACGCTGGGCGCGAACGGCCGATAGTCTTCGCGGTGCTTTACCCTGCTGTTGAGGATAGCCCGTGTATCGGGCCGGCGCGGATCGGCAAGCAGCGACCGATTGCCAAGCGCGCGGGGGCCGAACTCCATGCGGCCTTGAAACCAGCTGACGATATTGCCATCAGCGATCATGTCGGCAGCTTCCTGCGCGGCGTTTTTGCTGCGCCGTGGCGTCAGACCGGCCTCCTTGACGGCAGCCAGAACCGTTCGTTCGTCGAATTGCGGACCGAGATAGGGCGTTGCCCCGCTGGGCGGTGGCCTTATGCCTTGTTCGGCACAGTGAACCGCAAGCGCAGCCCCGATCGCGGTGCCCGCGTCATGCGGGGCGGACGGAATGAAAATATCCGAGAAGGCGCTGGCCTGCCGCATCAGATCATTGGTGACGCAATTGAGCGCGACGCCTCCGGCGACGCACAGACGTTTGTGTTCGACGAAGCGCGCGAGCCGCCGCAGCAGAGCCAGCACGGCCGCATTGGTGACCTCCTGCAGCGCCGCGGCAAAGTGCATGTGCTGGATGATAATTTCCTCTTCCGGGTCCCGTCTCGGCCCGCATAAAAGCGCGAAGCCCGCCGGATCGAAGGACGGGAAGCCGAGCGCGGCAAGATCGACCTGATAGCTGTCCTCGCTGACCTGGATGACCGACGCCAATTGTTGCCGATAGACCTCGGGGTCACCATAGGCTGCGAGGCCCATGACCTTGGAGGCATCGTAGGGCGAGAAGCCGAGATGAATGCTGGCATGCTCCCAGACAAATCCAAGGGAGTGTGGATACGAGAACATCTCGACCGCTTCAATTCGCGCGCCGTCGCCGCGCGCCAGCGTCGAACAGGCCGCCTCGCCGACGCCGTCGATGACAAGGATGGCCGCCGCATCAAAGCCGGAGGGATAGTAGGCCGAAGCGGCGTGCGCGAGATGATGTGGCACGAATTTGAGAGCCCGGCCGAGCTTGCGGCCGAGGAGCCGGTCGGTGGCGCCACCGACCTCATCGAGGCAGCGCAGGAAGGTATCTTCCATCGTGCTGTCTGGCCACCAATCCGCGTTATACTCGGCGCGGCGCAGCTTGGGATCGAACGAGTACGCCACCCGGTCGATCTCGGAAGGCCGCAGGCCTGCATAGTCCAGACAAAATTGGATCGCCTGTTCGGGAAGCTCGTGCGGATTGTCGATCAGCGACTGCTTGGCATGCTTGACGCGGTTGAACCGCTCTTCCTCGCACGCCGCAACCACTTTTCCGTCGATCAGCAATGCGGCAGACGATTCATGATAGACAGAATTGATTCCAAGCACGTTCATCTGGACGCTAACTCGTTTTGACTAGTTCGAATTTATCGTTCAGGCCCTTATCGGATCAAGAACTGTGGCGAGCCCCGTTCAAGCAGTCTTTATTCGAGCGATCTTGAATCAAGCAGTCCTCTAAGCAGTCTGGTTTCAATCAGTTTTGGTTCAAGCAGTTTTGGCCGTCTTCAATCCGAGCCGCGCCTCGACCGCTTCGCGCATCACGAATTTCTGGATCTTTCCGGTGACCGTCATCGGAAACTCGTCGACGAATTCGATATAGCGCGGGATTTTGTTGTGCGCGATCTGGCCCTGACAGAAGCCGCGGACCTCCTCGGCGGTCAGGATCTCGCCGGTTCGCGTGCGGACCCATGCGCAGAGTTCCTCGCCGTAGCGGTCGTCGGCGACGCCGAAAATCTGGACATCCTGAATCTTCGGATGGCGGTAGAGAAATTCCTCGATCTCGCGCGGGTAGAGGTTTTCGCCGCCGCGGATCACCATGTCCTTGATACGGCCGACGATGTTGCAATAACCCTCTTGATCGATGATGGCGAGATCGCCGGTGTGCATCCAGCCGTTGGCGTCCAGCACGTCAGCGGTTTTTTGCGGCTCGTCCCAATAGCCCAGCATCACGCTGTAACCGCGTGTGCACAATTCACCGCGTTCGCCTCGCGGTACGATGCGTCCCTCGAGATCGACGACCTTGACCTCGACATGCGGATGAATGCGTCCGACCGTCGACACCCGGCGCTCCAGCGGATCGTCCATGGCGCTTTGAAAACTCACCGGGCTGGTTTCGGTCATGCCGTAGGCGATGGTCACGTCACGCATGTTCATCTGTTCGTTGACGCGCCGCATGACCTCGATCGGGCAGGGCGCGCCGGCCATGATGCCGGTTCGCAGCGAAGCCAGATCGAATCTGGAAAATTCGGGATGGTCGAGTTCGGCGATGAACATGGTCGGGACGCCGTAGAGCGTCGTGCATTTCTCCCGCTCGATGGTCTGCAACGTCGTCAACGGATCAAACCCTTCGCCGGGATAGACCATGGTTGCGCCGGAGGTGACCGAAGCGAGGTTGCCCATCACCATGCCGAAGCAGTGATAAAGCGGAACCGGAATGCAGATGCGGTCGCTCTCGGTCAGGCGCATGGCGCGGCCGACAAAATAGCCGTTGTTGAGGATATTGTGATGCGTCAACGTGACGCCCTTGGGCGATCCGGTGGTGCCGCTGGTAAACTGAATATTGACGGGATCGTCGAATTGAAGGGTATCGGCCAGCCTTGCAAGCGCGCTCTGGTGGCGCGCGCCGCCCGTCCGCGCAACCTCTTCGAACGGGATCGTACCCGGACAGGCCGGTCCGCCGATCTGGATCACCGCGCGCAAATGCGGCAGCCTGGTCGCGTGCAGATCGCCGGGATGCGCCTTCGCCAGTTCAGGTAGCAGCGCGTTCAGCATCTCGATGTAGTTGCTGGTTTTGAAACGCCGTCGCCGTGACGATCGCGGCGCACCCGACCTTGGCAAGGGCGAATTCGAGTTCGCTCAGGCGGTACGCGGGATTGATGGTGACGAGAATGAGCCCGGCTTTGGCGGCGGCGAATTGCGTCAGCGTCCATTCCGGCCGGTTGAGCGACCAGACGCCGATCCGTGCGCCGCGTTCGAGACCGAGCGCGAGCAGGCCCGCGGCCAGCGCATCGACCCGCGCGTTGAATTCCTTCCAGGTCCACCGGACGTTGTGGCTCGGCGAAACCAGCGCTTCGCGATCGGCCCAGCGCCGCGCGGCCCGATCGAGACTTCGCCCGATGGTATCGCCCAACAACGGCCTGTCGGCGACGCCGCTCACATAGCTATCGGTTTTTTCGGTCACGTCGGCTCCTCCATGCGTCGAAGCATGTGTGCGGGGGGACATCAGGCGCAGAGGCCGGATATTCCTCGCGACAAACGCGGCGCGTTTGCGCGGAGATCATGCTCAAACAAAGAAATCGGATCACGATCCGGTTCAATCTGATCGGATCGTGATCGTGGGGCTATTTCCCGGCGCGGTCGCTTCGGCCTCGCGCCGGGAAAGGCCGAGGCGTCTAGGCCGCCTTTTGCGCGGCATCGAGCCCGGCATAGACGCCGCTCTCGAAGCCCGCGAACGTTTCCAGGCACTTCTTGTCAGCGAACGGCAGCACCTGCATCAGGATCACGCCCGCGATGTCGCGCGAGGGGTCGATCCAGTAGTAGGTGTTGGCGAGGCCTGCCCAGGCGAGGCTGCCGGGGCTGCGGCCTTCCGGGGTCTTGGCGGTGTTGATCAGGAAGCTCAGCCCCCATTTTTTCACCATGTCGGGATAGAGATCGACGTCGTTGGTCGCGAACGCGACCGCCGAGCTCAACTTGGTCATGTTGAGCTCGCCGATGTGGTTCTGTCCCATCGTGGCGACGGTCTCGGCCTTCAGCACCTGGTTGCCGTTGCCGCGACCCTTGTTGAGAATCATCTGGGTGAATTTGATGTAGTCGGCCGCGGTGCCGTAGAGGCCGCCGCCACCCATGTGAAATTCCGGATTCTGCTCGAGTTCGAACGGGATCGGCGCCAGCGAGCCATCCTCGGCCCGCGAATGCATGGCGACCAGCCGCTTGCGCTGCGCATCGCCGAGCTTGAAGCCAGTGTCGGTCATGCCGAGCGGCGCAAACATGTGGTCGCGCAAATAGGCATCGAGCTTCTTGCCGCTGGCCGCTTCCACTGCCTTGCCGACGAAATCGATATTGGTGCCATATTCCCAGCGCGTGCCGGGGTCGGTCATGATCGGTGTCTTCAAGGCGGCGTGCTGGCAGGAGATGATGCCCGGTGTGCCGGTCTTCTCCAGATATTTCACCATGTCGCCGTTCCACATGTCGTAAGCGAAGCCGGCGGTATGGGTCATCAGATGACGCAGCGTGATCGGCTTTTTTGCGGGGCGAAGTTTGGGCTCGCCCTTGGCATCGAAGCCTTCGAGCACTTGCGGCGCGGCGAGATCCGGCAGCACCTTGCCGATCGGCGCATCGAGCGAAAGCTTGCCTTGCTCGACCAGCTGCATGCCCGCCGCGGATGTGATCGCCTTTGTCATCGAGGCGATCCAGAACACGCTGTCGGCGGTCATGGCGTCGTCTTTGGACAGATCGCGTTTGCCGTACGCGCCCTGATAGATCACCTCCTTGCCCGTCGCGGCCATTGCGACCACGCCGGGAATCTCCTTGGCTTCGCTTTTCTGGCGCAGCACCTGATCGATCTGAGCTTTGCTCTGCATGGGGTCACCTCCTGGTTTATTTTTTTGAAGTCCCCGATCTTCCTCCCGGTCGCCGGTTCCCGCAAGGCTAACCGTCGCGCAACGGTCGCGTGCTCGCGATTGCTGTCAGCGACAGAAATCCGCCGCAGCGAGCGCTCACCGGCAACGTCCGCCACAATTTTGCGGTGAATTGGCTTGCAATGTCAGTGACCGGTCCGGGCCGGCGCGCTATGTTTGTTCGGACGCGCTATGCGGAAACGATTTTTATGTTAAGGTGTTCAAACTACAGCGTAAACGCCGCTCTTGAACGAAACAATTTGATACAAAAGAGTTCGGCGCCGGGACAGCGGAAGGCGTAGCGATGATTTCCACCTGGAGTGAATGGAAGCGGTATCCCCGGGCCGAGCGCGGCGAAAATATCGAAGCGCCAATCAGCCCCGGCCTCTATGAGGTCCGTTTTGCCGCCAGCGGCGGCCTGCACTCCTTTGGTGCGGTCGACAATGTCGCTCAGGCCTTGTCGATGCTGGTGTCGTCGAAGTCCTGGTTCGCCCGGCGCGAACCTGCGGAGCGGCCAGACCTTGAATATCGCACCTGCGCGACCTCTTCCAAGGCGGAAGCCAAGGCCGCGGCCGAACGCATGATCGGCCGCCGCGAGACCTATATGAGCGGAGCCGCCTGAGCGCTCCGTTTCCCGGCAGGGCTTTGCCGTCCGGAACCTCGGACATCCCAGATCTGCCTTGAAAAACGCCATCCGTGCATCGCGCGCGCGGGCGGTGCAACCCGCCCCGTTTGAGCCTATATTTGGTCCCGAGGCCTGAAACATCGCAGGAAGCATCGCAAAGAACTTCCCAGGAAATCCGAGGAGTAACGCCATGTCCCCGACTGCTGCCGCACGCCCTTCGCAAGCTTCCGCGCCATCGCTGCGCGACCGCCTGAAGGATCCTACGTTGCTGCGCGAGCGCTGCTACATCGACGGCGCCTGGATCGGCACACCCGCCAATCCCGTGACCAATCCGGTCAACCTCGTCGAACTCGCGAAGGTGCCGGTCATGGGCACGGCGGAAGCGACGCAAGCCGTAGAAGCTGCCGAGCGGGCATTTCCGACCTGGGCCAAGTTCACCGCCAAGCAGCGCTCCAATATCCTGCGCAAATGGTTCGACCTGATTGTCGCCAACCGCGAGGATCTCGCGCTGATCCTGACCTCGGAGCAAGGCAAGCCGCTGTCAGAGGCGCTCGGTGAGATCGACATCGGCGGCGCCTATGTCGAATTCTTCGCCGAGGAGGCGAGGCGGGTCTATGGCGAGACGATTCCGTCGCAGCGGCCTGATGCAAGGCTGCTGGTGATCCGCCAGCCGATCGGCGTCTGCGGCGCGATCACACCGTGGAATTTTCCCTGCTCGATGATCACCCGCAAGGTATCGCCGGCGCTGGCCGCCGGTTGCACCGTGGTGCTGAAGCCCGCCAACGAGACGCCGCTCACCGCGCTGGCACTGGTGGCGTTGGCCGAGAAGGCAGGCGTGCCGAAGGGCGTGTTCAACATCCTCACGGGCAAATCCTCTGAGATCGGCAAGGTGCTGTGTGAACATCCCGCGGTGCGCTTTGTCGGCTTCACCGGATCGACCGAGGTCGGAAAGATCCTGTTTCGGCAGGCCGCGGTCGGAGTGAAGAAGCTTGGGCTCGAGCTCGGCGGCAACGCACCGTTTGTGGTGTTTGACGACGCCGATATCGACGCCGCGGTGGAGGGCGCCATCGTTTCGAAATACCGCAACATGGGTCAGACCTGCGTCTGCGCCAACCGCCTCTATGCCCAGGACAAGATTTACGATCAGTTCGTCGAGAAGCTCTCGAAGAAGGTCGCCGCGATGAAGATCGGCGACGGCACCGAAGCCGGCGTGACGCAGGGGCCGCTGATCAACATGGATGCGGTCGACAAGGTCGAAAAGCATATTGCCGACGCGGTCAAGCACGGCGCCAAAATTGTTACCGGCGGCAAGCGCCATGCGCTCGGCGGCACTTTCTTCGAGCCGACGGTGCTGTCGAATGTCGCCCCCGATGCGCTGGTGTCGCAGGAAGAGACCTTCGGGCCGCTGGCGCCGGTATTCCGCTTCAAGGACGAGGCCGAAGTCATCGCCATGTGCAACAATTCGCCGTTCGGTCTCGCCTCGTATTTCTATTCGCGCGATCTCGGCAGGGTCTGGCGGGTGGCCGAAGCCCTTGAGTCCGGCATGGTCGGCGTCAACACCGGACTGATCACCACCGAGGTTGCGCCGTTCGGCGGCGTCAAGGAGAGCGGCCTCGGCCGCGAAGGCTCGCATCACGGCATGGATGAATATGTCGAGATCAAATATGTGATGATGGCCGGGATTTAGCTTGTTTCGACATGATCTGGAAAAGGGGATGCCAGTTTTCCCTCGCGACAAACGCGAAGCGATTGCGCGGAGATCATGCTCGAACAAAAAGGATAGAGCGAGATGACTTTTCGGCGAAAAGCTATCTCGCGCTAGCCTTGCCGCTTATCCGAACCGAACGCGCCGTGACGGCCAACGCCGGAAGCGAAACGCGCCGCGCCGGCGAGCGTTTCGCCCGAGGCAATGACCTCTAATCCGCCACGCATTTCGTTGGCGATGGCGTCTTGCTCTTCCAGATCCCATTGCCGCAGCGCCGATAACCGGTCCGCGCGCAGGCAGGTCTGCGGGAAAGCTGCGATATCCCTGGCCAGTTCGATCGCGTGCGCGCGGGTTTCGCCCTTGGGCACCAGCCGATTGGCAAGGCCCATCCGTAACGCCTCGGGGCCGCCGACCGGGCGTCCGGTCAGAATGAGATCGATCGCCTGCGAATGACCGATCAATCGCGGCAGCCGGATGGTGCCGAGATCGATCAGCGGCACGCCGAAACGGCGGCAGAAGATGCCGAAGGTAGCGTCCTCCGCGACCACGCGCATGTCGGCCCACAGCGCCAGTTCCATGCCGCCGGCAACGGCGAAGCCTTCGATGGCGGCGATCACCGGCTTCGACAGGCGCAGGCGGCTTGGTCCCATCGGCGCGATCGTATCGTGACCGCCGATTTCGCGCTTCTTGCTGGGATCGCCCGATGCCACCCCCTTGAGATCGGCGCCGGCGCAGAAATAGCCGCCGGTGCCGGTGAACACCGCGACCGACGCTTCGGTATCGGCATCGAAGGCGCGAAACGCATCGAACAGCTTGCGCGCCGTCGCGCCATCGACGGCGTTGCGGCAATGCGGACGATTGATGGAGATGATGGTCACCGGGCCGTCGCGTTCGACAAGCACGGTATCGGCGTCGGTCATGGTTTCCTCCCGCGGCTTTTTTGCCGGATGTTATCGCTCGATCACCCAGCGGGTGACGGCCTGATGGAAGTTTAACGCGCTGGGCACGGTCATGTGGGTCTTGAGATATTTGAAACCTGCCTTTTGCAGGGTGCGGTTCGGCGCGACGTTGAAGGCGTTCGGCTCGCAAAACAACCGCTTCAGTTTCAAATGCTCGAAATAAAAATCAACGGTGCGCCGCACGCATTCGACGCCGACGCCCTGATGCCGGCGTTGGGGCTCGGTGACATGCAGATGCATGTTGGCCTGTTCGCCGTAGAGGATCTTGTCGGAGGTCGAAAAGCCGACCGCTCGCTCGTCGGACAGCCAGATCACGGGCACCACGCTTCGTTGGTCGAAGGGCAATTCGCCTTCGCGACAAAGCCGATCGCGCCAGGCTTGCGTGGGAGGAAGACGTGTGGGATCGACGCCCAAGGTTTCCAGGTATTCCGGCGTGGCGTTCTGAAAGTAGTCGATGATGAGGTCCGACTTCCGTGCCCATCATTTCCCTGACCGTCAGCGTCATGCCGCCGCTCCTTAGCCTGTTCCCTGGATCTTCAACTCGGCGCCGGTGACGCGGCGATAGGCTTCGAGATAACGCTTGCTGGTGGCGCCAACGATATCAGCGGGCAAAGTGGGCGGCGGCGCTTCGCCGTTCCAGCGGCCGGCGCGCCGCTCGGCGTCGAGATAGTCGCGCAACGGCTGCTTGTCGAAACTGGGCTGCGGCCGGCCGGGCCCATAATCATCCGCCGCCCAGAACCGCGAACTATCGGGCGTCATCACCTCGTCGATCAGGATGATCCGCCCATCGCTATCCCTGCCAAATTCGAATTTGGTGTCGGCGATGATGATGCCCTGGCCGTGGCTGATTTTCTCGCCGAGCGAATAGACCGCACGGGCCATGCTCTCCAGCGTATAGGCCACCTCATCGCCGACAATCTCGCGCATCCGGGCCACCGTGATGTTCTCGTCATGGCCGGTTTCGGCCTTGGTCGCCGGGCTGAAGATCGCAGGGTCGAGCTTGGCGCTTTCGAGCAGGCCGGGCGCCAGTTTCTCGCCCGCCAAAGTGTGCTGCGCGGCATATTCCTTCCACGCCGAGCCCGAAAGATAGCCGCGGATCACGCATTCGATCGGAAACACCGTGGTGCGCCGGCACAGCATCGCGCGTCCGGCCAGCGACGCGCGATGTTCCTTCAAGACAGGCACTTCGCTGATGATCGCGTCGGCGTCGGCGCTGATCATGTGGTGCGGCACCACGCCCTCGAGCTGATCGAACCACCACGCGCTGATCTGGGTCAGCACCGCGCCTTTCATCGGGATCGTCTCGGCCATCACCACGTCGAAGGCGCTGATGCGGTCGGTCGTCAGCAGCAACACGCGGTCCTCGCCGACGGCGTAGATGTCGCGGACCTTGCCGCGCCCGATCCGTGGCAAAGGCAGGTCGCTGGCGAGCAGGGTGGTCATGGCCTGAACTTTCAAATAGGTCCCCGTCTCGCAATCGCGAGCGACAGAGGCAGGGAAGTGGAATGATTCACTCCGGCAGCGGAATGAACTCGTGTTCGCTGGGAACATGCGCGAAGCGGCCGGTCTTCCAGTCCTGCTTGGCCTGCTCGATTCGCTCCTTGCTCGAGGAGACGAAATTCCACCAGAGATGACGCGGGCCTTCGAGCGCATCGCCGCCGAGGAACATCATCCGCGCCGGGCTCAGCGTCTTCACGGTGATGCGATCGCCGGGCCGGAAAATCAGCAGGCGCGGGCCCTGATAGCGCTCGCCCGCGATTTCGATCTCGCCGTCGATCACGTAGATCGCGCGCTCTTCATGGTCGGGATCAAGCGGCACGCTGATCCCTTCTTTCGCGGTCACCTCGGCATAGAACCATGGCGACACCATACTTACCGGCGACGACACGCCGAACGAACTGCCGGCAATGACGCGCGCGGTGAAGCCGCTGTCTTCCACGGTGGGCAGGTCGGCGGCGGCGTAATGCTGAAACGACGGCGCGATTTCCTCGGATGCGACCGGAAGCGCGATCCAGCTCTGCAGGCCGAGCATCTTCTGGCCATCGCGGCGCTGCACGTCCGGTGTCCGCTCGGAATGGGCAATGCCGCGCCCCGCCGTCATCAGGTTCATCGCACCAGGCTGGATTTCCTGGATGTTGCCCTCGCTGTCGCGGTGCATGATGCTGCCGTCGAACAGATAGGTGACGGTGGCAAGGCCGATATGCGGATGCGGACGCACGTCCATGCCTTTGCCGGACATGAACTGCACCGGCCCGAAATGATCGAAGAAGATGAAAGGGCCGACCATCTGGCGTTTGCCGTGCGGCAGCGCGCGGCGTACCTCGAATCCATCGCCGAGGTCGCGGGTGCGCGGCACGATGACGAGTTCGAGCGCGTCGCACGAATGGGGATCGCCGAGCACGGGATCGTTGGAGGGAAGCCAGCTCATGTTACCTCCGTTTAATTTTGGACCGCATTATCCCGCGCCATCGCCGGTGTGACAAGCCGTGATCCCCCTAAGAGTCCGTCTCAAGATGCGTCAACAGGGCCGTCGTTGCGATAAGCCAACGGGTCGTGCGAATGTCGCTCAGCCGGAACTTGCGGCGTTGCCGGTTATCTTAGGAGACTGCCGGGACGGATCAGAGAACTCGCGTAGGAATATTGAGTTGGTCTGACCAAAAAAGGGCTTTCATGTGCGGCCAATGTTCCTGCGATGCCTATCGCGCAACCGCCGAGCATGTCGAAGAGCCGCTCTTCGAGCAGATGCCAGATCTCCGGATCGCCGTGGATACTGAGCGCATACATCAGCAACACAATCCAGGCAATCAGGCCGGTGTGTATCCAATATCGCTGATTGATGTGGTGCGGAATATTGAACGCAATCACCAGGCTCAAGGCCGCAATGAGCGCTTCGGATCGCGTCGTGTAAAGTGAGAGCCAGGCTGCGGCGACACCGGCGAATGCGCCGGCAACTCTCTCGAATATCCGACGATAGCTGGCGGGAGCATCGGGCTGCATGACCACCAGGGTGGAGATCACGACCCAGGGAGCATGGAGCGCATCGAAGGTCCGGCCCAACCAGAGCGCAGCGGCTGCGGCAATGGCATAGGCGATCGCAAAGCGGGCATTGCCGGAAGCACTATTGGGTTTGTCGAGGGTTTTGCCGCCGCCGAGCATCGGCAGTGGTCCATGAAGAATGTGATCCAGGCCCCGTGCGAGCACGACCGCCAGCAGGCCGCCAGATATGAAGGCGCCGTGCAGGATAGTTGGCTGGGGCAGAACCGTGCCGATCGCAAAAGCGATAGCAGCGTCACGGGCAGCTCAGGCTCGCGACACGACCGAGGATCGCGGCACCGCCGACGGCCAAGCCGCCAACGGCAACGATGGTCCAGAATACCAGCGGCCGATCGGTCGTCAAAAACCCAAGCGGCGCGCCGACCAGGAGACCCAATGACACAAAGAATAGCGATCGGGCCCGGCTCGAAAATCCACCGGCGTCGTCGGCGAAAGACAGCAGCAAACCGGCAATGCCGGCGGGGAGCGCCACCAACGGTTTGCCCATCGCCACTCCGGCAAGGATGGGGGTTCCGATGCCGAAAGAAACAACAACCCCCGCCGCAAACCGGGAGGCGTCGGGGCAGGGGCTGCGGTCCTGTCATGGGATCGAGTTCGTGTTCGTCAATGACGGCATGGTCCGGATGACGCCATCCTCGCCTGCGCGAGACGACACGTAATTAAGGGCGCCGCGTACATCGCGTTCGAACCCGGCGCGCGCCCCGAGCATTGCGCGCAAACGCCCTCGCGAGCCGCGCGGAACAGTTCGGAGGGGCGCAAGCCCGGCAGTGACGCGGCGCTTGTCCGCGGATGACGTCTTCACCATCAGCTCGTCACGTCGACCAGCATCCGCGTCAGTTCGTCGGGTGCCATCACCATGGCGTCGTGGCCGGTTGCGATTTCGGCCCAGCGCCATCCCTGCTGCGCCTTGACCCAATCGCGTGAAGCCTGCAGCGCCGCATAAGACGGATTGGTGCAGGCGATGTAGGTACGCGGCAGGTTGTTGCCGACCGGTCCCTTGATATTGAGCGTGCTGGTGTAGGTTCCGAGCGGATGCGGCGTCAGCCGGCGCTTGACCCATTCGGTATCGTTGGCATCGGAAACGCCGAAGGCCGATGGCGGCGGCGCGGGCAGGCTCAGTCCGCCGCTGGTTTCCTCCGCGGCCTTGCGGCGCGCGGCGACGACATCCGGCGGCAGATTGTCGAACGGAGCTTTGCCGCCCTCCACCATCAGCGAATCCAGATAGACCAGATGGCGAATCCTGCCAGGTATCGCATCGGCGACGCCGCTGATCGCGTTGCCGCCGAACGAATGCCCGACCAGGATAATGTCGGACAATTCCTCGGCCTCGATGACATTAACGATGTCGGTGGTGAACGTATCCAGCGTGATGTCTTTCGACAGCAGATGCTTGCGCTCGCCGAGCCCGGTCTGCGTCGGTGTGAACACCAGGTGGCCGGCGCTGCGCAGCCGGCCCGCAACCCGGCTCCAGCACCATCCGCCATGCCAGGCACCGTGAACCAGCACAAAAGTGTGCGCCGCCGTCTGCGCCTTGGCCGCCGCTCCCTCGGCGCCTGCCGCCAGCCCCGCGATCGCCATTGTCTTCAGAACATCCCGGCGTTTCATGATGATGGCTCCCTTTGTGGACCTTGGTCGGCTCTGGTGGCAAGCTCCTGCCCGGCTCATTGGGTTCGGCCGCGATTTGCCGATAGGGCAAGTTTTCAAAGATTTCCTGACGTGACAAGGCAATCCGTCAGGTAGCTCTCTGGTTGAGGATCAGGATTCGCGATGTTCGTCTCCCTCAAACCAGGCGTCAGGCTTGCGCAACCCGAAGACCTAGTCATCGAGACCGACCGGCTGAAGCTGCGGATGTGGCGCGAATCGGACATTGAGCCGAACACGGCGATGCTGGCCGATTCCGCCTCGGGGCGCTTCATCACCGCCGATGGCAAGCCGATCACCGATGCGTTCGTCGGATGGCGCAACGCCGCCGTCATGGCCGGGCATTGGGCGCTGCATGGCTTCGGCTATTTCGTGGTCGAGGAAAAGCGCAGCGGCCGCTTCGCCGGACGGGTCGGGCCCTGGTTTCCGCCGGGCTGGCCGGGCTTCGAGGTCGGCTGGGGTATCGCCCGCGATTTTCGCGCCAAGGGATACGCCGTCGAGGCGACGCGCGCCTCGATCGACTGGGTCTTTGCGACCTTCGAGATCGACCGCATCATCCATTGCATCGATCGTGAAAATGTTGCGTCGCAAGCCGTGGCGCGGCGGCTCGGAGCCGGCATCGACCGCGAGATCGATTTGTTCGGTCATGTCGCGGATCTCTGGGTGACGTCGCGCCACACGTGGCAAGGCGATTAGCGCCGTGAACACATAAATTCCGGCGGGTCGGCGCACGGCCTCGTCAACGCAATGGATAGCGCCTGCCTGTCTGTCCTGCGCGGGCTTGGCCCGCTTGCCGCCGCTGCGAGCGGGAGTATATTATTTCGATGGCTGTCAGCTCACCCGATCTGAAAGCGTTCTTGCTCGCCACGCCTTTCTTCGGTGGCGTCTCGGACGCAAGCCTCGATCTCCTGGTCTCGATGCTGGCCGAGCGCCGCTTCGACGTCGGCGCCACCGTCGTAGCGGAAGGAGATCAGGGGCGCTCGATGTTCATTGTTCACTCCGGCGAGCTGGTTGTGAGCAGGCTGCTGGATTCCGGGCGCGTCATCCGCATGTCGGGTCTAGCGTCCGGGTGATTTTTTCGGCGAAATGACGCTGATCGAAATGCAGAACCGATCAGCGACCGTCGCCGCGCAGACCCCTACCGTACTGTACGAGCTCACGGCTCGAAGTCTCTACACCTGCTACAAGACCGACATCCATGCGTATGCGATGGTGATACAGAATATCAGCCGCGAGCTCTGTCGGCGGCTCCGCCGCGCCGACAATCGCATTGCCGAGCTGATGACGCTCCACCCCGGTCAATGACGCGGATTCGTATGCTCGTCTGGGCATCCCCTGCTCCCTCTGATCTTTCGGGCGAGACGTTCACAGCAAAACTTGCGCGAGATGCGGGGCGAGATCGCGAAGCCGTGTTTGCGGAAAATGGAGCAACGTCATTGCGAGCGCAGCGAAGCAATCCAGAGCCGCCAAGACTGGATTGCTTCGTCGCTTACGCTCCTCGCAATGACGTCTTTTAATTTTCGCAGGGACGACGTTACGCAGAAAATCTGGGAGGCTTTGCTTCGAAGCCGCGGCGTATGCATCACACCATGGAAGCCTTCGATCCCGCTCTACTGCCTTCCGAGATGCGTCGCGGTGGCGACGCGATCGAAACGCTCCAGGGTGAGGATCGCGTCGGCGAGTTGGTCGGCGCGCTCCTGCAGCACCGGGCGGGCGAGCGTCAGAAACTTCTGCTGCATCGCCTGCGCGTCCGGGAATGAAGAAGGCTCGCCCGATGGGTCGGCATAAAGTCGCTCATGCACGCCGTCATCGGTGGTGATGCTGACGCGCGCGCCGAACGGATGGCTGCGGCCGATCTCCAGGCGGTCGTCCTGCACCACGTCGAACTTGTCCGCCAGCGCGTCAACCGCGGCGTCGCCAAGCCGGCCGTAATCGTCCCAGCCGAACCGGCCCTGGTCGAGCGCCACCGCGCCGGTGAAGAACATCGAGAATTGACCGCCGACGATCGAGGTCGGATGCCGCTTGGTGGCGGCGTCGCCGGTCAGCGTGATGCCGTTACGATGCAGGCCGATCTCGACGCGCTTGATCTGGTCCGGGGTGAGATTGTGCTCTCGGCGCATCGCGATCAGCGCGTCGAGCGCGGCATGGGTGTAACGGCAGCTCGGATAGGGCTTTACGCCGATCTTCAGGGTCTCGTAGGTTTTGCCGAGTCCGGCGACCGCCTTGTCGGGGTGGGCGTTGTCGCTGTAGCCGACCAAGAGGCCGTGCTTGCCCTCGACCGATTCGGAGGAGCCGACGAAATCATTGCGCGCCAGCGTCGCTGCGATCACGCCGTTCATCGCGGCGGCGCCGACCTGGTAACGCTTGTTCCAGCCTCCGTTGACAAGGAACTGCAGCGAGCCCGCGGCCTGGCTGCCGGAGACGCCGAACGCCGCGATGATCTGTTGCTTCGACAGCCTGAACAGCTTGGCCGCCGCGGCGGCGGCGCCATAGGTTCCCGCCGTCGCGGTAGGGTGGAAGCCGCGCGCATAATGCGAGGTGGGATCGAGCGCGTTGCCGAGACGGCAGCAGACCTCATAGCCGGCCACGATCGCGGTGAGCACGTCACGGCCCGATGCGCCGACCAGTTCGCCGACCGCGAACGCGGCAGGCACCACCGGCGCGCTCGGATGCAGCGAGGAATCCGCATGGGTGTCGTCGAAATCGAGCGAATGGCCGAGCGCGCCGTTGAGCAATGCGGCCACCGCCGGCGTCCATGCCTTGGCGTCGCCGAACACGGTGGATTCGCCCTTGCCGTCGAGCGCGAGCGCCTCGAGCATTTTCAGCAGCGACGCCGTGGATTCCGCATCGCGCCGGGCCCGGATCGCGCTGCCGAGAAAATCCAGCGTCAACACCTTGGCGCGCTCGAGCACCTCGCGCGGGATATCCTCGAATTTCAGGCTGGCGACGTAAGCGGCAAGGGTTGCGGTTTCATCTGCCATGGCGCGGCCTCGGTTGTTCTTACTTGCTCATTGTTGCTTGCGGAGTTTGGTACGGCGCGCGCGGCGGGCCGTCAACATCAGCGGCGGCGGGCCGCCCATGCGGCCGTCTCAGGCTGCAACTTGTCGCAGCATGGCGCGGACGATAAGCCGGTGAAACGGCAGGATGAGCGCCAGATAGGTCCGGCCGAGGAGATTATGCGTCAGCACCAGCGTGGTGGCCGTCACCTGCTGGCGATCTCCGGAAGTCGCAACGTCGACCACGAAGCGAAAATCCAGGTGACTGTCGTTGAACCCGGCGACCAACTGGCCAGGCGTTTCGCTCACAATCGGAAAGATCCCAATCATCTCCCGTGGCATGGTCCTGCTGGCGCCCGATGTTTTGAGACCCAATGGCGTTACGAGTATATTGCGCAGCGTCAGCAGCGCTTCGGCCCATCGCGGCTGGCGCATGACCATTCGCTCGGCGGCATGCCGTGCATCCAGCTTTCCGTCATCGACCGCGATACTGTAGGCGTCGACGAATTGAGCGCCGGCCAGCAGCGCATCTCGGTCAACATTAGGCGTGATCTCAAGGACGGTCATGACCAGTTAAAGCCTGCTCGCAAGCCGCCAGAAGCGCAAGACAAGAAGAACGGCAAAAAAGGCGGTTCCGCAGGAAAGCCCGATCCAGACGCCGACCGCGCCCCATGGCGTCCAGAAACCGAGTCCATAGGTACAGGGAAAGCCGATCAGCCAGTAGCTGATGATGGCAAACAACAGGGGTATCCGCGTGTCGTTCAAGCCGCGCAGCGATCCGGCGGCGATGGTCTGGATTCCGTCGGCGACAAAAAATGTCGACCCAATCAGCAGCAAGGTCGCGGTCAGCTCGGTTGTGGCATTAGTGCCTTCGCCAAGAAAAATTTGCGCAATCGCAAATCGTCTGAGGATGACGACAAGCGTCATGGCGGACATGAAGACAATGCCGAGACCCACCGCGACGAGACCGGCCCGTTTGACTGCCGGCGCATCGCCGCGTCCGACGGCGTGACCAACCCGCACGGTAGCCGCCATCCCGATCCCGAACGGTACCATGAACAGGATGGCCGCGATCTGCAGCGCAATCTGATGCGCCGCCAACGCGGTCGTGCTGATCAGGCCCATCAGCAATCCGGCGGCGCCAAACAGGCCATATTCCAGCAGGAAGGAGATCGAGATCGGCGCCCCGACGATCACAAGTTCTCTCATCAAGTGCCAGTCGATGCGCCAGATGCGTCCGAGCACGTGATATTTCCTGAACGGCCGGCGACGGGCCGCGAACCAGAGACCCGCCAGCAACATCGCGAAATTGACCATGGAAGTGGCGAGGCCGGCACCGAACAGTTCCAGTCGCGGCAGCCCCCATTCGCCGTAGAGCAACAGATAAACCAGCAGCGCGTTGGCCGGGATGGCCGCGAGCGTAATCCACAATATCGGCTCCGGCCGGTTGATCGCACTCATGAAGCCGCGGATCGCCAAAAACCCCAGTCCCGGCAGGATGCTCCATGCGAGGCCGAACAGATATTGCTGGGCGAGACCGGCGGCCGTGGGCGATTGACCCAGCGCCAGCAGAATTTGCTGGCCGCGGAACGGAAGCGCCATCACCGGCAACGAAATCAACAGCGCCGCCCAAAGCCCGACGCGAAGCGAGCGGCGCACCAGACGCGGATTGCGCGCGCCAAACGCTTGCGCGGCGAGCGGCGCCACGGCGGACACCAATCCCATTCCAAAGGTGAAGCTGACAAAGAAGATAGTGTGTGCGAGCGCCGCGGCCGCAACGGCCTCGCTGCCAAGGCGCCCGATAAAAGCAAGATCGGTCGTCATCATCGCGATCTGCCCAAGCTGCGTCAGGGCGATCGGCACCGCGAGTTTGAGCGTCTCGGTCAGCTCGATCGCGAAGCGGGCGTCGGGCGTTGCCGCCACGCGAGACGCTGCGATAGTTCCGCGCTCAATTTTATCAAGGGATGTCATGAGGCCAAACTAGCATCGCTGCGGGGGCGAAACCGTGACGGGGCATCCAAGAAGGCCGCCCCACACTTACCCCGTCATCCTCCGGGCTTCGCCGAGAACGGCTCTTACCTCAGCGTGACGAGGATACGACGGAAACGCTCTCACACATCCACATTGGCGCTGAGCGAATTGTCCTGAATGAATTCGCGGCGCGGCTCGACGACGTCGCCCATCAGCTTGGTGAAGATGTCGTCGGCTTCGTCGACTTCCTTGATCCTGACCTGCAGCAGCGATCGCTCATTGGCGTCGAGGGTGGTCTCCCAGAGCTGGCCGGGGTTCATTTCGCCGAGGCCTTTGTAGCGTTGCAGCGTCACGCCCTTTCGCCCGGCGTCGGTCACCGCCTCAAACAGGCTGACCGGCCCGTGGATTGCGGTTTCGGTGTCTTTGCGGCGCAACAGGCCCGGCTTCGGATAGGCTTCCTGCAGCTTGCCGGCGTAATCATCGAGCTTGCGCGCGTCGACAGAGCCAAGCAGCGCGTCATCGATGACGGCGACGTCCTTGACGCCGCGCACGGTGCGCTCGAAGGAGAACCCTTCGCCTTCGGTAAAGCGCCCGACCCAGCCACGCTCGACTTCGTCCGCCAGTGCGTCGAGCCGCCGGGCGATATAGTCGGCGGCAGCGTTCGCGGTGGCGACATCGCCGGTGATCTTCGGGTTCAGTACGCCCGCGATCGCAGCCTGCTCGATCACCTTGCGGTTATAGCGGCTGTGCAGATTGTGCAGCGTGCCGCGGATGGCGCGCGCATCTTCCACCAGCGACAACAAGTCTCGCCCGGCGCGCTCCGCGCCCGACGCCAGCTTGAACACGCAATCATCGAGCCCGGTCTCGATCAGATAGTCTTCCAGCGCCCGCTCGTCCTTCAGGTACTGCTCGGACTTGCCGCGGGCTACCTTGTAGAGCGGCGGCTGGGCGATATAGAGATGGCCGCGATCGATCAGTTCGCGCATCTGGCGATAGAAGAAGGTCAGCAGCAAGGTGCGGATATGAGCGCCGTCGACGTCGGCGTCGGTCATCACGATAATCTTGTGGTAGCGCAGTTTGTCGGCCGAGAATTCGGTGCTGATGCCGGTGCCGAGCGCTGTGATCAGCGTACCGATCTGTTCGCTGGACAGCATCTTGTCGGTCCGCACGCGCTCGACATTGAGGATCTTGCCGCGCAACGGCAGTACCGCCTGGAATTCGCGGTTACGGCCCATCTTGGCGCTGCCGCCGGCCGAATCGCCCTCGACGATAAACAGTTCGGATTTGGCCGGATCCTTTTCCTGGCAATCCGCGAGCTTGCCCGGCAGCGAGGAGACGCTGAGCGGATTTTTGCGGGTCAGGTCCCGCGCCTTGCGGGCCGCTTCGCGGGCAGCCGCGGCCTGGATCACCTTGCCGACGATCTCCTTGGCCTCAGCCGGGTGTTCCTCGAACCAGGCCGCCAACGCCTCGTTCAGGACGTTCTCGACCACCGGGCGCACTTCCGAGGACACCAGCTTGTCCTTGGTCTGCGACGAGAACTTCGGGTCTGGTACCTTTACCGAGAGCACCGCGGTCAGGCCCTCGCGGCAGTCGTCGCCGGTCAGGGCGAGTTTTTCTTTCTTGGCGTTGGCTTCGGCGTAGCCGTTGACCTGGCGCGTCAGGGCGCCGCGGAAGCCGGCAAGATGAGTGCCGCCATCGCGCTGCGGAATGTTGTTGGTGAAGCACAATACGTTTTCATGATAGCTGTCGTTCCACCACAGCGCCGCCTCGACGCCGATGCCGTTCATTTCCGAACGAACCATGATCGGCGATGGCACCATCGGCTTCTTGTTGCGGTCGAGGTATTTTACGAATTCCTCGACGCCGCCGTCGTAGCGCATCGTCTCACGCTTCTCGACAGCGTGACGCATGTCGGACAGCACGATATTGACGCCGGAATTCAGGAACGCGAGCTCGCGCAACCGGTGCTCCAGCGTTGCGAAATCATACTCGACATTGGTGAAAGTCTCGGTGGAGGCAAGGAACGTTACCTCGGTGCCACGCTTGCCATTGGCGTCGCCAACCTGCTTGAGCGGCGCTATCGCATCGCCATGGGCAAATTCGATGAAATGTTCTTTGCCATCGCGCCAGACCTTAAGTTGCAGTTTGCTCGACAGGGCGTTGACGACCGAAACGCCGACGCCATGCAAGCCACCGGACACTTTGTAGGAGTTCTGATTGAATTTTCCGCCGGCGTGGAGCTGGGTCATGATGACTTCGGCCGCGGAGATGCCTTCGCCCTTGTGAATGTCGACGGGAATGCCGCGGCCGTCATCGCGCACGGTGACGGAGCCGTCGGCGTTGAGCACCACTCCCACCGCGGTGGCGTGGCCGGCCAGCGCCTCGTCGATGGCGTTGTCGACGACCTCATAGACCATGTGATGCAGGCCGCTTCCGTCATCAGTGTCGCCGATATACATGCCGGGACGCTTGCGGACGGCGTCGAGGCCTTTCAAAACCTGGATCAATTCCGCGCCATATTCGATGGGAACGGAATGCTCAGTGTCGGCGATCGATTGCCGGGCAGGTTCTGTCATGTGAGGCCTTCGAGATGTCCCAAATCAGCGGCGCAAAATCAGGCGCTGATTAGTCTATTTGTGCCATGAAAGGCGATACACGCCTAGCGCAAAGTCTGTATCTGCAAGCTATTGAAAAAATAAGAATTTTTGATGGTTTTTCAAGGTATCCAAAGGCCGATTCGGAGGCGTCGAAAAAGCCCGATTCGCCGAGCAGATTTTCATCCGCGAAAGTGCGGCCTTGGATCGGGCTTGCGGCCGGTGCCGACCAAAAATCGCGAGCCGTCGAAGAACCGCTGGAGCTGCATTGGCGAGAAGCGGGCGTACTGGTGTCTCAGTACACCTGCAGCGGCATCACCTCTCCGCTCGGGGCGACCATGAGGCCCCAGGTGTCGTCGGCCGCTATCTCGATCTCATTGTTTCCGGCCGCGCGGCCCGCGACCTTCACCGAATATCGGTATTTGCCCGGCGGCAAATCGAGCGTCGGTCCCTTTGCCTGCGGCCCGCCTGCCCCGGCCGCGATCCTGATCGTCTGCTTGTTGATGGTCAGGGCAGCCTCGCTGTCGCCGATATTGACGAACATCAGCCGGGCCTGGCCGGGCTTGGGCATGACGTCACCCTTGGCGGCTGCGGCCGGAATCTTCTGCGCGAGATTGACGGATGTCTCATCATTGCTGCGGCCGAGTTTCAGCGTCGCTGGCCCGTCGGGAGAGGCGAACGCCAGTTCGGCCTGGTCGGATTTCACGACGGCGCGCTCCGAGGCTTCCTTCCAGCCGCGTTTGCCGAGTTCGGTACGATAGAAGGCGAGTACGGAGTTGAGGTCGGCGGGAACGCTGGCGTTGAGTTCCCGGCGTATCGCGGTTTCGGTGCCCGGCAGATTGCCGACTCCGAGTGAACTCATGCTGTGTTCCTTCGGCACCGGCAACACGGAATCCGGCTCGGCTTCGAGGTCTATCGACGCCATTTTGGTCGGAGCGGTACCGGCGGCCTGAGCGCTGGCCGCGTCCGGATTCGCATTTGCCATCACGAGCCCGGAGCCGTCCGCGGTCACGTTCACCTTGGGGCCCATCTGCATCGCTGTGAACGACAGCTCTTTTCCACCCTTGGAGAATTCCATCACCACCATATTGGATTTGTTGATGACGGAAGGCTGTTCCTTCCAGCCCATCGACTTCAGGGATTGGCGGTAGAACGTCGCCAGCGCCTTCACGCTTGAGGAGGAGTCGAATTCGAGCTTGCCGTCGGGCCCGTTGAACTGGATGTTCTCCGCGGTCTCCGGCAATGGCACGGGTGTCGTTTTGTCGGCGAGCGGCATGCAGAGGCGCATCCGAAAGATTGGCCGCCTGTGCGGCGCGCCTGACCTCGTCCGCGGCTATCATCTGCCTTGCGGTCGCTTCTGCATCGGCCATAAACTTGCTGTCGGCATCCTTCTTCGCCTTCGCGCGCGCCGCCAGCGCGGCCTCCTTCACCTGCGCAACCAGACTGACGGTGGTGAGGTCGTATTTGTGGCTGAGCCGGAGCGTCGCGGTCTGTTCTAGAGAAGAAAAATGGAGCGTGGCCTCATTGTCGGAGATGACCGCGCCGCTGGCCTCTTCCTTCCAGTTCCGCGCCGCGAGTTCACGGCGATAGAACGCGAGCACCACGGGGATCTCGGCAACCGTGACGCCTTCGATCTTGCGGCGGTCCGAGTCCCGGCTACCGGTGCTTCCGAAGCTTGGGGTGTGGTTCGGTTCGGGAAGATCGATCGTATCCCTGATGACCTCGAGATTCTGCGGCAACGCGAACGGCGCAACCTTGATTTCGACCGCGGTGTTGCCGTCGCCGCGCCGTTGCAGCGACAGCACGATCGGCGGCTGTGGAGGGCCGCCATCGTGAACGTCCTGGCTATAATAAGCGCGTACGCCGCTCGCGATTTTCTCGCCGATTTTAGCGTTCGGCCAACGTGCCGCGATGTCAGCATCGGATAATGGCGACCAGCCGGATGCGGTGATCTCCTTGCGAAAGAAATCGAGGCTTGCGTCCACCGTCGCGGCGCTGACACAGCCGAGATAGGGTCGCCGGTCGTCGAACATCAGGTTTGTCGCATCAGCGGGAAACCGCACGTTGGCGTTGATGCGGTTGGCGTCATAGGACACCGTGGATTGGTCGGGGTGGCGGAGACCTTGGGTAAAAGAGACGAACAGACCCTGCCGCCCTTTCTTGAATAACAGCGAGGTGCCGGATTCCTCCAGTGGCCGCAAATATTGCGTCCAACCGTCGGCGGCCAGAAGCTTTTCGATCGCCGGGATGGTGATCGTGACCGGGGTCGGTACGCCATAGCTCAAACTATGGGGCTCGGTGCGAGCCGGTTCCGCAATGGCGCCTTCCAGGCGCGGCAGTGTGCGGACATCGACCAATCCATCGTCGGCTCCGGCGGAAATCGGCGTTGCGGCCAATGCCGCGAAGACGAAGGCCAAAAGCTGCTTCCTCGTCGGGACCAGTGGCCCGCGCGTCATTCCAAACATTGATGTCTCCGGTATTTGCCGACGTCTGAGGAGGATCGCGGCACCGACGTCAGCGGCGTGGGCTCTGGAACCTAGTCGCGCAAGCGAGGGTTACGGTTCAATCCGGACGGTTCGGTGCCCAACTAGGCCCGCGCGATCCGGCCGGAATCGACGTTGAAAATTTCCCCCGCTGCGCCGATGTCGGTGAATGCCGCGGGGTCAGCGCCGGTCATCCAGACCTGAGCGCCGAGTTTTGCAAGCTCATCGAACAAAGCCCTGCGCCTGGAGGGATCGAGATGTGCGACCACCTCATCGAGCAGCAAGAGCGGCCTGATGCCGGTCATGTCAGCGACGAGACTGGCATGGGCTAGCACCAGCCCGATCAAAAGCGCCTTTTGCTCGCCGGTAGAGGCGTCGCGCGCCGGCACGCCTTTTGGGGCGTAGATCACTTGCAGATCGGTGAGATGCGGACCGTCGAGCGTCCGGCCTGCCGCGGCGTCGCGTGACCGGCTGCCGCGGAGAATTTCCCGGTAGCGATCCTCCACCGCAGTGGCCGGTTCATCCATCAGGGCATTTTCCATCCAGCCATCGAGCATGATCTGCGCGGATGGGAATGCCGAAACTTCACCGCGGGCGCGCAACATTGCCGCGAGTCGCGTCACGGTCTGCCCGCGCATCGCGGCCACCGCGACGGCCAGTTCGGCGGTCTCGCGCTCGATCGCGTCGCACCAATGGTCGTCGAAATTGCGCACCTCGAGCAGGCGGTTGCGCGACCGCAGGCTACGATCGAGCGCCGATACTCGCGCCGAATGCTCACTGTCGATCGCCAGCACCAGGCGATCGAAGAATCGCCGCCGCTCCGAGGCCGCACCCAGAAACAGCCCGTCCATCGAGGGCGTCAGCCAAACCATGCGCAGATGATCGCCGAACGCCGCGGCTGATGTCACCGGCTCTCGGTCGATCCGGCAGCGCCGGCTGGCGGCGGCCGCCTCAACGCCCGGCGCGTCGATGCCGGTGCCGAGTGTTGCGAGGCCAAGCGCACCTTCGACCTCGGCGGACACCGCCCACGAGCCGTCGCCCTGATTATCTGCGACGTCGTCGAGCGTCGCGCGGCGCAAGCCGCGCCCGGGCGACAGAAACGAGATCGCCTCGATGCAGTTGGTCTTGCCGGCGCCGTTGGGCCCCACCAGCACGACGACGTCACCGCGCGTCTGCAGGCTCGCGGCGCGATAGTTGCGGAAGTGCGTGAGAGTAAGGCGATGGATGCGGGAGGCGGTCATGGTGAGAGCGGGACTTTGCAAAGTCGTCGGAAAAATTGCCGCAACTTCTGACGTCATCATCCGCGAAAGCGGATGAACTAGTATTCCGCGCCGCTCCAGACCTTCTGCACGACAGCGAATACTGGATACCCGCTTGCGCGGGTATGATGCCTGCTTGCGGCCGGACGTCGCTCTTTCGCTTGGCAATAACGACTGCTACACCCGCATCGGCATCAGCACGTAGAGCGCGCCTTTAGAATCCTTGTCCTGCACCAGCGTCGGCGAGCCGGGATCGGCCAGTTTCAGCACCGCGACCTCGCCTTCAATTTGAGCCGCGATGTCCAGCAGATAGCGTGAATTGAATCCGATATCGAGCGCATCGGAGGCGTATTCGACTTCAAGCTCCTCGGTTGCGCTGCCGGAGTCCGGGTTGGTCACCGACAGCACGAGCTTGCCCGCCGACAAGGCCAGTTTCACCGCGCGACCGCGCTCGCTTGAAATCGTCGACACGCGATCCACCGCGGCCTCGAAATCCTTCTTGTCGACGATGAGTTCCTTGTCGTTGTTTTGCGGGATGACCCGGCCGTAGTCTGGGAAGGTGCCGTCGATCAGCTTGGAGGTCAGCACCACATTGCCAATGGTGAAGCGGATCTTGCCCTGCGACAGTTCGATCCCGACCTCGGCCTCGTTGTCCTCGATCAAGCGTTGCACTTCGCCAACGGTTTTGCGGGGCACGATCACGCCGGGCATGCCGGATGCCCCCTTCGGCAGCGGCAGGTCGATCTGGGCGAGACGATGCCCATCGGTTGCGACCGCGCGCAGCGTCGTGGCCTTGGCGCTGCCGGCCGAGTGCAAATAGATGCCGTTGAGATAGTAGCGGGTTTCCTCGGTCGAGATCGCGAACTGGGTGCGGTCGATCAGCCGTTTCATATCGACCGCGGCCAGCGTGAAAGAATGCGTCATCTCGCCGGCGGCAAGATCGGGAAAATCGTTTTCCGGCAATGTCTGCAGCGTAAAACGCGACCGACCGGCGCGGATCGCCAGGATCGAGCGGTCGCCGTCGCCTTCCAGCACGATCTGCGCGCCATCCGGCAGCTTGCGGACGATGTCGTAAAACATGTGCGCCGGCACGGTGGTCGAACCGCCGGTTCCGGTTTCCGCCGCCAGCGTTTCCGTCACCTCCAGATCGAGGTCGGTCGCCTTCAGCGACAACCGCGCGTTTTCAGCGCGGATCAGCACGTTGCCAAGTATCGGAATGGTGTTGCGGCGCTCGACGACGCGATGAACGTGTCCCAGCGACTTCAGGAGTTGCGCGCGTTCGACGGTGACCTTCATTGCAATATCCGCCCGATCCCAAGATGGAAAAGCCGGGCGGCCGAGAGGCGCGCCGCGGCATTTGAAACCCGAAAGGCCCGATCAAAGCTGGAATTGATCAAATCTCGCGGGGGGGAGCAAGGTGGCGCGGATGGCCCGCAAGCGCAAGAGAAACGCGGGGCCGTTCCCCACGTTTTGCGCGGACGGACAATAAGCCAGGCGAACGCGTTTTCTGCTTGCCTCGTTGCCGGAAGGGGCCGGGCAGGGTGGGAGGGAATCGCGAGCAGGCGCCTACAATTGCCCCCTCCCAAACCCTCCCAGGTAAGGGGAGGCAACGGAAAGATTCAGGGAATTCACTCCTGCAACTGGCGCTTCAGCGATTCGACCTCTTCAGATAACGCGACATCCTTCGCGACCAGGGCCTCGATCTTGCGCACGGCGTGCAGGACCGTAGTGTGGTCGCGGCCCCCGAACCGGCGACCGATTTCGGGCAGCGAACGCAGCGTCAGCGTCTTCGCCAGATACATCGCGACCTGGCGCGGGCGAACGACATTGGCGGTACGCCGCGAGGACAGCAGGTCGGAACGGCTGACATTGTACTGCCGGGCGACCACCCGCTGGATATCCTCGATCTTGATGCGCTTGGGTTCCTGCGGACGGATCAGGTCGCGCACTTCGCGCTCCGCCATTTCCAGTGTCACCGGCTGGGCGTTGAGCTTGCTGTGGGCCAGCAGACGATTGATGGCGCCCTCGAGATCGCGGCCGTTGTGGGTGATGGTTCGGGCGAGATAATCCAGCACCGGTGCCGGCACTTCGAAGCTCGCATGATGCGCGCGCGCGGCGGCGACCCGCGATTTGAGGATACCGAGCCGCAATTCTTCGCCGAGCGATCCCATCTCGACCACCAAGCCGCCGGCGAGACGCGACCGCACCCGGTCGTCGAGGCTCTCAAGGTCCGAAGGCGGACGGTCCGCCGCGATCACCACCTGGCGTCCGGCGTCGATCAGCGCGTTCAACGTATGACAGAATTCGGCCTGGGTCGATTTGCCTTGCAGGAATTGCAGATCATCGATCACCAGCACGTCGATGCCACGCAACGCTTCCTTGAACGCCAGCGCAGTCTGGGTTTTCAGCGCCGCGACGAAGCCATACATGAACTTCTCGGCAGTGAGGTACAGCACCTTGCGTTCGCTGCCGGAATTGCCGGCCCATGTTACCGCCTGCAAAAGATGGGTTTTGCCAAGGCCAACGCCGGCGTGGATGTAAAGCGGGTTGAACATCACGCTGTCGCCGCGCCGTCCTTCCGCGACCTGGCGCGCCGCGGCGTGGGCCAGCGTGTTGGAGCGGCCGATGACAAAACTTCCAAATGTCAGGCGCGGATCGAGCGGCGAGCCGCCGAGTGCGTCATGGCTAGCGGAAACCGGCGCGATCGCGGTCGCGCGCAACTCCGGCGCCGGACGGCCGTCGGATCGTTCGGTGCGGCGTTGATCGATCGGCGCCAAAGCCTCCTTGGCCGGCGCAGCACATCGCATCGCCGTGCGCACGGTGAGGTCGATCCGGTGCACTTCCGGCATTTCGGCTTGCCAGCAGGTGAGAACGCGCTCGGCATAATGCGCCTGAATCCAGCTCTTGAGAAACCGCGTCGGAACCGAAAGGTGGACGCTTTCCTGCTGGACCCCTTCCAGGTCCATGCGCGCAAACCAGCTTGTATAGACGTCTTCTCCAACGCTCGAGCGCAGCCGACCCTTCACGCGTGACCAGCGATCCTGTTCCATATTTGTCATTTGTCTGACGACTTTTCTGAAGGAGTAATGATGCCAGTGAAACTTTCGTGCGGCTCTTCCGCACGACGTGACCTCAGGCGAGGCTTCGTCTCCAGTCATAGACCAGCCGTTCGGCGAAATGCCGCGGGCAAAATCCAGGGATTGAAGAGGAGCGCTCGGAAGGTCAGCTCATACTCAACGGTCTGTCCGGAGCTCGTGCCGGAGGCCGCGCGCAGCAGGTGCCATCTAATACGGCATCGTTTGGAACTCGAAATTGGTCAAGTATCGCGATGATTATGTAAAGCATGCAGCCTCCCCCACTCGCCATGAATGCTCATGGCAAGATGTCATCTCTTGAATATTTCAAATTCACCCGGCGTCGCCTGAAACTCAAAACCGTTCAGTCGCGGCACCGCTTTGCTCAGCCCGTTCGAAACCGCCTACTTCCTTCGCCTTCGGCGCTGCGGTTATTCCCAGTTCGTATCTCTCTTATTCGAAGCGAGCGGGGCACTGACGCCCCGCTTGAGAGATTTCGACACAGAACCGCCATCTCACTACTGCTATGAGCTTGGAAACGCCAAACACTTGGAAAGTGCTCGCTAACGTGCACACCGCCGCCGATTTGCACGTCCGCCCCGTTTCTTAATCCGCGCTGGTCTCAAGAGCCGTGGGCGTTGCGAACGCTCTAAGAGATACAGCATGCTTTCTTTCCTGCAACGAAAATAATTCGATTTGATCGCCAGTAAAATCGACCTCACCTGCGGGAAATCAGGCAGCCGGTTCCGCGCGCAGGGGCAACGTTTTGAATCTGTGCGGAGATTCGAACCGCCGAAGCGTTGTCACAATCCCGACGATTGCCCAAAAGAAATTCATAAATTGTTTACGTTTGGGCCGCGAGGAAGCGAGTTTTCGAACAACTGTTAGCTGCTATGCTGATAAGTGACTAAGCAAGCGCGTTTTTTTTTGCTCGTCGAAATAGGGTAGCCTTCAGAACTTTCGAACAGAGCCGCACGATCGCGATTGCTATTTCAAAGTGTGTGACCGCGTGACAGCAACAATCGCGTGGCTAACATCAATAACCGCGTAGCAACTGCTAATGATTGACTTGTGTCCGCGCGTACGAAGGCAGCGCATGCCCGGTTGCGTGCTGTCAACGGCAACGCGCGACGTCGTTCTGACTTGTCGATGCAACAGACCCGAAAAGAAAAAAGCCCGGCGTAGCCAGGCTTTTTGGCAAATTGTTTCGGATCAGCCTATTTCGCGAGCTTGGCAATCTGATGTGCCAGCCGCGAGACCTTTCGGCTCGCATTGTTCTTGTGAATGATGTTGCGCTGCGCCGCCTGCATCAGTTCGGGTTCCGCGCGCTTCATCGCCTTCAGCGCCGCGTCGCGATCACCGCTCTTGATCGCTTCTTCGACAATGCGGACGGAGCCGCGCATCTGGGTGCGGCGTGATTTGTTGATCACGGTGCGGCGGGCAATCTTGCGGGTCGCCTTTTTGGCGGAAGTCGTATTGGCCATCTTCTCATATATCCTTCGGCGGTGACGTTCACGGGAAGTCGGGCTGACTGCGCCGGCCGTTCAACCGCCTGATCGACACGGGTGTATTTTTCGGGGTGTTCTTGAGAACGCTATTCCCGGAGCCAAAGTGCTCACATCGCAGTGTTACTCAAAGAACAGCGGCGGGATTGCGCCCGCCGCCATTGCGGGTCCTTATAGAGCGTGAGCCTTGCAGCGTCAACGCCTTGCCGAGCCCTCCGGGGCTGTTAAGGCCGCCGGGAAGGCTCTGGTAAGATACTGATGAGGTTGAATTTCCTGGGCCATCCGGCTAATGGCTGGCAGCGTTCCGGACGCCAAGAAATAAGACGCATACATAAGACGTATATTGAGACGTATATAAGGTGATGCATGATCCGCGGCTTTTTCAGACTTGTCGGGCTCCTGCTGTTGGCAGGCGGATTTGTTTTCATGGTCTATGATGGCGCGCGCTGGGTCGCCGACCAGACGCTGCGGTTCACCCGATTTGGCGAGGTCTGGAACGATGTCCATCAATCCAGTCAGAAGGCGTTCCAGATTTGGGTGGAGAGCATCTCGCCGTGGCTCTGGACCGCCATTGTCAAATTCGTGCTGGATCAGCCGGTCTTTGCCGTCATGGGCGTGTTGGGTATTCTATTGATGCTGTTGTTCCGGCCCCGCAAACCGTTGATCGGCTATTCGCGGGACTGACTGGACACCGCGGGGCGAGCGCGACGTTGTTGACCCGCCGCCTTGCGCTTTTCCAACCGTTTTCGATTTCATATGCGAGACGGTTCTCACGTCAACGAATATTCCGCCGGGAGGTCATCGATGTTCTTCATGCGCAAAACCACCGCATTGCCGAGCCTCGCCGAGGCGCTGCCCGGTCGCGCCCAACCGGTCCCAACTGCAATCAGCCATTTCGTAAATGGTCGCCAGCTGCGGCCGCCTTACCCCGCGGGTCAGGAGCGGGCGGTATTCGGGCTCGGTTGCTTCTGGGGTGCGGAACGTAAATTCTGGGAACTCGGCGATGGCGTATATGTCACTGCTGCAGGCTATGCGGGCGGCCACACCGTCAACCCGACTTATGAAGAAGTATGCTCGGGTCGCACCGGTCATACGGAAGTGGTGCTGGTTGTGTTCGATCCCGGGAAGATTTCCTATGATCGACTGCTGAAAACATTTTGGGAAGGTCACAACCCGACGCAGGGCATGCGTCAGGGCAATGACGTCGGCACTCAGTATCGTTCCGCGATCTACACTTTCAGGGATGCGCAGCGCAAAGCCGTGGATGCATCGAAGGCCGCCTATCAAAAAGCGCTGGCGGCAAAGGGCCTTGGCGCCATCACCACCGAGATCGCGCCGGCGGCTGAATTCTATTTCGCGGAGGACTATCACCAGCAATATCTGGCCAAGAATCCTGCCGGCTATTGCGGACTTGGCGGCACCGGGGTGTCCTGTCCGATTGGGGCGGGCGTCAGCGCCTGACTGCTTCTCTCGAAACGGTCCGCTCGAGCTACTGACAAAACGGTTTGTTAACCATAACCGGTGCAAGACTTTAAGCTGTCTCGCTATGAGGGATGGCTCCGGTGCGGGTTGCGCGTGCGTTTCGATTGCCGATCATTGTCGCCATGGCCGCGCTCGCTTTGTCGGGCTGCATGCACACATCCGGTCCTGTCGCGACGGTGCAGCAGCCGCGCGATCTTGATTCCCTAGCTTACGGCCAGCCCTACAACCCGGCCATGCAGAGCGCCGTCGCGCCGCCATCGAGGACCGCCGATTCCGGTGGCGCCATCAATGCGCTTCGCGCCAGCTTTGCCTCAACATCCGCGCGTTCTTACGCGCCACTCCCGGTCGGCTATGCTGTGGCGCCGATACCGGTCGGATACGATACCGCCTACCGGCTTGATGCCGGCGACAAGCTGCGGGTCGTGGTCTATGGCCAGGAAGGCCTCACCAATACGTACGCCATCGATGCCGGTGGTTCGATCACGATGCCGCTGATCGGATCGGTTCCGGCGCGCGGCCGGACACCGGCGGGGCTTGCTTCTGAGATCACCGCCAAACTGCGCAACGGCTATATCCGCGACCCCTCGGTGGCGGTCGAGGTCGAGTCCTATCGGCCGTTCTTCATCCTTGGTGAAGTCGCAGCCCCCGGCCAATATCCTTATGTGCCCAATATGAGTGTCGAAAGCGCGGTGGCGATTGCCGGCGGCTTCTCGCCGCGCGCCACGCGCGACCGCGTCACCTTGACCCACACCGACGCATCCGGTTCATCCCGCTTTGTGGTGCCGCTCGGCACTCCCCTCGGCCCCGGAGATACCGTCTTCGTCGGCGAGCGCTGGTTCTGAAGTTCACTCATCCCGGGGCCGCAATTTATCTCTTGAGATGCGTCGCAAAGAAGTCGAGGCTGCGCTGCTTGGCGACGCCTGCGCTGGCTTCGTCGTAACTTGCCCGCTCATCGCAGCCGAAGCCGTGCTGCGCACCTGGATAGGTGTGGATCTCGACGTCGGGTCGTTTGGCGCGGATGATGTCAACGTCGCCGAGCGGAATGCCGACGTCTTTTTCGCCGAAATGAAGCTGGGTCGGCACCTTCGGCTTGTCGTCGGCAAAGCGAACGATGGCGCCGCCGTAATAGCCGACCGCCGCGGACAGGCCTGAGAGTTTGGTTGCGGCGGCGTAGGCGACGCTGCCACCGAGGCAAAAGCCGATGATGCCGACCGGGCCGACATCCTTCACCGCATCGATGGCGGCCTGACTGTCGCGAAGCATCGCCGTCCAGTCGAGATTGGCTACGAACTTGCGAGCCACCGCCACCTCTTCCGGCGAATAGGCGCACTGGAAATTGCGCTCGATGCGGTCGAAGATCGCGGGCGCGATGGCGACGTAGCCGTTGCCCGCGAAACGATCGCAGACCGCGCGAATATGGTGATTGACGCCAAAGATCTCCTGGATCACCACCACCGCCGCTTTGGGCGCGCTCGCCGGATCGGCTCGATAGCCGCCCAATTGAAAATTGTCCGAGGCCGTCAGCTTGATATCGTGTCCCACGTTTCATCCATTTGTTGAGATCAATCGTTCCGGCGGATTGTTTGACACACGATCGATGTCGCAGTCAGCGCAAGACATCATATGCCAGCCAAATGATCACGGAACCCGCTTTTCCGGAATGGCGCTACGCGGCAGGCGATCGAGGAACGGCAATACAGCTTCGATAAACGCCTGCGGCTGATCGATATTGACGGCGTGGCCGGCGGCTGGAATCACGACCTTCTCCGCGCCGGGAATCTTTGCCGCCATGTAATCGGAGGCGGCGAGGAACGGGGCGTCGTCGGCGCCGACCACCACCAGCGACGGCACCCTGATGTTCGGAAGCAGTTCGATAACGCGGGCGTCGCGCTGGGTCAGCATGCCGCGCGCCGCGCGTGCCAGGCCCGAGGCATCGCGATGACTAACAGTCGAGCGTTCGCGGCTGGCGGATTTCAGAACCGCAAGGCCTTCGCGCTCGAAGCGGTCGCCAGTGTCGTGAGCGCGCTTGTTCCAGGTTTCGCGGGCGTCATCCTTCTTGAATCCCGGTCCGGTATCGATGATCAAAAGCGCGCGGACACGGGCCGGATGCGCGCGATAAAACGCCAGCGACATGTAGCCCCCAAGCGAGAGGCCGCCGACAATGGCGGCGTTCGCGCCGACCTCGTCCAGCAGCGCGGCCATGTCGGTCACGGTCAGGGCTTCACTATAGGCCGCAGGATCCTCGGGATAGTCGGACTGGCCATGGCCGCGCATGTCCCACAAGACAAGCTTGTGACGTTCCGACAACGCCTCGATCTGGCCCTGCCACATCGCCGATGTCGACGAGTAGCCGTGGGTCAACAGCAGGGGAGGGCCGTTGCCATGCACTTCATAATAGATACCAACCCCGTCGCGATCGATTTTTGGCATCGCAGTTTTCCAACTCGCTCGGTCGCGACCTTAAAGCGGTTTTCATCGAAGTGGATCACGGTTCGCGTGAATACTCACCAGAAAAGAAGACTCGGCAAAACGAAGGAATAGGGCCCCGTTACCATGTATTCGGGCCAAAAAAGTTCCGAGAATCGATTCCCGGAGGAACTTCTCAACCTCGAGGCGAAGACTGCCGCGCTTGGTCTGCCTGAGCGCAATCTGACTACGACTTTAGGACGGGGTTTCGCCGCACTGCACAAACTTATTTTAGATTGCCTCTAGATCGTAACCCCTTCATTCTGCGCGCAAGTCGGCATCGATCCGGTGGGTGCCAGACTATTACCTCAACGTGAGTTGCCGCCGTAAGCGGCATCATGCACCGGCAGGGGAAGAAACCATGCCTACTCTGAATATCAACGGACGGAATATGTCCGTCGAGGCGGCGAACGATACGCCGCTGCTATGGGCCATCCGCGAACAATTGCAAATGACTGGTACCAAGTTCGGCTGCGGCGCCGGCTTGTGCGGCGCTTGCACGGTTCACATCAATGGCGAAGCCGTACGGTCCTGTCAGACCTCGCTTAGCGATGCCGTTGGCAAAAAAATCACGACCATCGAAGGCCTCAGCGTCAAGGGCGATCATCCGCTGCAGAAGGCGTGGATTGCCGAGCAGGTTCCACAATGCGGTTACTGCCAGTCCGGGCAGATCATGCAGGCAGCGTCGCTGCTCGCCAAGAACAGTAATCCGACCAAGGAAGAAGTGGTTGCGCACATGGACGGCAATCTCTGCCGCTGCATGACCTATTCGCGCATCCAGAAAGCCATCATGCGGGCGGCCTCCGAAATGCGCACTGCGTCCGCCGCGACAGATCGGAGAGCAACATGAATACCCACGTGAAAATCACCAAGAATATCGCCGATCGCGAAGCCGCCGATCTCAGCCGCCGTTCGTTCCTGGTCGGCACCGCCGCCACAGGGCTTGCCCTGGGTTACTCCGCGGTTCCCGGACTGCTCGGCGCTGATCAGGCGCTCGCCGCAGCTGGCAACTTCGATCCCAGCGTCTGGTACTCGATTGCGCCGGACGGGATTGTCACGGTCACATGCGGCAAAGCCGATATGGGCCAGCACATTGCCTCGACCATGGCGCAGCTCATTTCCGAAGAGCTCGGGTCGAGCTGGAAGGACATGCGCATTCAACTGGCGTCCAACGATCCAAAGTTCAACGACCCCGTGCTCGGCGCGCAGATTACCGGCGGCAGCTGGAGCACGATGATGAACTACGACGCGATGAGCCGCGCAGGTGCTGCGGGGCGCATGGCATTGACGGAAGCCGCAGCTGCCTCGATGGGTGTTCCGGCCGAGGAGTTGGTTGTCAGAGAAGTCGACGATTACGCATCCGAAGTCGAAGAAGTCGATGACGTTCGCGGACATCGTCAAGAGCGGCAAGGCCACCAAGACCTTTACGCCCGACGACCTCAAGGCGATCAAGCTCAAGACCCCCGATCAGTACACCATGATCGGGGTTTCGGTTCCGCAGCTTGATATTCCACCGAAGACCAACGGTACGGCCAAATACGGCATCGACGTCTTTCTGCCGGGCATGGTCTACGGCAAGATCGTGATGCCGCCGGTGCGTTATGGCGCGACCGTCAAGTCGGTAGATGACAGCGCGGCGTCGAAAGTGCCGGGCTTTATCAAGGCCGTCACCCTCGACGACAAGACGGCGACAACGACAGGTTGGGTGGTGGTGGTGGCCAACACCTATGCCAATGCCAGGAAGGCCGCCGAAGTTCTCAAGGTGACGTATGACGGCGGCCCCAACGCCAAGCTGTCGAGCGAATCGTTGCTCACCGAGGCCAAGCGTCTGCAGGGCCTCGACGACTCCGGTTTGTTCTTCGTCAAGAGCGGCGACACCGCTGCGGCATTCGCTACAGCGGCAAAGGTGATGGAGGCGGAATACACCACCAACATCAACATCCATGCGCCGATGGAACCGATGAACGCCACCGCGGAGCAACAGGGCGATATCTGGCACATCTACTCCGGCAACCAGTTCGCAACGCGCTCCGGCGCGATCGCGGCCGGTGCTGCCGGCGTCGATCCCAAATTCGTCGTGATGCATCAGATGTTTCTGGGCGGCGGCTTCGGCCGGCGGCTTGACGCCGATATGATGGTCCCCGCGGTGCAGGCGGCGAAGGCCGTCGGTAAACCGGTCAAGGTGATCTATTCGCGCGAAGACGACATGACCATGGACTTCTCGCGTCCGTTGACGCTCCAGACGATCAAGGCAGGTCTCGACGGCGACGGCAAGCTGGTTGCGCTGAATCATGACGTGGTCAGCGCGTGGCCGACCAAGCGCTGGGGCATCCCGGATTTCCTGTCGCCTTCGGTCGACAAGAAAGGCGCGCTTGATGCGTTCACCGTGAATGGTGCGGACTTCTTCTATTCCGTGCCCAATCACAACGTCCGCGCTATCCTCAACGAGATGGCGCACAACGCCACCCCGTCGGGACAATTGCGGTCGGTCGCACCGGGCTGGACCTTCTGGGCAGTTGAAAGCATGGTCGATGAGATTGCCCACGCCGCCGGCAAGGATCCCGCGCAGTATCGCATCGAGATGCTGGACGGCGCCGGCGCCAATGCCGGTGGCGCGCAACGCTTGCGCAACACCCTGCTCGCGGCAATGGGACTTGCTGGTTACGGTAGCCTGCAACTTCCAAAGGGCGAAGGCATGGGCGTTGCCTGCGTCTCGTCACAGGAAAGAGCAACCGCAAGCTGGACCGCGTGTGTAGCCCATGTTGCCGTTGCGCCGTCCGGCGAGATCAAGGTCAAGAAGCTGACCGTGGCCACTGACGTCGGCACCCAGGTGCATCCCGACAATATCCGAGCCCAGGTCGAGGGCGCGGCGTTGTGGGGGGTCTCGCTCGCTCTCTATGAAAAGGCGACGTTGAAGAATGGCGGCATCGAACAGACAAACTTCGATACCTATACGCCGCTGCGGATGAGTCAGTTGCCTGAAGTCGCCGTCAGCGTCATCGCCAACGGCGAAAAAGCCACTGGCGTAGGCGAACCGGCGGTGACGGTGGTTGCACCTGCGCTCGCCAACGCGATCTTCAATGCGTGTGGCGCGCGTATCCGCTCGCTGCCGATCACGGCAGAGGCGGTGAAGGCGAATATGAAGGCCAATACGAAGGCCTAAGACGCACCATGCGACAAAAACGGTCCGCCGGAGGCATTGCCTCCGGCGGATTTTTTTGCGCATCATTTCAGCTATCAGCAAGCATAAGGCCTTGAATCGCTAAATTTTTAGGGTCCGCCGCATGCCTGCATTCATAATGTCCTTTAAGCCTTGGGGAACCCGTTATCGGTATTCTTTGCTTGCGGCGATTGCCATCAGCAAAGAGGATTTATGACAGCCCTAGCGAATCCGTCTTCGTCCAAACGCCGGCTGCTTCTAGCGTCCGATCGAAGCGATCAAAGCAGCGAATTGGCAAGCATCCTGAAATCCGTAGGCGAGGTAGATACCATTCCGACGTCGGAAATCCCCGACGCTCCCGCCGGACATTTTTCAGGGATTGTGGTCGATATCAATCTGCGCTCGGCCGAAAGCGTACAGCTGGTTCGCAACAAGCTGCGGGCCGAAGCCTACCGCTCGATACCGAGGCTGTTTGTTATTGCCGACGCCTTGCATCATGGATCGATGCAGGCGTGGGCGCTGGGCGCAACGGATACGATTGCGCGGCCCTTCGATGCGCGAGGAATTCTGCAGCGCATCCGCGCCGCATTTCCGGACACCCATGGATACGATGCGACCGATCGCGGCAAGGCCTTGAACCGAGGCGTCGCCGCCGCGCATGACGTGATGGTCAAGATATTCGAGAAGCTCCCGGAGGGAGTCCCGCTGTCGTTCAACGACATCGTCGAGGCTGAAAACAAGATTCTCAAAGCCATCAAGCACTCCTCGCTGCGCGAATGGCTGACGGCCGTAGGCTGCCATCATGTAGATAGCTTTCGTCACTGCCTTTTTGTAACCGGCTTCGCTGTGGCGTTCGCACAGAGACTTGGCATGCGTGAGGACGACCAGCGACGTGTGGCTCGCGCGGCCCTGCTGCACGATGTCGGCAAGGCGTTCATTCCGGTGGCTATTCTGGACAAGCCAGGAAAACTTACCGACGAGGAAATGGACGAAATTCGAAAGCATCCGCGGCGCGGCTATGACACGCTGGCGGCCCAGGGCGGCTTCCCGCCGGAGATGCTGGATGTCGTCCTGCACCATCATGAGGTTCTCGACGGCACTGGATATCCCAACGGCCTGAGCGGCAATCAGATCAGCGATATCGTGCGATTCATAACGATCGTGGATATCTACGCGGCGCTGGTGGAGAAGCGCGCCTATCGGCTGCCATACACGCACGCAAGAGCCTTTTCGATGATGGAGGATATGGGCGGCAAGCTGGACCAGCATTTGCTTCAGGCTTTCCGCCCGGTGGCCTTCGCATCCTTTTAAAGACGTTAGCCGCCGCTTGCAGCGGCAAACAATCCACCGCAGGCGTTGCCTTCGGTGGATTTTCTTTGAGGCGGGGGCCAGCGGCTCGACGCAAGCCTTCCCCGGTTGGTTCGAACATGCTCTCTGGGTCATTCCCTCGCCGAATTGGCGCGAGCGCAACGCGAACCAGAGGGTGCGATCGTGAACGCGACCATCGAAACCGACCTTCCGGCCGATATTGCCGCGACGCTGGTTAATCCAGCGGCCTACGCCGATCATAGGATCCACGACACCTATCGCTGGCTTCGGGCCAACAATCCGCTCGGGGTTGCACGGGTGGAGGGCTTCGATCCGTTCTGGGTCGTGACCAAACATGCCGACATCCAGACCATCAGCCGGCAGAACGATCTTTTCCACAATGCGGACCGCCCCACCACGCTGACGACGAGGGCGTTCGAGGAGCGGGTACGCAAGATCACCGGCGGCCCGAACCTGGTGCGCTCGCTGGTTCAGATGGATGCGCCCGATCATCCAAAATATCGCGCGTTGACCCAAGCCTGGTTCATGCCGGTCAATCTCGGAAAATTCGAGGAGAAGGTTCGTACCATTGCGCGCAGCGCCGTCGAACGCATGTTGGCGCATCGCGGCCGCTGTGATTTCGTTGCCGACGTGGCGCTCGGATATCCGTTGCATGTCATCATGGAAATTCTCGGTGTGCCGGAGCAGGACGAACCGAGGATGCTCAAACTCACCCAGGAATTGTTCGGACCGCAGGATCCCGACACCGCGCGGGTGAGGGAACAGCTGAGCCCGGAACAGTTTTCCGAAATGATCGTGTCGATCGTCAACGATTTTGGCGCTTATTTCGCCAAAATCACCGAGGACCGGCGCGCCAATCCGCGTGATGACCTCGCCACCGTGATCGCAAACGGCAAAATCAACGGCGCGTATCTGCCGCCGCTGGATGTAACGAGCTACTTCATGATCGTGGCCACCGCCGGACACGATACCACCTCGTCTTCGACCGCGGGCGCGGTCTGGGCGCTTGCTGAAAATCCGCAAGAGTTTGCCAAGATCAAAGCCAATCCGGCGCTGATTCCCGGTCTGGTTGACGAGGCCGTTCGCTGGATGACTCCGGTGAAGACCTTCATGAGATCGGCGACCGCCGACACCGAATTGGGCGGCCGCAAGATCGCAAAGGGTGACTGGCTGATGCTGTGTTACGCGTCCGGCAACCGCGACGAGGATGTGTTCGAGGACCCGTTCACATTCCGCTCCGACCGAAAGCCCAACCGGCACGTTGCGTTCGGTTACGGCGCCCATCTCTGCCTTGGACAGTACCTCGCCAAGATGGAAATGCGTATCCTGTTTGAGGAATTGTTGCCGCGCCTGAAGTCGATCGCACTCGATGGCGAGGTAAAGATGACGCAGGCTACCTTCGTCAACGGACCCAAATCGCTACCGATCCGGTTCGAGCTGAATTGAGGTGGAAGATATCCGGAGCTAACTCACTCCAGCAACTTACGCAATTCCGCTTTGGCTACCTTCTCCAGGGTCGCGCGCGGCATCTCATCGACGAAGTGGATTTCGCGCGGCACCTTGAAGTCCGCCAGCGCATTGCGGCAGGCGGCCATGACGGTGTCGTGCAATTCCGGCGGCGCTCCCTCCACGCCCGCATGCGGAATGATGAATGCCACCGGAACCTCGTCGAGCATCGGGTGCTTTTTGGCGACCACCGCGGCCTCGCGCACACCGGGCACAATTGCGATGACCTGCTCGATCTCGGAGGCGGCGACATTCTCGCCGCCAACCTTGAGCATATCCTTGGCGCGATCGCCGAACCGGATGGCGCCGTTGTCGAGCAAGGTCGCGCGATCACCGGTGATGAAATAGCCGTGCTCGTCGAAGCTCTCGCGGGTGGCGTTTTCGTTGTGCAGATATTCGCTGAACAGCGACAGTCCGGGAATGCCCTTGATCAGGAGATTGCCGGTGTCGCCTGGCATCACCGGCGCGCCGTCGTCGCCGGTGATGCGGATGGAGTATTCCGCAGCGGCGCGGCCGATCGTCATCGGCGTATTGGGCTGGTCCACCTCGCCGATAATGCCGTGGGTGATGGTTTCGGTCATGCCCCACCAGCCGATGATCTTGACGCCAAAGGCGGCGAAGGCCGGCGGGTCGCAAACCGCCGTGCCCCAGAGCCGGAACGTATGCTGCTTCGGGATCTCGCGCTCCAGCAGCGCTTTCATGCAAAAAGGGATCGTCGAGGTCCAGGTGCAGCGGTGCTCGGCGGCGACATGCCAGAACCGGCTCGCGGAAAATCGCGGCTGGATCACGCAAGTTGCACCGACCCACAGGCATCCAAGCATCGAATAGGCCAGCGCGTTGGTATGAAATAGCGGCAGGTAGGTCTGATGCACATCGCCGGCGTGCAAATCCTGATGCGCCGCGTTGACCTTGGCGCCCCACAGCGCATTGGCATGGGTCCAGAGTACTGCCTTGGGGCGCGACGTGGTGCCGGAAGTATATTGTACGCTGCAGGGCGCGGCCGGATCGCCCGCACGACGCGGCCGGTCGGCGCTGTCGGCGAACAGCGCCTCGAAAGCGTCGCCGCGCTGGGTGGGCGCGCCTTGCGCAGGCGCAACCCCGGCGTCATGCGAAATCACCGCAAGCCAGCGCAACCCTCGGCAATGCGCTGCGACCGTCTCGGCATACGCAGGCTGGGTGATCGCGGCGACGGCGCCGCAATGACCAGCAAAATATTCTACTTCCGCGGGCGCCGAGCGGGTGTTGGTGGTGACGGCGATGGCGCCGAGTTCGACGCAGGCGAACCAGGCCAGCATCGCCTCGATGCAATTGTCCAGATGGATCAGCACGAATTCGCCGGGTTTGACACCGCGCTTGACAAGGCCTGCGGCGAGCGCGCCGACCCGATCGTGAAATTCGCCGTAGCGCCAGATCCGCGCCGGCGCGTCGAATGGCGCCCAGATCAGAAACGGATGATCGCGGCGAGCCTCGGCCTGCATCCGCAGCAGCCACGGCACGTCCAGTCCCGCGAATGGTCCAACCACGCCCGGTGCTGCCTGTGATTTCGACATTTGTCCTCCCGTGCAGCCTTGCCGGCTGCTTTGCTTTTGTTCGACATCGGCGTGATGTCGCCGGATCCGTCAAGATGCATCGTCTTGATACGACGAGATTTCGATCAGGCTGCCGTCGGGATCCCTGCAATAGACCGAGCGCAGCTCGCCGCGCGCGCCCTGTCGCGCGACAGGTCCCTCCTCGATCGCCACGCCCAGCGCGGTTAGATGCGCGATCACCTGTTCCGGTGTTGCCGCGGTGAGAAAGCACAGATCGTCGCTGCCGGCGGCATCATGGTCCGCAGTGAACCATTCGACCTTGTCGGCATCGCGCGGTCGCACATTGATCTTCTGTTTACCGAAGATCAGCGAGGTTCTTGGGGGCTTGCCGTTGCCCGGGTCGAACACCTTGATCTCCATGCCGAGTACCCTTCGATACCATTCAGCGGATCGCGCGACATCCGAGACGTTGATGACGAGATGATCGAGCGCGGTGACTCGGACGGACATGGACGATCCTTATTGTCGGGAGTCGATGGCGGCGCGGCACGTGGGCGGCGTCTTTGCTTGTTACAACGCGGGCCGCCGTCATTTCAACAAGAACGAACCGGGCCCCTGCGGTCGCCGCGTGCGCCGGCCTGCTGGCGCGAGGGCTTGACATCGAATTGGGCGCGAATATACTAAACCATATGGTTAAGTATATAGACGCCACACTGGATCGCACATTTGCCGCTCTCGCGGACCCGACGCGACGCGCACTGCTGGCGCGGCTTGACGGGCAGGACAGCATTTCAGTGACCGAGCTGGCGCGACCGTTCACGATGTCGCTGCCCGCGATCATGAAGCATCTTGACGTATTGTCGGATGCCGGCCTGATCGCGCGCGCAAAAACCGGCCGCATCGTGGCGTGTCGATTGACCGCGGGGCCGATGGAGCAGGCGATGGACTGGCTCGACCGCTATCAGCGTTTTTGGTCAGACGGCCTCGACCGTCTTGCCGCTTTCGTGGAGGAAGATAAATGGCCGTCAAGTCAAGTTTCGCCGACGCCGGTCTCGTTACCCGACCGAGCGTCACCCTCAAACGTCGCCTCAATGCCTCGCCAGCGAAAGTCTACGCGGCGTGGACCGATCCGGAAAAAATAGTCCGATGGTTCGGGCCCGCGCAGGTCATCGCCGGCTCGGTTCGGGCGGACATCGATGCCCGGATCGCGGGCCGATACCGGATCAGCTTCGATATGGAAGACGGCGAGCATCACGAAGTCGGCGGTGTCTATCGCGAAATGGTGCCGAACCAAAGACTGACATTCAGCTGGGCATGGTATTCGACGCCGGAACGCGAATCGCAGGTGACGATCTCGTTGAAACCCGACGGGGACGGCACGCTGCTGACGCTACATCACGAGCAACTGTCAGATCAGGCCGCGCGGGATGGCCACGAGAATGGATGGATAAGTACGCTCGACAAGCTTGAAGACTATTTCGCCTGAAACGCATCAAACCAGGGAGCCTGTCATGCAACCGCACCCCGTCGTCACGCGTGAAGAATGGATCGCCGCGCGAACGGCGCATCTGGCCCGCGAGAAGGAATATACCCGAGCGCGCGACCGCTTGAGCGCGGAGCGGCGGGCGCTGCCATGGGTCAAGGTCGACAAGAGCTACGCGTTCGACGGACCAGGCGGTCAACAGAACCTCGCCGATCTGTTCGCCGGGCGAAGCCAGCTCGTGGTCCAGCATTTCATGTTCGCGCCAGACTGGGAGGAGGGCTGCAAGAGCTGCTCGTTCTGGGCGGACGGATTCGAGCGCATGGTCCCTCATCTGGCGGCGCGCGACACCACGCTGGTGGCAATCTCGCGCGCGCCCTTGCCAAAGCTGGAGGCCTTCAAGGCGCGGATGGGCTGGACTTTCGACTGGGTGTCCTCGGCGGCGAACGATTTCAATTACGATTACGCAGTTTCATTTACGCCGGAGGAAATCCAGCGAGGCGACAAAGTCTACAATTTCGGAACCGCCGGTTTCGGGATCGAGGACGCGCCGGGCATCAGCGTGTTCGTCCGCGACGACGCCGGGAACATCTTCCATACCTATTCGTGCTTCGCGCGCGGCCTCGATATGATGAATGCCGCCTACCACTACCTCGACCTGACGCCGATGGGCCGCCACGAAGAGGGGTTGCCGTATCCGATGGATTGGCTGCGGCTGCGCGACCAATATAAGCCTACGGCGGCCGCGGCCGCCTGCTGCCGGAGTTGACCGGTCCCGACCGAATCTGAGCGCAGTTACGCCGTGGCGGCGGGCTCAGCTCGCTCGCCGTCGATGGCGCGGTCGATGGCGTCGATCAATATTTGGGTCTCGATAAATTTGATCCGCGCCCGCTCCGCCTTGTCGCGATCGAACGGCGCGGCAAGGGTTTTTGCGAAGGCATCACGGTCGTCCGCCATTCGCTCGCGCGCTTTCTTCAGCGTCTCAAGTCGCTCGTTCATGTGGACTTCGCTTTCTGTTGGTCGTGCGCTGGACCGGCGCAAAAGGCCCCAGGCAATCTAGGCCGGGGCAGCTTTCGCCTTGGTAAAGACCACTCCCTTGGCCTCGGTGCCGACGGCGGTCAGCACCGCGATCACGATCGCGACCGACCCGGCCACGACCGCCAGCGCGAAACCATAGTTTCCATCGAAATGCGCGGCGATACCGGCCTGAAGCGTCGCGTTCACGGAGGCCAGCAGATTGCCCAGTTGATAGACGAAGCCGGGAAATGTCCCTCGTGCGGTGTCCGGCGACAACTCGTTCAGATGCACCGGCACCACGCCCCAGGCGCCCTGGACGGCGAATTGCATCAGGAACGCGCCGATCGCGAGCATAACGGGGCTGTCCGAAAATGCCCACAGCGGAATCACCGGCAAGGAGAGCAACGCGGCAATAATGATGCATCGCCGCCGCCCGAAACGCTCAGAGAGCGTGCCGAACAGAATGCCGCCGCAGATGGCGCCGATATTGTAGATCACGGCGATAATGCCGACGGCGTGCGGGGACAGTTTGTGTTCGACTTGCAGGAATGTCGGGTAAATATCCTGCGTGCCGTGGCTGAAGAAATTGAATGCAGTCATCAGAACGACGGCATAGATGCCGAGGCGCCAATGCGATTTCAGGACCGACAGTGTGCTGCCGCGTTCGACGGCCGCCTCTTTGCTCCAGCTCGGCGATTCCGGGACGTTGCGGCGAATGTAAAACACCAGCAGTGCGGGGATCACGCCGACCATGAACATGCCGCGCCATCCGATGTAAGGAAAAAGCGCGCCGTAAACGATCGAGGCCATGAAGTATCCGGTGGGGTAGCCTGATTGCAATAGACCGGAGACGAATCCGCGGGCATGCGGCGGGATCGTCTCCATGGTGAGCGATGCCCCGACGCCCCATTCGCCGCCCATCGCGACGCCGTACAAAGCGCGCAAAATGATCAGCACGGTGAGGCTCGGCGCAAAGCCCGATGCGAATTCAAGGACCGAATACAGCAGGATGTTGATCATCAGGGTTGGGCGCCGCCCCCAGCGGTCGGCGGCGCGACCGAAAATGAAGGCGCCGACGGGACGCATCGCCAGCGTCAGCAGAATGGCCAGTGTAACGTCGGAAATATCGGTATGGAATTCCGTGGCAATGTCCTTCAACACGAACACCAGAAGAAAGAAATCGAATGCATCGAGCGACCATCCGAGAAAGCTTGCCGCGACGACGTGCTTTTGTTCGGTGGTCCAGCCGGACAATGCTGCAACGGCCATGAGGGCGCCTCGAATGAGATGAGCGCCGTCAATGTTTCACAGAAACCAATGGACGAATAGCGTTTATTCCGAACCCCATGCCATGCACTATTCGCTGGCCCTTCTCATGACAGTAACTTCGCGGACGCCATCGAGTTCTTTCAATTTCTGAGCGAACGTCGCGATCTCATGCGACGAAACCTTGCTGAGCAGAATGACAAGATCGTCAACCCCCTGCGGATTGCGGTTCTCGACCAGGAACCGCTTCACCTGACCGATCTTAAGTCCGAGCGTCTCCCTCAACAGCTCGGGCGTCAGGCTGCCGTTATCGACCTCGATTTTCAACTGACAGCTCTGGTTCCTTGAGCGGTAGGCTTCTTCGAGTGGTTTGATGCCGGCCAGTATGATCAAGATAATGATGGTTGAAGCACCGGCGGCCAGATACAGGCCGCCTCCAACGGCAAGTCCGATCGCCGCAACCGTCCAGATACTGGCAGCGGTCGTAAGACCTTTGACAATTTCGCCGCGCGCAAGGATTGCGCCTGCCCCCAGAAAGCCAATTCCCGACACTACCTGGGCGGCAATTCGCGACCTCCGCGCGGCAGTCCGACCTTCGCGCGCGCACCGCGCATGCAGGTTGAAATCAACCGTCGTTCCAGGGTCCGAAGTCGCATCAGACAAAGCCGCACGCGGCTTTTAGATCCCGCCGGGATTCCCAGTGCGGGCAAAAACCATTTACGCCGACGCCGCACCTGCGCCTAGGCGGGCTTCCTGATGCAGAGTTTCGGGGTTCCCGCGGCCGGACTGCATTGCCATTGAGCGCTCAAGGTGGCGCTGGCGAACGGTCGTGGACGAGTCAATTTGATCGAAAGAAAAGCGGCAACGCAGGCCAGCGTTAAAATGGCGACGATGAGTGCGATCTCTTGGCGGGTCCATAATGTCCAGGTCATTGCCTTCACTCCTGCTCCTTTCTTCGGAGCATAAGCGATGGCGTTTTGCTGTTATGTGATAGATGTCACATTTGTGGCCGGCGCGCTGGCTTGCATGTTTTCCAGCGAAGGCGGCCGGCCCGCAGAAAGCCTCCGTTCCGGTTCGATCGGGCCAGAAAAAGGGCTCCGGCACGCCGGGAATAGCAACGGCCGACCGAATTGTGATTGGATCGTGAAAGGCCGTGTTCGTAAAGCTGATGCGGCGCGGGCCTCAGTAAGAAGGAGTTTCAGGATTGACCGACTTTACGGTTCCGCGCGGATCACCCGGCATTCCTCCACGTTGGACCTCGAGCGCCAAGAGCGCGGTCGGCACGGCTGCGCGCGCCGAAAGCCGCGTCTGGTTTACCGTCAGCCATGGCATCCTCAACGAAATCTATGCGTCGAGGCTTGATACCGCCTGCGTCAGGGATTTCGGATTTATCGTCACCGCGATGAACTACTTTTCCGACGAGAAGCGCGACACGCGCCAAACGGTCGCAATGATCGAAGACGGCGTTCCCGCGTTTCGGCTGGTCAACACATCGATCGACGGCCGGTATCGAATTTCCAAGACGATTTTTTCCGATCCGGTTCGCGAGGTCGTCCTGCAGGAGATCCAATTCGAAGCGCTGGTGGGTGCGCTGTCCGATTATGAGCTTCACGCCATCGTCGCGCCGCATCTGGTGAACGCGGGCGCCGATAACACGGGATGGTACGGCGCCTTCAAGGGGCACGAGATGCTGTTCGCCGAGGGCAGGGGGACATCCTTGGCGGTAGCCTCCTCAGTGCCATGGCTGGCGCGCTCGGCCGGCTATGTCGGGGTTTCCGATGGCTGGCAGACGCTGTCGCGCGGGGAAGGTCTGAGACCCGAATTCCAACGGGCGGAGAGCGGCAATGTCGCCATCTCCGGAACACTCGACCTGGCCGCGCAGGATGGGCGAGCCGTTCTGGCGATCGGCTTCGGATCACTCCCCGAGGAAGCGGGATTGCGCGCCCTTCTGAGTTTGCAGCAACCGCTGAAGCTTGCGCTGGAACATTATTGTTCGGGCTGGCGTCGATGGCAGGCCGGACTACTGCCGCTGGATGAACCCCGTTACGGTTACGAATTAAATCGCTACCGCGTCAGTACGGCCGTGCTGTCCACGCATCGCGATGAGACTTCGGGAGCGATCATCGCCAGTCTTTCGATTCCCTGGGGCTTCTCCAAGAGCGACGATGATTTGGGTGGCTACCATCTGGTCTGGCCACGCGATCTCGTTGAGACGGCTGGCGGTCTGTTGGCTGCCGGCGCCACGGCATCTGCGAAGGCCGTGCTCGACTATTTGGTCGCCACCCAGGAAGCAGATGGTCATTGGTCGCAGAATTCGTGGCTGGATGGACGGCCCTACTGGAGCGGCATTCAGATCGACGAGACCGGGTTTCCGATCCTGCTGTACGACATGCTGCTGCGCGCCGGTGCGATCGAGCCGTCAGATTGTGAACGGTATGCCAGCATGATCCGCGGCGCGGCGCGGCTATATCGTGCGGAACGGACCCACGACACAGCAGGATCGCTGGGAAGAAGATGGCGGCTATTCGGCCTTCACCATTGCGGTCGAAATCTCGGCGCTTCTTGCTGCTGCCGACGCGATGAAGGTCATTGGCCAGGATTCGATCGCAAATTATCTGCTGGAAACGGCGGATGGATGGAACGAACAGATCGAAGATTGGGCTTATGCCAGCGATACCGAACTTTCGCGCAAGCTGGGGATCGATGGATACTACATGCGCATCGGCTTTTCGGCAGGCGATGCCAATGCGCGATCGCACGGGCTTATTCCCATTCGCAACCGCTCGGATGGAAATGCTGCGCTCGAAGCCGGTCTTCTGATCAGCCCCGATGCGCTTGCGCTGGTGCGGTTCGGCCTTCGTGCCGCCGATGATCCGCGCATTCTCAACACGGTCCAAGCGATTGATGCCGTGCTCCGGCGAGAACTGCCGGCGGGCTCTTACTGGTATCGTTACAACAATGACGGCTATGGAGAGCATGCCGATGGCGCGCCATTCGACGGGGCCGGAATTGGCCGGCTTTGGCCGCTCCTGACCGGCGAGCGCGCGCATTACGAACTGGCGGCCGGGCGGCCTGAGGAAGCCGAGCGACTGCTCGCAGCGCTGGAGGCTTCTGCCAGTACAGGCGGTCTGTTGCCGGAACAAATCTGGGATAGCGAAGATATCCCGCGAAGGGAGCTGTTTCTCGGACGACCGTCCGGCAGCGCGATGCCACTGGTCTGGGCCCATGCGGAGCACGTCAAACTGCTGCGATCGATCCGTGATAACGCGATATTCGACATGCCGCCGCAGACGCTCAAGCGATATGTGAACAACAAGCCGGCGCCGGCGCCGATCGTCTGGCAGATCGCGTCCAAAGTCGAGTGCATTGCCTCAGGCCGGGTCTTGCGCCTGGAGTTTCCGGATGCGGCGCGGATCCATTGGTCGACGGATAACTGGGCAACGGTTTCCGACCGCGACACGACCGCGACCGGCCTGGGCACCTATATTTGCGATCTTCCGACCGAGCGCCTGACAAACGATGGCCTTATTCGCTTCACCATTTTTTGGCCACTGCAGAATCGCTGGGAAGGCACCGACTTCGAGGTCGAGATCGTCAAGGCGCCTTGACGGCCCGGCAAGTGTAAATTGAAACCAGATTGGAATACAGGCCATGAGCGGACAACGAAATATCCGGCTGCTGCTGGCGGATGTCGATGGCACGCTGGTGACGCAGGAAAAGGTTTTGACTGAGCAGACCGTCGCGGTCGCGCAGGAATTGCGCGAAGCCGGCGTCACGCTGGCCATCACCAGCGGCCGGCCGCCACGCGGCATGAGCATGCTGATCGCGCCGCTCAAGCTTAAGGGCGCCATCGCAGGCTTCAACGGTGGTGTCTTCGTCAATCCCGACCTGTCGGTGATCGAAAGTCACATCCTCGACTTCGCGGCGGCCAAAGAGACGCTTGAGTTGATTCTCGATCAGGGCCTCGACGCCTGGGTCTATACCGAGAAGGAGTGGCTGATCCGCGACGGCAACGCACCGCATGTGTCGCGCGAGACCTGGACGGTCAAATTTGACGCCAAGGTTGTTCCTTCCTTTACCGATGCGCATCTGGCGGATGCGGTGAAGATCGTCGGGGTCTCGGACGATCTTGATCGTGTCGCAGCCTGCGAGAAGATGGCGCAGGAAAAGCTAGGGCAGAAGGCAAGCGCGGCGCGTTCGCAACCCTATTATCTCGATGTCACGCACCCGAAGGCCAATAAGGGTGCGGTGGTATTGACGTTGTCAAAGCTGCTGGGCATTCCGCCCGAGCAGATGGCGACGATCGGGGACATGCCAAATGACGTTTTGATGTTCCGCAACAGCGGCATGTCGATCGCCATGGGCAATTCCAGCGACGAGGTCAAGTCACAGGCGACCGCGGTGACCGACAGCAATCAAAACGAGGGCTTTGCCAACGCGGTGCGTAAATTCATTTTGCAGCGCGCCGCATGAAAGCGCCTCGCAATCATAGCCAGCGAACTGCGCCGCCTTCACTCATCGTTGGGCGTCGACGAGTGTCGCAGGAGCCGGCGGATCGGGAAACGTCAGCTCCCAGCCGCCGCCAAGCGCCTTGAACAGCTGTACGAGATCGAGCGAGACGTTGGTTGTGCTCGTGGCATATTGCTGTTCGGCCTGCAGCAGCGTTCGCTCGACATCAAGCACGGTAAGAAAGTCGGTGACGCCGTCATTGTACCGGGTGCGGGCAAGCGTGAGCGCCTGGCGCAAATGGTCGACCTGCGCTCTCAAGCGGGCGCGGCGGCCCTGTTCCAGCCGATGGGCGACAAGCGCGTTGACGACGTCGTGCCATGCCTGCAGCACCGTCTTGTGATAAAAAATCGCGGCTTCCTGCTGCTGTGCGTCGCGCAGTTCGAGCGTGCTCCTGAGACGGCCGCCGGCAAAAAGCGGTAGCGAGACGCTGGGGCCCACCATGTATTGCAGCGAGCTGCCTTTCCATAGGTTGGTGAAGTCGAGCGCATCGACCCCAACGGTGCCGTTGAGCTGTACGCTTGGATAGAACGCGCCGACGGCGACGCCGATATTGGCTGTCGCGGCATGCAGTTGCGCCTCGGCCGCGCGAATGTCGGGGCGGCGTCGGGCCAGTTCGGAAGGAATGCCGAGCGGCACGCGCGGCGGCGACGCTGGTTCCGAATGCGGACGAGCCAGTTCTGGCTTTAACGCGCCGGGCGGCTGGTCCAATAGCAGGCTCAGCGCATTGATATATTGGGATTCCTGTTGCTGCAGTGCCGGTAGCTGGGCGCGGATGCTTTCGACCTGGGCGGCCGCGTTCTCGACATCAAGGCCATTTTGCAAGCCGCGCTGCTGACGTTCCTGCGCAAGCCCAAGCACGCCGCGATCAACCTTGAGATTGTCCTCAGCGATCCGGATCTGCGTCTGCACGCCGCGCAATTGGATGTAGTCGCGCGCCAGTTCAGCGAGGCTCGAGACCAACGCGTCGCGGCGCTGATCGGCCGCCTGATCGACTGAAGCGTCGGCGGCTTCGACCTGCCGGCGGACCTTGCCCCACAGGTCCAACTCCCACGACGCATCGAATCCAACATTGTAGTCGTTGATCGCGCCGATATTGGGAGGAGGGCTGCCGGGTGGCACCAGCACGCCCAGCAGGCTGAGGATGCCGTTTTGGCTATAAAGCTCGCGAGTATATTTGGCGTCGCCGTTGATCGAGGGGAATTCCGCGGCCGCCGCCACGCCGCGCTGAAACCGGCTCTCGGCCAACCGAATCGTCGCCGTCCGCACATCGAGGTTGGCGGCGGCGACACGATGCTCCAGATCAGTCAGGATCGGATCGCGAAATACCGCCCACCATGCCGGATCGGTTGGCGGAGGCAGTCGCGCATCGGCAACCGCAGCACCCTTGTCACCCCTGAACGAGGTTTCCGGCAACAGCGGATCGGGCGGCGCGAAGTTCGGCCCGACCGCGCAGCCCGCGGCCAGCAACGGAACTGCAAGCGCCGCGACCATACGTTTTTTGCCCTGCGACGCCATTAATGCGCCGCTCCGGGACGCCCGCCGCCGGTTTTCGCCGAAATCAAAAAGCAGAATGGGACCATCAAGAACGCGACGATGGCGCAATAAAAGAACACATCGGAATAGGCCAACACGGTCGCCTGCAATCGATATGCCTGATAGACGCGCCCGACCGCAACGTCATGAACGGCGGTGCCGGCGCGACCCATCGTGCGGAGCGCCTGTTCATAGGTCGCGATCAGGGCCTGGTAGGGTTGATGGAACGGACTAGCCCATTGCGAAAGATAGGTTTGATGGACCTGCGAGCGCTGGGTGATTTGTGCCGTCGACAATGAAATCCCGATCGAGCCAAATACGTTGCGGAACATGGCATACAATGCCGCTCCGTCCCCGTTCAGCCGACGCGGCAACGTCGTATAGGTGACCGTACTTATCGGAACAAAAAGAAAAGCAAGCGCGGCGCTTTGGAGCGTTCGCATCAGCACCAGCGTGCGGAAATCGACATTGGGTGTGATGCTGCTGGAGTACAACAGGGCACCCCCCATGACCATAAAGCCAAGTGCGATCACAAAGCGTGTCTGCAACACCGTCATCAATCTGCCGACGATCGGGATCAGCATGATAACGGCAACGCCGCCCGGCGAAAGCACGAGTCCGGCCCAGGTCGCGGTATAGTTGAGATTCTGCTGGGCAAATTGCGGAATGATGACGGCGCTCGCATAAAGGATCGCGCCGGTGGCGCCGATCATGATGCATCCGGCAGCAAAATTGCGGTCCTTGAAGACTTCGAGATTGACGATCGGCTTCTTTGCGACCAGCAGCCACCCGATCGCGCCGAGGATGCCAAGGAATCCCAGTAGCGCCATCAGCCAGATGAAGCCCAACTCAAACCAGCCGGCGTCTTCGCCGCGATCCATCATGATCTGGAATGTTCCCAGTCCGAGCGTGATCAGTGACAGGCCGATATAGTCGATGCCACGGCTTTTCTTGTTTTTTTCCCAGGGCGGATCTTCGACCAGCACCGATGAGAGAAATACCGCGAGAATACCGACCGGTACGTTGAGAAAGAATATCCAGCGCCAGCTCGCGTGGTCGGTGATGTAGCCGCCAAGCGTGGGGCCCAATACCGGCGCGACGACGATGGCGATCGCTGCGACGCCGAAAGCCGCACTGCGCTTCGCCGGCGGAAAGGTATCGAGGATGATGGATTGCTGGTTCGGCTGTAACCCGCCGCCAAAAAATCCCTGGGCCAGCCGATAGATGATCAATTGGGCGAGACTGGTGGATGTGCCGCAGAGGAACGAGCAGACGGTGAACATTGCAATACAGATGATGAAGTACCGTTTGCGGCCGAGCAAATCACCCAGCCAGCCGGATATCGTCAGCACAATGCCGTTTGCAACAAGATAGGATGTTAGCGCCCAGGTTGCTTCGTCGCTGCTCGACGACAGGCTGCCGGCGATGTGCGGGAGCGCGACATTGACGATGGTGGTGTCGAGAACTTCCATGAACGCCGCGATCGTGACAGTCACCGCGATCAGCCATGGATTATAGCGCGGCTTCCAGTCCGCATCCGCATCGACGCCGGGCGCTGCGGCTTCCGCGCTCATCTAACGGTCACCGTCGGCTCGGCCGATATCCCGAGCGGCAACGGAATGTTCGGATCGAGGCCGCTATCGATGACGATCTTGACCGGCACGCGCTGAACCACCTTGACGAAGTTGCCGGTCGCGTTTTCCGGGGGGAACGCGGTGAATTTTGAACCGGAGCCGAGTTGGATACTATCGACATGCCCGTGCAGATCGAGCTTGGGAAAGGCATCGATCTTGATCTTCACCGGCTGGCCCTTGCGCATGTCGGTCGAGCTGGCTCTCCTTGAAATTCGCGGTGATCCAGACTTCGGGAGCGACGATCGAAAAGATCTGCTGGCCGGGGACGACGTAGTTGCCCACCTCGACGTTGCGCTTGGTGATCCAGCCATCCTGCGGCGCCTTGACGAGCGTCCATGACAAATTGAGGTTGGCTTGATCCAGCTTCGCCTGGGCCTGGTCGACCTGGCCCTTGAGCTGGCCAACTTGCTGGTCGGTCTCGCCGATGCGCTGGGGTACCGGCGAATTCTGCGTGACTTGCGCGTCAGCAAGCATGACCTGCGCTTGCGCCTGCTTCAGAGCGGACGTCGCGGCATCGATGTCCTGCTGGCTGGTGGCCTGTTTGCTCAGGCTGTGCTGGCGATCGTAGTCGGCCTGGGTCTTGGCAAGGTTGGCTTTGGCGTTTGCCAGTTGCGCCTGCGCCTGCTCAAGCTGGGCCGGGAAATTCTTGCGGGCTATCTCGGCGCCAAACTGCTGTCCGGCATATTGGGCCTTCGCTGTCGCCAGTGCCGCGGCGGCCTGATCGCGGTCGGTGATATATTGCCGGGGATCGATATGGATCAGCAGCTGATCCTTCTTCACGAACTGGTTGTCGGTCACATCCAGCGAAAGAACGACGCCCGAAACCTGCGGCGCGATATTCACCGCCCGGCCGTCGGTGTAAGCGTCGTCGGTGCTCTCGAGATTGCGGGTCGTCCACCAGTAATAAACTCCGCCAATCAGCAAGAGCGTGACGATGGCGACACCGATCGTAGCGATCAAAGGCCGGCGTTCTTTCCGCCTCGTTTCGTCGGACTTTCCCTTGTCGCGTCCTTTGGAACGGGTGGCGGCGCCGGACTTGCTTGCCGGCTTTTTGGTATCTCCGGCATCGTTGCCCTCATCGAGGCGAGGCGTACGATCGTCGCTTGCAGCGACTGTTTCGGGAGGAGTATCGGACATGAACCTTAGGCTCCGCGGTCAAAGTTGCCGGCGCCGGCACTTGACTGCACCGGAAACTTAACCGAACCTATTGGTTCGTATAGAAATTTGCGTTTCAGGAGTCAATAATAGGCCGGGACGAGATGAAACAGAAACAGCTGACGCCAGCGGCCGAACCCAATCGTGCCCGCCGCGTTCCACGCGGCGATGCCAGACGTAGGGAACTCGCCGACGTTGCCGAACGGGTGTTTCTGGAGCGAGGGTTCTCGAATACCACCATGCAGATGATCGCCTCGCAGGCGGGAGGTTCCAAGGAGACGCTATATCGGCATTTCGCCAGCAAGGAAGCGCTGTTTGCTGAAATCGTCAGCCGCAAGGCGGCTCGAATTTCGGGACCGGAAAGCGCGCTGGTCCGGGATGGAACGCCGGAACAGGTTCTCTTCGAACTTGGAAATAATCTGCTAAACATGATGACGAGAAGCGATACATCGTCTCTGTTCAGTGTCGTTGTCGCCGAGGCGCCGCGTTCGCCCGAACTTGCCGCGATATTTTATGCACATGGACCCGGTGCAACGCTGCAAAAGCTGACTGACTATTTGCGTACCGCGACCCGCCGGGGCGATTTGCATTGTGTCCAACCGCTCCGTGCTGCGAAACTCTTTCTCGGCGCGGTGGTCGCGCAGCATCATCTGCATTCCCTGATCGGACAACCGCCAACGGCGGTACCTGAAGCCGAGATCCGCGAACATGTGCGGGCTGCGATTGCGATGTTTCTTGCGCGCTACGGACCGAAGCCGGGAAAGAGGCAAGCCCGGCCCGCTGACAGTTCGGACTGACAGAAGCCGAGCCGTGTGAGGCTGTCGGCCTCTTCATCTACAAGCGAGTATTTCTTCTCATCGATCCAGCGCCCGCAGGCGGAAAAGTCTCTTGAAGGTGACAAAATCCGTGCTATTATTAGAACGGCCAGTCGGATTATTTTTGATTTGGCCCCGTTTTTAGGCCGCCCGCGAGGTCGACGGCGACTTTTGCCCAGCTATCGGAGATGCAGCGATGAACATCATGCCGCGCGCGTCACATTGGGACGAATTGATCCGTCCGGATCGCGTCCATGGCTCGCTGTACAACGATCCGGCGATCTTCGAAGCGGAACTGCAGAACATCTGGTATCGCACCTGGGTCTATGTGGGACATGAGAGCGAAGTTCCGAACGCCAACGATTACGTGGCCAAATCGATCGGTCCGCAATCGATCATCATGACGCGGGACGAGCAGGGCAAGATCAACCTCTTGCTCAATCGCTGTTCGCATCGCGGCAACCAGGTCTGTTCCTACGAGAAGGGCAACGCCCGATCCTTTACCTGTCCGTTCCATTCCTGGACGTTCGCCAATGACGGCCGCCTTGTTGGTTATGCGTTTCCGGACGGTTATGAAGGAACTGACAAGTCAAAGCTGGGGCTTGGCCGCGTCACCCGTGTGCAATCCTATCGCGGATTCGTGTTCGGTTCGTTCGCCGCGGAAGGCCCGTCGCTCGAGGAACATCTCGGCGGAGCCGCCGAGACGATCGACCGTTTGGTTCGCACTTCGCCCGAAGGCGAGGTCGAGGTCACGGCGGGCTTCCTCAAACATCGCGTCAAGGCCAACTGGAAATTCATTCTGGAGAATGAATGCGACGGCTACCATCCGGCCTTTGTGCATGCTTCGATTTTTGGCGTCGCCGACAGTGCTATCGGGACACTGTATGGCGGCAAGTCGACGGCGGTGACGCGCGACTATGGCAACGGCCACACCGAGATCGATCTGCGGCCGGAGTTTCGCAAGCGGGGCCAGCCGCTGAGCTGGTTCGGCACCAATGAGGCGCGGTTGCCGGACTATACGTCGCGGATGAAGGCGGCTTACGGTGACGAGCGGGCGCGCGAGATCATGATCGACGGCACCCCCCATGTCATGATTTTCCCGAACCTGTTCATCGCCGAAATCCAGATGTTCGTGATCCAGCCGCTGGCGGCCGACGACAGCGTGCAGCACGTCACCGCGTTGCAGTTCAAGGGCGCGCCCGACATGAATCGGCGGTTGCGTCAGCAAACCATGGGGTCGGTCGGTCCCGCGGGGTTGTTGCTGGCGGATGATTCCGAGATGTACGAACGCTGCCATCGCGGTGTGCTGGCGCGCAATCCCGAATGGATATTCCTCGGTCGCGGCGAGCGTCGCGAAGGCAGCGACGCGGAAGGTTACAAGGTCGGTCATGTCACTGACGAGGTTCCTTCGCGCGGCATCTGGCGCCACTATCGCCGCCTGATGGAGGCTCGGTGATGCTGTCGCGCGAAAGCAGCGCCACGCTGATGAGCGCCGTGACGGCTTTCCTCTATATGGAGGCAAGACTCCAGGACGAACATCGATACGAGGCCTGGGAAGCATTGTGGACCGATGACGGCGTCTATTGGGTTCCCGCCAACGGCGCGGACATCGATCCCGAAAAGGAAATGTCGATCATTTACGACAATCGTTCGCGGATTTCGTTGCGCATCAAGCAATTGCTCACGGGCAAGCGCCACACCCAGACGCCGCAGTCGCGGCTGCGCCGGATGGTATCGAATATCGAGCTGTTGGGCGAGCAGAACGGCGACATCGCGGTGGCCAGCAACAGCATGGTTTTCGAATCCAGCCTTCGCGACGATACGATATGGGCCGCGCGCAACGAATACCGGCTGCGTTACGTCGATGGCGAGCTGCGAATGGCTTACAAGAAGGTCACCTTGGTCAACAACGAAAAGGCGCTCTTTACGCTGTCGTTTCTGATCTAGGCATGATCCCGAAAGTGCTCTTGCGATTTTCGGATCGGTTCATGCCTGAACAGAAATTGACGGCATGATTGCAGAAAAGTAGTGCTCCGGTTGTCGGACCGGCAATCTTACCAACCCGAACGGAGGAAAGATGGGCTTGCCAATGATCGATCGGGGACCGGTCCTTTTGCGTATCGCAGACGGTGTCGCGCATCTCAGACTTAATCGACCCGATGTCTCCAATGGCATGAACGCCGAACTTCTGAAGGCGCTGGGTGACGCCATCATGGTCTGCCATGGTGAGCCGGACATTCGCGCCGTGCTGCTGACCGGCGAGGGCAAGAATTTCTGCGCGGGTGGCGACGTCCATGATTTTGCATCCAAGGGCGAGAAGCTTCCCGACTATCTGCGGCAGGCGACAGCCTATCTGCAAAATGCAGTCGCCGGATTGATCAGGCTGGAAGCGCCGGTGGTGACATCGGTGCAGGGCTTCGCCGCCGGCGGCGGTGGCTTCGGGCTGGTATGCGCGTCGGATATGGTGGTGGCCGGTGCGTCGGCCAAATTCCTCGCTGGCGCCACCCGCGTGGGCATGGCGCCTGACGCCGGCGTTTCCGTCACGCTGCCGCGCCTGGTGGGCATGCGCCGCGCCACCGCGATCCTGCTGACCAATCCGGTAATCACCGCTGCCGAGGCGCTGGAGCTTGGCATCGTCAACCGCGTCGTGCCTGACGAGGAGCTCGCCGATGCCTCGTTGAAGCTCGCTGGTGAGCTCGCCGCGGGCGCGCCGAAGGCACTGGCCGCCACCAAGCGGTTATTGTGGAGCGGAATCGGAACCAGCGTCGAGCAATGCCTCCCGAAGAAGCGCGCACTGTATCCGAACTCTCCGGCACCGCCGACGCCCGCGAAGGGCTCGCTGCGGTGATCGAACGGCGCAAGCCCAAATTTACGGGGCGGTGAAAAGTGACCAACGCCGGCATGCGGCCTTTCGGACGGCTTGATCGTCGCCGCGCCCTCGTCTCCGGCGGTGGGCGGGGCATTGGGGCGGCCATCGTCGCGGGCCTTTGCCGCCGCCGGCGCCGACGTCATCATCGGCGATCTCGATCTCGCGGGTGCGAACGATCTGGCCGGCCAGGTCGGCGTGACCGCCGTGCAGCTTGACGTCACTGACACCGACAGGGTGCAAGCGATCATGTCACGGCACGGTCCGTTCGATATTGTGGTCAACAATGCCGGCGCCGATCAGCATGCGTTCTTCACCGACACCACCCCGGACGATTGGGCAAGGCTGCTCGCGGTCAATCTGGTCTCGGCACTTGCCTGCACCCATGCCGCGTTGCCGGCAATGCAGGCAGCCGGTTTCGGCCGCATCATCAACGTCACGTCAGAAGCGGCGCGAATGGGATCCAAAGGCGGCGCCGTCTACGCCGCCGCCAAGGGCGGCGTCATCGCATTTACAAAAAGCATCGCGCGCGAGAATGCGCGCTACGGGATTACGGCAAATGCCATTGCGCCGGGACCGATCCGAACGCCGATGCTCGAACAGGCCGTCGCCAAGGGTGGCGACAGAATCCTCCACGCCATGACCGATGCCACTTTATTGCGGCGGTTGGGCGAGCCCGAAGAGGTTGCCGCCGCGGCTTTGTTCCTGGCCTCTGACCAAGCGGCATACATCACCGGAGAGACCATCGGCGTCTCCGGTGGCATGGGACTCGGCGGATAGCATGGCGCGCGCCAGCGAGGACATCAAAACGGCTTCGCTCGATCTCGTGATTGAGCGCATCCGGCGTGTTTATCGCGGTTGGAACCGGGACACGCCGGTGGCGCAGATGCGCATCGACTGGGACGCCGCCTTCGAAGCGGACATCGCGCCGGTCTCGCATCGGCCTGTCTCCGCAGGTGGGGTGGACGGCGAATGGATCGCTGGCAGCAACGCACCAGCCGACAAGGCGATTCTCTATTTTCACGGCGGCGGCTTTCGGCTCGGTTCGGTGGCCTCGCATCGCGAACTGATCGCTCGAATTTCCGAGGCGAGTGGATACCGTGTGCTCGCGATCAACTATCGGCTGGCGCCGGAATATCGCTTTCCGGCGCCGCTTGAGGACGCCCTCGTGGCCTATGATTGGATGCTCGATCAGGGACTGAAGCCGGAAAATATCGCTTTTGCCGGCGATTCCGCCGGAGGAAATCTCGTACTCACAACCATGCTTGGCTTGCGCGAGCATGGCTTGCCGCTGCCGGCGGCCGGTGCGCTGATGTCGCCTTGGACGGATCTGGCGGCGACCGGCGAGAGCTATGTCGGCCGCGCCGGCGTCGATCCGATCCACCAGCGGCCGATGATCCTTGCGCTGGCGAAAAATTATCTCGGCGAAGACGGCGACCCGCGCGATCCCCAGGTTTCACCGCTTTATGCCGATCTCGCCGGGTTGCCGCCGTTGCTGATCCAGGTCGGTGACCGCGAAACGGTGCTCGCCGATTCTACTGTGTTTGCGGCCAAGGCGCGTGCCGCCGGCCTCGATGTCGAATTGCAGGTCTGGGAGGGCATGATCCATGTCTTTCAGATGTTCGGCGCAGAGCTTCCGGAAGCACGCCGGGCGATCGCGTCGATCGCGGGATTTCTGAACCGACACCTTCGAATGAACGCCGTCATGAGGTCACAATGAACGTTCGCCACGCCGATCGACATAGTCCGTCCGACCTCGAATTTCATTTCTCGGAACAACCTGATCTGTCGGAGGACCTGCGGATGCTGCGCGAGCAGGTTCGCCGCTTCGTCGAGAAAGAGGTCATGCCCCATGGCGAGCAATGGGAGCGCGACGGCAAAATCCCGCGCGAGATATTCCGGCGGATGGGTGCGCTCGGCTTCCTCGGCATGCGTCACCCCATCGAATATGGCGGCACCGCGTTGGGACCGCTGGCGTCGCTGGTTTTTGCCGAAGAACTCGGCCGTTCGACGTTTGGTGGCTTCACCTCGTCGACGCTGGTGCACAGCGACATGTCGGCCATTCATATTTCCCTGCGCGGCACGGCGCGGCAAAAGGAGAAATACCTTCCTGCGATCATTCGCGGCGAGACGATTTGCTCCATCGCGGTCACCGAGCCCGATGCAGGCTCCGATGTTGCCGGGCTGAAGACGCGGGCCCGCCGCGAGGGCGATACGTGGGTGATCAACGGCTCGAAGATGTTCATCACCAACGCCGTCTATGGTGACATTCTGATCGTGGCGGCCCGCACCGATCCGGAAGCAAAGGGCAGCCGCGGATTGTCGCTGTTCATTGTCGAGCGGACGACGCCGGGCGTGTCGGTTACCAAGCTCGACAAGCATGGCTGGCACTGCTCGGACACCGCGGAAATCGGATTTCAAGATGTCCGTATTCCTGCCGAGAATCTGCTCGGCGAGGAGAACCGGGGTTTCTATGGCATCATGGAGACGTTCGAGAATGAGCGCATCTGTATTGGCGGAATCTGCGCCGGCGAATGTGCCAAGGCGATTGAGCTGACCGCAAATTATGTACGGGCTCGTCAAGCGTTCGGAGGTCCGTTATGGAATCAGCAGACGGTGCGGCTCAAGCTCGCGATGCTTGCGACCAAGGCCGCCGCCGCTCGCGCCCTGGCCTACCATGCCGCCGAACTCGCCGAGGCCGGCCGCGATTGCGCGCGCGAGGTTTCGATGGTCAAGGCGCTCTCGCCGGAAGTTCTGCAGGAAGTCGTCCATGGCTGCCTGCAGTTACACGGCGGCACCGGCTTTATGCGCGGCACGCCGATCGAGCGGATGGTCCGCGACGCACGCGTCCTCACGATCGGTGGCGGCGCCACCGAAGTGATGCTTGAGGAGGTCGCAAAGCGGATGTAACCGACTCAGCCGGCGCTGACCGCCGCGATGCCGGTCCAGCTCTTGCTTGCTGTTGCGCTTTCAGTTCACCGGCTTGTAGCTGAGCGTGCCGAACTCGGCCTGCATGATCTTGAGCTTCTGGTTGGAGAAACGCACGCCGGGCCCGAAGCTGATCGGGGTCATGACTCCGGTTTCGAGATTTTTCGTCTTCTCGACTTCGGCGATGGTGCAGGCCCAGCTGATGTCCTTGCCGCAGCGTCCGATCGCATCGAACAGTACCTTGGCGGCGGCATAACCCGTCATCGTGTAGCGGTTGATACCCTTGAACTCGGCTTCCTGGAGCAGAGGCTTTGCCTTTGCGAGGAAGGCCTGTCCGGCGGTGCCGGCGAAGGGTTCGACGTAGTCGACGGCATAGATGCCGTCGCTGGCGGGACCCATCAATTTCAGCACGATCTCAATGCGGCCGGGCCAGAAAATCCCGACCACCGGCTTAACATTGAGCTTCTCCAGTTCCTTTATCATGGCCACGTTCTCGCCGATGATGCCACCGGCAAGAAATACCTCCACGCCGGCATCCTTTAGCCGGAGCATCTCCGAAGAAAAATCCTGCTGACCCTTTTTGTAGTCTCCGCTGTAGACGACGTTCAGCTTCTTGTCCTTGACCACCGCGTCAAAGCCGTCATGCACGGCGACGCCGTAATCGTCGTCCTGCGTGATCAGTCCCCATTTCTTTCCGGGATTTTTATCCGCCAGATAGGTCACGAGATCGCGGATACCTTCTTCGTAAGCCTGACCGACGATGAAGACGTTCTTGCGGGGCGGCTGCCACAAAGGCTTGACGGGGCCGACGCTGATCACCGTGGGAATTCCGGATTTCTCGAGCACCGGCATCGCCGCGATCGATTGCCCGGAGCCCGAGATTCCGAGCATCGCGAACACCTTGTCGACGTCGATCACCTTGCGGAGCCCCTGGATGGTCCGCGCGGTGACGTAACCATCGTCTTCCAGAACGTATTTTATCTTGCGGCCGTTGATGCCGCCCGCAGCGTTGATTTCAGCGATCGCGATTTTGACGCCGATGGTATGGCCGACACCGAGAATTGCCGGCGGTCCGGTGAGCGGCTCGACATCGCCGATCAGGATCTCGGTATCGGTGAAGCCCGGGTCGGCCGCAAGCGCCCGTCCATCGGTCAGATAAACACCCGCGAGCAGCATCGACGCGGTCGCTAGATACCTAATCATCGTTCCCTCCATGATTGCCGCTGGCTGCGGTATATTTTATTCAGTAGCGCAGCGGCCAATTGACCCAGAGCCGCCGGATGTCGTGCCACGCGCCAACCAGGCCGCGGGGCTGAAAACGCAGAAACAGGATAATGACGAGGCCGTAGAGGATGCTTTTCAGCTCCTGTGCGCCAGTGGAGAACAGAGCGTCCATTTGGGCGCTGAACAGGCCGAAGATCAGTCGGGTCGCTTCCGGCAACAACACGATCAGGATCGTCCCCAAAACCGCGCCAAGGGCCGAGCCGAGGCCGCCGACGATTAGAATCGCGAGCGCCTCGATGCTCAGCAAGAATGGGAAGCCCTCGACGCTGACAAAGGAAAGATAAATCCCGTACAGCGCGCCGGCGAGGCCGGTGATGAAGGCGCTGGTAACAAAGGCAAACAGCTTGTAGGCGTGCAGATTGATGCCCATGACGCGCGCGGCGGTGTCGTTGTCCCGTATCGCGACAAAGGCGCGTCCGACCCGGCTGCGCCGGATATTGAGCGTCGCGAACAGCGTCAGGATCGCAAAGCCGAGGCACAGTTGGGTGAATGCGGCATCGCTATCGAAACTTACGCCGAATATTTCCGGGCGCTGCACCGCAATGCCGCGGGCGCCGTTGGTGACTGTCCGCGCTTCGAGGATGACGGTATTGATGAGGAAGGAGAAGGCGAGCGTCGTGATCGCCAAATAAAGGCCTTTGAGGCGCAGCGAGGGCGCGCCGACTACAAGGCTTGCCAGCGCCGGGATGATGCCGGCGCCCAGAAATCCCACCAGCGGCGGCAACCCGTATCTGGAAACCAGCACGGCATAGGCATAGGCGCCGGTGACCAGGAAGCCGACATGGCCGAGCGAGATCAGGCCGGTATAGCCTGTTAGAATATTGAGGCCGAGGGCGCCTACTGTGGTGATCAGAATGATCGTCAGGAATGAAAGCGCATAGGAGTTCAGCAGATAGGGTGCCGCGATAAGCGCAGTCGACCAGAACCAGCGACCACAGCCAGACCGGCATTGAGTCCGTGAGTGCGACGAGCTCGCCATAACTTTGTTTGAAATCGCCGCTGCGCATCGCCGCTCAGACCCTTTCGATGTCGCGTTCGCCGAAGATTCCGAATGGCCGGATCATCAGCACCACGATGATCATTGCGAAGCCCGCCACCTCCTTCATGGCCGAGCCGAGATAGCCGCCGGCCAGATTTTCCGTGATTCCGATCAGCAGGCCGCCGATACCCGATCCAAGCACGGCGTCGAGGCCGCCGAGAATGGTGGCCGGGAAGGCTTTCAGGCCGAGCTGGTACATCGCGGGCGAAAGATCATAGGACAGCGCGAAAAAGACCCCGGCGATGCCGGCAATCACCGATGACGCGGCCCAGGCTATCGCGTGAATCCGGGTCGCGCTGATGCCCATCAGCAATGCGGTACGATCATCGGCCGCGACCGCGCGCATCGCGATGCCAAATTTGCTGTAACGAAAGAAAGCCCACACGAGTGCGAGCAGCAGCAGGAGCGTCGCGATGACGGCTATCTGGCCGGTGCGAACGCCGATACCGCCGACGCGGACGATGCTTCGGCCGACACCTAAATCGAGCCCGTGGGGATAGGCGTCCCAGATGAAGCCGATCGACGAGCGCAGGACGACCGCAAGTCCGATGGTTACCATGACAGTTGCGAATACCGGCTCGCCCAGCATCGGCCGCATCACAACGCGTTCGATGAGGAGGCCAAGCAAAACGGCAAACAGGATCGCGCCAAGCGCCACCACGAAGATATTGCCGCTGACCGTCGTAGAGATGGTCCAGGCGACATAGGCCGTTATCATCGTCATCTCGCCCTGCGCGAAATTGACCAGGCCGGTCGACTTGTAGATCACCGCGAAACCCATCGCGATCAGGCCATAGATGGCTCCGATGGCGAGCCCGGAGACCAGCAGTTGGACCAGATATTCCATCAGCCCGCCGCTCCGTAAATGATCTCCAATTCGCGGGCGAATTTCTTCTCGATCATGGCGCGGCGCACCTTCTGCGTGGCGGTCAATTCGCCGTCATCGTGATCGAGCTCCTTTTCCAAGATCGCGAAGCGGCGGACGTTCTCGACGCGCGCAAATCGCTTGTTGGTGGCGCCGACAATGCCATCGACCAGCTCGTGCACTTCAGGAAGCTGGGCGAGGGATTTGTAATTGGTGTAGGCGAGGGCCTTGTCGCGCGCCCATCGTCCGACCGTATCGTAATCGACCTGGATAATGGCGCCGAGATATTTGCGGGCCTCGCCGACCACGATCGCTTCCTTGATGAATTCACTGTCCTTGAGTGCATTCTCGATCTCGGAGGGGGCGATGTTCTTGCCGCCCGCCGTGATGATGATCGCCTTCTTGCGGTCGACGACGGTGATTTCACCATTGTCCATGATGTCGACGATGTCACCGCTGCGCAACCAGCCGCCCGGTTCGAGCGAAGCGGTCGAAGCTTTCTCGTCGAGGAAATATCCCTTGAAGACACCGGGATTTCTCAAAAGGATCTCGCCGTCGAGATCGCGTCGCCACTCGGTTTGGGCAAGCGGCAAACCGCATCCGCCGAGGCGGTGATGCGTGCCATGCTGGACAAAGGCGACACCGCCGGATTCGGTCAGTCCATAACCTTGCGATACCGGGCGTCCGATGATGTCGAAGAACCGCAGCGTTTCCGGCGATATCGACGCGCCGGCGCATAGCCGGTGGCGACTGCGGCTCAACCCGAGATGCCGCTGGATGTTACGGAACAACAAAATATAAAGCAGCGCATAAGCAACCCGATCGCCCGGCGTCTGCTTGCCATCGGCCAATTGCCGGCGATCCGACAGCTTGCGGCCCAGCCTGAAACAGACGCTGGCGAAATTCTGCCGCAATCGTCCGCTCTCGCCGAGCTTGAACAGGAAATGCTGTTGCAATTTTTCGTAGATGCGGGGAACGCCGACGAAGAAAGTTGGCGCGATCTCCCTGATGTTGGCGGCAACCGTGTCGATCAACTCCGCGAAATTGACGGTGCCCCCAAGCACAAGCTGCATCACTTCGGAGTAGCAGCGCTCGGCAACGTGGCAAAGCGGCAGGTAACAGACCGATTCGAACGGTTTGTCGGCCATGTCGACTGCTTCGGCATAGGCGAACGCCGCGTAAACCAGATTGCGATGGGTGAGCATGGCGCCTTTCGGAGGCCCAGTAGTGCCGGAAGTATAGACCAGGATACAGACCTCGTCGGGCGACGCCTGTTCAATCAGCCTGTCGAGGGTTGCATTGGCATCTGGCTGGGCAAGGGCATATTTCCTGCCGAGTTCGCACAGCGCTTCGAACGACATCAATTGCTTCTGGCGGTAGTGCCGCAGGCCCTTCATGTCGATGCAGACAATCGCGTCAAGGGACGGCAGCCCGTCATCGGCCATGGCGTCGAGCACCTTGTCGGTTTGCTCCTGATCGCCGGTGACGACGACGCGCGCACCGCAGTGCCGAACGATGTACTGCAGCTCGACCCACGGATTGGTCGGGTAGATGCCAACCGCGACGGCTCCAATCATCTGGATGCCGAGGTCGGCGTAAAACCATTCGGGCGTATCCTCGCCGGCGATGGCGACGCGATCGCCGGGCTTGATTCCCAGCGACGTCAGGCCGAGCGCGACCAGGCGCGCGGTCTCGTAATAGTGGCGCCAGGAGTAGCGCTTCCAGATGCCGTGCTCTTTCTCGCGTAACGCCAGCCGGTCGCCATAGTGTTCCGCTCGCTGACGGAGCAGTTGCGGAATGGTGATCGCGGCGTCACGCAGAGCACGGTGCAATGCGGGTTCGGGGACAAGTGCGGTCCGCGCTGACTCTTTTGAAATCGGCAAATGCGCGGTCCGCATGTTTTCAAGCGCTGACATCGGTCGCCGCTTTCTGGCCGGCCCGAATCTCGTGATGGCCGCCGAGATAGGCCTCCGCGACGGCCGGATCGCGCCGCACCTGGTCCGGCGTGCCTGCCGCGATCTTGCGGCCGAAATTCAGAACATGAACGGAATCGGAGATGTCCATCACGATCCGCATCTCGTGCTCGATCATCACGACCGTGATGCCCAGTTCGTCACGAATATCGAGCACGAATCTTGCGATATCTTCAGTCTCCTCCTGATTCATGCCCGACACCATTTCGTCGAGCAGCAACAGCTTCGGCTCGCAGGCCAGCGCGCGGGCGAGTTCGACACGTTTCTGCTGACCGTAGGATAGCGTTCCGACGATGGCATCGCGGATCTGTTCGATTTCAAGGAACTCTATGATTTCCTCGACCCGCCGACGTGCGTCGATTTCCTCGGTCCGGGTGCGGCCGAAAAACAGAACGGCATCGAGAACGTTGGAACGCAGATGGGTATGGCGGCCGGTCAGGATGTTTTCCACCACCGTACCATGCTTGAACAGCGCAAGGTTCTGAAAGGTGCGGCCGATCCCCAGCGCTGCAAATCGCCAGGGCGAGACGGCGGCGAGATCGGTGCCGTTGAACATGATACGGCCGGCACTTGGCCGCAGCACACCGCTGATAATATTGAACAGCGTGGTCTTTCCGGCGCCGTTGGGGCCGATGACGCTGCAGATCTCGCCCGGCGCCACGGTGAGGTTAACATCGACAATGGCCTTGAGACCGCCAAAGCTTTTGTCGATATTTTCAACCGAAAGCAGTGGGGTCACGACAACCACCTCTTGCGCCGCTTGTAATGCTTGACATCGCGCAGGCTTTTGCGGCCCGAGCCGGATACGCCCAGATAGAATTCCCGAACATCTTCGTTGGCTGACAGCCGCTCGGCGGTGCCGTCGAGAACGACGCGCCCGGTCTCGAGAATGTAGGCGTAATCGGCGATGTCGAGCGCGCGCTGCGCGTTTTGCTCGACCAGCAGCACCGTCATTTTCATCTCATCCCGAAGCTTGACGATCACCTCATAGATCCGGTCGATAATCAGCGGCGCCAGTCCGAGCGATGGCTCATCGAGCGCGAGCAACACGGGGTCGGTCATCAGCGCCCGGCCGATCGCCAGCATCTGCTGCTCGCCGCCAGACATGTAGCCGGCGATCTGATCGCGCCGCTCGAACAGGCGCGGAAACAGCGCGAACACCCGGTCGCGCCGGTCGCGGGCTTCCGCGGCGGTTTTGGTGTAGCCGCCCATTTGCAGATTTTCGTCGATGGTCAGCGCCGGAAACACGCGCCTGCCCTCGGGCACCTGCACAATGCCACGCCGTACCAGTTCATCCGGCGCCAATCGATGCACATCCCGATCCCGGAACCGGATGGTGCCGTTCTCGATCACGCCTTCCTCGGTATAGAGGATGCCGGACATCGCCTTCAGAAGCGTCGATTTTCCCGCGCCGTTGGAACCGAGTAACGCGACGATGCCGCCTTCGGGAACCGCAATACTGACATCGCGAATGGCCTCGATGGCGTTGTCATAGACGATACGGATATTGCGGAATTCGAGCAGGCAGGGACCAGCCGGCGGCGTGAGCTCGCCTGTCATGGCCGCCTGCGTCGAGATCGTCATTGATCTTGCGCTCCCGGAAATCAAACTCTGTGGGCGTGCGGCGCGTGCCGCCGGCGCGCAAGGATCGCGTCGGTGACGATTTTGGCGGTTTCGGCGCAGGCCTGTGTTCCGCCATTTCCATATTCCTTCACCGCGTCGCCCACGCACCACAGGCCCTCAATGCCGGTCTCTCGCGGCAGATCATAGCCCGCACAGCTGCGCTGCGCCGGCCAGTCATCGCGCATCACGCGGGTCGAGAGAATTCGGGCTTGGCTGAAATTCGGAAACTGCTCGCGCAAATCAGTCAGCGCCAGTTCGACTTCCGCGTCCGAGTCGAAATCGCCCAGTGCCGGTATAGGCACCGCATAGGCGACATAAAGATGCCAGCCCGGCGGCGCCAGCTCAGGGCAGGTGGCCGTGAGGTTCGCCATGTTGCAGAGCCGGCGGGTCTTTCCGAAGGTGACGATGCCCGGATGCGAAATCAGCGGCTGTTGGCTCGCGATATTGATCACGATATTGGCCGCGGGGCGAAGTCCGTTTCGCACCCGCTCAACATAATCAGAAGGAAAAGCGGCTGCTCCACCGAGCGCGACCGTGGCCTTCGGGCCGGCATTGCTGATGACCAGGTCGGTATCGATCCGCATCCTCTGGCCGTCTTTGATCACGCTGACGCCTTCGACCCGGCCGTCCTGGCTGTGAATCGCCTCTGCCGGCGTGGCCAGCCAGATCTCGCCATTGCGTTTGATCGCCGAGGCGAGCGCGTTCCAGACGCCGATGGTGCCTTGCGGACAAAAGCCAAAGCGCTTGAACGCGCCCTTGCTGGTGAAATAGGTCAGGAAAGCGCGGGCCGGCAGTTCGTCGGCGTTGCAGGCAAAGATCGCCGCACACAAATTGCGAAAGATCGCATGGACCGATGCGTTGCTGGTGTAGGATTTGAGCCAGTCTTCGGTGGACTGCCGTCCATCCGGAAGGTTGCCGGCGCGGGCGTCGGCGAATTTTTCCAGAATGCGCGAGGCCTGCTTGGTCAATTGACCGAGCAGCAGCGACCATCCGCCGCGGCCGACATCGATCAGCTTGCCATCGATGAAAAAGGAACTGGCAGGCTCCGGGGTGCGGATGTCGAGGGCTGCGCCGACGGTATTGAAGGTCTCCTCGAACACGCCGCCGAGCTCGATCGCAATGGCGCCGATGTTGACCTTGAAGCCGTCGATCTCTTCGGTCGACGCTCGCCCGCCGATGCGGTCCTTGTCATCGACGACAATCGTGTGCAGCCCGGCATGGGCGAGCCGGGCCGCGGCGCAAAGCCCGCCTGCGCCGGCGCCGATCACCACCGCATCCGCCCGTACGACCGTCATTGTGCCTCCCCAAGAGTGCCGCGCGGTTGATCCGGGCTTGGTAACTGACGCCAGCTTTATATTATAATCCGACTAGCCGTTCAAACAATTTTTTGCAATAAGGATTGAATCGATCGCTTTGCCGCTCCCTGGCCGAAAGCCGCGCGGAAAACTGCCGGCTATTCGCAGCTGCCGGTCTGCGAAAAACCGGCTGAATCAGATAAGCATGTGCCAAAGCGTACGATTGAAGTTGAGGCGGACGACATCCCATGGCGCGAACTCGCTCTGAAAACTATGACGGGATTTATCTCGGCATTCTGACCAACGCCGCCGCGCTGTTTTCCGCGCAAGGATACATGCGCAGCTCGATCGCCGATCTCGCCGATGCCTGCAAGCTGTCTCGCGGCGCGCTTTATCATTATTTCGAACTCCAAGGAGGCGATTCTGTTTGCCATCCTTGATGCCCATGTCCGCGAGATGATTCAGCGGGTTGAAGCTGCGGTTTCCGAAGGGGGACCAACGCTGACCCAGTTTCGAAATGTCATTCGCGCCATTGTCGAGGTCAACGCCAAATCGCCGCACGAGCAACGCGTTCTGATTCATGATCTGCCATTTCTCAACGAGGACGAGCAGCAAGCCATCAAGAACCTTGAGCGGCAGCTCGTGGACATTGTCACGGATCTTTTGGTCAGGCTCGATGCCGAAGGAAAAATCGTCAAGCGGACCAAGAAGATCTACACGATGATCCTGTTCGGGATCATCAACTTTACCTATACATGGTACGATCCGAAGGGTGGTATCGGCCCCAAGGAGTTCGCCGATACCGCGGTCGAATTGTTTCTAAATGGATTTGCACCCGGCAACCCCGCCAAGTCCGCCTTGGCGAACCGGCGCGAGAAAGTTTAGCTCGAGAACTCTTCTCCACCTCGAGCCGGTACTCACGCTGCTGGAAAAGCAGACCGCCCTAATCGGCGGCAGGACGCCGGGTTGCGAATTGAGGGAAGATTTCGGCGACGGCCGGTCCGTCGGCCCGCCAGGAATGGCAGCCATCGATGAAAAATGGCCGCGCAGCGATCCCGCGATGATAGTCCATCGCGCTGCGGCCTTCCGGCGATTTGCCGTTGGATATCGTCTGAAACAGCGTCGTGACGGCGGGGCCTAGCAATTCCGCCAAATGCGTGCAGGTCTCCAGTCGTCCCATCTCGCGGCGGACGACCTCGCGCCAGCCCTTGCCGATCCGCTCCCCCACCAAACGCTGCAATATCGGTTCGACATCGATACAAGTCGGAAACGGAGTGGCGCGCATCACCGCCTGCGCTTCGCGAATGGTGAAGAAATCATCGACAGCGAGCCGCAAGCCGATGTCGTGAACGGGATCACCGGGCCGAAGTTCGCCGCGGAAATGGTCGAGGTGTCCGTACGGTTTTGCATCAACCAGCCGTGCCTCGACTTCCCACATTCCATCGTCGCGGAGATAGCCGGTGCATTCGATCGATCGGCGATGCATCAGGCGACGTCCACCACCCTTGTCCTCGATGATATCATTCATTTTCTTTTTTGCCTTTGCCGGCGAAACGTCCGTTGTCGCTATTAGCTGATCCTGACGACCATCTTTCCGAGCGCCGCTCTGGTCTGCATGGTCGTGAAGGCATCGCGAAAATCCTCGAAGGCAAATATCTTGCCGACGACCGGATCGAGTCTCTTTTCCCTGAGCCATGTGAACAGCTGGGACATCACTCGCTTCTGCGCCTCCGGCTCCCGTTGCGGAATTTGAGCAATGTCGACGCCCATGAGCGTTCCGCCCTTCAAAAGCGGGAGGTTGAAGGGCAACGCCGGGATACTTCCGGCGGCGAAGCCGACCACGAGATGGCGGCCGCGCCAGGCGATCGAACGGAAGGCCTGCACCGCGACGTCGCCGCCAACCGGATCATAGATCACATCGGCGCCATGGCCGTTGGTCAGAGTCTTGATCGCGTCGCGCCAATCAGCGCGCGTGTAATCCACGGTGGCGTCGGCGCCGAAGCGGGTCGCGAATTTCCGCTTCTCCTCGGTCGAGGCCGCGGCAATCACATGAGCACCCAACAGTTTGCCGATCTGAACCGCGGCGATCCCGACGCCGCCCGCGGCGCCCAACACCAGAAGATGCTCGTTCGCTTGAAGTGCTCCGCGCTCGCTCAGTGCATAGAGTGACGTCAGGTAGTTGGTGCGGAAAGACGCGGCAACTTCCGGGCTGATCCCATCCGGCACGACCTCGAGTGCCGCGGCCGGCACCACGATAAATTCCGCCAGCGCGCCTGACCGCGCCATGCCCATCACCAAGGTGCCCGGCGCAAATCCGGGAACTTCAGCCGCCGCTGCGTCGACGACGCCGGCGAATTCCGATCCCGGTGTGAAGGGGAGCGCATCCTTGGTCTGGTACAGTCCCTGCACCTTGAGGCCGTCGACGAAGCCGACGCTTGCGGCCTGCACCCTGACCCGCACATAGCCGGCCGGAATTTCCGGTAGAGCAACCTGCTTCAGCACGACGTTACTGATGGAATCATACTTCTCGACGACGACGGCTTGCATTTTTCCCCTTGCCCGGTTCGCAGGACCAATGGCGAACGACTTGCATCCTAACGCCGTTACACTTCAAGCCCGATAATTATTCGACCGTTCGTCCGGATTATAGTAGATCGAGCTGGTTTCGCAGGTCAATGGCCGTGTCCAGCGATATGCGCGGCGATCAGGTCGATCGAACCTGTCCCGCGCCAGTGGCATGACTTCGCGCCCGCTTCCGACGACGTTGCAATCGGCCAAAACCAGCGCCATCGCGTTGCCGAAGAGATTGTCAGGCGGACGAATTGACTCCAAAACGCGACCGTCCTCAAATGCCTGCGACAATAGCTCAAAGGAAACACCATGGTTGACGCGCTGATCATTGATGCATGCAGAACGCCGCGAGGCATTGGCAAGGCCGGCAAGGGCGCGCTGGCGGGCATTCATCCGCAGCAGCTTGGCGCAACCGTGTTGCGGGCGTTGGCCGATCGTACCGGGATCGACACCGCCGATGTCGACGACATCATCTGGGGCACCAGCTCCCAGCGCGGTCAGCAGAGCGGCGATCTTGGACGGATGTCAGCGCTCGACGCCGGATATGACTTCCGCGCCAGCGGCGTGACACTCGACCGTTTCTGCGGATCCGGCATCACCAGCGTCAATATGGCCGCCGCCGCCATCATGTCGGGCTCGGAGGATCTTGTGGTCGCTGGCGGTACCGAGATGATGTCGATGGAGGGCCGCCGCGGCGAAGGTCCCCTGATGATGGACTCCGGCAATCTTCGGCTCCGTGCAAAGCATCCCCAATCGCATCAGGGCGTCTGCGCCGATGCCGTGGCGACGCTCGAAGGCATCACCCGGCAGGACGTCGATGCGCTGGGATTCGAGAGCCAGCAAAAGGCCGCCCACGCCATCAAGCACGGTCATTTCGACAAAAGCCTCGTTCCGGTTCATCACGAGGACGGCAGCCTTGCGCTCGACCGGGAGGAATATCCGCGGCCGCAGACCACGCGGGAGGCGCTTGCCGGCCTGAAGCCGGCATTCACGGCGATGGCTGACTATCCGCTCGACGACAACGGTACGACCTATCGCAAACTGATCCTGCAAAAATATCCCGATCTGGACATCGACTTCATGCACCATGCCGGCAATTCCTCCGGCGTGGTCGATGGTTCGGCGGCGCTTTTGCTGGCTTCGCCGACCTATGCCAAGGCCCACGGCCTGAAGCCGCGTGCCCGCGTGGTCGCGATGGCCAACATGGGCGACTCCCCGACTTTGATGCTCAACGCTCCGGTTCCGGCGGCGCGCAAGGTGCTGGCGAAGGCGGGCTTAACGCTCGACGATATCGATCTGTTCGAAATCAACGAGGCTTTCGCGGTGGTCGCGGAGAAATTCATTCGGGATCTCGATCTCGATCGCAACAAGGTCAATGTCAATGGCGGGTCGATCGCGCTCGGCCATCCGATCGGAGCGACCGGCTCAATTCTGATCGGCACCGTTCTCGATGAACTCGAACGGCGCGATCTCAGGCGGGGCCTCGTAACGATGTGCGCCGCCGGTGGAATGGCGCCGGCCATTATCATCGAACGCGTTTAGATATCAAAACGTTCTGCTGGCTAAGCCTTGCAGACAGAACCTCATGGGTGAGGTCGGGGAGCGACTACAATGGCAATCGAGGCCATCCTCCCGCCGAAGGGCCGTGACTATCGCCTCGACTTGCTGCGTGGGTTCGCCAACTGGGCGATCTTTCTGGATCACATTCCCAACAACGCGGTCAACTGGATCACCCAGCGCAATTACGGATTCAGCGACGCCGCTGACCTGTTCGTTTTCATCTCGGGCTACACGGCTTCATTCGTCTACGCGCGGATGATGCTCGAGCGCGGGTTCTTGATCGGGGGCACGCGCCTGATCAAACGCGCCTGGCAGATCTACGTGGCGCACATCATCCTGTTCGTGATGTATATCGCCGAAATCGGATATCTCGCGCATCGCTATAACGATCCAAACCTGGAGAACGAGTTCAACGTCGCCGGCTTTTTGCATGATCCGGCCGAGACGCTTTATCAGGGCCTCATCCTCGCGTTCAAGCCCGTCAACATGGATGTGCTGCCGCTCTATATTATCCTGATGGTGTTTTTTCCGCCGGTGCTATGGGCGATGCTGCGGCGGCCGGACATGACGCTCGCGGGCTCGTTTGTGCTTTATCTGGCGGCGCGCCATTTCGGTTGGAATCTGCACGCTTATCCGTCCGGCTACTGGTATTTCAATCCGTTTTGCTGGCAGCTCCTGTTTGTCTTCGGCGGATGGTTTGCGCTCGGTGGCTCCATCGAGTCGAGGCCATTGATCAGGTCGCGCGCGCTGCTGGTGTTAGGCGGCGCCTACCTTGTGTTCGCGTTGGTCATGACCATGGCGGGACGATTCGCCGAACTCGCTCACCTGATGCCGGCGTGGCTCGTTGATGCGTTCAACCCCAACGACAAGACGAATCTCGCGCCTTACCGTCTGCTGCATTTTATCATACTGGCCTTCTTCATCACACGCTTCCTGCCGCGCGACTGGCCGGGACTGCAATGGCCGATATTCCGGCCGCTCATCAAATGCGGCCAACAATCGCTTGAAGTATTCTGCTTCGGCGTCTTCCTCGCGGTCTTGGCTCATGTCGTACTCGTCGAGGTCTCGAATACGATCTGGATGCAGATTGTAGTCAGCGTCGTCGGCATCGCGATGATGACGGTGCTGGCATATTATCGCTCTTGGTCCAAGGATGCCGACAAGAGGCCCGTGGCCGCAAAAATAGCAAAATAGATGCGGCCTTACTGAAGCCGGTCGAGCCGACCCACGCCGCTGACCTGTGGTCGATCATGTCCGGCAACATCAACCTCGCGCTGATTTTCTAGACGCAGCAGAGTTCCCTGCGATCTGCACGGCCGTTTTCGCTGCACCGCAGCACAGAAAATGAGACTAACGGTCAAGTACCCCTGCATCCGAGCGCTTGCGCGGCGCGCAGTATCGATCCTCAGCGGAGACGCCGGATCCAATGGATCGCGTCGGCACAACTCTCCGCGCAATGGACGTCAATGAACGTCGAGGAAATGGAAACGGGAGGATTTCTATGTTGAAGGGCAGTGTGGGTCTTGCTGCGCTGGCGAGCCTGTTTATGACGGGCGCCGCTTTTGCTCAGGAAAAGATCAAAGTTGGGGTTACCGCGACCTTGGAGGGCACCTACACTGTGCTCGGCGAGGACGGCATTCGTGGCTTTCAGACCGCATTAAATAAATTCGGCACCAAGGTAGGCGACAAGCAGCTCGAATTCGTGGTCGCATCGACCGACGCGACGCCCGACTCCGCGGTACGCGCTGTTCGCAAGCTTATCGAGCAGGACAAAGTGCAGATCTTGCTTTCGCCCTTATCCGGCGACGAAGGAATTGCGGTCAAGAACTTCGCCAAGACGCATCCGGAACTGACCTTCGTCAACGCCGCGTCCGGCGCGCAGGAAACCACCTATGTCGACCCGGCGCCGAACTTCTTCCGCTACAATATGGACGGCGCGCAGTGGCAGGTCGGCCTCGGCAAATATGCCTATGAAAACAAAGGCTATCGAAAGATCGCGACGGTAGGCGAAGACTACTCCTTCATCTACACGCAGGTTTTTGGGCTAGTGCTGGAATTCTGCGGCGCCGGCGGTCAGGTCACCAACCGGCAGTGGGTCCCGCTCGGAACCAAGGATTTCGCCTCGGTGATCGCGGCGCTGCCCGACGATGTCGACGCGATCTATCTCGGGCTTGGCGGCGCCGACGCCGTCAACTTCCTCAATCAATACCAGCAGGCCGGCGGCAAGGCGCATCTGCTCGGCGGCTCGATCATGGTCGACCAGACCATCCTTTCGGCCAAGGGCGACGCCAAGAAGGCGCTGATCGGCACCGTCGCCGCCAGCGGCCAGGCCGATACCTGGGACAATCCGGGTTGGCAAGCTTTCGTGAAGGCTTATCAGGCCGCTTTCCCGCCGGAGAAGCGCTTCCCGAGCCCGTCTTTGCTTGCGACCAATTATTACGACTCGACGATGGCGTTGATTCTTTCGTTGCAAAAGGTCAACGGCGACCTCAGCGACAATCAATCCAAGTTGAAAGCAGCCCTCGCTTCCATTGAAATCGATGCGCCGAACGGGAAGATCAAGCTCGACGCCAACCGTCAGGCGATCGGCACCAACTTCGTCACCGAAGTCGTCGACGACGGCAAGGGTGCGCTGTTCAGCAAGGTGGTGAGGGTCATACCCAACGTGAACCAGACGCTCGGCTACGACCCGGCGGTGTTCGCCAAGATCGGCCTGCCGAGCCGCACGGTTCCCGAGTGTAAAAAATACTGAAATCGACGTGCGGCCGGCGCCCTGGGGGCCGGCCGCCCATTCTCCAAGCCCCTGAATTTCATGCTGCTTTCGAACCCGGACTTGCATTCTCCCCGCGAATGATCAACGTTATAAAAAACGATAAGACGGAATTCGCGGGAGGAGTGCATGAGTTCGGGCTCTTGCCGTCTTTCACGGCCATTTCGGCCGTGCGACTGTTTACCAGCTCAATCGTCCCTTCAACGTGCACGCGCATCGCGAAGGGCATCTGATTTTTCATGTCGGCGGCACGCCAGGCAGCATCGAAGTGCTCGGGCGCCCATGGCCGCTCCGCGAAGATACGGTAGTCGCGGTAAATCCGTGGGAACCGCACAATTTCCTGCCCAACGATCTCGCCGGCGGGGCCCTGTTTTTCGTTCTCTATGTCAACGCCGAGTGGTTCGCGGGCGTTCGTGGCCTCCGGTTCGGGTGCACGCAATTCAAGCGCACCGCGACCCTCGACAAGAACATCCGGCATGCGGCCGCCATGGTTTGCGGCGCTCCCTCGCTCAACGGTCTGGACGGAGAGCTGCGGAGCTTGATCGACGCCTGCCACGAAGAGAGCTGGCATCAGGCCGATACATTGCCGGACGGCCATGGCGCGGCCTCGGTGACCGACTTTCGCGTTCGCAAGTCGATCAAGCTATTGGCCGAAGGGGTCGGCGCCGAGATCGAGCTCGATGCGATCGCGCGCGAGGCAGGACTTTCGCGCCCGCATTTTTACAAGCTTTTTCGAACCCAGACCGGCATCACGCCACATCTCTACGTCAACACGTTGCTGATGGAAAAAGCCCTGGATTCGCTGGTGGCCACCGAAGCGTCGATCGCGGACATCGGCTTCGACCTCGGGTTCTCGTCGCAGAGCGGGTTCACGCGCTTCTTTGCCGCCAATGTCGGCATGGCCCCAACGGATTATCGGCGCGCCGCCAAGGTCCTGAGAGCCTGACCGGCGGAGCCGGGGCGCGAAAGCATACTGGCGATCAAGTCCAAACCGCGCGAGGCCGGTAAGATGACGGCGGACGCGGACTGCAAACCGGCGTTGCACCTGGGGAGGACAAGGGCCGACATGGCGTCGAACGTCACAAGCTTTCTTCGCAGACCAGCCGGCGCGGGCCGGGCGCGTGCGGGCGTCGGGGTACTGACAGTGCGCGGGCGGCGCCCATGACAAAGTTCATCGAACGCTATCCGCTGTGGTCGTTCGTCATCCTGATCGCGATCGCGGTCGTACTATGGCTGATATTCGCGACCTGGCCGCAGGGGCTGGAGGACGCCTTCGGCAGGAAGAAGGTGTTCCTCAATGCCGTTTTTAACGGCATCACGCTCGGGGGCTTGTATTTCCTGGTGGCGAGCGGCTTCACCCTGATCTTCGGGTTGATGCGCAACGTCAATCTCGCGCACGGCTCGCTCTATCTGTTCGGCGGCTATGTCGGCTACGCGGTAAGCGTCGCGACCGGCTCGTGGCTGCTGAGTTTCGTCGCCGCGTTCATCGTCGTCGCGCTGGTCGGCGTCGCCATGCAACTCCTCGTCTTCCGCCGCATGGAAGGTCAGGACCTGCGCCAGACCATGGTGACGATCGGCCTGTCGATCGTGTTCGCCGACCTGATGCTCTGGGCTTTCGGCGGCGATTTCTATCAGATCCAGACGCCGAGCGCGCTGGTCGGCCCGATCACATTGCCGTTCGTCACCTCCGTCAAATCGTCCGGCGAGGTGGTTTACCTGTCGTACCCGATGGTGCGTCTGGTCATCTTCGCCGCCTCCGTCGTAATCGGCGTCGCGATGTGGCTCGCCCTCAATCGCACGCGCGTCGGCATGATCGTGCGCGCCGGCGTCGACGATCGCGACATTCTGGCGGCGATGGGCGTCCGCATTCAGCTGGTGTTCGTCGTCGTGTTCGCGCTCGGCGCTGGGCTTGCGGGCATGGCCGGCGTCGTCGGCGGCACGTTTCAGTCGATCTCTCCGGGCGAAGACATCCGGTTTCTGCTCGCCTCGCTCGTCGTCGTGATCATCGGCGGCATGGGATCGATCCCGGGTGCGGCGCTCGGCGCGCTCATCATCGGCCTCGCCGAGCAACTCGGTTCGGTCTATATCCCGACCTACGCGATCGTGGTGACGTTTCTGATCATGGTGCTCGTGCTGGCCATACGGCCGCAGGGCCTGCTGGCGGGTCGCTAGCCATGTCGATCACCCAAGACGCGCGGCTTCAGCCCGACGACGCCGCCACGGCGGCGCCCTTGCCCAGTCTTGCCCGTCCGGATTTCGGCAACCCCGCTGCCTGGGCGGTCGGCTTCATCCTGATCGTCATGCCGCTGCTCGCCAACGGGTTTTTCCTGATCGAGATTTTCGGCACTACCCTTATTCTCGGCATCGTGGCGCTGAGCCTGATGTTTCTGGCGGGTTATGGCGGCATGGTCAGCCTGATGCAGCTGACGATCGCGGGTCTCGCCGGCTACATGACGGCAGTGTTCGGTCTCAGCGGCAATGCGAACATCAGCCTTGGATGGCCCTGGTGGCTCGCGACGCCGATGGCGATTGCGCTCGCCACGCTGTTCGGCACCGTTAGCGGTGCGCTCGCGGTGCGCACCGAAGGCATCTATACGATCATGATCACGCTGGCGATCGCATCGGCGTTCTATTACTTCACCAACCAGAATTGGGTGATTTTCAACGGCCACACCGGCCTCAACACCGTCGTCACGCCGCATTTCTGGGGCGTCGACTGGCGCGCGGATATCCCGTTCTACTATGTAATACTCGTAGTCGCAGCACTCTGCTTCGCCGCGGTCGGTTATCTTTCGCGGTCGCCGTTCGGACTGGCCTTGCAAGGTGTTCGCGACAATCCGCGCCGCATGGCGGCGCTCGGGTTCAACGTCAACGCGCACCGCGTCGCCGCCTATGCATTCGCGTCGTTCATAGCGTCGCTCGGCGGCGTATTGCAGGTCTGGAACTACCGGCAGATCTCGCCGGGCTCAGTCGGGGTCGAACGGGCGATCGACATTCTCATCATCGCCGTCGTCGGCGGCATCACCCGTCCCATCGGTCCGTTTATCGGCGCCCTTATTTTTGTTCTGCTGCGCACCTTCACGCTTGATTTCCTGGTCGCAATCGGGCTCGACGGCAATCGTTTTCGTCTGCTGATCGGCGTGGGCTTCCTCGTCATCGTGCTGTTCTCCCCTGACGGCATCGTTGGTCTTTGGGAGCGCTGGCGCGGCCGAGGTGATGGGCCCGCACAGAAGGGCGGGGGTCACGGCCATGGATAGCGTCGCGCGGCGCCTTTCAACGGTCGGTGCCGGAGCAGCACTAGAGCTGCGCGGTGTGACGCGGCTCTTCGGCGCGCTCGCGGCGCTGACCGATGTCACGCTCACCGTGCGCCCGGGTGAGCGGCGGGCCGTGCTTGGCTCCAACGGCGCAGGCAAGACCACGCTCTTCAACTGCATCACCGGAGACTTTCCACCGACATCCGGCACCATCCGGTTCTTCGGCGAGGACGTCACCCATTTTCCGCCCTATGAGCGTATCCGTCGCGGCCTGCGGCGCACCTATCAGATTTCTGCGCTGTTTCCAGGGCTCACCGTTCACGACAACGTCTATCTGGCGTGCTGCGGCGTTTCGCGCAGCCGCTTCTCGCCGATCCGGCCGCGTGTCAACGACGCGCTGATGCAAACGGCCGATGATCTCGTCCAGGCGGTGCATCTGACGGCCGTCAAGCAACGGCGCGTCGCCGAACTCGCTTACGGTCAGCAGCGCCAGCTGGAAATCGCGCTGGCGCTCGCAGGCGCGCCGCGTTTCATCCTGTTCGACGAACCGGCTGCTGGTCTTTCTCCGACCGAGCGTCGCGAACTGGTGGAAATCCTGACGTCTCTACCCGGCCATATTGGCTACATCATCATTGAACACGACATGGACGTTGCGCTGCGCGTCGTCGAAAGCGTTACGATGATGCACAACGGCCGCATCTTCAAGGAAGGGCCGCCGCAGGAAATCGAGACCGATCCCGAGGTTCAGGAGCTTTATCTCGGAGGTGGGCATCATGGCTGACGCGCGCCGCGCTGCTCCGATCCTCGAGGTCAGAGGTCTCGACGTCTATTATGGCCGCTCGCATGCGCTGCAAGGCGTCAACCTGACGCTCGACTCCGGCGTGCTTTCCGTCGTCGGCCGCAACGGCATGGGCAAGACGACGCTCTGCAAGACCATCATGGGACTGGTGCGTGCGACCGGTGGTTCCGTCCGCGTGCTCGGCGAAGACCTGTTATCATTGCAACCTGCCCAAATCGCCAGGCTCGGCGTCGGCTACGTACCGCAAGGGCGACGCCTGTGGCGTTCGCTCACCGTTGACGAGCATTTGCGCATGACCGCGGGCATGCGAAGTGGCGCGTGGACCGTCGAGCGCATCTACGAAACATTCCCGCGCCTCGCCGAGCGCAAGAACAGTGGCGGAGCTCAGCTCTCCGGCGGCGAGCAGCAGATGCTGGCGATCTCACGTGCGCTTGTAACCAATCCGCGCCTCCTGATCATGGACGAGCCGACCGAAGGACTTGCCCCCATCATCGTCTCACAGGTTGAGGAGATGCTGGTACGGTTGGGCGAGGAGGGCGACATTTCGGTGCTGGTAATCGAGCAGAATATCGGAGTGGCCACGGCGGTCGCAAATAGCGTTGCCATCATGGTCAACGGCCGCGTCAATCGCGTCATCGATTTCGGCGAGCTTGGCCGCTGATCGCGATCTGCAACAGCGCCTGCTCGGTGTCGGACGTCATGCCGAAGTCGAGGCTGAGATCAATCCGGAAGCTAGGGACAATGCTGCAGGAACGGCGGCCTCGCCGCGCCCCAAAAGCCTGGCGCCAGTCCGCATTTATATTTCCAATCCGGCGCCGCCGACCCGATGGTCGCAGCCGGTGCCGATCGCGCGCATCGAGTCCGGCGCGCGGGCGCTCTCGACCGGCGTGCTCAGACTTGAGGAGGCCGCGCGGCCGCGACGTGACATGGAAGCGGCGCGAAGCTCCGGACGACCAACCGTGCTGGTCGTCGGCACGCTCGATACCAAGGGCGAGGAACTCAGATTCATCCGCGATATCGTCGCCGGCAGCGGGTTGCGTGCGCGTCTCGTCGACGTCTCCACGGCCGGCAAGGCTGCCTCTTGCGACGTGTCAGCGCAGGAAATAGCGCTTAACCACCCGCGCGGCGGCAGCGCCGTGTTTGGCTCGGATCGCGGCGCCTCGGTGACGGCGATGGCGGAGGCCTTTACCAACTGGCTGCGTCGTCAGGGCGACGTTGTCGGCGTGATCTCCGCCGGCGGATCGGGCGGCGCCTCATTGGTGGCGCCGGGCATGCGCGCGCTGCCGATCGGTGTGCCCAAGGTCATCATATCTTCGGTCGCCTCCGGCGACGTCGGACCCTATGTCGGCCCCGCTGACATCACCATGATGTACTCGGTCACCGATGTGCAGGGGCTGAACTCGATCTCGCGCCAGGTGCTCGCCAACGGCGCCAACGCCCTGGTCGGCATGGTGAAGGCGCGGCTCGACGAGCGTGCGGCGAATGCGCGCGAGCCGAGCGTCAATCTGCCTGCGGTCGGTCTGACGATGTTCGGCGTCACCACGCCCGCCGTGCAGCAAATCGCGGCGGCATTGCGCGGCGACTACGAGTGTCTCGTCTTCCATGCCACCGGCGTCGGCGGCCGCTCGATGGAGAAGCTGGTCGATTCCGGCCTGTTGACGGGGGTTATCGACCTCACAACTACCGAGGTCTGCGATCTCTTGATGGGTGGCGTGTTCCCGGCGACCGAGGATCGCTTCGGCGCCATTGTTCGCACCCGCGTCCCCTACATCGGCTCGGTCGGTGCGCTCGATATGGTCAATTTCGGCGCGCCCGACACCATCCCCGAGCGCTACCGTGGCCGCAAGCTGCACGTTCACAATCCGCAAGTCACGCTGATGCGCACGACTGCCGAAGAGAACGAACGCATGGGCCGCTGGATCGGCGAGCGGCTCAACGCCATGGACGGGCCGGTGCGGTTCTTTTTGCCGGAAGGTGGCGTCTCCGCGCTCGATGCGGCGGGGCAGCCGTTCTGGGATCCCGACGCCGATATCGCGCTGTTCCGCGCGCTCGATCAGACCGTGCGCCAGACCAGCAACCGACAGCTCATTCGGCTGAAGCGCAACATCAACGAGCCTGAATTCACCGCCGCGATCGTCGCGGCGTTCCGCTCGATCGTGGGGCGCCCCAGCACGCGTCGAAGGGTGGCGAGGTGATCGATGCCCCGATTTGAACGCGCCGGATTGTTGAAGAAATTTCGCGCCATGGTGGCGCGGGGCGAGCCAATCGTCGGCGGCGGCGCTGGAACCGGGCTGTCCGCCAAATGCGAGGAAGCGGGCGGCATCGACCTGATCGTCATTTATAATTCGGGCCGCTACCGGATGGCCGGGCGCGGCTCGCTCGCAGGATTGATGCCGTATGGCGATGCCAACGCCATCGTGGTCGAAATGGCCGCCGAGGTGCTGCCCGTGGTCAAGAACACGCCGGTGCTGGCGGGCGTCAACGGCACCGATCCGTTCCGCGATATGGACGTCTTCCTCGATCAGTTGAAGACGCTCGGCTTTGCCGGGGTGCAGAATTTTCCGACCGTCGGGCTGATCGACGGCGTCTTTCGCGCCAATCTCGAAGAGACCGGCATGTCTTACGCGCAGGAGGTCGAGATGATCGCCAAGGCGCGCGCCAAGGATATGCTGACCACGCCCTATGTATTCGACGAAGCCGATGCCAAGGCGATGGCCGCGGCGGGGGCTGACATTGTGGTCTGCCATCTCGGCCTGACCACCGGCGGCGCGATCGGCGCGCAGACCGCGCTGAAGCTTGCCGATTGTCCCGCTCTCATTGATGCCTGGGCGGTGGCGGCCCTGGCGGTCAATCCCGAGATTTTGGTGTTGGCGCATGGTGGGCCGGTGGCCGAGCCGGCGGACGCCGCGTTCATCATGAAAAATACGCGCAAGTGTCACGGCTTCTATGGCGCTTCGTCAATGGAGCGGCTGCCGGTGGAGCGCGCGCTGACGGAACAGGTTCGAAAATTCAAGGCGATCGGCGAGCGTTGAGCGCCGGTTACGGGAGGTAGGTATTATGTCTGGGATTCTTGTTGGTGAATTGATCCTGTGGCTGATCATCGCACTGGTGGTGATCGTTGTGGCCGTTTACGTTGTGAATTGGCTCTACCATCGATCCTCCAAGGAAGTGTCGTTTGTGCGCACCGGCTTCCTCGGCGAGCGAGTGGTGATCAATGGCGGCGCCTTCGTGCTGCCCTTCATTCACGACTTCACTCCGGTCAATATGAACGTGCTGCCGATGCCGATCACACGGTCGAAGCAGGATGCCGTCATCACCCGCGATCGCATGCGCATCGACATCGAGGCCGATTTCTATGTCCGGGTCAGGCCGACGCGTGATGCGGTTTCGATCGCCGCGGCGACACTCGGCCGGCGCACGCTGGAACCTGAACGGCTGCACACACTGCTCTCGGGCAAGTTCGTCTCCGCGATGCGCTCGGTCGCTTCGGAAATGACGATGGAGCAGATGCACGAGAAGCGCGGCGAATATGTCACCCGCGTCAAGGAAGCTGCTGCCGAGGCTCTCGCCCAGAACGGTCTCGAGCTCGAATCCGTCGCGATCACCGATCTCGATCAGACCGATCTCGAATTCTTCAACCCGTCAAACCGCTTCGACGCCGAAGGTTTGACCCGGCTAATGGAAGACATCGAGGCCAAGCGCAAACTGCGTAACGACATCGAACAGGATTCGATGATCAAGATACGCACCCGGAACCTCGAAGCCGAACGGCAAGCGCTCGATATCGAGCGCCAGAGCGAGACCGCGCGCCTCGATCAGGAACGCGACATCGAGGTCAGCCGGGCTGTGCAACGGACCGAGGTGGCGCGCGAACGGGCGTTGCGCGAGACCGAAGCCGAGCAGGCGCAGATATCGGCCCGCGAGACCATCGAAAAAGCGCGCATCTCCAACGAGCAGGCAATCGCGGAAGCGCGCATCGCTTCCGAGCGCGAAACCCGGCATAGGGAAATTGAGCGCACTCACGCAGTCGAGGAAAAGGAAATCCTTGCGCGTGAGGAAATTGAAAAGGCGCGCATCGCCAACCAGCGCTCGGTCGACACCGCCCGCATCGAATCCGAACGCGACGTGCGGCAGAGTGAGATCGAGCGCGGCCGCGTGGTTGAGGAAGCCGAGATTCAGGCGCGCGAATTCATCGAAAAGGCCCGTATCCAGCAGGACCGCGTCGTCACCGACGCCCGTATCGCCAACGAGGAGGAAACGCGCCGGCGCGAGATCGAGCGCACGCGAGTGGTCGACGAGGCGGAGATTAACGCCAGGGAAACGACAGAAAAGGCGCGTATCGCGCAGACCACCGCCGTCAACGCCGAACGGATTGCCTCCGACGAGCAAACCCGTTCGCTTGAGATCCGGCAGAGCCGCTCGATACAGGAAGCCGAGATCGCTGCACAGCAGGCGGTAGAAGCCGCTCGCATCGCGCGCGAACGCTCGCTCGCCTCCGATCGCATCGCCTCCGATCAGAGCACCCGCAAACTGGAGATCGACCGCAATCAGGCGCTCGAAGTCGCCGGGATCGCGGCGCGCGAGGCGACCGAATCCACCCGCATCACGCAGGAGGAGCGCATCCGCGGGCTCGAGATCGCGCGCAATCGTGCGGTCGAAGAAGCCGACATTGCCTCGCGTGAGGCGATCGAGGCGGCCAGGATCGCGCAGGAAAAGAACATATCTCTCGCCCGCATTATGAGCGATCAGGAGACCAAGGAGCAGGACATCGAGCGCCAGCGCGCGACCGAAGAGGCCGAAATCGCCGCCCGGCAGGCGACGCGCGCCGCCCGCATTGCCCAGGAGAAGAAAACCGCCGCCGATTTCGATCGCAGCCGAAAGCGAGACGCGCAAGCTCGAAATTGCCCGCAACGAAACGCTGGAGAAGGCCGAGATCGCCGCCAAGCAACTGGTCGAGACCGCCCGCATCGCCCAGGAGCGCAAGGTCGAAGCCGATCGCATCGCCAAGGACGAGGCCATCCGCAACCTGCAGATCGACCGCGACCAGGCGGTCGAGTCGGCCGAATTGAAAAGCCGCGACACCATCGAGCGTCAGCGTATCGGCGTCGAGCTCGCGCTCGAGGCCGATCGCATTGCCTCCAGCAAGACCCGCGAAGTACTCAATATCGAACAGAAGAAAACGGTCGAAATCGCCGATGAAGAGCGGATCATCGCGCTATCGGCGAAGCGCTCCGAGCGCATCGACGCCGATCGGCAGGTCAAGCAGGCTGAAATCGTCGCCCGCCGCGACGTCGAGACCACCGAGGTGTCGAAGGAGCAGGCGCTGGAAGCGGTCCGGCTCGAGCGCCGGCGCGTCATCGAACAACTCGAAGTCGGCCGCGTCCAGGCGTTGCAAGAGGCCGAGATCGCCGCGAACGAGGAGGTGCAGCGCGCGCGGATTGCTTCCGACCGTGGGCTCGACGAGGCCCGCATCGGGCGCGAACGCGAATTGCGCAAGCTGGAGGTGAATCGCGAGAAGGAAATCGAGATGGTGCTGATGGAGAAGGCGATCGTTCTCTATCAGAAATCGCTGGAACAATCGGCGGCGCAAGCGGAAGCCGAAAACGCCAAAGCGCACGCCACCGAGGCGGCCGAACGCGTCATCACCGTGCGTGACAGCGAGATCGCCAAGCGGCGCAAGACGATCGAGGTCCTGATCGCCGAGAAGGAAGCCGAGGAGACGCGTATCGGCGCCGAGGCCGAACGCGTGCGCGCGGCGGTCGAAGCCGAGGGGCAGAAGCTGCTCAACGAGGCCGAAAACGTGCTTACCGACCAGGCGCGTTACTCATTGTTCCGCCGCAAGCTGCTTGACCGGATCGAGGGCATCGTGCGCGAGAGCGTCAAGCCGATGGAGAAAATCGAAGGCATTCGCATCCTGCATGTCGATGGGCTGGGCGGGGTCGGTGGTGGTGCTGGTGGTGGCAGCGGGCGCAGCGCCACCGACGAAGTGATCGATTTCGGCCTTGCGCTACCGCGTTCAGGCGCCGCTAATCGATTTCGATCCTCGCCGACATCGGCGTCGAGGGGGGCAGCCTGTCAAAGATGCCCGGCCTCATTCGCGAAGCCCGCGACATGCAGGGCATTCGCAAGGAGACCGCACCAACGAAAGAAAGCGAGGCCAAACCGGCCACGCCGTCCCAAGGTGAGGGTCCGCCGGCGCGGCCGTCGGGCAAGAAGGGTTGAGGACGCGTCATGGCTCGAGTTTATGTTTCGACCGTCGTCAACGCCCGCAACGATCGGGTATGGACGAGGGTGCGCGATTTCAATGGTCTGCCGAACTGGCACCCGGCGATCGCCGAGAGCCGCATCGAGGGTGGTGAGCCCGCGGACAAAATCGGCTGTGTGCGCGATTTCAGGCTGCGCAACGGCGACCGCATTCGCGAGAAGCTGCTCGGGCTCTCGGATTTCGACATGTTCTGCACCTATTCGATTCTGGAGTTGCCGATGGGTGTCGAGAACTACGTCGCGACATTGCGGCTGACGCCGGTCACGGACGGTGAAAAGACCTTCATGGAATGGTCCGCGGAGTTCGACTGCGCGCCCGAGCGCGAGGCCGAACTGATCAACAACATCGGTGGCGGCGTGTTCCAGGGCGGCTTCGATGCACTCAAGCGTGCGTTTGGAGGCTGAAGCGGTGCCGCACGTCGTCAAAAGCACGATCCTCGACGCACCGACCGACGCGGTCTGGAACGTGCTGCGCGATTTCAACGGCCATGACCGCTGGCACCCGGCGGTCGCTACCAGCACGATCGAGCGCGCGCAGTCTTCGGACCGCATCGGCTGCGTGCGGCGCTTCAAGTTGAAGGACGGCTCCGAACTGCGCGAGCAATTGCTGGCGCTCTCCGATCTCGAACAGACTTTCAGCTATTGCCTGCTCGATACGCCGATACCGATGTTCAATTACGTCGCGCATGTGCGGTTACTGCCGGTGACGGACGGCGACCGGACCTTCTGGCATTGGGAGTCGCGCTTCACGACGCGGCCCGCCGAAGCGGCGGAAATCACCGAAATGGTGGGTGAGCAGATCTATCAGGCCGGCTTCGAGGCAATCCGCCAGCATCTTAAGGGGGCCGCATGAGCGCGGAGAAGAAATCATGCCCGTAACGGTGAAGACTTTCGCAACCTCGGGAGAGGCGGCGGCGGCACTTTCGTCGGAGCGCGACGCGCGGTATCTCGGCGGCGGCACGCTGGTGATGCGTGCGCTGAACGAAGGCGATTTGTCGATTTCGACGGTGGTGCGCGCGACCGACCGCGCCCTGACGCAAATCGAGTTTGCCAGCTCCCGCATCACGATCGGCGCCGGCGTCACCTTTGCGCGCGTTCTGGCGGAGCGTGAGCTCGCGTTTCTGCATCCCGTCGCCGCCTCGATCGGCGGGCCCGCCGTACGCAACATGGGCACAGTCGGGGGCAATCTGTTCGCGCCCACGCCATTCGGCGATTTTGCCGTGGCGCTACTGGCACTCGACGCCACTGTTGCGGTGCAGGGCGGCTACGGCGCGCGCGACGTGCCGATCGAGGAGTTCCTCGCCGGGCGCGATCGTCAGCAGACCGCGCTCGTGCTCTCCGTCTCTTGCCACCGCCCCCTTGGCGAAGCGTTTCGTTATCGCAAGATCGCGCGCATCAAGCCGAAAGGCGGCTCGCTGGTAACGCTCGCAGCACTTGTCCCGACCAGTGGCGGCCGCGTCATTGGCGCGCGCATCGCCTACGGCGCGATGGCGGCGATGCCGGTTCGCGCCAAGGCGGCCGAACGCGCGATCGAAGGGCGCGCGCTCGATACCGCGAGCATCGCTGCCGCGGTCGCCGCGGCGACCGAAGGCACTTCGCCCGCCAATGATTCGTTCGCCAGCGCCTGGTACCGGCGAGAGGTTATCGGCGTCCATCTGCGCCGCCTGCTCTCCGGCCAGGAATAAAGAAAGCCCATAGGAAAAACCATGGCCAAGACCGCCCTGCAATTTCGTCATAACGACCGCGACGTCGCGGTCTTCGTCGATGGTGGCGCCAATTTGCTCAGCACCTTGCGCGATCTCATCGGCGATATGACGCCCAAATTCGGTTGCGGCCAGGGCGGATGCGGCGCCTGCACGGTGCTGATCGACGGCCAAGCGCACCTTTCGTGTCTGACATTGGCCGAGACCGTCGAAGGCCGCTCGGTGGAAACGCTAGACAGCCTCAAGGATGGAGCCAAGTTGCACCCGCTGCAACGCGCCTTCATGGAGCACTTCGCCGCGCAGTGCGGCTATTGCACGCCGGGCATGCTGATGGCGGCGAAGGCACTGCTCGATCACAATCCGTCCCCCACCCGCGCCGACGTCGTCAACGCGATCGCGGGCAATATTTGCCGTTGCACCGGATACGAACCCATCATCAACGCCGTGCTCGACGCTGCCTCGGGCGGCCGTGCGCGCGTCTAAAGGATCGACCCATGCTGGAACTCCGCAAGGACATTTTCGCCGACGAGCGTGATGATAACCTCAACGAAATCGGCAAGGGCACGCAGCGCCAGGACATGCTGGGCCATGTCACCGGCACGTCCACTTATTTCAACGATCACAACTTGCAGGGCATGCTGCATCTGAAGGTGTTGCGTAGCCCGCACGCGCATGCTCGCATCCGGCGCGTCGACACGGTCGAGGCCGAGCGTAGTCCCGGGGTGCGCCGGATCATTCGCGGCACCGACGTGCCGCGCAATCTCAATACGCTGCTCAGCCTGATCAATTTCGGCAAGGACGACGAGCCGACGCTGGCGGTCGACAAGGTGCGCTACAAGGGCGAGCCGGTCGTCGCCGTCGTCGCCGACAGCCACCGTGAGGCCTTTGAGGCCATCGCAAAGATCCGCGTCGACTACGAGCCGCTGCCTACCGTGTTCGACGTCGAGGAGGCGCTCAAGCCCGGCGCGCCGGTGGTCAACGAAACCTACCCGAAGAACACCTTTACCTATCACGACATTTACGATCACCAGAAGCTGCGCTTCGGCGATGTCGAGCGCGCCTTTGCCAGTGCCGATCACGTGCTTGAGCAGCGCTACCAGATGTCGCCGATCGAGCACGCGCCGACCGAGACCAATGGCTCGATCGCAGCCCCCGACACCAACGGCCGCTATGTCGTCTATACCTCGACGCAGGCGCTGTTCTTTTCGCTCGACACCTGCGCCAAGATTCTCGATGTGCCCTCCAACACCTTTCACTTCATTGGCGGGACCGTCGGCGGCGGCTTCGGCGGCAAAGTCGACACCTTGACCGAGCCGCTCTCCATTCTCGGCGCGATGCTGACCGGCCGCCCGGTGCGCTACATTTTCGGCCGTGAGGAGGAGATGCAATTCGGGCCACCGCGCGGCGCCGAACGCATCTACCTGAAGGACGCCATGATGCGCGACGGCCGCATCGTCGCGCGCAAGGTGCGCGCCTATTTCGACAGCGGCGCCTATACCCGGTTGTCGAGCTACGCCGTGGTCAAATGCGCGGCGCATTTGCCCGGGCCCTATACGATCCCGAACGTGTACGCCGACATCTATTGCGTCTTCACCAACCGCACGCCGGCGACAGCGATGCGCGGCTTCGGGGTTACCGCGATGGATTTCGCGATCGAATGCCAGATGGACAAGCTTGCCCATCTTATCGCCATGGACCCGATGGAATTCCGCATCCTCAATGCCTATCGCGACGGCGACATGAAGGCGCATCGGCGCGAAGCCAAGAACACCGCGCTGATCGAATGCGTGCAAGTGGCCGCTGAAAAGTCGAAATGGAAATTGCGCGAGGAGTTCAAGCGGATGTCCTCGCTCAAGGATGGCGGCGGCGAACGGGCTTTGATTCCGCTCGCGGCCACGAGTTCGCCTGCGCCCGCGCTGGCGCGGGCCACCGCGCAGCAACGCACGTCCTACGATCGCGCACCGCAGCCGGCCGCCGGACCCGCGCCGCCGCAACCGGCGGCGCCTCCAGCACCATCGCCGCCGCCGGCGCCGGCGCCGCAACCGGCTTCGCACGGCGCGGTACGATTTTCCTCTGTGTTCGGAAGGAGACGCTGACCATGACCAGGCATCGCGGACGCGGCATCGCATCGATCAACTATCCCATCGGCATGAACCTCGGCGGCGATCCGAGCCAGGCGCTGGTGCATTCCAACCCGAGCGGCAAGTTCACGGTGTCGCTGTCCTCGATCGATCTCGGTCAGGGCATGAAATCGGTCACGCGGCAGATCTGCGCCGAGACACTCGGCGTGCCGGTCGAAGACGTCTATGTCGACACTGCCGATTCCGATACCGGGCCGCATTGCATGGGCAGTTTCGCCTCGCGCGGCACCCATCGGGTCGGAAATGCGGTCATGGCCGCCGCCAAGGAAGCGCGCGGCGTGATGATGGAGGCGGCAGCCGAGGAGCTGGAGGTCAATGCCGCCGACCTTGAAACCGACGGTCGCGGCAACATTCACGTCAAGGGCGCACCGCATCGATCGATCTCGACCAAGGACGTCGCGATCGCCGCGCAGTTCAAGCAGGGCAAGACCATCTCCGGGCGCGGCATCTTTCTGGTGCCGCTCTCCGCCGTCGATCCGGAAACCGGCGAAATGTCGCCCGCTACCTGCTATGCGCACGCTTGCCTGGTCGCCGAGGTCGAGGTCGACGACGAGACCGGCGAGGTCGCGATGGTGCGGATGGACAGCGCCTACGAACTCGGGCGCGCGCTCAATCCACGGCTGGTCGAACAGCAACTCGTCGGCGGGGCCTGGATGGGCGTCAGCCACACGCTGTTTGAGACGACGGAGCCCTATTATCCTGATCCGAGCCATGGGCCGCGCGACTTTGTCGAATATCTGATGCCGGGTCCGGGCGATATCTGTCCGCACGACATCGCGGTGCTGGAGCGGCCGGCGGCGGATGGTCCGTTCGGCGCCAAGGGCCCGGGCGAGATGTGCGCCAATCCAGTGATGCCGGCGGTCGCCAACGCGATTTTCAACGCGGTCGGCGTCCGTGTCGACGAGCTGCCGATCACGCCGGAGAAAGTGCTGCGCGCGATCAAGGGGCAGGGCGGGGCACGGCCGCAGGCGCGTCGCTGATGGCGGTTCGCGGCAACATCAGCGGCATCGATAGCCCGCAGGCGCTGGAGAATGCGTTGCGCGGGGCCTACTACCTCGCCGACGATGGGATCGCGACGGCAGCCTATCTCGCACTCGCACTGGGCAAGCCGCTGCTGCTCGAAGGCGCCCCCGGCGTCGGCAAGACCGAAGCGGCCAAGGCGATCGCCGCGGTGCTCGGCCGGCGGCTCATTCGTATGCAATGCTATGAGGGCATCGACGCATCCGCGGCCCTTTACGAATGGAATTATCCGCGACAGATGCTGGCGATCCGCCAGGCCGGCGACCAGACCATCGACATTTACGGCGAGAGCTTTCTGATCGAACGGCCGATGCTCGCATCGCTTCGCGCGCCGGATTCGACGGTGTTGTTGATCGACGAAATCGATCGCTCGGACCAGGAATTCGAAGCCTTCCTGCTCGAATTCCTCTCCGACTTCCAGATTTCGATCCCCGAGCGCGGCACCATCCGCGCGGCCGAACGGCCGGTAGTGGTGCTCACCTCCAACCGCACGCGCGATCTGCACGAGGCGCTACGCCGGCGTTGCGTCTACCACTGGATCGATTACCCGACCGCGGAGCGCGAGGCGCGGATCGTGATGATGCGAGCCTCCAGTGTCGCGGAGGCGACCGCGCGCGCGGTTGTCGCGGCGGTCGGCAAGCTGCGGCGCGAGCCGCTAAGCAAGGCGCCCGGCGTCGCCGAGGCGGTCGACTGGGCGGAGGCGGCGACATTGCTCAACAAGGGCGGTGCGCGCTGGCCGGATGCATTCAAGCGCTCGATCGGGGTTGCGCTGAAGGACGAGGAGGACCTCGCCTTCATCTCCGGACGGCTCGACGCCATCATCGCGGAGGCGGCCGCGTGATCGACGAGCCGCAACTGCCTCGCGCCGCCCAGACCTTCATTTCGTTCGTGGCACTGTTGCGCGCCAATGGTTTTGCAGTCGCGCCTGAGCAGACCACCGCGTTTCTGGCGGCGATCGAATTGCTCGGCCCGCGCAGTCCCGAGGACATCCGGCAGGCGGGGCTGGCAACGCTGGCGCCTCCTCCCGAGCGGCGCGCTGCTTACGACATGCTGTTCCGGATCCATTTTCTCGGCGGCGAGGAGATGCCCGGTGCCGAGGGCGAAGACGAGGACGTCGTCCGGCTGCAGGACGAGGGAAGTGGCGAGCAGGAGCCGCCGCTCGCCGATGAGGTCAACGAATTCAGGCGAAATGTCGGTACGCGCCGAGGCGCTGGTCGAGCGCCGCTTCGGCTCGAGCGCGCCGAATGAGGCGCTACGCCGGCTGGCGCGTGACGCCCCGACGCATCTGCCACGGCGACGTGGGCATCGACGAATGCGGGCGCGGCGCGGGCCTTGGGCGGACCTGCGACGAACCTTGCGCGAATCCGCGCGCAATGACGGCGAGGTGATGCGGCTGGGGCGGCTGAAGCGGCGTCCGCGGCCACGCAAGATGCTGTTGTTGATCGATGTCTCAGGCTCGATGAAATCGCGCTCCGAGGACAATCTCAGGCTGGCGCATACGCTGGTGCAGGCGACGCCCAATGTCGAAGTATTCACCTTTGGTACCCGCCTGACGCGGGTGACGCGCGCGCTGCGGCTCAAGCGCCGCGAGCAGGCGATAGCCGCTGCCGCGCACCTGGTCAGCGATTGGGATGGCGGCACGCGGATCGGCGACGCGCTGCAGGCGTTTCTGGCAGTGCCGCGCTTTGGCGGCTACGCCCGCGGCGCCGCTGTTGTCGTCGTGTCCGACGGGCTGGAGCGCGGCGATCTCACCGCCCTGCGCGACGCGGTCGCCAAACTTTCGCGGCGCGCCTGGCGGCTGAGCTGGCTGACGCCGCTCGCGGTCGGCGCCAGCTTCGTGCCGCAGACCGAGGCGCTGATTGCCATTCGCCGTTTCGTCGACGACATGGTCGACGGCGGATCGATCTCGGCGGTCGTCGCCCATGTGCTTTCGCTGCGGCAAAGGAGAGCCGCGTGACCGGGTTCGTCGACGGCCATCATCACATCTGGCGCCAGGCCGATCTGCCCTGGTTGGTCGGACCGATGCAGCCGCGCATCTTCGGCCCTTATGAACCGATCCGGCGCGACTATCCGATCCCTGAATATCTCGACGACCTCTCCGGCAGCGGCGTCGTCAAATCGGTTTATGTGCAGACCAATTGGGCAAAGGAGCGATTCGAGGACGAGACGGCCTGGGTCCAGCGTACCTCCGAGGAGACCGGCTGGCCGCATGCCATCGTCGCCTACGCGGATTTCAGCGTGGACGACGTGCGCCCGCAGCTCGACCGGCTCAAGCGCTACCCGCTGGTGCGGGGCGTACGCATGCAACTGCACTGGCACGAGAACCCGCTCTATCGCTTCGCCGCGCATGGCGATCTGTGCGCAGACCCGACGATCCGCCGCAACGTGGCGCGGCTGGCCGACTACGGCTGGAGCTTCGACCTGCAGGTGTTTGCGCCGCAGATGCCGGGCGCGGCCGGTCTTGCCGAAGCCTGCCCGAAGGTCACGTTCATACTGCAGCATGCCGGGATGCTGGAGGATCTTTCACCCGCCGGCCGGGCGGCCTGGCGCGCCGGCATGGTCCGGCTCGGGGCGTGTCCGAACATCGTCTGCAAGCTCTCGGGGCTCGGCACATTTATTCATCGCAACGACCCTGCGCATATCGCCGGGATCGTTACCAACTCACTGTCGATCTTCGGCCCGGACCGCTGTCTGTTCGGCTCGAACTTTCCGATCGAGAAGCTGTGGACCGACTATCGCGCGCTCGTCGACGCTTATCTCGACGCTGTCAAATCGAACCCGCGTCATCGCGATGCGATCATGCGCGACACGGCGATGCGGGTCTATCGTCTCGCGCCTTAGTTGGGCGCGAGGAAAACAAAAAAGTAAAATGGGAGGCAAGTATGGCTTTGGAAATCAAGATTCTCGACTATGGCGATATCGAACTGGAATCGAGCTTCCTTGTGCTCGGCCGCGACTGTGGGCGCACGCGCCGCGTGCTGACGCTGGGCTTTCTGATTGTCGGCGGCACCTATCCGATCGTGGTGGACACCGGTTACCGTTCCAATCAGATCATGGAAACGCTCGGCATGCGTGGCCTGCAGTTCCATGAGAACATGATCGAGAACCAGCTGGCGCGCCACGGCGTGCGCATGGGCGATGTTCGCTTCGTTTGCCACACCCATCTTCATATCGACCATGCCGGCAAGGACGATTTGTTTCCGATGAACACCACGGTCGTCGTCAATCGCAAGGAACTGGAATATTCCGTCTCGGGCCTGATGCACCCGCAATATCCGGCGCCCGACATCAAGCACCTGATCGACCGGCTGCACACCAAGAGCGCGCTGCGATTCCTGGATCTTGAGATCACCGGCGCGGTTGAGCTGATCCCGGGCGTCTATTGCGAGGCGGCCGGCGCGCACACCGAAGGGTCGATGAATATGCACGTCCATACCGCCGAGGGGATCGCGACCATCTGCGGCGACGTGCTTTACGACATCAACGATCAACTGGTGGATCCCTTCCGCGAAATCCACGACGCCGAACCGCGCACCACAGGCAACCACGGCACCTCGAAGCGCGCGGAGAAAGCGGCGATCAAGAAGCTCGTCAACAGCTCGCGCTTTCTGCTGCCGGTGCACGACCGGCCATGCAAGATCGAAGGCGGCGATGTGGTCGGGCGGCTGCAGGACCAGGTGCCGGGCCCGATTGTTCAGTCGCTGCCCAAACGCAACTGGTTCCCGGCCTGAACCGAGCGAAGGCATCCCCCATGACCCATGTTACGCAGCGTCCCGAATTCGAGAACCTGATCGATCCCTATGCGCCGGTCGGCCAGCTCGGCACCGGCTTTACCTTCACCGAAGGGCCGATCTGGCATCCGGTCGATCATTATTTGCTGTTTTCGGATATGCCGGCGGACGTTCGCCGCCGCTGGGACGCCAAGCGCGGTGTCGTCGAGGTCAAACGCCCTTCGAACAAATGCAACGGCATGACCTATGACGCCGATCTCAATCTGATCGTCTGCGAGCACGCCACATCATTGCTGGTCCGCGAACGCCCCGATGGCCGCCGCGAAGTGATCGCCTCGCATTTCGAGAAGCAGGAACTGAACAGCCCGAACGACGTCTGCGTGCATTCGAGTGGCGCGATCTATTTCTCCGATCCCTGGTACGGTCGCATGCCGGTCTTCGGCGTCGAACGCCCGCGTCAGCTCGGCTTCCAGGGCGTCTATCGCGTACCTCCCGGCGGCGGCGCGCCGCAGCTATTGGTCGACCGCTATCTGTTCGACCAGCCGAATGGCCTTTGTTTTTCGCCGGACGAGAAGCGGCTCTATGTCAATGACACGGTCCAAGCGCAGATCCGGGTATTCGACGTCGAAGCCGATGGCACGATCTCCAACGCCCGCATTTTCGCCAACGGCATCCGCTCGGAGACTCGAGCCCGGCTTGCCCGACGGCATGAAATGCGATCAGTACGGCAATATCTGGGTGACGGCGCCGGGCGGCGTGTGGGTCTATGCGGCGAACGGCGATCTGTTGGGCAAGGTTCGCGTGCCCGAACTCGTCGCCAATCTGACATGGGGCGGCGCCGATTTCCGCACCCTGTACATGACGTCGACGCACTCGGTTTACACGGTCGCGACCAAGGCCGGCCCGCGGGCCGAGCCTTACATGACCGCCAAACGTGGCGGAGAAGCCACGGCCTCTTCCGTGCCCGCGCCGTTGATCAAGGCCGATGGCTTGCAACTCGATCCCAAGCGCTGTGTGCTGATTCTGCAGGATCTGCAGAACGACGTCATTATGGAAGGCGGCGCGTTCGCGGATTCAGGCGCGCCGGCGCATGCGCGCGCGCAACGCGTCGTCGAAAATGTGCGCCGGCTCGCCGAGGCGGCGCGCGCCCGCGGCATCCCGGTGATCCACGTCTGGTTCGTGGTCGAGCCCGGCGCGCCGGGCATGACGCTGAATGCGCCATTGTTCGAGGGGCTGGTCGACGCCAAGGCGCTGGTGCGCGGCTCGTGGGGCGCGGCGCCGGTGGCGGGGCTCGAGCCCCGTCCGGGCGACTTCATCGTCGAAAAGATGCGCATGAGCGCCTGGGAAGGCAGCCGGCTGGAAACCATCCTGAAGGCGACCGGACGCGACGTGCTGATCGATACCGGCGCCTGGACCAACATGTCGATCGAACACACCGCGCGCACCGGCGCTGACAAGGGCTACTTCATGATCGTGCCCGAGGATTGCTGCTCGACGATGAACGCCGAATGGCACAACGCCTCGATCAATTTCGCGCTTCAGAACGTCGCTGTCGTCACCAACGCGGACGCCGTGATCAAGGCGTTCGGGTGAGCGCGCAGGAACGGAAGCGGGAAAGGTAGCCGGCGTGCCAAAACTCTTTCATCTGCGCTGTTCGCCGCGCGCGGCTTCCGAATCCTCGGCCGGCGCCGAGGCGTTCGTGGCCCGATTTCGGCAGGCGCGCCCGACCTGGGACATCGACGTGATGGATCTGTGGCGCGAAACGCTGCCGGAGTTCGGCGGCGACGCGCTGGAAGCGAAATATGCGCGCCAGAACGGACACGAATTCAGCGATGCGCAACGCGACGCCTTTGCGGTCCTCGAGCGGATGGCGATGCGGTTCGCGCTCGCCGATCGGGTGCTGATTTCCACGCCGATGTGGAATTTCGGCATCCCCTACAAGCTGAAGCAATGGTTCGATCTGATTGTGCAGCCCGGGCTCACCTTCCGCTTCGATCCGGCGCAGGGCTATTTTCCGCTGCTCAAGAACCGGCCGACCGTCGTGATCCTGGCGAGCGGCAGTGACTTTGTCACCGGCATGAATCGGGGACGCATCGATATGGCAACGCCCTATCTGCGCGAGGTGTTGCGCTTCATCGGGGTCAGCGATGTGCGGTTCGCGCTGATTGGACCCACGGTCGGCCCGGTCGAACCGGCGCGGCTCGCCCGCGAGACTGCGCGCCGTCTATTGGTCCAGCTGGCGGCGGACTTCTGACCATCGGGGCAACGCCCCTCAAATCCCGTTTGGTCACAACGTGATCGTCTCGTGGCGCCGGCGTTCGGAGGCTTTCGCTACCGCCTCGGTCCGCGTGCGGGCTCCCAATTTTCGGAACAGCAACTCGACATGGAATTTCACGGTGTGCAACGAGATGTTCAATCGGCGTGCGATCGCCTTGTTGGTCATGCCTTCCGCGAGTGTTTGCAACACTTCGAGTTCGCGTGGAGTTAGAAGCGCGTGACCATCGGTCTCGCGCATCGCGCCGAAGCCGGCATCCATCGCGTCAGGCGAGCGGACGATCAGGCCGGCGGCAACCGCTCGTATGGCGGCATCGATCTGATCGGCACCTGCATCGCGGGACAGCGCGCCGGACAGGTCGTCACCGGTGCCTCCCAGCGTGATGACCGGACGGGTTTCTCCGGGCTGACCGTCGCCGTCCGCCAGCACCACATCGGCGGCGTCCTCGGAGCCGACAACAAGGTGTCCAGCCTCGGCGACCACTCGGCTCAAGGTGGAACGGCGCGACAAGTCCATGGCGTGAACGGCGACGCGCAGTCGCATCGTTGATGCCAGCTTGCCTGCCGCTTGCCTCATGCGGCGGGCCGTTCTGCAATCGTGGTCTGCACCGTGATCACCGCGCCGCTCCTGATGAGGCGAAGGTCGGCCTTTCGTCCGATGCTGTCGGGGCCGAAATGCCTGGCGATTTTTCGGAATCGATGCGTCGATGTGCCGTCGACGCTCAAGACGATATCGCCCGCCACGATGTTTGCCTGCGCCGCGGGGCCGTGTTCGACCACCGACATCACCATCAACCCGCTGGACTGGCCGGCGGTCTCGCGCAGCGCATCGGGCACCGCGACGGCTTGCAAAGCGACGCCGAGCCAGCCGCGCGCGATACGGCCGTCTTTAAGCAGCAACGGCACAATACGTTCGATGGTTGCGGTTGGAATGGCAATGACCTGGCCGCGCGGCCCGAAGGTCGACATGCCGAGACAAGCGCCGGCGGCGTCGAAAACCGGTCCGCCCTCCTCGCGGCGGGCGAGCCGAAGATCGAGCACGATGCGCCGGTCGATGAGGCCGCCGCGACTGGAATGCCATTCGGCGCCGGCCAGATTGACCAGCCCCAGCCGCGCGCTCGCGCCACCGGTTCCGTCGGCTCCGATCGCCAGCGCCACGGCGCCGGTATGCGCCTCGCCCGCGGCGGATCGACGGCGCCGCCATCGGATCGGCCAGCCGCAAGATCGCGACGTTGGTGGCGGGATCGCGTCCGGCCGTTCTGGCCGTCACCACCGATCCGCCTGGCGCGACAAGTTCGAAGTCATCTTTTGGCGGCAGCGATTGCTCGGAGACGACGACAATGTCAGATCGCCACAGTATCCCGGTCATGTGCCGCCCGTGTGCGAGGCGGACCGCGACAATCGCGTTTTTCGCGGTTTCTGCGCGTCTGGCCAGCGCGTTCGAGAAATCGGTCAAGGGGTCTGCCGGATCGGTCATGGGTAACTCCTGTCCATCTAAGATAGGGACAAATCTGGGAGATTCCCCGTGTCCAGGCTACCGGCCGGATGACCGGGTCTCATTACCACCATGCGCGGCCATCTGCCTCGCGAAAGCCGCCCGCGATCTGCAGGCACCGACAGACGGAGACCCCGTGCTACGGAGACCATGCTCCCAATGGCGTCATTGCAAGCGTCATTTCACCAGCGGACAGCCGCCATCCTTGAGCGGGCGAAAGGCCTGATCGCCCGGGACTTCGGACAGGACTTTGTAATAGTCCCACGGGCCCTTCGATTCTTCCGGCTTCTTGACCTCGAACAGGAACATGCTGTGGACCATGCGGCCGTCCTCGCGCAGCACGCCGTTATCGGTGAAGGCGTCTCGCACCGGGGTTTCACGCATCTTGGCCAGCACGGGTTTGGTATCCTTGCTGCCCGCGGCTTGCGCGGCGTTGAGATAGTGCAACGTTGCACTGTAGGTGGCGGCCTGGTTCATGGTCGGCATCCGCTTCATGCGATCGAAGAACCGCTTGCCGAAGGCGCGGGTCTTGTCGTTCAGATCCCAGTAATAGGCCTCGGTGACGATCAGCCCTTGCGCCTGCTTCAAGCCCAGGCTGTGCACGTCGGAAATGAACATCACGATCGCTGCCAGGTTCTGGCCGCCGGCGACGATGCCGAATTCTGAGGCTTGTTTGATCGCGTTGATGGCATCGCCGCCGGCGTTGGCGAGCCCGATGATCTTGGCCTTGGAGGCCTGGGCCTGCAGCAGGAACGATGAGAAATCAGCGGTATTGAGCGGATGCTTGGCGCTGCCCAGCACCTTGCCGCCGGCCGCTCTCACCACGTCGCCGGTGTCACGCTCAATCGAGTGGCCAAAGACATAGTCGGCGGTGATGAAGAACCAGCTGTCGCCGCCATTCTTGACGATCGCGCTGCCGACCGTGTGCGCGTTGGAATAAGTGTCGTAGGTCCAGTGCGCGGTATAGGGCGAGCAGGACTTGCCGGTGATGTCCGAGCTGGCGGCGTCGGTCACAATCAGGATCTTCTCGTACTGCTTCGATAGCTCCATGACCGCAAGCGCCGTCGCCGATGTCGGCATGTCAATGATCATGTCGACGCCCTCGTTCTCGTACCATTTGCGGGCGATCGAGGCGGCGATGTCAGGCTTGTTCAGCACGTCGGCGGTGACGAGTTCGATCGGCTTGCCGAAAATCGAGCCGCCGAAATCCTCGATCGCCATCTTGGTCGCCTCGACATTCCCCATTCCGCCGATATCGGAATAAACCGACGAGAAATCGGAGAGCACTCCGATTTTGAGCGGCGTTGCGGCCGGTTGCGCGGGAGCGGGCCCGATCAGGACCGCGGACAATAATCCCGCCGCGCAAATCATCTTCGTGAAAGCCTTCATGGGTGCGTTCCTCGGTCTAATATTATTTGTTCGGTCCCCAGGGCGGCGGGGTTCTCAGTCTGGTTCAGAGCGGTATGCAATTGGAGGGCGATTTAAGCAAATGATAAGGTATCATTTGCCCAACGACCATGCGAGCCAGTAACGCGATCCCATGTTATTGTCGCTTATGGACGATCACGGGGGGCTTTCGTTGGAACGGGCGCAGCTCAAAATCGACATCCAATCGGACGAGCCGGTCTGGACGCCGGCCCGGCAGGCCCTGTGGCGGCGCATCGAGCTGCATGACTTCGAGCCCGACACACCGCTGAATTTTACCCGCCGGCTCGCGCGCGACTACGGCTGGAGGCTTGAGGAGGCGCGGGCGGCCGTCGATGCGTATCGTCGCTTCTGCTTTCTCGCCATCATCTCGCCGACGCCGGTCACACCGAGCGAGGTCGTCGACGAGGTTTGGCACCAGCATCTCATTTATTCACGCGACTATTGGATGATCTGGTGCGGGCAGAGGTTACAGGCACCGTTGCATCATGACCCCACTCCCGGTGGCCCTGAGGCCCAAACGATCTATCGTCGGCAATATGCGGAAACGCTGGCGCTGCACGAGCGCGTCTTCGGGCCGCCGAGCCCGGAGTTTTGGCCCGCGACGCATCTGCGCTTTGGACAGCCTCGGTATCGAGTGATGGACCATAGCCGCTGGCTTTTCATGCCCAAACCGATCGCGTGGATACGCCGTCTACGAGGGAAGGTGAAATGATGACATGGAATCCGTTCGACTGGACTGCCGAGCCCTTCCTTGCCCTCTACCTGACCATCGCAGTCATCATCTTCTTGCTGGGCTTCAGCCTCAGGGCGGCGATCGGCCCACCCGCGCAAGCTGCGCGTCAATTGAGTGTATTGGAATTGGCCTATCTCGCCGGTGGCGCACGTCGCCTCGGCGATACGATATTGCTTAGTTTGACGTCGGGGAACGGCGCCACCATCGCCCCCAAGGGTGACAAGATTACCGTTACCGACCAAACACCATTGGCGACCTTCATGGATCGACCGGCCCCGCTGCCGTTCCAGCCCAACATGACGCGACAGCAGTTCCAGACGGTGGTCAAGCCGATCGTCGAGCGGGTCCAGGGACGCCTGCAACAGTTCGGTTATTACCCGAGCGAGGAACAGATGGCGTCATTCCGTATGACCGTGCTGCCCTTCGTCGCACTCTTATTGACGTTTGGGATCATCAAGGCCTTTGTGGGCGCAGAACGGCATCATCCGGTCGGGATTCTGGTCGTCCTGCTCATCTTCACAACATTCGCCGGGATCGTCCTGGCGAGATATCCCATGCGGACGCGGGCCGGCAAAGACATCCTCCAGACCTATCAGGCCTCCCACGCGCGGGCGTCGCGCGCCCCCCTCGATCACGAACTGCTTCTTGCCGTTGCGCTCTCAGGCGCCGTCGTCCTGTCGGGTACCGCCTATGCATCGGTTTACGCCGCCTCAAAGACGATGAGCAGCGGCGGAGACGGCGGTAGCGGTTGTGGCGGTGGCGGCGGCGGATGCGGAGGCTGCAGTTGAAGGATGCGCAACAGTCGGACTCGAACCAAGACGCGCTGTCCTGGATCTGACGCGGTGACAACGCCATCGGATTCATGAGGCCCGTGACGAGACCATCACGTTCGGATTTCAGACATCGCAGCCTTTGAACATTGTCCGGCCGCTCAAAGCGCGGGCACACACTGCCCCTGGAATTAGCAAGAAGCTGTTGTCGCGGGCGATCAGGCGCCGGAACTTCGTTTTCTCGTTGCGGAACAAGCGTGTTGTTTGACAGTTCCGGACATTTTTGATCATCTGGTCAAATCCAGTTGCGCAGACATCGGCGACCTTGAGCGCCGTCCGATGCTGGACTTCAAGAACGGAGTGCAACGTTGAGCAAGGAAACCAGCGGCGGGCTCGCAACTCACAGGATCTCGGCTGACGCGTGCCGCGAAAATTTCAGTGATCTGCTGCCTGCGCTTGATCGCAACGAGGCCCGTATCGCCTCCGAGCGCTGCCTGTTCTGCTATGACGCGCCGTGTATCACGGCCTGCCCCACCGCGATCGATATCCCGCTCTTCATCCGGCAGATCGCCAACGACTCAGCGGTCGCCGCCGCCAAGACCATCCTCGACGCTAACATCATGGGCGCCATGTGCGCGCGCGTCTGCCCGACCGAAAACCTCTGTGAGGGAGCCTGTGTCCGGGAGGCATCGGAATCGCGCGCCGTGGAGATTGGGCGTCTGCAGCGCTACGCCACCGACGCCGCGTTCGCGAGCGGACGCCAGTTCTATCGCGCAGCGCCGCCGAGCGGCAGACGGGTCGCGGTAGTTGGCGCCGGACCGGCGGGACTTTCTTGCGCCCACACCTTGGCACGCGCGGGTCATCAAGTGACGGTGTTCGAGGCGCGCGCCAAGGGCGGCGGCCTCAACGAGTATGGCATCGCCGCGTACAAGACCAATGACGACATTGCGCAGAAGGAGATCGCCTATATTCTGGATGTCGGCGGCATCAAGGTGGAATTCGGCAAGGCGCTCGGCCGCGATTTCACGATTGAAAGCTTGCGGGCGGACTACGACGCGGTGTTTCTCGGCATCGGCCTCGGCGATACCAACGCACTTGGCCTCGGCGCCATGCCCGAAGGCGTGATGGACGCCGTCGACTTCATCGCGGCGCTAAGGCAGGCGCCGGACAAGACGGCTGTGCCGGTTGGGCGCGACGTGCTGGTCATCGGCGGCGGCATGACGGCGATCGACGCGGCGACCCAGGCCAAGCTGTTGGGAGCCGAGTGTGTGACCATCGCCTATCGCCGCGCCAAGGTCGACATGCCGGCATCCCCCTATGAACAGGACGTGGCGCAGGTTCGCGGCGTGCTGATCCGCGAGCACCTGATGCCCGTCGCGCTCGAAAGCCGGAATGGCACGGTGAGCGGCGTGACATTCGAACACACGCGGACCGAAGGCGGCAGGCTGGTCGGCACCGGCGAACGCACCACGCTGGCGGCCGATCAGGTGTTGACCGCGATCGGTCAGCTTCTGACATTGGCGGACCTGTCCGACACCGAACTCGTGTTCGCGAAGGGCCGCGTCGTGGTCGATGGCGAGCGCCGCACGGGTATCCCGGGTGTGTGGGCTGGCGGCGATTGTATCGCCGATGGCAGCGATTTGACGGTGGTTGCCGTGGCGGACGGCAAGAAGGCCGCGGCTTCGATCATCACCGCCTTGCAGGCCACCGCGTCCCCCCTTACCGCAGGAGCGTAAGCCATGGCGGATCTTCGCACGACCTTCGCCGGCATTCGATCGCCGAACCCTTTCTGGCTCGCTTCCGCGCCGCCCACCGACAAGGCTTATAACATCGTTCGCGCCTTCAAGGCAGGCTGGGGCGGCGTGGTGTGGAAGACCCTCGGAGAAGACCCGCCGATCGTCAATGTCAGCGGTCCGCGCTACGGCGCGATCCACGGAGCGGACCGACGCGTCATCGGATTCAATAATATCGAGCTGATCACCGATCGTCCGCTCGACGTCAACCTGCGCGAGATCAAACAGGTCAAGCGCGACTGGCCCGATCGCGCGCTTGTGGTCTCGTTGATGGTGCCCTGCGAAGAGGCGAACTGGGCGGCCATCATCAAGCGCGTGGAAGAGACCGACGCCGACGGCATCGAGCTTAATTTCGGCTGCCCGCACGGCATGAGCGAACGCGGCATGGGCTCGGCGGTCGGCCAGGTGCCCGAATACATCGAGATGGTGACGCGCTGGTGCAAGACCCATAGCCGTATGCCGGTGATCGTGAAGCTCACGCCCAATGTCACAAGCATCCTGCCGCCGGCCGAAGCAGCGCACCGTGGCGGCGCCGACGCCGTCTCGCTCATCAACACCGTCAATGCCTTGATGGGCGTCGATATCGACCTGATGGCCCCCTGGCCGCATGTCGACGGACTCGGCACTCACGGCGGCATGTGCGGACCGGTGGTCAAGCCGATCGCGCTCAACATGGTGGCCTCGATCACAAGGAACCCGGCGACGGCCGGCCTGCCGGTTTCAGGCATCGGCGGCATCGAGAATTGGCGCGATGCCGCGGAATTCATGGCGCTGGGCGCGGGCAATGTACAGGTCTGCACCGCGACGATGCTTTACGGCTTCAAGATCGTCGAGGAAATGATCGAAGATCTTTCTGCCTGGATGGACGAGAAGGGCTATGCGCGCGTTGATGACTTTATCGGCAAGGCAACGCCGCGGATGACCGAGTGGCAGCATCTCAATCTTGACTATGTAGTCAAGGCCCACATCGACCAGGACCTTTGCATCAAATGCGGTCGCTGCCACATCGGTTGCGAGGACACCTCGCACCAGGCCATCACCAGCATCAAGGACGGCAAGCGCCATTTCGAGGTGATCGAGGAAGAATGCGTCGGTTGCAACCTCTGCGCGGTCGTGTGCCCCATCGAGAACTGCATCACCATGGTGCCGCTCGGCGAAGGCGAGATCGACCGCCGCACCGGATTGAAGGTCGGCGGCCACCGGACCTGGCTCGAGCACCCCAACAACCCCTTGGCGAAGGATCCTCGGCCAGCGAAATTCGCGGGCGAATAGCCGGTGCGACGGCTCTCTCAGCGCGGCTCCGGTCCCAGCACCGCGTCAAGGATCGATTGCCGCGCGGCGGTGAAGAAACCCGGGTGGCGGAGCGTGCGCTCGGTGATAGCCTCGACCTGCGTGGAGAAGTCGGCGTAATGCTGTGTGGTCGCCCAGATCATGAAGATGAGATGATGCGGGTCGCGGCGCGCCAGTCTGCCTTGCGCCATCCAGCGCCGCAACAGCGTCACCTTGCGGTCGACCAATACCTTGAGCTCTCCGCTCAGGACGTCCTTCAGCAGCGGGGCGCCGCGCATGACTTCGATCGCAAACAGGCGCGACGCTTCGGGATAATCCCGGGCGTATTCGAGCTTGTCGGTCACGTAATCGGTCAGCGCAGCGCGCGGGTCGCTATCGGCCTCGATGCGGGCGAGCGGCACCAGCCAGGCGTCCAGCGTTCGTCTCAGCGCGGCGAGATAGAGCTCCTGCTTGGTGCGGAAATAATAAAGCAGGTTCGGCTTCGACAGGCCCGCCTTCGTGGCGATCGCGTCGATGCGAGCCCCGGCAAATCCTTCCGTAGCGAATACAGAAAGCGCAGCATCGAGGATGCGCTGCACGTTGGCCTCGCCGCCACGAGTCTTGGCCCACCTCTCCGGCGGCTTCGGAGCCGCTTTCCGCGCCTTGCGCTTCTGGGTCGTGCGCCGTGCCACCATATCGTCTTCCGCTCCAGCTCAACTCACCGGCCGGACGCGCCGGGTTCGACAAAATTGTCAGATTCTATGCACGGCAGGTGCACGATGGTTGCAGAACTATCGCCTCCGACATCAAGGAGCAAGGCTTGGCGTAAGGCGTGGCGCGCAACTTGCATCGATCAAGTCAATTTAGCCACGTCAGAGGAGGATCGCTCGTGAACTCCGAAATCGCGATCGATATCCGCAATCTGTCGCTGACATTCGAGACCGGCGATACGGCTGTCCATGCTCTGGACAATGCCAATCTGAGTGTGGCGAAAGGCGAGTTCGTTTCCTTCATCGGCCCGTCGGGTTGCGGCAAGACCACATTGCTGCGCGTCATCGCCGATCTCGAAACGCCCACGCTCGGCAGCATCACCGTCAATGGGATGTCCGCACACGATGCGCGTCTCAACCGTCATTACGGCTATGTGTTTCAAGCTCCCGCGCTCTATCCCTGGCGCACTGTCGAAGCGAACGTCTCGCTCCCGCTCGAAATCTTCGGCTTTCCGGCGGCCGAGCGCAAGACGCGCGTCGGTACGAACCTTGCCATGGTCAATCTGACGGGCTTCGAGAAGAAGTATCCGTGGCAGTTGTCGGGCGGCATGCAGCAGCGCGTGTCAATCGCTCGCGCGTTGTCCTTTGAACCGGAGCTGCTGTTGATGGACGAGCCGTTTGGCGCGCTCGACGAGATCGTGCGCGACCGGCTCAACGAGCAGCTCCTGAAACTCTGGAAAAAGACCGGGAAGACCGTCGTCTTTGTCACCCATTCCATCCCGGAAGCCGTGTTCCTTTCGACGCTTATTGTTGTGATGTCGCCGCGCCCCGGACGGATCATCGACGTGATCGATTGCGACCTGGGAGACGAGCGCACACTCGATATCCGCGAAACTCCGGAGTTCCTGAAACTCGCGCATCGTGTGAGGGAGGGCTTGCGTGCCGGCCATTCCTACGACGACTAGCGCGGGGCTCGCTGTGACCGGGACCATGACGCCTTTCGGACAATTGGCGTCGGGCGTGCGGCACGGCGCACTCATGCCCGTCGCCACGATCGCCGCCATCATCCTCGCGGTCTGGTATCTGGCCTGCCTGCCCATGAACCGCGATTTGCCGCAGCTTGACCACGTCGATGGCCTCGCCAACCGCTATCTTGTGGCATGGAGTCTGGAACGGCCCCTGCTTCCCGCACCCCACCAGATCGCGACGGATCTGTTCGCCTCGACGCTCGGCACACCGCTGTTGCGCGAGAGTGCCGACGGCATGGTCCTCAATCCGCGCAACCTGCTCACTCATGCCTGGGTCACCATCTCGGCGACGCTGACCGGATTCGTCATCGGCCTCGTCCTCGGCATCGCTCTTGCGATCGCGATCGTGCACGTCAACGCGCTTCGCACCAGCCTGATGCCATGGATCGTCGCGAGCCAGACAATACCCATCCTAGCCATTGCGCCCATCATCATCGTCGCGCTGGGCTCGATGGGGATCGTTGGCCTGCTGCCAAAAGCGGTGATCTCGGCCTACCTTTCGTTCTTTCCGATCACGATCGGCATGACGAAGGGCTTCGCCTCGCCCGATGCGATGCTGCTGGATCTCATGCGCACCTACAACGCTTCGCAGACCGCGATCTTCCTCAAGCTGCGCTGGCCGGCCGCTATTCCCTTGCTGTTTTCAAGCCTGAAAGTGTCAATTTCGATCAGCCTGGTCGGGGCCATCGTCGGCGAGTTGCCGACGGGCGCACAAGCCGGGATCGGCGCGCGTCTGCTGTCGGGCTCCTATTATGGCCAGACCGTGCAGATCTGGTCGGCGCTGACCATGGCCGCGATCATGGCGTCACTCCTGATCGCCGTCATCGCACTCGCCGAGCGGCTGACCCTGAACGCGATGGGGGCGCGGCCATGAGCAGCGCGCAGACAGCTACTGCGGGCAACCCGGCGATGCGCCTTGTCGCGGCGCTAACCCTTGGGACTGCCGTCGCGATCGCCGCCGTGCTGCTGGCCCATCGCGGCGTGGGCGGCCTCCTAGCGATACCGGTTATCTTTGCCTGGGCCGCGCTGTGGTACGCGAACATCCTCTGGAGCCGATCCAAGTCGCTGCCGGAGATGCTGGCCAGCCGGACCAGCATGGGTGTCCCGCTGGTGTTCGGGCTCACGCTGGTGTTCCTGTGGGAAGTCGCGTGCATCGGCCTCAACGTGCCGAGCGTTCTGCTGCCGGCGCCCTCGCTGATCCTGCACAGGCTGCTGTCGTCCTTGCCGCAGCTTGGTGCGGACTTCGTCCAGACCTTCGTTCGCGCGGCGATTCCGGGCTGGCTGATCGGTTCGGCCGCCGGGTTCGCCACGGCCCTCGCCTGCGACCGCTACGATTTCCTGCGTCGCGGCCTGCTTCCGATCGGCAACTTCGTCTCTGCGCTTCCCATCATCGGCATCGCGCCGATCCTCGTCATGTGGTTCGGGTTCGACTGGCAGTCAAAGGCCGCGGTGGTGGTGGTGATGACCTTCTTTCCGATGCTGGTGAATGCGGTCGCAGGCCTGTCAGCTGCCGGCCGCACCGAGCGCGACCTGATGCACAGCTATGGCGCCTCCTGGCTGCAGACCTTGCTTGCGCTCAGGTTGCCGGCCGCCATGCCGTTTATCTTCAATGCTCTGAAGATCAACGCGTCGCTGGCGCTGGTTGGCGCCATCGTGGCCGAGTTCTTTGGCACGCCAACGTTGGGTATGGGCTTCCGCATCTCAACCGAGGTGGGACGGATGTCGCTCGACATGGTGTGGGCGACGATCGTCGTTGCGGCGGTCGCGGGCTCAATATTCTTCGGCGTTCTCGTCCTGGTCGAGAAAAAGGTGACCTTCTGGCACCCCTCGAACCGCCGTTGAAGAGTGACACGCATTCATTGCACTGACCAAAAAGGAGACGATGTATGACCAAGCGTTTGATAATCGGCGCCATGCTGCTTTTGGGATCGTGGCTTCCCGCAGTTGCCCAGGACAAGGTCACCTTGCAATTGAAGTGGGTGACGCAGGCACAGTTCGCCGGCTACTACGTCGCCAAGGACAAGGGCTTCTACAAAGCCGAGGGTCTCGATGTCACCATCAAGCCCGGTGGTCCCGACATCGCGCCGCCGCAGGTGATTGCAGGCGGCGGAGCCGACGTGATCGTCGACTGGATGCCCTCCGCGCTCGCCGCGCGCGAGAAGGGCGTGCCGCTCGTCAACATTGCCCAGCCCTTCAAGCGGTCCGGGATGATGCTCACCTGCCGCAAGGATTCCGGCATCGCGACGCCGGCCGACTTCAAGGACAAGACCCTCGGCGTCTGGTTCTTCGGCAACGAGTATCCCTTCATGGCCTGGATGGCCAAGCTCGGTTACAAAACCGACGGCTCCGCGGGCGGCGTGAAGGTTGTCAAGCAGGGCTTCAACGTCGATCCGCTGATCCAAAAGCAGGCGGCGTGCGTCTCCACGATGACCTACAACGAGTACTGGCAGGTCATCGATGCCGGCCTCAAGCCCGAAGACCTCGTCGTCTTCAACTACACCGACCAGGGCGTCTCCACGATGGAGGACGGCCTCTACGTGCTCGAGAGCAAGCTGTCGGACCCGGCCTTCGTGACCCGCATGGGGAAGTTCGTGCGCGCCTCGATGAAGGGCTGGGAATTTGCCCGCTCCAATCCTGCCGATGCGGTCAAGATCGTGCTCGATAACGATACCACCGGCGCCCAAAAGGAGCCGCACCAGAAGCGCATGATGGACGAGATCAACAAGCTCACCGCCGGGAGCAACGGCAAGCTCGATCCCGCCGATTATGAGCGTACCGTGACGACGCTGCTCGGCGCCGGCGGCGAGCAACCCGTCATCAGCAAGAAGCCGGAAGGGGCCTGAACTCATGCCGTGATCGACGCGGCGAAGTGACCGCGCCGCGGTAAATCCAACATCGTCGTTGCAGCGCTTGACCGGCGCTGCAACGGCCAATTCCGTTTAAGACGATCCTATCCGGAGGACTACCCATGGCCATGCTCATTCGCGGCGGCACCGTCATCAATCATGACCACTCGCGCCGCGCCGACGTCCTGATCGAAGCCGACAAGATCGTGGCCATTGGCGACAAGATAGCGGCGCCGATGGGCTGCGAAGTCATCGAAGTCGACGGTTGCGACGTTCTCCCCGGCGGCATCGATCCACACACGCATATGGAGCTCCTCTTCATGGGCACGGTTTCGGCCGATGATTTCGAGTGGGGCACCAAGGCCGCCGTCGCCGGCGGCACGACCATGATCGTCGACTTCTGCATCCCGGCGCCCGGCGAATCCATGCTCAGGGCCTATCAGGATTGGCGACACAAGAGCGAAAAGGCTGCCTGCGATTACTCTTTCCACATGGCGGTGACGTCGTGGTCGAAACAGGTTTTCGACGAGATGGGAACGGTGGTGAACACCTACGGCATCAACACCTTCAAGCACTTCATGGCCTACAAAGGCGCGTTGATGGTGAACGACGACGAACTCTACAACTCCTTCTCGCGCTGTGCGGCACTCGGTGCGCTGCCGCTGGTGCATGCGGAGAACGGCGACGTGGTCTTCCGTCTGCAGGAACAGCTGATGGCGAAAGGCGCCACGGGTCCGGAGAACCACGCGTATTCCCGTCCACCGGAGGTCGAGGGCGAAGCAACCAACCGCGCCATCATGATCGCCGACATGGCGGGCGCCCCGCTCTATGTCGTCCACACCTCTTGCCGCGAAGCGCATGAGGCGATCGCGCGCGCCCGCGCGGCCGGCAAGCGCGTCTATGGCGAGCCGCTGATCCAGCATCTTGTGCTCGACGAGGAGGAGTACCGCAACCGGGATTGGGACCATGCCGCAGCCCGCGTGATGTCACCGCCTTTCCGGCCGAGGAAGCATCAGGACTCGCTCTGGACCGGGCTCCAGGCCGGCTCGCTGCAGGTGGTGGCGACCGATCATTGCTCCTTTACCCGCGAGCAGAAACGCCTCGGCCTCAATGACTTCCGCATGATCCCGAACGGGACCGGCGGCATCGAGGACCGCATGCCATTGCTGTGGACCTTCGGCGTGAATACCGGGCGTCTCACCAAGGAGGAGTTCGTCGCCGTCACATCCGCCAACATCGCGCGCATTCTCAACATCTATCCGCGCAAAGGAGCGGTCGCCGTCGGATCGGACGCTGATCTCGTGGTGTGGGATCCGGCCGCGACCAAAACCATTTCCGCCAAGACGCAGTTGAGTCGCATCGATTACAACGTATTCGAAGGGATCACCTGCACCGGCGTACCGCGCCTGACGCTTTCGCGCGGTCGCGTCGCCTGGCGGGAAGGCGACCTGCGGGCCGAGAAGGGAGACGGACAATTCATTGCGCGGCCGCCGTTCCCTGCCGCCCATGTCGCCAACAGCACGTGGAAGGAATTCTCCGCCCCGAAGCCCGTCTCACGGGCTATGCCGGTGGTGCCATGAAGAGCGGCGGCAAAGCAGACCTCACCAATCTCACCATCGATCCGAAGCGCCTCTGGGACAGCCTGATGGAAACGGCCCAGTTCGGCGGGACCCAGAAGGGCGGTATCCGCCGGCTCACGCTTTCCAACGAGGATCGTCAGGTTCGCGATTGGTTCAAGCTCGCTTGCGAAGCGATCGGCTGTACCGTCACGGTCGATGATTGCGGCAACATGTTCGCCCGGCGCGCCGGCAAGCGCGACGACCTGCCGCCGATTTGCATGGGCTCTCATCTCGATACACAGCCGACCGGCGGCAAGTTCGACGGCGTCCTGGGCGTCCTCGGCGCGCTGGAGGTCATGCGCACGCTGCACGCCAGCGGCTACGATACCAACGCACCCCTTGAGATCGTGAACTGGACCAACGAGGAGGGATCGCGCTTCGCGCCCGCCATGCTGGCTTCCGGCGTATTCGCCGGGGCCTTCACCCGCGATTATGCCTATTCGCGCGAGGATCGCGAGGGCAAGACATTCGTCGCGGAGCTCGAGCGCATCGATTATCGGGGCACCGAACCGGTCGGCACGCACAGGATCGGCGCCATGTTCGAGCTCCATATTGAGCAAGGCCCGATCCTCGAAGCGGAGGGCAAGACGATCGGCGTCGTGACCGGCGTGCAGGGCATGCGCTGGTACGAAGTGACGGTGCGCGGCCAGGAAGCGCATACCGGCGCAACACCCATGCACCTGCGCAAAAACGCCCTGCTGGGGGCCGCGCGCATGATCGAGGAGGTGCACGCCATCGCTATGCGCCACAGTCCCGACGCGGTGGGCACCGTGGGATTGGTCGAGGTGCAACCGAACTCGCGCAATGTGGTGCCGGGCGAGGTGTTCTTCTGCGTCGATTTCCGACATCCGGACGAGACGGTACTCGAAACGATGGAGCGAGAATTTCGCGCGGCGCTGCCGGCGACGCTGCAAGCTCTCGGCGTCACCTTCGAGGAAAAACGCATCTGGAACAGCCCGGCCGTGCGTTTCGATTCCGAGATGATCGCCTCCGTGCGCAAGGGAGCCGAGAAGGCAGGATACGTCACGCGCGACATGGTCTCGGGCGCCGGACACGATGCCGCCTACATCGCGCGCATTGCGCCCACCACCATGATCTTCGTGCCGTGCGCGGGCGGTGTGAGCCACAACGAGGCGGAATCCACGTCGTTCGATGAGTGCGGCGCCGGCGCCCAGGTGATGCTCGAGGCGGTGCTCGCCTATGATCAGCGCTTCGGTTGACTCGGCAGGGAAAAGACACCTGCGGAACGGATGATGCCATCGGCACCCGCCGAGCATTATCCATATGCTAGCTGGGCTTCAAGTTCCGGTGGCATGCAAATCACTGGCTGATTGCAATGGCGCACCCGACACGATTCGAACGTGTGACCTTTGCCTTCGGAGGGCAACGGTGGGCATATTACCACTGCTTACCCGAAATTTCTTGGAATTACCAGCGCTGAGATGTAGGCTGTTTTGAGGCCTGATTTGGGGGCAACGGACGTTTCCCGAGATTACCCCGGTTTCTCCGCCTCCTGCTTACCCGGTGCTTACCTGATGCCAAAGCTCACTAAAAGGCTTGTAGACGCAGCTGGCGCGGCCAAGGGCGAGCTATTTCTCTGGGACGACGAACTGCCGGGGTTCGGCCTGCGGGTCAAGGCAAGCGGCGCCAAGTCCTTCCTGGTGCAGTATCGGAACGCCAACGGCCGGAGCAGGCGTCTCACCGTGGGGCGATATGGCGTGCTGACGGTGGAGGAAGGGCGCAAGGCGGCCAAGCTGGCCTTGGCCGAGGTCGTGAAGGGCTCCGATCCGGCAGAGAGCAAGAAGCTCGCCCGCGGCGCCATGACGATCGAGGAGCTGTGCCTGGAATATCTGGCCAAGGCGGAGGCGGGGCTCGATCCTTACCCGCCGCGGAGAGCCCAAAAGCGTCAGCACGCTCTATACGGACACGGGCCGGATCAACCGACACATCATTCCTCTGATCGGGAAGCGAACGGTCAAGGACTTCACCACCATCGATGCCGGCAAATTCCAGCGCGACGTGATTGCCGGAAAATCCGCCGCGGACGTCAAGACGAAGTTGAGGGGGCGGGCAATCGTCACCGGCGGGAAGGGGACGGCCGCCCGCACCATGGGACTGCTTGGGCGGGATCTTCAGCTACGCGGTCAGTGAGGGCTACCGGCCGGACAATCCCTGTAACGGCATCGTGCGCCCAAAGGACGGAACTCACGAATGGCGCATGGATGACGCCGGCTATCGGCATCTCGGCAAATGTCTGGCTGCGGCGGAGGCCGAGCGGCCATCATTGGCAGCGTGTGCTGGCCAGTAGGGCGGCGACATTAACGGGCTGCCGGCTGGACGAGATCGAGGGGCTGCTCAAGACAGAAGTGGACAGCGCCGGCATGGCGCTCCGCCTGGGCGACACGAAGACCGGCAAGAGCATTCGTCCGGTCGGGTCCGCGGTGATAGCGGTCGTGAAAGCGGCTTCAGCCAAATCCAAATCCAAATATGTCTTCCCGGCAATAACCACCAACGCCAAACACCACACCGGCCTGACGCGGTGGCTTCAAAAAATAGCGGCCAAAGACGTGCCCGGGATTACCAGCAATGGCTTGCGCCATTCCTTCAGCTCGACCGCTGAGGATCTTGGCTATTCGCTTCCAACCATCAAGGCTTTGGTCGGTCACTCCCGAGCGAGCGTGACAGAAGGCTACATTCACAAGATCGATTCCGCGCTGCTGGCGGCGGCCGATCGGATCGCGCGGCACATCGACGATGGCGATGACAGGACGGAAATCAGAAGGTCGTGCAGTTTAGGACGGCCTGACCAGATCGGCGCGGCTAGGGTAGCTCCCGAAAAGCTGGTCCGCACCAGCCTGCCGCGTCGCCCTCATGCGGATGCTCCACCGGAGTGCTGATCATGACTCTGGAAAGAAGTCGGTAATCACTAACGCAAATCTTCCGGAGCCGAAAGCTATCGACGACGACTGCCTGACAGCCATCTTCGACGCCTTCGCAGTTGAGTTCGAGCGTCGAGATGCGACCAAGAAGTGGATATTAGCTCTCGTCAAGGAATGGCCTGGCGAAATGCGAGAAGTACGGCTGCAACTAAGCCGAGATGCGGAACGGCAGAAAATGGAAGACGCGGCTGAGAAGATACGGCAGGCCACGAAGCTTCTGAGCAGTCTGGGGCCGGTGGGACGGGAGACGCTGCGATCATCGACGCCATTTCCCATAAGTAAAATGCTCAACACCGGATGGCTACGCGAGAACTTCCCAGATGAGAACGCCCTGCCACCGCGATCGTCTGGCCTCGCAGGAATACGTTCTGAAATGCGTCCTCGGCCAAGGAGCCGTCAAGTTTACGTAGAAGAAGATACGGAGGAGGGTCGTTACCGCGCGGTGAGACACAGGCCGTCACAAACGATCGCCGCTATCTTGCGAGAAATTGATACCGCCGTGTCGCAATCGCTTGTCATCACAAAAGAGGCCGGCGGGAGGAAGCCTGCCACCCTTCGAGAAGATTTCATCGTGAACCTGTACGAAGCATGGCGCATCAGCGGGAAGTCGCCTGGGTCAAGTCGAGAGTTCGTCGGCTTTTGTGGGGCTGTCTTCGAAGGGATCGGGTGGCCCGATCGAGGTTTAAAAGCAGCCTGCCGTAGGGCGTTCGCTACCTATAAACGCCGATCACGGTAAGCTCCGTAACTAGGCGCGAAAAAAGAGGTAGTTAAGAAATGGGTTAGCCAAGTGCGGCGCTATGCTCCTGCAGTTGCTGGGATACTCTCGGCGCTACAGCGAGGCCCTGATGGATACCATCAAAGATGAGGCAGCTAAACTAGATCGTCTTTTACGACGGACTGAGGCTGCGAAATACATCACCGATAAATTCGGGATCCCGTGCTCACCAAAGACGCTAGCCAAGTTGGCATGTGTGAGCTCCGACGGACCTCCGTTTCGTCTCGCCGGCAAATTCCCTTTGTATCCAACAGACGGCCTTGACACCTGGGCTCAGAGAAAGATCGGACCTTTGGTTCGATCGACGTCCGAGGTTCGGCGCGTCGCTTAATCAACAAACCCCCAAACGAAAACCCGGCGGCACGATCCATCTTTGCAGGATCAGCTCGTGCGCCGGGCTCACATGGAGTTTTCTACGTGAAAAATTATATCAAACCTGTCCCTCATAGTCATCAACTTTCTGGTCTGCCATTGTTCGACTGGCGGCACGTCACTGTGCGGCCCGCAACTACCCGCGCAGGCCAACACGTAATGCGCCGGTATGGTCTCCCAATACACACCGCGGAAGTTATCGCCGCGCTTGCCGGTCTCGGGTCGGAGGTGTCGCGATGAAACGTGTCGACTTCTCAGCCATCAACGCCGCAGCAAACCGAGCGCTGCCGCTTATCTTGATGAGATGGCTCCCTGATGGAAAGCGTCAGGGTCGCGAATTCGTGGCCAAGAACCCCACTAGGCGCTGATGGCCGTCCCGGATCCTTCAGCATCAATCTGGTCAGCGGCAAATGGAGCGACTTCGCCACCGGCGATCGAGGCGGCGATCCGATTAGCTTGGCAGCCTACTTGTTTGGCCTTTCCCAAATCGATGCCGCCCGGCGCGTTGCCGACATGCTCGGCATTCGCGAGGAGGCCAATCGATGAACGTAGAGAACGCCTTCGCCAAAATATCTGACGCTGACATTATTGCACTGCCGACCGAACAGTTACCTGAGTTAGAGACCGGTGATTGTAATTACGCCCGTTCCTCTTTCCGGAGTTTCGATTGAGCAGGCAGCCGCGAGCTTAGGCCGATCGGCGCCGGACGCCCTTTGGAAATATTACGATGGCGACCGTAACCTGCTGTTTGCTGTGGGTCGCTGGAATGGGCCGGACGGCCAGAAAGCCAAAATCCTTCCTGTTTCATGGGTCAGGGATGCGTCCGGTGGTGAACGTTTTGCGCTTAAACACCATCCGTGCCCGACGGCCCCTGTACGGCCTTCCGGAACTGCGGGAACGACCAACCGCATCGGTCGTAGTGGTGGAAGGCGAGAAATGCGCCGATGCCGCTAAGATCGTATTTCCATCCTCTGTGATCCTCACTTCACCCGGAGGATCGAACGGTGCATTGCAGGCGGACTGGACTCCTCTCTCGGGGCGAAGCCGCGTTCTGATTTGGCCTGACTTGGATGCGCCCGGGACCAAATACGCAACCACCGTAGCGGATATCCTTGTCGATCTCGGCATTCCCGAGATCCTCATCGTTGATGCACAGCGTCTTGCGGAAGTTGATCCGTCCGGAAGACGGCGAGAGACCGACGCCGGGTTGGGACGTGGCTGATGCTGTTGCAGAAGGTAACGAACCGGGAAAGCTTCGGGCTGCTGTTGTCGCAGTAGCGCAACCCTACAAGGCTGGACCTCGCTTTGTTTCATTTGGCAGCTTCACGATGTCGAACGATGGTCTTGTCCTTGCCAAGGAAGGCAAGGGCGAGGACGCCGCGACGGAGACAATGTGGGTGTGTTCCGCCTTCGAAATCATCGGAAGGGCGCGTGATCCCAACGGTCGAGAGTGGGCTCGCTGGCTGCGCTGGACCGACGACGACAAGCGCGAGCACCTTCATCCTGTCAAGGACGCCGACCTTCATGGCGACCCTCGTTCGTTGTGTGCAGCATTGGCAACGCGTGGCCTACGAATCTCAACCACGCATCGCGCCCATCTTCTCGACTATCTGAACCGCGCGCGCGTTGACCGACGCATCACCATCGTCGGCCGTACCGGTTGGCACGACATCGGTGGAGCATCCGTATTCATTCTGCCGGCAGAGACGATCGGAACGGCCGGCCGAGAAACGGTCGTTCTCGATACTAGCGGAGCGTCACCTTATGACTCCCGCGGTACATTGCAGGAGTGGAAGGACACCGTTGGGACACTGACAAAAGGCCACCGGCTTCCGATCCTGGCAATATCGACTGCACTCGCAGGACCGCTTCTTCACATTGCTGGTATGGACGGTGGTGGCGTCAATCTGTTCGGACGCAGCAGCCGGGGAAAATCCACCTGCGGCGAATGCGCTGCCAGCGTTTGGGGCAAAGGCTCATCGCCTGGCTATGTTCGTTCGTGGCGCGCGACGGCCAACGCTCTTGAGGCAGCCGCCGCGATTTCGAGCGACACGGTTCTGATTTTAGATGAGCTTGGGGTTGTCGAAGCTCGGGAAGCCGCTGCCGGCGTCTACCAGCTTGCGTCTGGAACTGGTAAAGGGCGCTCCGCCCGCGACGGTAGCCTTCGAACATCACTGACATGGCGCGTGATGGTGTTATCCACTGGCGAAATGCCGATGGCTGCCAAAATCAACGAAGACCGGAATGGTAGGAGGGCACAAGCGGGTCAGGCGGTCCGCCTGCTCGACATTCCGGCTGACGCGAACAAAGGGTTTGGCGTCTTCGACCATGCCGGTGCGGACAACGACGCTGCCCGGCTAGCTGATGCCATCAAGAGGAGCGCCCGAACCACTTACGGCACCGCCGGACCGGCCTTCGTGAAGCGACTGGCCGCACAGAACAGCAAGGAAGCTGCGAAGCATATCACCGCTGCCGTCGAGGCCTTTGTGGATAAACACGCGAGCGCCGGCTCCGACGGTCAGGTCCGGCGCGCCGCGCAGCGACTTGGTTTGATCGGTGCTGCAGGCGAGATGGCTGCCGGGTGGGGAATTCTGCCTTGGGAGCCGGGCGAAGCGTTCGCGGCAGCCGAAGCCGCATTGGCATCTTGGGTCGAAGGTCGCGGCGGTACCGAAGGTGCTGAAGTGCGCGAGGCGATTTCGCAGGGTGAGATTGTTTATCGAGACACATGGAGATTCGCGCTTCGAACCTGTCGATAAATCCGACGACTTTCGACCAGTCACGAACCGCGCCGGTTGGCGAAAGGGTGCCGGATCAGAACGCCTCTGGCTCGTTCCCGCGGAGACCTGGAAGACGGAGATTTGCTCCGGGATCGATGCCGGACTTGCCGCTCGCGTTTTGGCGGATCGCGGGATGTTGCTGCGAGGCGACGACGGCTCCTGCGCGTCCACCAGATCGAGGGGCGTTCCCAGCGGGCCTACACGATCACGGCCGAGATCATGGGAGGGGACGCCTGATGTCAGCAGATTGGGGTGCCCGACTGGTGCGGCTCGCTCAGGGGGCTTTGCCCTCCTGAAAATGGCGTAACACCCGTAATGAGGCGTAACGGTAATTCGCGTTACGTGTCAGAAGTGCCCGTAGTTACGCCTGTTACGCCCGTTACGCCATCCAACAGGTCATTCCCGAAAGAGAGCAAAAATGGTGGCGTAACCGCCGGCGTAATGCTCCCGGACGAGGTCGCCGAACGTGCCGCCATCATGGAAATCGATGGCGGCCTGCCCCGGGAAATCGCGGTGGCGCTCGCGGCGTTGGAGCCGACGCTTGCCGCCGAAATGGTCGATACGCTTGCCCGTTTAGCGGACGAGTGGGGTGCCCGATCCCAGGCATTGGGTTGGACTGTCGAAGACTTGTTCGGCGTGCCGCCAGCCCAGTCCCTGGCAAACTTCCTCCGACCGAGATCAGCGGTCGTGGCCCTATCGGCGAAGACAGCGACGATCCGGCACGCATCAGGAGAAGTCTGTCTCTTTACTCGCTCAAGGTACCGAATTGGAGACGTCTAATGAACGAGATAGACGCCGACGACAGGAAGATACTTTCACCCTTTGATAGGCGGGAATGCATTAGCCTGAACAAGGCAGCCGACATTGCGGGAAAATCGGCATCAACCATGCGCAGCTGGTGCGATGAATTTGGCCTTGGCCGGCGAGTTGGCGGCGGGGCATGGTCGGTCAGCAAGGTGGCGTTGGCGATGCACTTGGATGGCGATCTGAAGGCTTTGCGAGCCTATCATGCTGGCCATCGGAACGACCCGCGCGTCGTCAGGTATTTCGAGCGCGAGGGCCTTCATTTTTTACTGAGGTAGCGCGTTTTGCTATGCCGATAGAGCTAGCGGCTTGATCTTACCAATGCCCCCGACGGCGTCCCCAATATCCACCGCCGCCGAACAACAGGACCAGAACAACAATAATAAGGATCAATTCCATTCGAAGTCTCCTTTGAGGTAACGACTTCAGATGGAGGGAACAGCCTGTCGTGGTTTAAGTTCCGGGTTAAATTAGATCGCCTCGTTTGCAAGGCTGAGCATCGTTTCGATTGCATGTTGCCAGTCATCGTCCGTCGCAACCCCTCCCGTCTCCAACTGGCTTACCAAAATCATTAAGGCGTCGGATGCGTCCGCAAGGCGGGGGCTGTCTGGAACAGATGTGTTTATCAATTCCAGGAAGTCGCGAAGCTTGGCAATTGCCTCCTCGGGAGGAAGGCTGCGCGCTCCATGCAAGGTATCGAGAGCCGCCGTTACGAGTTGGCTGACAGGGGTACTCATCTGGTTGGATCCTTCGCTTCACCGATCGACACCAATCTGAACCGGTGAATTAAGTTCGTCCGTAGGTGGGCTGAAACCAATATAATTCTCAGAGCCCAAAGGCATTCGCCTATGGGAGCGCCCACAAGGTGCGAGGGGCACAAACATAGCAACGGCGCGAGGAGCCGTCCTAAGGCCCGCTCGCCCTAAGAAAAGCCTCCATTCGTTGACGCAATTTTAGGCGCGGGGTCGGTTCGCGCGCGGCGCTCCGCGGCATGTGCATTGCTGAGTTTGCCGCAAACGCAATCTCAACAATCTTCGCAAGATCGCCGAACTCCGCAACTTCAACAGCCTTGATATTCCGATCTGTCGGCTCCGCGAGTAATGATGGCTGCATGCATCACGCAGTCTCATTGCTAGGTGACCGATGAACCAACTAACCCGTTGCGACCGACTGATCCAAATTCGCGCGCCTGAATTTCTTACAAAGGCGCTGGATGATGCCGCAGACCGGCGGCTGACATCTCGATCAGATTATATCAGGTCGGCTCTGCTCGATCAATTGCGCGCCGACGGCATCGAACCCGCGCCGGCGGTGGTCTAGCCATGAGCGTTAGCAAACCGCCCTCAATTAAGCCGCCAAAGGCCCCCACCATGACGCACTACAAGACGGTCTATTACGCGCCCTGAGGGGTTTCCAATTGATTTAGGCGATTGGTGGGGAAGCGACGGACCGGCTCGATGGACGACCACTGTAGGCGCTGGACGGGCTGGCAAATTACAGACCGGCGGCCACCTCCCTCGTCCACTGTCTTCCAACTATTTGGGTGCTTCTTTTGAAGATCGGCGGGGCTCCATCGCGCAGTCCCGGTTCTCGCCTGTACCCGGCGCGTTTTCAAACACACATCGTGTTGGCGGACTTCCGCAAACCTTGTCGAGCTCCCTGAAGCCGGCACAGTGTCCGTCTGGAGCCCGGTATCCGGGGCCGCCCTTGCAACCGCATCCATGGCAAGGCGGGCGCTCAGGACAAAAGGCAAAGCATACGGCGACCGGCCACGCACAAGAAGCGGCGATGGTTACGTATGTCACGAATAACGATCGAAGACGCATCACAGATCGCCCGGCGCTAGATTTCCCACCCCCATCGGTGCGCCCCTCATCACGCCGATCCGCGTATGCGGCTTGGTCCGTCCCGCCGCCGAGATGTAAGCGCCGGGATACTCGATCCCACGTGGACGCCGACAAACAGGCCGCTAGCCGCGCCGGTCATTGCAAGCACGATGCGCTCAAGAACGTGGGCGAACTTTCTGACGCGCGTTCTCATCCTTTAGTCCACAGACAAGGTTCTATTCCAGCAAAGGATTCTCCACCGACTGCCGCTTCCCGTATTTCTTCAGCAAATCATTGAACGCCTCCACTGCCAAGTCGTTCAAGGTGGTGTCGTGCTCCACAGCCAGTATTCTGAGTGCTCGCCAGCCTTCGATATTGATCCGGGTCAGGACGGATTTGAAAGCCCCGGGTCACGGGCGGTTGGTCCGGTGGTTTTTCGGCTTGCGGCCCGTAGCATCCCTCCCCGCTCGATCGCTGAAGCTTACGCGGCGATGTCGACTAAATCAAATTTGCAACACCGCCGGCCGCCCTCGGTCCTGACCTCACGGCGGCGGTTGATCTGGCCAAGGCCGAAAAGGCGCTCAGCACCCGCAACGCCTACGGGACGGATTTCCGGATCTTCACCGTTTGGTGCGATGGCAAGGGCGTCTCCGCCCTTCCGGCCAGCCCTGAGACGGTTGCCGCCTTTCTGGCCTCCCAGTTCAAGACCGCCAAGCCCTCTATGCTCTGCGACATTCCGTCCGATAAAGGGAGCTTGAAATCAGTCGCTACAGCCAGCGATGCCGACAAGACGCTTGGTGGGTGAGAATGCCGCGCGGCATGAGCAACGAAATAAAGTCGCGCACTTAGCCGTTACCGTTGGACGGCGTTTGACGGAAATATCGCCCGCTCGAAGCGACAACTGACGAAACCAACTGTTGATCAAAACGGTGCGCGTCACCTAATATCCTTGGTGGAACACCATTAAAAAAGGCTGGCGTCCGTCAATCGACGATCCCTACCCGGAGAACGGAACTGATTTCTCGACGCACGCCGCTGGCGCTTCTTCTGATATCCTTATGTTCAATCGCAGCGATGTGGTGGTGGCTGGCCATACCGACCGTATTGGTACGCGCACCGATCGATCCGGATGCCAAACTGCAGTGCATCTCATACGCCCCCTTCCGCGGCCAGCAGACATCCCTGTCACCGGCGACCCAGGTGTCGCGGGAACAGATCGCGGAAGACCTCGCCCAGCTTGCCAAAATATCCGACTGCATCCGCACCTATGCGACCGATCTAGGTCTTGATCAGATTCCCGAACTTGCCAGGCAAGTGGGGCTGAAAGTCATTCAGGGAATTTGGCTCGATCGGGACCGGCAGAAGAATTTGACGCAGATATTGACGGGCATACGCCTCGCCAGGGAATATCCGGAGACCATCACCGCGCTCGTGGTCGGCAACGAGGTCTTGTTACGCGGAGAAATGACAGCTTCCGACCTTGCCGCAACGATCCGTTCGATCAGGGCAGAGGTCGCCGTTCCCGTCACCTATGCCGATGTGTGGGAGTTTTGGCTGCGCAATCGCGAGATTTACGATGCGGTCGATTTCGTCACAATTCATATCCTGCCATTTTGGGAGGATATTCCGGTCCAAGCGGAATTTGCCGCCGCTCACGTTGACGCTATCCGCCGGCGGATTGCGTCGGTATTTCCGGACAAGGAAATCCTTATCGGAGAAATAGGTTGGCCGAGCGAGGGGCGGATGCGCAAGTCAGCGCTGCCCTCGCGCACCAATCAAGCCCGGGTGGTCTCGGAGATTCTCGATCTTGCCAGGCGAGAGAATTTTCGCGTCAACCTGTTCGAAGCCTATGATAAATCGTGGAAGCAACAGATCGAGGGTACGATCGGCGGTTCTTGGGGTCTGTTCAATTCTGAGCTGCGCACGCTGAAGTATCCGCCTCACGTCCCAATTAGCAATTTTCCACTCTGGAAGCTGCAAATGAGCGGCGGAATGGCGCTGGCGATCCTGGTATTCGGCGCGGCGTGGTTGACCTTGCGACGCAAGGCTCGGAAGCCGCGGCTCGTCTCATGGTTTGCGGTCGGAATATCAGCAACCACAGCCGGAATCCTGTTTGGCGTGGCCGCCCAAAAGATGCTCTATGAAAGTCACGGAACGGGCAGCTGGCTTCTGTGGGGCGCACTTCTGGTGGCGGCTACTGCTTCGCCGGTGCTCGGGGCCAACGCCCTGATGTCGGGGCGCCCGCCGGCCACATTTCTGGAATTGCTGGGGCCGAAGAACGACCGAAACTTATCGAGGTTGGCGACGATGCACGGATTGGCCTGGCTCGCAACCATAGTGATCGGCATAGAGACCGCGTTCGGACTCGTGTTTGACCCGCGCTACAAAGACTTTCCTTTTGCGGCTCTAATCATGGCGGCGGTTCCTTTTGCGGCTATGACGCTGCTCGATCGCCCCAAGACAGGAGTCCGCCCTATGGCGGAATCGATATTTGCCGGAATGCTTCTGGCGGCGGCTATGTTTACGGGACTTAACGAAGGGCCGGACAACTGGCAGTCGCTGTTGACGTGCGCTGTTTATGTCCTGCTTGCGGTTACGCTGTGGCGGGCGCGTGCACGAAATTGCTGATAGTCTGATTAGAGGCCAGCCTTTCGAGGTCGTGACACTGAGGGGCCGAAACAAAGCGGATAGACCGGCCGCGACGATCGGACCATATTGAGTAAGCATCACTTTCTAGGGAAAAATGTTCGATGAGCAAGGGAGGCTCCGAATGTACACCAATATTCTCTTGAGCACGGATGGATCGGATGTCGCGAAAAACGGCGTTAAGCAGGGGATTGCTTTAGCAAAGGCCCTGAACGCTAAAGTGACAGTCATCACCGTCACGGAACGGCAGGAGATCGACTATGGAGGTGGACACGCCTCGGGATGGATTCCCTCGCAGCAGGAGGTCGATAGCTTTAACTCAGCCCGCAAAGAACGTGCGGGCAAAGTGCTCGATGAGGCTCGAGCTATGGCAGAGCAGATCGGGATATCTGCAGAACTCTTGCATGTTCCGAATGCCCACACAGCCACTGCGATTATCGAAACAGCAAAGTCCAGGGGCTGCGACTTGATCGTCATGGGCTCTCATGGGCGTCGCGGCCTCAGGAAGCTATTCTTGGGGAGCCAAACCTCGGAGGTCCTAGCGGACGGAAGCGTGCCGGTGTTGGTAGTGCGGTAGCGGTTTGGCGGCAGTTGTTAGCACGCGGCATGCCGAGTAATGGCGCGGCCGCACACTGCAAATTCATGATCGGCAAAGGAGTAGCCGCCACTATTTGCGACGGCCGGCGCGGGCCGGCCGAACGTCGGAGAACCAATTCCCGTCTTATTGCCGTCGGAAGTGTTCCGAAAAGCACCGGTTTCGGAACACCAATTTTTGGAGACCTCAAATGCCCCATTATTGGGTTTCTGGGCCCTCGTTTTCGGAGGGTTTTCGGAACACCCGCCGAATGGAAGGAGGACGCCTGAAAGACGAGAGCGCACCGGCAGCGCTGCCGGCGCTTGAGCCGTGCCATTCCCAGACTGCCTAGAGCTTGACGTCGGCAGCGAGTCTCGCTGGGCCGTCGCCTGCACCTCTATGACGTCCGCCACATCGTTATTGATAGTGGCCGGCGGCGCTTTATCCGTTTGGTCGATGATCAGCTATTGCCAAGCCCCCGTTTACGGCCTGTTAAGAAGTGCAGTTAACGGGCAAGGAAACCAACCAAGCGCGGTGAAACCGCGGGCGGCAGCCCTGACCGACTTGGAGGTTGATCAAGCCGCCGTCGCGTCAGCCGGCAACTTTGGGCAGGTCCGCGACCCTGACCAGCCCGTCCTGGCTTGTGAACGAGAGGGTCTGGTCGCTGCTCTGAGCCTGCGCGACACCGAAAATCCGGTGAGAACCTGTGTCGTAGACTTTGATCTCGCCCTGGTCGTTGATTACTAACCGACGGGTCTCGGGAAACACGGCGTATCGAAGATCATTCTGGGTGCCGACGGCTCCCGGCCTGCCCAATCCGGCCGGCCACCAGTCTGCCGATGCCGACATCGAACGGTAGCTGACGTCGTCCGCGGTAGATCGCGGGCCGCCGGCAGCCCCCGACGCGTCCAAATGCGCGGAGATATCGCTGCACAGCGCGTCCAGCTTGGCCTTGAGTTGCGTGTTGAACATGTCGCCCACCATGGACATCCCCGGCGACCACTGCGACATCCCGCCGAAATCGGCGTGACTGAACTGGGCCATTCGGCCGCCTCCGCTCCGGAGAGCCGAGAGCACGACTTCCACTGCGGCCGGCGACACTGAGTGCTTCTTCGCCATCCGGTCAACCAAATCGCCGTCGGTCGCTGACATTTCGTGATACCTGTTTGCAGGTTCGATAGCGACGAAGGACGCTTTCAGGCGGTCGAGCAAGCGGCTGCCGCGGACCCGGTTGCGCTGGACGATCGATGACGTTGATAGGCGCCAATGGCGCGATTAGACAGGCCCAGCCGGCTTCTCTGGGCAGGACGGATCATGGTCTCGATGGTGTCGTTGAGAAATCGGCTTGCAGCAGCGTCGTCGTCCAGTTCGCCCGTGCGCTCGAGGTATTCCCAGGCGATCTGGAAGGAGTCCTCTAGCAGTTGGGAAAGTGAGAGAATCATATGCGGAAAACGAACTCGAGCCACGCGCGTTCCATCCTCATTCCGGTCCACCCCCAACTCCGGACATGTCGCCGCGCTGCAATAACCGACGCGATGTGCCATGTGTGGACGGCTCCGAGTTGGCAAGAGCTTTTTCACGTTTCGCAGCATTGGTCGGTGCAGCCATGTGTTCGGCCTTTTGATGCGGTCCACATGACCGCTGGCCATAATGCCCTCCGCGGATCGGGTCCCGACCAAAAGCTCGCATTCAAGAATGCCTTGGCACATGTGGGTTGTCCTGATCGCCGGATCGACCGGCTCTGCATTACGTGCTGTTCGCCCTCCCAACCTTCACATCACGCCAGTTGCCCGGCGCGATCTCGTTTATCGCGCAAGCGCGACGGGTTCCTTGTATCGCTCGCCCCTTGCCATCATGGCCCAGACCATTCGCGCGATTTTGTTGGCAAGCGCGATGGCCGCAACCTTCGTCGGACGCCTCTCCAGCAAGGCCGTAAGCCAGGGCCGATGTTTGGTGCCATGGATCTTGGCGTAACGGATGACAGCAAGCGCGCCAGCCACGAACAGGCCGCGCAGATAGCGGTCACCTTGTTTGCTTATATTGCCGAGCCTGTTCTTGCCCCCACTTGAATGCTGTTTAGGAACCAGCCCGATCCAGGCCGAGAAGTTGCGCCCTGATCGGAAGGACTTTGGATCAGCAACGGCAGCGACCAAAGCAGTGGCCAGCACCGGGCCGACGCCAGGAGCTTCATCGAGCCTCATGCTCATCTCGTTGGATCGGTGCCAGGCCCTGATCAGACGGTCGAACTCTAGTATCTGCTCCTTGATCCTGCGCAATTGAGCCCCGAATGCCAGGAGACACACGCGGGCCATTTCCGGAACCCGCCTGTCGCTTGGATTGGCGACGACATTGAGCAGATCCTCGACACCGTGACGCCCGACCGGCGCCACGATCCCGAACTCGGCAAGATGGGCCCTGATTGCATTGATCAACGAGGTCTGCTGACGGATGAACAGATGGCGGGCGCGGTGGAGCACCAGGCCGCTCTGCTGCTCAGGAGTCTTGGTCGGCACGAACCGCATGTTGGCCCTGGTGACCGCCTCGCAAATGGCCTCTGCGTCAGTCGCGTCATTCTTCTGGCGCTTGACATAGGGCTTCACGTAGGCCGGCGGCATCAGCCGAACGGTATGGCCGAGCGCCTGGAGTTCGCGCGACCAATGGTGAGACGAGGCACAAGCCTCTACGCCAACCAGGCATGGTGGCAGCTTCTCAAAAAACGCCAGGACGGAGCGCCGCTTCAACTGGCGGCGAATTACTACCTGGCCGGTGTTATCAACGCCGTGGACCTGGAAAACCGATTTGGCGATGTCTAAGCCGATTGTCGTGATCGTCTGCATGGCTCGCTCCTTTGAATCGTGGGAGCCTTAACAGCGCCCACATCCATGGCACCGATGTGCCGGTGGAGGAGCCGTCCACAGCATCAACAACGGACGTCTTTTAATTACAACTGATCGGTTTAGGACCGCAGCAACTCGCGGGCAATTTGCTGATCTGCGGTGTCCGATCCCTGCTGGAACCGCCCGAGAACCGGTTGTAAGAGTGCCTCGGCTTCCTCACTTCTTTTCTGTTTTATTAGAAACTTTGCGAGGTCGACGGCCGTTCGCAACTCCCATGCGAGTGCGCCTTGACGACGGCTCCATTCCAGCGAATTTCTGAAACAACGTTCCCCTTCTCCTGACGCCGACTGCGGCAAGGATAACGATGCGTTGCCCTTCACACGCAGTAGCTCGGGCATGAAAACAAGATCGCCGTTCGCTTCCACCAGCCGGATTGTTTCGTCGATCAGTGACATGCCCTCGTCAAAGCGGCCTATAGTGAGAAGACCCTGGATCAGTGAAATGTTGAACGGCGTAGTAAGAAGTTCGTATCGCGCCGCGTGCAATTCATCGAGGCATTGTTTCAAACTCTCGACGCCACTTTTTGCGTCACCCCGTTGGATCGCCAACTCACCTTTGACCCCGCGCCCCACGGCTAGGTAAGGACCCATCGAACGAGACTGGGCGTGAGCGATGAACCTGTCGATGTTCTCTTCGGCGCTTTCGAGATCGCCTGACCAAAGGAACACTGAAACGGCCCAGATCAGGGCGATGCACAGCGTCACGGGGTGATCCATCTGCGCTGCCTCACCGACAGTCTGGCGCGCAAGGTCTGCCGCCCTGACGGGGTAGCCCTGCAACCACAAAGTTCTTGCCAAGGTAATGCATGCCCGATTGTGGTGGTCGAAGCCGTACACAGTGGTGGTGCGGTGTCTTTCCGGGCAGTTTATCGCCGCTTCAAGCTCGGTCGGGCACCAAGATGGTCTCCTGCCAGATGGAGAGAAACTCCAAGCAGAGATTGGGAGACCGCGATGGCGCTCGGGTCGGCCAGAGTGGAGGAAACAAGAGAGCTACGCCTCGCGAAGCGCAACGCGGGTTCGAATTGCCCCATGCGTTCATGGAAGATGTGCATCCGTCCCAGCAATTGCAGCTGATTGGGGACATCATCACGCTCTTCGGCAATTGTGAGGCTTCTGTCCAAAGCCACGCGCGCCAGTTCGCTGTTGCCAAGCGTGAACATCAGCGAAAAACCCAGAGCTGCCTGAATATGCATTTCCTCAGCGCTGCCACGCGTAGCCCCGTCAAGCCCGAGGATCGCTCGCTTCGACCAACGGTGACATTCGGTAAGCAGAGACATCGCCAGAAAGACTGGCGCAGCCGCGGCGACCAAGCCTATACCAATCTTGGTGTCGCCGTTCACGCCAAAGCACCACTCGAGTGCAGCGCGTACATTGTGAAGGCTGGCAAAATGAGGGGCCCGCTGGGCGGCGTTCGACATGTTGGCCATTCAGCGCCCGTTTGTTCCAGCCATCGCCGATAGTAGAGGGCGTGACGCGCAGCCAGCCCCTTATTGTCAACGCCTGTTTCCACTAGGTAGGCCCGCGTGGTGCCCAGCAAGCGATAGCGTATCATGGCCCCGATCGGCCGTGGGGCCACCATCGACTTTGCGACGAGCTGTCGATGGCGCCAAACAGCATCGCTCGATCGACGTCCGCGTCGGTTACGACATCTAGCGCCGCCTCAATGGTGAAATATCCGACGAACACCGCGAGCCGGCGAAGCACCAAGCGTTCAATCTCGGAGAGCAGCCCGTAGCTCCAATCCAACGTTGCGTAGAGCGTCTTTTGGCGGGGTGGCGCGGAGCGTTGACCTTGCCATAGCAGGCTTAAGTGCTGATCGAGGAGTGCGGCGGTTTGCTGAAGGCCGTACGCCTGCACCCTGCTGGCCGCCAATTCATCGCAAGCGCCATTCCGTCGAGTTTCTGGCAAATGCTGGCAATAATCGCAAGATTGTCGTCGCTGAGCTCGATTTAGCACCACTTGCCGCCGCCCGTTCAAGGAATAGTTGGATTGCAGGGTAAGTCACGGCAATCGCGGCTGTCAGCCCAGGATCATCCGGCGGAAAGGCAAGCGGGGCCAGTGGTAGATTTGTTCGCCCTCAACTCTCAATGCTTCGCGGCTGGTTGCCAAAATATAGACTTGCGGCGAAGCCGGGAAAATTTCCGTTACCAGAGACGCGACTGCCGCTATGACATGCTCGCAATTGTCCAGGAGCAAGAGCATGCGCTTTTCACGCAGATGCGCGATAAGGCCGGGCGTTGGATCATCGGACTGGACCGGCAGCCCTAGCATTAGCGAGAGCGACGTGGTGACGAGATCAGGCTCGCTGAGGGCCCCAAGCTCAACGAAGATAACGGCCTCAGCAAAGGCCTCCAGTAAATCATGAGCCACGGCTATCGCTACCGTGGTTTTGCCGACGCCACCGGGACCGACGATGTGACGAACCGCGAAGCGAGCAATTGCGCTGATAGCGCGAGAACGCCATCCGCTCTTCCAACCATTCGGGGCAAACGATTTGGTAGGTTGACGCTGGGAGCTGGGGACGCAGCGCTGTTTCATCTGGCGATTGCGACGATCGCGTAATCGGCGCCACGAAGCAATATCCTCGTCCCGCCAGGGTCGTGATGTATCGTGCACTTCTTTGCCGTCACCTAGGACTTGCGCAGTTCGGCGATGTGAAACCGCAAACTGCCTTCTTCCACGGTGACGTCAGGCCAGACCCGAGCCATGAGCTCTCGTTTGCTGACGACTTCGTTCGGAAACGAAACCAGCGCCATTAGGGTGTCGAGGGTCCTGGCGCCCAACTGCACAGCCACTCCTTTTCGCGTAAGAAGCCTTTCGCTTGGCATTAGGGTGAATGGGCCAAACGATATGACTACTTTGGCTGGGGTCGCCGGCTCGATCATAATGTTATCTCTCACGGCTACTGGCTCACGGCTACGTCCTGAAGACCCAGGCCAAAGCACGGCCAATCTGCCAGCCGGTCTTTGAAAGATGCTGGCCAGATGGAAAACAGATTGGCTGATCATAAGCTTAACACGGTGGGCGAATTTTTGCGCGCCACCCGATCTCGGTCGAGATTGCTCCCTGCGGCATCCGCTCACAACTCCTCACAAGACCTGACGGGCGTCATACCACGGCGGCTGATAGGTGGACGGACATTCCAAACAACCCTGTACAGCCAAGGAAAACCCCCATGTCCATAATTTCCTCAACGAGCCGGCGCGGCCTTCTGACATTGGCGGCTACCGCGGGAGCTATCAGTTTACTTCCCGCAAGTTTGCGCGCAGCGACCGAAGTCGACGCCATTCGGACATTCTTGGTCAACGTTCCCGAATCGGATATTGTCGATCTGCGCAACGTGTGAAGCGACCAAGTGGCCCGACCGCGAAACGGTCAAGGGCCCATCGCAGGGCGTGCAATTGGCGACCGTCCAGAGGCTCGCGCACTACTGGCACACCGAGTACGACTGGCGCAAAGTGGAAGTCGCGGCTCAATGCTTTGCCGCAATTCATCACCGAGATCAACGGACTCGACATTCATTTTATACATGTTCGCTCGAGGCATGAAAATGCGCTGCCGATGATTGTGACCCACGGCTGGCCCGGCTCGATCATCGAGCAGTTGAAGATTATCGATCCGCTTACCAACCCCACGGCTCATGGCGGAAGCGTATCCGACGCCTTCGATGTTGTGATTCCGTCGCTACCGGGCCACGGCTTTTCGGGTAAGCCGACCGCACCTGGGTGGACTCCCGTCACCATCGCTCGCGCATGGGCGACATTGATGCAACGGCTCGGCTACACACGTTACGTAGCGCAGGGCGGAGATTGGGGAAATGCCGATCTCGGAAGTGATGGCATTGCAACGGCCCCCGGGATTGCTCGGCATTCACACCAATATGGCGGCCACGGTTCCAGCCGATGTTTCGAAAGCTCTTTCTGTTGGCGGACCGGCGCCCGCAGGCCTCTCGGGCGATGAGAAACATGCGTGGGACCAACTCGACGATTTCTACAAGCATGGCCTGGCCTATGCTCAAGAAATGTCGAACCGGCCACAGACGTTGTACGGAATGGTGGATTCGCCGATCGGGCTCGCCGCATGGATGCTGGATCATGATATCCGCAGTTACGGCATGATCTCACGTGTCTTCGATGGAAAGATGGAGGGGCTTTCTCGGGACGACGTCCTCGACAACGTTACGCTTTACTGGTTGACGAATACCGCGATCTCTTCCGCACGCCTCTATTGGGACACTACGCAGATTTCTACGGGTGGAGGTTTCTTCGATGTCCGGGGCGTGACAATTCCGGTTGCCGTTAGCGCCTTCCCCGACGAAATCTATGCGGCGCCGAGGAGTTGGGCAGAACGGGCCTATCCGAAACTCATTCATTACAACAAGCTCGAAAAGGGCGGTCATTTCGCCGCTTGGGAACAGCCCCAACTCTTCGCGAGCGAGATCCGAGCCGCTTTCCGATCTTTGCGCTGATCCCGCGTGGCGGCCACGACCACTGCGCGCCGCCTTTCCTCCTGCATCTCCACCACCGCCAATCCGACCTCGAGGTTTACCCATGCCCTGCACCCACAACACTGCTCCGACCCAATACGTTGAAGCAAACGGTATCCGCTACGCTTATCGGAGGTTCGGAGCCGGAGACCGATTGCCGCTGGTGTGCCTGCAGCACTTCCGGGGCGGTCTCGACAATCGGGATCGTCTCATGACTGACGGTCTGGCCGAGAACCGCAGTGTGATCCTATTCAACAACGCTGGGGTCGCAAGTTCCGAAGGTGATCCGGCCGACACGATCGAAGGCATGGCCAAGCATGTGATCGCCTTTGTCGACGCCCTAGGTCTGAAAAAAATCGACCTCTTCGGGTTCTCCATGGGCGGCTTCGTCGCCCAAAATGTAGTGCTCGCTCGCCCCGAGCTTGTCCGCCGCCTAATCCTGGCAGGGACAGGCCCGGAGGGTGGCGAAGGCATGGTGGGTATCCGGAGCTTGCCACCCGGCACGCGACCCAGGAAGTGCCCACCGAGGAAAATTTCCTCTACCTCTTCTTCTATCCGAGTGACTTAAGTCAGGCCGCCGGGCACGTTTATTGGAAGCGCCGCCATGAACGCGAAGACCAGGATACGCCTTCGTCGTTGAAAGCGATGGCGGCTCAGGCAAGGGCCATTGCCGAGTGGGGCGCCGTTCCAGCGCGCGACCGTTATGCCAAGTTGAAGAATATCGCGTTGCCGGTCCTGGTCGTGAACGGGAAGACCGATCTCATGGTCCCGACCGTGAACTCCTTCATCCTGCAGCAGCATTTGCCGGATGCTGAGTTGCTTATCTACCCGGATTTCGGACACGGCGCGATCTTCCAGTTCCCAGCTCAATTCGTGCGGGAGGCAACAACGTTCCTGGACCGCTGACCGAGGGCTTCCCATAAGCCTTTTAAGCCGAGGCCCCAGTCTTCGACGGATAATTTACGAACAACGAGTTCGAACTTCTCTCAATTGAAAAAGGAATGCATCATGACCCAAACCGAAAAACTGCTGTACACGGCAAAAACCCACACGACTGGTGGCCGAGAGCACGGCGTTTCCCGCAGCTCCGATGGTCTTCTCGACGTTCGGCTTTCGACGCTGGGAGTTGCCGGCATCGGCACCAACCCGGAGCAGCTTTTCGCCGCCGGTTGGTCGGCGTGCTTCGAAGGCGCGATGGGGATCGCTGCCCGCAAGCGCAAGATCAGGCTTCCGGAGGATCTCGCCATTGATGCCGAGGTGGATCTGAACCTGGACGAGGGTGCCTTTTTCTCCGCGCGCGCCTCACGTCAGCGTGCCTGGGATCGATCGCGAAGTCGCACAGGCCCTGCTCAACGAAGCGCACCAGACTTGTCCGTATTCGAAGGCAATTCGCGGGAACGTCGACGTCGTCATCAACCTCGTCTGACGAACCTTTTGTCAATGCGCCCTGACGTCGGGCAGCTGCCCTTTATAAGATCGGGAGAGACAATATGTCCCACGAAATCGATCACCATCGTCGTCATTTCTTCTGTATCGCGGCCGGAACGCTGGCTGCCGGGCTTGGCCGTGCTTCGTCCGCCAGCGCTAGAGCTCCGGCAACGCAAACCCAGCGACGATCGCCGCCACAAAGCCAGGCACCAATACCTCGTTCGGACCAACTGAAGCAGATCGACGCCGGGCTTATTGAATGTCGGATATGCCGAAATGGGCCCAGCAAAGGGTCCAGTGGCGATCCTGCTACATGGTTGGCCCTACGACATACATAGCTTCGTCGACGTCGCGCCTATGCTAGCGCAGGCCGGCTACCGCGTGATCGTTCCGTATCTGCGCGGCTACGGCACGACGCGGTTTCTCTCCGATGAGACAATGCGCAACGGGCAGTCCGCCGCGCTAGCCGTAGATATTCTCGCGTTGATGGATGCTCTCGGAATCGAAACTGCCACAATCGCCGGCTTCGATTGGGGTGCGCGCACCGCCAATATCATTGCGGCGCTCTGGCCTGAACGCTGCGATGGCTTTCGTCTCGGTCAGTGGCTATCTGATCGCGAGCCAGGAGGCAGGCAGAACGCCATTGCCGCCTAGGGCCGAACTGCAATGGTGGTATCAATTCTATTTCGCGACCGAACGCGGCCGCGCCGGCTACGGAAGGCCCCGGCACGATTTCGCCAAGCTGATCTGGCAGCTCGCTTCCCCGCAATGGGGGTTCGACGACGCTACGTTTGATCGTAGCGCCGTGGCCCTCGACAATCCGGATCATGTTGAAATCGTCCTGCACAATTACCGCTGGCGGCTCGGCCTCACCGAGAGCGAATCGAAATATGACGATCTCG